>JAEPLP010000001.1:0-1200000 GCA_017644375.1 Prochlorococcus marinus CUG1435
ATAACCAACAGCAAAAGTTGTACCATTGCCGAAGTCATAAGCAGCTCCAGCCATTACACCACCGTTAGTGATATTAGCGTTTACGTTACCGCAATCATCCAAAGTGTTGGAAGGACCGCCATATACACAAGCTGTTGTGAATAGAGCACTACCATCAGTGTTGTCACCAACCATAAAGGTTAAACTATCACCAAGTGGGAAAGTGTATGAAACTCCATCAACTGTTAGTTGATCTCCGCCTGAGTTACCGTCGAATTCAGCTACACCAGCAGAATTAGCATTACCAGCATCTAAAGAAACGTCGAGTGAATCTTCACCTGTAAAACTTGTGTTTAGGTCGATTTGGAAGCTGTAACCCGCAGTAACGATGTCATCAGCATCGTTAAGATCATCAGGTGTTGGAGATGTCTCATCATCAACTGCACCGATGTACATGTCAGCACTGAATGAAGCAGTTGTTGTTTCAGAAAAACTACCAGCTTCAATTTCATTAATTCTTACTTCTAATCCATCAACACGGCTGTTTGTAACAGCTAGTTCTTTTGGATAGAACTCACTAATGTTCTGTACTTCTTCAGAAGAAGAGTAACCAGAAACTTCAGCAAGATTAAGCTCATTTGCTGTTGCAGACATAGGAGCTAAAAGGCCTAATGTCGCAGGAGCAATAAGCAAGCTTTTGAAAAGCTTCATAAATTCCTCACACAAAAATTTAAAAGGACACTTTAAGATAGTGTATTTTTGCCCACAAAATCAAGTAACAACAGCTACATTTTCGAAAATAATGTGACAGTTTTTTGATTGTTACATTAAAAATTTGCTACAAAAAATTTATTAACTATTGAATTGATTAGCGAAAATAAAAATTTAAATATTGATTAAGAGTTTAATTTAAGAATTTTAAGTTGATTAAACTTTTTTTGAAATTTTGAATTTAACCTCTGTGGTTTTATATTTTTTCTTTTTAGTGCTTCCAACTGAATCGACGTACCATCCAGAAGCTAACCTAGTATCGATTTCTTCGTAACTTTCGTTGCGATTCATTTTATTCATAGATTTTTTTTTATAGTCCATTAAATTCTTCAAAGAAAACTTTATAGAAATATAGCACTAAAAAAATTTATTACATTTAATACTCTCTGAATATATTTATTACATCATCTTATTTCGTAGTTTTTATAAGTAACAAGACTTTTGAATTCTATAGAAAAACGAAAAATTTCAAATTTTAAACCTCAACAAAAAAATTTCTTAGTTATATTTTCTAAAACCAAAATACCTGAGGAGCACAAGGTTAAATGACTCAAATTAATTTAATTGTTAATTCTCTACCAAGAGATCTCTTAGAATTTGCATTTTTCTTAGCAGTAGGATTTACTGCTGGTTCAATAGGATTAATATAATTAATCAACTTAATTAATTAATTAAGCCCCTAACACCATCAAATTAATCATTCAGTGTTTACAATTTTTTTAAATTGTATTTTTGAAGAAAATTACCTAAGCAATGTAAAAAAATTCCCGAGGATAATAAAAATTCGAATATTTCTTGATCATTCCTTATTTGCTCTGTTGTAGAAGCCCAAGAAATATCAAAATAAAAATAAAAAAGTGCCACAAATAAAAAATAAAGAGACAATTTTTTATTCGGTAAGGCATTAATATTTTTAAACTTTCTCCAACCAAACCAACCAAGGAAAATACAACTCACTTCGAAAACCGGGTCTAATAAATAATTATGAAAAAAAGGTAAATTATGAAAATTAGTTTCTCCTTGAACATTTAACTCAGAAATAGTAGCGATTCCGATTCCAGTTAATCTCTCCCCCCAGCTTATTTCTTCTCCTGCAATTACAAAAGACAAAAAAGCTATTAAAAGCCAAATAATTGAGTTAACCTCTTTTTTTTTCTTTTGCCTTATAAAAATAAGAAAAGCGAAAAATGAAGCTAATAGGTATTCAAAAAACTGAATCCATTCAAGAGGGCCGTCTTCACTTCTAAGCCAGTCAAACCAACTTATTCCTATCAAATTTTTCCCATAAGGGAATATATAAACGAAGCCGTATATAAATATCAAATAATAAATGGGGAACAAACTTACCTCTGTATTAATTGATCCGAAGGGAGTTTTAATTTCTTTAGACATTTGAAATTAGTAATTATCGATCTTATTCGATATTTAATTTTAGATTAAGCATATTATCTCAACAAGTTTATTAAAAATTGGAAATCTTTTTAATAAAAAAAATTTGAAAAAATAAAATATAAATTTAAAATTTTTAATAAGCGAACGCTTTCAAATAATGATAAAAAAAAACTTTAGTGAAAAATTTTGCGAAAATTAGTAAAGTTTCAATAAAAAATCGTTTTTTATCAAACAATTTTAGAAATTACTCTTTTATAGATGCTTGCAATGAACTAAGATCTTATAAGCGGGGCGTGGCGCAGCTTGGTAGCGCGGGTGCTTTGGGAGCACTAGGTCGCAGGTTCGAATCCTGTCGCCCCGACTCTTAAAAACCAAGTCATACTAGCGAGTTACCCAGACTCGCTTTTTTATTGAAAAATCTGACGGCAGCAAGAGCCGTCAAATTGCCGTCAAATTTAGATTTGCATAAAATATATTTCGTTGATTTTTAAAAAGGAAATTTCTAATATTAGGTAGTCTTTAAAAAATAAAAAATGAATATAAAAAGATCTTTTAAGTTAATTTTATTTATCGTATTTTCGCCCATATATATAGAAACTCCAGTTTTTGCTATGACATGCTTTAACTCTGGACGTCAACAAGTTTGCTACGACAACTATACATATGATTATGATATCCTCGACCCAAACTGGTACATTGCGGGAAGTTGTTCTAGAAATCAGCTTTATAAAGTACTTGATATTTCCCTAAAAGAGGCTCAGAGTTGGCACAAATCACTTTGCAGTGGATGGGGCTTTTAGTAAATTTGATATTTAAACTCTATTCTATTTAAAATCCAAAACTACTTAATCTCTAATTTGCCGTCAAATCGCCGTCAGATTAACAATAGTTTGAAAAGAAAATAAAGAATAATTTAATAGGAACTTGTCATAAGCTGTAGACATAGTGCCCTACTGGAGTTGTTAAGTGCTTTGGGAGCACTAGGTCGCAGGTTCGAATCCTGTCGCCCCGACTCTAATAATCCAAGTCACAGAAAGGTTTCCCAGCCTGTCTTTTTTATTGGTTGAAATATGACATATTAGTATTTATGTCATATTTATGTCATATGCCCGTCTTTGCTTAGTTATTCGTAGATATTCTTAGTTCTTCAATATATTTTTTCAAGGATAAACCTCTTAAAAGATAGGTTGATTATATTCACGGTGCAGTTGGCGAGGGTTTTTGGTGCAGCTTTACCCCTTTTTTTGTTCCTAAAACCGCACTATTAATTTAATAAAAGTAGGAGGACAATAAAGGTGTAGATATAGGGGGTCTTATGAAACTCATTACTCCTTTCACAATCCTCAATCAAAACTTCCACGAAATGGATTTGATTAGAGAAGCAATGAACCAGAGAAGATTAGCAACCGAAAGATTGCATGAAGACTATAGAAAAATGTATATAAACCACCAATTTGCTTATTAACCTTTAATGGAATCTTTTACAGAGCTTTGGAATAATCAACCAAATACAGTTGTTGGGGTAGGTTTAGCAGTATTAGTATTGTTTGGAATATATATAAAATTACTCGATATATATAAATAGTCATTTTATTTGTAGCGCCTCCGCTTCCCTCAATATTTGATTCTTTAAAAAAACAAGCGCATCTAGTTTTTCTTCTTTTTCTTCAAAATTTTTAAATTTCATTTGTGCAATTTCAACAATTGCTTTATCAACATTTTTAAGTCGTTTCTTAATAACTCTTTTTGGGCTTTTGGTTGATTCCATTGGAATTGCCTTTTTTCTTTATATTCTCCTTATATTCTTTAAAAGCAAGTCCCTTACTTTAAAATAAGGTTAAATTTTCAACTTTTTGCAAGTAGTAAGCGTTTCACAAAAAAACAGCTAATGATAATAGATTTTATTTAAGATATAGAAACAAATTTTGGGAGGATTAAATGTCTATCATTACCGATAATACAGTGTTAGTACATATTTACAGCGGTTTAGAATCCAAAAATAAAGTAACTTTAGGTTTATTGGTTGCCCTCACTGCAGAAAAAAACGACCATAAAGTAACTCTTTTTCTAGCAGGAGACGGGGTACAAATATTAAATTGCAAAAAAGCTGGTGAAATAGTTGGTCAAGGTACTGGAGATTTATATGATCATCTTCAAAATTTAAAGAAATCAAAAGTTACCATATATGTTTCAGGTATGTCTGCTAAATCTAGGGGTTACGATGAGAAGCTATTAGATGGATATACAGCAGAGTTTGTGATGCCGGATGTTCTAGTTGAAGAATCAATTAAAGCAGATAGCGTACTTTGCTATTAAAAAGGGAGTTAACTTCTCCCTAATTAGATCGACTGTCAATCAAAAAAATTATGTCATATTTATGTCATATGAGGGTATATTTGTCAGGATAAACTACGCAAGATTACGCAAGAAAATAGATATAGCGTGAAAACGCAGTGCTCGCTTTGGGGCGTCGAGTGCTTTGGGAGCACTAGGTCGCAGGTTCGAATCCTGTCGCCCCGACTCTTAAAAACCAAGTCATACTAGCGAGTTACCCAGACTCGCTTTTTTATTGGATAATTTTGACGGAAAGCGATTCCGTCAAAAATCCGTCAAAGAATTTTTAAATCCAAAAGTAATATAATTTAAATGGAAGTTTCGTTACTTAATATGCGTAAGTTTTCTTCAGTATTATTTTTTCCAATAAGCCTTTTTTAGCTTCTTCTTACTTTATTCCTGAGGCAAAAGCATCATGTGAATACTGGACAGATAAATTTGGCACTAGTCATGAAAAATGTGTTATTGGAATTTTTACTGAATACAAAAGAAGGTTTAGAAACGGCACGAGAACCAAAATGGTTTGCGATAAAATAGGTTACTCTACTAATTGCAAAAATTATACAAATGGAAGATTAATTGGGAGTCAGTCCTGCGATAACTTTGGAGTAACCGCTTCATGTCGTTATAAAGATTCACTAGGGAGGGCTTATAAAGCTTGTGATTATTACCAATTTACTGGCTGGCAATGCAGAGATTCTTTTTATTAATCCTTTTTTTTTAATAAGTTAATTTCATAGTTACTAAAGTTTATTCTATTAAATTCTGTAAAAATTCCGTCATATATATCATTGTTTATCCTGACAAAAAATGCTGAAAGAATGATGAAAGAAACAATAGAATTCCAACTTGAACACTGTAAGTCTAAACTTGATTTTTACCCAACTAGGTAAATATGATTTTTGTATAAATCCATGTTTTAAAAGGAATTCAAAATTAATTTTTTACCAAATGATATTAAAAGGTTTTTTAAAAATAATAAGATTAATTATTACCTTTTTTATTTCAATAATCTCGGTATACATATTAGGGGTAAGTATAAGTTATTTAATAGATTTTATTGATCCTCTTTACTCATTCATATACTCTATTCCGAGATTCATCCTTTATCCCACATGGCTTTGTTTATTAATTTATATATTTTATAGACTTATCAGATTTTATAAACCAATATCTTTTTCCTTCAAAAAGTTTGCTTTTACAATATTAATATGGATAGCATTAATTGCTCCAAAAATTATATATGAATCTTTGTATCCTATTCACTCTCAATATGTGGGATATAGGTTTCATCGAGATGGGTTTTTCCCTGGCAAAGTGATTTTCAAAAAAGACAAAGTAACAATAAATGATTTCAGAGATTTCTATATGCAAGATCATATTCGCAGCTCTTTGGATATTACCTATTCCGATAAAAAATTATTTGATGAAGAGGTGATTCGACTAAAAAAGATATCTAAAGTTCCACCTCTTAATTCTTGTCAATATAAGGTATTAGATCTTTATGAGAAAGATCCGCTTGAAATTAATAAATTTTCTAAGGTTGATATATTAGAAGTGGATAAAAATGAAGTTTTTTTCTTGATGATCCCATTTGGGGAACCAAAATATGGGGTATGTTTCTGGGAAAATCAATATCAAATAGTTGCAATAAATCCAAAAAATAAAAATATTCTATACATAAGGGAACGTTATTCTTAACTTAAACGCTGTAAGTATTAATTAATCCTTTTGTGGTTATCACCATTCTCCATTTCTTTTGGCACTGCAATAATTCAAATCCTCATTGGGCCCGTCATGTGTGCATTTCTTCTCGCGTGTCTCGATGTTGAAAGAGTAAGTGGGATATTTTTTTGTATTTTCCGATTTTGCCTTTATTAAATTATTTTCATCTCCTTTGCAGTTACCATCTAGAGGGAAAAGCCGATAACCAGGAAGCTCAACTTCTGAGAATGTATAAGCCAGGTCATTCTTCGATAATGCCTCTAAGCATTCCTTCGCAATATTCCTAACTGTATTTCGGGCTGCCGATGATTTAGCTTTATTTTGCACATTTATAAACTGAGGAATTGCAATAAAAGGAAGAATTAAAATAATTATTATTGGTAAAAAAAGTTCTACAAAAAATATTGGCATAAAATCAAAGATTCAAAGTCTAATTTCAAACTTAAGTTTAGATCGACTTTCTTGAAAAAAATATCAGATCACCGACCTAGTTAAAACAAGGTACTACGTCGCATGTTCGATTCCTGTCGCCCCTATCAGTTATAGCGGTATGTCTCGAGTAATAGGATATTCACGAAAATTATTGTTTCATGCAAATTTCACGCAAAAGTTATTTCGTTAAGGATAATCCGCATAACTTTAGAAGATAGTCAGGTATTTGGTTCTTCCAGACTTATGACGTAACTTTCAAACGGTTTTATGTCGCCCGTTTTTTAATTCAAGGAGTAAGCGTTTCACCTTGGAAGTATTCTATTTAATTCGGGATATTCAATTTTTAATTCTTCTATAAATGCATCAACAGTCTTTGATATCTCGTCAGTAGTATCCAAAATAGAATTTTTATATTTTAGATATTCGGAAACTTGAAATAATTTCATAGTTGATTTTGTTAAAAGTAATGTTGCAAGAGGAGATTTATCTGCCAATTTAGTTGAAGGAAAATATTTTATTGTTTCAGGATATGTTTCTTCCATATCCTCAATATAGTTTTCTATCTTTTCGATTAATTCATTATATTTTGTTGATAAAAACTTTTTGGTATTTAAATATTCAAACCCTGCGAATAAAAAACCAATAGGAAAACTTAAAAATAATATTGAAAGAGAAAGCCTAAGAAGATTCTGGGAAAATTTTTCCATAAAAAAGTAACTAATTTCCCTTATTTTAGATCGACTGTCAAATTGAATCTCACGCAAAACTCATGCAAATTAATCTAAATTAGTCCGAATTAGACCACAATTATTTTTATAAAAGTATTGATAGCAAAATAAGTCTCAGTTATGGATTCAATCTTGCGGGTGCTTTGGGAGCACTAGGTCGCAGGTTCGAATCCTGTCGCCCCGATCAGTTATAGCAGTAAGTCTCAGCTAATAATATATTTAACCTAAAAAGCAGAGTGCCCAAAAAGTGCCCAAATAATAATGAGTTATAATTTTGATTATGAAAATATTCCTCAAAAAATTTCAATTTAAATGGTGGAGCTGGGAAATTGATGCAATAAAGATTTTAAATTATTTTATTATTATTTTGGCTTTCTTGCCCATTCTTCCTTATGAGAAGAAAGATGGGAAATTAATTTCTGTAATTGGTTTTGAAGCTAGAGAGAATAATTTCTATATTCTTGGTGATTTTTCATTAATAGATACAAATTCTGAGGAAAGGTTAAAATATGAGGTTCAAAAAACAAATAAAGTTCAAGAAAATAATTTAAGTATTTTGGCCGAGATTGGAGAATATCTAGAAAAAAATGGAATTGTAAATAATGAAAAATATAAGAACTATCTGGATTCAAAAAATTACAGCGAAGAATTAAAAACCTGTCTTATTTTAAGAAATATGCTTATGAGTAATACGGTTGTTGATTCTAAGGTAAGAAGAGTACTCCATGATTATGTGCCATCTCCAGTACCTGCTATCTGGGTATTAAGAATATTTATTCATTATATTTTGGATTATTTAAGTACTCCTTACTTCACCTCAGAGATGCTTGAGAGAGGTGCCAAAAAATGTAGTGAATTTGAACATCTTTGGCCATCAGAAAAATATCTTGATTTGACTTTTGAATAAATAAAGATATTGAAATTAATTAAAATTTTTTATTCATGAATAAGTTTTCTAGAAAAATTAAAGAGTTTTTAGCTTTTCTAATTGGTGGTTTCTCTACTTACTACGTTTTAACTTCATTAGGAGATTTAACCTATAAATTTTTCCCGGTAATCCCAGCGATAATATTATCATTTTCATATATCTTTTATCTTTTTCCTTATTCTCTTTTTCAAAAGAAAGCTTTTGATACGAAAGGGTATTTATTAAAAAAATTATTTCCTGCTTATATAATCCTTTTCATATTTATGATTATTGAAAAAGTTAGATAAATTTTTAATGTGCCCAAAATGTGCCCATAAATTATTTTTGAGTCCTATCTAGACACTATTCAAAACACTGAATTAGCTGATGGCAACGTAAGTCTAAGTTGTAGCCTTATTATTGCGGGTGCTTTGGGAGCACTAGGTCGCAGGTTCGAATCCTGTCGCCCCGATCAGTTATAGCAGTAAGTCTCAGCTAATACCTAATTCACGCAAATAATCACTTCACGCAAAACTCACGCAAAGTAGATTTTTATATCCTGAGGACATAAAAGAAAAGGCCGTATGAACGACCCACAGGCAACCTCTCAGGAAGAACCCATTTAGCTCTTCATTATTACTAATTATTCATTTAATATTCGTCATTTGGATTATCTACAAAAAAGGAGCATTTAGAATTAGATGTTTGATCATCACAATAAAAATTCCCCCTTAACTCACGAATCTTTTTAGGTGGGTAATTTCTTTTTCTATTAGGGTTACACAAAATGCAGATTTCAAAAGGGTAATATTGAAGGTCTTTTGTTTCTGCAACATATCCAAATAACTTATATCTGCGATTTTTATTATTTTTAGGTATTGCTTCTACTGCAAAACAGCTATTACTTACATAAGTGTATGTCTCTTTTTTATTGCCAAATCTTTCCCATCGAGTTTTTATTTTGGCAGATGGAATTGGTTTGATTTCGTAGCCATCATATTTTACAGAAAAAAATGGAATATCTTTGAAATGCGTAGATTTATTGTATCTCCATCTGTTATTACAAACCTCAAACCCTCTCTTTAATCCTTTCTGTACAGAAACCTTCTCAGAATATATCCTTCGATAATCAGCCCAATACAGAGTTATTCCAGTTATGAGAATGAAAAAAATATACCAATAAATTGAAATTCCTTTTTTAAAAAAGTTTTTTGAATCTACATTTTTAATCTCATCTTTCTTTTTCGAATTTCGATCTCTATAAACAGGCTTTCTATAATACTTACCATCCTTATCGTATGGCATAAAAAAGGATCTAATTGCTCTTTATTGTAGATCCAATGTCAAATGAAGACTCACGCAAAACTCACGCAAAAATAATAAAATTCTACTTAATCAATAAAATATAAGCATTCGAAACAACTGCTAATACTTAAGTCTCAGTTATAGCCATGTTTCTGCGGGTGCTTTGGGAGCACTAAGTCGCAGGTTCGAATCCTGTCGCCCCGATTCAGTTATTGCAGTAAGTCTCAGCTTATAATAATTTTCCCTCAAATGGATAATATGCAGTTAATTTAAGATGCCCATTTGCAAGGTTTTGAGTATTTTTTATAAATTTCAGCATGACCTTCTTTGACTAATAATTCTTGAAGGTTTTCTCCATTAAAACTTAATTCACCCACAGTTCTTCCATACTTATCTTCAGTTACCCTTCGAATTGAAACTTTCTTACCCTTAATCTTTTCATTTAAAAAATTTTTAGCAGCTATTGCTTGATTTGGCTTTGCTCTTTTTCCTCTTATTTCAGGCGTATCAATACAAGCTAATCTTATTTTCTCTCCTTCAGTGGAAGTACAGGTATCTCCGTCATAACAACCTTTAATTGTAATTTCACCAATCTCAGGTTTATTTGATTTTCTCCCTAGAGCCTCACAAGCTTCCCCATCGTTATCCCTATCAAGATATGAATGTCCTGCTTGAAGAAATTTTTGAGCTTTTGACCAATCGCCAATATCCGCACATCTCTGCTTCTCTCTCTCTAATAAGGGAATTTTTTTACAGTCTGGGAATGCAGTAGCTTCAGACTCTTCATAGATACAAGATATTTCGCCACTATCGAAGTCATAGAGGAATGAGGGTTGATTTTTTAAATCTTTAGGGATTATTGAAACAATCGAAAATTTCTCATTACCAGAACATTTATTACTGCCTTCATTATCTAATTCATAACCTATTAAGTTTGAAGGAGTGAATATTAAATCTCCCCTAAGATAACTTTGACTCTCGCATTCGATTTTTATATTCGAAATAGCATTTGCAGCTATTACTTTTTCTGCTTTTCGAACGACTTCGAGAAATCTCGGGAAAGCGACAATTCCAAGGATAGATAAAACCCCAAAAACCATTATTAACTCAATTAAACTAAAGCCTTTATTTGATCTTTTTAATTTTTTAAATGAATACAATTTAAAAATGTTTTTAGAAATTTTAACTTAATCCAAAACAATTTTTAAACTTGTTTTATTTTAAATTCCCTCATATTTCCCTCAAATAAATATTATAAAGTTTATTTATGTTGTCTAAACGCAAGATTTAGGGTTATTTTTTAAATTTCAGTAATTATTTAAGAGGGGGATTTGAAAGTTTTATTTGCTTTATTAAATAATTAATTAAATTCTTTTTAAAAAATAATGAACGTCATCAGGATCAAGAAATGCAATGTATAAAAGAATCATCGTCAAACTAAATGTCCTAACGGGTATCAACAAATATATAAAGATATGAAAAACAATTCCTATTGGCATTAACCAACTGTGCCAACTTTTTATAAAAAGACCAAATGCTAATAAATATAAAAGTAAAACAGTTAAAAGAGATATTAATAAAATAATAAATCGTAAACCTTCCCAAGGTAAGTAAGATCCGAAATAAGCACTCTGGAATATTTGTTCAAGTCTTTCATTAAAGTCTAAATAACTTTTATCTATGGCTGCAAAAAAATATACTACTGCGACTTGTAATCTTATTAAATTAAGAGCCCATACTTGACCGATCTCTTTAGGGATAATATTTTTTTGATCTTTTATTTTAGATATTGCTATATATCTATCTAAAGAAAAAGAATTACCACTAGGCAAAAAACATAACCATGTCAATGACATAGCAATCAGGGTTGCAGGATAAGTTCTGAAAGTAAAATAATTATCTTTTACTCCGAGATAAAAAACCATAACATTCAAAACTAACGCAAGCCCAACATTGGAAAACTTGGTTCTCCATCCAATACAAAGCATTCCAGAAAATATAAAAAACATTAACCCAAGCAAAAACCAATCAGGAGATTGAAAAGTACGATAAATTATTAGACGATTAGCAAAGCAAGACCACGCCAAAAATACTAAGCCAATTCTTAAAACAGCCGAAGAACGAGTTGAAGCATTTATATTTAAATTTCTTTTAACCAATGATAAAAAAGGCATTCCTATAGTTAAATATTCTCTTTAAAATAAATCTTTTTTTTTGTACAAAAAGGTTTATCATTGTCTATTATTATTTTCCAGCCTTTTCTTCTCTGCCCACATTTGGATTTAACATATAATATTTGACCTTCTGGTATTAATTTGCACATCTGTTTGGCTTTTAGCTTTACCTGTTTGGGGTTTCTAAGATTTCTAATTTTTCTTGGTGCATCCAGCCAATTATCTGATTTTATAAATTCATATGGATCTAAACTTACAAAATCTATATTATTTTCTGTTATGTAATATTTAACGTCACAAATATTTCTGCCCCATCCTGTATACATTCGCCAAGGTCTTAGATATTGATTAGAACTTCCCAGAAATTGGCGTGAAACAGGGCCAATTAACATTCCTGAAAAAGCAGTTATAAAAATAAATAACCTAATTATGAAAATAGAATTAATTTTTTTTATTTTAAAATCTCAACTAATTTAAATTATATGAATTCTTGATGCCTTAGATAATTAAAAATTAATAATTAATATTTTTTATCATCTTATTTTAAGAATTTCCCTCAAATGTCCCTCAAATGACTCAATACTAGTCCGAATTAGTCCACACTTTTTTCTCTAAATGTCCTGATATAGCTATAAGTCTCAATTATAGCCTTGTTTTAGCGGGTTCTTTGGGAGCACTAGGTAACAGGTTCGAATCCTGTCGCCCCAACTCAAATAATCCAAGTCGTAGAAGGGTTTCCATACTTTCTTTTTTATAATTTAAATTATGTCCTCAATGATTGCGGACAAAAGATAATTAATTGAAAGGTGAAGTGTTATTAGTAGGAGCTATTAGTAGGATTTCAAAAACTATCCCCGTCAATGCAATTGGCAAGACCCAAATACCAATAAATCTATGATCAAAGAACCTTAAATGATCTTCACCCCTGAAAACACTTCGTAAAGAAGTAAATAGGGTTTCAGGTTGCTTATAAGATGGCCCATTTTCAGAAGGAGAATATGGCTTAACAAAAGCGGAAGAAGCAGAAAACTTTGCAATTTTTCTTAAAAAATAAATAGGTAAAACCCATATAGCAACGAATCTTCCTCCAAGCCACTGTCTCGCATTAGGCAGAGCATACTCTTTGATAGATTTATTCTCTGGCATTCCAGATTCCAAATTCTTATAAATTTTTTCTAATGTAGATGAATTACTTGATTTATTGATCATTTGATTTTCAAAAAAATTTACTTTAAAAGGTGTAATAAATAAAAATATTCCTAACTACTAAAATAACTAAAACGTAGTTAGGAATATTTTCTTTGGCTAGGTTCATAAATACGGAATTTATACCGTTGCAGATTCGCCAAATATCTACATATTATTTATAAATAAAAAACTCTTTTTTAAAAAGTAAATAATATACATAAGAAGGAATAATATTTAATAATTTAGAGTTTTAATTAAGGATTTAATTTAGTATTCATGAATATTAAAAAATATTTAAACCTCATTTTCTAAGATTGCGAAAAAGAAAATGAGGTCAAAGGGTGGTTCTCATTACGAACCGCTTTATCAAAGCTAGCGGTTAGTAGATTGCCCTAATATCTACTTATATATTTATATAATGAGTTTTAAAATACAGGAAGATTAATTTTATACAACTATATGTTTAATATTTTATGTGATTATTGCTTAGGGAAAGCTAATTAATGAACTGACTATAGTTATTGAAAGATAAAAAAATGCATAAAGAGAAAGTGCAAAAAATAGATACTGTTCTATTGGAATCATGAGAAGGTATTAATTTAAGGGTAAGAAAAATTTGATTAATTTTTTGTTAAAAAGATATTTTCTAAAATATAACTTTGTTCTATTGATTCATTTTTAAGAGAAATATTTTTTGGCAAATTTTTATTCGTAGAATTAAAAGCACCCCATTTTTTTAGCCAAAATAAGGTATAAAAAAATGCGATTAAAAATGGTGCTCCGACAATTAAAAATCTAATATCCATCAGAATTTCCCATTAATAAGATTTAAACTGCATTGCCAATATTGCTCCAAGGAAGAAAACGGTTGGAATCCCTAGAGCATTAACTGCTGCGGTTCTTACAGTAAATACTGGATAACCTTCTTTTGGTCTGCCAGTATCAGGAATTAATGCTGAATCTTCCCATACTTGATAATTTTTAAAAGGAGCTACTCCCTTCTTGGGTAAACCTATTGGCGTTAATCTAAATACATCCCACCTACCTAACCAAAAGACTGTAAAAATCCATGAGAATATTATTGGTGCAATAACAAGTAAAATCCTGAAATCCATTTTTATTAAAGTTATAATAAATTCGATTATTATTTTGTCTTTTTTAGTTAAATAAATTAGTTAATCATTAACTTATATTTAGAAAAAAACCGCTAATAACATTGTTTCTAATCATTAGTAACATCATGAAATGATTAATTGATTTATTTAAAGTATATTTTTTTGGATTACGATATTTAGATATTTTTTTTGATGTAGATTTTAGTTAATTAAAAAACAAATATGGAAACCTTTAGATTCTTACTTTTTGGTTTTGCAGGAGTTAGTGTAGTTTTTTGGGTGGCGATAATAGCTTTATGGCATACATACATGTTTCCAAGATTCTTCAATGAAGATAAAGTTTTAAATTCTGTTATCAATCAAGAAATAAAAGTCCCAACAGATCCAATTTTAGGCAGTTTGGTTAACAGCAATAATTTCAAAAATAGAGATAAATATTCAATGAAAAATTTAGTTATTGCTGACTTTTCATCTGCAAGTAATAATTTCAAACTAAATAAACTCTACACGACAGTAATGATTGGAGTTGCATTTGCAAGTTTTATTTTTCTCACTTATGGATTAAGCAGTTCAATAACAGCTTTAAATTAAATGGAATCTATTTATGTAATTGTTTTTATTACTTGCTTTATTTATTTAATTTTTGACTCATTCAAAAATATAAATATTAAATAGATTACTAATGTTTTTTGCCAGCTAATAAAATTTTTCTTCTTAAATAAAAAAATACTAATGTAGTTATTATCATTACAGGTGGGTGAAATGATATTGAATTTAGATATTCGAAGTAATCAAATGATTCCAAAATTTTTACTGGTAATTTCCTAAAACTATATTTCATCTCTCAAATTCTTATTGATTTAAATAGATCACTATCTTGTATAAAATGCTAGTTAAATTTTTCTTAACTAATATTTTGCGGACAAATTGCGGACAAATATTACTTTATTTGTAATAACAAACCTCGCACAACCAAGCAAAAAATTAGATATAGATTGAAACCTAGTGCCGCACTAGAACTATTTAGTGCTTTGGGATAACTAGGTCGCAGGTTTGAATAATGTAGTCCCGAACAGTTATAGCAGTAAGTCTCAGATAATACCTAATTCACGCAAATAATTGCTTCACGTAAAACTCACGCAAAAGTTATTTTCTTCAGATTAAATGGCACAACTTTAGAAGATAGTCAGTTATTTGGTTCTGCCCAGCTTATGGCGTAATTATCAAAAGTTTTTCTGTCGCCCATTTTTTGTTTATAATTTTTTTATGGAGAAGTTCATTTTAATAAATAAAGATAAGTCAAGAATTAAAGTTTTTGAACCATTTGAAGATATTTCCAAGCCTTCGCCAACCATTGATGCAATGATGATTAGTTATGGCTGTGTATATAAAAGAAGTAGTAAACCAGTCATGACAGGTAGCAAGGTAGAAACTATTCAAGCTGCAAGAAAAGAATATGCAAAATTATTGAAAGAAGGTTGGAAGAAAACCAGTATTTTTAGAAGTTATTTTTAATCTAATTTAAAACGTTTGAAAAAAAAATTTGCATAATTTCTTACAACTGGTAATTTTAGTGGACTTGGATTAGTTAAAATGAAAGATCAAAAAATTGAAAGAATAGCATCTTTTGCAGTAAACATAATTAAAGTGCTAGTAATAATTTATCTAGGCTTCGTAGAAGTACTTAAAATTGGCAAATTACTTAGAGAGAAGTTAGATTCTGAATTTGATATTTCTCGAAAATGGGCTTCACAAGCTTATTCAATTCTAAAAAAACAACAAGCGGAACGAAAAGTAGCGAGGATTTAAAAATTTTTGCTATAAACTAATTGAGGCCAAACCTCGTCAGTACATTCTACGTTTGCTGCAAGACATAGATTGATTCAATATAGTTGCGAGTCGATTTAATAACCCT
This sequence comes from Prochlorococcus marinus CUG1435, assembly GCA_017644375.1. Lineage (NCBI taxonomy): Bacteria > Bacillati > Cyanobacteriota > Cyanophyceae > Synechococcales > Prochlorococcaceae > Prochlorococcus > Prochlorococcus marinus. The sequence continues at coordinate 15,966 of JAEPLP010000001.1, forward strand.
TCCAGTAGTTGGAATTTCTGGAGGGGTTTCTTGTTACTGATATTTAGTTAGTAAGCGATTATAAATTACCAAAAAAATTATTACTCCAACTATTCCATAAATTGCATGGGCTGGGTCATGATGATTCTGCCAAAGCTCCTGTAAAAATTCTTTTATTTATTTTTATCGTGTATGTTCTTAAGTCTATTTTATTAGGATTGTTTTAATAATTAAATTAAAATGTTTATTAAACTTTAGTATTCTTCATAGCTAAACTTTTGCCCTCCTATGCTTGCTTCATACATAAGGCCTCCTTTTGAATATGTAAGAACTGCAACTCCATCACTGTAATCAGCAGATGCATTAGCTCCCTCTGTAATTAATACTGCACTTGCTGATGCCCCAAATTCAAAATTACCTTCAGTAAATCTCTCCAGGGATTTTTTATCTTTGAAAAAGATAATTTGGCTAAATGCTTGTCCACCCAGTTGAAAGCCGATTGATACTTGAGTTAAGGTTGTTTTTCCTATAACATTCCCTTTCTCAAATACCTCACCACCACCTCTAGCCCCTCCAATTCCAATTCCTCCTTTTCCTACATTTGGGAAAACAGCGTAACCTCTAGCTTTTTTAAAGTAGGGTTTCAAAGAGGATATTTTTTTAAACTTATTTAATGCCTTTATTGTTTTATCATTAGCTTTTTTATCCCTAATTTTTTTATCTGATAATGGTTTCCAACCAGAAATTAATAATTCATATGAATTTTTATTTAATTGAGATTCATTTAAAGCAGACGACTGAACTGAAGTTAAATATTGCGGAAAAAATAATAGTAAAACCAAAAAAAACTTTCTAGTCATTTTCAAATAATTAATTTCTAAATAAGAATTAATATACCCTAATAAAGAAATTTAACATTTCATGGTGCTTTGGGAGCACTAGGTCGCAGGTTCGAATCCTTTCGCCCCAATCAGTTATAGCAGTAAGTTTCAGCTAGTAATATAATTAATTAAAAAAGTAGAGTGCTCAAAAAGTGTCCAAAAGTAGTCAATAAGTATTAAATTAGGTTAAATAACTCAATTGACTGGAATTCAATTGGAGAACGCCTCCAAAAATGGGGCTTCAATAGCTGGAATATTTTTAATAATAATTTGGATACCAGCTATCGCATCTGGTCTCTTTCAAATTTGGTTTACTTTAAATAGAACAGCAGACACTTCTCCAAGAGTAATACTTAAAACTTTTTTCATTATTTTTTTAACTACCGGAAGAGCCTTCTGTATCCCATTGTCAGGAGGAATTTTATTTTTCCAAGGTTGGAGGCTTGATCCCATTCTGCAATTTGAGATGTCTTTATTAGTGGTTGGAATTGCTGTTGAAATGATTCCTTCATTTATAAATGATTACAAAGCTTGGAGATCAAGAGTTGGCAGAGCATCAGCTACTATTTTGGTTGAGAAGCAACCAAGTGATAAAAAATAATAAAAAAGTTTTAAGCTTTACATTCTAAATTTAAGACCTGCGCGAATACTCCAAGCATCTACGCTTCCATATTCAAAGTCATCTACTGTATAACCACCTTGGAGTGAATAGACCCCTTCAATATAGAAATCACTTGTTTCATTCATTTCAACAGCAGTTCCTACTTTTAATTGGCCGGCAAAATTGCTTACCCAACCACCACCTACGTTACTTCCTGCTACGGTTATATTGTCCCATTCAGTTTTGTTAATACCTATCCCTGCTCCAATATATGGTGTAATTTTTGAGTCAAAATTTTCTGTTAGTTCATATAAACCTGTAACAAAAACACCGTCTTGAGTAACTCCACCGGAAACTGCAACAGCAATTCCTGCTTGATCAACACTAATTGCATCTAAATCGCCTGTATTCCTAGCCCATGTAATTTCTAAGCTAGAACGACCATAGTCGTAACCGACTCCTAATTCGGAACTGAAACCGTTGTCATGCTGCAATTCCCCAGAATAAGCCGTGTTCCCCCTCCTGTCATCCCATTCACTATCTTGAACAGCAGCAAGGCCACCTCCAATTGTTAGATACCATCCTTCCTTATCATCAGCTTTTGTCTGAGAAGCGAATAACACAGTGGAAAGTGAGGCACTAATAATTCCTGCAGTTAATATGCGGTTTTTAAAAGGCATTTTTATTAAGAAATTATATTTAACTTATATTCTTAACAACAAATTTGCAGCAAAATATTAATTAACATTGACATTTGATTTAAAATTGGAGGGATGAGTCTCCCATTTTTTATGGAAAATTTATTTATCATTTGCACCTTTAATTGCTCTTTTCAATATTATGCAGAGACTGTTGATCAATGGGTAAAAGAACAAGGAGATGGAACCGTAATTGATTATGACTTAGTAAAAATTAATGATCACAAGTCTCATTCTTTTTATACAGTTTCAAGTTTAGAAGATTTTGCAAAGATGTTAGATACAGAATGGGCTAAAGAATGGGATAAAGCTAATAATTGCAAAGATATAGTTTATAAACTTGAACTAGTTAAATGACTTACAAATGGAATGACAAATCTTGGCAAAAAGATTTCTTGAACATGAAGTCACATTCACCTTCAGATGCAAAACTTTTAATGGGAGGTGTAAAAGGATTGAAAGATGCTTGGCGTTTAGGTGTTCTACACGTTGAATACGAAAGACTAAAGAAGATAGAAGAGCAAAAACAGCAATAGATTCTTTGTTGGCTAGTTCCTCATAAACGGGTTAAAGAAAAAAATATCTTTTTAACCTATTTAGCCTTTTTAGTTTTTAAAATGTAGAAAATTCAAATTTCTAGCAAAATGATCAAAAAAGAAGAGAATATTCGCAGCGAAAGTTATTACCCAGATAGTGATTATTATCTTAATCAGGACAATACTCCTAAAGCGACTCCACTCTCAGAAGATCAAATATACAATATGGGGGCGGATTTTAAATGGCCAAATAGCTATTGGTTTATTGCGGAAAGAACAAATGGAAGGCTTGCAATGATAGGCTTTATGGCTGTCATTATTAACTACACCTTATTTGGATGGATAGCATATCCAATCCTTTAAATGAGTAATTCTAATTTTGGCAAAAATGGAGTTGATAAGTCTGGAACGCATTGGCTCCAATATGCTGCCTTTGTTGTGACTGCATTTGTTATTTATTTTGGTTGGGCATTTTTCAATGATGCTACTTTCCACCATTTCGGAGTAAAAATATTCAAGTTTTGGAATTGCAATGGATATAACCCTTTAAGTTATTGCTTAATGCGTTGGAGAGTAGATTTTTATCCCTAACAAAGGATTTTCTATTTGTATGAAATTTCTACCTTCACGTAAAAAGGTGGATTTGTATAACCTCAAATAACTTTTTGGGGGAGTTCTTGCCATAAATAATATTTATTTCATACTTCTTTCACGCAATAGAAACAGAAACGAATGTTTTAGAAAAGATACATAATAAATATTTTTTATTTTTATGGGTTATCATTCCATACAAATATTTAGGTAAATGAACTCAACAAAAAAATTATTTTTTAATTTATCTATTGGAGCTTCACTGTTAGGAGTTCCCGTTTTGGCTGAAGAAAACTCTGGGTGGTATGCAACTGGTAGTATCGGCTCAGGCGTAATAGGAAATATTGACTATATAAATGCTAATGGTCGTAGAACTGGTCAAATGGTCACGTTTGATTCTGGATTGGGACTAGATCTCGGCTTTGGCTATGACTTTGGAAGTGCAAGAGTTGAAGGTACTTGGAGCAGAACCCAATCACCTGGTGGTACTGATAGAGGAACTGTTTTTGATACAGATACAACAATCGATTCTCTTCTTCTAAGTGGCTACATTGATTTTAGATCTTCAAAACAATGGAGTCCTTTTATAGGTATTTCAGTAGGATCCACCAGAGTGGATCATCTTAATATTGACGATTCTGGTACTAGTTACGGTTTAGGCCTCGGTATAAGTTATAAAACTTCTGACACAACAGAAGTTTACTTTAAAAGCACAGGTATAGTTACTCCTGAACTTGATACACTAGGTATTACGAATGGTACCTATGGCAATGGAACAATAGGTGTTCGATTCTTGTTTTAAATAAAAACTTAAGTAAATTCTTACTTCTACCCAAAATACTTTTATTGACATAAACTATATTTTATAAAATTTGAAATTACCAGAATAAAATAAATAGAAAATAATTAATTTACTTAACTACTCAGTCATATTATGATCAAAACATTAGTAATCAAATCTGATTTATCTTTGTTAGCTAAATTGCCAAAACTTCAAAAATGCATTTACAATTAAATCTTTGCAGAACTGATCCATATTTCTAATTAAGTTATATTTTGCATTAAGAATTTTAGTTATAAGAAAAAATTTAAAAATAATTATAATAATTTTCCTTATTTAATACCTAAATATCTCTCACAGTAATAATTAGCTAACTCGCGGTTATTATAATTTTTTATTTCCTTTAAGTTAAGCTTCTTCATCGCTTCAGCACCTGTAATTTGATAGTTTGAATTAAGTTTCGCACAAGTATCTTTTACCTTTGATTCCATAACAAAAGGGGCTCTAATGTAAAAAGCAAAAAAGGATAGGAACAAACCAAAAATTAGTAATCCTCTATAATTCTTCCACCATTCATAAAATTTATTTTCCATAATTAAAGAGCCAGTTCACTTTTATTTTAGATCGAATGTCAATCTAAAAAATTCTGGTCTTTAATTAATTTAAAAAATTAATAACACCAAATATATCCTTATATGTTTTCATTAGTCCAGACTTAATAGCTGAAAAAAAATCTAATGGTTTAACTATAAATCACGACTTAAATCTTGGAGTGTTTTGAACCACAAAGTCCTAGATTCGAACCTGCAAACATTACTCCAATAATTAAACTCATGGAGAGGTTCTCCAGCCTTCTTTTTTTTTATCAACTAAATTTGTCTGTCGCCATATCCGACAATGCACCACATATATCGAGTCTCTAAGCACATTTATTAATTCTTCATTCATGGCAATGGCCTGAAGATCATTCAATTGTTTTTGAAGAGTTTTTTAGTAATTTATTTAATTCTAAGAGTTCTTTTTTAGTAAATTCACGATACTTTCCTACAGGTACATCTAACTTAATATTCATGATTCTTACACGCTTTAATGATTTTACTTTGTATCCTAAGGTCTCACACATTCTCCTAATCTGGCGGTTAAGTCCTTGAGTGAGTATGATTTTAAATTTTTTTGCCCCTAATTGTTTTACGAAACAAGGCTTAGTTATCGTCTCTAATATTTCAACTCCTTTACTCATGGTTTGAATAAATTCTCTATCAATAGGCTTATTAACGCTTACGATATACTCCTTTTCATGATTATTACTTGCTCTTAGTATTTTATTTACGATTTCTCCATCGTTAGTTAAAAAAATTAATCCCTCACTAGGCTTATCTAATCTCCCAACAGGAAAGATTCTTTTAGGATATTTGATGAAATCTATAATATTGTCAGGTTCTACAACTCTATCAGTTGTGCAAACAATACCTACAGGTTTATTAAAGGCTAAGTATACATTTTTTTGTTTCGTTGATTTTTCTATCCTTTGACCTTCAACTTCTACTTGATCACAATCCTCTACCTTGGCACCTATTTCAGGAACTTTACCATTAATGGTTACTCTTCCTTCTTCGATCAGTCTATCTGCTCTTCTTCTAGAACAGTAACCTACTTCACTTAAATATTTATTTATTCTGGTAGGCATTTTCTAAAAATTATCTTTTATCTATTATTAATGTTAGAAATTAAGTTTGAAAACATTAATTACTTTTGATGATTAATTACTTGCCTAATTTGCTTATGAGAAACGAATGTATATCTAATTGCGAACAAATTTACAAAATAACATCTTAAAATAAGATGGCAGTGTTGATTGAAGTTTTATTTTTGGTCTTCTTGCATTTCTAGTATGATTTTACCTAAAGTACATTTCTTAAAAGAAGGATTATAGAGTTTTGGCAACTGGCATATATTTGTTTATTATTGGCTGTTGTATAGGAAGCTTCGTTAATGTTTTAATTTACAGACTGCCGTTAAATAAATCAATAATTTATCCAAATAGTAGATGTCCACAATGCAACATAAATATTAAATGGTTTGATAATTTACCATTAATAAGCTGGTTTCTATTAAAGGGCAAATGCAGAATTTGTAAGACAAAAATATCTTTTTCTTATCCAGCGATAGAATTATTAGTTGGCATTTTAGTTTGGTTCAACATATATGCTCATCCAACAATTTATAGTCAACAACCAATATCTGTAAGAATATTATTTGGTATTATTTTTTGCACTTTATTAATTGCCCTGGCAATACTAGATTTTAAATACTTTTGGCTTCCTAAATCACTTACTTTAACAGGGCTAATATTAGGAATAACTGGATCATTATTTGTTGATTTTACTAATGATTTTTATCAATTTAATTATTCAATTAATACAATAGTTGCATCTTTTTTAGGTTTTAATTTTTTTATTTTATTAAGTTATATCGGCAAAAAAATTTACAAAAAGCCTGTCATGGGAGGAGGGGACGCAAAATTATGTGCTTTAATAGGTTCTTGGTTAGGAATGCAAGGATTATTTATATCTATATGGTTAGCCTTTTTATTAGCTGGAATTTTTGTAACTTTTGGTTTGATTTTAAAAAAAATAAAACGAGATCAAAAAATTCCTTTTGGCGTTTTTTTAGCTTTGTCTGGGTTACTTGTTTGGTACTTTGGTAATCAGATATTTTTAAAAATACTATTTTTACAGATTTAAATAAAATTTAACCAACAGTGGACATCATACTGAACATTGGAAGGTACATTGCAATTAATATTATTCCCACGAAAACAGCGACAAAAATTATCATTAAAGGTTCCATGATTGAAGTTAAGCTTTTAACACTTGAAGAAACTTCATCTTCATAAAAATCGGCTAGTTTTGTGATCATCTCACTAAGTTCACCTGTTTCTTCTCCAATCCTGAACATCGAGGTAAACATTATCGGTATTACTGACTCTTTATCAAAAGCTTTGTGCATAGGGTTTCCAGCTTGGATGTCTGTGTAAGCGTTTTCTATGATTCGATTAAATATTTTATTTTTGAGAGTTTTTTTTGCTATCGTTAATGCCTCTAAGATCGGAACTCCAGCACTATTTAATGAAGATAATGTTCTTGAAAAATTAGCCAAACAAGATTTTGTGACCAAATCTTTTGTAATTGGTAATTGAAGTAATGTTTTATCATACCACCAAATAAAAGCTGATCTACCTGATAAATATTTGGAAAACAAATAGATTGCTATGCCAGATGGAATTGCTTTATAGTAGAATTGTATTGATCTAATTTGATCAGATAAGTCAATTAAAAATTGAGTAATCCCAGGAAGTGGAGCACCTGATTGATCATAAATATCGACGAAAATTGGAATAACAAAAATCATCATTATAAAAACTATCACTAACGTGAGGATTGCTATTGCAGAAGGATAAGCCAAGGCACTTTTAATTTGGCCTTTAATTTTTGCAAGACTTTCTAATAATTTTGCTTGTCTATCGAGGGTTGTAGGAAGTAGTCCTGCAGTTTCACCTGCGTTTACAAGTGCTCTATACATTTCATTAAATACTTCTGGATATTTATCAAGCATTTCAGACATAGTTGAACCTTTGCTTATGCCTAGAGCTATCTCTTTAAAAGAGTATTGAATCGTTGGGTTTTCTGCGGTGTCTGAAATAATATTGAGAGAGTCTAATAAAGGTAAACCAGTCCTTATCATGGAGGATAATTGCTTTGTGGCGACCGCTAAGTCCTTAATGGGAGGGCTTTTTAATCTTCTTTTACCCATTGATTTAGATCTTATTAACTTCCTTTTTTCTCTTAATGAAGTCATGTCACCCTCTAAGAATTCTTTTCTTTCTTGAATTTTTAATTCGACATAAGTTTTTAAAAAAGATAATTTGCTTTTTTGTTTATTTCTAAGATTCTTTTTCTTCGAAGGTATTGGTATGACGTTTTTATATTTTTGAGTTATTTTTGCATTTTTGTGTTCAGGAACTCTATTAGGATTATCTAGTACTTTTCTCTTATGACGAGCTTTTTGCATAAGCCTTCTTAATCTGGCATTCTCAATAAATTTGTAATCCATTATTTTAGAAATTATATAGTATCAAGCCCATAATAATTAATTAGATTTTTCAGGATTGATTTCATCCAAAATACCTTTCAGAACATTAGGTCTATTACATTTGTAGAAAGCTTCGTCTGTTGTAATAATACTTTGGGTAACAAGTTGAGAAAGAGATTGCTCCAAAGTTTGCATTCCAAACTTACCTCCAATTTGGAGTTGGGAATAAACTTGTGAAGCTTTAGCTTCTCGAATTAAATTAGCGATTGCATTATTATTTACTAATATTTCTGCAGCCAAAGATCTTTTGTTGTCAATTGTTTTACAAAGGGTTTGTGAAATAACACCAATCAATGAGGATGAAAGTTGGACCCTAATTTGCATTTGTTGTGATGTTGGGAAAACATCAATAATCCTGTCAATGGTTTGAGATGCAGACGCTGTGTGTAAAGTTCCCAAGACTAAATGTCCTGTTTCTGCAGCGGTAATAGCTAAACTGATAGTCTCTAAATCTCTCATCTCACCTACCAAAATAATGTCTGGATCTTCTCTTAATGCTGATCTCAAAGCGTTAGAGAATGATTTTGTATCTTCCCCAACTTCTCTTTGTCTTACTAAACAATTTTTGTTGTTGTAGATAAATTCTATTGGATCTTCAATTGTAAGAATATGATGGGCGAAATTTGAATTAATCCAATCAATTCCACTGGCTAAAGTGGTTGTTTTGCCAGAGCCCGTAGGTCCTGTAACAAGCATCAAGCCTCTTGGCCTGCTTAAAAGTTGTTGAACACTATCAGGAAGGCCTATTTGGGAAAAACTTGGAATTTCAGTATTTAAAGCTCTCATAACACAAGAAATTTTTCCTCTATCTAAAAAAATATTCATTCTAAATCTTGCAATGCCTTCTAATCCATAACTGCAATCTAATTCTTTTTCTATTTTAAATGTTTGGAGTTTTGTAGCTCCGAGAAGTTCTTCAAGATCAAGATACAAATCTTTGGATGAGTATTGTTCACTTGATGCTGGTAATATTTGACCTTGAACTCTAAAAAAAGGGACACTATCGCCAGTTAGGTGTAAGTCGGAACCGTTACGCTTTACCAACTCGGTCATAAGATTTTTTAATTTCATTAGCTTTTATTGGGTGAATCATTTAATAAACAAACTCGTTCGACTTCTTCAATAGTGGTTAGCTCATTTTTCACTAAATCCATCCCATATGATAGCAAGCTTCTACCTCTATTTTGGAATGCAATTTCTCTAATTTCTTCAGCATTAGCTTGTTTCATAATTAACTCCCTGATTAAATCATTTACTTGCATGACCTCATAAATGCCAACTCTTCCTTTGTATCCAGTTCCATTGCAAACAGGACATTGAGTATTGTTTTTTATTAAAAATCTTGCCTTTTTGACTCCCATGCTTGCAGCCAATTCGTTCTCTACAGGATTTATTGTCTTAAATTCACTACATGATTTGCAGACTTTTCTTACTAATCTTTGCGCAACCAATCCAATTATTGAAGCTCCAATCAAATATGGAGGGATTTCCATCTCAGCAAGTCTTGTTATTGCAGTCGAAGTGTCATTTGCATGTAGTGTGGTAAAAACCATATGGCCCGTAAGAGCAGCTTCCATGGCGGCTTGAGCTGTTTCTTTATCTCTCGTTTCTCCAACCAAAATAATATCAGGGTCTTGCCTCATCAAAGATCTAAGTGCTCTTGAAAAATCGAGACCTTTTTCTCGTATAACTTGAACTTGGTGTATACCATCTAATGTATATTCTACCGGATCTTCTACTGTACTTATATTGACACCTGGCTTATTAAGTTCACTCAACATTGAGTACAAAGTAGTTGATTTCCCTGATCCAGTAGGGCCAACTATTATGACTATCCCATAAGGAGAATTTGACATATTTTGTATTAAGTTAAGCTCAATTTTTTCAGTTATTAATTTAGAAAGATTTAAAACAGAATTATCACTCTCTAAAGCTCTAAGAACAACTTTTTCTCCCCATCTTCCAGGTAATGTACTCACTCGGAAATCAGATTTTCGTCCCCTTAATAAACATCTAATCCTGCCGTCTTGAGGTAATCTTTTCTCTGAAATATCCAATTTACTCATGATTTTTATTCTGCTTATTATTGGACTTACATGAGACTTAGGGAAAGCAAATGCTTCTACAAGAACACCATCAATTCTGTATCTTATTCGTAATCTGTCTTCCAAAGGCTCAACATGAATATCAGATCCTTTTACTGTAAAACACTTGCTTAATATGGATGCAACCCCAGCTATAACAGGATCTCTTGAAGATGTTAATTCTTCTCCAAAAAGAATATCATTTTCAATTTCGGAATCTTCTCCAATCCTAGCTTGAGCCAATTTTATTAGAGCCTCATCATTTTCATCATCAACTAATTCATCACTTTCATAATCCTGAGAATCATCAAAATCAGAGAGTTGATTATTTTCTGTAAATTTGACATCTTCATATTTTTCTGGAAATTTATTATCTTCATTATCATTTTCAATAAATTCGTTTTTTACTTCATATGTATCTTTAGTAGTTTTTTTTTGAATACTTTCAACAGAAACAGAATGAGTTTTTTCAAACCAAGTTTCCCACTCAAGAGAGGTTATTTGTTTTAAGCTCACTTTAAAATTAAACTCACTTTCAATAGTATTGATTACTTCCTTTACTTTGATGTATGCCAAATTCATGGCCCCTAACAATAATGTACCGTCTACAATTTCAATAACAATTATCCCAGCATCTTCACATAATTCAGGGGTGAGAAAATCACTAATTTCCCTATTATCTAAAATTCCATTTTTGTTTTTGATTTCGCCGGTAGCAGACATTTAAAAAAGGAGAATTTTTAATAAGTAAAGATTTAATAAAGCATATTAATACTTTATTTTAAAATATAGCTATAATTCTAATTAAACTTATGTAAATTGCATTATTTTTCAAAAGTCTTTTCAAGATTCATGAAAAATCAAATTCATTTTCCTATTTTAATTTCTTATTTCTCAATTGCTTTAGCAAGCATTTTTTTTGTGACTAAAATAAATAGTGAAGAACAAAAAAATAATTCTTTATTGATTGATAATAGTTCGAATACAAATAAAATTTTAGAGGATAGCTTAAAGCCAATGCCATTGGGTGATTTCAACTCTGCATTACAAAGAGTAAAAACGAATAGAAATCCTTTCCAAGATCCTGAAAAGTCCGAATTATCAAACATTGATGATATTTATTCTGCTTTGATATTTAAAGGTATAGCTAGATCAGGGAGCAAATTACTTGCAATTATAGAAACAGATAATGTTCAAAAATTTTACGAAGTTGGCGATTTAATGGATAATGGATTTATTATCAATTCGATTTCTTATGAAGAAACCTCTGTTGAAGTTAGTAATGGTTCAAAGAACTATAAGTTAATTTTAGCTGGTTTGGAATATGAAAATTAATCCATTATTTCTAGAAAATTATATTAATACATTAAGAGTAAAATTTTTTGACTATTTTGCTTTAATTTCAAAAGAAAAATTTCAAAGAAATAAATCTGTAGGGAGCAATATGCATCTCCCTTTTATAAAAAATATTTCCAAGACCGAGAAATATCAAAAAATAATTGAAAAAATTAAAAGTCTTAAGATAAATGATGAATTAAAAGACAAACAAAATAAAAGTAAAAATACAGCTTCTTTTTTAAATGAAATTATAAGCTCTAGTAGTTATCAAAATTTAATATCTCAGATTAATCAATTTAAAAAGAAAAAAGTTAAACAAAAAAAATCAAAAAAAAATATTAAAAAAGTTTCTTTAAAAAAGAAAGAGGCTGATAGTGATAATTTTCAAAATATAATTTCTCAGATAAATCAATTTAAATTTTTAAGCTTTTTAAAATTGCAAAAGAGGGACTTTATCAAAAATTTAATTCCTAAGTCCAAAATAAAAAATCAATTATTTGAAGAATTAAAAAAATTCAGATTCTTTAATAAAGATTCTCTAGTAAAGCCAAAAAATAAAAAGTTTGATCAAAAAATTGGGATGATTTTTTATTCTGATCATAATCTTATCTTTATCAGCTTGAATATTAATTTGAACAATAGAATTAAAATAAATGGCTTAACAGAAATACCAATACCTGGAAATGTTATTGGGGATTCTTTAGTAGAAGATAGTAATGAATTAGCTAATATTGCTCTCGACTCAATTAATCTATTAGATTTAAATACCGCCCCTATTTTAGTAGTAATATCAAGTTCCTTTTTTAATATTCATACATTTAAAGCATCTGATTTAAAGCAGATATCATTATCAGATAGAAAAGTTCAGTCTAAAAGCCCTTACTTGCCGGATAATACACTTGTTGATTTTCTCAGAATGTCAGATCCTCAAATATCTAATGGTTTTGTTAGAACGACTTACTCTCAAAAAGACTTTATTAAAGGTTGGACTGATACATTAGAAATGATAGATCTTCCAATAATTGGTCTCGTTCCAACCGCCCCTTTAATTTTTGATGCGATAACAAAAACCATTGTAGAAGAAAAAACTATATTAATTGATATCGAATCAACAGTGACAACATTATTAATTGGTGGTGCATCAGGTGAATTAAATTCTCATAAGCTTCCCTTCGGTTCTAGCTTATACGTCTCATCTAATCTAAAAGATTCAGGGAAAAATTATTTTGATAGGGTTTCAAATTCAATTAAGATTATTATGAATAATAATAATGAAAAGCCACCTTTAAACATATTCGTTATGGGTTCAGGATTAGATAATCTGATCAATTCTGAATTCCATTTACCTAAGGGTTTTAAGAGTATTAACGAGCTAAAATTATCTGAATTTTCTTATTCTCCAAAAACTATGCAGATACATGAACTATTATCAGATTCAATAGATTCAAGAATTTTTTCACTTGCATCAATTTTGACATTATGCGTATAAATTATAATTTTGCTTTTAAAAACTCAAAATTAACCCCTTGGGAGAGGCCAGCTCCTCCTAATCTATTAATTTCAGATGCAAGTCTGAAGAAAAAAATTAGCTATATAATTGATCAGACCAAATTAAATAAAGAAGTAATTTATCCCTCTCTTTTTATTTTATTATCTAGTTTAGGGATAGAAATTTTAACTTCCTTTCCTAACAGAAATATCAAAAACTTAGAAAGTGATCACTTTCAGTACCAAGTTGTTTCCCAGAAATTGTCAGATTTAGAATCTTCAAAGACAAGATTTAGAAATAAAATTAAAAACATCGATAAATACTTCACACAAGCAACAACATCATATTTGTTTGCATTTTATTTACAGAGCACGGTTCCAAAAGGGGTTCAACTTATTAGCTATACATTTAGTGATAATGGTTTTGATATTATTGCAACCGCATTTAATCTTGATGCCCTGAATGAATTTATTACTTTAATAGTTGAGTCACCATTGATACTTAAAGACTCTGTAAATATAAATCAAGTTAATAGAAAAGATTCTCCTAAAACAGGTAATTCTGATCCAATCCCTGATTTTGAGATGGAAATTTACGGAGCAATAAAAAAATTAGACGTAGCAAAAAGAAAGGATTTGTATATAGAATCTAAAGCAAATGGTTTACTTCAAAAATTAAAAAGATTTAACAATCTAAAACTTAAACTAGGATCTTAAGGAAATTGGCACAAAAAAACGATAATAATTTTCTACAAAAACTTAAAGATATTGATCTTAATGAAATTTTTAGTAGTCTTAAAGATTTAAAAATAGAGGATCTGAAAAATATTAATTACAAAAGGTTGTTTTATGATATTCGCAAATCTAAGTACTCCAAACCAATATTAGGGATTACTTTTGCTGGATTATTATCTGCCTTTGTTTTAATACCCAAATTTGAATTATTAATTTCAACGCGTAAAAAGTTAAAGGAGTTTAGAAAAGAATCTCAAAACTTGCCCATTAAGCGTTCTCAATTAAAGAAGGCAGAGAAAGAATTTAAAGAAGTTGAAAAAATAATGACAGACGTAAACAATTCCTTTTTGAGAAATAATCAATTAGTTTTTATTACCCAACTTTTGAATAAAGTAGCTAAAAAATCTAATGTAAAGATCAATTATTTTTCACCAATAATTAATCCTGATTCCTCGAAATTATGTAAAAAGTCAAAAATACAACAGCAATCAAAACAATTCAAATCTAGAAAAAAGAACCAAAATTCATCCAAGAAAGGATCAACTTTAGAAAATTTTTATGAGGTTAGTTTTAGTTCAGATTATTTAGATATCCTAAAATTCCTTAATTTAGTTCAGGAATATAATGTCACTGTTATACCTTATTGTTTAGAAGTTGAATCAGAAATAAGTATCCCAACACAAATTCCCAATCAGGATATTAAAAATGAATCTTTAATTATTCCATTGGATGAATTAGGTAAACCTATTAGTAGCTCTAATGAAATTGATAAAATAGTAGATGACGCTAACTTAGGAAAAGTAATCACAAGGATTATTTTCAAGATACCCTCTTACACGAGATGATATATTTATAAAAATAAATTACATCAATATACAGAAAACAATACTGAGGAATAAATAATTAGTCCTAAGTTAGTACAAATTGCTATTATTATAAGACATATAATGCTGAACATTGTATCCGCAAAGAAAGTCGATTCAAAAATCAATAGCTCTACTAGTTTTCACAAGCCTTTTTGGAGCACCTAACATTGCGCAAGAAATATTTTTTACCGAACGTCATAAAGAAATTTCTCTCAATCATGGTGAATCACTTTTACCTGAATCGAAAATTACTCATAACGATAATGCCTCAAGAAATCAATATCAAAATCAATTAATTTCATCTTATATAGTTAATCCTAATCTTTTAGACATAGAGGGTCCAAAAGTTTCTTTAGTTTTCAAACAAGCTAAAGCAAAAGAAATATTTGAATATATGGCAAAAATAGCGAATTATGGATTTGTTTGGGTTAAAAATAATCCTAATGATGAATCCAAGACAGATAATGAGCGCCTGATATCTATGACATTGAATGATGAGAGTTATAACAAGGCATTTAATGCACTACTACTAGCTAGTGGTTTGCAAGCAAAATTACATGATAATGTCCTTTATGTTGGACCTAATGTAAGGAATACTGTATTTACTAAAAGAGCTACAGATGTTTTTCAATTGAATCAAATAAGTGCTAGTTCAGCTGCTGATTACTTAGCCAATCTTGGTGCAAGTGTTACAAAGACATTTACCATCACAACTTCAGTTACTTCTGGGACGTCTCAGTCTCAAGCTGTGCAAGGAGCTTCTACTTCTTCCACTACCACAGATCAATCAGAAACTTCTGTAAAAGTTTATGGAGCGGGTATTGGTCCATTAGTTGGACTTATTGCAACAACTGATGAAAGACTACAAACTGTTACCATGGTTGGGGAAGAACAATTAATAACATTAGCGAAATCATTTTTGGAAAAATTAGATATTAGACAAAAACAAGTTGCTTTAAGCGTTAAAGTATTGGATGTAAATTTATCTGATAAGAATTCATCAATGAAGGATTATGGAGGTACTTTTGATGATGCATTTATTATTGGGACACAGGGGAAAATTAAATCTGCATTTGGAACTTTTTTACCAACCTTTCCTGATGCAGGAGCTTCCGGAACTGTAAATCCAGGTTCCACCTATCCAAATAAATCTTTTTTTGGATTGCTTGAGGCTAGTATAGAAAATGGATCAACCAAGGTATTAGCAAGCCCAACTTTATTGCTTAGTGAATCTAAATTAACTGAAGCGGGCAATGATTCAGGTATTGGTCGAAAAATTGGTAGTGAAGGCTTTGTGGTTATTGGAGATAAGGTGCCAGTAGATGCTTCTCAAGGAGAAGGCGGAGCATGTACATACAGTTATGACACAGTTGGAGTAAGTTTAGGAGCTAAAATTTTAGGTATTGATGAAAATAATTTTGTTACTTTTACTATGACGCCAATCGTTACTGGCATATCAGGAAGTTTTAACGTTGTTGGATGTGGATCAGTTTCAAAAATAAATAATAGAAGGTTAGATACAGGAGCTATCCGTATTAAAGACGGAGAAACTCTTGTCCTTACAGGCATAATTCAAGAGACAGATGTTGATACAACTTATAAATATCCAATATTAGGGGATTTGCCATTACTAGGTGCCTTATTTAGATCGAAACAAACTAATAATGATCAAAGAGAATTAATTATTTTAGTTACTCCTAAAGTTCTTGAAGACGATACAACTGTTAATAATAAAAAATATGATCTTAAATTCAGTGACGAAAATACTAAAAACTTATATGAAGAATTGAAGTAATAATAATAAAATATGCATTCTATTTAATGTGTACACAATAAGATTCTGCCCCTTCTGATATTGAACCTAACCATTGTTCCCGAAAAATATTTTTTGAACTTTCGCAAAAGTTGTTAAAAAGAGATATGCTATCGATCAACAAAGCTCCAGTTTCACTTTTGCTTCTTGTGAATTGATTATATTCATTAACTATATCTGCATATTCCCCTTCCACTGATCCAGCACATGATTGCTGAATAGATGCACTAACGGTTGTAGGCTTCCAAGCGCTTAAAATAATTAATTGGCCGACATATTCTGATTCTAGAATTCTGCAAATATCATCCCAAGGATCTATTGCTGTTTCTCCTTCTGCCCTCAAATTGTCTAAATAATTTAAGGCAAGAATCTTATTTGAAGAAGAAAGTTCTTGCGGACCATTTTCAAATAAATAATTTGAAATGCTATTGTTGGCAATAATTTGGACATACATCTTATTTTGTTCTGACAAATTATTTGATGCTGGTAATTGATTAATATGTTGCTTTAGGCTTGATATCGTATATTCAAATAAATTTTTACCATTAATTACTGGAGATAATACTTCTGGATTGCTAATTGATTGCCAGTTACCGTTAATTATTTCACCGTTATAGTGTAGATAATCCTCATGCATATAAAATGAATTATCTATTAGATAAGTTACTTTATTAGATCTTAAACAAATCCCAAGCCAGCAGCATTGACCGCCAAAGCATGATGGCGAATTATTGAAATTATTGGCATCAAGTTGTGAAAGATTAATTTGTCTTTCATCTTGTATTGAACTAAAACCTCCAATAGAAGCTATGGATCTTAATTGATTATTTTGAATTCCTTGCTGGGGATCCCATGCTTCAATTTGTATTTCGATGGCTTTTTTAAACTCATCGATGCAAAATGAAATCCCTTTTATTGTGTTTAAAGAATCCCATCCATTGGGGCAATTAATTTTTTTATATTCCGTGGATGACGTTATTCCATCTAATAATATTGTTTCTTGAAATTGTGCATAAGAAGGTGAGATATAATAACCTAGATCATTATATTGAGGACCATATCTTATTAATGTATAAGGTAATTTCTCATTACTTAAGCTCGGTCTTAGAGAGTAAACTATTGGACACTCAACTTGATTTAAATTAAATTGATCGCCTTGAGGTTTATAATCACTTTTTGTAAGTGCTTGATTAGGCAGACTTATTGCGAATAGGAATTCTCCTTCATTAGGCGAGGTACAATTACTATTAAATTGAGTTATGTCTGCTTCATTATCAATAATTCTTTTGCTTGATTTAACTTCATCTAAAATAAAATCAAGAGTATCATTTATTCTTCCATTTATTCCCATTTGAGTTTCATCAATTTTATTTCCTTTTAATGCAATTTGCAATATTGAGAATCCAATACCTATGGCCGTTACTGAAATTGCTCCCGCAATAATTAGTTCAATAATGGTAAAACCATTTTTTTTATCTATCTTATTTTTCATTTGATTTAAGATGATTCACATTTATCTGCACTTATATTATTATTAAGATCAATCTGGCTGACTGGCATTTCAGAGGAAATCCAGTTTCTGTCATTAAATTTTCCTTTAATGATATGACCAGTTGGTGATTGTACAATCAAGCAGTTAAGCATTCTTGCACCGCCACTAAAATATTTTGATCCTATTACGATTACTATGGGTCCATCTGAGCTGACTCTACCATTCGGAGTTATTCTAAAGTCTTTATTGATAATTTGAAAAATAGAATTATTTATAGCTGGTGCTAAAGAATTAATTGTTCCAGAACTTCCACTACAGGAAACATCATAACCATAATAGTTTTTATCATTTGACACTCCGTTATGAGAAATATAGTTTGTACTTATAGTACAAATAGCTCCCCATCTTCTTGCATTTAATCTAACTACCCTTAAATATTCTCTTAATTCTCGCGTATAGGAATTAACTTTCTCAGTTCTTATCCAATTTAGAAAACTAGGTAACATCAAACCAGAAAAAATACTTATCATTCCAACTACAATTATTAATTCCACTAAAGTAAATCCCAGAGATTTTTTATTTAACGTAAAATTTTTTTTAAAAGATTGGTTCATTCTAGATAATTTGCTCGCACCAACTATGTGCTTCTGGATTTAGGTCGATACTTAACCAATGCTTATTATTTGTTCCCCATTGGACACTATAATTGACTGTCGCTATTGAATTATTAAGAGATTCATTATTAACGGGAGCAGAAATATTTAGTTCTCTTGTTATTAAAACTGTACCACCACTAAAAACTTTGCTTCTTTCTTTACCTGGTCGCCATGATTGAATAATTGCGTTTTCTGTACCTGTATCAATGGTCCAACTTGGAATATTAATTATATTTTCAAAAAAATCATTGCATTCGTTTTTAGATAATAAATACTCCCCTTTATTTTGATCATAAAACATAGCCCATAAATCTAATTTTAATCTTTCAATATCTCTCTCAATTTCTTTGTTTACTGAACGAATAAGATTAGAAGAATGTACCGTGCCCAGTCTTAAAGATGAGAAATAAATTCCATACGTAATAACTCCTGCTAAAAGACTAATACTAAGTATGCCATCTACGAGTCCAAAACCATTACTTTTCATTTTCATATCTTGATGTTTTATTTGATTTAATTTCGCAAGGATATTCATTGAAAATCCCTTAATGTATCCCAGAGAATAATGGATTTTCCTCTGTAGTATTTTATTCCCCAATTAAATTCATTGCCATGCCATTCTTTTATTTTATCTATAAAGTTGTTTGAAAACTCCCATGTCTTGTATCCTGTATTGTCAAAACATAAATTTTTAACCCATGCTGCACCAGTAAAATCCCGTCTTGAATCTCTATTAATTGCCTGAACTTGTATATCAAATGCATCCAACCAAACTTTTGCTGAATTGAAATCTTGTAAATCATTTCCCAAATTGATATCGTTGAAATTATTTTCAGGATTTAGTATTGCAAAATTCCCTGGATAGGAATACATCATGTTTTTGTTATTTAAACGATTGATGTTAATTGTTTGAAAACTTCTTAGATGATAATTCCCAGTTGAATTATTAAAAAGGAGAAATACATTATTTGTAGAAGAATTAAATTGTGTTCCTGGAGGTAAATTATCTACTTTTTCCCCTATTCCTATAACTTCAATATTGTTATTTAGATTATTTTCTTGCAGTCCTCCATATGATATAAGTCTTAGGTCAGAGTTTAAAATAAGGTTGGTAATCTGGTCGCCAACAGAATTTCCGAGTGTATTTTTTATATATCCATATGATCCTCTTGAAGTTATTACTAGTCCAGCATTGCTTCCTTCTTCCTCATTGGTAACTTGCACCCAATTATTATTGGGCTCTACTGAAATAAAAGTTGTCTTAGGGCCATAAATAAAAGCACCAAATTTTTTTGCAGACTCGTCACCAGTGTTGTCGATTAAAAAACTATGCCCAGGTAAAAGATTATTATCTATTGGATAACTAATATTTGCGTAACTAAGATTATTTTTTAAAACGACACCACCGTTATAATCTTCTCTATTACAAACCAATTTGTTTGTTTCGGATTGGTTTTTTTGTTTAAAAAGTATTGTAAGGTTTTCTGGTTTTCCTGTTCCGCATTCTTCAGTTCCATTCTTATGGCAGAAAATACCTTCATTACTTATATCAATATCTCCCATTATTTCAAGAATAACTTTTGATTCATCTGTTGTGGAGACTTCGAATACTGAACCAGGGCCTTTTGAATATAGTGAATATATACGAAACGTTTTTTGAGGTAAATCTTCAGCATCTAATTTGCATTTAGTATTTATTTTTTCATAATTTTTTTTAGTACAAATTACTGTTCCAATATCAATGACATTTTTTAATCTAGGTTGTTTTGGGAGACTTAAAGGTTGGATCCATATTCCCCCATTAGCGGTATCAGGTAATAAAGAATCCTCTCCTTTTGCTAATTCTTTTACGTTTTGGCAGTCATTAATATCCTCAAGATTCATCCTCCATATTATTGAGCCTTTTGCATTATCAAATGGAATAATATTTAGATTCCCAAGAAAAAATGAATCTTTTTTGTCAGAATTATTTTCACCAATACCAAAAAAACCAAATCCTGATTCAGAAGTATCACTATTAACTTGAATATTTACTCTTAGTTTATTTGAAGCGGATTCATTAGTGCTATTTATTGGAGAGGACACACCTTCTATCAGAACTGAATTAATCCCAGAATTTTCCGTACCTATATACTTGGTGGAAATCAAATTAAATGTCTGTGAAAATTCTTTTTCTGTATAATTTGTTGTGTTGCCGATCGTATTTGAACCAATGAATAAATTCCTAACTATTTGTTGTTCTTCTGACCATGTGAAATTTTCATTAGGAGGACAGAAAGGGGCCTTTTGTCTGCCAACACAGTTTTCTTCATCATTACACCAAGAATCGTCAGCCCAATATTGATTAGCGGGTATAGGTATATTTGTAGATTCACATTCAGTAGATTTATCAGAGCAATTATTAACAATCCAAAAGTAATTAAATAATCTCCCCTGACTATTGTCATTAAGTAGTGCTCTTAATTTTGATATACCCGAATAAGAAGATGATTTAGCTAGAAGTTCTTGTCTATTTATCCTTGAACCTGTTAAACCTAATATTGATGCAGCCATTAAACCACTTACACCAACAGCAATTCCTATACCTATTATGAGGATTTGTGGTAAAGCAAAACCTTGATTATTTTTTTTATATATGATTTGTGAATATTTTTTAAAGATCAACATTTAAACGATATAAATTAGTAAATCTCTACAATGAAGCAACTAATTATTGATCTGATTATGAATTCCCATCTATACAAGGACGCCAAGTTCTTTGACCTTTACCGTTAGCCTCGGTAGCAGCTTTTGCAGTAAATTCATATACCTCAGTAAGTGCTTGTTGGGGAGCATAACAACCTGTCACAGCACTACCATTACCACTGTATGCAGTCCCATTTGGATTGGCCAGTACTTGAAATTCCTGGGTAGCTCCTGTACCGAAGACTCTAAATGAAACTGCATAATGACCAGATGTAGAAGTAAATTCAAAGTCTCCATTCGCTAGACCTACTGGATTAGCATCTTTGCAAACTGCCGCTCCTTGTGTATCATGACCAGTTGCATCACATTTTTGAAATTTTGCAAATTCTGAAATATCTAGATGGTCTTCAGGTAAACTGCCGTATTCAGTCTGATAGGCAGTAGCTGCTTTTATCAAAGCAGATACAATTCCTGTAGCTTCTTTCTGTTTTGCTTTATCAGCAGCAGTCATGAATTGTGGAATTGCTATTGAAGAAAGAACACCAATCATCATTACTACAACAATTAGTTCTACTAAAGTAAAACCATCTTCTGAGTTAATCTGATTAAGGGATGAGAGACTTTTAATTTTATTGATTCTAAGTTGAGGTCTCAAAAATTTTGAGTTTAGAAATTTTTTCATTTTTTTTTAAAAATGATTAATATTATTATAAATTCTACTATTTCTTGCAAAATGTGACAATAAAAAGGAATTTATTGATAACCAATTATGTGAATTAAATCTTTATTTATATACTTTTTAGTATTAAAGATAAATAATTTAGTAGTTGATCTGGAGAAAAATGTTTCTTAAAAAACAAGAAATATCGAATCATATAAAAACAATAAGAATAATTGAAAACGGCTTCTCAATAATTGATCTTTCTATTGCGATCACCGTTATTGGATTTTTAGCAGTAATGGTTATTCCAAATTTTTCTCCTGCTCTTGAGTTTGTTGAAGTTTTAGTTGCCGAAAAATATTTATTAAAAAGCGTAAGGGAATGTCAATCAGGTTTAATTAAAAATGATTTATCGACTCAATATGATTTACCAGAAAATAATTCTGGATTAGGAATTTTTAAAAATAATAAATATCTTTTTTCTTATACTGGGAATCCAGGTGAATGCATCAACCTAAGCACTTTAGAAGAAAATAGAATTCGTGTAACAAGATCTAATATTAGTCAAAATTTAGAATATTCTTTAATTATAAATTTAATTTCTGGGGAGAAAACTTCTGAAGGCCAACTCCCCGGCTGGCTTGATTGGTGGGAAGGGGTATATTCGCCAATTATTCCCGAAAACGATCCTCTATTAGATGAATTCCTATAAATTCAAAGTATTATTTTAAATCATCTTCAATTCTAAAATGTAAATCTTCTGCAGCAAATTGCCAATAATGTTTAGTCGATAAAATTAATTTATCAATACTCCGCAAATCAACCTCTAACCACTTAGGTCCTAAGTGTGATAAATGAAATACATCTTCAAATACTTTTTCCCCTTTTCTGTAAGCTTCTACTTTTAGTTCCTCTCCATTTGCCTTACTCCAAGAAACTGTAAAGTAACCCCCTATGAAATCAAATTTTTTGCCTTTAAAAGCTTCAATGGTTACAGGGTGCCCTGAACTGCTATAGGCTATTCCATGGCCACTATTCAATATATTCACATATCCTGGACCTCTTGCGCTTTTATTATTTATTGCCAAAAGATAATTCCATTTTAATCCCAAGTGTCCGTCAGGAATTTTCTCAAGATCTGAATATTGAATCCAATCAAAGTTTTCTATTTTCAATTTACCCGAAATTGGCAACTTATTTTCGCCAGCAAAAATATTCATTAACTCGATTGGAGCATGACTGACATTAATGATTTTTTTTTGCACCCAATTTATTGATTTACTTTTGAAAATCAATTGCCATTTTCCTTTATAAACAGGAAATATAAATTCACCATTTTTCCCTAACTTAATATGTTTCTTTTTTTTAGTTGGGCTTATTGCTTTAATAGTTAAATCACTCGGTAATTTCCCGCCGCCACTTTTAATTTGTCCTTTTATGGTTAAATTTGGGGCTAAGCCAACCCAATTTGGAGGCTCATCTGCAATTACCCCCCCAGGAGAGCCAATCTTTCGCAAGAAAACTATTTTTTGAGTTTTGTTGCCAGTTGTTATTCTCCAATTTGGTGGTTCTAAAACTTTAAAAATATATTTTTCATTATCTTTATTTATATGCCTATAGTTTGAACTTCCTAAGGCCATTTTGAAGTTTGAATATCCGTTTGTATTAGATTTTGCAATAACACTCATTCCATCTGGTTTAATTAATTCGGTTTCAACTCCTACCATAGATTTATCACCTAAATCATATATTCCATTTCTATTCCTATCATGGAAAACATAAACAGATATATTTAGATTTCCAGGTTTGAGACGATTAAAATCACTTTTCTGATAAGGCTCGGCATTAACAAAAATATTGATTGAAGATAAAGAAACTATAAAAAACTTGATAAAAAATTTCTTAAAAATTGAATTCTTAATATCTAGAGTTTTAATTCTTTTAAAGTATTTTGATAAATTAATTACCATTTTATAAATCATTAATTTGTTACCTAAACCAAGGAGGAATTAGAGATTCATTTTGATTTATTTCAAGTTTAGGGTTGTCATTTGTTTCTTCTAAGTTTTCTCTCTTATTAGAAGTATTAAATTTTTCAACGGTTTTAGTGATAGTAATTTTTTGTTTGTTTTCACTACTTCCTGGAAGTGATGTTTGTTCATTGATATCAGATATTTGACTATTTCTATTGCCGGAGCCATTCCCTATTCCATTCCCAACTCCATTTCCAACTCCATTTCCAATTCCATTTCCAATTCCATTTCCAATTCCATTTCCAATTCCATTCCCAATTCCATTTCCAATTCCATTTCCAATTCCATTTCCAATTCCATTTCCAATTCCATTACCTCCAATTCCATTACCTCCGATTCCATTACCAACTCCATTTCCAATTCCATTCCCAATTCCATTCCCAATTCCATTTCCAATTCCATTTCCAATTCCATTTCCAATTCCATTTCCAATTCCATTACCTCCAATTCCATTACCTCCAATTCCATTACCTCCGATTCCATTACCTCCGATTCCATTACCTCCGATTCCATTACCTCCAATTCCATTACCAACTCCATTCCCAATTCCATTTCCAATTCCATTTCCAATTCCATTCCCAATTCCATTTCCAATTCCATTTCCAATTCCATTCCCAATTCCATTACCTCCAATTCCATTACCTCCGATTCCATTACCTCCGATTCCATTACCTATGCCATTCCCGTTTCCATTACCTATGCCATTCCCGTTTCCATTGCCAATACCTCTATTTTCTCGAGAACTGCAAGTTATATAATCTTTTTCTCCTTTATCAAATCCTGAAAATTCTTTAACTAAACTCACACCACTTGTGGGACTATAACAACCAATAACTGCACTCCCATCATCCTTATAAGTTAAGCCATTTGGATTAGCCTTAACTAGAAACATTGAACCCTCTTCCTCGCTAAAAGTTGAGGAAATCTCAATTTTGTAATTACCAGATGGCGAGAAAAAATTAATATCATCTCTTTCAACAGGCGTAGCTCTCAAATCCTTACAAGATAATCTTCCATATATGTCAACATCATTCGCATTACATTTTTTTAAACTTGTAAATTTTATTAATTCGCGGATAGATGAAGGTAAATAAGCATATAAGCCATAATTTGATTTTGCAGCTTTGAGCATTGAATTTACAATTAAGGTAGCTTCTTTTTGTCGGGCTTTATTTTGTGAATAATTGAATATAGGGACCACTATCGAACCGGTAATGCCAAGTAGAGTTATTACAAGTATGAACTCTATATACGTAAACCCGTTAATTTTTGAGTTCTTATTTAAAAAGTATTTATTAGTTTTATTTATAATTTTCAAAATTAAATTTTTAGATTTCTGTAAAAAATGCTCTCAATATTAAAGGAGCCACTGAAATTGACTTTATATCTTTCCCATCACCATAGACCTCCAAATTTCTCTGAGATTTTATATTGATAGTACCTTTTGTATCTTTGTTTAAGGTAATTGGAGGAGATAATTCTACATTGTAAAAAAGAAATTTTATTTTTTCTCCATAAGTTTCTATATAATTTTCATTTAAACCAATTGCAGTTAATTTATATCCGTTATAGTTCAAATCACATCTTGAGAAAGTCCCGCCATTATTATCGCAGTATTTATTATCTAAATTGTTTAGACCCCGCCAATTTTTTAGTTTTTCGCTAAACTTTCCCGGAACTTTGAAATTATCTTTTACTTTGAAAACATTTTTAGGGCCTTTTCTTCCAGTGATCCATGAATAATCATTTGAGGTGAATTTTCCTGAAACAGTAAATTTATTTTTAAAAATAATGGAAATATATTTATATTCTCTATTGTCAAGCGTGTTGTCAGGTATTTTTAATTTCAAGTCATTTGTTAAGTTTAATTTGCTGGAATTATTTGTCTTGTCAAACAAACTTAAGCATAATGAGCCTGCATAATCTGGAGTAGTCCTGAAATCTGGAAATGGATTTTTCGAACAAATATCTAATTTTTGAATTTCTACCTTGTAAGATGAGGCTTTTATGAGACAAGGGGGGCCTTTAGGAACTTGACTTTTACAATTTAAAATTGTTGCTGATGAGTATAAAGGGTTTATACGCAAAGAAGTAAAACTTATTAAATAAGCTATTAAAAAATATGATAATTTATTTCTTTTCATGATTTAAAACTTTTCAATTTTAATTTCTTTTCAAATTTATTTGATTATTTTATACCTAATTTTGGATCAATCCAAAAACATTTTGACTTGAATATAAAATAATTTTTGTTTTCTATTATCTCAAATGTCTTTTTAGATAATCTTTTTATATTAATAATGTGTTTAATTTTTCTATCATTTTTTGAAGAATCATGATCATATTCAATTGTAGTGATTATTAATTTGTTATTCATAAGTTTTGAATAAAATTCAGTTGAATCTTCACTAAAATATCCTGATTCGAATCTTTCATTTTTCAGGAAAAATTCGTCTTTTATATGATCATAAAAGTATAAATAACCATTATTTCTATTAAAAATATAATCATTATATTTTTTTTCTTTTATATTTGATTCGCATCTTAATGCTTGAAAACTCCTAAATATTATTGGATTATTTTTTGAACATCCTATTACAAAAAATATAAAGAATAAGCATAATTTATTTCTTACCATAATTTTCAAGAAATACGTTAAATGACTTCTCAAGAAGTTAATCTTTTAAGCTACCTGATCTATTTCATTTATCTTAATCCAACCCTCTTCCTCAAGCATTGTCAGTTTTTTTTGAGCTCTTTTTGTTGTTAGTCTTTTCTTAAAAATTAACTGCTTATTATTCGATTTAACAATTTCCCAATAAGCTACAAAACCTTCATTTAAAGGGTTATTTACATCGCTTTCAAAAACCACTAAGTTGCTCTTATCTTTATTTATTAGAGAAACTTTTGGATACATCAAAACATGAAAATATCTAATTTCAGTTAACAACCTGATTTTGTTGTGTCAAGGAAAAACCTTCCGAAACTTGAAAATATTATTTAAAAATAATAATTTATATAGTAAGAACCTACTTTAAAAAGAAGTATCAAATTTACAGTGCTTTCAGAGAGATTATTCCTTTTTCTTTCTTCTCACTCAAGCATTATATACATTTTAAAATTTAATTGTTGGTCCTCTATCCGTATATATTTGTACCTCAAACCGTACATATTTTATAGACAATTGCTTATCTTACTTAGTTAGAACTAGTGGTAGTTGACATAAGTCAAATGCCTTCAACACCGATCAAATCTTGTAATAAATATGTGTTGAGTTACAAAGATTCATTAAACAATACACATCAAGTCGGCTTCTATGCTCGCGATGCATACGATTGCCTTATGCTTGCGAGAGAATTTAACTCTTATGTGCATGACCATCCAGGGTCTGTAATCAGAATCCAACAAAAATTTTGAGGAAATTAATCATGAATTTGAAAAGATCAACAATTTTAATTCAAAATAAAAACTTAATAAATCTTAAAAATAAAAAAGAATATCCAACTATTGCAGATCTAATGAATGAACAGAAAGTAACAAGTTATGAAGCGAATTCAGTTCACTATAGAAGAGATTTAGATTCTCTTGGTTAGTTTTTAAATTCCTAATCAGTTATGAATTTTTAAAATTACCATTATCAACCCTTAATTAAGAAAGAATACAAATGGATTACACCAAAGGGTTGTAACAGGAGTGCTCAATCCTAAATTGAATCTCATAAAGTTTCCATGGATGAAGACAAGAACGGTACAATTCCAACTCAAGATTTATTACTCCTCTATATAATCTTAATGCAGACCACATTTATTGATTATCAGCCTAGAATTTTATTCATAACAAAGAAAGATCTATCCCTCTTTGTTAGATAGACAGTTAATCAGTTAAAAGATTAAGTTTTAGCGCGAGGCGGCTTCAATTTCTTTATGGACCGAGAGAAATTCTTGATCTGTTAAAACTGGTGTAACTTCAATTTCTACACCAAAATTATCGACCCAAATATTACTCCATTTCCAAATGTTCTGATGGTTTGAAGATTCAACTATTGCCCAACCGTTGGCTCCTTCAGGATTTACTACTCGATTAATAACTTTAAAGCCATCAAATTCATCACCTTCGCATCCTCCTTCCACAAAACCCGCGAAAGCTTCTGCCCCTTGCATATGGCTTTCTTGATCTGGGAATTGCCAGTGAACTATGTATGTTTGCATGAATAAAATAATTTTTTTAATTATCAATTATCGCATTTAAAAAATAAATAAAAAGTCTTTAAACACTAATTAAAAAGGGCTTAAGCCTAAAAGGAAAAATAGCAAAAAAAAAGACTCTTACGAGCCTAGGTGATGGGGACTCCTATAATGACAAATTAAACAGAAACATACAACCCCATCAATAGGTAATTTTAAATGCTTACAAACACCATATGTAGTGCTTGGATTTTACAAAAGGCTGGGGAATGGGGATTATCCCGCTTTTTAAAATTTATTTTTGGGGAAGCTAACAATATTTTTTTCTGGAAAAGTTTACTTTAATCATTAACGACAAATATAGGTTTAAAGTGTTTGAACCTTTTGAAGATAATACAAAGCCCTCTTGCATCTTTAATGCAAATTTTATTTCTTAAGGTTGTATTTATAAGCGATCAAGAAAGCCAGTTATGAAAGGCTCTAGGGTTGAATCTATCGAAGAAGCAAGAAACGAATATAAAAAACTTTTAGAGGAAGGGTGGGAAAAAACTTATAGATTCAAAAGTTTTTTTAGAAAAAATGGTGAATAGGTCCTTTACCTAAAATTTGACATTATTTAAAATTAATTGCTAGATAAGCTTCAGAATGGAAGATTGAACATGAAAAATGACATTTATTCAAATATTAAAGATTCAGATGCTTTGGAAAGTTTTTTTGAATGTATAATTTCTTGTAGCATCAATAGTGAGGGAGTAGATTGCGCAACAGCATGATATGTAAAACATTTAGAACCAAACAATATCGATTACCCTCTAAAATTTTCATAAGCAAAGCTTATTGATAATTGTTATATTTTATTGATGTTATTCCCACCTCCTCAAGTTATTTTTGGTTTATTGCTTTTATCTATAGCAGTAGTTCTTATCTGGGATATTAGATACAATCCTTTTGGAGAAGACGAAGACGGAATTTAATCTTCAACTAGGAAGTTGATTTGTAGGTGGTGCGTGAAATTGCCGTTTCTTTCTTTTGAGTCTTTTGTAAGCGACTAAAAGACCTAATAATAACAATGTAATAGCTATTGAGTTAATCATATAGGTTAGTTTTATATATATATAAACAAATATGTTCAAAATATCAATGACTAAATTTATTTTTTCAGATAGTGATTAATTATGGACTAATTTTTAATATTTAGCTTTTTCATTAGGTACCTAAAACAACCAAAAGAGAGTGCTTATCTGACCAAAAGTAATTGCTATGCAATAAGAATCACTTTTTCTTATTTCTCATTTGATATTGCAGAACAGCTTTAAGATGTTGTACTTCTTTTTCTAAAGTCTCAATTCTTTTTTCTAGTTCTTCATTAGTTGGCATATATGTAAGAGATAAATTCCTTGATATTTATACCATTAAAAAAGCGACTTGTTACCTATGTTAATTTTCTAATAAGTAATAGAACCTATTGATGGGAATAATCTCTCTAGATAAATTATGCAGAGTATAAATTTAGGGGTAATTTATGAGTGGAGATTATGAGACACTAGAAATAAATCAACCTAAAATTACATATTTTCAGAAAAGATCCGAAAATAATACAGAATGGTTAGATGAATTAATCAACCAAATTGAAGATATGAAAAACAATATATCCAAATCTTCTTAATGATCGAAAAAGAGTTGAAGGAATTAGAAGAATTTGCAAAAGAAAATGGATATAATGACGAGCTAAAAGATATATATTTAAAGGAAGTTATTGACAGAAACAAAGAATACTAATGAGATCAAATTTTCGACCAAATATTCGACTAGCTACGAACATTCTTTTAGTTATTGGTACTTTTGCTATTGCTTTAAAAATTGCTCCAATAGCAATGGTATATCAGGAAAAAAATTTATGTATTAATTATTTAAAACATCAAATAGATCGAGACAAACTTATCAAAAGACTAAAATTAGTTAAACAAGCAAATCCATCTAGTATTTGTGACTCTATCCTTAAAAGTTAAAAATGCGTATTATTCTTAGAAATTTTAAATTTTTTATTTTTTTATTTTTCTTATCTCTAAATTTCAATAACTATTTTCTTGCACATATGAGGGGTACATTTCTTTCTGAGGAGGAAGCTGAAAAAAGAGCTTTAGAAATTGGTTGCGAAGGAATACATAAGAATCAAGATAAATGGATGCCATGCAAAAACGAAAAAGAATTACATATCTATTTGAGGAAATAGATGGAAAAATTAAAAAAAGATCAAAGAAAAATTCACAGAAAAATAACCGCAATTTCAGCAATCCCCTTACTAATTACTATTGTATCTGGGACTATTTATAGTATTCTTCAACCATTAGGAGTAGATGCTTTTTGGTTAATAAAATGGCATACGGGTAATTTTGGCATTATTAATTTGCAACCTTTTTATTCGATATTTCTTGGTATAGCTTCAATAATCTCAATAATATCTGGCGTTAAACTATTACAAAAAAAATCTTAGATATATTCTAAGCCAAGCAAAATCTAACTAATTAATACTATTTGCGCCCCCACTTACTAAGAAAATTATCGCTCCTAGTGCCATTGTTGCTACACCCATATAAGGGTATTTCTTAATTCTTGATTTAGTAATTGGAAGCCATGAAAGGTATCTATCAGATTTATTTAATTCATTTTTTTGTCTAGGTGGCAATCCTAATTCTTCTCTTCTTTTAGCTTCGCCCATAATCTTAAATTTGTTTATGTATCAATATTAAAAATTATGTTCTAAACCTGCGAGTTAACTTTATTAAAAACAGAGGTCATTTATAGATAAACAAATTATTTTAAATTTATTTAGCCTTCTTTAAATATAGATTCTTTGTATTTGCCTGATCTGATGTAAATAACAAAATTAAGATAGTTCCAACCAAAAATGAAAAAATCATTGTCAAACCAACAACTTCAACCATTTCACTAGGCAGATAATTTAGAAACATTAATGAATAGATCTCTTATCTTAAACTTAGCAATTGTATTTTTTATGTAAAGTAAGTATTCCTCCTTAAATTTCAAAAAGAACTTTCTGAGACTTTTTAATCTTTATTTATTTTTATTTGCGGGATAAATCTACTTCTAGCCGATCACAATTTTCTTACTTAGCTATTCCTATTTTCTTAAGCAATTTCAGGTAAGGCAAGGCCCAATTACCAAAGGTAAAAGAGATTGTCGTATTTTTCGGAGTTGGTAATAATGTTTTAGAACGTGTAGAGGCTAATTTAGAAAATATCTTAATAGTCTCTGCTTCTAGATTATCCATATACAATTTTTTTTGAACACCTCGATCTTTCTTTTGGGGCAAATAATTTTCTATAAACCATAAAACTTGATCTAAATTTGATTTATTGGGTAAGGTTTTAATTTGTTTATTTTTCTCTTTAAACATATTTGTTTACCTCTTAATTACTGAATTAAATTTGCCATTTATATAATTTAAATCAATAGTAAAAGCATCAAAATTATGTTGTTTTTAATAATCGATAATCGAAAAAATAAATTAATAATTACTTTGTTTTTATAAAAATAAAAAAAGAGAGGGCTAAAACCCCCTCTTAATTAATCAGTTTCAAAAAAGAATTTAATTTTTTGAGTCTTTCAATTTCATTTCTTTTTGTGTTTTCCTGATTCTTTCTTCAAAGACGGATCTTCTGTATGGAGTAACTTCTCCACTTTTAGTAGCCAAAAGTTGGGCTTCATAAAGCCTATTGGCTCTTTTGATTTTTTCTCTTATTTGTAAGAGGTTATTCATGGTCTTTTGCAGTTAATGAGAATCCCGTTCCCTACTCCCATTTCATGCGTCCAGAGATATAAACTTGGATGAACGTTAGTGAATAATAACATCTTTAAAAAAATTCCGCGAGAGTAATTTTTACTAAATTTTTCTCAAAAAAATAAATATTGAGTAGAAAGTATAAATAAGGTTTTAATATTTCCTAAATTAGGATAAGAAAATTGTTTGCGAACCATCATTATTATCCTGAATCACTATTTTTTTATTTGGGAAAATATTTGATAATATTCTTTTCAAATTTGAATTATCTGAAGGAATTATATTACTCATATTTTTTGAATTAATTTTCCAATTTTCATCTACAAATAGCTCTTTATCATCCCCTTTTTCATTCTCCAGTGATGTCTTATTTAGAATCCTAAGTAACATTTCTGAATCATAATCTTTAAATTCTTCAGGGTCCTCTTTAAAATTTTTAATCATTATTTAGAAATCTAATGTTTCTAAATCTTGCATAAGAAATTTGAAGAATACAAGGTATTAATTACCTAAAAATTTCTCTTAGAATAAAAAATTCGGATGAAATTAGAATAATTTTCTTTAGAAAATTTAATTCCAAAATAGCTAAAGAATGATATTTAAAAAAATTAATTAATCATTTACACCATTTATTTACTTGTTAGGTTGCAATCAAGGGATTCAGAAAAGATGCCAAGAGTAATTAACAAAAAAATTAGACTTTTAAGATGGTTAAACTCAAGCATGATACTACCATTTATCATTATGGCTGCATCCTCATCAATTATTCTTTATGGTGTTTTATTTATCCTTATAAAATAGTTTTTAAATTTAAGCAGCTAAGTTTTCCTCAGATTTAGACATAATTATTGCAGCTTTTTTTAATAAACTAACTACTTCTTTTCTTCCAACTGCATTATCCGCTTGACGAATTATTTCATCATATTTTTTATTTATTTTTTTCATAAAAAGTTTTAATTTAATCTAAAATTACAACACCATTTGATGGTGTCAATCGTAAATAATTCTCATATATTATTTCTTTGATTATTTTTTCACAATAAAAATTGCTCATTTATTATCCTTCAAGTTTCTTTATTGATGATGCCAAAAAATCATAAATATCAAAATTAATAATCCTTTGAATTAAGCTATATTGAAGGATTTAAAAACATAAAATAAACCTCCGATTAGGATCAATATTGCAGCTCCATAAAAAAGAAAAGGGATAATTGGATATTTATACAAAGTAGACCTTACTTTTTGTTGTATGGCTTTTTTATCAAGTTGAGGCAATTTTATATCTTCAGTTTTTTTTCTAGGCGGAATACCTAAATTTTTTCTTCTCTTTGCCTCTCCCATAATTAAAAATGAGGTATTCCCATACATTTTAAATAATTGTTATCAGCTAAATCTAAAATTTGATTCCATTCTTCATGAGATGTTTCCAAATTATTTTTAAAATCTTTTTCAAATTTAAGGATACATCTTTTTTCTATATTTTCTGGAGAATTATAATTTCTTAAAAAAGAAACACTCAAATACGTTAATGATGAAAAAACTACAATTATTTTAGCAATCCTAAAATTATTCATATCTTAGATGATATTGCCTTATAAATAAATAAGGTACTTGTTGGTTTTATAATTAATTTAAACTATTAAAAACAATTATCAAATGATTAATTCGGTGAATTTTAACCATTTGCCTATTCAGGATTTGGTTGTTTCAGGGTTAATAATCTTTATAATGTTGACGATTATTGCCAATATTTATGACCCATTATTAGGAATAAGTTATGCATTTGGGAATATACTTACTCTTACTTTTTTGAGCTGGTTATACAAAGAAACTTGGAGTGATCCAAGGAAATAAATCTAATTAAGACAAAAGATAAATTAAAACTACTTCTGTATTTTTAATTTTGAAGAATACTTTAAATTAACAATGTAAGTTGCAACGAGAGAAAGTATCAAAAAAAATAATAAGCTTTCCAAAGTGGATTGGGGCATAACCATGAGTAGTACCAAAAATGATATATCTTTAGAGAAACGAATTCTGAAAAAAAATCAACCCTTTCATTATTTTTTATACTCAAACTTATAAATTTAATTTCTCTTATAAAAACTTAGAGATTTAGGTTGATATTAATTTGAAAAATATTTTTCTGCCCTCCTAAAGGCTTTTATTGCTCCTTTATAATCAAGATTTTTTAATCTTTCCTTACTTTTTTGTTCCAACATTTTTACTATCTCATTTCTCTTTATTTCATCAATTTTCAGCTTATGATCGAATATAAGATCAAATTTTGAAGAATATAAACTAGATAATTCTTCTCTATATTTTTCAATAATTTTTTCATCACAAGATTTGGATTTCAATATTTCATTAGCCTTCATTTTGTCATCTATTGCCCCTTTAAAATTTCCTAGTTTAAATTTCTTTTCACTTGATCTCGTTAGCTTGATAATATCTCCCAATATCAATTCATTAGAATCGTTCATTTATTTATCTGACACTAGGTTAATGCTATCAGAATAAAGAAAAGACAACTTTTTTAATACTCAAATAATTAAACAATTAACCAATAACAAGTCCTTTTTTAAGAAGTAAATCAAAAACCTCCACACTTTTTGTTTTCCCAAATTTGGGGGGCTTGTGTAAATCTAATATTTCAGCAAGGCACATAATCCAATAAGTATCTTTTTTTAAATTTAGACCCTCGCAAATATGGGTTGGGGCCGATTTAAAACAGCCAAAATCTGTTGATATATT
This sequence comes from Prochlorococcus marinus CUG1435, assembly GCA_017644375.1. Taxonomy (NCBI): domain Bacteria; kingdom Bacillati; phylum Cyanobacteriota; class Cyanophyceae; order Synechococcales; family Prochlorococcaceae; genus Prochlorococcus; species Prochlorococcus marinus. The sequence goes on from JAEPLP010000001.1 coordinate 50,776, forward strand.
AATGTTCATGATTTGAGTTTCAAGTTCCAGACTTAAAAGTTCTATTTCTTGCTCAGAAAGGGATGTCCCAAAAGAATATGATTCAATTAAAAGTTGATAATTCATAAAAGATTTATTTTTCAAGAAATCCATCGAGTTATTTTTGTACCCGCATATATATGCCCTGAAGCTTCAACAATAGGTTTTGTTTCAGGGTTCATAAAAATATCGTATAGAACATTTTTTGGTCCTTGAAAAATTACAGTCGCGCGTTGAGGATCATCTAATGATTTACCAATATAAAAAGTTTTAACTCCCATTTCTTTAAACATCGACTGCTGTTCCTCAGCATTCATATGAGATTCATATTGTTCAAAAGTATTACTTAGTTGAAAATCTAAAATAGTCGTTTCAATAGTCATAGCAATAATGAGATGTTTTTTAGATTTTAAATCTTTTTGCAAAAAAATAATTGAATAAAGATTAGTTTTTATTAAGCAATGTATTAACTAATTTTTATTTATGGGTTATAAATCAACTATAAAAAACAGATTTTAATTTTGGACTCAAAAATTTCTCCAAGAGAACAATGGACTAGTAAGTTGGGATTCATTCTTGCAGCTGCTGGTAGCGCAGTAGGTCTTGGTAACCTCTGGGGTTTCGCCTACAGAGCCTCTCAAGGTGGAGGTGCTGCTTTTGTACTTTTATATATACTAATCGTTATGATTGTCTGCCTTCCGGTATTTGTTGCTGAGATGGCTTTAGGAAGAAACGCCACTGCAAGCACATTGCTCGCACCAGTAAAGTTAGCTGGGAAAAATTGGTATCCATTAGGAATTCTTTTCTTTATAGCTCCCTTGGGAATAGCATCATATTATTCAGTCATAATGGGGTGGACCGCAGATACCTTGTTCCATTCATTATTTTTTGGATTACCAAAAAATTTAAGTGAAGCAGAAGCTTTCTTTGGCTCAATTAGTAGTGGTAGCAGTGTTTTATTGGGGCACCTATTAAGTCTTGTTCTTACAGCCATAATAGTTTCATCAGGGATAAAAAAAGGAATCGAAAAGGTTACACGATTCTTTATGCCTATACTTTTTATCATTCTTCTATCGCTAGCAATATGGGCCACTTCACTTTCAGGCGCATGGGAAGGATACAAAACATTTTTGTTTAAGTTTGACTTTGATGAATTAAGGAACCCTCAAACAATAAGAAATGCTTTTACACAAGCTTTCTTTTCTTTAAGTTTAGGAATTGGAGTTATGGTGACTTATGCTTCCTATTTAAATAAGAAGAGTAATCTTCCAAAACTAAGTGTTGGAGTTGCTTCATTAGATACTTTGGTGGGTCTTATGGCAGGACTTATTACTTTTCCTATTGTTTTAACATTTGGTTTAAGTGATGCTATTTCTGAATCAACAGTTGGTGCATTATTTATATCAATTCCTACGGGCCTTGGTTCATATGGAGCGGTTGGAAGAATTGTAGCTGTTGCATTTTTTGCACTAGCTTATATTGCAGCAATAACTTCCTCAGTTTCATTATTGGAAGTTCCAGTTTCCTCTTTAATGGATAAATTTGGTTTTAAAAGAGAAAAATCTGTTTGGCTGATAACTCTTTTCCTATTTTTAGCAGGCATTCCTTCTGCATTGAACTTAAACATTCTTGGAACTATTGATTCGATTTTTGGAGGAGTATTACTTATCTTTGGTGGATTCTTGGTTACTTTCTTTATGGGATGGGTAGTACCTGGAAAGTTTAATGAAGAACTTAGTGATTCAAAAGTAGGCATCAAAACGACACGTTATTTAAAATTCATGACAAGGTGGGTTGCGCCCCCAATTATTGGTTTTGGACTATTTATTAGTGTGTTTGATTTGCTCAAAGGCTGGGTAAGTTAAAAATATATTAAAAATAATAATGTATAAAATTGAATTAATTTACTGCGATATAGTGCAAAAATAGGGGGTAGGCACAAAGCTTTAAGCTATTAAATTTCTTATATGTTTTTTGAGAATTTTGAGCGAAATAAAAAAATTTAATCAAAAAAACAAGTATTACCAATGACTTCTATTAAAGGCTAAATATTATGAAAATTTCCTTTTGAAATTTTTAAGAGGCAAAAAGTTTTTTCAAGACAATAAATATACTGCAGAACTTTTTTTTAATGAAGTATTAAATTTTAACTTCTATTTAATCTCAAACGTGTCGGCAAAAACCATCCTTAATAGAATCTATATAAAATAAATTTAGATGTTTAATTTTAAGAAATTTGAACGCCTACAAGAATAGATAACAAATTTGATGTCTACAAAATCTGATTCACTAAAGGGAAAGCTTACAGAAAATTTTTCTGAATTTTCTCAACTATCTGACTATTCTTTTATAAATTCTCTTAAAGCAGATCCTCAATCAACAAAAGATGGAAATGATCATAAGCCGCGTTCAGTATATTCAGGTCATTACGTACCAGTTGTTCCAACCGTTATTCCAGAACCAGAATATATTTCCCATAGCAACAAACTTTTTAAAGAACTAAATCTAAGCTCAGCTCTTACTAAAGACGAGAATTTTTGTCGTTTTTTCTCAGGTGATATTTCTGTTGCTAATTATCCAATGAGTCCTGTTGGTTGGGCAACAGGTTATGCATTATCAATTTACGGAACTGAATATAACCAACAATGTCCCTTTGGCACTGGCAATGGTTATGGCGATGGCAGAGCAATTTCTGTTTTTGAAGGTTTATTCAATGGGAAAAGAATGGAAATGCAACTTAAAGGAGGAGGTCCCACTCCCTATTGTCGAGGAGCAGATGGTAGAGCTGTCTTAAGATCTAGCGTTCGAGAATTTCTCGCACAGGAATTAATGGATGCCTTGGGAATCCCTACCTCAAGATCTTTAACACTTTATGTCTCACGTTCAGAAATAGTTAGAAGACCGTGGTATTCCGAAGGGTCCAGATATTTTGAACCTGATATCATGATTGATAATCATGCGGCAATTACTACGAGAGTCGCTCCATCTTTTTTACGTGTAGGCCAGATTGAACTTTTTGCAAGACGAGTTCGTAAAAATGCGCATGATGAGGCCCTCAATGAACTAAAGATGATAGTTCAACATCTAATTGATAGAAATTATAAAGATGAAATTGAATATGAGATTTCAATTGAAAGTAAAGTAATAAAACTGGCTTCTTTATACAGATCAAGACTTATATCACTTATAGCCAACTGGATGAGAGTTGGTTATTGCCAGGGTAATTTCAATAGTGATAATTGTGCTGCTGGAGGTTATACCTTGGATTATGGCCCTTTTGGATTCTGTGAATTATTTGATCCAAGATTTCAACCATGGACAGGTGGAGGTGAACATTTCTCATTTTTTAACCAGCCTTCTGCAGCGGCAATCAACTTTAAAACATTCTGTTCCTCTCTTAGTCCGTTACTTTCACAAAGCAAACAAGATCAAGAAAAGTTAGATCAAATCGAAAAAGACTTTTCTGAATTAATGAATAAGGAATTGATGAAAATGTGGGCAAACAAGCTTGGTTTAGAACATTACAACGAAACTCTAATAAATGAATTTTTTAATCTCATGGTCATTTCAAAAGCAGACTATACAATTTTGTTCCGTAAACTCTCTGAAATACCTGATAACTTAAATTCTTTAAAAGAGAGTTTCTATTTACCAATTAATGATGAGCTCAATAATAGGTGGGAAGTATGGCTTGAAAACTGGCAATCAGTCTTGAAGAAAGAGGGAAATATTAAAGAAAAATCGACATCAATGAAATCCCTTAATCCAGTCTATACTTGGCGCGAATGGATGGTCGTTCCCGCATATGAAGAAGCTGAAAAGGGGAATTACAAAAAGATAAAAGAGTTACAGGATGTCTTTAGTAATCCATATATAGAACAACCCTCAGAAATAGATCAAAAATATAATCAACTAAAACCAAGCCAGTATTTTAACTATGGAGGAGTATCTCACTACAGCTGTTCTTCATAAAAGTTTAATCCTCATACTGATAGAACAACTTTGAGAAAAATCTTATTTATTTATGGCCGTAGGCATTCCAACTACTGATACAACTCCCACGTGAAGTATGGCCGGCTTCTTCCCAACACTTTTCACATAGTGGGGCCCCCCATTATTACTCTCTATAAATGCATCACCTGCTTTAAAGAAATTAATTTCTTCACCCCTCACATGCTTTAATCTTCCTCTGGTGACATGAATCAACATTGGGGAAGGATGAGTATGAATTGGAGTTTTCAAGCCAACTGGAATTTTTACTTTTAAGAGTCTTAATTCAGGCTTACCCTCGAGATAATTAAAATTTTTACCACTTAGTCCTTTTGAACTTTGAATAATAGGTATAACTTCAATCTTTTCTTCTGCAAGAGAAGGTTTTGGTAAAGCTAAAGTCCCAATTAAAAGGAAGCAAACTGGAATAAATTTCTTTAATCTCATTAGATATTTGAGTTTCACTAATAATAGGTAGTTTGCAAAAATAATAAACTAATTTATTTTTTATATAATTTTTCTAATTGCTTAATTTCCTCTCTTAAATCCTTACCTCTATTATTTAATTTATTATTCTTAATAACTATTGGGATAATCCACCAGGCTTGAAGACCTAAAAAGATAAATACTAGGATCAATAATTCAAAAGTACCAGGCTGCATTTGATAAATAACCCTTCTTTGTTAATAACATTATTCTAAAAGTTATTAAACATTCATGAGATATTAAATATTTCTAGGCTGCCTCTAATTCAATGTTAAGTTCAATTCCCTTTGAAATGATTGCTTCTTTAAATTCAATAAGTTTGGAAATTATTCTCTGCTTCTCAGGTTCAGTTTTATGGATATCATCTACAACTTCCTGCATTGCAAGTGTTACTTTTTGTAGTTTGATTTCTAGATCTTCCCTGTAATTCATAAACTTAAAGAAATTATCTTATTTATTAAAAAACAAAATAATTATTAGTAAATAAGTACTTAACCTTAAAAGGATTGACAGCAAAACAATGAGGATATAATTTATAGTACAAATGTATTAACAATCAGCCAGCCGATTAAAGGTAAAGTATGGATCCTAAGTACTCATTTGGTTGTAGCACTAGCAAGCCCAAAGGATGCCTACTAAATCCCGAAGGCAGCAGAATTATCTTTTTCGAAGAATGCAAAAATTCTCTTGAACCTAATTCGAAAATTCATACTCATCTTTTCTTTACAAATCACCTTGGCGAACCTGGAGGGTACAAATCCTCTGAAAAACTCAACATAGACTCAGCCTGGGAAAAGTGGCACGAACTGCACCAAAAAGGATGGACAGAAGTATCTCATAATTACGGATAAGTGATCCGGCCAAGAAAAAGCCTTTATAGATGAAAGGTGCAAACTAGCTCCTTTTTTTTTATCTTGCTATACAAATAATAAAAGATGATTTAACTTCTTCTGCTTCAATGAAATATTGTGGAATTAACTGAGCTAATTAGGGATTACGTTGCTACAGAATTATTATCAAATATTGAACTTGACTTTCTTGAAGGAGAATTATGGGAAACTACTCAACATATCGCAGAAATAAATACAGTAATCAAAGCCCCTAAAAACATATGCAAGAAATTAGGACTAGATGAGAAATCTTGTTGGCATTTATGCTGTGCAGCAGTTCTTGACTCCTCAAGACCATTAAAAAATGGACAAAATAGAGTTGATGATTTTAAAAAACTAATTAATCTAAATAAAATCAGCTACATATAAAAAAGACTCAATGATACGTTTACTTATTGCATCAATTCTTTTTTTTGTACCCCTAGGAGGTTTTGCTGATGAAAAGCAAAGAGAAATTGAGAATGAAGCTATAAATCTTGTCATTAAAAAATATGGAAAAGGCCTAGAAAATAGATTAAAAGGAACGGGAGTAACCCCCAGTTATCGAAGTTGGTATGAAAATGATTGTTTTGTAAGTATTGCAGCAGGTACATACCAAGAAGATACTTGGTCGGCAATAAAGTGGTTTAGCGTTAATGTCTGTTCTGAATCAGCTGAAATAATGGAAAGTGAATGAAGAGAATAAGGCGCTTATTAGTTTTACAGCATTTAGAAATAGAAGGGCCAGGTCTTTTTGAACAAATTGCTAAAGAAAGAGATTTGAAAATCGAAATTATTCGTTTAGATAATAAAAATGCTCTGCCGCAAACAAAAAAAGGTGACTTAATTCTAATTATGGGTGGACCAATGGGAGTTAAAGATATTGGAAGCGACAGATATCCCTGGCTTAAGTTAGAAAGAGATTTTATAAAAAAAGAATTAGAAAATGAAAGACCTATAATCGGTGTTTGCTTGGGTGCTCAGTTGCTTGCGAGTGCTGCTGGAGGAGATGTAGAAATTCTTAAATATGGATCACCTCCAAAAGCATTACCGGAAATTGGATGGTCTCAAATTTTTATTAATAAATTAAATAAAGACTTTAAAGCACTGTTTGAAGACCCTTTTCATGTACTGCATTGGCATGGAGATAGGATTTTATTACCTAATAAAGCAGTACTCATTGCTAGTAGTTCACGTTGTAAGGAACAGTTTTTTAGGATTGGTAATTTTGCTTACGGATTACAATTCCATATAGAGACGACGGGGGGAATGATAAATAACTGGATTAAAGAAGATAAAGAGTTTGTCCTTAAAGGATTAGGCTTAAATGGTCAGGAAACTTTAAAAGAAGAGAATAAAAAATATATTGATAAAACTTTTTTAAAAAGAAAGCTTCTAATAAATAAATTATTTGAATTATTAGATAATTAAAAAGAGCATAATAATCCAGTAAAAAAGGGCTTGATAAAGCCCCTGAAAAAATTTAAAAAGGATTTTTATTAGAAAATACCTGGAAGAATTTGACCAGTAAAATAGTAGGCTCCTACAAGAGCAAACATTCCAAGCATTGCTGCTTTACCATTAAGCTTTTCAGCTTTTTCGGTCATGATTTTTTTTGCGAATTCCATAAGAAAGTAAAATAAATTATATCTAAAAACTAATTATTCAAATATCAGAATGATGTAGTTTTTTCTACCAAATTGATATCTTTCTAAGGATTTTAAAATAAATACTGAAACAACAAATTGAATTTTTAATAGTTTCGAGCCAATCTGTAAAGCGTAGCAAGCCTAAAAAACAACAATTTAAAAGTTATTGTTACTGATATGTGACATTTATGTAGTAAATATCTTGAAAATAACTTAATTTCGGCCTAATACTTTACATTTGTTAATAGTAGTGTTACATTAGTTAACAATTACATAATTTAAATGGTTAATTCTAACGTTACTACTGAATCAGGTGGCAGACAGAATATGTTTCCAACTGAGACACGTCCTTACATAGATGAGTCTGTTTCATATGACAGCTACCCACAAAATGCTGAAAAAGTTAATGGTCGTTGGGCAATGATTGGACTTGTTGCATTAGTAGGTGCCTACGTTTCAACTGGACAAATTATTCCTGGCATTTTTTAATGAGTCCACTTTCAGGTTTCTTAGCCGTAATTGTATTCTTTACAGCCATCCTTGTTGCTTATCTAACCAAGCAATTTCAAAACGAAAATTTAAACTATTCTTCTTTTAATCAAATGAAAAACACAAACACAAAAGTCAAAACAATCGAAAAAGAAAAAGTTGTTGCAGAAACTCTCAACGGAAGATTCGCAATGCTTGGATTAATTGCTGCTGTTGGAGCATATCTCACAACAGGTCAAATAATTCCTGGTTTCGTTTAAATAAAAACTATTTATAAAACTTTCAACTGAGAAAAATGGAAAATTCAAAACCAACTTATTGGCAAAATGCCGAGAGAACCAATGGAAGAATGGCAATGATGGGCTTATTTGCATTAGTTGTAAATTATGGCTTATTCGGCTGGATAATCCCCGGAATTTTTTAGAATGAATTTAGGCTTACTTTTTCTTAAAGTAAATACTTTGGGAGTTATAACTCTTTCTGAACTTGATTGGATAACTAACCATCAATCTGAATTTTCAAGGTTAGATATGGCTTTAGTTATCAAGATCGGCCGTCTTATGGATTCTGGAGTGGTAGAAATTGATAATAGATTGCCTGTTTAATTTTTAAAAAATGATCGTCATGAGTGTTTGTCAATAGGGATACTGACAAACACTTTTTTATGAGAAAAAATATTTGTAAAAAAAAGAGATTGTTTCTTAGCTAAAAACAATCTCTAAATTACCTAATTCTTACATGAAAATTTCAAGTAAGCTTTCAGATATTAACTGATTTGTTTTTATAGTAAATCCGTAAAAATGCTTTTGTAATTTATCTTTTTAAACCACCTCTTTTTATCCAAAGGAACCATGTAACCCAAATAGGAGGGAGGAATCTTATTAAAAAAGAAATTTTATACATATAAAATGGGGCATTTTCACTTTGAAATAAATTCATCAAAAAGGAAGATATAGTTACCCAAAGTAAAATTATTAATATATTTGCTCCCAACAAAGCGAACTTATTTTGTTTGAATATTTTTGGCATAAAATAAATTTTTTATATTCTTAATTTTAAATAACCTTGGGAAGTAAATTATACATTATCAAAAAAACTTTAAATTTAAAATCCATATCCAAATAAAAAAAATACTAAATTTTAATCCTTCTCCAAATAACATTCCAAAAATAATAGGAGGCGAAAATATTAAAAAAAGAATAGAGAATAAACTAAATAAAGCAAATGATCCTCTTAGAAAAAAATTTTTTCTTTTTGTTCTTCTTAAATTTTTTAAAGTATTCCACTCCCATTCGATAAACTTGTAAAATTTTTCTGAAAATAAAAATAAATACTTCATTAATATTACTAATTTTTATCAGTTTTCCCTATTTATAAAATTAATTTAACTTATTAGCAATAAACTTTATCTCCTTTTTCGGATAGATAGTAAATTTTATTTTCCGAACTTACAAAGAAAGTTAATCCCTTATATTGTGATCTTCTATATCTTTCTAATCTAAGTTTGTGTAAATCCCAATTATCTGTGCTTATATCAGGATTGAATTCTTTTTCTTTTAAGAAAAAAATGTGAGGTGGACTAATAATTCTTTTGTTTTCTGACCTTTTTTTTCGTTTTGAATAGAAAGATAAGATACATAAAATTACTAAAAAAACAATCAGCAAGATAAGAATTAATAATATATTTGTCATTGTCAATTATCGAATTAAAAAAATTTTATTTTTAAAAATAAAAAACTTTTTACAACAACTTTTTTTAGTAAGTAAAAAATCCTATTTTTATATTCTTGTATTTTTGAATACTTATCAAGGGTTTACTTAAACAGATGATGAAATTAATTTCATTTTCTAAATGACTCAAAATTCCATGAATACTCCCTATGCAAAAAGAGTAGCTGAAAAATTTAAAGAGGCTCAAAACTACCTAAAAACAAATGGTTTTAGCAGATCCACTAAACATTTACTAGAAGATATTGAGAATACAGTTGAAAAATAATGTATTAAGTCATCATTTTCAAAAGATATAATATGAATGACTTAATTTATTTTCTAAAGTTATTTTAGATATCAAAAAACAAATTTTTAATATCCGAATAAAAACATTAATTTCAATAATGTTTTTAACTGTCACATCTGGTTGCTCTGTTCTTCATGAAAATAAAGATTTATCGAAAGAACTAAACAATAAATTTAACAGAGAAATTATAAGTAACTTCTCAAAGGCGATATCAAAATACCCTGATAATTTTTTATTTTACCTAGAGAGAGGAATAGCCAAACATGATTATGGAGATTATGTTGGTGCAATTAAAGATTTTAATATTTCATCAAAACTTAATCAAAACCCTAGAGTCATTTTAAAAAAAGCAAATTCCAAATACGCTATCGGAGATCATAAGGGTGCAATTAAAGATTACGAAAGATTAATTTCAAAAAAGATTTTTCAGGATCAGGTTTTTTATAATATCGCAAATTCTCAATTTATACTTCTAAACTATACTGAGGCAATTGAGAACTATACTAAATTCATTGAATACGTTCAAGATGAAGAAAATTCATATTTAAATAGAGGTAATGCAAAATTTAAAATAAGTGATTATTTGGGCGCTTTAAAAGACTATGAAAAATTCCTCGATATCAATAAAAAATCCTATATAGTTTTTAATAATATGGGAGTAACTAATTACAATTTAAAAGAATATAGGAGAGCTTTAAAAGATTTCAAAAAATCCCTAAAAATAAAACCCAATAATTACAATACTTTCTACAATAAATCAATAACACATTTCAAATTAAAAGAGTTTAAAAAAGCTTGTATTGACTTAAAAAAGTCAATCAAGCTAGGTAAAGAAGTATTTAAGAAAGAATATTCAGAAATATGTTTTTAAAATTTACCAATATTTTTTTTTGAGTATTAGGAAATAAATCTTTTTTATTTTGCTAAGAGAGCCTCAAGTCCAGCTATTTCGGCTGCCAACTTAGAAGTATCTTCACCTGCCGCTGCTGCTTTAGATAATTCTCTTTTCTTGAAATTCAGTTTAGCCTTGGCTTGCTTTTTCTTTTTAGCGGCCTTTGCTGCGGGTGAGGCGCCACCACCGCTTCCGCCACAAGCAATAAGATTATCCTTATTTACTTCATATTCAAATTTTTCTGTAAGATGATTTGCAAGTAGTTCGTTACCCACCAAGATACTCAATGGGAATGCAATTAACGCGCCCAGGGAAAGTTTTAAAACTTTACTTAACTTCATTAAATAAAATAAATTTGTAAAATTCTATGGGTTTATGTTTAGAAGAAATCAACCACGACATAATATTTAATATTTTTAAAATTTTAATTTTAAAATCTATCTATTTATTACCTCAATTATATCTTCAGCAAGTTTTGAACTTATTTTACTAGCTGCAAATTCAGTAAAATGACTATAGTCCAAAAACCAACTACTCGATTCAGCCTTTAGCGAATAATCAATATAAATTATATTTTTATTTTTTTCTATTTCTTCAGCCAAGGTTTCTCTATAATCTTTCTCAATCAAGTAGATCTCTCTCTCTGAAATTTTAGGTGGGAAAATAGGATTCCCAATCAAATGTTTTATCCCAATTAAATATTTATAATTTTGCCCATTTAATTGCTCTTTCGATAGAGAACTAAAGTAATTAGGTGCATATACATAAATATATTTGCTATCTAAATCAAGATTAGCAGTAGAACTAATATTCCTTAATGTAGATTGAATTGCATAATTTTTAATCTTTTCATATTCTGCGAAATCTAAATTTAATCTCTGTTCCAGGACCTCTTTAAGATTCTTATTTTTTATATTTGTTTCTGCATTTATTGTTAACTGTTTCCTTTCCATAATACCTGGCTTCACTTTATTAATAGATCTCAAATCATCTAGAAAGGTAAGTAAATAACTGCCTTTTTTTATCGAATTTAAGAATGCAATAAAACCACTTCTTATATTTCCTAGTGAGCTGCTAGTTAAAAAATTTACGTACTCAATATTATTTTTATTAATCATCATGCCATTAGCAAAACTATATTCATTTCTCTTTTCATCATTTTTTACTAAAAGTCTCATAAAATTCCAAAAATCTTGGATACCTCCAAAACTCACGATTAGATCTAGAGATGGCAAATAATCATTAAATGGTTCAGAGTTTAAATATCTAAAAGTTTCTACATGTTCTTGCCATGTATTAAAACCTGAATAAGCCCCGTTTATAAGATCAATTCTAGGATTTTCATTTCTTAAGTTTTTTTCTAATTGACTAGCAAAAGTTTTAGCATTATCAAAACCATAAAGTCCTTCCCCCATCGCAACACTATTACCAAGAAGCAAAATTCCATATGTATCCTTTTGCTTCCTGTCATTTTCATAAGGAGTCTTAATAAAACCATTTCGATCGCAAATTAAAAATTTATAATTTTCTGGATTAGCGTACTTATTAGCACAATTTTCTCTCCAGCCAGTTAAAGAATCATATCTTGTTCCATTAGTTAATTTTGTATTTGATTTATTTACAACAAAGAGTGTTATTTCTAAAATAAAAATTATTACTGGAATAAATATACTGGTATAAACTATAAACTTTATAATTTCATTTTTACTCCTCATTTTGAAGATATAAATATATTAATTACAAATATATTTTAAAATGAATATTAAATCTAACAATTCAAAATTATTAAAACCTTATCAACAAAAGCTAAATCGCAATATAAGTAAAAGGAACGATTACTTGCACTACGCTGATTATTAAAATCAAAATGATAGCCAACAAAATTGCTGTTATCAAAGCGGCCTGAATAGGAGTTGCATTCTTCCACGCAGATACTGTGATATGTTTTAAAAATCGAAAAAAACTAAACATTTAAATTTTTAAGTTTTTCTTTTTAGCAATCCTAAGTCAGTTAAAAGATAACTTAATTTTGTTCTCGAACAAACCATAAGTCCATCAACCAAGTCAAAGCAAGTAGGATCCCCACTAACATTTAGTGAAGAGTTAGCAAGTATTTCGATTCCCAAAGGCTCTAACTTAGAAAATAATTTACCTAGAGAAGAGTTATTTTCAACAATTTGAATACGTGCTGTTCCATCAACATGCGTTGTAGGAAATTTCAAAGAAACATTATCTTTAAGACATTCGCATGTTGCACTCATAGATTTATAGCAATCAATAATTTCGGGCCTTAATTTATAATATTTTTTCGCAATTTCATATCTCATAGCTGGAGAAGTTGGCCTAAAGGGACTTCTATTCTTTATGACAGTATTTAAGTTTTTTACAGCATCTTTATTTTTTCCATCACATATTAGAGATCTGTTGCCTAATGCTCTTGGACCTGTTTCACTGCAAGATAAAACTGTCCCGACAACTTCTCCTGCACTTATAAGTTCAGCAGCTTTTAAAAAAGCAGCGTCTTCATTTCTCTCGAGAAAAGTAAATTCATTTGAAATAATTTGCTCTGTGATAAGTTCATCATTTCTTATCTCTTTTAAAGAAGGAAATAAAGAAGGCTTGGAAATATTTAAACCACTATAGGAATTAGATTTTATATAGCAATATAAAGCAGCTCCTATGGCACACCCAGCGTCCCCAGGACTTGGTGGAATAATTATCTCATCAACAAATGGCAGTTGCGCAAGACTATCAATTGATGCTGAGTTCATAGAAACTCCACCTGAAAAAAGAAATCTTCTAGAACTAGTTATTTTATAGGCATGGGTAAAAATTTTTCTAAGTAGATAAGTTACCAAATCTTGGGCTCCCCTTGCTATGTCTGCATATCTCTTAAAATCATTATTTCCCGGAATAAGTTGAACGAACGGATTGCGAGCAGGGCCTAATAAGTCTTCTAATTTACTGCTGAATGAGTTAGATATTGATAAGTGATAATCAAAATAACTCATATCAGAAATTATTTTATTAGAAGTTGAATCCCAGTCCATTAGCCCTCTTACTAACTTTGCTAATTTACTGTTTGAATCACCAAAAGAAGCTAATCCCATAACTTTATATTCACCTTCATTAATTGCAAACCCTAAGTAATCAGTAATACTTGAATAGAAAAGACCTAGAGAAATAGGATATGGACATTCCCACAACTCATTAATCTCAGTAGGATCCACTATTTGACTAATTGAAGCCGTGCTTCTATCTCCAAATCCATCAACAACCACAGAGCAAATATCTTCTTTAGAATTTGAATACGCAAGAGCAGTTAAGGTATGGGATAAATGGTGATCACAATAAATTAATTTAGTCTCTAATCCTCTAAAAATTTTTGCAAAATCTAGGTAACAAGAAACTGATGAACGATTAAAATTACGAAACTGATGAGAAAGCAGCTCTAGGCTTTTTGGCATATGATTAGAAGCTTCTTTTACGATATGTAAGAATGCACTTAGAGGCCTTTCATAGAATGCGACTTTTTCGATATCTTTTAAATTAAGTTTATTAGTATCTAATATTTTTTTTATAGACCGCTTTGGAAAAGATTTATCACCCTTTATTTGACTTAGAGACTCTTCTCTACAAAAATCGATAAGTAATCCATTTCTATCAACTAATGCAGCCGAGGATTCATGATTATATCCAGTTACTCCAATAAACATTTTCTTTAATTACTAAATACTCTAAAGAATAGAGTTGGTTGAAATATCCATAAGATTTTTACCTTTTCTTTTAAATTCATTTAAATTTAATTTCTTAGAAATAGTTCCAGCCAAATAAGCCATAACTATATATAAGGGAGTCAGAAGTCTATCAAGAACCTTTAAATTTGCATCATATATTTTTCTTCCTTTATTATTTACAGTCTCTCTAATCCGGTAAATAATTAACTGCCAAGGCTGTAAAGCAGAGTAGTTTTTTAAAAAATGTTTTTTAGCCATTCCATGATGACGAAGTTCATCTTTCATAACGCCTGAAATTATTCTTCCTTCTTGAGTATTACTTCCAACTAAAGTTAATATCTTTTCAAAAGATGATTTTGCTAAAAGTTCGTTTGTATAAACAAAAGCAATAAAGTCTTTAAATTTCATTGTATCTATCAGAAAGCCTTTATTGGAGATGTAACCCTTTGTTATTAATGAGGGAGGTGTAAATCTAAAATCTCTAGCTTTTTCAACTGAGGCTATCTTTCCTCTTTTAGAAAGCATCTTAAAAAAATATCCAGCATGAATATATTCATCTTTAGCATGCATAAAATAACCGAATGCTTGCTTGGAAGAGTTAGTTCCTTTGCATGCCGCAAGCATTTCCAAGGCGGAAGCTAATTCTGCATGAGCTGTTTCATAAAAAATAGGTAGTTCTGACTGAATCTTTTTCATCTCACTTTAAACATTAAATAAAAACTCCATGACATCTCCTTCATTCACTACATACTCTTTACCTTCACTTCTGAGTAACCCTTTATTTTTTGCGTTAGCAAATGAACCTGAATCAATTAAATTTTGATACGAAATAGTCTGAGCTCTTATAAATCCTTTTTCAAAATCAGTATGAATTACGCCTGCTGCTTGTGGCGCAGTCATCCCATCTTTTATGGTCCATGCTTTTGTCTCCTTTTCTCCAGTAGTGAAATAAGTTTTTAATCCCAATAATTTATATGTTGATCTAATTAAAGAACTTAACCCCCCTTCCTCTACTCCTAAACCAATAAGATAGTCTTTTTTATCTTCTGGTTCTAACTCTATTAATTCAGATTCAACTTGCGCTGATATTTTTATACATTCTGTATTTTCTTTGCTTGCAAAACTCTGAACTTTTGATGAAAAATCATTACCTTCAGCTAAATCATTTTCATTCAAATTTGTTGCGTAAATAATTGGTTTAGCAGTAAGGAAGCCTAGTTGCTTAATTATTAAATTTTCTTCTTCACTCAAAGATATTGATCTAACTGAAAGTCCTTTCTGTAGCTCTTCTTCAATTTTTTCTAGTAAATTATCTTCTTTTGCTGCTTCTTTACTAGTTCTAACCTGTTTTTTAATTCTTTCTCTTCTTTTTTGGAGTTGGGATAAATCAGCTAAATTCAATTCCAGATTAATTATCTCAATGTCATCCAAGGGATCTACCTTACCGGAAACATGAATTACATCACTATCTTCAAAGCACCTCACAACATGAACTATTGCATCAACCTCCCTAATATTTGATAAAAACTTATTTCCCAAACCTTCTCCTTTATTAGCTCCTTTTACTAGTCCTGCGATATCTACAAATTCAATTTTTGTTGGGATAATATTTTGGCTAGAACTTAGATCACCTAACTCTTGCAACCTTTGATCTGGGACTGAAACTATGCCTTTATTAGGCTCTATCGTACAAAAGGGAAAATTAGCCGCTTGGGCCTTAGCATTTTCTACAAGTGCATTAAATAGAGTTGATTTTCCAACATTTGGTAATCCAATAATACCTGCTTTTAACATTTGAAAAAACTTATGGAAAAATTATCAAGAAAACATCTTCTAGTAATATAGTATTTACTTAACCAATCTTGGATAAGTTAATTATAATCGTCTTGATTATTTATTTAGTTCCTAAATATTCTCTACTTCTGCTTTTAAAAAGAAATGTTTGATTTAATAAAAAAAAATATAAATTTAAGAAGTGGAATTATGCTGCTTTCTCTAGCTATATTTTTCGTTTTTATAACCAATGCCTTCAAGAAAAATAAGTCAAAAGATATTTCTGATTTTGTAGTTCAAGTGGAAAAAGGAATCCTCTCAGATTCAATTAATACTAGTGGTGAAGTAAAAGCAATAAGGACAAGCAATATTGGGCCTCGGAAGCAAGGCGTAATAAAAGAAATCAAAGTAGATGAGGGGGATCTTGTAAAAAAAGATCAGGTTCTAGCTTCTCTTGATGATGAAGACTTTATCTATAAAATTGAAGAACTTGAATTAAATGTAGAAAAACAAAAATCTGAATTTTTAAGAAGAGAATATTTATATCAAGAAGGTGCGGTAAGTAAAGAAGACTATGAAAGTTATAAAAATAACTACAACATTAGTAGCGCAAAACTTAATGATGCAAAAGCTGAAAAAAGTTTCTATCTAATTAAAGCTCCTTATGGAGGGAAGATAACTGCAAAATATGCTGAGATAGGATCTTATGTCACACCAAGTACAAACTTAAGTTCAGACCCTAAAACCAAAAACTTTATTTTTGAACTATCAGAGGGCCTAGAAATTGTTGCGAAAGTTCCTGAGAGTGACATTGGCAGAATAAAAATAGGTCAAGAAGCCTCAGTAAGAATTGAGGCTTATCCATCAAAAAAATATAGTGCCATAGTTAAAAAAATAGCTACAAGAGCTGTAAAAGATAATAATGTAACCTCATTCGAAGTAACTTTAAATTTTAAAGATATTTCTGAAGAAATTAAAATTGGAATGACTGCAGATCTTGAATTTAGAGTCCAAGGGAATGAAGAAAAGATCTTAGTGCCAACAGTTTCTATTGTCACTGAAAAAGGTGAAAAAGGAATTTTGAAAGTTGATAAAAACAATTCTCCCAAATTTGAAAAAATCGAAATTGGTATTAGTAGTGGAAATAAAACTTCAGTAATTGATGGATTAGAACCTGGAGAGCAAATCTTTATTGATATTCCACCTTGGGCTAAGAAGAGAAAATGAGTTTAAAATCTGAAAACTCTAAAAAACCAATTTTACTTTTAGTCGATGGTCACTCACTTGCTTTTAGAAGCTTCTATGCATTTAGCAAAGGGATTGATGGAGGTTTAACAACTAAAGAAGGATTCCCAACAAGTGTGACTTATGGATTTCTAAAAAGTCTTCTTGATAATTGCAAAAATATTAGTCCTGAGGGTGTTTGTATTACGTTTGATACCGAAAAACCAACTTTCAGACATGAATTAGATCCAAATTATAAGGCCAATAGAGATGTAGCACCAGATGTTTTTTTTCAGGATATTGAACAACTAGAAATCATTTTAGAAGAAAGCCTTAATTTACCAATTTTTAAATCTCCCGGTTATGAAGCTGATGATCTTTTAGGCACAATTGCAAATGATGCTTCTTCTAAGGGATGGTGCGTGAATATTCTTTCTGGAGATAGGGACTTATTTCAATTAGTAGATGATCAAAAAGATATTTATGTACTTTATATGGGTGGTGGTCCATATGCGAAAAGTGGCAATCCAACTCTTATGAATGAAAATGGAGTAAAAGAAAAATTAGGTGTTGCGCCAGAAAGAGTAGTTGATCTTAAAGCCCTAACTGGTGATAGTTCTGATAATATTCCTGGTATTAAAGGGGTAGGTCCAAAAACTGCAATTAATCTACTAAAAGAGAACGATACGCTTGATGGAATCTATCAGGCTTTGGACAAGATTCAGCAGAACAATGATAAGAAATATAAAGGATTCATCAAAGGTTCAGTTATAGAAAAGCTCAGAAACGATAAACATAATGCTTTTCTTTCCAGAGATTTAGCAAAAATAAATACTGAGGTGCCTTTG
This sequence comes from Prochlorococcus marinus CUG1435, assembly GCA_017644375.1. Classification (NCBI taxonomy): domain Bacteria; kingdom Bacillati; phylum Cyanobacteriota; class Cyanophyceae; order Synechococcales; family Prochlorococcaceae; genus Prochlorococcus; species Prochlorococcus marinus. Next base: position 68,768 of record JAEPLP010000001.1, read on the forward strand.
ATTTTAAGTAACGGTTATGAATTAAAAAATATAAATCAAGAACTACTTTCAGAGTCACTGAAAAAATTAGAACTATCAACACTACTTAGACAAATTGATATTTTCAATTCAACTTTCAGCAAAGGTGGTTTTGACAAAAATAATGTGGCTAAAGAGGAGGAGAAAGATCCAAAGGTCCCTAGTAAAAGTGAATTAGAAAATAGTGAAAACAAAATACCTAAAATCAACGTAACTGTTGTAAATGATTTCGAATTACTTGATAAATTAATCCAAAGACTAGATAAGACCAATCAAATAGTTTCTTTAGATACAGAGACCAATAGTTTGAATCCAATCGATGCAGAACTTGTTGGGATAGGGTTATGTCTTGGAGAAGAAAATGATGATTTATTTTATATACCTCTTGGTCATCAAACAAAAAAAGAGACTTCCAATCAATTATCAATTGAAGATGTTTTCTCAAAGCTAAGAAATTGGATAGAAGATCCAAACAAAGAAAAGGCACTCCAAAATTCTAAATTTGATAGGCAAATATTTTTTAATCATGGACTTGATCTTAAAGGCGTAACCTTTGACACCTTGTTAGCAGACTACCTTCTTAATAATCAGGAGAAACATGGGTTGGGTGAAATTAGTTCTAGATTATTTGGATTTAAGCCCCCCTCATTTAAGGAAACCGTTGGGAAGAATAAAGACTTTTCATTTGTTGATATTGATGAAGCAAGTATTTACTGCGGTTATGATGTTTTTCTAACTTTTAAGATTGTAAAAATTTTTAAGGAAAGTTTTTCAAAGGAAAAAGATGAATTAATCAAATTGTTCGAAGAAATCGAGCTACCTTTAGAGCCGGTATTGTCCCAAATGGAAATGAATGGCATAACCATCGACATCCCTTATTTGGATAAACTCTCAAAAGAATTAAAAAGTACCTTAGAAGATATTCAAAGTAAAGTTTATGAGTTAGCAGAGGAGAGTTTCAATCTATCTTCACCAAAACAACTTGGTGAGATCTTGTTTGAAAAATTAAATTTGGATAAGAAAAAATCACGGAAAACAAAAACAGGATGGAGTACAGATGCAGTAGTTCTGGAAAGATTAGTCGACGAACATGAAATAATCCAACATTTAATAAAACATAGAACTCTTAGCAAATTACTTAGCACCTATATTGATGCTCTTCCAAATCTTATTAACGAAAAGACAGGAAGAGTTCATACAAACTTTAATCAAGCTGCTACAGCGACTGGGAGACTAAGTAGTAGCAATCCTAATCTTCAAAATATCCCGGTTAGGACTGAATTTAGTAGGAGAATCAGAAAAGCATTCTTGCCTGAAAAAAATTGGAAACTTTTATCAGCTGATTATTCTCAGATCGAATTAAGAATACTCGCTCACTTAGCGGATGAAGAAATACTAATAAATGCATTTCATAAAAATAATGACATTCATTCTTTGACTGCAAGATTAATTTTTGAGAAAGAAGAAATTTCCTCTGATGAGAGGAGAGTTGGGAAAACAATAAATTTCGGAGTTATCTATGGTATGGGAATTAAAAAGTTTGCCCGTTCAACAGGAGTAAGTACTCCAGAGGCAAAAGAATTCCTAATAAAATACAAAGAAAGATATTCAAAAATTTTCAAATTTCTTGAACTCCAAGAAAGGCTTGCCTTATCAAAAGGTTATGTAAAAACAATTTTTGGTAGAAAGAGAGAATTTAAGTTTGATAAAAATGGACTTGGAAGACTAATAGGAAAAGATCCTTACGAAATTGACCTGCAATCTGCAAGAAGGGCTGGCATGGAAGCACAGTCATTAAGAGCCGCAGCTAATGCACCAATTCAGGGTTCAAGTGCAGACATTATTAAAATTGCAATGGTTCAACTAAATAAGAAATTCATAGAAATGAATGTTCCCGCAAAAATGCTTTTACAAGTACATGATGAATTATTGTTTGAAGTTGAACCAGATTCTTTGGAATTTACGACAAAATTAGTAAAGAAGACTATGGAAGATTGTGTAAAATTAAATGTGCCTCTTTTAGTTGATATTGGTATTGGAGACAATTGGATGGAGACAAAATAAACCTTATGAAATACTAAATTTAAGATGATCAAACTTTTTAATACTTTAAGCAAAAGAGTTGAGGTTTTTAAGCCTATTGATGATGTTGTTAAAATTTATTGTTGTGGAGTTACTGTTTATGATTTATGTCATCTTGGTCATGCCAGAAGTTATATAGCTTGGGATGTATTGAGAAGATTTTTAATTTACAGTAATTTCAAAGTGAAGTATGTTCAAAATTTTACAGATATTGATGACAAGATCTTAAAGAGGGCTAAAGAAGAAAGCAGTTCAATGAAGGAAGTATCTGAAAAGAATATCATTGAATTTCATAAAGATATGGATTCTTTAGGGATAATGCGTCCGGATAGCATGCCAAGAGCAACGAATCATATATGCAATATCTGCTCCTTCATAACAATCCTTGAGGACAAAGGTTATGCATACTCTAGGGATGGAGACGTTTATTATTCTGTTTTCAAAAATAAAAATTATGGAAAGCTAAGTAATCAAAATTTAAAAGAACAAAATATTAATCAACAAGGAAGAATGGTTAATGAGGAAAATAGTAAAAAACTTAATCCACAAGATTTTGCGCTATGGAAAAAAGCCAAAGATGATGAACCATTTTTTGATTCGCCATGGGGTAGAGGTAGGCCAGGATGGCATATTGAATGTTCGGCTATGGTTAAAGATGAATTAGGAGATACTATCGATATCCATTTAGGTGGCTCTGATTTGATTTTTCCACATCATGAGAATGAAATCGCCCAATCAGAAGCTGCCAATGGCAAAAAGCTAGCGAACTATTGGTTACACAATGGGATGGTCAATGTAAATGGACAAAAGATGAGTAAATCTCTTAAAAATTTTAAAACTATCAGAGAGCTAATTAAATCAGGTATTAGCCCTATGACTTTACGATATTTTGTTATGACTGTGAATTATAGAAAACCACTTGATTTTACTGAAGAAGCTTTAAGGAGTGCTTCAGAGGCTTGGAAAAACATTAATGTAGCCCTTTCTTTGTTGGACCTTACAAAAGGTGCTTTTAAATCTATTGATAAGAATGAATCTATCGAAGACGAATATAAAGAGAAAATAAGCTTTGAATTATCTCAAAAAAAGCTTAAATTTTCTGAGGCTCTGGGAAATGACCTTAATACAGCAGGTGCTATTGCAATTATTTACGATTTAGCAAAACCATTAAAAAACTTTTTAAACCAATTTCAAAGGGTTGAAGGTTTTAAAATAGACCTAAATGAAAAATTCTTTCTACTTGAGAATTTTAAAACTCTTGAAAAGTTGACTGAGGTACTTGGTCTTAAAAAAGAGGTTTTAGTAAAAGAAAGTAAAATAACAGAAGAAGAAATATTAATGCTTATTAATGAAAGATTGAAAGCAAAAAAAGAAAAGAATTATACGAAGGCCGATGAAATTAGGAATTTGTTAAAAGAAAAAGGTATTGAACTTATTGATCAATCAAAGGAAATAACAACTTGGATAAGGGTCTAAATTTTAAGAAAAAAACCAATTTGAAATTTTTGTTTTTTAAATACACCTTTAAATGGGAAGATATTAGAAATATCAGAGAAAATTGAAATACATTACTGTGCTCGGTTCTACTGGTTCAATTGGGACTCAAACTCTCGAAATAGCCAGTGAGCAGCCTGATAAGTTTAAAGCCGTAGCTCTTTCGGCGGGGAAAAATATTAATTTATTAACTGAACAAGTTAAAACACATAAACCAGAAGTAGTTGCGATTGAGGATGAAAATCTTATAGAAGATTTAAAAGATAATATTAATAACTTAGATTTAGATAGTGCACCCTTGGTTTTAAGTGGGAAGGAGGGGATTAACGCAGTTGCAGCATGGGATAAGGCAGATACTGTGGTTACAGGGATAGTAGGCTGTGCAGGCTTAATTCCAACAATGTCAGCAATTAATGCGGGGAAAAATATTGCACTTGCTAACAAAGAAACTTTAATTGCGGCAGGGCCAATTGTTATTCCTGCATTAAAGAAAAATAATAGTAGGCTTTTACCTGCTGATTCAGAACACTCTGCTATCTTTCAATGCTTACAAGGATTACCCAATTATGAAAATGCAGATTTTTCAACAGGAGAGATACCTAAAGGTTTAAAAGCCATACATTTAACAGCTTCTGGTGGTGCTTTCAGAGATTGGGCCGTTGAGGATTTAAAGCATGTCACAGTGGAAGATGCAACTTCACATCCTAATTGGGATATGGGAAAAAAAATAACTGTAGATTCTGCAACTCTTATGAATAAAGGATTAGAAGTTATAGAAGCTCATTATTTATTTGGGACCTCTTACGAAAATATCGAAATAGTTATCCACCCTCAAAGTATTATTCATTCAATGATTGAGATGGAAGATTCTTCAGTATTAGCTCAATTAGGTTGGCCAGATATGAAACTACCTATCTTATATGCGATGAGTTGGCCTGAAAGATTTAAAACAAATTGGAAAAGATTAAACCTAAGTGAAATTGGAAAATTAACTTTTAAAGAGCCAGACGAGTTTAAATATCCATGCATGGGACTTGCCTATGCCGCAGGAAAATATTCTGGGACTATGCCTGCAGTCTTAAATGCTGCTAATGAAATGGCTGTTGAACAATTCCTTAAAGAAAAAATTTCTTTTCAAGAAATTCCAACATTTATAAGTAAAGCTTGTGAATCACACAAGGAGAATTTGAATTTAAGTCCCGAATTGGAGGATATTCTTGAAGTAGACAATTGGGCCAGAGTTTTTGTTGAGCAAGAAATTAAAAAAGGGAAAAAATACGTAAGTATTGGATAAAAGTGAATATTAAAAGTCACCTAACTAACCATTTCTTACGACTATTGGATGCTGAACTTACAAGCAAAGTCTTTCATCTTTAAACTTTATGCCACTCTGAATTCTCGTTTCATATTCATTTCAGGCAAGTCATTCATTGAATCTCTCCATTCCTGGGCCCATTCACTTTGACTATGTCTATAAATTCTAATTAGTTCATCTACAGAAGAATCATGATAATCAACTCTAAGGTCTAGAAGAGGAAAGCCAAGTTCTCCGCTTACCTTTAGGGCGCTTGAAGTTGAACGGGGGCTTCGTCTATCTCCACCTATATTTTCTCCTGCATTAAGAGCATCAAGTAGTCTTTTCCCTAATTTGATATTTGGATCACTTTGTTTAAAAACATCAGCCATCACCTCAAGAACTTCAATATTCTCTAGAAAATTGCCAGCTACAGAAAAGTTTTCTCCAGTTATATGTCCACTTGTCTGAAAACATTCTTGACCTGTCCAGCATGCACTTCTCCCATACTTATCAATTAGGTGAACCTGTCTTTTTTCCCTGCCAAAATCTTCTTTAATTAAATCTTCCAAAACAATTTTTGAATCAGAGCAGGATTGAAGTGAATCAAGACTTCTTAATCCTAAATAAGGATTAGTTTGCCCTTGAGTTGCAACAGCACCAACCTTTGATCTAACGAATGAAACTGTTGAGCCAACAGCTATATGACAAGAAGAAACTGCAACACCAAATCTATTTTTTAAAGGATCAAAACCAATAATTGAAAATGTCATTTATATCATTAGAGGCTTGTCTAAAAAATTATTATCAATGGAAAATATTGTATTCAATAAAACCTCAATACCATTAGAGCATTGATCAAGAGAAGTATATTCCTTATAGGAATGACTCAGACCATTTCTGCTCGGAACAAAGATCATGACCATAGGACAGATCCTCCCTATTTCTTGTGAGTCATGACTTGCTTTGCTTGGTAATATTCCAGTTTTAAATCCCAACTTTTCAGATTCATGAAATGAAGAGCTAACTAACTTAGGACATGACTTAGTGGGAATCACTTCAAATTGAGGTTCTATCTGTACTACGCATCCATTAACTTCTTGAATTTCTGAGCATAGATTCTCAATTCTTAAACTCATTTTCCCAAGTACATCTTCATCTAAATCTCTCATATCTATCGTGAATACTGCCTCTCCTGGAATAACATTTGCCGCATTGGGATGTAATTTCAATTTACCAACTGTTGCGACTGCACTTTCAGAAGTAGTTTTAGCTATATGTTCAATGCCAACAATAATTTTAGAGGCGGCCAAAAGTGCGTCATTTCTATTTGACATCGGTGTAGTTCCAGCATGATTTGCCTGACCTTTAACCCTAACGGTGATTCTTTTTTGACCTACTATTCCATTAACAATTCCGATATCCAAACCACCATCCTCAAGTACCTTTCCCTGTTCAACATGTAATTCAAGAAAAGCGAATATATCTTTTTTACTTCTTGCCGCACTTTTAATCTCAAGCCAATTTCCACCAATCCTAGAAAGATTATCAATTATTGAGCAAGAATTACTGGTAACAAAATCTTCTTCATTTGCAGATAAATTACCTGTAAAGCCTTTACAACCAATCATTGTCGATTCTTCATCAGCAAAGACAATTATTTCAAATGGTCTATTTAATTTAATGTCATTTTCCTGAAGAAAAAAAGCAATTTCAATTCCTGCAATCACTCCTAAAGTGCCGTCATACTTACCTCCCTTTGGAACAGTGTCGAGATGAGATCCAGTAACAATGGGAGGTAAATTATTATCATGCCCATCTAATCTTGCAATAATATTTCCTGCAGAATCTATTCTTATTTGTAAACCTAATTCCTTAAGGGTTTTCATAAAAAAATTTCTTGCATAAATATCTTCATCAGAAAAACCTCTTCTTGAAACAGAACCATTCTCAGAAGCTCCGATTGAAGAAAAAGAATTTATCAAGTCTTGGATTCTCTCCCTATTTATTACCTGTGGCTCAAGGATATTTAAACCAGCGCTATAGCTCATACTTCTATTACTTAAACCCACTTAAGATCTCTTATTTTTCAAATAAAACCTGTATTGGTTTACACCTTTTCGGAAATTACTTTAAGAAACTAATTCAAACTTTCCAGCCCAAATTTTCAGCCATCTTTTGAGCCTTATCAGGGATATCCTCAATTATAAAAATCTTATATAAGATCTGAACGCTTAAAAGATGATTGATTATTGCATCCAATTGTACTTTTTCTGAGGCATCAGGCTCTGAACTAAAAAATTTATTGAGCAAATTATTTACTTCTGTTTCATCCAAGATTCCAAATTCTCTTATCCTCTCAGGACTTAAAAATTCATTCACAATTTCCTGCATAGAACTTAAATTATCTTTATCTGCATGGGAAGGGGGAGCCATGAAAGGAAATTTTTCACGTTTATATAATGATTCAGGCAGCAATCCTGACATGGCTTCTCTTAAAACATACTTCTCGACATTGTCTTTGATCCTTAATTCAGGGGGGACAGCAACAGCAGCTTCAGCTAGGTGATGATCTAAAAATGCAGGTCTGGCTTCCATTGAATTTGACATATCTACTCTATCTCCACCCCATGTGAGAATTTGACCCTCAAGCATAGTCTTCATCCAAACGTACTGAGCCTGATCAATTGCATATCTATCTTCTAACTGTTCAAGATCAAGTTCTCCAAAAATTGCCCCCCCGGGATCATAATTTTCCGTTATTTCTTTATATTTACTCGAGACTAGACTTTTCGCATAAGTTTCACATGCAAGCCAAGGTTGAAGGCAACTTGGCGTAAATCCTAAATATTCCTTGAAAGATTGATTACTTATCTCTTCATTAGCTAGCATCGCACCCTTGAAAATATCATTTGAATTTTCTAGATTTTCTTTAAGGTTCTCAGATTCTGAATTAGAAATTCCGACCCCATAGGTATACATATCTTTTCTAAAAGCGGGATAGCCACCAAACAATTCATCTGAACCCTCTCCTGTCATAACGACCTTATAATCGAGCTCATTCACTCTTTTACTCATAAGGTACTTTGCAATTGCAAGAGTGTTATAAATAGATCTTTCAGTAAACCATAGAACCTTTTCAAAATTCCCATACAGATCATCTCCATTTATTTTAAAAATCTCATGATCTGCATTTGTGGCGACTGCCATCTCTTTGGCTATCGAAGTTTCATCATATCTTTCATCACTGAAACCAATCGTGAATGCCTTTACTGATTTTTGACTTATGGCAGAAGCCAATCCCAAAATTGAGCAACTATCAATTCCACCGGATAAATAACAGCCAACCGGAACATCAGCGACCATTCTTAATTCAACTGCTCTCAATAATTCTTTTCTAATATTTTCAATAAAATATGCTTCACTTTTTTCTCTTTCATAAGTGTTTTTCTTTGGGAAATTTATATCCCAGAACTTTTCCTCTGTTATCTGAAATTTATTGTTTACTCTTTTGACCTTAAGAATATATCCAGGCTTAACTTGTTTAACACCTGAAAATGCCGTTGAGCCAGGGACCATAACCTGCATCAGTTGATGAACCAGTCCTTCTCCCGTAAATTTTCTTTCAACTGATGGATGGGCGAATAATACTTTTAATTCAGAGCCAAATATTAAGGAATCATCGGTCTCAATCCAGTATTGAGGTTTAATCCCAAAGCGATCTCTTACAAGATAAAGACAATCCTGTTCTGCATCAAATAATGAAAAGGCAAATTCTCCTCGCAGATAAGATAATGATTCATCAATGCCATATTTCTCATAAAGCCTAAGCAATATTTCCGAATCACTTTTTGAAGAAAAGCTTACGCCCTGAGCAACAAGATCAGCCCTGATTCTTTGAAAGTCATAAAATTCACCGTTATGTGCCATCAAAATATGATTTTCGGCACCTCCAACAAAAGGCTGTCTAGCTCGATCTTCATTTAAATCTATTATTGATAGTCTCGCATGACAGAATCCTACAGAAGTATCATCTGATAATTTATATCCAAAGCCGTCTGGTCCACGATGGCTTTGAATAGCAGCCATATTTACGAGAATCTGAGGTTCAACAGATTTATCTTTTGATTTATTAAAAACCCCCCCTATTCCACACATCTAGTTAAACGACATCCATTACTCTTGTTGTTCTATCCATCAGACAGGTAAGTAATGCCATTCTTACAAATACTGCTCCTCTTGACTGAGCAAAATACCAATTTTTTGAGGTTTGATCCAGTGATGTTGACAATTCAGGACCACGAGCAAGTGGATGCAATATTATGGAATCTTTTTTAAATGGCAACTCACTATGCAATTTAAATGCACTTCCATGAACTTCATAATTTTCTCCCACCCATGCAATTGCATTTATATATGTAACGTCTAGGGAAGGCAATACTTTTTGCATATCCTTCTCCAGCTCAATCTTTAGACCAGATTCAATAAGTTGTTCCAACTGGCCTTCATCAAATAGATCGTTCTGATCAATAGATTTGTCATCGTAAATTACAATAATTTTTTTTATGAAATATGGAAACTTGCAGAATAATTTCAGAAGAGATCTGACTGTTCTCATACGTGATGGAACTCCAATGATACCAATGGTTATTTTTTCACTATCATCAATTGATTTGTTAACCAGATGCGGTCTCCATTTAAAAATCGTGTAAAGATCAGACATCGCCTGAGTGGGATGTTCATCGATTCCGTTACCGGCATTGATTATTGGAATTCTCAATGATTTTGTCATTTCAAAGATCGCCTCATTGTCGCTTTCTCTGAGGACAACGCAGTCTCCGTAATTATTAAACATATGAGCAATATCCAGATGGGTTTCTCCCTTGGCAATTCCAGTGGAACTTTTATCGGTGATATTTATTGAATCGCCACCCAGCCTGTGCCATGCGCTATCAAACGATAACCTTGTTCTGGTGCTTGGTTCATAAAAGGCATTTATGAGTATCTTTCCCTTGAGGGGACTGTTATGGGAAATATATCTATTTGGGTTACTTTCGAATTTTGCCGCCAGCCTGAAAAGTTGTAGAAGACAATCTTTACTGAAGGGGTCTATGGAAATTACATGCCTGTCCAATAACTCATATAGAAATTCCGCTCTTTCCTTTATTTCAGATAATAAATTCTGAGGATGAGTGGAGCCGTAAATATCAGGTCCGATTCTTGAAAAAGAAAATGATTTTTCCTTATATAAGGTTTTTACTTTATATGATCCCAAAATATTAAAGTTCCAAAATTTGTGACGATAACTACATTTTTATAAACAAAAATCGATTATGACAAGTGATCTAAAAGAAAAATTTCAGAAAAAGTTTAATCATTATCAGTTTCTGTATAGAACTAATACAGGAATTATTTAATTCAGCTCAGAATTTAACAGCAATACTGGTTGCTTTACCCTTTAAAATAAGAGTTTTAACGGGGGCTTGTTTCATGCCCTAGAATTGACCTAATGGCAGTATGGCAATGGGATTTAAAAATGACAAAAAAGGTAAATAAACACCTTCTACTATGCGCAACACCCTCAAAACAGAAATGCTTCAAAGGCAATGAAGGTCAAAAAACATGGGAATGTCTGAAAAAGACTTTAAAAAAATTTGAGAATGATCACTATATAAAAAACGTTCATATATTAAGATCAAAAGCTGACTGTTTAAGGATATGTAAGAACGGCCCAATTCTTCTTGTGTGGCCTGATGGCATTTGGTACGAGAAAGTTTCTCCAGAAAAAATTTCAGAAATTTTTACCTCACATATTATTAACGGTAAGCCAATAGAAAAATGGATTTTTAAAAAAACACCCTTTTTAAATAGTCCTAGATACTAATAAACCAGTTCTTTACTACTTCGTCTGACCAGCAGCCATTGATAGAGTGAAAACCATTATGACCTCCTTTTTCAGTTATAAAAATAGTAAATTTATCAATAAATTTTCCTCTTAAATTCAAAGTTGTATTATATGGAACCCAAGGATCATCCTTGGCATGAATAAAAAGAATTTGAGGTAATTTTTTTATTGAGTTTTGGATTCTAAATATTGGAGAAGCTTTAACATAATAATCTTCTAAAGAATCAAATCCCCAACTTGGAGCTGTAAATTTCTGATCAAATTCCCTTATATTTTTTAAAGCTCTAATTTTTTTTCTTAATTTCTCATTATTAAGAATTTTGCCTTCATCATTAAATCCTTCCCATAACTGATTTTTTAAGCGGTGAAGTAACCATTTTTGGTAGATATAATTTCTAGGCTTTTCAATACACAGACTGCATGCAGATAAATCTAAAGGGGTACTCACGCAGGCAAGGCCATCTAAAAGTTTTTCTCCTTTGTTTTTATCGTAATCTAAGCAGGCATTTAAAAGAATTGTTCCGCCTAAAGATAATCCAACTGCGTAAATTGGCAGATTATTATTCCTTTTCATAAAATCTTTGAACTCTAAATTAATCAATTTTTTAAAATAATTAATTGCTGAAATAACATCACTGGAGCATCTAGCACAATAATTTCCTTTAGCTAAATATCTCGCTGATCCAGATCCTCTTAGATTTAATTTAAGAACTCCAAAACCATTATTTGCTAATTTCCTAGATATTCTTCTTAAACCAAACCGTTTAGTTGAGCCCCCTAAACCATGTGTAACGATTACAAATCCCCTAAGTGAGTTTAAGTTTTCAGGTAATTCTAAAAAACCTAAAAGATAATCACATTCAAATTTTTTAGAAAGAATTTTATTAATCGGAAAGAATATTTTTTTATTTTTTTTTGATTTGCCAAAATCAATAACAAAAGTATCTCTCAAAGTTTGTAAGTCGCCACCTATCCAAGGTAAGACTTCTCGAAATGGCTTATTTTTTAAGTAATCTGAAAAACTAAAAGATATACTATTATTTCTCCCCAACTCCAAGATCCTTTAATTCTCCAATCAAATCATTCAGTACCTTTTTTGCATCACCAAAGACCATTGAGGTATTTGGCAGATCAAATAAATCATTTTTTATTCCGGAGTAACCTGCACTCATACCACGTTTAATTACAAATACCGTTCTTGCTTCCTGAACATCAAGAACTGGCATGCCATATAAAGGAGAAGAGCTATCATTTTTAGCTTGAGGATTAACCACATCATTTGCTCCTAAAACTAAAACAACGTCCGTTGCTGGAAAATCAGGATTTACAACGTCCATCTCTTTAAGTTGTTCGTAAGGAACGTCTGCTTCTGCTAAAAGTACATTCATATGTCCAGGCATCCTCCCCGCTACAGGATGAATTGCGTAAACAACTTCAATACCATTTTGCTCTAGTTTTTTTGTCACTTCCCTTAAAGTATGTTGAGCTTGAGCTACTGCCAGACCATAACCAGGAACAATAATTACCTTGTTGGCTGCCTCTAAAGTCAATGCGCATTCTTCAACACTGCAAGAAGTTATATTTGTATATTCTCCTGAACCAGAAGAGGCTGTACTTTGTGCCGATAAAGATCCTCCAAAAAGAACTGAGACCAATGATCTATTCATACCCTTGCACATTACTTGAGTAAGTATTAGACCTGCCGCTCCAACCATTGCGCCTGCTACTATCAAAAGCTGACTATCTACAACGAAACCTGCTGCTGCCGCTGCAATCCCTGAATAACTATTTAATAAAGATATAACGACTGGCATATCAGCTCCACCAATTGGCAAAGTAACTCCAATACCTAATAAAGAAGAAACTATAACTAAAAGCCAAATAGAACTTGTATTGCCGTTTATCAAATCAAAAAAGGCTATCAAGGAAGCAACTGCAAAAACAATATTTACAAAATGTCTAACTTTGCTCTGAGTCCATCCTGGAGTTGACAACCAACCCTGTAACTTTGCCATCGCCACAATTGAACCTGTGAAAGTTATGGCACCAACAAATATAGAAACAGATATTGAAACTTCATTAATCAGTGACTTTAAAAAATCAAGATTTTCTACACTATTAGAAATAGGAAAAATAGCTACTCCTAAGGCCACCAAAAGTGATGACATTCCTCCACAACCATTGAACAATGCCACTGTTTCAGGCATGGAGGTCATAGGTACTTTTTTTGCAAGAATTGCTCCGCATAAACTACCTATTATTGATCCAATTATTATCCAAATCCAAGACTGAATAGCAATTCCCGAAGTGCCTAAATAATAAGAAAGTAATCCTACTACTGATAGCGACATCGCAAATGCAGCTAATCTATTTGCATCCCTTGCTGATTTTACTTTTGACAATCCTTTTATTCCCAAAGCCAGTAAAAGTACTGCTAGAAGGTCAATAACGAATTTAATGATTACAGGTAGATTCATTTTAAAAATTACTTCTTATTTGACGGTTTACGACTAAACATCGCGAGCATTCGATCAGTTACAAAGAAACCACCTACAACGTTGAAAAGAGCAAATCCAAGAGAAACTGAACCAATTATTAAAAGTGGTACGTTACCTTCTGCTTTTACAATTAAAGTCAAGGCTGCAAGCATTGTTATTCCCGAAATTGCATTTGCTCCACTCATTAGAGGTGTGTGAAGAGTAGGAGGAACTTTTCCAATTAACTCGAGGCCTAATAAACTACCAAGTAAAAGAACCCAAAGAAGACTTATAAAAGACATAATTTTAAAACCTCAATTTTCAAAAACTTTATTTTGAAGAACAACTCCTTCATCGCTTAATAAACATCCGGAAATGAGTTCATCCTCTTTATCTAATTTAATTAGACCATCTTTTATAAATGGTGTAATCAAAGATGTTAAGTTTTTAGCATAAAGTGAACTTGCATCATAAGGAACTGAAGAGGGTAATTCCCCCGCTCCTATAAGTTTTACCCCATCTTTGATAATAGTTTCATTTGATTTTGTTCCTTCGCAGTTGCCTCCCTGAGAAACTGCTAAATCAATAACTACTGCTCCAGGCCTCATTTTTTTAATCATGGGTGAGTCTATTAAAACAGGGGCCTTTTTACCTAGAACTTGCGCAGTACATATAGCAACATCAGCTTCAGATAAATATTTAGTTAAAGTTGCCTTCTGTTTTGAGAGGAATTCAGGTGTTACAGCTTTTGCATAACCTCCTGCCTCTCCTGGCTTTTCCTCAACTTCAGGAAGCTCTATAAATCTTGCTCCGAGGGACTCTACTTGTTCTTTAACAGCAGGTCTAATATCAGATACAAATACTATTGCTCCAAGTCTTTTTGCTGTCGCAACTGCCTGTAATCCTGCAACGCCTCCACCAAGAACCACTACTTTGGCAGGTTGGACTGTCCCAGCTGCAGTCATAAGCATTGGGAAATATCTATCTAACTCACTTGCAGCCAAAAGAACTGCTTTATATCCAGCAATATTGGCCTGTGAAGAAAGAACATCAGAAGATTGAGCTCTACTAATCCTCGGAAGCAACTCTAGTGACAAAGCTGAAATCTTATTACTATTTATAATCCTTAGAAGCTCCTTATTACCATATGGGTTAAGAAGACCGAGAAGAACAGCGCCTTTCTTTAACTTAGTTAAATTATCCTCTGATGGAGTTTGAACACAAAATATTAAGTCCGCTTCACCCCAAATTTTTTGATCTAAGTTGTTTATTATTGTTCCGCCCGATTCTTCATATGATAAGTCACTAAATCCTGATAATTTCCCTGCTGAACTTTCAATATAAACATCACATCCAAGGCTTTTTAATTTCTTTACCGCTTCTGGTGTAGCTGAAACTCTCCTTTCACCAGAGCTTGTTTCGGAAGGAATAAGTATCTTTGTCAATTTATTTATTTTTTTAACATACTAAATATAAATTGCAGAAAGTCAAAAGTCTTGGATTTTTGTTAAAAATATATTTTCTTTTCTATAAAAAATAGCTATCTAGAATATATAAGTACTAAATAATCCAATGAGTATAAAAGCAATCGAATGTCCTGATGGAGTGTGCCACAGTCATCATGGTGGTCATGCTGTTCCAAGGCAAGCTATGCAGAAAAATCTAGAAAAGCATGGTAAAGACTGGTGCGAGAAATTAGCAGAGAGAATTTATGAAATGTCAGTTGATACTTATTCACAGACAGTCATGCCCAGTCTCCACTCGGCAGGTTGGCAAAGAAGACATTTAGATTGGGAATTTAAGCTGGCAGAAAATGATTCTGAACCTGATGAAGCTCTTGTTGAAGGAATTATTAATGCCACAGAAAGCTTTCTAAGGAGTAGTGAGGTGCATAGATTATTTATTCAAGAATTAGTTCAGGGCACATTCGAGGAAGCAAATGATAAAAAAATAATTTCTAAAGCAATAAAATCTATCATTGAAGAAGAAATTGTTAGTTCACTAAGAGAAAAGAAAGAAACTCTTTTAAAGAAAATATCCGCAAAATTAATATCAGAAGAAAAAGTTAGCGAGGAACTTGCAATAAATTCAGCTAAAGAGGGTTTTGAAGAAGTTGAAAGGCTACTTGCAAATCACAGCGAGGCAGTCTAACTCTATTTCTTTATATTTTCTTTATATTTTCTTTATAATTTACCCAAAAATTGGCTCAAATATAAATTAAAGATTAAATTATTGTTTGGAAGTACAAAGTTGTAACTTATTAGACAATACATAAGTTCTTTGATGTGTTTATCTATATACAACTTAAATCTTCCAATGGACAATTTCATTAGAAAAAGGATCGATATAGCTACCTGTTGGGCAACCAATAGAATATCTGCAATGGACACTTTAGAAAGGTATGAAGACAGTTATGCAATCGCGGAAGAATTTAGAGAGTGGATATTACATATTGGAGAAAAAAACGAAAATTTAAAAGATTCTGTTTTAATCTTCCCAAATGAATTAAAAAAGTTATTAGATCAAAAAGTCAACGATTGAGAAATAAATCTTTCGAGTGAAATCCGCCCTACAATATTTGGGTTAGTTTATTATTATTAATAGTGAAATTAGCAAATAAATGGAAAATAAAGAGAAGATTTCAAACGTAGAAAATGTTGTAATTATAGGTTCGGGACCTGCAGGTTACACCGCTGCAATATATGCCGCACGAGCAAATCTTCAACCATTACTTGTAACAGGATTTAATTCTGGTGGAATTCCTGGTGGGCAATTAATGACTACAACATTTGTTGAAAATTATCCAGGTTTCCCAGATGGAGTACTGGGTCCTGAATTGATGGATCTAATGAAGGCTCAAGCAGAAAGATGGGGTACTAATTTATACGAAAGTGATGTTGTGTCAATAAATACTGATTCACACCCATTTGAATTAAAAACTTTAGAAGGGACTATAAAAACTAACTCAATTATTATTGCAACTGGAGCAAGTGCTAATAGATTAGGCGTGATAAATGAAGATAAATTCTGGAGTAAAGGAATAAGTGCTTGTGCAATCTGTGATGGAGCAACTCCACAATTCAGAGATGAAGAACTAGCTGTTATAGGAGGAGGCGACTCTGCATGTGAAGAAGCCGCATACCTCACGAAGTATGGCAGCAAGGTGCATTTAATTGTTAGATCAGAAAAATTAAGGGCTAGCGCTGCAATGGTAGATAGAGTAAAAGCTAACCCAAAGATAGAAATTCATTGGAACACAAAAGTTGATAAAGCTGATGGTTCTGAATGGCTTGAGAGAATAGAAACTATTAACTCTCAAGAAGGTAAAGGGGAAATCAATATAAAAGGTCTTTTTTACGCGATAGGTCACACACCAAATACGAAGTTTTTGGGCAACAAAATTGACTTAGATAATAAGGGATATATTGCTTGTAAATCAGGAAGACCAGAAACATCTATCGAAGGCATCTTTGCAGCAGGTGATGTTGTTGATTCTGAGTGGAGACAAGGAGTTACCGCTGCAGGAACTGGTTGCATGGCAGCATTAGCTACCGAGAGGTGGCTAGCCGAGAAAAACTTAGCAAAAACTATAGTTAGAGAAACACCCGAACCAGAAAAAAAACTTAATTCATCAGATTTTAATGAAGAAGAAGTTAATGAAGACACTTTCGATTCAAATTCTGAATGGCAAAAAGGCAGTTATGCATTAAGGAAACTTTATCACGAGAGTAAAAAACCTATTTTAGTAATTTTTAGTTCTCCAAGTTGCGGCCCATGTCATGTTTTGAAACCTCAGTTAAAAAGGGTAATTAAAGAACTTGATGGTGCAGTTCTTGGGGTTGAAATAGATATTGATAAAGATCAAGATATTGCAAAACAAGCTGGTATTAACGGCACACCAACAGTTCAACTTTTTAAAGAAAAATTATTAAAAAAACAATGGCAAGGTGTTAAGCAAAGAAGTGAGTTTAAAGAAGCGATAAAAAATATTATCTAAAGTATCTTTTTATTTATTATTTCTCTTAGGGTTATTTTTATTAGTAGTAGGTTTAGCACCACCTGCATTTCTTTCTCTATAAGTTATCCTCCCTCTAGAGAGATCATAAGGACTAATCTCAACTAAAACTTTATCTCCAGCTAATAATTTAATTCTAAATTTAGTCAATTTACCTGCAGCTCTACATAAACATTGATGTCCTTCAGGTTGTTCTAAGGTAACCAAATAAAATCCATTCCCCTGCTCTTTTTCTATTACACCTGAAGTTTCAATCATTAATTAATCTTTTACTAAGTACATATTATCAGAAAAAGATTGGCCAAAATTGATTTAAAAAAAATTACATCCGTAAAAATATGAAATTAAATTCAAATTGAAAATTTAATTTCATTAATTATTTGAAGTTGTCCATAGTAAAAATTTGCTTTTGCAATTTTTTCAGAATCTTCTAATTGATCAAAAAAAACAAACCCAAGGCTTTCCCATAATGAAGATCCGCAAACATTATTCAATTCATTTTTTGCTTCTTTTGCAAAATTATCTAGTTTTCTTTCAAGGTTTTTAGACTTAGAAACAGACATAGGTAAATACTATTTAATATAGTACAAATATACTATCTGATTCTAAAATTGCAACATTAAAAGGGTAATCTCTTTTTTTCTTCAATATTAAGATCTGCTTCCATTTCCCTTAATCTTTTAAGTATTTGTTGATAGTACTCCTTTATATAACTCTCTAGTGAGGTCATATCATCTTTTTTAAGTTCCAATATTTCGTAAGTTTTGCTCATGTCAGCATCTAATGATTCACCACTACTAGTTACTTCAGCAAAAGCCAATCGCTCAGCAACATTAAGGGAATCTTGGAAAAAGGAAACTACTTTTTGAGTGACACTAATAAGGAAGGGGGAAACTCTAAAAATTTTCGCCTTTTTTTCACTAAATTTTTCACATAAAGATATAACTTCATTTGAATCCCATGCTTTTGGACCTACTAATGGCAATGATGTTCTGTGAGTTTTTGGATTATTTACTGCTGCTACAACAATTTTCGCCATATCTTGAGTATTCATATAAGCAATTTTAGTTGGAGTACCACTCATCCACACTGCCTGACTATCCAAGATTGGGATGGCGAATTGACCAATAACTCCTTGCATAAAAGCTGCACATTTGAAAATGGTATATTCCAGATCAGATTTCTCAAGAAGTTTTTCAGTACAATATTTAATGTCCATTAAAGGTACATTTCTAAACTTTTCTGTTAGGAGGATAGAAAGGAATATTACCCTTTTTACGTTTAAAGATTCGCAAGCATTGAATAAGTTAAGTTTTCCATCCCAATCAATTTCATAAATACTTTTAGGATCATCTGGCCTACTAGTCGCTGCATCAATAACTACTTCAATGTCTTGCAATGCATATTCGATATCAGAAGAATTTAATAAATTACCTTTTGTTAGCTCACAACCCCATTCTTGTAGAAAGGAAGATTTTCTTGGATTTCTTACAAAACATCTTACTTCATGTCCATCTTCTATAGCTTGCTTTGCTATTTGTCTACCAAGTGTCCCTGTTGCTCCTACTAAAAGAATCTTCATACTTAAGATTTACTTAACTTTAAGACCATAACTCAAATTGTGATGTATCCGTGAGAATCAGTCTCCCTGAAACTTTAATAACAAAGCACCACCAACTAATCCTATTGGTATCAGTATCCAAAAAACTGCTGCAATACTAAAAATTTCTTTAGCCATAGTAAAATTCAATGATTACTATAATTTACATACAAAATACATTTATTTGTTAAAAATGTAGATAATTCAAATATCTTGAAAATTTTTGAATATATGAATAATAATTTTAAAAAAAATTTAAACATTCCTAATTACTGGAATTGGAATGGTTTTAAAATTTGTTGGAGTGTTACAGGCGAAGAAAATGAGATTCCAATTATCTTTCTCCATGGATTTGGAGCAAGTCGAAAACATTGGAGAAACAATTTAGAGTATTTTGCGAAAAAGAATTTTGCCTCTTATTCTTTGGATTTAATAGGATTTGGGGATTCAGATCAACCTGGGATTAGACAAATTGGAAAATTAAATAATGAGATTTGGTCTGATCAAGTGAAAGACTTTATTGCACAGGTAATAAGACCAAAGAATTCTGGGAAAGTAATTCTTATTGGCAATTCACTTGGATCACTAGTTGCTTTAACATGTGCTGTTTCATTAGAGGATCAGATTGCAACAGTTATTGCATCACCTTTGCCAGATCAAATTCAAGAAAATAAAAAGTCCATAACAAAAAAACCATCATTTAAGAACTTTCAAGATAGATTCATAACAATATTTTTTTTGTTTTTCCCTTTGGAGATTATTTTATTTTTAATAACTAAATTAGGGGTTATTAAACTGGGACTAAATTCTGCCTATTTCAAAAAAGATAATATTGATCGCGAACTAATAGATTTGGTAACAAAACCAGTTTTAAGGAGAACTTCAGCTAGATCATTAAGAGCAATGTGTATTGGAATGTCTTGTAGAGATGAAAAATTTAAAGCTTCTCACCTTTTGAAAAAACTTAGCGCATCAAAAAAAGTTCCTTTTTTATTGATTTGGGGCGAAAAAGATAATTTCATACCTTTGTTTGTTGGTAAAAAGATTGCAAATTTCCATAGATGGGTAAAATTAAAAATAGTATCCAATTCAGGGCATTGTATCCATGATGAAGACCCTTCAGTATTCAATAGAATTTCTTATGAATGGATTAGAGATTTAAAAACCTTTTAAAATATGAAACATACATTATCAGTTCTTGTAGAAGATGAATCTGGAGCCTTGAGTAGAATCTCAGGTCTCTTCGCCAGAAGGGGATTCAACATAGATAGCCTTGCAGTAGGACCTGCTGAATCTAAAGGGATTTCAAGGTTAACAATGGTAGTAGAGGGTGATGATGAAACTCTTCAACAAATGACTAAGCAACTTAATAAGTTATTTAATGTTCTGGGAGTTGTAGATTTTACTAATCTCGCAGCTGTTGAAAGGGAATTGATGTTACTAAAAGTTTCATCGAAAGAAGATACTAGGAGTAATATCCTTGATATAGTACAGATTTTCCGTGCAAAAGTTGTTGATGTATCAGATATAGCCTTAACTCTCGAGGTAGTTGGAGATCCTGGGAAGTTAGTTGCTCTAGAGAAATTACTCGAGCCATACGGCATTCTTGAAATAGCGAGGACTGGTAAGGTAGCTCTTAAACGCTCTTCAGGAGTTAATACAGAAATGTTGAAAATAAATAAATATTCTCTAGAACTTTAATTAGATATCTGGACTGCCTTGATGTAGTCTTCTTTATTGATTTTTTCGAGTACGTCTAATCCTTTAATAATCTTTCCAAAAATCGAATATCTTCCATCTAGTTCTGGGATCTTAGTCGTTACAAAAAAAAATTCAGTAGATGAAGACTTATTCTTACCGCTTTTAACCATAGCGATTGATCCACTCTCAAAAGTATTAACTAAATTTACTGTTTCACTAGGATTTTTTATTTGATAGCTATATCTTGGTTTTATTTCTTCTTTGAATTTTATTTCTAAAGGTATTGTTGGACTTGTCTTATTCAGGTTTTGTTTTCGTTCTATATAAGATTTATTTTCTGGATTAACGCCGCCATGTATAAACCTTATTTGGGGATAATTTATTATTTTATAAAATTTTTTATTTTCATAAATATTATTGTCTATATTTTCCAGAAAATTTGATACTGTTACTGGGTTATCTTTACCAAATAATTTTACCTCAAAATCACCTTTTGAAGTTTTAAAATTAACCACCTTATTATTCTGCACACAACTAAATTTAAGTTTTTGGCAGTAATAATTTGGATCAATCTTACTTTTATAACTACAAGCTTGAACCAAAATCAAAACCTGTATAAAAGATAATGTTTTTAAAAAATATTTTTTTTTTATTTTAGGCCCTCCAAATTAACATCTAAAAATTTAGCTAGACGAGCTCCTTCTTCTTCAACCTGAAGCAGTGGTTTTAGTTCACCTGCTCCGCTTAAAGGGAGAGGTTTTTTTCTACCTTTTAGTACTAAGGCAATTCTTCTTCTAGGATTAAATCCCTCACTTATATCCAACTTAACAGATTTAATTTCATCAAAATTTAATTTAACTTCAACATCTTTAAATAATCCCTTTCTTTTTATTTCTACAGATTTTGAGGATTTATCAAAATAATTACTTCCTGAACCAAAGTTTATGTAAACCAAATACCATAAGTAAAGATTTAATAAATTAGCTATTACTCCGTATGCTCCCATTATTATTCCTTGAGGGATAAACAACAAAGTTGAAGGATTTCCTAAAGGTAATAAATCCCTTCCTGTGTAGCTAGATATAGAGGCCAAAAGAAAACCAATACCTCCTATAGTCAACATTCCTCCAATAATATAATTTGAAATTTTTCTTGATCCACCAATTTTTTGTTCGATTTTATCGAATGACGTGAGGTCTGAATTCATTTTTATCTTTTTTTAGAGCCTAATTCAGATAATTTAACAAACAAAGGGAGTATTCTTACCTAATTTTTAATAAAAAAGTCAGGAAAGCTTTACAAGGCATTTCAGATATACAAATATTTCCCCACATTACTCTCAATCTTTGTTACAGTCACTGCGTATCCCGAAGCTAAAAACGATTTCTCATGACGATCGCAGTTGGTAGCGCCCCACAAAGAGGATGGTTTGATGTCCTCGATGATTGGTTGAAGCGCGACCGCTTTGTATTTATTGGTTGGTCTGGACTACTTCTACTTCCTTGTGCATACCTTGCTATAGGTGGTTGGTTTGTCGGAACAACATTTGTTACCTCCTGGTACACACACGGAGTTGCAAGCTCATACCTCGAGGGTTGTAACTTTTTAACAGCAGCTGTAAGCACCCCTGGTGATGCCATGGGACACAGTCTTCTATTTTTATGGGGTCCTGAAGCCCAAGGTAGCTTTGTAAGATGGCTACAACTTGGTGGCCTTTGGAACTTCGTTGCATTACATGGAGTATTTGGCCTAATTGGTTTTATGCTTCGTCAATTTGAAATTGCTGGCCTTGTTGGAATTAGACCATACAACGCACTAGCTTTTTCAGCTGTAATTGCAGTATTCACAAGTATTTTCCTTATTTATCCTTTAGGACAGCATAGTTGGTTCTTCGCACCTTCATTCGGTGTTGCAGCAATCTTCCGTTACATTCTGTTTATTCAAGGATTTCACAATATTACTTTAAATCCATTTCATATGATGGGTGTTGCTGGAATTCTTGGTGGTGCTCTACTTTGCGCTATTCATGGAGCTACAGTACAAAATACATTGTATGAAGATACAAGTATTTACACAGATGGTAAGGTACAAAGTTCAACATTTAGAGCTTTTGACCCAACCCAAGAAGAAGAAACTTATTCAATGATTACAGCGAATAGATTCTGGAGTCAAATCTTCGGTATTGCTTTCTCAAACAAGCGTTTCTTACATTTCTTGATGCTATTTGTACCTGTTATGGGTATGTGGACATCTTCAATTGGTATTGTCGGCTTAGCACTAAACTTAAGAGCTTATGATTTCGTAAGCCAAGAAATTCGTGCAGCTGAAGATCCAGAATTTGAAACTTTCTATACAAAAAATATACTTTTGAACGAAGGTATGCGAGCATGGATGTCTTCTGTGGATCAACCACACGAAAACTTTGTATTCCCTGAGGAGGTTCTTCCACGTGGAAACGCCCTTTAATAACTTATTAAGAGCTCCAAACCAAAGTATTGAGGAAACTGGTTATGCCTGGTACGTAGGCAACGCTAGATTAATCAATTTATCTGGACGTTTATTAGGAGCTCACATTGCTCACTCTGGACTAATAGTCTTTTGGGCAGGAGCAATGATGCTCTTTGAGGTTAATCATTTCACTTTTGATAAACCAATGTGGGAGCAAGGTTTAATCTGTATGCCACACGTTGCAATGTTTGGCTATGGTATAGGCCCAGGTGGTGAAGTTACTGATATCATGCCTTTCTTCCAAGCAGGTGTGGTTCACTTGATAGCTTCAGCTGTTCTTGGTTTTGGTGGTATTTACCATTCATTAGCAGGCCCAGAGAAATTAGAAGAAGATTTCCCATTTTTCTCTACTGATTGGAGAGACAAAAATCAAATGACTAATATCCTTGGATACCATTTGATTGTTCTAGGTGTAGGTGCATTAGCATGGTCAGTTAACTGGTGTTTTATTGGCGGTGCATATGACACATGGGCACCTGGTGGTGGTGAAGTTAGACTTGTTAACCCAACCTTAGATCCACGAGTAATTCTTGGTTATTTATTTAGATCTCCATGGGGAGGCGCTGGTTCAATAATCGGTGTTAACTCTATTGAAGATATTGTTGGTGGACATGTTTATGTGGGTATTACTGCAATTATTGGAGGAATATTCCATATCTTTACCAAACCTTTTGGATGGGCAAGAAGAGCATTCATCTGGAACGGAGAAGGACTATTAAGTTATGCACTTGGTGGAATTTGTGTAGCAAGTTTTATTGCTTCAACATTTATCTGGTTTAATAACACTGCTTATCCTTCAGAATTTTATGGCCCAACAAACGCTGAAGCTTCACAGGCGCAAAGCTTTACTTTCCTAGTGAGAGATCAAAGAATTGGAGCTAACGTAGGTTCAACAATGGGACCAACAGGTCTAGGTAAGTATCTCATGAGATCTCCTACTGGTGAAATTATATTTGGTGGTGAAACAATGAGATTTTGGGATTTCAGAGGCCCATGGTTAGAGCCTTTAAGAGGACCTAACGGACTGAGCCTTGAGAAAATCCAAAATGATATTCAGCCTTGGCAAGTAAGAAGAGCTGCTGAATACATGACTCATGCTCCTAACGCTTCTATCAACTCTGTTGGTGGAATCATTACAGAGCCTAATGCTGTTAACTTCGTCAACTTAAGACAATGGTTAGCTGCAGCTCAATTCTTCCTAGGATGGTTTACTTTCATCGGTCACCTTTGGCATGCTGGACGTGCTAGAGCAGCCGCTGCTGGTTTCGAAAAAGGAATCGACAGAAAGAGTGAACCAGCTCTAGAAATGCCTGATTTAGATTAATTTCTATTTCAAAAAAAAGCCCTATCTGAAGATAGGGTTTTTTTGTTCAATTTTATTATCTATATAAATTTTTTCTGAGCCATGGCAAGCTTAAGCCCATTACATTACTGAAACAACCTTCTATTTTTTCTATATATTTTCCGCCTATACCTTCCAAGGCAAATCCTCCAGCGCAATATAAAGGTTCATTTGTATCTACATAACTCTTGATTTCCCAATCTTCCAAATTAGAAAAATAAACTCTTGAACTTACTGTTTTTTTTATTATTTCAGTGATTTTAAAAATTTTTGAAGTTGAATCAAAATTCCCAATTATTAGGGTATGTCCAGTATGTAAAAATCCAAATTCTCCAGACATTTTTTTCCATCTAATAAATGCCTCCTTTTTATTAGATGGTTTTCCATAAGCTTCTCCTTTAAACTCAAAAATTGAATCGCACCCAAGTATTTCCAAAGGACCATAATTAAATTCTTCGGGCAGTGATATGTTTTGAATATTTTCATATAGACTATTAGCCTTTTGAAAAGATAATTCCAAAGCTAAATTAAATATATTCTTTTCTTGGATAGTAGTTTCATCAAATTCACTTGATATTTGGATAAATTTGATTTGACAATTTTCTAGTAATTTCTTTCTAGATTGTGAAGCAGAGGCTAGAATTAACACAAATTTTTTACCAAATTATAATTCAATTTAATAATTAATAAATTTTAAAATTAATATAAATTACTAATGGAGTTAGAAGCAAAATTACTTGAAATAAAGAAACCAATAATGGTCCTAGGCACTTCCAGTGGAGCAGGGAAATCGTTAACAGTTACTGCTATTTGCAGGATTCTTAAAAATTTAGGAGAAGAACCAATACCTTTTAAAGGACAAAATATGAGTAACAACGCTTGGGTTGATTGGGAAGGTGGAGAGATGGCATATTCACAAGCACTTCAAGCTTTTGCTTGTGGTATTAATCCCTCTGCAAAGATGAATCCCATTTTATTAAAACCACAAGGAAACTCAATAAGCGAGGTGATTCACCTCGGCAAAAGCATAGGGACCACAACCGCACAAAATTACTATAAAGATTGGTTTATTCCAGGCTGGGAAGTAATTAAAAAAAGTTTGAAGTCTATTTACGAAGGTAATCCGAATTGCCGTTTAATTATCGAAGGGGCTGGAAGTCCAGTAGAGATGAATTTAATTCATAGAGATCTGACTAATTTAAGAGTTGCTAAATATTTAAATGCAAATTGCATTTTGGTTACTGATATTGAAAGGGGAGGTGTATTTGCACAAATAATTGGTACTCTTGAATTAATGAATCCTGAAGAAAAGAAGCTTATTAAAGGAATTATTATCAATAGATTCAGAGGAGACCTTTCATTATTTGAAAATGGGAAGAAATGGATAGAGAATAAGACTCAAATCCCTGTTATTGGAATTATTCCATGGTTAAATGATTCATTTCCTCCAGAGGATTCTTTAGATTTAATAGAAAAAAAATCACTTACTAAAAATCCTGAAGTCAGAGTCGGGATTATAAAATTACCATCTATTAGCAACTTCTCGGATTTTGATCCACTAGAAAATGAAGAAACAATATTGATTGAATGGATTAGAAAATCACAAAATCTAAGTAAGTATGACTTCATTATTCTGCCAGGCAGTAAACAAACGATTAAAGATCAAATATTTCTTGAAAATTCTGGCTTATCTAAGGATATAAGGGACTATTCAAAAAACGAAGGAAATATTATTGGAATATGTGGAGGTTTACAAATGTTAGGCACTTCACTTGAAGATCCGTATTTTAAAGAGGGTTCCAAAAATTATTCTGAACAAAAAATTAAAGGTATTGGATTATTACCATTAAAAACGACTTTCTTTAAAAAAAAATTAACACGTCAAATTAACTCTAAATCTTTATGGCCGTGCCAATCAGAAATTAATGGATTTGAAATTCATAATGGTCAAACTGTATTAGATGATATCCAAAGTTCATTAAACATTAATCCTATTTTTGAAGATTGTGATCTTGGTTGGTACAAAGAAAATAAAGAAGGTGGCACTATTGCAGGAACATACATTCATGGGATCTTTGAAAATGACAGTTGGAGAGCGCAATATATTAATTTAATAAGGAAGGGTAAAAATCTTCCAAGATTAAATAAAAAAATAATATCTTATAAAGAGAAGAGACAATCCATTATTGATAATCTTGCGAATGAATTCCACAAACATTTAAATCTCAAATCATTTTTAAGTTGAAAGAAACAAACTATATAAAAGTAATATGGCCAAACAATAAAGAAACATTTGTTTCAGATGGTGATGACTGGTTTTCTTCTGCTGAAAAAGCAGGTTTAGAAATCCCTGCTGGCTGCCTCACAGGAAGTTGTGGAGCATGTGAAATAGATGTAAATGGTGAAACAATAAGGGCTTGTATCAGTGAAATTAAAAATAATAAAAAATGTATGTTACGGGTTTCTTTAACTACAGATCCCTTTTGGGAAAACTAAAAGTCTTTTTAATATAAAAAATTCAACTTAATTCCAAATTTATATTCATTATCTTTCAGGAGTTGTCCAATATCTTGAACTCCTGCGGCATTAGAATAATACAAATCTATTGACTTTTTAGGTGAGAAAGAATATCTCAATGCAAGAGATGTATTTATATCCGAATCTTTTTTAAGTGAAGAATTAATTTCTGGGATAAGCATCAAATTATCTGATAAATTGATATAACTTGAAAAGCCGATCCCACCAAAACTTTCCACACCGCTAAAAAAATATTTTGGGCTTATATTTAACGCTAACCAATCATTTATTCTAAAAGTATTTATCAATTCAGAGAATATATATCCTTGATGGTTACCACCTTCATTCCTTCCTAAAGATGTTCTTAATGTCATCCAAAAAAGATCATTCTTTTGAGGGCTAAAAATTAATAGTTTCCCTCCAAATCTATAATTAAAAGTATTTTCATTTAAATATATGCTTTGTAAGTTAGAGTTTTTTTCATTTTCTAAATTAACGCCATTAAAAAATCCAGTGCTTAATTCTAATTGGAATAAATTTGACAAAGAATAGCCGTATGAAGAAAATAAGTTTCCTTTTTCATCATAATTTAAACCTATTTGAGTCATACCTTTTTCTGGGAACAATGCATTTTCTACAGTTAAACCTCCAAAAAGCAACAACTTGTTGTTTTTATTCAAAGGAGCAAGCTCAGTATCTTCTAAAAAAGGTTGATATTTTCCACCTATGTAATAAAGTGGCTTATCATCTGAAGGTATTGTTAATAAAGAAGTAGAGGGCGTAAGGCCATAGCCATTGGTAATTTTCCCCTCAATGCCTACGACAGGGCTCAAATCCCAATTAAAACCATAGCTATAAATTGATTTCCTCTTGAAATCTAAATTTTCATCAAAGCTATTATTCCCAGGACCAAATAAATAAGTGTATGAACCTATTAATTGAAAATTTGTCGCAATGTCAAGATGTAATCCTGTCGCCAAAAAATAATTATTACCATAAAAGTTTTTCCCAACATTTTTATCTCCTATTTTGTCTGGGATAAAGTTTAATCCTGGAACAAAAGAGAATTTTGTTTGATTATTTAATTGACTTGTAAATGGGAAAGAAAATGAATAAATAAATTTCTCATATCTATCTAGACCAAAAGAATTATCGGTCTCGTTATAGATACTTTTTGTATTACCATCTCCGCTACTAACAACCCAATACTCTAAGGAGCTTGCAAAAGAAAATGAATTTTTAAAATCTCTAGATTCTAAAATTTGCTTCTTATATGAAAGCGCAATACTTGCCCAATTATTTGGAATCAATTTTCCTGCAATCAAATTATAAAGTGGATCATCTGTTTCAGAAAAATAAAATGAAAGTAATGAATAATCACTTAAACCATAATGAAATTTAAGACCATAGTTCTGATTTCCAGTTCCTCCCTCTGCACCACCACTAAAAGATGAAACCCAATTACTGGAGAAAATGAAATCACCAGTACTCAGAAAATTATTTAAAGGAATATGTGGTTGTATTTCTAATGATTCTTGATTATTTTCTTGATTATTTATAAATTGATTTTTTTCATTTGTCTTATTATTTATAGCCTTTTCTAGGTAATTATCTATATTATTTATATTTTCAAAATATATTTTGTCATCGTTATAGGATTTCCAAATAATTTTTTTTTTACTATTTAATTTTTTATCTCTAACCCTTTCCCATTTTATTGTTGATTGACTTGTTTCTTTTTTAATTTTTCCTGCTAAAACATCAATTAAATTAAATAATTGACTTAATAAAAAAATATAAAATATTAACCTCATTACAACAATCTTTTATTTTGAATGAATCCGTTATTAAATCATACTCTTTATAAACTAAATCCATCAATTATGTATATTTGAGCAAAATAAAATGATCCTTAGAGCTTAATCTTAAAAATTTCATAAAATCTTTTTATAAATTTATCTATCCATATCTAACAGCACTTTTTTATATTCATAAATGGTAGAGTTCTTACTATAAGACCTTTTAACATCTGAGAAGACTATAGAACACACCTGAACATGTTCTTCGTATCGAAAAGAATTGCCCGCCAACAAACCCACCAACAGCTACTTTTCTTTTAAGCAAAATTTAAACTTTGTATTAAATATTTAAAAATCTGAAATTAACTCAAAGAGCTGATTCTTCAAGGGTACAAAATAATTGTTTATCCGTTAAATAGTGAAATTTGAAATCGTACGGAGAGGGTGTACGTGGATCCAAAGTCTCATTATATGTAATTATGTATGAGGCATCAAAAAGTTGCATTTGATAGATGTCTGGTTCTCACGACTAGTTCAAAGATTCAATCACCTTTAAATCTCTTTTTACATGAGATTTAAATCATTTAAATCAAAATATAGAGACATTACTTTTTCTTTCAATCCTGTATCAATATTATATAGAAAATCTTTTTTTGATTCTCTAAATTCAAAATCATATTGTTCTTCTATTTTCACTAATTTTTGAATTTGAAACCAATAATCCTTATTCGAACAGAGTTTTTCATAGGATATAAAATGGACATTTTCCATGTTTTTTAAAGATTGAAAAGCATTACTATAGGTCTGTTCCCATTGTTCAATCCAGTGATTTATTTCTAAGTCATTATGAAAATTTAGACTTTGATTATGAATAGGAATATAATTGGGACCAAATTCTGTATGTCCAATCCATTTCATATATTTTGATATAAAGTTATCTTTTTTAGAATCTTCAATAAATTTTTTATGCTGGGTTAGTAAAGAATTTGCATGCTGTATTGGTTCTCTGAAAGGAATAAGTATCTTTGAGTCAGTAAAAATTGATGAAATTAGTTCAACTCTTTTTATGTTTTGATTATTTTTACTAAGGTATCTCTCTTTTTTATTCTTATGAACAATACTCCCCACATAGACTCTAAAATTATCTTCTAATTTTCCATACTCTTCTTCGGCAAAAGTTTTCCAAAATACCTCCTCGAATGCTTCTGGTGATTCTGTTGAAACTTTAATTCCATCTCCATGTGCTCTTTCCTTTAATTCTAAATCTCTTTTATTAAAAGATATTTTAGACCAAAGATTTGGAGCAAGTACGAATGGCATATCAGCATAAGAGAGAGATGCAAAAATATTTGATTTATAAAGTGCATTCAACAATATAGTTGTTCCTGCACGTGCAAGTCCTGTAATAAAAACATGGTCTCCAGTCTTACTTGACGGAGCGATATTAGTACTTTCAAAATCAAAAGTTACTTCTCTCATGAATTGCGATGAAAGAGCAAATTTATGCAACTTTTGTTCCAACCAAGAATAATTATTCATCTAAAAATTAGTTTTCTAATGTAGGCGTAACTAAATGCAAGCAATATAGATTCGATTATTCCTTTCCAAGAAAATATGAAAGCAAGAAAACCGCTAAAAAAGTTATCTGCAATAACAAAAATAAAAATAATCAAAAATATAATTAATAGCATTAGCATTGAATACTTCATCATCTGCAATGAATATTTGGGAATAATATTTTCTTTCCAGTGATCACTAATATTTTTGTTCTGTATGGTAGAGATTGCTTTCTTACTCACTTTAATGGTTGATGAAATTAAGGCAAAGTAATTTGACCTGATCAATATTTCAATAGACAATAAACAAATAACAAAAAGAATGGAATGATTCAAAGTCTTTTATTATTGACTTCTTTGGATAACATTTTTTTCTTAACCTTTTTATTTTTTAAAGCACGTTTGATTGGATAATATAAAATTCCCCATAAACCTAAAAAGAATGCAGCGATTATTCCAAATATAGCAGCAATAACTCCTCCACCCATTCCAGGACCTATATACATCAGTAAAGAATTTAAATTTGAAAAAAAATTAAAATTCATAATGGATTCAATCATTGCATTCACCTCTTGATAATAAGAAATTTTCTATTTTATTAATATCTTCATTTTTATATAAAATTCGAGAATTACCAACTCTATAAATATTTCCATCATCAGCTCGGTTTACATAGGACCATCTTAAGGAAGAATCTGCATCAAAATAAAGTTTCCTAGAATGATCTGTCTCCTCAACAAAAAGATCTCCATTCGGAAGGATCTGACTTATTCCTGATGTTATTGTTCTTACATCATTTTTAATCAAAGTTTCATTTAGATAAGTAGAGTACTGACGAGTCTTGAAATCAAAATTAACTACTGTGTTATGTCCATCAACAACATCACCACCGACAAAATCCTTCGAATTGTTATTAAAAACGGATATAGTATGGTCATTCAATATATCCACATCATGTTGATGAAAAAATGGACCCGTTCCTATCCATATAACTTTATCATTTGAGGGTCTATACAATAAAATCATTGACTGATGTCTTAAAGATAAAAAGACATCTCCTTTCTTCCAAAATTCTCCATCAAAATTTACAGGTTGAATATCATTTAAATGGATTGGATCTTTTGTGAAATTCCTATCACCGATAGCAAACAAGAGATACTCAAGACCATTATCAATAAAAATTTGAGAGACAGACTTTCGAAAAATGATTTCTCCATCTGGAGATAATTTAACAATTGCATCATCGTAATAACCTCCATCTTCAATGAGATCTCTTCCGACTTTTTCTACAGGTAGAGACTGAGGGTAAATGTATGAAGGGACCCATATATTTTCTTCAATATCTATTTCTATAGAGTGATGGAACCTGTCTTTAGTATTTTGAAAAACCAAATTAGAACAGCTATCTATTTTCATTAGTGGTGATGAATTAAAAACTAACCCTCCATCTTTAGTTAAATTTGGATTTGATAATGTAGTCCTTGAGTTATTGTGATCACGATGTACATATTTAAATTCATCTATCTTTTCTAATGATTTAAAAAATTGATTTATATCAGGGTTCCAGGTATGCAATATATTAAAGTTCTTTAGATCTACAAGTTCAACAATTCCTTCTTTTAAATCACCGTCATATCTTGAGAGAATTAGATAAGATTGATTTGTATTTGGAGTTCCATTAAAACCGCTTAATAGGGGAAATCTATCAATAACTTGCACATCACTAGATTGTTTAATTGCCTTTTTAATATTTGCAGGTATTTCTGAAAGAAATAATGCAGTTTTTGAAAACGGTCCGAATCTTTTTTCCCCAAGCATTCCATCTCTTACAAGAATCCCAAAAAAAACTGTTAAAGGAAAACTCAATAGTACGAATAAGAAAAGTATCCAGATTTCAATTTTTTTATTCATTATTGCTCACGAAAAAATTTAGTTAAAAAGTGACCTGACCTCATCATCAGACATATTACCTATATTAAACTGTTTAGAACCGGTATCTCTTGTATAGATTAAAAAAGATTAAAGAAAATACAGGATGGACAGCCAGAGCAATGGAAGAAAAAATAAACTGGCAAAAAGAATTAATAGAAAGCGGAAAAATATAATGATAAATTTTCAAAAAATCTTCTTGAACATGGAGCAAAAAACTTTATGCAAGGAATCAATCTTGGATATATGTATTCAAAATGAAGAAAAATAAGAGGTTTAGATAAAGATGATCCAGTAGAAAATTCAGGTCAAATGCAATCTTCACAAAAAGAGTTTGAGAAGAAAATTAAATGAAGGTGATACCTTCTTACCTCCAGAAGAATATGAACAACTCATTTAATAACAAGTGATCTTGAGGAATCCACCAACACCAAACTTTGTCAAACACATACCCACCCACCAACACATTAAAAATATCCACCAACACATCCACCAACACACATAAAAATAAAAAACAACTATAAAGAAATTGATATTTCTTAGAACTCTTATCTATCACTGCAATTTAAATAAAAACTCAAAAAATTAAGAGTCCTAATTATCCTATTAAAACGGAGAGGGTGGGATTCGAACCCACGAATAGTTTATCTATTAAACGATTTCGAGTCGTTCGCTTTCGACCACTCAGCCACCTCTCCAACAATATTGATTATCTACAAAATTATATTCTATTTATTGATCTTAATTTTTAATTCCAACCTGTATCTTTCATCAATTTTATTGCGAGAGAGTTGTTAACTCCAAGATCATCTACAGTAACCTTATCAGGAGTAAATTGTCCAAAATCCCTTACGATAGGATTTTGATTAACCTCTTTCAATGGATGTTCAAAGGTAGGTGCAGCTAATCCTTTACTTCCGACAGGAGATGCTAAATATTCAAGAAGCTTAATAGCTTCAGCTTTATTTGTGGCAAATTTCGCTACTCCACCAGCACTTATATTTACATGAGCAGGGTTAGGAGTAATAACTTTTGTTTTTTTTGCATAAAGAGCATCTCTCCTGCCATTAACCCCAGCCAGCATCCTTGCAACATAATAGTGATTAACAATTCCTACTCCACATTTTTTCTTAGAAACTGCTCTAATAATTGAAATATCTCCGGGGAAAAAAGGTTCTGAAACGTTAGAAATCATTCCGCTTAACCAAGCTTTAGTTTCCTTCTCGCCTTTATTTACAATTTGATTAGCGACTAAAGATTGATTATATGGACTTTTTCTGTTCCTCAAACATACTTTACCTTTTAAGGATGGATCAGCTAAATCCGTATAATCTTTTATCTTATTAACATCAACAACTTTTGGATTAGCAACCAAAACTCTCACTCTTCTAGTTAATGCATACCATTCCTTACTTTTATCTTTTAGCCCAATTGGAACATCATTTTCCAAAGATTTTGATTCTATACTTTGGAGTAATCCAGCTTTAGCAGCATTTGTGATTCTTGCAGCATCAACTAGTAATATTAAATCTGCTTGAGAATTCTTTCCTTCTCTTTTCAATCTTTCAATTAAAGATATTCCTGCCGCTTCAATAAGCCTAACCTTGATTCCTGTTTCTTCAGCAAACTTTTTGAAGACACTCCTATCAGTATTGTAATGTCTACCTGAATAAACTTTGACTTCTTTTTCTGTTGAATTAGCTGGAATATTTACATTCAGAAAAAAAGCACACGTTAATACAGAATAAAAAAGTTTGTTCAATTTTTGCACTTTGATAAAATAGTATCTATGGTTACTTTATATCTATCTTCATAACAAAGACTTAAAAAGATATTTTCTATACTCAACTTTGTATCATTTTTAATATCTAAAATGAATTTTTTAACTCATAAATTATTAAATACTGAAGAAATAAAATCATTAAGAATAAATCTTAAAAAGGAAGATTTACCTTGGGAAGATGGAAAAAAAACTGCAGGAAATCATGCTTCTTTAGTAAAAAATAATTTACAACTTGATAGAAAATCAGATATTTCAAAAAGGCTTTCGAATCTTATTGTAAAAAAAATACTTCAAGATGATTTGATTAAAAGCTTTTCACTACCAAAAATAATTCATGGAACCATGTTTACAAAATCATCTAAAGGCATGAAATATGGGCGACACATAGATAATGCATATATGTCATCAGGGAGAGCTGATCTGTCCTTCACAATTTTTCTTTCAGATAAAGATTCCTACCATGGAGGCGAACTATTTATTGAAGACCTTAATTCAGAGTATAATTTTAAGCTCGAACCAGGAGAAATAATAATTTACCCAAGTATACACTTACATTCAGTTAAGGAGGTTATTAGCGGCGAGAGGCTGGTTTTTGTTGGATGGATTGAAAGTTATATAAAAAGTATTGAAGAAAGAGAATATTTATTTGATTTAGATGCAGGAGCTAAAACACTACTATCTAAGCATGGGAGATCAGATGGACTTGATCTAATTTTTAAATCTTATTCAAATCTTTTAAGAGTGCTGGGCGATTAAAAAAGGATCATTTGATACATCAAATAGAATATGAATTTTAAAAAGTATAAAATATTAGAAATTATACTAATTTAATGCCAAAGAAGAGTTCTATTTCAATTTTTATAGCTGCATCAAGCGCATTAGCAATTGCAGCTACAAATACTAATGCTGTTAAATCAGGAGATAGTGGGTTAGGTGGATTAAAAGAATGGAATACAGACATGCCAATTGATGCAGATTTTAAACTAGATGCAGATGCACAAAAATTAGCCGATGAAGCAGCAAAATCAAGTACTTGTGTACCAATTGGAGAAGGGGAAAACTGCTGGTAAGTGAGAGAGAAAAAAAAACGCCCCGGTAGGGCGTTTTTTTTTATTTAAGATTCACATTAGAACTTAAATGTAGTCTCTAAAACTGCTCCAGAGACATCTCCTGCCTTTGTTCCATTTCTGTCAATTCCTCCGAAGATCGCAGGTGTGACAGTTACTGAATCATTTGGCTTGAATGAATAATAAACTTCATAAGCAAATGGACTTACGTTATCTAAAACTTCATTAGTCGTAGGTCGACCAAATGCAACGCCAATTTTATCATCAGCGCTGAAAATATCCATCCAATTCAAACCTACAAAGTAAGCTGTGGAGTTAGATTGATCAGATGAAGTATCACTATATGAAGTTGTATCGTAACCTACTGATATCGAAGGAGTTATTGTTCCAGTCTCCTCTGGTCTCCACCATCCTCTTAAACCTACTGATGACAAACCACTTCGTGCTTCAGCATCACCATTTACATCACCTGCTTTGTAGTAACTATCACTCCAACCATTAGTTTTGACATTTAGGATTGCGGAGGCAGAATATCTTGGTTTAGTAAAACCAATCTGAGTTGCCCAACTTGTTTTAGTCTCATCAGTAAGTAGACCTGTAACTACATAATCACCTGATGTAGCAGTACAAATATTTGCATTCACTCTACAAGAAGTAGTTGATTTAGTACCAATATTTGAACTTATAGCAAAGCCATTATCAGCTTTATAAGCCCAGCCTGCACCAGTGTCAGTACTTGCACCGTAAGCATGACCATTACCACCAAGTGCGAATTGTTTAGTTACTGGCTTGTAAATAGATGGAGCAGTACCATGCATGTAGTAGTTTTCAATTTTTGGGCCTACCCAAACAGTATTTTGCTCACCTATAGGGAATTGATACCAAATCTTGTCAACCTTAAGATCATCACCATTACCTTTTGCAGAACTTAAATAGCCACCATAAGTTGTTGACTTCATCCAGTCATTGGTATTTCCAGATTTAAGTCTCACATAAAGGTTATCGTCACCAGTGAAACTTGTATTAAGGTTCATTGTGTAACTATAGTAAGCCTGAATAGCTTCATTCTGAGCTGCAAGATCACGATCGTATCTCATAGCACCCATACTAAAAATGGCTTTACCATCTAAAGTTGTTGTGTCTGAAAAACTACCAGCCTCAATAACCCCCTGTTTGGCTTCTAATCCATCAACACGGCCGTTGAGAACTGCAAGTCCCTCTTTAACATCGTTAATAAAAGTTGTATTATCAAATCTTTGAGCTTTTGACTTGCTACGTCCATAGCTATTCATTGCTTCAAGATTTATCGTTTCGGAAGCTTGTGCTGCAATTGGCGAAAAAACACTCAATGCGGCAGATGCAACCAAAAGTTTTTGGAAGAGTTTCATTTTACCTCACACTAAAAATACCCACAGTGATGGGTAATTAAATTGTATCGAGCGCAACTTTTTTGGGGATAACAAATAGATGCTGTTGGAAGTATCAAATTTTACATTATTCTTTATTTTGTATTTTTTTTAATTATCTAGGTTTCCTGTCTAATGGGAAATTTAAAAATTCTCTTTCTTCAATCCACGTTGAAGCAACTTCTCTTGCTAATTTTCTAATCTTTTCAATATATTGAGCACGATCTGTAACTGAAATTACTCCTCTTGCATCAAGCAGATTAAAAGTATGACTGCATTTAAGAACAAAATCAAGCGCAGGATAAGTTAATTTCTTTTCAACTAAAGAACATGCCTCCTCTTGGTAAATCTCAAATAATTTCCTAAGATTATTAGCATTAGATTCATTAAAATTATATGAGCATTGGCTTTTTTCAAATTGAAGCCAAATATCACTATAGTTCAAATTTTTATTCCAATTAAGATCCCAAATACTTTCCTTATCCTGCAAGAACATTGCAATGCGCTCTAACCCATAGGTAATTTCAATAGGGATAGGATTACAATCGATTCCCCCACATTGTTGGAAATATGTAAATTGGGTAACTTCCATACCATCCAACCAAACTTCCCAACCTACTCCCCAAGCTCCAAGTGTTGGTGACTCCCAATTATCTTCTACAAATCTTATGTCATGATTTCTGTGATTGATTCCAAGAGCTTCTAAAGATGCCAAATATTTTTCTTGTATCCCCTCTGGAGAAGGCTTAATAATTACTTGATATTGAAAATAATGTTGTGCCCTATTTGGATTATCACCAAACCTTCCATCTGTAGGCCTTCTACATGGCTCAGCATATGCGACACTCCATGGTTCTGGGCCGATAGCTCTTAAAAAAGTATGAGGATTCATAGTCCCAGCACCCTTTTCAGTATCATAAGGTTGCATTATCAAACATCCTTCTTCAGACCAAAAGTTATTTAATTTTTGAATTATGTTTTGAAAAAACATGCAGTCAATATGTTTAAGAACTATGTGAAATATCTCCAACTATAATATCAGAGGTTCTTAGGAAGGTAATATTAAAAACTTTAAGTACAACGTAAATTTACCTGAAAAAATTTTTTTAACTTTAATTAGTTAGTAAAAAAATCTAATGGCAAAGGTCCGAAAGTATTGGATTCGCTATTATCATCATTGAAGTGACATGTTAATAAAATTCCCTCTCCGAGTCCATTTTCAGATCTAATAAATACATTTCCAGTTTTTTGATTAGCTTTTAAAAAAACATTTCCATTGGCACGAAGAGAATCTAACTCTGAAAATTTAATTGAGGAATATTTCTTAGAGATAGATTTTAATGCCCTAATAGCATCAAAATCAGAATTCGCCATTATTCCTATGGTTAACCAATCAGAATTCAAGATATTCACTTCAAGTTCCTCTAATAGTTTTTTTAATTTAA
Organism: Prochlorococcus marinus CUG1435; assembly: GCA_017644375.1. Classification (NCBI taxonomy): domain Bacteria; kingdom Bacillati; phylum Cyanobacteriota; class Cyanophyceae; order Synechococcales; family Prochlorococcaceae; genus Prochlorococcus; species Prochlorococcus marinus. The sequence continues at coordinate 106,706 of JAEPLP010000001.1, forward strand.
TTTTACTTAAGTGAGGAGCTGACCTTAGTCCATTTAAGTCCAATAAATTATTTATTTCAATTTCCATGGATTCCTAAATCTTTTAATAAAAACGAAACAAATTCTATTAACCAAATGTCCTGCCATTCCATGCCCACATTGATGGAGATACGTCCTCGAAAGAGATATATACATTATCAATAGGAATACCCATTTTTTCATATACAAAATCGGAAATAGGCTTTGCCATATCTGAAGGAGACAAAGAACCTATTGACTTAATTTCTAGAAAACAAGATGGTCCTTGATCATCAAAATAAATTTCACACTTATCATCTAATTTTGCCATTACAAATCTTTTTGATTTATTTGTCAAAGATGAAATCAGTATTGAAAATTCTTCAAGGAATTTCTTTTTGTCTTCTACTTTTACTGAAGTAGAAACATTGATAAAAGGCATTTTTATGCTGCCAAATAATGCTTTTGATAATCAGTTTTTAGATGAACATTTTTATTTTTGTAACCTCTTTTGGATGATAGATATGCCATATCATATGAACTTATTCCATTTTTATAGGGATTGAAAAGAGCATTTTTAGACCTATTTTTTTTGCCCCTTTTAAATTCAATCATTTTAATATAATTATTAATTAATAATTTAACTTTTTTTGAATATATGTCTAGTTTTTTTCAAAATTTTTAATTAAACAAATAAAAATAAATTTTTGAAACGCAACTCGTTTTTCTATTGATTAGGTTTAATATATTACGTATTTATTTATTAGTAACTTATCTTGGAAGTTTTAAACAATTATCAAAGAAAAAAAATTGATGAGAATAATGATGAAGAATTTTATTCCGAACCAAAATTTGTTTATCATCTAGATTTAAATTTCAGGCAATATCTATCTTTTGTTTATGAAAATGAGATAGGAGATAATTCTACCGTACTTGATTTAATGTCCAGTTGGGATAGTTATTTGCCTAAAGGGAAAAAATATAAAAAAGTTATTGGACATGGATTAAACAAACAAGAACTTGAAAAAAACAAAATTTTTGATTTTTATTGGATACAAAATTTTAATTTTAATCAACATATTCCCTTAGAAAATGAAAGCATTGATTATTGTTTAATGGTTGCTGCTTGGCAATATTTACAATATCCAGAGAATTTAACAAAAGAAATTGCAAGAATTTTGAGTAGTCAAGGCAAAATAATTATTGCTTTTTCAAATAGAGCCTTTTGGCATAAAGCTCCTAACATATGGACTTCATCTTCCGAAGAAGAAAGATTGAAATATGTAAGAAAAGTATTAATCTCAAATGGATTTAATGAGCCTAAAATTATAAAAAAGTTTAATGAACCACAACTTAACATCTTCAATTTTTTTAAAAAAGACCCATTTTATTGCTTAATTGCTAGGAGGGAGTAAATAATTACTTTTATTAAATATAGAAAGAATCCTAGTTACAGTTATCAGCTATAGAACTCATAGCCATACTTTGAAATTTTTACTAATATTGGGTAGTTAAGAATAATCATATGGGTTCTAAAAGAGAAAAATATCCTGAAAAATGTCCTTGGGATCTGGGTCCTAATCAACATTTAGCCAAAGAAGACAACTGGACTTTAAGATTAGGAGAAGCAAATGTATGCTTCAGCAAAAACAAATTAGATAATAATTATTTTCATGTAATTAGCAATGAAAATGAAGAACAAATTTTAGCTTTTAGAGCAAGACTCCTATATCAAAAGCTACTTGATAAAGGATTTAGACTGGTTGAGTAAAAATACTAATTTAATAATCGTAAATCCTTGAATTCAAACTTTTGTGTTTCTTCTTTTTGATTTTGGTTTAAGTATTTTATTGTCCTAGAATTTAATATCCAATAGTCCTCTTGACCTACATTGACAAATTCATCCTCGTATTCCAATTTTTGAGAATTAACATTTAGCGTATCTGGATCAATTTGTTGACTACTATATTTTTTACTTAGTAAACCAATTCCAGTATCAAAGAATTCTTCAACAAAAATCTCAATTATAGTTCCATGAATTTTTCTATAAACCATATTAATACTGTTATTTTTAACTCTATATTTATCGCCTTGATTCTTACCTGAAACACTCATTTCGATCCCACTTTCAGAATTTTGGAGCAAATTAAAATCATTTTCTGAATGCACAGATTCGAATTCTCTTTTGACCCTGTGTATACACACCTCAAATAGTTGAGAGGCAATACTTTTAACAACTTTCTCATCTTCTATTTTTTGAATATTTGGCTTAAAGTCTTTACCTAATACAAAGTTACCTCTATAAATATTATTGTTAATCAATAAATTACATTTACCTTGGTAACCCTTAAAATTATTTTTCCATGTGTACCTATTTTCAAACGCCTTTCTGAAAATCTCCTTACAATTAATCTCTTTTAGATTATCCATTAATTTTTTGAATACTTAAATAAATTCTACAAAAAAAAACCTCCCTACTTTGAGGAGAGGTTTTTTAAAATTAAACTAGTTTTGCGTAATTTTTGTATTTTCAATATTATCAAAAGCCTGACCAATTTTCTTAAAATCAAACCCCATTGCTCTTAGTGCATGCCAAAGGTGACCTTGTAAGAAAAAGAAACCCAGATAGAAATGAGTATTGGCAAGCCAAGCTCTTGAGCTATATGTACCTGAACCTAAATCTACTGTATCAGTAAAATAAGGTGCAAATTCAAATTGAAGCTTTAAAGGTTCCCCATAAAGATCAACTGGATATATGGTTGTATTTGAAGCACACCAAAAAGCGGCAACGAAAGCCATATAAGAAACACCTACCACTGAATATGACAAAATTGCCTCAGCACCAAGTAATCCTTTTCCTTTGAATTCTGTATATTCTCCAAATTGTTTAGTACAAATATGGAAAACGCCTCCAATTATTTCGAGGAAAGCCAAGAAGGCATGTCCTCCCATTACATCTTCAAGGCTATCTATTTTTAAGAAATCAAATTGATGATTCCAAATAGCGGCGATATCTAAATTGTAAATAACTTGTCTTGTAGATCCTATCGCTGGGTCGTAAATTCCATGAATTCGAGCCCATTCTACGAACATTATTGCCCCAAGTCCAAGAAAGATTAGATGATGACCAAGAATAAAAGTTAATTTATCTGGATCATCCCATTCGAAATCAAATTTTTGTGGCTTACTATTCTCTGGATAGTCTCCAAGATCGCCTGCAAATTTATTGGAGTGTAATAACCCCCCAGCACCCAATACTGCTGAGAAAATTAGATGTAATGTGCAAATTACAACAATTCCATATGGTTCTGTAATTACACCATTTTCAACGCCACCAATTCCAATGCCCGCTAGGTGAGGCAAAACAATTGCTTTTTGTGCACCCATTGGAATACTGGCGTCGTAACGAGCTAATTCGAATAATCCAAAAGCTCCTGCCCAGAACATCATTAAGCCTGCGTGGGCAGCATGAGCTGCTATGAATTTACCTGAACGGCCAACAACACCAGAATTTCCTGCGTACCAGTCATAGGTGACATCAGCTTTTCCGTAAGTTTGTAACACTTGATTTAAGTAAACAGCAAGTTGAGCATATTGCTAATCAGTATTGTTTTTTACATATTCTTTACAGATTTAATTACTTATGTAAAAAAAACATATCGTGAAAGAACAAATGTTACAAATTAGGAAAGTAATATCTTTGAAATATTATGCCAATGAAGGGATTTCGCCCTTTAGCTGAGAAGCCCATGTTTCAAGACGTGAATCAGTCAAATCAGATTCACTATCCTCATCAAGAGGTAATCCACAAAAACTTTCTCCAATAACACTTTTAGACTCATCAAATGTATAAGAAGATTTATCTACATATCCGACCATTTCGGCACCTGCTTTAGTGAAGTAGCTATGAAGTTCTTCCATTGCATCACAATAATTTTCTGTATAGGTGGAAGAATCTCCTAAACCAAAAATTGCGACCTTTTTGCCGGATAAACTTAGTTCTCCAATATCTTCCAAAATTGAATCCCATGCAGTTCCTGATCTTTCTTCATCTGCGCCGGTATTCCAAGTAGGTATTCCGCAGATAATCCCATCAAGACTTTCAAATTCTGAAAGGTCATCCAAATCAGATACATCTTTAGGTGATTCTGCTGAAGATATAAAATTATGAAGACGATCAGCTACGTCTTCAGTTTTTCCAGTTGTAGTTGCGTAATAAATTCCTACAGTCATAACTTCAAAAGTGTTTACCTTAAAATAATAAAATCTAAAAACGTTAAATTAATTTCTTTAAAAACTTTTTCATGTATGATTTTATACTAAACAACGTAAGCAAATTTTCTTGGAAATAATCTATAAAATAAATATTTAAACATCGTGACTGACAAATTCCAAAATGACATCAAAAGTCTTGTTGAAGAATTCAACTTCAAAGGTGAAAAACGATTTAAATTAATCGTTTTATTAGGCTTATTAGGAGATTTTGATAGTTTTGAATATGCAATAAATCTTCGAAATTTTATCGATAATCATCAATGTATAGATTTAGATATTTTTGCTATTGCCATTGGTACCCAAAAGGGAAAAGAAAAATTCTGTAACTTTACTGGCTTTTCTGAAGAGAATTTAATAGTTGTCTCTGATAACCAAATCCATAATAATCTTAAAATTTCTAGAGGTTTAGATACAGGTTTAGGCGGTTGGGTCAATATGCTTTTTATGCTAACTGGAATAAATTCTCTTAAAACAATCAAGGAGGTTATTAGAGGTTATACAGGAGACCGTAAGGCGAAACAAATTTATTCAGAATTTGACAAAATTGACGTTTTGGAATTTTTAAATTTTTCAGGTAATTCTTTCAGCCAGGTTTTCGGAGATGGTTATTTAAGACCATTTGAATTGGCAACATTTAGATTAAACAATATGAATGAAATAATCCAAAATTGGGGTGATTATATTCTTCATGCAAAATATCTTCCTCAAAGAGGAGCTTCCTTTTTATTAAATGATAAAAATCAAGTTATTTACAAATTTTTCTCAAGTGATGTTCTTGGATATTCATCAAATATGAGAGATCCTTTAGAATTTTTATCTGATTTAATTAAAAAATAATTTTATTCCTTTATGAATATAGACATATTTGGATACCTTGCCGCGATATTAACAACAGCTGCATTCCTGCCTCAGTTGATAAAGACACTTAAAACAAAAAAGGCAGATGATGTTTCTTTGACAACTTTAATAATGTTCATTATTGGAGTTTTGTTCTGGATTATTTACGGTTATAAAATTTCTTCCACACCGATATTGATTGCAAATTTGATTACCTTAATATTAAATCTCTTGATATTAATCTCGAAATTATATTTTTCAAAAATCTCAATTTAACAGTAATTACCTTAATAGTATTAAGTTATTTAGATATTACTTAAATATTAATTATCATAAATTAAAAATTTTCTGATCTTGAAAACTTCAAAATGCTGGGTTTGGTTTAAAGGAAGCCTTGAGAATGGAGGTTTTTGGAAAGAAGGATTTACTTGCACTTTTGATGAGAAACCAGGGGTTTTAATAGAAAGTCCTGCTTATGTCACTTGTAGAGTTCCAAGTTGGAGAGTTTCAACTAAAGAACCAGAAGACCTTTATAAATCTCCTTTAATTCCTGACAATGCATTATGGAAAATAATTTAATTTATCCAAGGATGAAAAAAAACTTTTTGGCTGTGCGACGGCAAGTTAATATTGCTTTATTAGATATTTAATTAATACCATCTACTCTCTCTTTATAAATATTATCCCTCTATTAGTTTTTGGTTTTTTTCTGGGGAAAAAGAATCCAAAAATTTCTAAAAATATTGCAAGATCTCTCATAAGATTTGGTATCCCTCTGAGTGTAATGGGTCTTTTATTGAAAGAGGGTATAGATATAAACCTTATCAAAAGCGCATTTTTAGCATTCTCACTAATTGGAATTTTAATAATTCTGATAAATTTATTCCAAATATTTAAAAATAAGCTTTCAAATTACACACTGCAGCTAGCTGGCCTAATTGGTAATACATCTTTTCTTGGGATACCAATTGCAATTGCTCTTCTACCTTCAACAACTATTAACTTCACCATCGGATTTGACTTAGGGACAACATTATTCGCTTGGATATTTGGACCTATTTTTCTTCAAGAAAAATTCCAAAAAAAGAACATCCTAAATTTCAAAGGCTTATTAAACGCATTAATAAATAGCCCTGCATCAAGAGGGATAATTGGTGTACTTTTGGCATATCTTTTCAATCTAGATGAGATATTAGGCAATTACCTTTGGATACCAGCAAGAATAGTTATCGCTGTAGCGATACTAATTGTTGGAACAAGACTAGGAATAATAACAAATCAAAAGGGCAAAATTTTTGATCTTGATGAAGAAATTAAATTCTCAATTTTATTAAAGTTATTTATTCTTCCTTTAATTGTTTTTTTGATATGCAAATTTTTAAATTTTGACTTCTATCAATCATCGGCTCTAATACTCCAGGCAGGAACCCCAACGGCAATATCTACAATATTAATGGCAGAGGCTTATGACGTTAAACAAAAAATCGCTTCAAAAATTCTTTTTACCACAACCTTAATTTCAATATTTACAATTCCTCTCTTAAAAATTCTATTAAATGCAGTTAAATAAATATTAAACGCATGTTTAATGAATATTGTAAAGAAAATATCCTGAAAACTACATAATGTCTTAAGATTTAGATTATGAAGTCAGCAAACCCTGAAAACGAATATATCCCCTTAGACTTGAGGATATCTGTGAGAAGGGATACTTTAAGGCTAATCTCAGAGATGGCTCAAGATATGGGAATAAGCATTAATGAAGTTTTTAGTTTTTTGGCCGAAGATTCTGTAATAGATCTTGAATTACTCGAAGATCTGAATGAAATTGAAATACCCAGTCAGTGCAGCCTTGATGATCTTAAAAACGCTCTTCTTAAAAAGAAGCTTTGTTAAAACTTTTCAACTTTTCTATTTTTCCAATCAGATTTAAAACCGTTATTAACTAAAAATTTCGAATATTTATTCAAATCACTTTTCTGAATTCGCCATAAATGATAAATCCCATATTCTCCCAATTTTTGATGATTAATATTTGACCAGTGCTCTGAGCGGGCGGAATATGCATCTATCACGACCAATAAAGACTTGAATTCATAATCAGGTTGATCCTCATAATTTGATCTCTTATCGGTATTTAGCCTATCTGAAAGATTAATTAATCCTTCTTTAGTATTCGGTTCATAAAAAACTATTTGTCTCGAATAATAATGTAAAGAAGGTTTTCTTATCCCTATCATTGATAAAGTTTCCTTTCCTTCTCGAATATCTGAAATTAATTTTGAGATATTTCTCAAAGGTAATTGCCTAGAAGTATCTGCTAATTTTCTTATTGGCGACATCAAAAAAGATTGTCCAAGTAATAGAAAAATTTGAAGGTAAAGAAAAATATTTTTAAATTTTAAAGTAAATAAAATTGTTGCAAGAAGTGTAAATGAAGAGAAGAACAATTTGGCTTTAAAAATTATGCCAGAGTCTTTTAGTTCAGATACCAGATTAGGTATTTCAGGATCATTTATTGTACTTAGCCAAATATTTGAGAAAAAGAATGCTATTGAGATGCCGAACAAAATTAAAATATTAAAAATCCACAAAATTAAAAAACTTTTATTCGAACTTTTTTTTAAATTCTTTAAATTTACATAGCTATTACTAATTAAGATTGCCGCTGCTGGGATTGCTGGCAACCAATAGCTTGGCAGTTTAGTAGCAGAAATACTAAAAAAGATTAAAACTGATATTAACCAACATAGAGAATATGTATAAAGGGTTTCATTGACATTGCTAATTTCTTTTGAACTTTTCAAGAAATCTTTAAAGGCTTTAAATATACCGTGATACAAAAAAGGAGTGAATGGTAATGAAGCCAATATCATTATGTAAAGAAAAAACCAGAATGGTTCTCCATGATTATTTACGACTGAGGTGTATCTTTGAAAATTATGATAACCAAAAAAATTGTCCCAAAAAGGCTTTCCTTCTTTTAATAGTTCTAAGATGTACCATGGAACACTTATTAGAGTTGTTATTAAAAAACCTTTCCGAGGGTTTATCTTGCAGAGCAAAATTTTCCAATCCTTCTGAGTGAATAAGAAAGATGTAATAGTAAATGTCGCCAAAACAAATGCAACAGGTCCTTTCGTTAAAATTGCAAAACCTAAAAATACCCACGCGGAAATGCATTGATCATTATTTTTACTGGCCATTCTTCTCCAGAATAAAAGCAAGCTGATCCCTATGGTTCCAGTTAAAAGAGCATCGCTCACAGCAGTTCTACTCCAAATAACTATTAATGGAGACAAAGCAAAGCTTAATGATGCAATTATTGGAGTAAGGAATTGCCTATCACCCTTCTGCGGCCAACAATACAAAGTATCTCCGATTATCAGCATTAAAAATAATGATCCCAAAGCTGAAGGAAGTCTTGCCGAAAGTGTCCCGAGACTATCCCAAATTTCGTTTTTTGGTAATGAGTAAAAAAAACCCATTAGCCAATACATTAATGGAGGCTTATCAAAACGGAACATTCCATTAACTTTTGGTGTTAACCAATCACCCGATTCACTCATTGCCCGTCCAGCAGCTGCAAATAAAGGGGGTGTTTCATCCACCAATCCTGTACTGCCTAGACCTAAGATAAATATTATGATCCCACAAACTAAAACTATCAGTAAGGTTAAAAACCTTTTTTTTGATTTAAGATGGATCATTTAATATTATTTATTTATATTCGTGCATTACCTTATTAAGCCAGTTCACTACCTTCTTAGCAAATATTTCTGTTGAGGCATTTTTTTCTACCCATTCTCTACATTTTTTACGCTTTATTTTTTCAATAATCTCTACATAGGAAAGCATATTTTTTTTATCATCAGGATCAGCGAGATACCCTGTTTGCCCATGCTGAATAATTTCACTAGGGCCTCCCCTTTTATAGGCTATGACTGGCACTCCACAGGCTAAAGCTTCAACAACTACGTTCCCATATGCCTCATTCCATTTCGGAGTATTTAGCAAAGCCCTACATTTACCGAGTTCTTTTTGTAATTCATTTGTTGATAAAAAACCCATCCAATCTATAGTTCCTTGAGGAAAAGATCGTTCTATATTTGATGCATAGGCCTCATCTTCTATAACCCCCCAAACATTTAGTTTTTCACCAAGTTCTTTTGCTACATAAACAGCATCCTCTAAACCTTTCTCAGGTGCCACTCTCCCAACCCAAGCCAAGGGTCCCTTCCTTGAATCTTGGAAAGTATAGTTATCCAATTTAAAACCATTACCAATAATTGTTGGGTTTTTTATAAATGGATAATCATCTGCTTGTATTTTTGAATGGAATGCAAAATTTTGTGGATGTTTAGCATATACCTTTGAGATTAAATTACTTATTGCTAAACTCTCAGAACCCATACTTATTATATGTGCAATGGGCATCTCAGCATTTAAAGTCATCCAAATAGGCAACCAATCATAAGACATGTTCAACAATACATCTGCTTGCTTTGCAACATCTAATCCCTTTTCAAGGATGTTTGCTAGGAGAGAATTATCTGGGATGCTTACAGGAGACTTGTAATTTTGATGCTGCCAACTAATTTGATCTTCACCTTCTACCAAGTGTAATTTTGCCTTTTCATTACTTTTACATAATTTAGAATTTCTTGGAGCTATTACTTCTACAGAGTGGCCTAAAGAAAGCAACCCTGAAACCAAGGAGTTTAAAGTTAATTCAACTCCACCACCTTTGCCACTCCCCAAGTACCCTATTGGAGTACTAATCAAAACTATTCGCATTATGAGGCTTTTTTACAAAAAGACACTAATTAAATAGTAGTATCAGAAAAATTATTTTCCCATAAACTCTTTCTCTGGCTAACAAAAAATACCGAGATAAGAACAAACACCACTCCTATCCATTGCACAATAGTGAGTCTTTCATCTAACCAAACACCTCCACTGAGAAGAGCAAATACAGGAGTTAAAAATGCAAGAGTACTAAATCCAGTTATTTCTTTATTATTAGCAAAGTAGAAAAACAATCCATAGGCAATTGCACCTCCAAAAATACTTGCAAATGACATAAGTCCCCAATCAAATAATGACCAATCTGGGATTATTTGAAAATTTGACTGTAAGCAATGCTTGATAATTAAAGGTAAACTCCCTAAAACCATATGCCAACCTGTTACGGCTACCGGATCACTTTTGGTACAGGTGAATCTAATCAAAATAGTTCCTATTGCCATAGCTAGCGAAGCTGCAAGCATCCATAGCTCTCCAAAGTTAAACGCTACATCACTAATGGTCATATCAGACATTAACCACCAATTTCCTAAAAATTCTTGGGGGACACCCAAGAAAATTATTCCTCCCAAACCAAAAAGTAAACCTAACCATCCTATGGGATTTATTAAATTTCCAAAAATTGTCCTTGCTAAAATTGCTACTAAAAGAGGCTGAGAATCAATCAATACAGAGCCTAGACCAGCTCCAGTTTTTTCAATACCATAAGTTAAAAACAGTTGAAAAAAAGTGGCGTCAACAATCGTAAATATAAAAAACCACTTTAAATCGCATTTATAAATCTTAAGATCTCTTTTAAACAAATATGTTGTAATTAGAACAAGAATTCCTGCAGGAAGTAATCTTAAAGAAGCTACAAACTCTGGTCCAGCACTAGACACTAAGGGTGTCATAGCTGCCATTGAAGTACCCCAGAGTGCAAAAGGGAGTATCATTAAAAACCAATTTAGGATTGAATTCATTAGGTCTGCTGATAATCTTTTTAAAGTAGTTTTATGTATTTACCTTAAAAGAATGATTTGGCCTTTTAGACGAAAGTCAAAAAAAAGAATGGCTCGTATCGTAATTGATGAGCCAATTACAAGTTCAACTAGAGTTTCCGTCCTTAAAGCTCTTAAACAAGTTGAGGATAGAGAATTTCCTGCTTTAATCGTGAGAATCGATTCGCCAGGAGGTACTGTTGGAGATAGCCAAGAAATATACTCTGCTATTAAAAGACTAAAAGATAATGGATGTAAAGTCATTTCAAGTTTTGGAAATATATCTGCATCTGGAGGTGTTTACATTGGTGTTGCATCTGACAAAATAGTTGCCAATCCGGGCACAATTACAGGATCTATTGGCGTGATCATAAGAGGAAATAATTTATCTGAACTATTAGATAAAGTTGGTATAAAATTCGAGACTGTCAAAAGTGGGGTTTTTAAGGATATCCTTTCTCCAGATAAACCTTTAACTGAGGAGGGGAGAAAACTGCTTCAAGGTCTAATAGATGAAAGCTACAAACAATTTACCGAAGCTGTTGCTGAAGGAAGAAATTTACCCGTTGAAGAAGTAAGAAAATTTGCTGATGGAAGAATTTTTACTGGAACCCAAGCAAAAGAATTAGGCCTTGTTGATGAAGTTGGAGACGAATTTGTTGCTAGGGAACTTGCCGCAAAGATGGTTAATATCGATCCTAAAATACAGCCCTTAACGTTTGGAAAGAAAAAAAAGAAAATACTTGGATTAATTCCTGGGAGTAGAATTATTGAGAGAGTTATCAACAATATCTTTTTTGAAATTGATTCATCTAATAAAATACTTTGGTTATATAGGCCTTAAATCACTAGGTATGAAAAAATGAAAGATGAATATAAAATTAAATTTATTCGAGGGGCTACTACTGCATCTGGAAATTCTATTGAGGAAATAGAAGATGCAGTCGTGGAATTAATAGATGAATTAATTTCACGTAATAATTTGATTAAGACAAATTTATTATCCATTACATTTACCGCAACAAAAGACCTAGATGCCTGTTTTCCCGCTTCAATTGCGAGAAAATGTAATGGACTTGATTCTGTAGCTTTTTTAGACTGCCAACAAATGAATGTCTCTAATGATGTTGATTTCTGTATAAGAATGATGGCACAAGTCTTGTTACCGTCAAAAAGTCAAGTGAGACATCCTTATTTGAGAGGCGCTTCAAAATTAAGGACAGATAGATGTTAATCTTAGTAAAACAATTTTTTCACTTAAGATTTGGGCATACCAAATTACAACTTTAAAATTTTTATCTAATTCAATGTTAAAAAAAACAAATAGACATGTATTAAATTTTAAAATTTTAAGATTTTTTCTTTTACCTATAATTTTATTCTCAACTCCATTATTCAATAGCAGCCAAGTCGCTAAAGCAGGTTTGGAATTTCAGTGGGACCAAAACTCTGGCTTCAAAAGATTAAAGTGGCTTCAAAAAGAAAATAAAAGAAGATTTAGAAATAAAATTTATTTTTTCTTAAGGCCATCTGATAGAAATTCTGAACTTTTAAAAATAAATCTAGCTATACCTGAAACCTTTAAAACGAATTTAAAAAAAGAAAAAATTAGTCTTTGCAAGGTAAAAATAGGCGGTTTTGAAAGTCGTACTAAATGTCTTGAAGACATACCAGCTGATATTGAAATCACTACTGATGAATCATCCTTACGTTCATTAAACATCTACCCCCATAGCCCAATTCCCTACAATAAAGATAGTATTGCAATTGTATTAAAAGTTTTTAATCCAAACAAATCAGGGCTTTTTCAATTTCATTCATATGGGCAACCAAAAGGACAATCAGTTTTAAGTTATCTAGGTAGCTGGACTATATTATTAGACGATTAAATGATAAATTTAAATATGGATATTTAATAAAATGACTAAAAGAACTTTTGGTGGAACCTCTAGAAAAAGAAAACGTGTATCTGGTTTCAGAGTAAGAATGCGCTCTCATACTGGCAGAAGAGTTATTAAAAGCAGAAGACAAAAAGGTAGAGAAAGAATAGCAGTCTAACTCTAAATAAAAATGGCCTTACCCAAAAATATGCGTTTAAAAGGTCATAGGACTTTTAACTATATTCACAAAAATTCCACAAAATATTACGGGGAATTTATGACTTTTAAAGTTGCAAGTTCGAATCCAGATATTCTTTTATCACACAAACTAAGTAATCATTCAAATAATTTGAGGGTAGCAATTTCAATTAGTAAAAAATTTTCAAAAAAAGCAGTAGAAAGAAATAAAATAAGAAGAATTCTTCAAGATTGGTTATTAAAGAATATTCAAAAAATCAATAACCACAAACCTTATTGGTTACTTGTTAACCTAAGATTTGGAGGTTTCTGCAATGATAAAAACAAACTTTTGGAGGAATTTCAAAACTTAATGTCCAAATCTAGTCTAATCAAATGATTAACATGAATGAAGAAACCTTTTACGAAGGGGGTCCCGCAAAAAGTGATTTAATAATTAATCTACTTGCGGGAATAACTATTCTTGGTTTGCCATTTACCTTTGCCGCAATAGTTAGGGCCTTATGGTTGAGATATAAAATTTCAAACAAAAGAATTACAATCGATGGTGGATGGTTTGGTAAAAACAAAACACAAGTCTCAATAAGTAACATTGAAGAAATTAGATCTATCCCTAGGGGATTCGGATCGTATGGTGATATGGTTCTAATTCTTTCAGATGGTTCAAAGGTTGAGATGAAATCAATACCTCTTTTTAGAGAAAAGCAAGAGTTTATTGAAAATATCATAAGTAATAGATCACAAATCTCGAATCTCAACCAAGTTGAAGGATTTGCAACCAAATCCTAAATAAAATAATTACAAAAATCTTCTTTTCCTGTAAAATAAAATGTCTAGCAAATTTTTATTCTTTTTAATATCGTGATAGGGTTCATTTCTGAAAAATTACTTATCCCGATTCTAGATTTTTTCTATGGTTTAGTCCCTAGTTATGGTTTAGCAATTGTTGCACTAACAGTTGTAATTAGAATTGCACTTTTCCCTTTAAGCGCTGGATCCATTAGGAGCGCAAGAAGGATGAAAATTGCTCAACCAGTAATGCAAAAAAGACAAGCAGAAATAAAATCTAAGTTTTCTGGCGATCCAAAGAAACAGCAAGAAGAGTTAGGGAAACTTATGAATGAGTTTGGCAGTCCTCTTGCAGGGTGCCTACCTTTGATCGTACAAATGCCTATACTATTCGCATTGTTTGCGACCCTAAGAGGATCACCTTTTGCTGATGTACCTTATAATATTAATCTAAAGGTTGTACCCCAGGATCAAATTGCGGCTATTGATCCAAAACCATATAAATCTCCCAGACACTCTATTTTCATTACTGAAAAATCTCATTTTCCTGTAATAGCTACTATTCCTAATGGAACAAAGTTAGGAACTCAAGAATCAATAAAAATAAATTTGCAAACAACAAATGGTAACAGCTACTCAGAAGTTTTATCTAATTATGACAATGGTTCAAAATTCCTTCCTACATGGAAAGTAGCTAAAGGGGAAGATAATATAAAAGTTTCTCAAGATGGAACTGTTACTGCAATAAAACCAGGTGATGCAACAATTGAAGCTAAAATTCCTGGCCTAGCTGCTAAAAGTGGATTTCTTTTTATCAAGGCACTTGGACAAGTTGGCTTTTATGTAGATGGATCTATTAATTGGGATATCGCTGCACTTGTTGGGGCTTTTGGATTAACTTTACTACTTTCTCAAGTTCTTTCTAGTCAGGGAATGCCTGCAAACCCTCAGCAGTCAACGGCCAACAAAATCACTCCAGTAATGATAACTGGAATGTTTCTGTTTTTCCCCTTACCTGCAGGTGTATTACTCTACATGGTTGTTGCAAACATATTTCAAGCATTTCAGACCTTTCTTCTTAACAAAGAAGCTCTTCCTGAAAATCTGCAGAAAATTTTAGATCAACAATTATTGACGAAAAATAATTCCATAACAACTGCTGCCTCCACTATCTCAGAAAAAAGATTACCCTTTGAACCTAATAATAAGAAATAAACTTTATCTTTAAAAATGAGTTCTTGGAGTAAAAATTTAGAATTACTTATTAAATCAAGAACTTCATTAATTTGGATTAGGACTAAAGAAGAGGAAAGATTAGAAAAACTTCTCTATTATTCATGTGAAAGATTAAATATAAAAAGGTATATATCATGGGATTGTGTCAGTGGTATCAAGGGATTAATAAATGAAGAAAATAAATTTTCTAATAATCCATTAGGAGTGCTTAACTGGCTTAAGCGACAAAGTTCTGAGGTATCTACAGTATTATTAGTCAAAGATTTTCATAAATTTTATGATGATCCATCTATAAATAGAACTATTAAAGAACTATCTTCTCTGCTGAAAAAAACTAGTAATAATTTAATTATTAGTTCACATTTATTTCCCTCGTCCGAAGATCTAGATGAATTAATGACAATCATAAACTTACCTTTACCCGATCAAAAAGATTTGAAAAATCTTATAGAAAATATTGCAATTAATACTAATTCAAATCTTGAAGAAAAAGACTTAAACGAACTTTCTATTGCTTCAAGTGGATTAACCGAAATAAAAGTAAAACAAGTAACTGCAAAGGCACTTGCTCAAAGAGGAAGAATAAGTAAAGAAGATATCAAAGACATTCTAGAAGAGAAAAAACAAGTCATCGCGAGAAGTGAGATCTTAGAATTTTTTGAGGCTAAATCCAGCCAAGATGATATTGGTGGTTTAAAGATCTTAAAAGTTTGGCTTAATCAAAGATATAGGGCCTTTTCCAAGGAAGCTAGAGACTATGGACTGCCAATCCCAAAGGGTGTATTACTTGTCGGAGCTCAAGGGACAGGGAAATCACTTACTGCAAAATCAATTTCTAATAGTTGGTCGATGCCACTTCTTAGGTTAGATGTAGGAAGACTATTTTCTAGCCTTGTTGGTTCAAGTGAGGCTAGAACAAGAGAAACGATATCGAGAGCTGAGGCCATGTCACCATGTATTCTTTGGATAGACGAAATTGATAAGGGCTTTGGAGGCGATGCTAGAAGTGATGGAGGAACAAGTCAAAGAGTTTTGGCGAGTTTGCTAACTTGGATGGCGGAAAAAGAATCAGCCGTATTTGTAGTTGCAACTGCTAATGCTATAGATAAACTTCCTGCTGAATTATTAAGAAAGGGTAGATTTGATGAGATATTTTTTCTTGATTTGCCAAGTTCAGAAGAAAGATTAAGCATCCTTGAGTTGCACTTAAAAAAAAGAAGACCTAATTATACTTTTCCTTTATCAACCATAGTTGATAGAACAGATGGATTCTCGGGGGCAGAACTTGAGCAAGCTGTTATAGAAGGGATGCACATTTCATTCTCCGAAGATAGAGAGCTTATGGAGAAAGATTTAATTAAGGCAGTTTCCGATTTAGTTCCCTTATCCAGAACAGCTAAAGAGCAAATTGATTTACTAAAAAAATGGTCATCTTCAGGAAGAGCTCGTTCTGCATCCTGACACAATTTAATCTTTTAAACATATTTCATAAGTTAGGAATCATAAATTAAGTTAATTTTTCATCAAAAATACCTAATTATTAATTTAGATTAACTATCTTAATTAAGGTATAAAAAAAAAGAGTGTTAGACCAAAAATTAATAAGAGAAAATCCAACATCTGTTGAAGAGAACTTATCCCGAAGAGGACAGGAATATAATATATCTCATATACACGAATTAACTGTCAAAAAAAAGGAAGTTGATATTGAAATATCCAGTCTCCAATCTGAAAGTAAAAAATTAAGTAAATTAATTGGTCAAGAAATTAATAAATCTCAAAACAGTAATTCTCCAGAACTGAAAAATTTAAAAGAGGAAGGAAACAGATACAGAATTAAAATTTCTGAATTTGAAGAGAAGCAAAGAATATTAGATAAAAAAATACACAATGAGATTTGTAATTTACCAAATTTCCCTGGCAAAGATGCACCTCTCGGAAAAGATGAGAGCAATAATCTCCAATTAAAAACTTGGGGAGATCCTTTGATATCAGAAAATCTTAAATCTCATTGGGAGATAGGCGAAAATCTTAATCTTTTTGAATCTATAAAATCTACAAAAACGTCAAAAAGTCGTTTTATTACACTTATTGGTAATGGCGCCAGATTAGAGAGGGCATTAATAAATTTCATGCTCGATATGCATACAAATAATGGTTATTTAGAGTTAATGCCACCAGCATTAGTAAATTCAGAAAGTCTTAAAGGATCTGGACAATTACCTAAATTCTCAAATGAAAGTTTTAAATGTTCTAATGACGATTTATGGCTTTCTCCAACAGCTGAAGTCCCCCTAACTGCTTTTCATAGAAACGAGATTATTGATATTAAGCAGTTACCTATTAAGTATGTTGCATACACACCTTGTTTTAGGAGAGAAGCTGGTAGCTATGGAAGGGATACGAGAGGCTTGATTAGACTTCACCAGTTTAATAAGGTCGAATTATATTGGTTTTGTGACCCAAGCAAATCCTTAGAGGCCCATAAAAAGATTACCGCTGATGCAGAAAGCATTTTAAAAAAACTCAACCTACCCTACAGATTAGTAGATATTTGTTCTGGAGACTTAGGATTTTCTTCTAGTAGAACTTTCGATCTTGAAGTCTGGCTACCAAGTAGTAAATGTTATAGAGAGATCTCAAGTTGCAGCAATTGTTTAGACTTTCAAGCACGCAGATCTTCAATAAGAACAAAAATTGATAAAAAAAATACATATTTACATACTTTAAATGGCAGTGGGCTTGCTATTGGAAGAACTATGGCTGCAATTCTTGAAAATGGTCAACAAAAAGACGGTAGCGTTAAGATTCCAGATGCTCTAGTTCCATATTTTGGATCAAATTATTTAAAATCTAATTAATATAAAAAAATGAATGTTTTAACATCAATAACTGTTCTTGGATTTCTCATTTTTTTTCATGAGTTAGGTCATTTCCTTGCTGCGATTTTACAAGGTATTTATGTTGATGGATTTTCAATTGGTTTTGGACCCTCAATACTTCAAAAAAAATATAAAGACATCACCTTTTCATTTAGAGCATTCCCTTTAGGTGGCTTTGTTTCCTTTCCTGATGAAGGACTAAATAATATTGACCCTAAAGATCCAAATCTTCTGAAAAATAGACCTATTATCCAGAAGGTAATTGTAATTTCTGCTGGGGTTTTAGCCAATTTAATTCTTGCTTATACAATTTTGATTATAAACGTAACCACTGTTGGTATCCCTTTTGATCCTGAACCAGGTATTTTAGTTTTAGCGACACAACCAGAGAAGGCTGCTTCTATTTCTGGCTTAGAACCGGGAGACAAAATCATAAAACTTGAATCTAGTACTTTAGGAGTTGGGGATCAAGCTGTTTCCACTTTGGTAAAAGAGATTCAAAACTCATCTGGAAAGGAAATTTCGCTAGAAATTGATAGAAACGGAATCTTTAAAGACATTACTTTGATCCCTAAAAATGTTGATGGTAAAGGTACAATTGGTGCTCAGTTACAACCAAACATCAGAAAAGAAACTAAAAAAACAAAAAATATATATGAACTTTTTAAATACACAAATAATGAGTTTTTATCCCTTTTAGTAAAAACAATTCAAGGTTATAAAGGATTATTGACAAATTTCTCCTCAACAGCACAACAATTAAGTGGGCCAGTCAAAATTGTTGAAATTGGTGCTCAATTGTCAGAACAAGGAGGCGCTGGAATCTTACTATTTGCTGCTTTAATTTCTATTAATTTAGCCGTGCTTAACTCTTTGCCTTTACCCCTCTTAGATGGTGGGCAATTGGTTTTCACAATAATTGAAGGATTAAGGGGAGAACCGGTACCGGCAAAAGTACAAATAGCTGTCACTCAATCCAGTTTTTTTCTTTTAGTAGGACTGAGTGTACTTCTCATCATTAGAGATACTAGTCAACTTTTAATAGTACAAAGATTATTTAACCAATAAATATATTTCTAATATGTTTACCAAGATGTTAATATATAAATTATTTAATTTTTTTTAAATGGCGAAAAAGTCCATGATTGCGAGAGAAGTAAAGCGCAAAAAACTCGTAAATAAATATGCTGCAAAAAGAAAATCTTTGTTAGCTGAATTTAATGCTGCAAAAGATCCAATGGAAAGATTAGAAATACATAGAAAGATTCAAGGCCTCCCAAGAAATTCTGCACCTAATAGAGTCAGGAATAGATGTTGGGCAACTGGAAAGCCAAGAGGAGTTTATAGAGATTTTGGTTTATGCAGAAATCAGTTAAGACAGAGAGCTCATAACGGTGAGCTTCCAGGAGTTGTAAAATCCAGTTGGTAATAAATTTTGTTTAATATTGTAGTTTTTAACAAAAAATCGAGCATCAAAGACATTTAAAGTCCATTTCTTGGAAATTTTTAAAAATTTTTATAGCTTATCTAAATAATTTACTCAATATGTCCCTATAAAATGTAAGAATGAATTATGTATAGATTTATAATTTAAAAAGTGGAAGGACAAAATAAGTCGATCACGTTTGACGGACGAGAGATACGACTAACTACAGGACTATATGCTCCTCAGGCGAGTGGGTCAGTAATGATTGAGTGTGGGGACACCTCTTTATTAGTAACAGCAACAAAAACTACAAAAAAAGAAGCTGCTGATTTTCTCCCTCTAATATGTGATTACGAGGAAAAACTATATGCTGCTGGACGAATCCCAGGCGGTTTTATGCGAAGAGAAGGTCGTCCACCAGAAAGAGCAACATTAATAGCAAGATTAATTGATAGGCCAATGAGACCTCTATTCCCTTCGTGGATGAGAGATGAAATTCAGATAGTTGCTTCATGCCTTTCACTCGATGAGAGAGTACCAGCAGATGTTCTGGCAGTTACGGGGGCATCTATTGCAACATTAATTGGTGAAATACCATTTTATGGACCGATGGCTGCAGTTAGGGTTGGACTAATTGGAGATGATTTCATCCTAAACCCAAGCTATAGAGAAATAGAAAAAGGTGATCTTGACATAGTTGTAGCAGGTTCCCCTGAAGGTATTGTGATGATAGAAGCAGGGGCTAATCAATTATCTGAGCAAGATACTATTGAAGCAATTGATTTTGGATACGAAGCTGTTACCGAACTTATTAAATCACAAGAGGATTTACTTAAAGATTTAGGAATAAAACAGATTAAGCCAGCTGAACCTGAAGAGGATAAAACATTACCCTCCTATTTGGAAAAACACTGTACGAAATCTATTGAACTCGTTTTAAAGAAATTTGATCAGTCAAAAGAGGACAGAGATCTTGAATTAGAAAAAATTAAACTTAAAACTCAAGAACAAATAGAATCTTTAAAAGACGATAACCAATTAAAAACTTTATTATCTGAGGATGATAAATTAATTCATTCTGACTTTAAAAAATTAACGAAAAAATTAATGAGGTCACAAATCATTAATGATGGGAAAAGAGTTGATGGGAGAGACCTTGATGAAGTTAGAAAAATATCTGCTTCTGCTGGCATACTCCCAAAAAGAGTTCATGGTTCTGCTTTATTTCAAAGAGGTCTTACACAAGTCTTATCAACAACGACGCTTGGGACACCTAGCGATGCTCAAGAAATGGATGACCTAAATCCTAGTACGGAAAAAACTTACTTACATCATTATAATTTTCCACCTTATTCAGTTGGAGAAACTCGACCAATGAGAACTCCAGGTAGAAGAGAAATAGGTCATGGAGCATTGGCAGAGAGAGCCATAATCCCTGTACTGCCTGGAAAAGAAACTTTTCCGTATGTATTAAGAGTAGTTAGCGAAGTCTTGAGCTCAAATGGATCCACTTCGATGGGATCAGTATGTGGTAGCACACTCTCATTACTTGATGCTGGTGTACCACTGAAGGCTCTCGTTAGTGGGACGGCTATGGGGTTAATTAAAGAGGGAAAAGATGTGCGAATCCTTACAGACATTCAAGGTATTGAGGATTTTCTTGGAGATATGGATTTCAAAGTTGCAGGTACTGAAAAAGGCATAACAGCATTACAAATGGATATGAAAATCACAGGCTTACCAGTCTCTATAATTTCTGATGCAATTAAAAAAGCGAGGCCTGCAAGATTGCATATCTTAGAAAAAATGCAAGAAGCAATAGATAAACCTCAAGAATCTCTATCTCCTCACGCACCAAGACTTCTAAGTTTCAGAATTGATCCCGAACTCATAGGTACTGTTATAGGACCTGGAGGTAGAACTATTAAAGGTATAACCGAGAGAACAAATACAAAAATAGATATTGAGGATGGAGGAATTGTAACTATCGCTTCTCATGACGGAGCTGCTGCTGAAGAAGCTCAAAAAATAATCGAGGGTTTAACTCGCAAAGTACATGAGGGAGAGATCTTCTCAGGTGTAGTGACTCGAATAATTCCTATAGGCGCTTTTGTAGAAATATTGCCTGGGAAGGAAGGAATGGTACACATATCTCAATTATCTGAAGCGAGAGTTGAGAGAGTTGAAGATGTCGTAAGGCAGGGAGATGAAGTAACCGTAAGGGTTCGTGAAATTGATAGCAGAGGAAGAATTAATTTAACATTGAGAGGAGTCTCCCAAAATGGAGGCATGTCTTACCCAGAACCAACACCAACACCGGTAGCGCCTTTAAATTAGATATCTAAAGGCAAAATATCATATTCTTTAATAGTTCTCTTTAATTCAGAACAAAGATCATTATGATTTTCCTTATTGTTAGAGGCAACGATTACTCCTCCTTGCTTGAAATCTGATTTTCCATAACTCAACTCCTCGTTATCCAAATTTGTGATTGATCCACCAGAAGCCCTTAAAATAGCTTCTGGCGCTGCAAAATCCCAATCCTTAGGAGAACTCTTCCCAGGCAAGCTCAAACATATATAGATATCGCTCTCTCCTCTTAATATTGAAGCAATCTTACAACCAATACTTCCCATAATTAATACCTGATTAAATTTGATTTTCTTTATTAATTTATTAAGAGACTCATTACCATGATTTTTACTTGACACTATAGTCATTTCTTGAAGATTTCTGATATTAGATAATTTAGGTTTATTCTTTGAACCATCTTTTTTTTCGCACCACACTTTATTTCCATGCGCAAACCATAATTCATCCTTTTCTGGAATAAGGACAACTCCTATATAAGGTTTTTTCTGGTAGTTTAAAGCCAAATGCAAAGCATAATTGCCTGTTCCTTGAATGAAATCCTTCGTTCCATCAAGCGGATCTAGAACCCATATCCAGTCTTTATTAGTATTAAAACTTTGCTCATCAAATTTCACATTTTCCTCGCTTAAGATTCCCCAATCTACATTTGAATATTTTTTTTTAATTCTACTAATAATGATCTCATTAACTTCTAAGTCAGCCTTTGTAACAGGATCATCTATATTTTTATTTTTTAAAATATTGATTTTATAATTTGATTCTTTTAATATTTTGGAATAATGAAGTAGTATTTCAGCTGCTTCCCAACTGAAATTCCTCAAGTCATTAATTAAATCATTTATATCTATGTTAGATGGTAAGGTAATCACTAAATGAATACTAATTACTCATTTTCTCATAAAAGCCAAGAACCTGAAAGTGGAGTTTTATATATTGTTGGCACTCCAATAGGTAATTTAGGTGATATTTCTTTTCGAGCAATAAATATTCTGAAAAATGTTTCTTTAATTGCCTCCGAAGATACAAGACAAACAAAAAAAATTATGCATAAATTTGAATTTAAAAATACTTTAATAAGTTTCAACAAACATAACTCTTTGCAGAAGATTCAGAGAATACTTAATGATCTTTGCTCGGGAGACTCAATAGCTTTAGTAAGCGATGCAGGAATGCCGAGTATTTGCGACCCAGGAGAAGATCTCATAAAAAAAGCAAAATCCATTGGGTTAAAAATTATATGTATTCCAGGGCCATGTGCAGCGATTACTGCGATTGTATCAAGCGGTCTTCCATCTTCTAAATTTACATTTGAGGGTTTTCTTCCAAGAAAGAAAAGCGAAAGAGAAAAAATTCTTTTAGAAATTTGTAAAAATGAAAAAACTACAATTTTGTTTGAATCGCCTCGACGTCTTAAAAAATTACTTTGCGAATTGAGATATTTTTGTGGTGGGGAAAGAGAAATTCAAGTATTTCGAGAATTAACAAAAAAATATGAAGAACATATCGGTAATAACATTAATCAGGCCATAAAATATTTCGAGGACAAAGAAATTTTGGGTGAACTAACAGTTGTCATTAAGGGTCAAGATAAAGCAAATTCATTAATTAAATTTGATAAGACACAATTAAATAAGGATTTAAATGAGCTAATTAAAGCAGGTCTTAGTTTATCTTCAGCATCAAAATACCTAGCAAAAAAAAATAATCTATCAAAAAACTTAATTTATAAACTGCATTAATATAAAAGTACTATATTCAACATATGTTGCATCTACTTAAAAAGTTAACCTACATTTCAACATTAAATCTATCATTTTTTTTTATTTTGATGATTGGGATACAAAATAGCTCAAAAGAATCAAAAGTGAATCTTATATTTAATGAAACTGTTAATTTGCCAATAAGTTTTATAATTGGCACGAGTTTTATAAGTGGCTCAACTACAGCAGGTGTTTTAATCTTATTGAACAAAAAAACAAATTCATAAATACCTTTACTTTATAGAGCTATTAATTTATCATCACTAACTATCCTAGAAATACCTCTAGACACTAGCAAAGGAGCTACGATTCTAAAAACCTCTGTATTTGGGACCTTGATAACTTTTTGTTCTTTATTGCAAAATCTTTTTGCATTTCTCAATTCCAAATGGATTTCAATTGTTTTTCTGTTTAACTCTTCCTGAGATAAGAATTGCCAATTTGGAAAATCTTTTAGGTATTTAATTTCTAATTCAATTTTCTTATCTACAATCATATAAACAGTTTTTGGGAATTCAATTTCAGAAATATGAACTGAAGAAAAATCTTTTTGAGGAATTTTTTCAATTTCGCAATCTAGAGGGGTTATTTCCATAAATGTATTTTCTTGGAAAATTTGATCTTCTAGATTTTCATGAGCATTATTTGAGTCAAATTGATCTGAATCATCAATAGAATTGGTCTCATTTTGATCTTCTAGATTATTAATTTTTAATCTATTTTTTTTGAGTAACTCTTTATATATTTTTTCCCCCAAAGTCTTCTTCAAGTTTCTAGAAATTGTTAACTTTGTAAATTTATGTTCTTCAGCTAATTGTTCGATTGTTCTACCATCTTTAAAATTTTTTACTATTTGCTTTTTATCAATCAAAGAAAGCCTTTTAGCCAAAATAAGAAGATAACTCTAACCTATTCTATAGGATACCTTAATTAAACAATCTTCAAATTAGTTTTAACATTATTTTTTTCAAAAAAATTTTTTATTATTGTTTGGGATATATCTGTCAGATATAATGACTAAGTGCTTCCTTAGCTCAGCTGGATAGAGCAACTGCCTTCTAAGCAGTGGGCCGCAGGTTCGAATCCTGCAGGAAGCGTTTTAAATAACTTTATCTATCTTATTTTTTCTAGGATGAAGCTCGAACTTGCAAAGTTTAGATAAGTCACATTTGATTAATAAAACAACAATAAATAATAAGCTTGAACTTATTCCGATAAGAACTGTATATTCATCAAGTTTATTAAATGAGGCAAGTAGGGAAAAAGATACAAACCATTGACTTAGGGCAAAAATTAATGTGACTGAATCAATTTGATTAAAACCTCCATCAACCAAACGATGATGGATATGGAGTCTATCAGGATAAAATATAGATTTACCTTTACTTAGCCTTGCTAAAATAACATAAATCATATCAAAAACAGGAACAGCAAAAAATAATAATGACTCTAATAGATAAAAATCTAGTTCTGAATTAAACCCATCATTTAAGCCAGGCTCAAACATAAGAACACTAAGAGATACTGAGAAGAACCCAAGAAAATAAGAACCTCCATCTCCCATTACGATTTTTGCTGGATGATAATTAAAAATCAAGAATCCCAGACAAGAGCCTAATAAAGCAGAAAGAATTGGCAAATACTCAATATTTCCATGACCAATTGCAGCACAAATCATCCCTAAAGTTGAAATGCAAACTATCCCTATTGCTAATCCATCTAACCCGTCTATCCAATTAATTGCATTTATCATCCCAACTATCCAAAGGACTGTAAAAGAAAGACTCAATAAACTTATTAAAGATATTGATAGAGGAACTCCAATTAAGGTTTGGATTTCAAGAATATTTATATGAAAACCAATAGCCCAAAATATTATTGATAGTACTATTTGAAAAAACAATCTAACGAAAGGCGATAAATTAAATAAATCGTCAAAAAAACCAATAATAAAAAAACATGGTGCAATCCCAAAAACTGGCCAGAAAAAACTATTTTGCGGGAAGTTTATAAAACCAAAAGCCAATAATAAAATTATAGGGAGATATAATCCAATTAAAATCCCTAAACCTCCAAGCCTTACAATATTTTTTTTGTGCTGTTTTCTTTTATCAGGTCTATCTATTAAATTTAATTTTAAACTTAAGTTCTTGATTATTGGAATAGTAATTACTGTCAATATGAAAGCAAAAATGAATCCTATTAAACTATTAGCGGCATTAAACAAAATATGAATATATAGATTATGGGTATCAAGAGTCTATTATAATAAAATTTAATAGATTTTTACTAAATTATAAATAATGTGTTTTATCTTTTTTAAAAAAAAATCTCAAGAATTTATTTTTGCTAAATATTTTTTATATTTCTTTATTAAACGAAAACAATGTCAATATTAGTAACTGGTTCAGCTGGCTTTATTGGTTTTCATCTCGCCAAACGACTTTTAAATGAGGGTTATGATGTGATTGGGATAGACAATTTAAACAATTATTATGATGTAAATATAAAGTACGCAAGATTAGAAGAACTTAATAAAGTTTCAAAGAATCTTTCAAATAAATTTTATTTTTATAAAAATGATATTGAAAATGTAGAATTTTTAAATAAATTATTTCGAGATTTTAATTTTAAGAAAGTGGTAAATCTTGCTGCCCAAGCAGGTGTTAGATACTCAATAAAAAATCCTAAAGCATATATAAACTCCAACATAGTGGGATTTGCAAATATCTTAGAGGCTTGCAGAAAAAACAATTTAGAGCATTTAGTTTATGCCAGTAGTAGTTCGGTTTATGGAGGGATTAAAGAATTACCATTTTCAGAAAAGGATAATGTCGATAAACCTATAAGTCTTTATGCTGCGAGTAAGAAAGCTAATGAATTAATGGCATATTCATATAGTCACCTCTATGGTATACCTTCAACAGGTCTACGTTTTTTTACAGTATATGGTCCCTGGGGAAGACCAGACATGGCTCTTTTTGAATTCACAAAATCAATTATCAATTCAAAGCCAATAAAAGTTTTTAATAAAGGCCAAATGATGAGGGATTTTACTTACATAGACGATATTATCGAAAGTCTTTTTAGAGTTATTAATAAGACACCTCTTAAAGATGCAGAATCAGCTGGTAATTCTGATCCTTCAAACAATATTCCATATAGAATATTTAATATTGGGAATTCTAATCCAGTGCCTTTGATGGATTTCATATCTGAAATAGAAAATATAATTGGTACTAAAGCAAAAAAAGAATTTTTGGAAATGCAACCTGGAGATGTCGCAAACACTCACGCGGATACGACTTCTCTAGAGAACTGGATAAAATATAAACCAAGAACTAGTGTTTCAAAAGGCATTTCAGAATTTATCAATTGGTATAAAAATTTTTACAACGTTAAATAGTTTTTAAGATGTTTGACTCCTTCCCAATAAACTATCCTTCAATAGAAAATTGCAAAATTTGCATAGTAGGTCTTGGCTATGTGGGATTACCATTAGCTATTGAATTTTCAAAAATCAAGAAAAGTATAGCGACAGGTAAGGATCTAAATAGAGAAGTAATAGGTTTTGATCTAAATCAAAAAAGAATTAAAGAATTAGAGTCTGGAATTGATTCAACAAAAGAAACTGATTTAGAAGATCTAAAAGAATTTAATAAAATAAAATTTACTTCAGATATAAAATTAATTAGAGAATCAGATGTTTATATAATTTCAGTCCCTACTCCTATTGATGAGAATAAAAAACCAGATTTAAGTTGTCTCATAAAAGCTTCTGAATCAATAGGTGAAACTTTAAAAAATAGAAAATCAAAATATAAGCCAATAATCATTTATGAAAGTACTGTTTTCCCAGGAGCAACAGAAGAAATATGTGTTCCAATTCTTGAAAAAAAATCCAGCTTAAAATTTAATGAAGACTTTTTTTGTGGCTATAGTCCTGAAAGAATTAATCCGGGAGATAAAAAACACAGATTATCTACAATTGTAAAAGTAACTAGTGGGAGCAACAAAGAAACTACTGATTGGGTAGATCAACTATATGCATCAATAATTAAAGCAGGGACATTCAAAGCTAAAAGTTTAAAGATTGCTGAAGCTGCAAAAGTTATCGAAAACACCCAACGAGATATAAATATTGCTCTAATAAATGAATTAGCCAAGATATGTAATTTATTAAATATAGATACTTTAGATGTCCTTGAAGCAGCAGGAAGCAAATGGAATTTCATGCCATTTAAACCTGGATTAGTTGGAGGGCATTGCATAAGTGTTGATCCATTTTATCTAACTTATATTGCAAAAAATTATGGCTACGAACCTAAAGTAGTACTTGCTGGCAGGGAAATAAACGATGACATGAGCAAATGGATTGTTGATCAACTAGAAATTAAAATGCAGATGAAAAAAATATTTTTCAGAAATTCTAAGATTTTGATACTTGGAGTAACTTTTAAAGAAAATTGTCCAGATACAAGAAATTCAAAGGTATTAGATATTATTAAATTTCTTAATCAAAAAGAAATTACACCATACGTACATGATCCTTATATAACTAACGAAGAAAATCTTGAAAACAATTTTAACTTTTTAGAGAATTTACCTACAGATGGTGCTTTGAAATTTGATGCAATTATAATTGCCGTGGCCCATAATGAATATAAACTAATAGATTTAAAAAACTGGAAAAATTTAGTTTCTGAAAATTACATTTTTTATGATTTGAAAGGTATTCTTCCTCGAGAACTTAACCCAGTAAGGCTTTAGAAAATTTTACTTTTTAACTTTCAAAATTTTCCTAATATAAAAAATTTTGATTAAAAATAATTATGAAGACCAAAAAAAATAAAAAAATCATTCTGATATCAAACACAGCTTGGTATGTTTATAATTTCAGATTAGATTTACTTAAACTAATAAGAAGTAAAGGATTTGATGTGTATATTATTTGCCCATATGACAAATATAAAGAAAAAATTGAGGCTATGGGATTTAAAATTTACGAATGGCACTTAAAAAGAAACTCTATAAATCCAATTAATGAACTGGTTTCAATTTATAATTTATTTATTATTTACCAAAGAATTAAACCTGATATAGTTCATCACTTTACAATAAAAGCATCCATATATGGTTCAATCTGTTCTTGGATTTGTAAAACAAAAACTACTATAAATAGTTTTACAGGCTTAGGACACTTATTTATATCTAATGAGAATAAAATTATTTTAATTAGGAATATAATTAGTCCTATATTAAAACTTGTTTTTTCAAAAAAAGATACAAAACTCATTTTTCAAAACTCATCAGACCGAAATCACTTAATAAAATTAAAACTAATAACAAAAAACAACTCTTCTGTAATACCTGGTTCTGGAATAAATGTAAATTACTTTAAACCATCCAAAAAAAATGATGGAGATAAATTTTTGAAAATATTATTCCCATCAAGATTGATTAAAGAAAAAGGTATATTTGAACTCATAAAGGCTTGTAATTTAATTTGGAAAAAAAAAGTACCAATTAAGCTTTTTATTGCGGGAAAATTAGATAAAGGTAATAGGTCTTGTTTAACTGAAAAAGATATAAAAAAATTAAATAAACAAAAATATATTTATTTAATTGGTCATGTAGAAGACATGAGATCTATTTATAAATCTGTTGATATTGTTGTTTTACCTTCATGGAGAGAAGGATTATCGAAGGCCTTGTTAGAAGCAGCATCTATGGAGAAAGCTATAATTACAACAGATGTCCCTGGATGTAGGGAAATTATTGATCATATGGAAAGTGGTTTATTAGTAAAGAAAAATAATCCTTTACAGATAAAAAATAGTATACTCAAGCTCTATAATGAGAAAGATCTTATTAAAACATTTGGTAAAGCTGCAAGAATAAAAGTAAAAAAAGAATTTGAAATTAAAAAGATAAATAATATGACAATAAATCTTTATGAATAGAATTAATTTATTCAATATTGGTCAGAAATCCTTTAATCTAAGCATCATTTTCTTAATGACAGCTCCCTTCCTTTCTGGATTATTTTTAATATTATCATTGATAATTTCGATAATCTTAAAAGGAGAATTTTTAATAAAGAATAAATGGAATTACCCTATATTTATTAGCATTGGAATTTTATTTTTAAGTTGTATAAGAAATACTATTTTTAATACCCAAGAAATAAATCAAAATCTAACTTTATGGGTTGACGTATTTAATTGGATACCTTTTTTACTTATTTTTATTTTCATACCTTTATATATTTCTTCAACAAACCAAAAAATATTATTTAGTAAATTACTTATCATAAGCAACGTACCATTATTAATATCTTGTTTTTTACAAAAGCATTTTGAAATTTATGGGCCATTTTCTATTTTCAACGGCCTAATTGTATGGTATCAAAGAGTCCCAGGAGAGACTACTATAAGCACTACTGGATTATTTAATAATCCAAATTATGCAGGATTTGCATTAGTTACAATGGTACCTTTTATTTTTTTTAATATCGGAATAAATAATAAATCTAAATTAAATAAATTAATAACAATATTTATATTATTGATAACAATTTACACTATATTTATAACTAATTCGCGAAATGCTTATATAGGTTTATTAATTAGTTTCCTTCTATCATTTGGAATAAAAATTATTTATATTATTGGAATTTCTATATTATTATTATTACCAATAAATATTATTACATTTAATCTATTTAATCTAGAAACTTTATCTATAGTTTCAAAACAAACTTTGATTGATTTTTACCATAATATAATTTCCATAAGAATTGGAGACATATTATTTACACAAAGAGTAGAGATTTGGAACAAGGCTATAAATTTAATCTTTCAAAAACCTATATTTGGTTGGGGAGCATCGACTTTTAGTTTTTTATATTTAAAGAATAATGGCTTATATGGTGCACAACATACACACAATATAATCCTACAAATATCACAGAATTACGGTATTCCTTTTGCAATTTTAATCTCTGGAACTGTTCTTTTACTTACTTTCAAATCAGTAAGGATATTACGCGAAGTAAAGAATAAAAAAAACTTAATAAATAAATTCTGGATAATATCTTTATTAGTAGCTATTTTTCATCTATTATTTGATGTAGTTCTATTTGATTTAAGATTAAATATACTTTTTTGTATACTAATAACAGGTTCAAAAATTCTTGTTCTTGAAAATAAAAACCATGATAACTTTAATTTTAAAGATAGATTATTCAATTACAAATAAATAGATTTGATTTAATATAATAAAATATCAAATTAATTTATAATTTAATCAATGAGAAATATAAAAATAAATAATCAAAAATTTAATAAAGATAATCAATTAATAATAGCTGAGATAGGTCAAGCGCATGAAGGTTCAGAGGGACTAGTTCACTCTTTTATAGATGCCCTTTCTGAGGCTAAATGTGAAGCTATAAAATTTCAAATACATCTAGCTGATTATGAATCTTCTCTTCAAGATGAGTTTAGAGTTAAATTTTCTTATGAAGACAATTCTAGATATGAATATTGGAAAAGAACTGAATTTAGCCCTGAACAATGGAAGAGAATAATTGATCATTGCAAATTAAAAAAAATTATCGTAGGAGCTTCAGTTTTTAGTATAGAAGCACTTAAAATTGCAAAAAATTTAGAGGTTGATTTTTTAAAAATCGGATCTGGGGATATCCTTTTTGAAGAGTTAGTAGATCAGATTAGCGCTTGTGATATTCCAGTTATTATGAGTTCCGGGTTGTCTAATTGGAATGAACTTTCTGAAGTTTCATCAAAATTTATTAATCATATTAAGAATGAGAAATTTTCTATTCTTCATTGCACAACAGAGTACCCTACAGAACCAAAAAGAATTGGATTCAATAACATCAGTCTTATTGAAGAAAAATTCAATATACCCTCTGGATTATCAGACCATTCTGGAAATAAACTAACGTCATTCTATGGATTAGCCAAAAATTGTTCAATTCTAGAGGTTCATGTAAATTTTGATAGAAATATGTTTGGACCTGATAGTTCTTCATCTTTAACTATTAAAGAATTTAAAGAAGTGATGATTACAAAAAAATATTTTCAGGAGTTAAACACACACACTAATAAAGATTTTGAAGAAAAAAAACTTAGCTCCACTAAAATGAAATTTTCCAGAAGCATAGGTATCAGAAGAGATATAAAAAAAGGAGAATTTATTCAAAAAAAAGATATAATTTATAGAAAGCCTGGAGGATATTTAGGTAAAAATAATTTAAAGAATGTTATAGGTAGAAGGGCAAAATATGACCTTAAAGCATTGAATATCTTAAGATGGGAAGATATAGAAGAAGTCTAAAGATTATGAAAATAGCTGTCGTAGTTAATAGCAGAGCTAATTATGGTCGAATAAAATCATTTTTAGAAAGCGCAAGAAAATTTAAAACTTTAGATATTAAAGTTATTGCTGGAGCATCGGCTTTATTAGCTAAATATGGAAGAGTTATTGATATTATTAAAAAAGACGGCTTTGAAGTATCTGCCGAATTGGATTCTATAGTTGAAGGTGATGATCCAATACATATGGCTAAATCTACAGGATTGGGGATTATAGAGACATCTACAGCACTGAAAAGCCTTTCTCCGGACGCTGTTTTAACCATTGCAGATAGATATGAAACTTTAGCTACTGCTGTAGCGGCCAGTTATATGAATATCCCTGTAATTCATACCCAAGGTGGGGATCAAACTGGTTCAATTGATGAGTCTGTGAGACATGCTATTACGAAACTCTCACACATTCATTTTCCTGCATCTAAAGAATCAGAAAAAAGAATAATTTCCTTAGGAGAAAACCCTGAATTTGTCTTTAACGTTGGATGTCCAAGTATTGACTTAATAAAAAATACTAATTTATCCTACAAAGAAGGAATGTTCAAAAATGCCAAAGGAATTGGAGGAGCAATTGATTTTTCTAAACCTTATATTGTCGTACTAATGCATCCTGTAACTACTAAAATCAAAGAAACTTCAGAATCAATTAATGAGTTATTAAAAGCAGTAATAAAAATTAGAAATAAAAATATTCAAGTTGTTTGGCTTTGGCCTAATATTGATGCAGGCGGAGAGATGGTTTCAAAAGCTATTAGAACCTCAAGAGAAACATCTGAATTAAAGAATGTACACCTCTATAAGAATTTTCCTCCAGAAGATTACTTAGTTTTAATAAATAATTGCAAATGTTTAGTAGGAAATTCTTCCTCGGGTTTAAGAGAGGGATCATTCTTAGGTATTCCTGTGGTAAACATCGGTACAAGGCAACAGCATCGTGAATCTGCATCGAATGTTAAAAATGTTGACTACAATTCTGAATCAATATTTGAAGCAGTAATTTATCAAGTAAATCATGGAAAGTATTCTTCATCTAAACATTTGGGAGATGGTGAGGCTGGATTGAACATGTGTAAAATTTTGTCCACCATAAATTTACCTTCATCACAAAAAAAATTATATTATTAATGTTTAATTTTAATCCTTCCCAATATACAGAATCTTTCAGAGATTATGAATCAGCCTATGCTTATCTTGATAATGGTGGAATACCTACATATAAGCTAATAGAATGTTCTGACCAAAAAAAATTAATTAAACCAAATTTAATTGACCTTGCTCGACTTTTTAAAATTTGCAGAGCCATTAAACCAAATCGGATTATTGAATATGGATGCGGATTCAGCTCTTATATCTTTAATTATTATCTATCCAATTTTGATATAAATATAGATTCAAAAAAGCAGCTTCACATAATAGAAGTTCACAGAAATTATTTGCAACACGCGTTAAGTAGATTTGAAGAGGGTAAAATCAATATTGATCTAACTTCAGAAATATGTCCCGTAATATTAGATACAAAAAGAGACGATGGTTCCCATAAATATTTAGTTGATTATAAATTCACTCCTGATTTAATTTATTTAGATGGACCTGATCCCGCTGATATTACGAATACAAAATTCACGGATGGAGATCAAAGAGTTCCTATTTCATCTGATCTCTTAACCATTGAATCATGGCTCATACCTGGAACGGTAATTATCGTAGATGGAAGAATTGCTAACGTAAGGTATCTGAAAAAAAATTTACAAAGAGAATGGCATTGGAACACTAGTGTAGATAATGATTGTTCCATTGGAATATTAAACGAAAGTCCATTAGGTAAAAAAAATCTATCAAATTTAAAAAAGAGAGGTTTAATATAATGATTAAAAAAAATCATAAAAATCTATTATCAAAGAATCAAAAAGATCATATAAAGGTTCTTGAAGGGAATGTTTTCGAAATAAATAATTATCCTTCTTTTAGATTATTAATTAAAGGTTTAGAGAATATTTTAATTAAATACGATTTTCCTGATAAGAAAGTGTGCATTCTTGAAAGAACTAAATTATATGGGACTTCATTATTTGGAGGTCTATTCCAAGAAGCTGAAACCTGCAGTTTCGATTGCAGTCCTAAATCTGCACTTCAAAGAGGCAGTTATAATTCTTATATGGTGAATGATGAAAATTTTATTAAATATAATGACATTATTTCGATTTCGCAAAATAAACTTTTCAAATTACCCAGGGATGAATTCGATGTTATTTTTATTCCCAACTTAATACATCATTTTCGAGATCAAAATAAATTGTTCTCTGAATGTTTTGAATCCTTAAAAGATCAAGGAGAACTAATAATATTCGAACCTACTTTTAGGGAGGTACATCAAGCACCACATGATTACATAAGATATACCCCATATGGAATAAAACAAATATTTGAAGATTTCTTATTCAAAAATATAGAATGTGAGGAAATTGGGGATAGTTTTGAAGCTATTACTTACATAATTAATGTAATGATGGCAAAAAGAGAGGATTCGGAATTCTTAAAATGGTGCCAAGATTTGAAAAACAATATAAATATATTTAAAAAAGGAAAAATTGATATTGTTAAAGATCATGCACGATTTCCTAATGCTTTTTTATGTTCAGGAATTAAATATGTTTAAAACAAATGATCTTTGTATAATTGTGCCTGCACGTTCAGGAAGCAAAGGTATACCTAATAAGAACATTAAAGTAATAAATGGCAAATCTCTTTTAGAAAGGACATTAGAATCTGCAGGGAAACTGGTAAGAATGGAAGATGTTTGCCTTAGTTCAGATTCAAAAGAATACTATAATCATCTTAAAAACGTAGAGAAACCTATTTTTTTAGAAAGATCCAAAAATTTATCTGGAGATAAATCGCTAGCAATCGAAGTCTGGAAGAATGCTATAGAATTTCTTAATAAAGATAATAATAAATATAATTTTTCACTATTTCTAGAGCCAACATCACCAATTAGAAATACATCTTGGATTAAAGAAGTTTATGAAAAATTTAAAATTTCAAGGGATGATCTTTGGATGTCAATCAAAGAAACTGATTCAAAGTACAGAATTGAAAAACAATTTGAAATAAAAGAAAATGGGGAAATAAAAAATCAATTTCAAAAAAACGATATTTATTCGCTAAGACAAAATAGTAAGAAAACATACCATAAGGATGGTGTTTTTTATATGGCGAGAAATGACTACATTCTACAAGCCTCAAATCTTCTTGAGGGCAAAATTAAAGGGATAATAAATAAGTTCATATCTATAAATATAGATACTTACGAAGATCTAGATTATGCAAATTATTTAACAAAAAAAGAAGTTACGGATTAAAATTAGAATTTGATTTCTTATTTATAAAATTATTTTTTCTTTTTTAATCATATAGATTAATAAACTATTTCTGAAATTAATAAGAAAATAATTACATGTAAAGAATTAATTCTTATCTTGAACAATAGTTTATTAAAATTTTTCACCCATCCTTAATGAAAATGCTATTATAAAAAAAAATAAAAATAGTTGAAAGAAAAACCTCTTAAAACTGGTGGCAAGAGCTTAATCATCAATTCGAGGGTAAAAGCAGATAAATTCCCATCTAAATTTAAAGATTGCTTAACAAATTATTCAGAAATTGCCAAAAATTATTGTGATGAAGGTGAATGGTTTTATTTTTTGAAGGCAAAAGAAGAATTCTTAGCAAGACCAGATTTTGGTTGGTCAAGTTTATCTTTACAAGAAAAAAAGATAATTCATGGATTAGATGAATTCAAAATTGCCGCATATTTAGGCTATAGGTTTTCTTTTAAAGCTGGATTAAATAGAAAAGGTTATGAAAAAAAACCAATTTTTGCTTTGCTCGAAGTTTCCAGTGCCTGCAATGTAAAGTGCCCTTTCTGTTTCCAAAGTGATCCATCTTTTACTACCCAAGAATATATGGGAATAATAGATACTAAGTTAGCCATGAAAGTGGTTGACCAAATTAACGACATGAAAATAAGGGGTATCACAATCGCTAGTAGAGGGGAGCCACTTCTATATAAAGATTTAGAATATCTTCTAAATTATATCGGAACAAAAAATAATATTATTGAAATTAAAATCAATACTAATGCAAAACGATTAACTGAAGATAGATTAATAAAATTAATTAAAACCCCACTCAACATACTAGTTGTATCTACTGATCATTATGAAAAAGAGATGTATGAAAAATATCGTCATGGTGCTAATTATGAAACTTTTGTAAAACATATTTCAAAAATTAATAAAATCAGAAATGGACTTAATAGAGAAATGAATCTTTATACCAGAGCTAGTGGTGTAATGGTAGATCCAAATATGAACAAAACTAAATTTGATAACTTTTATAGTGACTTCTTTGATGAAAGTGCATCTGTAACCCTTACAGAAATGTGGGACACCTATTCAAATAAAATTGAGGATATAAGCAATTTAGGGCCCTGTGGCATGCCATTTGAGAAACTTTATATTTGGCATGATGGCACAACAAATCCATGCGATGTAGATTATAAATCACTTCTTTCCCCAGGTAAGGTGGGAAATTTGTCATTACAGCAATGTTGGGAAAATATGCAATACTTAAGAAACGAAATGCTCTCTAATAAAAGGCATTTACATAAACCATGTGATAGATGTTATGTGAATTAATTATTCATGAAAATATTATTTTACGGATATGGAAATCATGCTAAAAGAATTAAAAAATATTTAGATGAATATATACTTATTCCCAAAAGTTATTGCTTTATAAATCACAACCAAGAAAAAATCAATAACAAAGATTGCTTCAAAACGATCGAAGAAAGTTTAAATACATTCAAAAACTTTTCTTGTGCTTTTATAACTTCCCCAAATGCATATCATCTGGAGCATCTAAAAAAATGCCTAAAAAATAATATTCCATATGTTTATGTAGAGAAACCAGCTTTTGGGATTGAGGAATATTTTAAAAGTTATAATTTTTCAAAAAATAATTTAAATTTTTTACAAGTAGGTTATCAATACAATTACTCTAAACCAATAAATGATTTAAAAAAAATTATAGAAACAAATTCAAATGGAAATCTCTTGAGATTGGATATTTTTTTTGGTAAAGGCATTTCCTTTAAAGAGAGTTTTAGAAATGAATGGCGTTCAAAACAAAAAGAAGCTATCGCTGAAACTCTTGGATGTCATCTTTTAAATACTTGCATTTTCTTATTAGGAGAGAAGGGGATTAAATCAATTTATACTAAAATAAAAAAAAGTAGTGAAAATGGTTTTTACGATACTTATCATGCTTGTGGTTTAACCAGAAAAGCTGAAATGTTTTCTTTAACTGCAAGTTGGGGTTCACCATTAGAACAAAAAATAACTGCATACTTTTCAGACTTGGTATGGGAATCCGATATGCAACAAATATTTAAAAGTTTCCCAAGAGATTGTTTTGATGAAAATGGATATTTTATTAAACCTTCAACTAGCGTAGAAGTTTCTGAGGAAATTGGAATAAAACCAAGCATATCATCATTCATAGACAAAGTTTTAAGTAAAAAAAAGTATCAATTTGAATTTAATAACTCGTCGCTTACTTCAGAACTTCTATTAAAAAATATTTATTGATTTAAATTAAATCACTTTATTATGCTAAAAATTTAAAAAAGGATACTAAATGCCAATTTTTGTAGGGGGAATGTTTAAAAGTGGCACATCGCTTACTCGAAAATATTTAGGTAATCATCCAGGGATATTTGCAGGCTTAGAAACAAACTGGTTTCAACTTGATAATTACTTTAAAAACAAAAATTTAAATATATCTGAAATAGTAGAAATGTGGGATTCTTTTTATGATACTAACAAAAATGAAATCTATAAAATGATAGAGATATCAAAATGTTCTGAAGAAGTTCTTGATAGGATGATGCATTCTATAAAATCTAAAAATAACTTTATAGATTGGTGTGATAAATCCCCTCCAAATATTTCACATGGTAAAAGAATATTTAGTTATTGGAAGGATGCAAAAATTATTCATGTTATTAGGGATCCTTATGATATTTTTGGTAGTTTAAAACAAGCAAAAAAATGGAATTCACCTAAAGAATTTGTTGAGAGATGGACACCTATTTTTGCTGATATAGATTATTTGAGAAAACAAAAAAATTATATCGAGATACGCTATGAAGATTTGATATTGAATACTGCAAAAACATTAAAAAAGATTTATAAGTTTTGCAATTTAAAATGGGAGGATATTTATGCTAAACATGAACCTAACCAATGGGAATATAAAATTGTAAAAAAAATGACTGGTAAAGATTCAACTACTTTAAAACGTTTATCTGGACCTATAACTGAGGCTAGAATTGGTATAGGAGAAAAAGTAATAACCCAAAAAGAAAAAGATGAAATAAAATTTTTAATAAGAGAAGAAGGTCTTACAGAAGAATTCGCTATGGCTTCAAAAAAAATTTAAAATATGATTGGTCTTGCCTACCATTATTTGAGTAATACATGTAATCTTTATAAAGGCATACACCCTTTAGATTGGTATACTTTTGAAAGACAAATAGATAAACTCAAAAAAAATTCTGCTACTTTAACATTTGATGAAAACATAAATTTTTATTTAAATGAGAAAAATGATTTTGCCCAAAAAAAATATTTATTAACTTTTGATGATGGATTAAAAGAACATCTTAAAGCTGCAGAAATTTTATCTCAGAAGGGAATTAAAGCAATTTTTGCGATAATAGGATGTGCAACTTTTAGGAATAAAATGCCACTAGTTCACAAGTTACATTGGTTAAGATCAAATATTGAAATTAATATTCTCAAAAATAAATTAGAAGAAATAAAAGACATAAATTTCTTAATAGATGAAAACACCAAGAAAAAAGCACAAGCAATGCATATTCATGATGATCTTGATACAGCAATCTTGAAATATAATCTAAATTTCTTAATAGATTATTCAAAGTTAGACTATGCAACTAGTAAATTAATTAATTTATATTCAAAATCTGAAAAGGAGCTTTGCAAAAAGTACTTTTTAAATATTGATGAGATCAAAAAAATTGATAAACTTGGACATATTATTGCTTGGCACACAGATAAACATTTACCCATGAGTAAACTTAGCAAAAAAGAGCTTAAAGAGGATTTAGATTTTGGATACGAATTTTTAAAAAAAATCAACTCAAAATCAGAAAAACATTTATGCTATCCATATGGAAGAATTGATGCATTACCATTAAAAAATTTAGATTATGTCTTATCTTCAAAGTTTAAATATGCTTGGACATTGGAGAAATTTGATAAAAAATATTTTAAACCAAAATATAATAATTTTCTTTTGCAAAGAATTACTACAAATGAATTATTCAAAAACGACACTCAATTAATATCAAAAAGTTTATATTTAGATATTAAATAATTTGAAGATGTTTTTAGAAATATTTGATAAAAAACTCTTAATGAAATTATTTAAAAATGCAGGTCTATTAATTTCATTATTTGTTATCAAAATATCAATAAAATCAAACTTTAAGCATATTTCAATTTTGGGATATATATTTTATTTAGCAACATCATCAAATAATTTTTTTATTTACATATTTAATATTATTTCAAACAAAAATAAACCTTTTATCATTCTTCTTGAGAAAGGAGGTTTTAATGAAGATATACAAATAATTAAAAATAACTTTAAAGAAATAGATTGTATTGGATTTTCAAGAACATTTGTAAAAGGGATCGCGAGTTGTTATTTATCAAAAGATATTTGTGATAATAATTATTTTAGTAGTGCAACTATACATAA
This sequence comes from Prochlorococcus marinus CUG1435, assembly GCA_017644375.1. Classification (NCBI taxonomy): domain Bacteria; kingdom Bacillati; phylum Cyanobacteriota; class Cyanophyceae; order Synechococcales; family Prochlorococcaceae; genus Prochlorococcus; species Prochlorococcus marinus. The sequence goes on from JAEPLP010000001.1 coordinate 146,392, forward strand.
TAAATCAAAAGTTAATCTCTTCGTTTTCTATGATTTTTTATTTTCAAGATTACCTTTAAGGGTTAAACCAATTGCTATTTTTACTGGTAACTTTGGATATTCTCCAGAACAAGAATTATTTAAAGCTTCATCAAAAAATAATATTAAAGGAATCGCAATTCAAAAAGAATGTTTAAAGCCAGATGGATTATACGACTTATGGAAATATATTTATTCTGTTAGAAGAGGTGTATTTGGTGGGACATTAGTACTTAATTATAATCAAATTGAAGAAGAGATACAAAAAAAATCTCAAGTTATAAATACAAAAAAAACTAGAATGAAAATTATTGGTTGTCCAAGGTTAGATGATGCACATTATTTGAGGAAAAACCATAATTTGATCCAAAATCACCAAGTATTAATGTTTGGATTTGGTACAAAATCATTTCTTCCGGTAATACCTAGAAAATCTTATGGTGATCTTGAACCTCATCACGAATATCTTAATCGAGAAGATAAAAACCTAACCTGGGCAAAACTTATAAAAGAATTATGCACTTCTTTTTATAAATGTGCGCAGCAAAATCCACATATTCCTTTCATAATAAAATTAAAGGAAATGTACCGAGAAAATTATGAGATGCTAAGTTTTTTTGAAAAAAAGAAAAAGCTTAGCAATATTAAAATCACAACTAAAGGGAATGCATTAACTCTTGTTAGAAATTCTTCTGTAGTCATAAGTCATAGATCAACAACCCTTTTTGAAGGTATTGCAAGAGGAATTCCTGTGATAATTCCAAATCTTGGAGAATGCAGAATTGAAAAATATAAGAAATATATATTCGAATTCACCAATGCTGATAATGATTTAATAACAGTAAATACTGAGGATGAATTTATAAAAGAATTAAATAATATTTTAAGTATCCCTCCAAATATAAAAACTAAATTAAGCAATACAAAAAAAGAAATTCTTGATAAATGGATGGGTAATGCGGATGGTAAAAGTGGCCAAAGATTAATTTCAATATTAAAAAAAGAATTAAAATAATGTATTTCCCTTTTAGATATTCATTAAATATAGAGAAACAAATTCTTTGGTATTTGTTAGCAATTATTTTCTTTTCTAAGAGTTACAAAAAAATATTAGATGCTGGTTGTGGCCTTGGACAAAATATAAGGTTTTTTAAGTTTGAGAAATATCTGGGTATAGATATAGATCCAAAGAGAATAGCTAGAAATAAAGTCAAATTTAATATTAATAAAATAAATTTCAAATCACATGATGTTATTAAAGAAGTTCCTAATTTCAATAATAATTATAATTTAGTGGTATTAATTCAAGTTTTGACTAACTCTTTTTTTAATAAAAATGAAGTTAAGACAGCTTTAAAAAATCTTATTGAAGTTTGTCAGGAAAAATTCGTCTTTAATACTAGCAGTAAAAATACTGAAAATATTCATGAAATAAATAATTTACTGGATAAATCAAATTTAAAATATAAGACAATTAATTATGGGATACCTAAAAATTTGAGGAAAATAAAGTTGCCATTAATATCACAATTAATCGCATTAATATATTTGTTATTTATTTTGATTAATAATAAAATAATGAGCAACGTAAAGATTTTATATATATGCGAGATAAGATAACAATATTTTTACCTGTAGAGACTAAGTCTCGAGAATTACCATATAAGTCTCCATTAGCCTTTTTGTTAGCAAATTTAGGTTGCAAAGTTTTAATTGGTCGGCAGCAAGAATTAAGGCTCTTATGGTTTAATAAAAGAAATTTTTTTTACTTAGATAAAAGCTGTGCAAAAACAAAGTACAGCTTGTATCGAGATATAAAAAGTTGTGGAGGAGGTATTGGAGTATTTTGTGAAGAAGGTCTCGTCTATAGAACTAAGCAGCAATATTTATCTGAAAGAATATATCAAAAAAGTTTTGACTTAATAGATATTTTCTGGTGCTGGGGTAGAAAACAATTTAGCGATATAAGCGAAAAATATAATAAAAGTAAGTTAAAAATTATAGATCCTCCAAGATTATCCATAACTTTAAAATATAAGGAGGCTCTCAAATCAAAAAATAAAAAAGAGAAAAAGGTTCTTTTTCTAACAAGTTTTGGAAGATTAGATAAAAGAATTAACAATAAAAAATTTACTCAGTTAGAAATATTAAAGAAAAGAGGAACATATAATCCTGAAATTGGAGAGAAATTTTATTCTGATTGGGACAATTATTTAAAACAATATCAAGAAAAGTTTATTAATTTAATAGAAAAATTTTGTGAAAGTTTTTCCGACATAAAATGTTCAATAAGAATTCACCCCTCAGAGTCAAAAGAAAAATATCTTAGATTAGTTGAAAAATACCCTAACTTAGAATTCTCAGAGTATTTACAGATTGGTGATTCAATTATTAATTCAACTCATATAATTTCTTCATTTTCAACTAGTTCTGTAGAAGCTAAACTTATTAATTCAAATTCTTATGTTTATAACCCTAATTCTGATCAAAGATATGAACCAAAAATTATTAAGGATATTTGTAATTGCTATAGCAATTATGAAGAAATATTTTCTGAGATCCTAAGTAATAAAATAAATTTCAAAGAAAATAGTCATCTAAAAGAATATATATCAAATATTGAGATTGATTCAATTAATATATTAAAAAACTACGCAAATGAAATTTACAATATTGGTAAATCAATAAAATATAAAACTAATAATATAAGCTCCTTTTTCATAAGAGCAAAATATCTAATAAAGCATAATTTAAGAAATATCCTTTATGTTCTAAGAATAAAAAAAGATAGCCTAGTCGCTAAGTCAAAATGTAATTTAATTACTTCAAAAGATATTATTAAATATGGTGAAGAATTTTTATGCCAGCATGATACGTTTAGTAGGATAAAAAATAATTTTGGTATAAAAAAAATACATAATAATGTTTTTGAAGTTTATAAATATTAGAAAATTTATAAAGAAAATTGGAAAATTTACAAAGAATTTTCCTCCACTTCATAGATTTATTGCTAACACATTTAATTTTTACATAATATATATTCTCCCAATTTTCAGTTTATATAAAAAAATTGATTTTAAAAAAACAAAAGATGTTTCAAAAATTCTTGGTCTTCAGTCAATAAGATTAATTAAATTAAATAATATCGACCTAACAAATAGAGATACTTTAAAGAAGTCATTTAAAAAAATTGATTTTAAAGAGGGTGGTTGGTGTATATATCATAAAAATGCTTTTGATATTTTAGATAAAAAATTATTTATAGAGTCCTACAGAAATAAACCTATAGGTTTAAAAATACTTATTAATGACAAAGAAATTGTTTCAGATAAAAATAATACAAGTTATGGTTTGAGACCTTTTGGTAGGTATTCCGATGTAAAGGAAATACTAAGGGTTGGTAATAGAATGTTTTTGTTAAATATTGGACCCAAAATTTATGATCTTATTAGATTAGAAGACAAAAATGGTATTAGATGTTATGCATATCTAATAAGCAATATTGAAAGTAAAGATGTGGAAATTACAAAAAAAGATTATGCTAGGTTTTTAAATTTTTTGAAAGTCGAAAGATGGTTGGAGCCTATTTGGACTACCACCTTTTTAATTGATGATTTCGATACAAAAAAGAAATCTTCAAATATAGTCATTAATATGAGAGGTGAAACTAAATTTTTAGACTTTCAGGCCTTTGCTATCCCAAAAGAAAATGAATATATCAATCAGATCGTAGAAGATTTTGGAGTAACTGCATTCGGGAAAAAAAGACTTTTTTCAAATTCAAATTTTCTTTACCAAGTTTTGCCAGAAGTAAATGATGGCAAGAGAGATACCTTAAAAAGATGGAAAGAATTTGACAAAATGTTCAATAAAATTAACCTATCTATTAATAATAAAAATATTCTAGATGTAGGATGTAATATAGGCATGAATTGTTATTACGCTCTTTCTAGAGGTGCAAGTTTTGTATACGGAATTGATACAAAGGAAATTTCAAATCGAGCTAACCATTTGTTAAATTCTTTAGGTGCAACGCGATATGAAATTCATGGTTTGGATTTAAATTACCAAAAAGATTTAAATAAGATAAGTGAATTAATAGAAAATAAAATCGATTTTGTTTTTTATTGTTCAATTGATGGACATATTGGATATCCAAATCAAATAAGGGATATCCCTTTTAAATATATTCTTCATGAAGGCCATCCCAACACTAGTTTAGAAGAAAACATAAATAATTTGTTAATCAATAATTGGCTAAATTCTAATTCTTCAAATATATTGTTTAAAGAATACATATCTGATGGAGATAGTCCATCAAGGCCACTAATTCTTGCTTCAAGATAGGAATGAAAATCCACAAAATAATATTCTCCCTTTTCTCATTTTTTAAGGGTGATATTTTTGCATTAAAAAAAATTTATAATATCAAAATTGGGAAAAATTGCCGTTTAAGTAAAAATAATTATGGTGAGGAACCCTATTTGATTTCTATGGGTGATAATGTTAGTGCAATTAAAGTTGATTTTATAACTCATGATGGGTCTGTTTGGCTATGGAGGAAAGAAAATCCAAATTTAGACTTTTTCAATTCAATAGAAATTGAATCTAATATATTTATTGGACATAAATCTATCTTATTACCTGGAACTTATATTGAATCCAATGTAATAATTGGAGCAGGATCTGTTGTTAAAGGAAGATTATTAAAAAATAGTGTTTATGCGGGCGTCCCTGCCCGTAAAATCAGTTCAACAAAGGAATATTATTTAAAAAATATTAATAAATTCAGCAATACAAAATTAATGAGCCGAAAAGAGAAACGAGAATACTTAATGAAAAATTTAAATAACTTTAAATTATGACTAGAAAAGTTGTTCACATTATTAATGATCTAAGAAAAGGGGGCACAAATAATTGTTTTGTGAATTTGATATCAGAAATAGATCCAAGTGCAACAATAATTTGTATAAATAAAAAGGATTATTATTATGATTATCTACTATTAAAAGAATTTAAAGTTTATTATCTAGACAATTCATCAATATTAAAGTTCTTAACCTCTTTTTACACAATCATAAAAATCTTAAGAAAAGAAAGATTCTCAATTTTAAGTTGCTGGCTTTATAAATCATGCTTATTTGGGGGATTATTTTCAATATTTTTTAGAAATAAAAATGTTATTTGGAATATAAGACATTCCGATACCAGCTTTAATATTAAAGATTTAAGAAAATTTACTGTTATTAGGTTGTGTTCAATAATAACTAAGCTTAAAAAAATAAATATTATTTATAATTCTTATTGCGCAATGGAATCTCACAAAAATATTGGTTTTAAATCGCCTAAAATTGAAGTCATAAATAATAGTTTTGATACATTTAAATTTAAGAACTCAAAAAATAAAAAATTTTTTCTAGAAAGATATGGAATTCAAAATAATAAATTAATAATTTCAATGTACGGTAGATATCATCCAATAAAAAACCACATTACCCTATTAGAATGTATTTCCCAAATATATAAAACCGTTCCTGATATTCATTTATTCTTAGCTGGGCAGGGTATTAATAATCAAAATTTAACTTTAAAAAAAGCTATTAAATCATTTAAAATTGAGAAGATAACAACTCTAGCTGGATTTTTGGGAGAAGAAGAATTAATAGATGCCTATTCTTCTAGTGATTTAACTGTTTTAACTTCTTCTTCTGAATCATTTCCTAACGTAATTGGGGAATCTATGTCATGTATGACACCATGCGTATCTTTTAACGTAGGAGATTGCAAAAAATTAATAGGAAATACTGGATGGATAACGAAAAATAATAATTTGTCTTCATTAATTTATACCCTAGAGAAAGCCATAAACTTTACAAGGGAAAAAACTAATTGGTTAAATATGAGAAAGAGGTGTCATCAAAGAATTAGAGATTTATTTAATTATGAAAAAGAGATTGCAAAATATGAGAATTATTACCAAAAACTTAAATAATTTTTTTTTAAACTGTTTGTTAAATTTAACGAAAATGATATCTTTATAAAGATGGCAAAAAAAGAAATAAATTAATGACTAACATAATCAAAATTATTAAAGGATTTAAAAAATTATATGAATTAACTAAATATCGAAATATTGAATTAATGGGCTTATTAATTTTAATTTTTTTTTCAACCTCTATTGAAGTTATATCGATTTCATTAGTGCAACCTTTAACTTCAATAGCTGCAGGCGAAAAAATTATTAACTTTTCAGAAAAAAATTTTTTACTTAATAAATTTTTTTCAAGTTTAAATATTGGTTCCTTTGATCTAAATCAGTTAAGTATATTTTTGATAGTAAGTTTATCTCTGAGTTTTTTTTCTACAATCCTTTTACTTTACTCAAGTATCTCACTCTCAGTACGACTTAGAAAAGATTGGACTAAAAAAATCCTTTCAAATCTCCTCCGGTCTCCATATTCTTCAATTGCAAAAGAACGAAGTGGGAAATTAATAGAGACAATTTCTAATGAAACAAAGCTAGGAGGAGAAGTAATCCTTACTTTATTACAGTTAATTGAAAAACTTTTTTTATCTGTATTATTAATAATTGGAATGCTAATTTCTAATTTCCTTCCGACTTTATATATAATACTTATTGCATTTATTGTACTTATATTTTTAAAATCAATTGGAGTTTTTAGAAGTGTTCAAAGAGGACGTAAATTAATCAAATATAATCAATCAATAGCTTCCATCATTGCTGAATCAATAAATAATGTAAGACAAATAAAATTACTAAATGCATACCAATATCCGCTCAAAAAAATTGATGAAGATTTAAAAAAACATGGCTCAGTACAAGTAGCCTATGGAGTCTCAAAAGGAATCCCAACATCATTCTTTAAATATTTATTCATTACAGGAGGCGTAATAGTATTAATGTTTATAGGTGCAAGAGGTAAAGAAGAAATAACTAATTCGCTTCCAAATTTAACATTATTAGCTCTTTTAGCAGGAAGACTTTCAACAGTTTTCAGTTCACTATCAAAGCAAACTATGAAATTCAATTTAGGATTGGCAAATATAGAATCAGTTCATAGCAGAATATTTAGTAAATCAAAAAAGGAAAACCTCACAAATGGATTACCAATTAATAAAAAGATTAAAAAGATTAGCTTTGAAAATGCCTTTTTTTCATGGAATAAAAAAGACTTCTTAATAAAAAATCTAAATATAGTTTTTGAAAAAGGTGTTAATGTTTTAACTGGACCTAGTGGCTGTGGCAAAAGTACAATCGCATCACTTTTATTGTCTTTACTGAAATTGGATAAGGGAAAGATAATGATTAATGATGAAGATATGAATGTTTTTAATTTAAATTCTTTAAGAAAAAAGATAGCTTATGTCACCCAGGAAAATGAATTTTTTAATGGAACTTTTAACGAAAATATTAAATTAGGGAATCCACTTGCTAATGATCAAGATGTAATTTCAGTAGCGAAGCTCTCCTCTTCGCATGAGTTTATACAATCATATGAAAAAGGTTACCAAACTCAATTATCAGAAAAGGGTTCCTCTTTGTCAGGTGGGCAAAAGCAAAGATTATCACTAGCGAGAAGTTTAATAATGAAACATGATGTATATATTTTTGATGAGGTTACTAATGCATTAGATAAAAATAACGAAAATATAATACAAAATATTATTGAAGAATTAGGCAAAGAAAATATAGTAATACAAATTTCTCATCTACCAAATGCTATTAAAAAAGCTGATAAGTTATTTGAATTTAATAAATCCGGTAAAGTTAGAATAATTACTAAAAGTGATAATAAATTTACTTAATAATTTAATAACTTTTGATTAAGATATTTTTTGGAGGATTAATAAGTTAAAATTTAATAATGGAAATGCAAATTAAAAATATTTGTTGCATCGGTGCGGGATATGTAGGAGGTCCCACCATGGCAGTAATAGCTGAGAAATGTCCAGATATAATTATTAATGTAGTGGATTTAAATGAAGAGAGGATAAAAAATTGGAATAATCATGATTTTTCAAAACTTCCAATATATGAACCTGGACTTGCAGAAATTGTAGAAAAATGTAGAGGCAAAAATTTATTTTTTTCAAATGAAATTCAAGAAAAAATAAAAAATGCAGATATGGTTTTTATTTCAGTTAATACCCCTACAAAAACAAAAGGTTTTGGGGCTGGAAAAGCAAGTGATTTGAAATGGGTAGAAGCTTGTGCTAGGCAAGTAGCAAACTTTTCTGAAGGACATACAATAGTTGTTGAAAAAAGTACTCTCCCAGTAAGAACAGCAGAAGTAATTAAAGCAATACTCTTAGGATCTAATCAAAGTAAAGAAAAAAGTCTTTTAAATACTTCTTTTGATGTATTGTCAAATCCAGAGTTTCTCTCTGAAGGGACTGCAATAAAAGATCTTTACTATCCAGATAGAGTTCTTATTGGGGGAGAAAAAGAAGAGGCTATGGAAGCCTTATCGAAAATTTATAAAAATTGGGTTCCTGAAGAAAAAATATTAAAAACCAACATATGGAGTAGCGAACTTGCAAAACTTACTTCTAATGCTTTTTTAGCGCAAAGAATAAGTTCAATTAACTCTATAAGTGCTATTTGCGAAGCTACTGGTGCAGATATTCGAGAAGTTACAAGAGCTATTGGATCAGATACTAGAATAGGTTCGAAATTCTTAGATTCTGGTCCAGGATTTGGAGGTAGTTGCTTTAAAAAAGATATTCTCAATCTTGTTTATTTATCAAGTTATTTTGGATTAGAAGAAGTAGCAAATTTTTGGGAAAGTGTAGTAGAGCTTAATAAATGGCATCAACATAGAATATCAAAATTAATAGTTAACAAATTATTTGGGACAGTTAGAGGAAAAAAAATCTTTATTTTAGGCTTTGCTTTTAAAGCTAATACAAACGATACCAGAGAATCTGCAGCAATTAATATTTGCAAGGATTTACTAGAAGAAGGAGCAGTACTTTATATTCATGATCCAAAAGTAGGACCGGATCAAATCTGTAAAGATATAGGTATTAAAAGAAAATTGCAGGAAGATGAAATTAAAAATAAAAATTTTTTAAATGAGAGTTCTTGGTACTTTACTAATGATTTTATTGAAGGTGCGGATGGAGCTGATGCAGTTGTAGTTTTAACTGAATGGAGAGAATACAGAATATTGGATTGGGCAACATTATCAAGAAAGCTAAGAAAACCAGCTTGGATTTTTGATTCAAGATCCATAATTCCAACAGAAGTACTTAAAAGTTTAGAGATAAATTTTTGGAGAATTGGTGATGGTTTAAATTAGTAAACCCTAAATTAAAATATTTAATTATTTTCTTCCATACTTATCATTAAATCTAACAATGTCATCCTCACCTAGATAACTACCACTTTGAACCTCTATTAAAATTAGTTCCGCATTAATTGGATTAGACAATCTATGTTTAATCCCTTGAGGAATATATGTACTTTGATTTTTATGTAAAATTTTCTGTTCTTCACCTACTTCTACTAAAGCTGTCCCAGAAACAACTATCCAATGCTCAGATCTATGTTTATGTAATTGCAGAGATAAAGATTGACCTTTTTTAACTGTTATTTTTTTTACCTGCCAATTAATATCTCCAGCTATTGATGTATAAAAACCCCAAGGTCTATAAATAGTTTTATGATTTTTAACCTCTTTTTTTCCTACTGATGCAATTTGAGATACAAGGTTTTTCAGATCTTGAATTTTATCTTTATTCGCAACAAGTATCGCATCAGTTGTTTCTATAACTGCTAAATTCTTAATCCCAAGACCAACCAACAAACTTTTTTCAGATCTTAAATAAGAATCACTAGTTGAGCTAAGAACAACATCACCATAAACAACATTACCATCGTTATCTTTATCTGATATTTCCCATAATGTGTTCCAACTACCAATATCACTCCAGCCTACATTTAATGGTAAAACCATTCCAGAATTTGTTTTTTCCATTATTGCCTTATCTATAGAAATATCCTCACAAGATTCAAAAGATCTCTTTTCTAATCTTTGAAAATCTAAATCTAAAAGTTTTTTAGATAATGATTTTCTGCAAAAATTATAAATTTCTGGCTTGAATTTTCTAATCTCATTAATCAAAATACTCGCTTTAAAAAGAAAAATTCCGCTATTCCAAGAAAATCTTTTATCTTTAATAAATTCTGCAGCTTTTTCTTTATTCGGTTTTTCTATGAATTCTCTTATTTCTACAGCTTTTAATGTGGCTTCATCAAGTGCCTTAGCAGCCTTAATATATCCGTATCCTGTTTCTACTTTGTGTGGAAAAACTCCAAAAGTTAAAAGTTTGCCTAAGTTGCAATACTTCAAAGCAGATTCGATAGTTTTTTGAAATTTCAAATTATCTTTTATAAGATGATCGGAAGGTAACACAAATAAAATAGGGTCTTCACCTGCCTCAATAGCTTTTAAAGCAGCAATTGTTATTGCAGGGGCAGTATTTCTTGCGACAGGCTCAAGTAAAATTGATTGTGGTTTAATTTTGATATCTCTCATTTGCTCGGCGACAATAAATCGATGTTCCTCATTACATATAATTATTGGTTTATTAAGGTTTTCAAAATTTTCTAATCTTTGAAGAGTTTTTTGCAAAAAAGAAAATTTTTCATTCTCAAATACTTTTAAATATTGTTTTGGGAAAGAAGTTCTTGATAACGGCCAAAGTCTTGTACCACTGCCTCCACAAAGAATTACTGGTAAAATCTTAGTCATATTTATAATTTTAAATTTAAGAAATCATTATAATTTTCTTACTTTTTAGTAAAAATGTAATTTAAAATTAACTTATATCTGATTTATTGGGAAGAATTTATTAATTTTTTTTTAGTTTGAAACTTAATTTATAGTTTTTGATACATAAAGGTTAAAATAAAAGGTTGTTAGACTATTAAAAAGAGTATTAATTTTTGAAAAATAATCCAGCAAATAAAATCGCCTTAATTACTGGCATAACTGGACAAGATGGGAGTTATCTAGCAGAACTTCTTTTGCAAAAAGGATATGAGGTACATGGCGTAAAAAGACGTTCTAGCAATTTTAATACACAAAGAATCGATCATCTTTATCAAGATCCTCATAATCCAAATCAAAAATTAATACTTCACTATGGTGACCTAACTGATAGTACAAATATAATAAATATTATTCAAAAAATTAAGCCAGACGAGATTTATAATTTAGGAGCACAAAGTCATGTATCAGTAAGCTTTGAATCTCCTGAATATACCGCTAATTGCGATGCTCTAGGTGCTTTGAGAATTCTTGAAGCGGTAAGGTTACTTGGACTTCAGAAAAAAACAAAAATATATCAAGCGAGTACCAGTGAGCTATATGGGCTTGTTCAAGAGTCCCCTCAATCAGAATTTACACCCTTCTATCCAAGAAGTCCCTATGCAGTTTCAAAGCTTTATGCATATTGGATTACGGTCAACTATAGAGAAGCTTATGACTTATTTGCTTGCAATGGGATACTTTTTAATCATGAAAGTCCTCGAAGAGGAGAAACTTTTGTCACTAGAAAGATAACAAGAGGATTATCAAGAATTAGTGTAGGTTTAGAAAATTGTATTTATATGGGAAATTTAAATTCCTTAAGAGACTGGGGTCATGCAAGAGATTATGTAGAGATGCAATGGCGCATGCTTCAAAAAGAAAAGCCAAGTGATTATGTTATCGCCACTGGAAGACAGGAATCAGTTAGGAAATTTATAGAGTTGGCTGCAATAGCTCTTGGATGGAATAAAAATAATTCCCAAGGAATAATTTGGGAAGGAGAGGGTTTAAATGAAGTTGGGCTAAGAGCAGATACAGGGGAAATTGTTATAAAAATAGATAAAAGATATTTCCGACCCTGTGAGGTAGACACATTATTAGGAAACCCATCAAAGGCTTCAAAGGAACTTGGATGGGAAGCTACTACAAGTTTAGAGGAACTTGTAAAAGAAATGATTAATGAAGATCTTGAAATAGCACAAAAGGAAGTTTTGATTTCCGATAAAGGTTTTGATGTTAATACGCCTAAAGAAAATCCTCCTAGCTATATCAATAACACATAGATGAATCTAATAAATAAAAATGATCTTATTTTTGTTGCTGGTCACACAGGAATGGCTGGAAATGCAATAACAAAATTCCTCAAAGTTAATGGATATCAGAATTTACTCTTACCGACAAGATTCGAACTTGATTTAACTGATTCAAAAGCAGTAAAGGAATGGTTTTGTAAAAATAAACCCCAAGTTGTTATTTTAGCTGCAGCTAAAGTAGGAGGAATAGAAGCAAATTCAAAATTTCCAAGCGATTTTATTTTAGAAAATCTTAAAATAGAAATTAACATAATCGAGAATTCATGGAAATTTAATGTTAAAAGATTATTATTTCTTGGTAGTAGTTGTATATATCCAAAATTTGCAAAACAGCCTATTAAGGAAGAATATTTATTAGAAGGTGGATTAGAAATAACTAATGAATCTTATGCAGTTGCCAAAATCGCAGGAATAAAAATGTGCTCATCTCTAAAGAAACAATATGGTTTTGATGCTATTTCTTTAATGCCAACAAATCTTTATGGGCCAGGAGATAATTACCACCCTACAAATAGTCATGTTATGGCATCATTAATCAGCAAATTCTTTAATGCAAAAGCTAAAAATCTAGATAAAGTCTTATGTTGGGGGAGTGGATTACCCAAAAGAGAATTTTTGTATGTAGAAGATTTAGCTAAAGCTGTCCTTTTTACTCTTGAAAAAATATCTTCTGATAATAAATTGCTTTATGATGAAGATTCTAATTATCTAGGATTTCTAAACGTTGGAACTGGTAAAGATATTTCTATAAAAGAATTAGCAAATTTGATTGCAGAAGAAGTAAATTTTAAAGGTAATATTGAATGGGATTTGTTAAAACCAGATGGCACTCCAAAAAAATTACTAGATGTTTCAAAATTAAATAAATTAGGATGGTTTGCTAGTACTGAAATAAATAATGGTATTAAATCAACAATTAATAATTATTCCGATAACTTAAACAAAAATAAATTGCGCTCAAATTAAATTTTTTAAATATAAATTTAATAAAATAAACTATTAAGCTAGGATGATCAAATATGATTATTAATTAAAAATTTAATTAAGTCTCCCTGATTCATTACTTTTTTAGATTAAAAGTAAAAAAAATTAAAGAATGTCATCTCAGAAATTTCCTTTTAAAAAAGAAATCAAATTTTGATAAAGTTTTGAAAAATAAATGAATCTAGAACTTTTCACAAATAAAATACTATCTTTACCAAAACCAATAAGACATTTTATCTTGTTTTCTATTGATTTTTTATCAATAACTTTTTCTTTCTTTATAGCCTATTCAATAAATAATCAAAATCTAGATGGAAAAAATTTTCCAATAAATTATTCTATTATCTTTATATTAATTAACTTAATAATTTGCATATATACTGGCCAATACAAATCAATCACTCAATTCAATACTTTAAAAGGATATTTACAGATTTTTATGAGAGTATTTTTAAGCTCTATAATTTTCTATTATTTTGCTAATAATCTTTCTTTAAATAAAAACTTTTTTATTAATTTTACTCTTATTTCATCTTTTGCATTAATTAACTCACGAGTATTAATATCATTAATTATAAATTTTAAATTTTTTAAAAATAGAAAAAACATTATTATATATGGAGCAGGAACTGCTGGAGCTAAATTAGCAAGATCGATATCAATAGATAAAACTAATAGAATACTTTGCTTTATTGATGATAACTCCGCATTATGGGGGAGATCTATATTCGGTTATGAAATTAAAAGTCCTAATTATTTAAATAGTTTAGAAAAAGATATTGATTGTGTTTTATTTTGTATACCATCAATTAAAAATATTGAAAAAAAGAGAATTTTAAATTTTTTAAATAAATTTTCCTTTAGAGTATTTAAAGTTCCGACTATTGAGGAAATAAAAACAGGTAAAGCAAAAATTTCAGAGTTCAGAAATATCAATATTGAAGATCTTATATATAGAGATTCAAACGCAAAGATTGAAAAGTTAACAAAAGATTTGCTTTTTGGAAAAAATATATGCATTACGGGAGCAGGTGGTTCAATAGGAAGTGAGTTGACTAGGCAAATTATTAATCTGAGTCCAAAAAAAATCATATTGTTAGAAATTAGCGAAATAAATTTATATTTAATTAATGAAGAAGTATCGAAATTTGAAGATAAAAAAATTGAAGTAATTACAAAATTAGGAAGTGCATCTGATTATGAATTGGTAAATAACATCTTAAAAGAAAATAATATAAATTACTTAATCCATGCTGCAGCATATAAACATGTTTCTCTAGTAGAAAAAAATCCATTAGCAGGATTATCAAATAACATATTATCTTCAATAGTTATTTCAAAATTATCTAGAAAATATAATATTGATGGTTGCATTCTCATCTCAACAGATAAGGCAGTAAGACCAACTAATATAATGGGTGCTTCAAAAAGAATTTCGGAAATAATTTTCAAGGTTTCTCAAAAAATTTCTAATCAAAAAAATATGTTTACAAAGTTCTCTATTGTTAGATTTGGAAACGTTCTTGGGTCTTCAGGTTCGGTAGTGCCCTTGTTCAAGCAGCAAATTAGAGATGGAGGTCCTCTTACAGTAACTCATCCAGAAGTCATAAGATATTTTATGACAATTGAAGAAGCTGTTAATTTAGTCATAAATACTATTGCGATAAGTAAAGGGGGAGAAACTTATATATTAGATATGGGAGAACCGGTAAAAATTTTAGATTTAGCAAAAAAAATGATTAAATTAAGTGGTCTAAGATTAAAAGATAATAAACATAAATCAGGAGATATTGAAATAAAGTTTTTAGGATTAAAAGAAGGCGAAAAACTTTATGAGGAGTTATTGATAAGTGGCAAATCAAAATCTACAATTTTTGAACAAATAAACGAAGATATTGATTTAACCAACTATGAGGATCCTAAATTAATTGGATTATTAGATCAACTGGAGACATATTTAGTTGATAAAAATCTTAAAAATTCAATTAATTTAATCAGTTCCATACTACCTGAATGGTCTAAATCCCAAAAAATTATTAATTTAAAAAATTAATTTTGGAAAAACCTTTTAAATACTTTATTTAATTAGTTTCTATATTCGATTTTTTTAGTTGCCACCTCCATTCATCCAAACACATATCATCTAGTTTCTTTATTGGTTTCCATTTAAGTATCTTAATTGCCAATTGATTATCAGCTACTAGCACTGGCACATCACCAATTCTCCTTTTCACATACTTAAAGGGTAATTCTACATTATTTACTTTCTCAAAGGTTCTAATTAAATCAAGGACACTTACACCTTCTCCATTCCCCAAATTAATAGTAATAAATCCAGGATTATTTGTTAATAAATAATCTAAGGCCAAAATATGGCCTTTCGCTAAATCCATAATATGAATATAATCCCTAATACAAGTTCCATCTTTTGTTGGCCAATCTTTGCCGTATATTTCAAATATTGGCCTAATACCTAAAGCAACCTGATTTAATAATGGGAATATATTATTTGGCTGGCTAATTACATATTCTCCAATTAAACCAGTATCATGAGCCCCTATGGGATTAAAATATCTTAAAATTGCTATCCTAAATTGATCTTCACATTCTTGATGCAAATCAAATAGTATTTTTTCAACTATAGATTTAGTTATCCCATAAGTACTTATAGGCTTAACTTCAAAATTTTCTTTTATTGGGATGCTAGTCGGCAGTCCATAAACTGTAGCGCTGCTACTAAAAACAATTGTATGACATCTATATTTTTTCATAACTTTTACTAAATTGATTGTACCCAAGACATTTACATCCCAATATTCAATTGGTTTTTCCATAGATTGACTAACAGATTTGAGTCCACAAAAATGAATAACACCCAGAAATGGTCCTTTTGATGAAAATAATTCGTCAACATAAGAGTAGTCTCTAATATCGCCAACAGATAATTCAATATTTACTTCAAGTTTTGGTGAATCTTTTTTTATAACTTCTCTAATTCTATCTATTGAAAACTTATTGCTATTTATCAAAGAATCTAAAATAGTAATTTGAAATCCTTGTTTTATTAATTCAATGCATGTATGACTACCAATATAACCGCAGCCTCCTGTAACTAATATTTTTTTTTGCAAAACAATTTATAAGTACGTTATTAATAAATTTTACAGTAATTTACTTTTAAAAAGTATCAAATATCTTTAACAAGAATACAAATACTTACGGCTAGATTTCCAGAACAGGATTAAACATTTCTATTCTTGTTTGAATAGCTGATTCTGATAAATCTTCAAAACAAATACTATGCTCAGCTCCCAACCAAGCACTTGCAAGCATCATTAATAAAGACTCTTCGGATGCTTTGATAATTCCCATTATCTTAAGCTTGTTGCCTAATTTATTTATATTTATTTCTTTAATTCTTGATACTAAAGATAAAACAATATTTTTTAAATCTCTTTTATTAATAATCTTAAGAGTTGTATTTTCTTTTATAACTTTTACGATTACATCCTCATCAGAGAAATTTTTAAGCAACTCATCATATATAGAAATTTTTCCCTCAGATTTTAACTCCGATTGCCAGGATTTAGGTGGGTAGAAGGTAAAAGTTTTATCTTGCTTATTATTTTGATTATTAATAAGATTATAGTTCATATTTAAAAAATTAATTATTTAATAAAATTACTGAAGTAACTATTTAAATAATTAAACATAATATTCTTAACAAGAAAAACTTCTTTAACATAGTATTGCATGTCACAAAAATTAAATCAAAACTTATATCGTAGAGAGATTGATGGCATAAGAGGTTTTGCAGTTATAGCAGTAATTATAAATCACTTTAATAAAGATTTTTTACCAAGTGGTTTTTTAGGAGTTGACATATTCTTTGTTATATCAGGTTTTGTTATCTCTTTATCTTTATCAAAAAGAACATATAAAAACTTTAAAGATTTTGCTCTTAATTTTTATTTAAGAAGAATTTGCAGGATTCTTCCTACCTTAATTATTTTTGTATTTATAACTGGTTTAATTATCACTTTTATTGATCAAACACCAATTACTTCATTAAGGACTGGAATTGCATCATTATTCGGATTAGGAAACATTTACCTATTTAGTGATTCGACAAATTATTTTAGTGAATCTGCAAACTTAAATCCTTTCCTACATACTTGGTCACTGGGGGTTGAGGAGCAGTTTTATTTTGTTTTTCCCTTTCTTTTTTGGCTAATTATTTCTCAAAAAAAGAAATTTAAAAAATTATTTCCAAAATTTTTAATAACCTTTTTAACCTTTGTTTCATTTTTTGTTTTTATAATTACTTATTTTAAAAATTATAATGCAGTTTACTATTTAATGCCTTTTAGGTTTTGGGAAATAGCCTCAGGTTCCCTAATTTTTATTTTTTTTAAAAATAACTATAATTTTTCAGGGCTAATTTTTAAAGTTTCTAACTATCTTATCCCAGCTTTCTTAGTTTTAATACTTTTTTTACCTGAGAATCAATTTCTTTTTGGTTCATTTGCAGCAGTTTTTCTAACCTCAATACTAATAATTTGCTTAAACAAAAAAAATTCCTTTCTTTTCAAAATATTTGATAATAAAATTTTAAGATACCTTGGTAAGATCTCTTATTCTCTTTATATTTGGCATTGGCCTGTAATCTCCATTAGCAAATTTACAATTGGAGTTACATGGTGGACTATACCCATACAAATATCAATAATTTTTCTAATTTCTATTTTTAATTTTCGCTATATTGAAAATAAATTAAGAGATAAAGCTAATTCATACGAAATAAAAAAAATATCTTTATTAACATTAATTGCATTATTTGGTGGATTTTTAAGCACTTTATTTTTAAATTTTGAAAAAATTCATAATAGATTTTATCTAGGTGATAAAAAAGATAATTATGATTTTATTAATCAAAATCATAAGATTGAAAAGATTCTAAGTCATTCAAAATGTCATATTTCTAAAGATCGTAAATTGAATAATATTGAAAATTTATTTTATAATTGTAGAAAAATCCCAGAATCAGGTAAATATAAAAAAACTATCGCCTTTATAGGCGATAGTCATACAGGTGCATTAATTAATTCTGAGAAAAAAATTTTTGATCTAAATAATAGGGTAATTCATTTCTCAGCAACTGGTTGTCCTTTCCCTAGGACAAATTTTGGGAATTCATCTGCAAAGTGTGATTTTTTTCTTGAAAATACTGAAAAATTAATTCTTAAAGAATTAAAATTCGGGGACTCTATAGTAATTACTAATTACCAACTTAGTTATTTAAGTGATATCAGTTCCAATGATGTATCTAATATTTTTTTGAATAAAAACTCTGCAGTTGAGTTATCGATGAATAAAAAAAGAGAATTATATTCGAATGCAATTAAGAGATTTTCAAAAGAAGCTTCGAAAAAAGGAATTAATATTATATTCATTGGTGCAACCCCTAGGTATCCTTTATATGAAATTTCAAAAAAAGAATGGTTTAGACCCTACGTAAATGAGAGACTATTTAAAAAAGAGAAAAAGCTTGGACAGGAATTAAACTTATTCTTTAAAACTGAATTTCAAGAAATAAATAATTTAACTTTTGTAGATCCGTTTTTGGAGATGTCAGAGTGCTGCAAAAATTTAGAAGATTATAGAAAATATTTTCAAGATAAAGACCACTATTCAATACAAGGAGCTCATAAATTAATAAATATAATTATTAAAAAGTTAAACTACTAAAATAAGCAAAATAAATATCAACTGGCTAATAATCTTGCTAATAATGTAAAATATCAGAAGTTAAATAAAATTGATTTAGAAAGAACTTAGTATTTTAAAACTTAATATATATAGATTATCAAAAAAAGAATTATTCTAAATTCAATGTCAATAATAGATTCCAATCCATTTGTTCATCCAACAGCCATAGTTGATAAGGGAGCATATATTGGTAATTTTACAAAAATATGGCATTGGACTCACATTTCATCTGAAGCTAAAATAGGGGAAAATTGTACTCTCGGTCAAAATGTATTTATTGGCAATAAAGTAACTATAGGAAATAATGTTAAGGTACAAAACAATGTTTCAATATATGATATGGTTTCGATTGAAGATGATGTTTTTTGTGGGCCAAGTGTAGTTTTCACAAACGTATATAATCCAAGATCTAAGATAAATAGAAAAAATGAGTATCAAAAAACATTAATTAAAAAAGGAGCTTCAATTGGAGCAAATGCCACAATAATTTGCGGAAATACAATAGGCTCTTTTGCTTTTATTGGTGCCGGGGCGGTAGTAAATAAAGATGTAAAACCATACTCTTTATTGGTAGGAGTTCCAGCCAAGCAAATTGGCTGGATCAGTTCATACGGGGAAAGAATTAAACTTCCTTTGATTGGAGAAGGTGAATGGGAATGTAAAAAAACGGGTGAAGTTTATATTTTAGAATTTAACCAAATAAAACTTAAAACTTGAACAAATTTAAATTTAATGTTGAAAATTAAAACTGTTATTGGAGCAAGACCACAATTTATTAAAGCAGCTGTTTTATCAAAATCTTTTGCCAAGATTGATGCAAATCAAAGCACTCTTAATCATGAAATTATTCATACTGGGCAGCACTTTGATAATAAAATGTCATCTATTTTTTTTAAAGAATTAAATATCCCAGAACCAAAATTTAATTTGAACATTAATTGTGGTACTCATGGATCTAACACAGGAAGAATGTTGGAAAAGATTGAGGAAATACTCATAGATGATTATCCCGATATGGTAGTAGTTTTTGGAGATACTGATTCAACTTTGGCAGGTGCATTAGCGGCCAGCAAACTCAAAATTAAAGTTGCTCATATTGAGGCTGGTCTAAGATCATTTAATAGATATCAACCTGAAGAACAAAATAGAGTTTTAACCGATCATCTATCTTATATTTGCTTTGCCCCCAGTGATGACTCAGTATTAAATCTTATTAATGAAGGAATTTCCAAAAACAACATTTTTCGAACAGGTGATATCTTAGCTGATGCAATTAGATTATTTAATACTTCAGATAAAGAAACTAAAGAATTATTAAAGAAATATGGTATTAAAGAGAAGAATTTTATCTTATGTACAATCCATAGACCTGAAAATACTGAAGAAAAAGTTTACCTCTCAAACATATTCAAACAATTACAAGCATCATCATTACCGGTAATTATGCCGCTCCATCCAAGAACTAAACATTGCATTGAAAAATTCAATTTAGAAAATTTGCTAACTGGTTTAAATGTAATTGAACCAATAGGTTACCTAGAAATTATTTCCCTTCAAAAAAAAGCATCGTTAATAATAACAGACTCCGGCGGCATTCAAAAAGAAGCATATCTGCAAGGAACTCCTTGTATAACTGTAAGAAAGGAAACAGAATGGATCGAATTGGTTCAAAAAGGTTATAACATTCTTGCCGACCCAGAAAAAAATGATGCAATATTAAATTCCATTGATAAACAATTACAAAAAAAAATAGATAATTTTAATAATCCCTTATATGGTGATGGACATGCATCAGACCAAATAGTTAGAGAAATAATCAATTCATGTTAATTTTTAAATAAAAACCATAAAAAAAACCTTACTTTGTATTAGTTTTATTTTTTATATATTTATATTTTAGAATTATTAAACAAGTCAAAAATAAAAAAATTAATATTGCTTTAATAGGTTGTGGCAGAATAAGTAAAAAACATATTGATGCAATATTTGCGAATAATAAAAAGGCTCAACTTTCTTGCATTTGTGACATCAATCCCAAAAAAATAGATCAGATTGATCAATACATAACAAAAATTAAAAGAAAATACGAAGAGGAATGCCAATCGATTGAAAAATTCCATAGCTATGAAGATCTCCTATTTAAAGTTAAGCAAAAAGAAATATTTTTAGATTTAATAGTTATATCAACGCCAAGTGGCTTACATGCAGAACAAGTAAAATTAGCAGCAAAACATGGTATTAATGTTTGCACGGAAAAACCAATGTCAACAAATTGGGATGATGCAAAGTCTATGGTTAGTTGTTGTGATGAAAACAAAGTTAAATTTTTTGTCGTCAAGCAAAACCGTTTTAATAGTACTTTGCAACTTTTAAAGAAACAAATTGATGGTGGAAGATTTGGCAAAATAGCTCTAGTTTCGATAAATGTTTTTTGGTCAAGAGGTCAAGATTATTACGATAAAGATGAATGGAGAGGAACATGGGAATTTGATGGCGGAGCATTAATGAATCAAGCAAGCCATTATGTCGATCTTCTTACATGGCTTATTGGACCTGTTGAAAATATTGGGGCTAAAATTGCAACTATTGCGAGAAATATTGAGGTTGAAGATACAGCTGTTCTTAATTTAAAATGGAGAAATGGAGCTTTAGGTAGTATGAGCGTAACAATGGTCACCTATCCAAATAATCTCGAGGGATCAATTACTATACTTGGAGAAAAAGGTACAGTAAAAGTAGGAGGAATAGCTGTTAATGAAATTAAAGAGTGGAAATTTTCTACTCCTAGCGAAGACGATAAATATATTGATCAAGCTAATTACAATACTGCAAATGTATACGGAGCAGGGCATATTCCATATTACGCAAATATGTTAGATACCCTTCTAGGAGAAGCCCAAGCAATCTGCGATGGCAGAGAGGGTCTTAAAAGTCTAGAATTATTAATTGGTGCTTATAGATCTGCGAAGGAAAATAATACAATTAATATTCCTTTGGATTAGATTAAAGCAAAAATTATTCTTTTAATGAATACCTAATTTTATAATTTGAATTTTATATATTTTTATGTAGAATATAAAATTACCTAGAGGATACAAAGTTGATTACGGGTTTATTTATAATAGGTAGTCAAAAGTGTGGTACAACTTCTCTAGCACAATGGCTTAATCAACATCCAGATTTATCGTTATGTTCAAATAAAGAACCTAGTTATTTTAGTATAAAATTTAATGATACCAAGGAAATTGATTATCATAATTTATTTCATCAAAAAGAGGAGGAAAATAAGTTATTTTTTGAGGCCAGCACAAGTTATACACAATATCCTTTCTTTCCAGAAGTTGCAAAAAGAATATTTGAGTATAATAAAAACGCAAAATTTATTTATATTATTAGAGATCCCATAGAAAGAATTAAATCGCACTACAGACACAACTGGATTAAAGGATATACAAGAAAAAGTTTTGTAGAAGAAGTTTTAAATAATCCCGAATATATTTACTTTTCATCTTATGGATTACAGTTAAGACAGTATTTAAATTATTTTCCTATGGAAAGAATTTACATTACATCACTTGAAAAATTAGTTAGTAATAACATAGAAGAATTAAACAATATTTTTAATTTTCTTGGAGTTAAAAAATTAAAAAATAAAGATATTGTCTTTAAACCAAAAAATGTATCTAGTGAAGTTCCTCAAGTTCCATATATCTATTTATATTTTTCCTTTATATATAAATACTTTAATCCAAATATAAAAAGATTTTTTAAAAAAATACTTTCAGTTAAAGCAAATTGCAAATTAAATAGTACCAAAGATTTTGACGCAATTCTCAAAGATCTCCTAGCCCAAGATAAAAAGGAATTTAAAAAAATCCTAAAAAAAAGTATATAAAATTATTATTTATGGATTTCTCAAACAAAAGTATACTTGTTCATTATCATCATAACTTTTGTTTCCAAGAAAATAGAGTTTTTATATCTAGAAATATTGGCTTGTGGTTAGAAGCATTATCTAAAAAATTTAAGAAAGTTACTTATTTATCATTCTCTACAAAAATCATAAATAAAGACCAAGTTCATAAAATTACTTCAGAAAATATTTCTTTTATATCTTTAGGTAATCAAGCAGGGGGATTTCCAAGCTTTTATGGAAAAATTAGAGCCATTAAATATTGCATCAAATACACATCCATTGAAGATTTTATTTTAATAAGAGGATTTACACCGCTCCAAAATATTGTTTGGTTTTTTTCAAAACCAAAAATGCACAAAGCTTTTTTATTAGTAAGAGAACTTAAATCAAAGAGACCAATAAATTTTAAAGTATTAGTACTTTTAAAATTTTTTTTAAATAAATATAGAGAATTTACTTTTAACTTTATCTTAAATTCAAAAGGTATTTTCTTATCAAACTCTTATCACAATATTGACAAAATCAAATTAAGCAAAAATATTAATATGGGATTTATGAATACTAATATTTTAAGTAAAAATGATATTCCAGAATTCAAATATAATATGAAAAATAATAATGATGAAATTAATTTACTTTTCGTTGGTCGTGTATCATCTTTAAAAGGAATTTACGACCTTTTCAGAGCTATATTAATATTAAAAAATCAAAAATTAATTAATCAAAAAATTAATTTAAAAATTGTTGGAAGTTTCTCTAAAGAAATAAAAATAGACCTTTTAAAGATAACGGGCTCAATTTCTAAAGACTCTTTAAATATAAATTTCCTTGGATATGTGAGTTTAAATAGTCATTTAAATAAAATTTATCAGAATTCAGATTTGTTTATATTACCTAGTCAATCAGAAGGATTTCCAAGATGCATATGGGAAGCAGCCGCCAATTCAACTCCTATGCTTTTAACTAATGTTGGAGGAATACCTTATTTATTGAAAAATAACTATCACGCATTAATTGTAAAACCACATTCTCCGAAAGAAATAGCAAAGAAAATTAAATATTTTTTGAAAAATAAAGAGACCGCACCAAAATTAGCAAAAAACGCTCATGATTTACTAAAAATTTATAATCTTGAATCTAGTGTTAATTCCTTAGTACAAAATTTAGAGAAAAAAATTTAATGAATAAAAGATCTAATTCATTTTTTTTAATAATATTATTTGTATTATATTCCATCTTTCTTTTGGAAGCCACCGGAATTCCTTTATTTCTTGTAAAGCTTGGCAGTTTTCCTCTTACACTTGGTAGGCTTGGGTTAGTAATCTTAGGTATTTTAAGTTTCTTTATAGCAGATAAGAAATATTTAAGATCAAAATTCGCCTTATCTATATATGCAATTTCAATTGGTTACTTTTTAGGATCTTGTTTCTCAAATGATTTTTCATACGAATTCTTAAAATCATTTATCCTAAGCTTAGTTCTTTGTTCAACAATAACTACAGCTTATTTATTAAAAATAAAAATTTTTAGAAATATAACAACCATATATATATTGACTATTTTTGTTTATTGGACACTTTATTCCATAATAGCTCCGCAAAATATAAGCGGTGAATTTCTTAACTACAATCTCGCATATGTATATAGTCTAGAAAACGAATTGGGTATTATTAATTACCATAAAGTTGGATTATTAATAAGTGTTAGCTCTTTAGCTATATTTGAATTCAAAAATAAAATAATGCAATCATATTTTAAATATATTCCTTTATTATTAGGTTTAGTATTTTTAATTAATCTAGGTTCAAGATCAAATATTGTAATTATTTTTTTATTCATAATTTTCAAAATTTTTAAAAATTTCAAATTTAATAAAAAAAATATAATAAGTTTAATAACCTTAGGATCTTTACTAACTTTAATCATTTTGTTAGCACTTGGCATAAACGAAGAGCTAAGATTTAGATTTTCAATAATAAATCCAGCCAATATTTTTGCTTTAAAATCAAGATATCAACTTCTAGCTTATGGTATTAGTGAAATCTTGCAAAATCCACTCGGAACAGGGCCAAGTGATAATAGAATTAATTTTTTTGGTTACCAATTTCAACCTCATAATCAGTATTTAACTTTTGGAGTAGGGGCTGGGTTATTAGGATTATTAGGATCATTAATCTGGATTAAAATTGTTTATTCTTCATTTGTTTTTATTAACAAAACAAGAAATTCCAAACTTTTGCCTTATTTTGCATTTACTGCAGTTTACTTAATTACGATGTTTACAAATGACCAGTCTGGTTCTTTATTATTCTTAAACCTTATTTTCATCCAACATCTTGAAATAAATTCTAAAGAAGAGTATTACTTTAATATTGAAACATGAAAATATTATTTCATTATCATACACCTGCTATTCAAAAAGGTTCAGGCATATATATGCCTGCTTACTTAGGTTTATTTATAGATAGCATTGCAAAATACTATGAAGAAATAATATTACTTTTGCATTTACCTAATAAAAAACAGAAAGAAATAACAAAATATAAATTAAAATCAAATAATATCAAATTAGTCTCTTTATCAGTACATTCTAATATTCCACATAGATATCTACTAGCTCCTTTTTTTATAAATAAATTATTTAAGCTAAGAAATAATGTGGATAATTTATTATTGAGGGCATCAACTCCATACCTACCATTTGTATACCTTTTTTGGAAAAAGAATACAACACTACTTTTTGTATCTGATGCAAATAAAGGTTTAGATGAACTAAATCAAAATTACTTAAAATTAAATCTTATTAAAGTCTGGGCTCATATCTGTAACAAATTTGAGCTAAGTTTTGCGAAGAAATCTAATGTGATTGTTAATTCATATACTCTTTTAGAAAAATTTAAAAAAATTAATAAAGAAGTTAAATTAATAAGCACAACAACAATAGAGGAAAAAGAAATTTTTTATAGAAAAGATACATGTTTATCATCACCATATAAATTGCTTTTTTCTGGAAGAATATCTAGAAATAAAGGTATCTTTGATCTTATAGGAGCATTATATATACTTAGACAAAAAGGATTTGAGGTAAACTTGAATATAGTTGGTTTTTTTGAAAATGATAGATTAAAAGACGAACTTAAATCAACAATTAGTAAATTAAATTTAAATTCATTTATTTCTATAAAGGGTTTCTTTAATGCAGGTCCTCAATTACTAAAATGGTACAGAAATTCTGATATTTTTGTAATGCCTACCAGATCAGAAGGTGAAGGTTTCCCGAGAGTAATATGGGAAGCTATGGCATCAAGCTTGCCAGTATTAGCAACTGATCTTCCAGGCATAAAAGAAAAAGTTAATGATTCAATAAAAACCTTCCAAAAATGCAGTCCCGAAGAGATTGCGAAAGCTATTACCTTTGTTATAGAAAACAAGAAGTATAGACAAGAATTGATAATAAAGGGCGTTAATTCCGTAAAAGAAATAACCTTAGAAAAACAAGCCAAAATTATCTCCAAAATCATACAAAGTTAATAATTTAAAAAATGATTTTAATGTTTCATAATATAGTTCCAGATAATATATCTAAAACCCTAGAAATTCCGCCGCATAATTTAAAGACCTCAGAATTTTTAAAAATTATAAAGATAGTAAACAAATTATTCAAAATAATTAGTTTAAAAGATTACGTTGAGAATTATATAAAGAGAGGTAGATTTCCTTACTCTAAATGTGCCATAACATTTGATGATGGGACTGCTTCATCTTTAGAAAACGGTATCCAGTTTCTATGTCGTAAGAATATTCCCGTAACTATTTTTATTTCAACTTGCCAAA
Organism: Prochlorococcus marinus CUG1435; assembly: GCA_017644375.1. Taxonomy (NCBI): domain Bacteria; kingdom Bacillati; phylum Cyanobacteriota; class Cyanophyceae; order Synechococcales; family Prochlorococcaceae; genus Prochlorococcus; species Prochlorococcus marinus. Next base: position 173,064 of record JAEPLP010000001.1, read on the forward strand.
TTCATAATAAGAAAATATTAGATGGTTATTATTTAGCGGCTTTATGTCTAGAAAGTAAATACGAATCAATACAAATAGAAAATTATACTTTTCCTTTGAAAACATTTACTCAAAAAGTTTATACCTATAAAAAACTACAAAAAATCGTTAACCATAAATCAAAAGATCAATTAATTGAAAATTTAATAAATTCTTATCCCGTCATGGGAGAATCAATAAAATTTTATAGAGGTTTAACTAAATATGAAATTGAAGCTAACTTAGAAAAATTTAGTTGTTTGAATATTGCCTCTCATTCAAATAATCATTACAGTCTTGAAGAAATGGATTTTGATACCCAATATAAAGAAATAAAAGATTCTTTAGATATTATTTCTTCTCTTAATGGAACAAATAAACTATATTTTTCATATCCATATGGCGAATATAATAATGATACATTAAAAGTTTTAACATCTCTAGGATTATCTGCTTCCTTTGCAGTAAAGCCAAAGAATTTAAATATTAATAAAGCATTTGAGATTGAGAGGATAGGGATATATAAAAGCAATTTCTTATATGTTTTAGCTAAAATTTTAAAATATCAATTAAGAATATGAAATCTTTAAGACTTAACCAATTAAGATATTTTTTACCACTATCTCTTATACAAACTACAACCTTATTTTTACCTGATTTTATTATATTTATGAAATTTAGAGGTTTTTTATCAAGTTTTTTCGTAAAAAAATGTGGAAAAAAACTTATGCTTGGAAGAGATATAACATTTTACAATCCCCAAAATCTTTATTTGGGAGATAATGTATATATCTCTAAAAGTGCTTGGATAAATTCCTATAAAAAGGTAAACATAGGCAATGAAGTTTTAATTGCTCCAAATGTAGTAATAGCATCTGCGAATCATACTTATAAAAACCAGAGTTTTAGAAATAGTAAGCCAGTTGGTGAAAAAATTGAAATAATGGACGGCTCTTGGATTGGAGCTAATTCTGTAATTACTGCTGGATCGATAATTGGCAAAGGTTGTTTTGTTTCTCCTTGTTCGGTGGTAAGAGGCAAATTTGATGATAACTATATGATTGGTGGTAATCCAGCAAAATATATAAAACCTTTAAAATGAAAAGTATATTGTTTATTGGTTCATTCTTGTCTTCATCAACAGGAACAATTTCAGTAGTTGAAAAGTTGGGAAATATTTGGGTAAAAAATAATACATTCAAATTACAATATAGTTCCAGAAAAAATAACAAAATTTTTCGCTTAATAAATATTATTTATGATGTATTTACTTTTAAGGGTGATTTAATTCATATAGATGTTTTTAGTGGTTTTTCATTAATCATTCCATATTTTGCGGCATCTATATCTTATTTGAAATGTAAGAAAATCTACCTAACACTTAGAGGCGGAGGCATACCTTTTCACTACAAGAAAAATAAATTTATCTATGATAACCTTTTTAAATTTAGTAACAAAATATCATCTCCTTCAAAATTTATAATAATCAATTTGCCAAAAAAATATAATATTAATTATTTACCAAATCCTATTGATAAAAATTTATTCAAACCTCCTGCCCAATCAGTAAAAAGAGTAAATTTACTTTGGGTAAGAGCTTTTTCTAAAATATATAATCCTAAGACTCCAATTAATGCCCTCAAAATATTAATTGTCAAATACCCCAACTTAAAGTTAACAATGGTTGGTCCAGATAAAGGAGAATTATCAAAATGTCAAAAACTTATAAAGAAACTAAAGCTTGAAAATAACATAAATATTCTGGGACATATTGACCATTATCAACTTCCTGAAATTTACAAGAATCATTATATATATTTAAATACAACAAGTTTTGAAAGCTTTGGATCTGCCTTATGTGAGGCGGCGGCCTGCCAAATGGTAATAATTTCATCAATAGTTGGTGAAATACCTTTAACTTGGGAAGATAAAAAAAATATATTATTTTTTAAAAATAAAGATCATTCTGACCTGGCATCTAAAATTGAATTTGTTCTCAGTAACCCCATATTCTCTGAGTCAATATCTAAAGAGAGTCTTAAGCGAATTCAGTGTTATAGTACTGATGTGATTTCTGAAAAGTGGATTGATTACCTTAACCAAGGGGTTAATTCTTAAATTAGCTACAAATTTATACAATAAATCTCCTGAACTCATAAGAAATATAGGTTTAAATACTTATGGATATTATTTAAAGAGAAGAAAATATGGTGGAAATTTTAGAGAATATTGTAGAGAATTCAGGGAAAGAAGTTTTTACTCAGAATCTGAGTGGAATACTTATCAAACTAAAAAATTAAGAAAATTACTTTTACATTCATACAAGAATGTTCCTTATTACAGAAGTTCCCTAAAAAAGGCTGGATTTAAAGAAATTGATTTAAAGAACTTTAAATTAAATGAATTAGCAAACATACCAATCCTATCTAAAAATGAATTAAGAAAATATTGTAGTTCAGAACTATTATCAGAAAAAAGACCAAGTGGGATTTTTATTCCTTCTAGTGGTTCAACTGGTACACCAGTTAAAATCTTTTTTAGCAGAAAATTTCATCAATTATGGTCTGCCGCATTTGAGGTGAGAATAAGAGAATGGGCAGGAGTATCCAAAGAAGATGCTAGAGGAACAATTGGAGGAAGAAGAGTAGTCCCAACATACAAAACAAAACCACCTTTTTATAAATATAATATTTTTGAAAAACAACTCTACTTTTCCGCATACCACATTAACGAAAATACAATAAATAATTATTTTGAAGGAATATCTAGATTTTGTCCTGATTATTTAACTGGCTATGCAAATTCAATTTTTTTTCTTGCGCAATTATTTGAAGAAAACAATTTTAATGCACCTAAAATGAAAGCAATAATAACTAATAGCGAAGAATTAACTCCAAAAATGTCAGAATTGTTCCAAAAAGTTTTTGGTTGCAAAACCTATAATTCATATAGTGGGGTAGAAGCTTGTGGTTTATTCTCGCAAACCTCGAATGATGAATTTGTAAATAATCAAGATATAGGGATTCTTGAATTAATGGATAATCAAGGTAAGATTATCAACTCTTATAAAAAGGAAGGAGAAATAATTTTTACTGGTTTACTAAATTTCGATCAGCCATTAATTCGATATAAGATCGGTGATACAGCATCTTATTCGAGCAAAAGATGCATTGATAAAAGAATTAGAATGCCTATTATCGAAAAATTAGGAGGCAGGATCGAAGATGTAATTTTAGGGCAAGATGGTAGAATGATGGTTAGATTTCATAGTATTTTCCTAGAAATAAAAGGACTTTGCAGTGCTCAAATTGCTCAATATTCTTACACTAGAATAAAGGTATTTTTAATAGTAGAAGAAACTTATATATATGATATTTCAGAAAATATAATTAAATCTAGGATAAAGAGTCAATTAGGTGAAAATATAAATATCGAATTCGAATATATAGATAAACCCATTCTTAGTAAATCAGGTAAGTTTTTATCAGTAATTTCTTACTTATAAAAGAGATGAATATATTAATCTTGACTCAATATTACCCTCCAGAGATTGGAGCACCTCAAAATAGATTGAGTTCATTGGCTTTATCACTAAAAAGGGATAAACATAATGTTGAGATTCTTACTACTATGCCAAATTATCCCAAAAAAGAACTTTTTAAAAAATATAGAAACTTAAATTATTTAGAAGAAAAAATAAATAATATTAAAATAACAAGAACTTCTATTTATATTCCCAAAAATAAAAGAAAATTAAATTTATTGTTAATGTATTTTTCATTTGTTTTTAGCTCAATATTTCAATTTCGTATAAAAAATAAAAAATTTGATTATGTTATTTGTGAATCTCCTCCTTTATTTTTAGGTATTTCTGCTTTTTATCTTTCACTGAGATCAAAAGCCAAATTAATTTTTAATGTTTCTGATCTTTGGCCAGAATCTGCAGAAAGACTTGGAATAATAAAAAACAGAATATTTCTATTCCCAGCATATTTTCTTGAATGGTTAATTTATAAGTATGCATTTTTAGTTACCTGTCAAACAAAAGGGATTTTAAATAACATAAACAAAAGATATCCTAAGGTTAAAACTTATTGGTTTCCAAATGGATTTGATAAATCAATTTTGAAATCCAAGCGAGATAAATATTTTCCTAAAAATTTCAAAAAGAAAGGTAAGAAGCTGATTATTTATGGTGGCTTATTAGGACATGCACAAGGTTTAAAAACTATTTTAAGAGCAAAAAAATGGATAAGAAAAAATTATCCATCAATAAATAAAGGTTTAGAAATAGTTTTCATAGGAGACGGACCTGAAAAAGATGATTTGCAAAAATCAAATCAATTAATGGGAACGAATGTTACTTTTTTACCTGCTGATATCAAAAGTAAATTCATCTCTAAACTAAGGAATGCAGATGCATGTATTATTCCATTAAGGAAATTAGATATCTTTAAGGGGGCTATACCTTCTAAAATTTTTGATGCTTTAGCACTGGGTATCCCTATAATTCTTGGGGTAGATGGAGAGGCTAGAGAATTATTTATAGAAAAAGCAAATGCAGGAATTTTTTATGAGCCAGAAAATCATCAAGAATTAGCGAAAGGATTAATAAAAATTTATAATAATAAAAATCTAGAAAATAAAATATTAGGAAAAAATGGCAAAGCATTTGTTTTTAATAATTTTGATAGAGATCACTTAAACAAAAAACTAATAAATCATCTTGCGGAGAAAAATTGTTTTGCAAATTCTAATCGCTGACAAGAAAGACCTTATAGAAATTGCCAAATGCCACCAAAAGGCTTTCCCAAAATCACTTCTATCTTATTTAGGAATAAGTTCTGTTGCAAAAGTTTTAGAATGGTATCTTACTAATGAAAGAGGCATTATTTATTGTTTAAAAGATTCAGAAAATATTATTAAAGGATATTTTTGTGGAATAATTACAATTGACCAAAATTTGATAGGAGCAAATTCCAGTACCTTTAACTATGCCAAGGCCACTTTAACAATATCATTTTTAAAAAAACCATGGTTATTATTTCATCCTGAAATATTTTCAAAAATTAAAAATTTTTTAGCTTTTAGTCCAATAAACTTTTTGAAAGTATTTTATAAAAAGAGATTCAAAAAATTTGATAAGGAAAACTTTATACCTTTTATTGGGTTAGTTATAATTGGTGTAAAAGAAAAAGGGTTGGGTTATGGATCTTTATTATTAAAAGAATTCGAGAATATTTCAAGAACAATTCCAATGATTAAAAAGTTACAACTTTCTGTAAAAACTGAAAATAGAAGAGCCATTAAAGTTTATCTTAATAATGGTTGGGAGGTAGAAAAAAGCGAAAAAACATATTTTAAACTCTATAAAGTCTTATGAAGATACCTTTCTCTCCTCCTTACATCGATCAATTTGTTATTGATCAAGTTACATCTACATTAAAAAATAAATGGATAACCACTGGTCCTAAAGTAGAACTTCTTGAGAAGAAGATATCTGAATACTATGGTTTTGATTTTTGTGTTGGAGTCAATTCTTGGACAAGTGGTGCAATACTTATACTTAAGTGGCTCGGTATTAAGGAGGATGATGAAGTTATAATTCCAGCTTATACATATGCAGCAACTGCTCTAGCGATAATTCATGCTGGGGGTAAGCCAGTAATAGTAGATGTTGATAATGATTTCAATATTAATATAAATGAAATCAAGAAAAATATTAACTCTAAAACTAAAGCAATTATGGGAGTTGATATTGCTGGATATCAGGCAAAATATGGTGCAATAATTGAGATATTAAAAACTGAAGAATGTATTAGTAAATTTAGACCGAGTAATAATCTTCAAAGAAATATTGGAAGACCATTAGTAATAGCAGATTCTGCGCATTGTTTAGGAGGTAGATTCAAACCAATAGCTGATTTTCATATATTTTCTTTCCACGCAGTTAAAAACTTTACTACTGCTGAAGGAGGAATGATCGCCTCAAACTTAAAAAATTATTTCAATTTGAATGATTTGTACAAAAGGCTAAAAAGACTTACCATAAATGGGCAGACAAAAGACGCGTTTTCAAAATCCAAAGATGGTAGTTGGAAATACGATATCGTTGAGGCAGGATTAAAGTGCAATTTACCTGATATAAATGCGGCTATTGCTCTAGGTCAATTAAAAAGCAAAGAAAAAATAATCAAAAGAAGAAAAGAAATCTTTAAATTTTATCAATCATTCTTTTCAAAATTTTCTTGGTCAGAACTCCCGCCTTTTGAGGAAAAATCAAAATGCATTGAATCTTCTTGCCATATATATATGCTAAGAATAATTGGTATTAATGAAAAGAAGAGAGATTTTATAATTGATAAATTATTCGATAAAGGTATAAATGTAAATGTGCACTATATTCCTCTACCTCTTCTAACATATTTTAAAAATTTAGGATATGAAATTAAAACTACCCCAAATTCCTATAATTTGTACTCTAGAGAAATATCTCTACCAATTTATCCATCTCTTAAAGAAAAGGAGGTTTTGTATATTTGTGAGAATTTGAGATCAATCGTTGAAGAATTAATATGAAAAGTTTTTTTCTGAAAAGATTTTTTGATTTTTTACTTTCAACAATAATATTTTTGTTTACTTTCCCTTTTTTTATATTAATTTCATTTTTAATATTAACGTTTGATGGGCCACCCATATTTTATGTTCAAAAAAGAGTTGGCCTAATGGGCAAACAATTTAATATATATAAGTTCCGAACAATGAAAAATAAAAAAGAAAAAAATAGAAAATTTTATTCATTTACATTACATAAGGATAAAAGAGTTACTAAAATTGGACATTTTCTTAGAAATTTTAAATTTGATGAGTTACCTCAATTAATTAATGTTTTGAAAGGTGATATGAGTTTTGTGGGTCCCAGACCAGAATTAAAATTCTTTACTGATTTATATGATAAAAAACAAAAAGAGATCTTTTTAATAAGACCAGGTGTTACAGGTATTTCATCACTACTTTTCAGGAATGAATCTAATTTCCTAAAAGAAGAGAAAAATCCTGAATTTATTTACCGTGATTGTATCTTGCCTTTGAAATTAGAATTAGGATTAATTTATAAAAAACATTCGAATATAATTACAGATCTCAATATTATTTTGATTACGATCTTTCTTATTTTCATTAAAAAAAACTTATTAATTTCAGATTTTCTTATAAAAAAAAGTTTTAGAAAAGATATTTCAAAAATAGAAAAAAAAATTTCTAAACTTTCAATTTAGTATTTTTTAAAAATCATTTTTTAATCATCTAACTCATTAATTAAATCATTCAACTGGAAAAAAGGCATTATTTCTTTAGCAGGCGCAGAAATTATTCCTAGACCCTCTGTTAATTTAGATATAAATTTTTTACCAACGATTATAGTATCTTCATTTTGTAGCATTGGATTATTTTTTTCTGAAAGAGGCTTGTAGAAATCAACTGCTATTTTCTTAGAATTAAAAGTACCATTATTATTTTTTCTTAATAAGGAAACATTCTTACTTGATGTTTTACTTAAAAGTCCCCCTGCCTCTATTAATGCTTCATTAAACAAAGAGTTCGCCTTCATTACTATTTTGCCAGGTTTTCTTACTTCACCAACAACATAAATTGCAATTTGATCTGGTGCTAAAGTTGAATTTCCGAGTTTTCCATAAGAGGTAGAAGTATCTTCGGCTTTGTTTATTATTACTACATCTCCATCAAATAAAGTTAAATTCTGATTCTGATCACCATTAAAAATAAGCTCATAAAGATTAACCCTTGCGATTTTATAATTTTTTTCTTTACCTGGCAAAACTCTTTTAATTAAAATATTTGAAGCGTCAGAACTAACAGTTAAACCTCCTGCCTGTTTTATAACATCAGAGATTTTTGGGATAATATTATTTTCAAGTACAAGTCTTTGAGAATTTTGAGTTGCTGGAACACTTGAAGAACCAATAGTATAAAGCCCGGGACGAACAATCTCCCCAACAACTGAAACTCTAACTGGCCTCCTTTGAACTAAATTTATAGAAATAACAGGGCTAATAATATTTTTTGAAATTAACTTATGAATCTTTTTTTCTGCTTGAGTAAGAGTTAAACCATCTAAATTAGTATTTCCATAAAAGGGTATTTGAACACTTCCATCATTAAGAATATTTAAAAGACTAGAAAAATCGGGATGACCAAAAACTAATAGATTTAAAACATCTCCTGAACCAATTATATATTTATCAGTTAAATCTTCATCAAAATTATTTTCTTCATTTGCTACTAATTGATCATAAGATTTATTATCTTTAGCCAGGAGATTTGTGTTTATAGAACCTATAAAAAAATATATAAAAAAACTAACAATATATAAAATTTTTTTATTAAACTTCAACTTCATAAAAAATTCAAAAAATTTTAAGACAACTAAAAAATAATCTTAAGTCCTAATATAACAGTTATTCAAGTAATAATTATTAAATTTCACGTTTTATATCTGTTTATATTTCTCATTTATAAAGATCATTAATTTAAAAATCTGATTAAAATCAAATTGTTAGGTATCAAATAATGATAAGATCAAAGTTTATTGATCTTTAACCAAAAATAAACTAATAAGTATGGACAAAAAAGATCTAGATTTTGAAAGTAATATTGATATTGCGGATATTACTAGAACACTCACAAGAAGAAAAAAATTATTAGGATTTACAACTTTAACCGTTTTATCTTTAAGTATTTTTTTAACAACTTTACAAAGAATTTTTAATCCCTTATATTCTGCAAGTTTCACCATCCTAATTGATGATCCTATAGATAGTACAAAAGCGAAGCCAGCAGCAGGTTTTGGTGGTTCCGTATTCAATCAAGTCGCAGGTAATACGACATTTAATGATATTCCCACATTGATTGAGTTTTTAAAAAGTGATTTAATTTTAAAATCAACTGCTGATAAATATAAAATCCCAAAAGGATTACTTAGAAAAAGAATAACAATAAAAACAGGAGGCACCAAAAGAAGAGAAGCTGAAGGCGTACTTAAAGTGACTGTTTTGTCGGGAAGCAAAAACAAGACAAAAAATATAGCTACATCTCTTCAAAATGAATATATAAATGCAGCACTTACTCAGAGAAATAGGAGGTTCTCAGATGGATTAAAATTTCTTGACAAACAGGCTCCCATTTTAGAGAAACAGACACTTGAATTACAAGAAAAACTTGCTAAGTTCCGAGTAGATAATTCTATAATTGTCCCTTTTGAGGAAGTAAAAAAAAGTAAAGAATTCGAAGCTAATGCCAAGATTAAGATTCTTGATTTAAAAACTCAATTATCGCTATTAAATGAGACCAAAGAAAAAATTGAAAAAGGTGAATTAGTAACTGAAGGCTTTAACAAAATAATTGGGAAAGATACATCAAATCCTGATGGCTTAAATATTAGTAATGATAAAAGCAAACTTTATAATGAATTTAGAACTGAGTTGGCCAACAAAAGAGCTATTTATAGTCCTAAATCGCAAATAATAAAATCTTTAGAGTCAAGATTAAGAAAGATTAGTCCAGAAATCTTAAGAGAACAACTTTCAGCAATAAATTTGGCAAAAGAATTCTATACCAAAGAATTAAAAAGAATAGAACAAGAACTCAAAGAGATACAGCTTGAAAATATGAGATTACCAAATTTTATAAATGAATATGAAGATATTCAGCAAAGATTATTGATTTCAAAAGAAAATTTAACTTCTTTGATCGAAACAAGAGAACAATTTAAGCTTAAAATTGCCCAAGAAAGTTTTCCTTGGTTAATAATAAGTCCTGCTAAGGCATCAAGAAATCCAGTAAGTCCTTCTGTTCCAAGAAACCTTCTTATTGGATTATTCCTTTCAATTATTTCGGGAATTACAGCTGCTTTTGTAAGAGACAAATTCAATAACGTTTATTCAGATTACTTAGAAGCAGAGAGAGATCTGAAAATACCAAATCTTGTTACTCTTCCATATATTTCAAATTTCGAGGGTATAAAAGAAGATAAAAAATTAATGCTGGATACGCTTAATAAAGATCTCGAAAAGGATGAAGAATCTAATTTAGAAAGATTTTTCTATCAAGAAGCGATGAGAAGTCTATATACGTCTATAAGATTTTTAAAAACGGATAAGGAAATTAACTCAATTACCATTTCTAGTTCTATACCAGGCGAGGGAAAATCTTTAATAAATATTTTACTTGCCAAAACTTTATCTGATATAGGTAAAAAAGTTTTACTAATTGACTGCGATTTAAGAAAGCCACAAGTCCATACAAGACTAGGAATAAATAATACAAGTGGGCTCTCAAATCTCTTATCACTAGATGTTGAGGACTGGCGTAAAAATATTAGAAAAGTTGACAAACTTGCAAATCTTTCCGTATTAACGGCAGGCTTAATTCCACCAGATCCAATAAGACTTTTAAATTCACAAAGGATGAGGGATCTAGTTAAAGAAATTAAAGCCAGTAAAGAATTTGATTTAATTTTATTTGATACACCCCCCTTAATGGGTCTTGCTGACGCAGTTTATGTGAGCGATCTGACTGATGGCCTTTTATTAGTTGTATCAATAGGATTCGTGAATAAAGATCTCCCCAAAGAAGCAATCAAGCAACTTAATAAAAAGAATATCAAGCCAGTTGGATTTATATCAAACATTAGAAGGGAAGAAAAAGGACTAACAAAAAATCAAACTAATAATTATAGTTATAGTTACAGAGCATACGGTTCAGCTTATGCATCCCAAAATGAATCTGTAAAAGATACGAAAGAGGTGGAAAAACCCTATTTACTTAGAAAGTTGAGCGAACTAATTACTTGGCTAGATGAATAATATAAGAAAATCCCATTTTAAATTTGATTGGGTTCTCGTTGATGATATTGCTATTGGAACTGTTCCAACTAAATTAATACATCTAGAGAAACTTAAGAAAGAGGGAATTAAGGGAGTTTTAAATTTATGCGGAGAAGAAGAAGCTAAATGTATTGATAATTTAGATGATATTTTTACATTCAAAAGAGTAATTCTTCCTGATCATAGGCAAAAAAAATTGTTGACCAAAGATAACATCATTTCTGCTTTAAATGAATTAGAAAAACTAAACAAATTAGGGCCAACTTTTATTCACTGTTTAGCTTCTATGGAGAGATCCCCAATCATTTGTATGGCTTGGTTGATGAAAAAAAATGAAATGGATTGTTTCCAAGCAATGGATTATTTAATGATGGTGCATAAAGGTACTTCACCTTTAGCAGAGCAGTTTAATGTTTTAAAAAACATATAAAAATCAGGATTATTTTTTTTAAAAAACTATTTTCTTATAAAGGTTAAAGTAAAGCGCAGAAATTACTTCCATTGACCATTTGCGCAATGCTCTTTCTCTGGCCTTTCTACTCATTTCTAATCTTAAATCTTTCTCTTTAAGAATTCTATAAATTAGATCAGAAAATGAATCAGTATCAAATGGATTAGCTAATAAACCTGTTTTCTCATGATCTACAATATCTTCTAAACCGCCAGTATTAAATGCCACCACTGGGGTGCCACAAGAATGAGATTCTATTCCAACATTAGGTAAATTATCTTGTCGAGAAGAAATCACAAATAAATCTGCTGCAGAATAAATTAAACGTAAAGTAATATCGTCTTTTTGAGGACCTAAAAACTGATATTTTAAAAATGGTTTAGATTTTTCAAAAGGATTTGAATCTCCAAAAATTAATAATTCAAAATTTTCATTTTCATTATTTATAAATTTTTGTTGAAGTTTATTTATAGATTTAATAAATAAATCAACACCTTTTCTGTATGAAGATTTACCTGAACTAGACATGTAAAGAATCATCAATTTATTAGGATCTAGATTTAATGATTTTTTTGCTAAGGTTTTATTTATTGGAATCCAAAAATTGACGTCAATAGGATTAGGAATTACATTAGTTGACCAATTTTGCATAAGGGCGCTTTTTTTTACGCAATTTTCCATCCACTTACTTGGACAAACAATATTCATTTTTTTTCTCCAGAGTCTCTTTTTCTTAAGCCATATAGTTCTGTTTAAATCATTGATATTTTCCAGAGCTTCTAAATCAGACTTTAAATATCCAGATATAAATCTTTCTTCTTCATTTATAGTTCTACCAAAATAATTAGAATTTGAATAGTGCTCAGTACCACAAAAAGGCCACTGATCATGCAAAGTCCAAACTATAGGGGGCTTTAATTTACCAATTTCGGATATTGAAATAGTATTATCACCGAGCCAATGCAGATTAACTATATCTATTTTCTTTGATTCATATAAATTATTTATTTCTTTACCTAATCCAGTATTTATTAGACAAGTTGATAATCCCGTTTGAGTAGTTGGCTTAAAGCCTAGTTTGAAAAATAAAGTCAAATATGGATGCAATTTTCTTTGTAATTTATTTTGGTATATTGGTGCACCTCCTTTTATGTCATTATCATTAGTCGTTTTCTTAATAACTCGCATTTTTGAATCAATTAATATTTTATCTAATTTGCCAAATGAGCTATTGATCCTATATGAAGCCTTTGCTGCTCCACCTGAATTATCATTTGAATTTAAATGTAAAACCTTTAACATAGTTTCGATTAAAGACTAATTTTTGATATCTAAGTAAACCTAAATTAAATTGCATAATGGTTTATGTTAAATTTATTTTATGAAAAAAAATTTATTAATAAATTCTAAATAATTATTAATTAATAAATTTTATTTTATACAAACTTATTATCATTCGATTTTGAATAAAAATATTGGTTCAAATTTATTTTGGATTTATTTTAGAGAAAGTTCTACTATCTTCCTAAAAGTTATAGTTTTAGCAATATTATCTAGAAATGTAGCAATATCAGATTTTGGGTTATTAGCAATTGCGAGTATATTTATAAGATTTTTTAGTATCATCTGCCTCAAAACTATAGATAGTTATGTAATTTTTGTAAAAGAAAAAGAAGATTTCCAAGAAAAATTAAACTCAGCTTTTTGGTTAGATGTTTTATTAGGGATAACTTGTTTTCTTTTTCTTATTTTATTTCTTCCATATTATTTAAAAGCCTATGATTCAGTTGTTATTTATAAAAAACTAGAATTAGTTGTTATTGTATTAGCAATTCAAATACCATTAGACTCGCTATATAGAGTTCCAGATGCAATATTATCAAAAAATTTCAAATTAAAACAAATACAAATTAGAGATACATGTATAAAAACATTTACTTCTCTACTTTCAATCTTAATGGCATTAAATGGTAATGGAATCTGGAGTCTGGTAATTCCTGTCATTTGCACATCATCATTAAAAGTGGTGACATCTTACATAACAAATAATTGGAGACCTAAACTATATATAAACTTTAAACACTTTGGTGAAATAATAAAATACTCAATAAGTATTATTGGAGCAAACCTTACTAGTCTTATTATTAATGAAGGGGATACTTTAATTATTGGTAAATTTCTTGGAACAGAACTATTAGGTATATACAATTTCAGTTGGCAGACTTCGAATATTGTAAAAAGAACAATCTCAGGTGGGATTAGCGGATTATCTTTGCCTATTTTAAGTAAATCCAATCATGATTTTAAAAAACTAACTGATGATTTTATCTATATATCAAGAATAATTGTAATTACATCAGCTCCAATAATCATTACTATTGCTATCCTTTCTGACAATTTAATATTAAGTCTATATGGTGAAAAATGGACTAAGAGTATAGTACCGTTATTAATATTGAGTTTTACTCAATTAAGATTGCTTTCAACAAGTCAAATTATATTTCTAAATCAATCAATTGGTAAGCCTTTTATTAATTTTAAACTTAATTTATATTGTGCACCACTTTATTTAATTTCAATATTTTTTGCAACAAGATATGGAATAATATGCGTTGCATTAACAGGAACAATAGTAAGAATATTATTTTGCATAGTAAGTTGGAAAATAACAGCGAACCTTTTAAAAGAAAATTTTTATATTTTAATTCGCAAAATTTATAGTCCCTTAAAATTAGCTTTTACAAACGGTTTGTTATTACTAATAATTAAATTGAATTTAATAAACTTTATAAAAAATGATCTAATGATTCTTATCTCAGGCACGATAATATCTATGGTTATTACATTTCTTCTTATAAATTTCATATTCAAAGATATAAAATCAGATTTAATAAGATCATTTAAAATTATTTTGCCAAGAAATATTTTTAACAAAATTTTAATTAAATAAAATATCATGAAATCTATAAAATGGGATAAGATTGAAATTACAGATAAGACTATAGAAAAAAAATACAATAAATATTTGATATTCGAACCTAAAAACAGGAATGAGTTAATAGAAACTAAGGAATTTTTAGAAAAACATATTTCAATTGAAATATGTTTAATAATATTAAATCTTGATTTAGTTAGATTTTTGAATACTTTTCCAAAAACATTTAAAAATGTGAAAACATTTTTGATTTATTATCCTTTAATGAAAGATAATTTTTCCAATAATGATTCTTTCGAAATATCTAGTTTTTTAAGTAGAATAGCCAATCAAAAAGGCATTAAATCCAATTACTTAAATGATTTCTATAACAAGAAGGGTTATGAATTATTACTTAACCAGAAAAATATCGATAATAAAATAAAAAAATATATGCTAAGCGAATTTAACTTAATAAAGTTCTCAAATAAAAAGATATTAAAAAATATTGAATCAGAAATGAGCTCAATCATAAATAAAGGAATCTCTAATAATATGCATAAGTTTATTAATTTTCCAGTAGAACAAAAAACCTATCGAAAATTAAAATTATACATATACAAAGTAATCTATTCGCTTAGAAATATTATTAATAAAATCAACTTCTCAGTAATAATATCTCGCAAAAAAAAATCAACTAATCCTAGAAAATGGAAAAATGTTCTTATTACTGGATGGTATGGAACTGAAACAACAGGAGATAAAGCAATATTAGGAGAAATTATAAATAGAATCCAGTTCTATAATCCTGAAATGAAAATAAAAATTTCGACAATAGATTTGCTTTTAAGTTGGCAAACAAGAATTGAAATGAATTTAAATGTTGAATTCATTAATATTACTGAAATGAGTAATTTTATTAAAAATTCTCAAATTGATTCTTTAATTTTAGGGGGTGGTCCAATAATGTATACAAGATTCCTAAAAGAAATTAGTGAATGTTTTAGAATTTCGCAATTAAAAAAAATGAATAACATTATTTTTGGATGTGGAATTGGACCAATAAAAAATAAAAATACTGAAAATATTATTAAAAAAATTTTTAATAATACTGATAAAGCAATTTTTAGAGATAAAGAAAGTCACGATTTAGCTATTAGATTTGGTTTAGAAAGTGAAAAGTCCTATATAGGTTGCGATCCTGCACTTAAATATATAAAAGATATTTCTGAAAATTTTGGAAAGTCAGGTAAGGTCAAAACCACTTCTTTGCTTATAAGAGAGCCAACTAAAGAATATAATTTTCATGATTTAGATTCATTTGCGATAAGTAAAGAAATGATTAAACAATTATTTTCTAAATATTTTTTAGATCATATTGCTCGTCCTATTTCTATGCATATGTATTTTAGAGGAATAGATGACAGATGCATTAATAATAATATTGTTAAAGAATTAAATAAATCAGATTATTATAATTCCTATGAATATAAAGATATTTTTTCAATTATAAAAGAAATAAAAAACTCAGACTTAACAATAGTTATGAGATACCATGCACATATATTTTCTCTTGGTTTAGGAGTACCTTTTTTAAGCGTTGACTATACTGGAAAATCTGGAAAAATTAAAAATTTACTTAGATCGATAAAAATGGAAGATTATATTATAAGTGATAAATTATTTAATAAAAATATTATTGAGGAATTATTAAGTGAAGATCATACAAATAAATTAGTTAAGAAAAGGGATGAATTAGTAAATAAACTTGTCACTTGCTACGATAAAATTTGGGGTTCTTAGGAAATATTTAAAATTTATTTTATATGATTTAAGATGAAATCAAAAATCAAAAAAGATCCATTAGTCAGCATTATTACCCCATCATTTAATGATGCTGAATTCATTTTGGACAACATAAAAAGTGTCAAAAATCAAAATTGGAAGAATATTGAACATATAATATTCGATGGCAAATCAACTGATAAAACATTAAGTATATTAAAAAAATCAAAAGATATAATATGGTTTAGTGAAAAAGATTCCGGACAAAGCAATGCTATAAATAAGGCCTTAAAACTGGTTAAAGGAGAATATATAGGTTGGTTAAATTCAGATGATAGTTACAATCATCATGCTATTAAAAGGTCAATAAATTTTCTAGAAAATAATAAAGATATTGATTTAATTTATACTGATGTAAATATTATTAATAAGAATAATAAAGTTTTTGGGGTTAGCAAAGGTAGGGAGTTCAGTCTTGAAAATCTATTAGTTAATAACCCTATTAAACAGCCGGGAGTTTTTTTTAGAAGAAATATTCTTGATGAAATCGAGGGTTTAAATGAAAATCTTCATTATGTTATGGATAGATACTTTTGGTTAAAAATCTTTTATAAAAATAAATCAATCAAATATATTCCTTATTGGATAAATGCAAATTTCCGACTAATAGAGGGAACGAAATCATATGATTCAATAGATAAATTTAAAGACGAATGGATAAGTGTTTTAGAAAATAGTGAAGAATGTAAATTTTATAAAAAAACAAAGGGTAATTTAATTAACAGGGCAATAAATAAAACAAAATCATCAAAATATATGTACCTAATGAATAAAAACTTAACTAAAAAAAATCTTTTTTTTGCTTTAGTTTATTTTATTAAATGTATTTATCACAATATTTATATTTTAAATAATTTAGGTTTTTATAAATTAATTTATAGAAGTTTTGTAAAGGGCGAATATAACCCTTCCCAAAAATACTTAAAGTAAATCTAAAATTTAAACTAATTAATTATTTAAATGTCTTCTCATTTTCCTCTATTGAATTTGAAAAATTAATGCTAAATAACCATATGCAAGCAAAAGAAATTACAAGAATTTCACCACATTCTTCAAATAGAATAAGAAAAATAGTTATCAATCGAATTAGAAAATCTGACTTTATTGGAATCCATCTATACCAATTAGCTCCAATTAAATCGATTAACAAACCAAAAAATGCTAGCGAAAAGAATATAGTAAAATTTTATTTAATAAATTTTTTTATTGTATATTTACTTTTTTTTATAAATTGGAATTAGTGTTGTGGCTAATACAAAAAAACAATAGCCCAGTAAGACCATTCTCCAAAGTCTTTAACTCGTATAATTTGCTGATCTGAAATAAAATTAGATTCAAAAAGGTTCGATAAATATAAACCTAAAAATCCGTCATGAATTCTAAAAACATCATCTATAAATAAATATAGATAAATTAAAGAAATATAAAATCCTTCCCAATACTTTTTAGAAATAATCCAACTTGAGGAAAGTATAAAACACCATAAAAGTAAAATATATTGAAAATGTTCAAAATAACCGCCATCGAAATCAAGTTGAAGCATTCTATATGAGATTAATGGAGATAATTTATATAAAGGAAATATTGATCTAATTAACTCTAAATTAAATAACCCTGAAGCTAGCACTATGAACCAAGCTGAAACATGCACTATCACAGTACTTATGACTAAAAGAGAAAAAAGTTTTACAACCTTTTTTATGCTTTTATTTTTAATATTATGGAAGAAATCTATAATGTTGATTTGAAGATGAAATTCATAACAAAATATCAGAAAAAAGTAGCAATCAATTTGGCAACAAGTCAAATGCCATCACTATTCGATCAAAATCTGAAGTGAAAGGGATTGTTCTATGATGAAGAGAAGAGGGGAACAAAACTATATCTCCTGCCTCTGGTCGATGTATTAATTTTGGGGAGTTGATATTGGAATAATTCCTACCATTTAAACTAAATTCAATTGCCCCCTCATTCATTCCAAGTGGAGGTACAACCTTCAAGTAGATAACTCCACTTAGCCATCCAGCAGGATGTATATGTGCTTCTTGATATCCTTGCTTTTTAAGAATTACATGCCACGCTTTTAAATTCCTATTGGAGGGCCATTTTTGAATATAGGAACATAATTCTTTTTCAAACTTTAAATAATAAGCATCTAATTCATTTAAAATAATAGATTTAAGAATTGAGATATTTTTAGATGGGTTGGAAAATAAATTAATATGCACTGGAGTTTGAAAGCCTCCATGAGTTGCCTTTTTGTGAGGCTCCCAAATAGTTTTAATACTATCCAGTTCATTAATTATTTTTTTTATAAATTCTGCATAGTCTTTATGATGAAATTTTAGATTTGAAAAATATAAAAATTTTAGCGGGTTTCTGCAAAAATTATTTGAGGTATCTTTCTTTTCTTGTTCTGAAATAAATGAAGAAAAAGCAGCCAATCTTATATTTGTATCATCCAATTTAGAAGTTTTTTCAATTTTCTTGTAGACCTCATCAATTCTTCCTAATGCATAAAGGGTTTCTAAGGTACATGCCCTTGATCGCTTGGTATCACAAGACTCTGCATCTTTCAATGCCAAATCAAACTTTCCTTGATCAAAAAATAATAACCATCTATTCATTATTGCATCAGTGAATTTTGGTTTCAGTTCAATAGCTTTACAGTATGAAAATTCTGCTTCTTTTAATTTGCCAAGATCTTTCATTATGTTTCCTAGATTGGAATATGCCTGGGCGTAATCAGGTTTTATTTCAATAGCTTTACAGTATGAAAATTCTGCTTCTTTTAATTTGCCAAGATCTTTCATTATGTTTCCTAGATTGAAATATGCCTGGGCGTAATCAGGTTTTATTTCAATAGCTTTGCGGAATGAAAATTCTGCTTCTTTTAATTTGCCAAGATCTTTCAATATGATTCCCATATTAGAATATGCTTGAGCGTAATCAGGTTTTATTTCAATAGCTTTGCGGAATAAAGCTTCTGCTTCTTTTAATTTGCCAAGATCTTTCAATATGATCCCAAAATTAGAAAAAACCCTATGATCATTAAAACCTTGGTTAATGAAATATTGATAAAGTTTAGCTGCTTCTAAAATTTTTCCTTTTGAATGAAATTGAAATGCCTGTTTAATTATTTGCTGTTTAGAAGGTTTGGAAAGGTTATTTGAGTTAAAACTATTATTTTCTTTAATTACTCCCAGAGAAGACGAAACTGATAATTTTTCAAAATCAGAGCCAATTTCCTCTTTATTTTTTTTACTCTCTCTCATATAGTATTTCTTTAAGGATCTACTAATTAGAATTATAACTTGATTGAAGTTTTAATTATGAAAAGATATTGCATGTTTTAAATAAGTATCAGGTTATCGCTAGTTAAGGAGAAATAATTAATTCAGATCACTTATGTCTTAGCCTTTTTTATTGAAATATGCCCGCAAAGTTGTGCTTATAAGATTAACTTACATACAACTTACATATTCATAAAAACTAATCTCAAGAAAACGATGCCTGGGAAACTATTTTATAACTGCATTTTTTAAGTGGAGCCAAGGGGATTTGAACCCCTGACCCCCTGCATGCCATGCAGGTGCTCTACCAGCTGAGCTATGGCCCCAAATCTCAAAACGTTATTCATATCAATCAATCTAGAGATTTCTTATGTAACGTCCTTAATTCCTATAATACTTTATAGTGTTTGATTATTGAAATCTGCACCTTAAAATACACCTAGAGATTTATAAGTTGTATCACCCTCTTTAGGTCTATATAAGTTCTATTGAACCTATCCTAACCACCAGTACAGAAACGAACCGCATCAGCTGTTGGTGAATCTGTTGCTTTAATTTCTTCAACACATTCATTAAAGAACTTTGATTCTTTTTTTAATGTGTAAAAACCCAGTGCAATCGCTACTAACGCAAAAGCTGATACAACTGATGAACATAGTTGTATAAATCCATAAGTAAGCATAGCTTTATTATTTTTAAAATCATTTTTTGTATCTTTCTTTTTATTAGTCATTGTTATTAAAAAATAATCAAATATATTCTAAAATATTTGAAGAATATAATCACTAATCTCTAAAATAATAAAAATCCAATTAGGTATTTATTAATGACTTATAGGTTTAAAAAGATAATTATTGAAGTTAGATAGATAATATTGCAGATGTTGGAAAATTAAATTTTAATTTTCCTTTCAATTCAATTAACTGAACAACTACAGCTAAACCAGTAATAATTTTCTTTTGTGATTTAAGTAGCTTAGCTACACAACCGACAGTTCCGCCTGTTGCTAATAAATCGTCCACTATTGCAAATGAAGAAAAATCCCTAATTCCATCTTTTTGTATACATAATGTATTTTGCCCATATTCAAGATTATAAGAAGAGGAAATCAACTCTCCAGGTAACTTTCCAGGCTTTCGAGCAAGAACCAAAGGTTTTTGTAGTTTTAAGGCAATTCCAGAGCCAAAGATAAAACCTCTCGCATCTATAGCAATAATTGCATCAGATTTTTTAAAAAAATCAAAATCAGACATTTTTTCAATCAAACATGAAAAATTATCTGGGCTTCTAAGTATTGGTAAAACATCCTTATATTTAATTCCTTTTTTAGGAAAATCATTATGTGTCTCAATTAATTCGTGAAAATCCATAATAAAAGATTTTTAATTAAAATTCTAAGAATACACTTTAATGGAGTAATTAGACTATAACAATGAAAAAATTACATATAGGTCTTTTAAGTGCAATGCCAGAAGAAGTAGGGAAAACATTGCATCACTTAAAAAATGTCATTTCAATTTCATATGGAGATTTAGTTATTCACAAAGGTGAATGGATTTTAGAAAAATCAACTAATGCAAAAATTTTTATATCATTAGCATGGAGTGGATGGGGCAAAGTAAGTGCATCAAGAGCGGTCACAAGATTATTAAATACTGCAGACAATAATAAAAATTTGGATTTAATTCTTTTTACTGGAGTAGCCGGCTCTGGCAAAGCAGAATTAAATCAATGGGATATAGTCATTGCGAATGAAGTAATTCAACATGATATGGATGCAAGGCCTCTTTTTGAGAAATACAATATTCCAGCTTTAGGTATAGCTAAAATTAAATCTCCCCAAAATCTAACTAATTGGATATTTAATGTATTAAAAAATTCCAAAAAAAAAGGCCACCTTTCAAAATTTGGTTTTATTAAAAAAGGTTTAATTGCTTCAGGAGATAAATTCATATCAGATAAAAATAGCTTAAAGAAATTATGTATAGATATTCCTGACTTAGACGCAGTAGAAATGGAAGGAGGTGCAATTGCTCAGATAGCTACACAAGAAAAAATTCCATGGGCAATAGTGAGGGTGATATCTGATAGTGCCGATGAAGAAGCTAGTGAAGATTTTAGTACTTTTATAAAAAAATATGAAAATCACTCATGGGAAATTATTAACTGCTTATTAACAAAGATTTATGAAAACGAGACATTACTTTGAGTTTAAAAAAGTTTAAACTTTTCTCCAAACCGCTAAAAGTTTTCCTTGAAATGAAACTTCATTGAAATTTAATACAATTGGTTCATAAGCTGGATTTGCTGCTTCAAGAAATATTTTTCCTTCTCTCCTAACAAAATACTTCAAAGTTGTTCCTAAACCTGGAACCATTGCACTAACAATAGTTCCATTTTTAAGAGAGCGAGGATCTGTAATTGGCTCCATCAAAACCATATCACCATCTGCAATACATGCATCTATCATCGAATCTCCATTTACTGTGAGAGCAAAAACATTTTTCCTTTTTAAAACATTAGAAATATCTAAATTCTCTTGAACATCAGAATAAGTTTCAATTAAACCTCCAGCAGCGACTGAACCCATTATTGGTATTTCTTCTGTAATTTCATCAACTATTTGCATTGTTCTTGCTTTGCCTTCTTGCCAAGAGATGTATCCCTTTTCTTGCAAATGCTTTAAGCGACTTTGAATTGGGGCAGGAGATTTTAATCCCATAGCTTGCATCATCTGCCTGATGGATGGGCTATGCTGAAAGTCTTTCATATAATCTTTTATCCACCCATAAAGCTCATTTTGAGCATGGGTAAGATCATCCCCTTGATAAGCTTCCATAAAACAAATGTACTCTAATACATTTGTACCCTTATATTGCGTAATTTGCAAGTTTACCTAGTTTAGAAGACAAGATAAAAGTGCTTGTTGAGCATGCAATCTATTTTCTGCTTGATCAAAAATTCTACTTTTTTTACTTTCAAATACCTCATCAGTTATTTCTTTAGATCTATACGCAGGAAGGCAATGCATAATAATTGCATCTTTTTTTGCTTTATTTACTAGATCATAATTGAGAGTAAATCCATTAAAATATTTATCTTTCTCAGTCTTTTTATTTTCTTCGCCCATGGATGACCAAACATCTGTATAAAGAACATTTGCTCCTGAAACAGCGATATTAGGATCATGTGTAATTTTTAATAAATCCTTATTTTTGTATATTTCATAAGCTTTTTTAAGTACCAAGGAGTTTGGTTCATAACCTTTAGGGCATGCAATTCTAACTTCTACTCCTAATAATGCTCCAGATAAAATAAGAGAATTTGCGACATTATTACCATCACCTATGAATGTTAAAACTACATTTTTAAAATCAAAAAATTCATCATGAATAGTTAAAAAATCAGCAAGCGCCTGACATGGATGCTCTAAATCTGTAAGAGCATTTATAACTGGTTTCGAGGACCACTTCGCATATTCTTCCAAACTTGAATGATCAAATGTTCTAATCGCGATGACATCACAGTATCTACTTAGAACTCTTGCAGTATCTTTAATTGGCTCTCCTCTTCCTATTTGAGATGTTGTCGGATTAAGATCAATAGTAGTTCCACCAAGTCTTGACATCGCAACTTGAAAACTAACTCTAGTGCGCGTTGATGACTTATCAAAAATTAATCCTAAAACTTTATTGTTAGAGTTAATTTTTATTTTTTTGTTTTTAAAGTTTTTTGCAAGATTTAGAATATGATAAAGCTCATGAGTTGATATGTCCAAGCTTGATAAAAAATTTTTGTTAGCAAGCTTATTAGGTTTTAGCATGAATTATTCTAGTTAGATCTAGATTCTACTATGCAGGCAATTTAGATTCCGCAAGGAGGTTTTTTAAATCCTCACCCTCTATAACTTCTTCTTCAAGAATTTTTTGGGAAATTGATTCTAGTAAAGGTAGGTTATTCCTTAAAATTTTTAATGCAGTTTCATGAGCATCATCTACGAGATCTCTTACTTCTTTATCTATTGCTTGAGCTGTAGCATCACTAACTGATCTTCTTGGATTGTTTCCATTCCCAAGAAATTGTCCACCGCCTTGTTTGTCATAAGCAAGAGGTCCTAAAATATCGCTCATGCCAAATGTTCCTACCATTTGTTCCGCAATATCTGTAGCTCTTTGTAAATCATTAGATGCACCTGTGGTGATTTTCCCGAATACTACTTCCTCTGCAGATCGGCCACCTAAAAGTGTTGCTATCTGCCCTTTAAGTTCCTCTTTTGAATTAAGGAATCTTTCCTCTGTAGGTAATTGAAGCGTATATCCAAGCGCACTCATTCCTCTTGGAACTATTGAAATCTTTGCAACTTTTGAACCACCAGGCATTAAATGACCGACAATTGCATGCCCTACTTCATGATAAGCAACAACTTTCTTTTCATCATCTTGGAGGACTCTACTTTTCTTTTCAAGTCCAGCAACTACCCTTTCAATTGCTTCACTTAAATCTTGTTGTTCAACACTTTTCCTTTTTGCTCTTGCTGCAAGAAGAGCTGCTTCGTTGACCATATTTGCCAAGTCTGCTCCAGCGAATCCACTTGTGGCCTGAGCAATAGAATCTAAATCTATTGATTCAGCAAGTTTAACTTTTTTTGTATATATTTCTAAAATTGTCTTTCTACCTGACAGATCTGGTCTGTCAACTAAAACTTGCCTATCGAATCTGCCAGGCCTTAATAAAGCTGCATCAAGTACCTCAGGTTGGTTTGTTGCAGCAAGAACTATAACTGGTTTATCTGTTGACGCGAAGCCATCCATTTCTGTTAAAAGTTGATTAAGAGTTTGTTCTCTCTCATCATTTCCTCCCACAACTCCCATCGATCCAGAGCGACTTTTACCGATAGCATCCAGTTCATCAATGAATATAATGCAAGGTGCTTTTTTCTTTGCTTGCTCAAACAAGTCCCTGACTCTAGCAGCACCAGCACCTACGAAAAGTTCAACAAATTCAGAACCTGAAATAATAAAGAAAGGAACCTCCGCTTCTCCTGCAACCGCTTTGGAGAGAAGAGTTTTTCCTGTACCTGGAGGACCAACCAGAAGAACACCTTTAGGAATTCTTGCTCCTATATCTGTGTACCTTTCTGGCTTCTTTAAGAAATCAACTATTTCAGTTAACTCATCTTTAGCCTCATCTACTCCTGCAACATCAGCAAAAGTAACTTTAGATTCATCATCTGGCACATAAACTTTTGCTTTACTTTTGGTAAAGCTCAAAGCACCTTGTGCTCCTCCTCCTCCCATACTTCTTCTAGCGAAGAACTGTAAAACAAGTATAAAAATCAACGGTGGGACGACCCAGCTTAAAATGGTTGAAAAGAAATTAGGCTTTTTTGGAGGAGCAGCAGCGAATTCAACCCCTTTACTTTCTAACCTTTGTGGGAGGTCCATATCAAAAATTGGGGTTGTCGCTAAAACTGAAGGTGCGCCCTCTTCAGCTCCATTGAGTTCATATCTAATTTGCTCCTGAGTTATGTACGCTCTCTTAACTTCGCCATCGTTAACCTGATCTATAAATAAAGAGTAAGGAACCCTAGGGATTTGCATATTTTGATTAGGAAATAGGCTGCTAAAAAGAAGTAATGCTCCAACTCCTATTAAAATAATATTTACAATTCCAAATCTTCTATTAGGTTGATTATCATCTTGTCTTATTGGCATGGTTGTGGTCAAACTTGAACTTATTATAAACTAAACGAAGAGTTTCCGTATCTGTATTGTTTTTTTTGGGTAAGAACCGTACGGTACTTTCACCCATAGAGATTAGTATAAATATTTTGTTTAAATGAACTCTTAACGCATATATCATTCCCAATCAAACTAAGCTGAAAATCACTTAATTTAAAAATTTCATGCATTTCGTTAAATTCAAAATCACCAAAGGGATTCATACTATTTTCCCCTCCTAAGATTTTTGGAGCAATAAAAGTAATAATTTCCTGAATACAATTAGATTTGATAGCGGCTGTAGACAATCTAGGACCACATTCCCAAAGAACTTTATTACATCCTCTTTTAGCAAGTATTTTTGAAATTAACTCTGGATTATCTGATGATACCTTTTCAACCTCTACACATTTTGGAATCCTTGAGAGATAACTTTCATTTGCTGTAGAAGAATCATAAATAACTAAAGTTTTTGCCTTATTACAATCCCAAAGATTAGATTTTGAGGGGAGATCTAAAC
This sequence comes from Prochlorococcus marinus CUG1435, assembly GCA_017644375.1. Lineage (NCBI taxonomy): Bacteria > Bacillati > Cyanobacteriota > Cyanophyceae > Synechococcales > Prochlorococcaceae > Prochlorococcus > Prochlorococcus marinus. Next base: position 198,729 of record JAEPLP010000001.1, read on the forward strand.
TTTTTGTGAAAACAACTCGCAAAGGCTCAGTTTTTTTTGAACCTCTGGTAGTCAAAAATGGATTATCTTTCCTTAATGTATTTCCACCAATGATTATTGCATCAAATTCTGCTCTAAAAGAGTGAACTACTGACCTTGATTCTTCACTAGTAATCCATTTACTTTTTCCATTTTTTAAAGCTATTCTTCCATCCATACTCATTGCCCATTTAAGAACACCAAATGCCTTTTTAGTTATATTTCTATGAATGAAAGCCTTATTCAAATCTAAGGATTCTTTTTTACATAATCCTAAGTGAACTTGAATTCCCGCTTCTTCTAGCAGCTTAATACCTTTACCAGAGACTCTTTTATCAGGGTCTTCAATAGATATATATACCTTTTTTATCCCAGAGGATATAACCTTATCTACACACGGAGGTGTTTTGCCTTGATGGCAACAAGGTTCAAGATTTACATACATTGTCCCCCCTTTGGCATCTTTATTAAGTTTTTCAAAAGCCATCGCCTCCGCATGAGGCATACCTGCTTTGTAATGGAACCCCTCTGAAACAAGTTTTCCATTTTTATCAAGTATTACCGCTCCTACCTTAGGGTTTGGACTCGTTGTGTTTTTGCCTAACGAGGCCAAAAAAATTGCCCTTTTCATCCATTTTGTATGGCTTACATTTTTTTCAATATCTTGTAAATTAATAATCAACTTAGTGATCTCCATTCCTTAACCACGAATGGAGGAACAGGTAACTCTGAAAAAACACCTGTCAAAGATAATCTCAATGGTCTATTTTTACCTATATTTTCAATAAGCTCATCCAGGTCAAATTCTGCAGCAGCTTGTCTACCGTCATTTGCTAATGCCTCGTTAAGTAATGTTTTGTCATCTAAGATCCATTGTTTTCTTCCAGACTCAACATTTAATCCTGTAGGGTGATCAATCCTAAGATTTCCTGGATATCCGATTACCCTCAAGATCAATTTATCTTCAAAAAGTGGAGATTTATAAGCTACTAATTGCCAAGTTTCAAAGTCCAAGTCCCTTAAAAACTCACTGCTAGCATTTATTAATTCCCCATTTATTTCTGTTTCTGCAATTTCTGCAGATACTTTTATTGGGTTAAAAACAAAGGATAGTAGTAAAAGTAAAGGTAATATTCTTTTAAAAAAAATATTTTTATTTGATTTTGTAATTTTCTTCATTTTCAGAATCCATCAGAGCATCTAGAGTTACGGCTGTTCTTACAATAGCTTGGTACCTTTTGATTATTTTACGATTTTTTTCTATAACTCGAGATAAATTCAAAGTGTCTTTTTCAGAATAGCTAGATGTTAAATCACTAGAATCTTCTTCAATAAACTCAAATTCATTATCTTTATTAATTAGAGTTAACAATAAATCATGTAATCTCTTTCTCCTTTCAGACAATTAATTTACAATGATAACTCGAATAATAATAAGATAATTTAATACAACATTCAAACAGTTTAGTTCTTTTTCATTAAATATTGATGACCGAAGTTAGTAGAAAAATTCATGTAGTAGGTATTAATTCATATATATTTGGAGATTTATCTTCCAAATTACAAGATCTTTTTTTAAAGACAGGTAATATTGCTGTTCCCAATTCATATCTTGAAGAAATTAAATCATGGAGCGAAAATGATTTAGAAAAAAAGAAATCATTTTTTTCTAGCAACAGTAATTACGAACTTGTTAACTGGCTTAAATCTCAAAAAACAGATGTTATTTTAATTTCAAGAGGAGATCCACTTTGGTTTGGAATTGGGAGAACACTACTTGAAAATTTTAAAAAAGATGAATTAAGTTTCTACCCTTCAAATACTTGCATTCAATTAGCATTTAGTAAGTTAAAGATCCCATGGCAAGATGCTGTTAATGTAAGTATTCACGGCAGAGATTCGACTCAGTTAATTGGGGCTCTTAAAGCAAGGCCTAAAAATTTAGCGGTTATAACGGATTCAAATAATAAAAGTTTAGAAATAATCAAAAAAAACTTATCAGAATTAAATCTGATTGACTTCTATGATTTTTGGCTCTGTGAAGAGTTAGGCTTCGACAACGAAAAAATAAGAAAATTAAATCTTAAAAAGTCATTACCATCTGATATATCAAGTTTGAATATTGTTGTTCTTACGAAAACAGAAAAAAATTACTCAAATAAGAATCTCCCTCTTTTCGGAATCAATGACCGTATTTTTAAAACTTTTGATGATAGACCAAATTTATTAACTAAAAGAGAGGTTCGTGTTCAAATCATAGCTGATTTAGAGCTCCCGAAAAAAGGTGTCATTTGGGATATAGGAGCAGGTTGTGGATCAATTGGTTTAGAGACATTAAAATTAAGGCCTAATTTAGATTTGTTTTGTATTGATAAAAGGATTGGATCAAAAGCATTAATACTAGAAAACGCAAAAAGACTTGGCGTTAAACCAAAATTTATTTTTGAGGAAGATATAATCAAAATCTTGAACACTAGAAATTTAAGTTCTTTTGAAAAACCTAATAGATTAGTAATTGGAGGATGTGATAAACAAACTAAAATTATTATTATTAATCAACTGGGTAAAGTAATGAATACAGGAAGTATTATCATCATCCCAATAATAGATATTCAAACTATAAAAGAATTGAAAAAACAATTAGAAAATAAAAATTTCAACACAAATTTAAATTTAATTCAGACTTACAAAAGCTTAAGTATCTCAGAGGGAATGAGATTAGAACCAAATAATCCTATTTTTTTATTAAAAGGGAAAAAATCAATTTAAATAATTCTTATTTGTCAGGTTTAGCCACATGGGGTAATCCCCAACCTAGTTTATTCCTTAAAACTTGGAAAAATTCATGATCTTCAAGTCTAATAAACTTTACTGAGTGTTTACTTTTTCTTATTAAAACTCTATCCTCAGGCCAAACATAACAACCAGCATTTCCATCAACAACCATTACTAATCTTTCAGGAGTTGCAGGGAAAACAGTTACTGGTTCGGAATCATTAAAAACTAAAGCTCTTGATGCCAATGAATGTGGGGCTATTGGAGTTAATTGCACGACTGGGCAATCTGGTGTAATAACTGGTCCTCCAGCACTCAATGAATATGCAGTAGAACCAGTTGGAGTAGATAAAATGACCCCATCAGCTGAAATATCCACAGGTGCATGTCGCCCTATAGAAATCTCAAAATGACACATACTTGTAAGAGGTTCTCTGTGAAGAGCCATCTCATTAAGGCAAAGAGATTCCCATCTCCTTTGATCATTCCTCATTACACTAATAATGAAGCAAGTTCTTTCTTCAATATCCCAATTCCCAGAAACAATTTTATCAATAGCTTCCTCTAAGTTAGATAAATAAGCTTCGGCAAGGAAGCCTAAATGACCAGTATTTATTGTAAGGATTGGAATTTTAGCAGGTGCCGTTTGCCTTGCTGCAGAAAGAACAGTTCCATCTCCACCAAGAACGATTGCAAATTCTATTGATGAATCAAACCCCTCGGGTACACAATTCTTATACCCCAAGGGACGAACATGTTGATCAGGATTTGCGAAACCAACCATCCCTCCAGAGCTACTTACTCTTACAACTTCAAAATTAGATTTTTCTAATTTTTTTTGAACAGAAGTTGCGGTTTGAACAGCTAGTTCCTTCCCATCATTAACGATTAGTCCTGCTTTACGTACCAATCAAAAAATTAAAGCTAGAACTATCTTAAACTAATTTGTTAGACAATCCTAATTTAAGAATTAAATACTATTAGAACTGTTCTAAAAATCTAATATCATTTGTATAAAATTTTCTGATATCGTCAATCTGGTGTCTCACCATACAAAATCTCTCAACTCCTAATCCTGCTGCAAAACCGGTCCATTTCTCAGAATCTATTCCTAATTTTTCTAAGACCTTTGGATCTACCATTCCGCAGCCCATTACTTCTAACCATTTACCTTTCCACTGGACGTCTACTTCTGCTGAAGGTTCAGTAAAGGGGAAATAACTAGCTCTAAATCTTACAGGTATATCTCCAAAAAAGGTTTTTAAAAATGTAAGAACTGTTCCTCTGAGGTGACTAAAATTAATATCTTGATCAATACATAAAACCTCAACCTGATTAAATACAGGGGAATGAGTAGCATCTACTGCATCTCTCCTATATACTCTCCCGGGGGCAATAATTCTTACTGGAGGAGGATTGTTCTCTAAGTATCTTATCTGAACAGGAGAAGTATGGGTCCTTAAAAGTCGATTTTCATCTAAGTAAAAAGTATCCTGCATATCTCTCGCCGGATGATTTTTGGGTATATTGAGAGACTCAAAATTGTAAAAATCAGTTTCTATTTCAGGTCCACTCTCAACTGAGTATCCTAAACCACAAAAAATATCTATTATTTCATCTTGAGTTGAAATTAAAGGGTGTTTATTTCCGGGGGGGGTTCCAATTGAGGGGATTGTTACATCAATTTTTTCTGTTTTGATCTTTTTGTCTAAGGCTTCAATATTTAGTTGATTTTTTCTTTCGGTTATTAATTCCTGCAAATTTATCTTTATTAAATTTGCCTTCTGGCCAACAATTGGTCGATCAATAGCTGATAATTGCCCCATTGTTTTCAAGATAATTGACAAATCACCTTTTTTTCCTAACAAGGAAACTCTTAATTGATCCAGTTCTTCATTAGTACTAGCATTATTTATATTATTTTTTGCTGTTAGAGAAAGATTATTTAGTTTTTCCTCAATTTGACTTAATGATTCAATCTGACTCACTGATATAGTAAAAATAAGTATTGCTTTATCTTACTTAAATATCGTCCATAAATAAAATTTATTGATTAATGAAACCGTTAAATATATTAATAAGCAATGATGATGGTGTTTTTGCAGCGGGGATAAGAGCTTTAGCAAAATCAGCACAAAAAAGAGGGCATAAGGTAAAAGTAGTATGTCCTGACCAAGAAAGATCAGCTACAGGCCATGGCCTTACTTTACAATCTCCACTAAGAGTAGAAAGAGCTGATGAATTATTCGAAAAAGGAATTGAAGCTTGGGGATGTTCAGGCACTCCTGCTGATTGCGTAAAATTAGCACTATCTGAAATTTTGGATAGAAAACCTGATTTAGTTCTATCTGGAATAAATCACGGTCCCAATTTAGGAACAGATATTTTTTGTTCGGGCACAGTCGCTGCAGCCATGGAAGGCACTTTAGAAAATGTTCCATCCATGGCGATAAGTGTGGCTAGTTTTAAGTGGAAAAATTTTGAATTCGCCGGAGAAATTGCAATGAATATTGCTGAACAAGCCATTAAAGATAGTTGGCCAGCTTCACTTCTATTAAATTTGAATATCCCCCCTTGCGATAAAAGCAAAATAAAAGAATTATCCTGGACAAGATTATCAGTAAGAAAATATAAAAATCAATTTTCCAAAAGAGAAGATCCTAGGGGTGATGATTATTATTGGTTAGCAGGTGAGGTAGTTTTAGATCTTAAATCAAAAGGTTATGGTCCTAAGAATTGGCCTAGTGATGTATCTCAAATACAAGATAATAAAATATCGCTTACACCTGTAGAACCAGATTTATTTTGGAGAGGTAATTTAGAAGACTTACCTAAAATTAATAATTCATTTATAAATCCTTCTTAAAAGCCATAAAGAAAAGCAAAGTCCAAAAAAATGGGCCGCAATAACTTGTGTGTTACTAAGAACTGATAATATTTCAAGCCCAGTAATTGGGATATCAGATGTTGCTGTTATCAATTGTCCAGTCGTCTGAGAGGATGCTTGTATAAAAAGGGCGCCCATAAGAGCTTGATATCCAATTAATCCAAACAAAATTCCTAATAAATCAACTATTAGGCCTCTTTTTATTAATTTACTGGTTTGTCCTCTTGAGGGTCTTGCATTACTTGCGATTGCTCTTCCTGTTCTAACTATTAACCAACCTTGCCAAAGACTAAAAAGTAGTAAAATCAAGGATATTGTTGTAAGTGATAGACCAGGTGCCAAGCCAAGCTGCCCTTCGCTATTATTTACAACATTTGAAAAAAGCAAAACAGCCGCAACAACAACACCTAAAATGGATTGAACCCAAAAGCGTATCCATCCAATGCGTCGCATTCCAAATGAAAGGGACTGAAAATCAATTTTGTCAGACATTCATTTGATTGAATAAACTACGATCTATTCAAATTTGCCATCAAAATCATAAAATTGCACGAAATCTTTTGATCTCTTTAATATCGCCATCTGAAGTTAAGAATCCTACTTCAATAGCTATTGGAAGTTTTGATGGCCTACATGCTGGCCACAGAAAATTAATAAAAAGTGTAGTTGATGAAAATCAATATGTCCCAACAATTGCCAGCTTCTGGCCTCATCCCAGAGAAGTTCTATACAAAGAGACACGTCTTAGACTTGATCTCCCTTATGAAAAACTGCCTATTCTTGAAGATCTTGGAATTAAACAATTAGTTCTTATTCCTTTTAATAAAGAACTATCCAAATTAAGTGCAGAAATATTTGTAAAAGATGTTTTGATAAATCAATTAAAAGCCAAAAACATTTCTGTAGGTGCTAATTTTAAATTTGGTTTTAGAAGAAGTGGTGACATAAATACTATAAAAAATACGATTAAAGATATGGACATAAAACTAAAAATTACTCCAATTTTAGAAGACAACGGAGGCAGAATCAGCAGCAGCAGAATAAGAGATTTATTAGAGAAAAGTGATCTGAAAAATGCTTTCAAAATGCTAAATAGGCCTTATAGTTTTAATGGAAAGGTTGTTAAAGGTAAAGGGATTGGGAAAAGTATAGGATGGCCTACCGCAAATCTTGAAATAGATGGCAGAAAATTTTTACCAGGAGAAGGAGTCTACGCAGCTTGGACAACTATAGAAAATTCCAACCAAAAAATCGAATCTGTTATGAATCTTGGCCGTCAACCAACGATAAATCCCTTATTGCCATCTGCAGTTGAAGTTCATTTAATTAATAAAGATATCGATCTATATGGTTTAAATCTATCTGTAGAACCACTTGAAAAGATTAGGTCTCAAATCCAATTCAAGAATATAGATCAACTTTCTAACCAAATTAAGAAAGATAAAGATAATGCCCTAAAAATATTTAAAACCGACAAAAAATAAATTAAAAATGCTGAATTCCAATCCTACAAACTCTGAAGATTTAAGAATTTATCAAATTATTGACGCCAATCTAGACAGAGCCAGAGAGGGATTACGAGTACTGGAGGATTGGGCTAGATTTGGTCTAGGCAAAGAAAAATATGTTAAAAGGATTAAAAATTTTAGACAAATTTTGGGGAAAAATCATCTAGAAATTTATAAACAATCTAGAAATCATACTGAGGACAAATGCAAAGGGCTGACCCATCAAGAGCAAATCAACAGAAATACCTTTGAGAAAATTATAAGTTCTAATTCAGGAAGAGTTCAAGAAGCATTAAGAGTCATCGAAGAATTCTCAAGGCTACATAATCATGAACTTTCAAAAATCGCTTCGGAAATTAGATATGAAATTTATAATATAGAAATTGACTTATTAAATTTAAGCACGTGTAAGAATTCTGAGGAAATATTAAAAGAAAATGACTTATATGTAATCACAGATCAAAAGGATAATTTATTAGAAATAATTGAAAAGATTTTAATTGCAGGAGTAAAAATCATTCAACATAGATTTAAAACGGGAACTGATAAAGATAATCTAGAAGAAGCAATTAAGATTAAAAATCTATGTAAAAGATATAATTCCTTGTTCATCATTAACGATAGGCTTGATATAGCTCTAGCTTCTAATGCGGATGGAATTCATCTTGGACAAGATGATTTAGACTTAAAGTCCGCAAGAAAATTATTAGGATATTCAAAAATAATTGGTATAAGCGCAAATAATGAAATTGATATTTCTAATGCTCTTAAAGACGGTTGTAATTACATAGGAGTAGGACCAGTATTTGAAACAGCAACAAAAAAGAACAAAAAACCTATAGGTATTGAAAAGATAAAAATATTGACAAAAGATTTAAATATTCCTTGGTTTGCTATCGGAGGAATTAAGTCGAATAATATTTCATATTTAAAAAAAAATGGGTTTAAAAAAGTTGCCTTAGTTTCCCAATTAATGAATTCTGAAGATCCTAAAAAAGACGCTATTATGATTTTAAAAAAGTTGTCTCATGAAAATTAAAGTAAATGGAGAAGAAAAAAAAATAGAACTTGATCAAGAAAACGCTGTATTATCTAAAGCTCTAAATTTAATGGGATATAAACCCAACACAATTGTCGTAGAGTTAAATAATTTAATTATTAATTCCTTAAAATGGGAAAAAGTGAAACTTAAAGATGGGGATAATTTAGAAATCGTTTCAATAGTTGGTGGTGGTTAAAAGATAAAATTTTGTATATTAAAAATCTTCATAATATTTTAAGTTTAGCCTTGAAACAATAACCAATTTTTTCCTGTTTTCGTTCTATATTCTTATTAACTCAATAGAGCAATGAAAGAAAAAATTAATAGTAACTCAAGATCTCTAAAATGGGAGCAAAATGGGGAATTAGCACAGAAAGATCTTTCTGAGTTAATTGAAAGATTAAAAAACGTAGAAAGTGAACATACATCTTCTGAGCTTTCTAGATTAGGTACAAAATCAAACATAAAAGATTAAATTTGTTACTTAGATCTTGTCTTTATAAAAATTTGTACCAAATTAAAGTTACTGAACATATAAATAAATGCCGAAAAGATTTCCAGAATGGGTAAATACACAAGTCGTGGTTAAAGCAATCAAAATGAGAGAAGAAGGAATGCTTTCAAAACAACTTAATTTATGGATAGAAAACCTGCTAGAAATAGAAAAAAAGTAAATCAATTAGGAAATATTTTTAATAATTCTCAGAGCCGCCATTGCTGCTCCGTAACCATTATCTATATTCATAACTGCAATACCTGGAGAACAACTTGACAACATACTATTTAAAGCTGCGCTCCCATCCTTACTAACGCCGTAACCGACTGAGACAGGTACTGCGATTATCGGTTGTGGCAACAATCCACCAACAACTGTTGCCAAAGCTCCTTCCATTCCAGCACAAACTATTAATACATTATATTTATTAATTTCTTCTAACTGACTCATTAATCGATGAAGTCCTGCTACTCCAACATCTATAAAAGATTGACAATTCACTCCATAAATTTCAAGTGCTAATTTTGCCTCAAGTGTTACGGCCAAATCACTTGAACCTCCTGAAATTATGGCAACTTTTTTATTAGTATTTATTTTATTCAGATTTTTCCCAATTATTAGGCAATTTGCTTCTTCATAGAATCGTGCATCATCATATAAATCTAAAAGATAATTAGCCTTTTCATCATTAATCCTTGTAATGAAAACAACCTCATTTTTACTTAATACACTCTCAGATAATCTCTTTAATTGGTCGATACTCTTGTCTTGCCCCCAGATAGCCTCAATAAGTCCAAGCCTCTCTCTTCTTTGAAAATCAAACTTGATATCAAAATTCATTTTTGTTTATCTAACTCTCCCTCATAAATTAATTTAAAAGGATTTTCTCTTACATTAAGAGCAGCTTTAACATTATCTTCAAATTTTTGTTGGACTACATTTACTTCTGACATTGGTATGCTTTTCCATAGTTTTTTACTTTTCCAATTTACCAATATCAAAGCTTCTTCTTTTTCTTTATCCCAAAACAATTGTCTCCCCAAAAAACCTTCTTGAATAGATAACCAAGGCTCCCAAACTTTGTTTTCAGCCTCAAGCCATACTTCTTTAAATTTAGATGGAACTTTAAGTCTTAATTCTTCTATTATGAATCCATTTTGATGATTTTCCATTTGTAGTGCATTAAGAATTTCAGAATTACTTTGAAAGAATAATATAAATAAACATATTAATAAGAAGGTATTGTTCCTAATTATCTTTTTAACTTTAAATCTTTTATTCATAATTTTTTCTCAAGCAATGCCACAGAATGACAACTTATTCCTTCTTCTCTCCCCTCTGGACCCAATTTTTCATTTGTGGTAGCTTTAATTCCTATTAAACTATCATCGATTTGTAAAGTGTTGGCAATATTTTTTTTCATTTGTTCCAAATAGGGTTTTAGTTTTGGCCGTTCAGCAACAACAACACTATCAATATTATTAACCTCCCAACCTTCTTTTCTTATTAATTCAATAACTTCTGATAATAGGAATAAACTATTTGAATCTTTCCATTTGTTATCAGATGGTGGAAAGTATTTTCCAATATCCCCAAGAGAAAGAGCTCCTAATAATGCATCCATAATGGAATGTATTAAGACGTCGGCATCACTATGCCCATCTAGACCTAAATTATGAGGATGGTTTAATAAAACACCTCCGATGATAAGTTTCCTTCCAAAAACTAATCTATGAATGTCATATCCATTACCAATACGGAACTGTGGTGAGGTTCTAGTCATACCAATAGGTTTGAGGTATCTAAAAACAATCTGTAACTTTTCTGTAATTCCATATGGATATTTAACTTAACAATTTGCTGATACATCTGACCTCCTAAAGTACATCTTAGCAATAAAAAGAACCCCCACTAAAGTGAGAGTTCTAATAAAGGTCTTAGGTGTAATTTTATTCTGGAAATTTTATTATTTGGATTTGAAACAGAAGTACGATTTCCATATGAGTTATACCGTATTGCAGTTATAGATTACATTTCATTATGGATGTTAAAACTGTTCATGTATTGTTTATGCACTATGAAACGATCCACAAGCATTAATTTAATAATAACTTGCATACTTTTAATAATTCCAGGTGTAAGATCTCAAGACAAATTTGACTATCATTGGCGACATTGGAAAGGTCAAATTCCACCCACAATGAGTTGTGCAAATGGAACATTGAAGTGGGAGCAAATCTCTACAGCAAGGATGGTTATCCCCAGTAAAGAGTGGAGTGACTTTAAAACAACTGCTGAGGTTCATTTAACACTCACAAGACCTGATAACTCAGTCATTAAAGAAAACGGAATAGCAAGAAATAATGGTGTCTTATCATCAGTAACGGGCAAAAGGATCTCAGCAGGTGTTGGTACTCAGTCGCTCACACTAAAACTAGATGAAAATATTCTTTGTGAAAACTGGAAGTTTCATAAACCCAATGTCTTCACTTATTAATCACAACTTTAATTGCTTCTTAAGATATGCTTCTGCAATTTCATCTACGGTCAGATCACTTTGTCTTGCTTTATTACTTAGTCGTCTATAGATGTCAGAATTAATTAATATCCTTGATTTCATGATGCCTATTAATTAGTTCCAGAAAGAATACTATCAAGTTGTTCCTTATCTTTTATTTTCATACCTACCTCTGCATAGTTTCTTAAGAGAGTTGCAGTTGGAACAAACGTAGTATTGCTCTCTCTTACTAATCTCTTGTACATTTCCTGTTTTGCTTTAGGAAATGAAGTATTAATCTTAGGTTGTGTTTTAATAATTGTGCTTTGCATTAGGTTTACCTGTTGTGAAGTTAACTGAACTCAAACTAATGAGTTGTAAGGATCAAGTGACAAATGTTTAGAACTGGTTTCCTTATTTAAGTATCCAACTACTGAATATTTATCTTCTGGTTCTATCCATTGAACATCTACTTTTCTCCATTTATTAATACTCTTACAGCGACCTCTAATTACAGTATTAAAGGTGTCCTGTAATTCTTGCTTGTCTGCTTTTGTTTTATACAATTCTGTCTTAGGTAATATCAGATGAGTATGGTAATTATGTTTAACCTTACCTAGTTCATGGAAGAATAATAGATTTGGATGCTTCTTTTTCCAAGTTTGATTTAAGCGTTTAATACCATACAGATATCTCAATACCAAGTTCAATATCTTTTTTGCATCAGGATAGATATGGTCTATTTTCTTGCGTCTTTTAGAATTGATATTCTGTTTCCATAAATCACCAAAGCATTTGTAACCATATCTGTCTTTGTACCCAAATGGATTATCTGTTTCTTTGATTGGTTTTATGTAATCCACGTCATTTGTATAGTGGAGCGTTACCAACCAAGTTGGATTAATTACATTGTTGTCTAGTAGGTTCCTGAGATAAAGAAGTCCTTCTATGTAATAGTCATAATCCTCTTGCTTGTTGAGACAAACTTTTGGATTTATTGGTATGTGATCTCTATGTAGTTTGATACTTCTATCATTGAACTGACGCTGATAAGCATAGTAGTTATCTAATGAGCGTAAGTTTATTGGTCTATCTAATTTGATAGATAATTCTCTTTCTAATTCAATAATTTGATTAAAATTCATGGCACGACAAAGATTTAGGGGTGTAAATCCCAAGCAGAGAAAGATATTCAACTATTACTAGCGTTCCCTCCCATAGACCATTTCTCCTTTGGTAAATTAATTACTATTGAGATTGCTATTTCTAAAAACAAGACACTATCAACTGATAGTGGTGATCTATGTTTGTACTATCCAAGAGGAGTTCTACTTACTTGGCAATATATTTAATATGTTTCATAAATAGTTAACTTTGATTACCTACAGTCGGTAATGCACAAGGTAAGACCACTAGAGTGACGAACTAAAGAAAACAAATATAGTTTTATTAGTAGATTAATTAAATTGTGGTTTTGGAATTATGAACCATGTTTTATTTATGCAAGTTGTTCCCTAAATCTTCTGATTTGTCCTCAAATCTTGATAATTGAGCAATATTTTCTACTTTCTGGTCACTTTTAATGGTGTTTTTCTTCCGCTTTTAGAATTAATCTACCGCATGGTTCATATGTTGTATTACACGAAATGCTAGTGCTACAGGGCGTTGTGGGGGTGTGTGAAAACACATACGGTAACGTGCAGGCATTAACTTGCTGATGCTACATAATCATCATCTAATACTTCTGGGATAGCAAGACGTACACCATTTCTTTTCAATCTCTGTTCTACTTGGTTCTTTGTTATCTGGTCTGCTTGTTCCAAAACCATGATGTGACCATAAGTACTTTCAATCTTTCCAACTGATGTCCCCATTTGTTTAGCGAGAAGATGTATTGGAGTATTTCCAAATCTCAATCTCCAACAAGCATATAAGTGTCTAAAACTATAAAGTGAGACACGTTTACCTTCTGCATCAAACTCATCTTGTAAACCACTATCAAGTAATACTTTCTTGAGACGATTATGGAAAACCATCCTTCCATAACTGTTTCTCTTTTTAGAAGTGGGATTTATGAATAAGTAATCTTCCTTTTCTTGCTTCACACCCAACTGTTTATAGTACTTTTTCACTTTCTCTACCCTATCTCTGACTGGTGCTACACATAGACGACCTTTACCAGTTTTACTATTATCTTTGCGTACCTTCATAACTATATCGGTCTTCTTTTTCTCATCATCCCAACCTTCTCCCTCAGTAATTTCTCCAATCTTTATTCCAAGTAATTCCTTTGTCCTAAACCCAACATTCGCCATTATCAATACAAATTCAGTAAATATCTTTCTCTTGAGTAATTCCTCTTTAGGTACATCTGGATTGTGTTTCTTAGCAGAGTAACGATGATGGCAATATTTCCAGAATTTCTCATACTGTACTTCTGTTAAGATATCCCTCTTAAAACTATCATCTGGTACTTGTTTTATCCTGTCTATTACTGGTATTTGACTTTCTGTTAGATAGTTACCTTTGGCAATCTGGTAATACATTCTCGTTATCTCGCTCACAGTATCATTAACAACTTCAATACTCCTTCCTTGTATGTGTTTTGCTGTCTGCTTGGGTTTGTTTAGCATCCACAATCCAAAGTTCTTAACTTGATTTGGTTGGATTTTATCTATTGGTTTATCAATTAATTTGTTTTCAGTTAGGAACTCTCTCCATGTACGAAGATGGTATCTTTTAACTTTGTAGTGGTCAGGTGTTATCCCTCCAGACATTGGTATAGGAGATATCTTCTCTACTAATGTCTTCTCATATTTTTGTATTAATTCTTCTGCTGTAATCTGCTGCAATTTCTCATTTCTATCAATTTTCCCTTTCAATTCCATGTACATCACTCTTGCAGTAGCAATTGCTTTATTCTTATCAGTTGTCTTTAGTGAACGTACTACTGGTTTATTGTTCTTGTAATCATAAATTCTTAAATACCATTTACCACTTACACTTGTTGCTCTTTTGTAGATAAAACATTCATCAATATTTGGATAAATCAATGTCTTTTCCAACCAGAATTTATTATCTTGTTTCTTGCTTACTAAACTCTGTGATTTAGCATTTTTAATTGCATCAAGTGCAATATTTAATTCATCTTTATTAAATCCAGCAGATGTTAATAGAGCATCAACTGCATTCAATATCACATCATTATCTGTAACTGATTTGTGATTTGTAATTTCTTGCTCGTTTGATGTCACTTGAGTTGTAACCCACCTGTAACTCAAATTCTAACACAAAACTCTAGTTATAGTCACCAATCTGGATAAATGTCGTATTCATTACCAATCCTTAACTGTGGAGATTTTCTAGTCATGCTTAAAAAATTGAAGCATCATGAAACCACTTGCAATTAAAATATTAACTACTTATGGATAATTTACTTAATAATAAACCTTTAACCCCCTAATTGATAATTTACCAATCCAAGAATAAAAAGATTACTAACTAACAGTTCTAAGGATTTTATATTTAATTAACTCATTTAAGTTCTAATTCAAACGCGCTCTCCTTACAAATTTATTTGTCAAACCAGTAAATTTTGGTTCTTTTTTAAACTGTCGTTGATATAAGTTTTCATTTAAATACCATTTTTTTGAAGGATTTAACTGTATCATTATTAAGTTAGTTTTATTACCATCTTTAGGAACTCCTGCTTTATGGGGGCATACGTTTAATTTGCATAAAAAAATATCCCCTAAATCTCCAACTAGGTATTGCTTTCTTTGATTAATATCAATCAATTCTAATGGTCCATCATTCATACCAATCTTGGTCAATGGTATAAATACTTTTAACATATTTGCACTGTTAGGTTTATCTAAATGATAATGATTTGCATACCAAGGTTTATCAATATATTTTTTTGGAATATGTAAATTCTGATAAGCGCCAAAAAAATCAACACTATATTTAAATCCAGTTTGTAAAGTTAAGAATTCACAAAATTGTCCATCAAAAATCAACTTGATAATTAAGTTTAAATTTTCTTGACTTAAAATGAATTTTTTTTGATATTTATTTGAGTAAAAACTCATCTCGTTGTCATTCAAAACAAAATCAAACCTAAGTTTTGAGATATTTAGTTTACTTTTACTTGTTATTTTGAGAAATCCATCTTTATCCAGATTAAGTTTAGATTTAAAATTTCTTCTTAAAAAAGAATCTTCGAAGAAGGTAATTACCCTGGAGTAAAAAAGACAAATAATCTCATAGACTAATTTATAAAGAAGTTTCATGAAGATGTTAATAATCAATCAACAGAATTTATGATTACAGATTTATCTGTAACTGATATAAATTCTATGGTTTGTTTTTCGTTAGTTTGCATTTAATCTGTAAACTTCCTATAAAATCAAACTTTATCATATAAAAACAAGCCAACTTATCAAATCAGGGCGAATATCGTAGTCATAAGCGACTCGAAATTGGCCTAAAATTTAATCATTTTTTAGGTTTGATATACCTAGATATCCCAGTACCATTCATTTTCATCATATTGATTTCCATTTTGATCAGGAAATATTTTTTTAAAAAGATCTTTTCTCCTTTCATTAGTTCTTTTCAACATTTGTTCCTCCCTCCAGATTTCTATTTCTTTATGGTTTCCATTTATAAGAACGTCAGGGACTTTCATATCTTTAAAAACCTGAGGCCTAGTGTAATGGGGATATTCTAATAAAGAAGAATTATGGCTTTCTTTAATTAATGACTCAGGATCCCCAAGAGTCCCAGGTAAAAGTCTGGTCAAGCCATTAATTATTGATAACGCAGGGATTTCGCCCCCAGATAAAATAAAATCGCCTAAAGAAATTTCTTCATCAGCCAGAAATCTAACTCTTTCATCAAACCCTTCATATTGCCCGCATATAATTATTAATTGATCCAAAGTTGACCATCTCATAAGATCCCTTTGCTTTAATACTTTACCCTGTGGCGTCATCAACAAAGTTTTACTTTTAGATGTTTTTCTAATTGATTCAAATGCCTTATAAATAGGTTCAGGTTTTAACACCATTCCCGCCCCTCCTCCATATGGCTTATCGTCTACCTGTCTATAAGAGCCTTCTCCATATTCTCTCAAGTCGTATAAATTAACATCAATCAAATTATTATCTAGAGCTCTTGTAATAACCCCTAAATTATTTATTAATTCAAAAGCTTTAGGGAACAATGTAATTACTTCAAACTTAAAACTCATCATCTAGAAATCTTCCTCATAACCAAACTCAATTAGTCTTGATTCTTTTTTTCTCCAATTAGTAACAACTTTCACAAACAACTCCAAGTGAACTGGACCATCAATTAATTTTGACATATTTGATCTTGCACACTGACCAATATTTTTTAACATCGAACCATTCCTTCCAATAAGAATCCCTTTTTGAGTTGACCTTTCAACAATAATAGTGGCCAAAATAGCTGTAAAACTTTTTCCATTTTTTCTTTTCATTTCCTCCATCTTTTCTATCTTTACGGCAACACTATGCGGCACTTCTTCTCTTGTATTAATTAATACCTGCTCACGCACTAGATCAGATAATAATTTCTCTAATGGTTGGTCGCATATAGTATCTTCATTATAAAGTTTTGGACCCTCTGGAAGAAAAGGAAGTATCTTATCGATTAATTCAGAACATCCTTCTCCTTGCGAAGCACTTACAATTTGAAAATTTCTATTAAATCCGAAAAATCTTCTATACTGATCTAATCGTAAATTCCTAAAATCCTTACTTACCAAATCCCACTTATTTAAAGCAACAATAAATTCAGTTTTATTTGCAGCTAAAAAATTCATTATGTATTCATCACCTCTACCAGGCTCTTCACTTGAATCAATAACAAAAACAACCATATCAACTCCATTAATTGCTGATTTTGCATTTTTTACTAATATTTCCCCAAGGCGATGATGAGGTTTATGCACTCCTGGTGTATCAACAAAAATTATTTGTCCATTTTCCGTAGTTAGTATTCCTTTTAATTTATTTCTAGTAGTTTGGGCTATTGGAGAAGTAATTGTTATTTTTTCTCCAATCAACTTATTTATTAAAGTAGATTTTCCAACATTTGGCCTACCTAGTAAAGTTACAAACCCAGATTTATAATTAATCAAAGACTTAATGCATCAATAATAAAATTCTGATCAAAAATGGAAAAAAAGACAATAAACTTAAAAGAGGCTTCTTTTACTCAGGCAATAAATATATCAGCAAAATGGTGTAAAGAATGGGCAGAAGAACTGCTCAGCGAAGAGGTTTTAGCAGATAGAATTGCAGAGCTAATCAAAACAAAAAATGGACGTAGAGGATTTTTTGCGTACGCTTTATCTGATAAAGATTGTTTTTTGTTAGATAAACTTCCCTTTTCACTGATTTATAAACTTAACGAAGGAGGAGTTGACGTAGTAGAAATTGTGATAAAAAATTTAATAATGAGTTCAGCTCAAATTATTATTCATCGAAGAGAAAATAATCATGAATATGAGATAACATCAGACAATATTTCTGATAGATGTAAAAGTATTTTGAGACATCTCGAAACAAAATTAGTTACGAAGACCATTAATCAAGTTATAAAAGACTTAGATAATATGGGAAATAGTTTTGATAATTCAACAAAATATGATTTAGAGCAAAAGCAGTTTATAAAAAAACAAATTCTTGATATCGCTCAATAAAAAAGCGTAGAAAAAATTTCTACGCTTCAAAGTAATAAATATTTAAATAATTAGCTTAATCTCTTCTTCCTCCTCCTTGGAGAGCAATCATTAACCTTAATATGAAAACGAATAAATTTATGTAAGTAAGGTACATTCCTAAAGCTCCCGCGAGGTACTGATCGTCATTATATCTTCTTGGCATTGTATAAAAATCCACAAAAGACATTGCAACAAATAAGACTGTACCAAATCCTGCGATTATCAACTCGAGTCCTGAACCTCCAAAAACACCAGGAGCAAAGAATCCTCCTATTAATTGAACAAACATAGCTATTAGAAGCCCAATTAAACCAAGCCCAACGACGCCACTTAGTGCTTGACCAACACTATCACTCATCCTTTGGCCAGTGTAGGACGCTATAACAAAAGTTATACCTGTAGCTAATGCAGCTGTTCCAACTGAACCAATACCAATTGTTCCTATTGCTAATGCGACTATTCCACTTAATGTGAATCCAGTTAGCAAACTAAATCCTGTTAGTAAAGGCAAGGCCTTTGCATTATTTGCATTATTTGCGGCACTTGTTGCTATAAAAAACAAAACTAATTCTGCAATTAGAGCAACTATTGAAAGAGGCTGAAAAAGAGTGGGATTCGTTGCTATGAGTGAGACACCTGCTAAAACCCCTAAAGAGGTTAGCACCATACCTCCACCAACATAAGGTAGAGCTTTTTGAACAACATTAGGTCCAACAATTGAACTCGTTTGTGCTTCTCGAATGGCTTGATTGAAATTACTACTTGCTGGCATTTTTTTATTAATTATGATTTTATTCTACTTGATTTTTAAAATTTCAGTGTACGGATCTCCAGAGTTATAAAGTTATTTATAAGCCTCAATAATTTTCTGAACTAGGGGATGTCGAACTACATCTTGGACAGTCAAATAGCAAAATTTTATGCCTTCAGTTTCAGCGAAAATTCTTGATGCCTCTACTAGACCACTTTCCTGATCTTTTTTTAAATCAATTTGAGTAATATCTCCGTTTACAACCATTTTAGATCTCTCGCCTAATCTGGTTAAAAACATTCTCATTTGAGAACAGGTTGTATTTTGTGCTTCATCTAAAATGACCATAGAGTTATCTAAGGTCCTTCCTCTCATAAACGCTAAAGGAGCAACTTCAATTATTCCTTTATCAATTAACGAATTTGTTCTATCCACTCCGAAAATATTATGCAAAGAATCAAATAGGGGTCTTAAATATGGATCTACTTTTTGTTGCAAATCTCCAGGTAGGAATCCCAAACTTTCACCAGCTTCGACTGCTGGTCTGGTCAGGACAATTTTTTCTATTTTTTTCTCGTTCAATAGTCTTGCTGCACAAACAGTTGCCAAAAATGTCTTACCAGTTCCAGCAGGGCCAATTGCAAACGTCAGATCAAAGTTTTCAATTGATTCAACATATTCTTTTTGCCTTATTGTTCTTGGTCTTAAGTATTTTCCTGCTTTGGAACGAGCAAGGACTTTTTTTCCAAGTTCAGCATGTGAAGATGACTCTCCCATATTTAAAGAACTAAGAGCAGCTTTAAGATCCACCTCAGGAACTTCTAACCCTTGTTCCCAAATTGGTCTTGTGAGCTCTACTAATGCTGAAGCTCTTTCAATCTTAGATATAACCCCATTCATCTCAAGTTGTAAGCCCCTTATAGTTAAAGAAACTCCTGTGAGAGACTCAAATTTTTTTAAAAAAGAATTTCCTTGTCCGGATAATGCTGTAGCAGCGTCAGAACTTGGCAAATCTATAATGAAGTGACCAGTTTTGGAAACTTCTTTCATTTAGTTAGAGTACAAGAATAAAGATCAATCAAACGACTAGCTTTCAGCTTCATTGCTACTACTTTCAGTTTTAGAACTATCACTTTCTTCGTCTTTTGATTTAGCTTTAACTAATTTTTCTTTCTCTAACTTTGCCTTACCGATAGCTATGGCGGGCCTCTCTACTTTTTCTAATAATCCTCCCTTTTCTAATAAAGTCCTTACAACACTAGTTGGCTGAGCACCCTGTGTAAGCCTTTTTCTTAAAGCTTCAGTATCAAGCCTAGTTTCTTTAGTTCTTGGGTTATAAAAACCTAGTTCTTGGAGAGGTCTACCGTCTCTTCTGGAAGTACTATTGCATGCAACAATTCTGAAACTTGCCTCTTTTTTCTTTCCAAAGCGCTTAAGGCGCAATTTAATCATCTTAAATTAATGGGTTTTTAATAATAATATCATTTAAAGGTAAAATTTAAGAACCTACAAATCAGCAAAACCTTTTTTCTTTTTATTATTTTTTTGTTTTTTCATTGATTTATTAGTACCAACTCCCCCCATTCCAGGCATTCCTCCCATTCCAGGCATTCCTCCCATTCCAGGCATTCCTCCCATTCCAGGCATTCCTCCCATTCCAGGCATTCCTCCCATTCCAGGCATTCCTCCATTCGACATTTGTTTCATAAAGCCCCTCATTCTTTGAAAATCAGCTAAAACTTTATCAACATCTTTTGCTTCATAACCACTACCTTGAGCAATCCTTTGTCTTCTTGAAGGCTGAGCAGCAAGAACTTCAGGTTTTTGTTTCTCTTCAAGAGTCATTGATGAGATCATAGATTCTATTTTCTTGAGTTGATCTTCTCCGTCTTTTATCATCCCATCATCAATTTTATTCATTCCAGGTATTAGTTTTATCAAGCCCCCAAGTGATCCCATCCTCTTAATTAATCTCATTTGCTTAACAAAATCATTAAAATCAAAAGTTGCTTCTTGAAGTTTCTTTTGCATTGCTTCTGCATCAGCAAGCTCAACTTCCTTTTGAGCTTTTTCAACGAGTGTCAATACATCACCCATTCCTAAAATTCTGCTTGCCATTCTTTCTGGATGGAAAGGTTGCAGCGCCTCAATTTTTTCTCCTACTCCAATAAATTTGATAGGTTTGCCACTTATTTTTCTTATTGATAAAGCAGCGCCTCCTCTAGAGTCGCCATCCAACTTTGTAAGTATCGCGCCTGAAATTCCAACTTTTTCATGAAATGACTTTGTTAAATCAGCAGCTTCTTGACCAATCATAGAATCAACAACAAGTAAAACTTCATCAGGTTTAGATACTTCTTTAATCCGAACCATTTCACTCATCATTGATTCATCAATTTGCAATCTTCCTGCTGTATCAATAATGATGGAGTTAAAGTTATTTTTACTCGCATATAGCAATGCATCCTTTGCAATATCTTCGGGCTTACTATTATTTCCTTTCGCTGAAAAAACTTCTAAATCATATTGACTTCCTAGTGTTTTAAGTTGTTCAACGGCTGCTGGTCGATAAATATCTGCAGCCACCAAAAGAACTTTTTTTTCTTTTTCCTTCAAGTAAAGACCTAATTTTCCTGTTGCAGTTGTTTTACCAGCTCCCTGAAGTCCAGCCATTAAAATAACGGTGGGGCTATTTTTATTTTCGTTTAAAGGGGAGTTTTCATTCCCCATAATGTTAATTAATTCTTTATTTACAACCTCTATAAATTTTTGACTTGGGTTTACACCCCTAACTACTTCTTCTCCAATAGCTTTATCCTTTACATCTGATATAAACTCTTTTACTACAGATAAACTGACATCGGCATCAAGCAATGCTCGCTTTACTTCCTTCAAGGCATCATTTATATTATTTTCACTAATTTTTGCTTCGCCTCTTAAACCTTTTACTGCGTCTTCAAAGCGTGATGAAAGTTCATCAAACATTATTTAAAAAGTATTTTTTATTATTATAGATGATCTAGAAGTGTATACTTACAAGCCACTTACAAAATCAACTAATTTCCAGGATTTATTAGAATAACCCAAAATATATTTAACTTTCAGGGGAGTAAATGATGTTTCGTTAACTAATTCTCCGGAATTTCGTATTATCTTCTCTAGGTAATTTAATTCAGCTAAAACAACTATCCTAGATGAAGTTTGTGATTCCAAATCTATCTTCAGTATTTGTGAATTAATTTCTTTATAAATTCCTTTCTTTAAATCATTTTGTCTTTCTTTGATTGTTCTATCGATCAAACCATTACTAACAATCTTGGAAAGATTAGTTAAGCTTTTTCCAGCTAAATAATTTCTTTTGCTTTGAAGCCATACATTTATTAATTTTTTTATTTCTCCTGTAGAAGGCGATGCTTTAGTGATTGCTTCAACTTTTAGAGTGTTTTTTAGACTAGGTTTCTTGGTAGTAGAATTAAATACATTTGAAGAGTCTTTTTTGATTTCTTGAATGATAATTTTATCACTACCCATCTTTTTTTCATCTAAAGCTGTTGTAGATTTATCAGTCAAAGCTGGCTCCTGAATTGATTTTTTTAGATTATTTCTTAAGAATCCAACCCCTATACCAAATGTAAATAATATTAAAAAAGCATACAAATAAATTAAATAAGGTGACCGACGGATAATCTCTTTGTCATTCAAAAACTCCCCTAAACTAAATTTAAATTCAGCAATTTTTTCAACTAAATACTTATAAAAGTCTATAGCTTTATTCTTAAATATTTCCTCATTGAAACTGTTTTCTTGTATATCAAGATTTGCATATTCTTTTTTTATGCCACCAGGCCATGGCAATCTTCTTTCATCAATATTCTCTGTTTTACTATCAAAATCTTCAGTAATTTTTGTAGAGGATTCTTGTTTAAACTGCTGGGTTTGAAGATTTGATTTGATTAGTGTTTTATTTGATTTTTTTTCTAATTTTTCAATAAATTCTTGAATTCCCCTATCTTCAAACCATAAATCTAAATTCACCTCTTTTGATTCAATATCTCGATAACCAACTAAAACGTCATTCTCAAGCCAATTTTTACAGAAAATACAAATTGCTTCTAACTTCATACCTGGATAATTATTAAACCAATCTCTTAATTTCTCATCGGAACTGCTAGAGAACCTCGCAGAGGCTTGATTAATATCTGCTAAAAGCAGATCTAAACAACCAATAAGAGGCATTGAATCAAGACCTGACAGGTTAAGTTTCTTTAAAATTCGCCTCGCTTCAAATAATTTTTCTGGCTTTCTTCTTGAATACCCAATTGCTGTCAAGGATAGAAAGGCTAAAAATCCTGCTTCTAATGATCCTCTTTTTTGTAATTCAAGAAACAAATCTATCTGTTCTTGCACTGTCAAATATGGCTTTATTTGTTGGAAAAAGGCTTCGAATTCTTGCTGATTAAGATAATCTCCATATTCAGATTTATTATTACCTTCCAATCCACCTCTTTTAATTATTAAATTTTCCAACATACTTAAACCTTTTTGATGAGACTCTTGATCACTTAAATCTCTACTAAGTAGATCTAAAATCCTATAAGGAGTAAGGGAAACCAAGTCTTCTTCAAGTTCTTTCCTCCTTTCACTTAGTTTTCCCATTCTTTGAAGAAGTTGAATACCCTCATGTAAAAATTCTGCAGCGTTTGAATATGATCTAAGCTGTTGTTCTTGAATTGCAGAATCTCTTGCTGCTAAGGCAGCTAATAGAGTTAGGTCAGCTTCTCTACTACTTCCTAAAGCAGGAGTTTGAGGGGGCTGCAAAGCTTTTCTAACGATTTTGAAAGCTTCTTTTGGGGAACCCGATTCCCAAAGAAGGATTAATCCTGCCACTTCTCTATTTGAAGAAAACTCTAATCCAGAGGATCCATCTAGCAACAAATTCTCATACTCTCTCCTGCTTTCTGGATCTGTAAGCAAATCAGCAGTGTGGCGAAGCAATTCTGATCTTTTGGTTAAAACTTCATAAGTAAATCCCTCATCAGGGGTTTTATCCAACCTTAATTGAAAGGCTCTTAATATTTCCTCAGATGTTGCGGAGGGGCTTACGCCAATTAAACGATAATGATCTAAAGGAAGTTCCAAACAAATATCCTATTAAATTATTAGATAAATTTTATCAAGTTAAAAATTTTTTTCATAAGGTCTTGCAGAGTTATTAAAAAAAATCATGAAAATCGACCTTCACACCCTAGAATGTCAACAAATCAAAACTTCGTTAAGGTATTTTTCTTGGAAACACACGTAGAAAGAATTTCAAATCTTCAAGATATAAAAAAAGCCGAATTAGATCGGGAAACAGGATTATTCCTTTATGAAGATATGGTACTTGGTAGAAGATTCGAAGATAAGTGTGCAGAAATGTACTACAGGGGGAAAATGTTTGGTTTTGTTCACTTATATAACGGTCAAGAAGCTATAAGCACTGGAGTAATTGGCGCTATGAAGAAGAAACATGATTGGTTTTGCAGTACCTACCGCGATCATGTTCATGCACTTAGTGCCGGAGTTCCCTCCTTTGAAGTTATGAGTGAGCTTTTTGGGAAAGCTACAGGTTGCAGTAAAGGCCGAGGAGGTTCCATGCACTTATTTTCAAGCGAGCATCACTTACTAGGAGGATATGCATTCATCGGAGAAGGAATTCCGGTTGCTTTAGGGGCAGCTTTTTCAAGCAAATATAAAAAGGAAGTTGCTGGCAATAGTGGTAGTGATGCAGTAACTGCAGCATTTTTTGGAGATGGAACTTGTAATAATGGCCAGTTTTTTGAATGTTTAAATATGGCTCAATTATGGAAATTACCTATAGTTTTTGTTGTTGAGAATAATAAATGGGCTATTGGTATGGCCCACGATAGAGCTACTAGCAATCCTGAAATCTGGAGGAAAGCTTCTGCTTTTGGAATGCATGGTGAGGAAGTTGATGGGATGGATGTATTAGCAGTAAGAGGAGCGGCACAAAGAGCAATAGAGAGAGCTAGGGCAGGTGAAGGTCCTACACTTTTAGAATGCTTGACTTACAGATACAGAGGACATTCTCTTGCTGATCCAGATGAATTAAGATCTGAAAAAGAAAAGGAGTTTTGGGCAGAAAGAGATCCTATTAAGAAGTTAGCCCAAGAAATTATTAAAGGTAAATTTGCAAAAGAAGAAGAATTAAAAAATATTGAAAAGAAAATAGATATAGAAATATCAGAGTCCGTTAAGAAAGCTTTGGAAGCGCCTGAACCACCTTCAGAAGAATTAACTAAGTATATTTGGGCTGAAGATTAGATTAGATTAGATACCGCTAGGTAACTTTCTGGTTAAGTTTCTTAATTTCCTTAATGCCTTAAGTTCAACTTGTCTAACTCTTTCCCTAGAAACTTCTAATAATCTTCCTATTTCAGCAAGAGTATGTCTTTCATTTCCATCTAAACCAAACCTTAACTTGAGAACGTGTTGCTCTTGCTCGCTGAGATGGCTTAGCCATTTCCCAAGTTGCTCTTGATGCATTTTTTGTTCAACTTGATCTAAAGGCTCTTCATTATTACTATCTGCGATTAAATCACCCAAAAAGCTCCTACCATCATCGCCATTCACTGGAGCATCCAAACTACTTGTTGATAAAGCTTGTCTTAAAACCGAATCTAATTCCTCAACATCAATTTCCATTGCTTCTGCAATTTCAATTCTGCTTGGCATCGCACCTAGCTTATGAGCCAGATCCCTACTAACTTTGCGTATAGATGCTAATCTTTCACTTAAATGAACTGGTAAGCGGATAGTTCTTGATTGGCACGCAATTGCTCTAGTCATACTTTGTCGGATCCACCAAAAAGCATATGTTGAAAACTTATATCCTCTTGTAGGATCAAATTTCTCAACAGCCCTCTCCAAGCCAAGAGAACCTTCTTGAACCAAATCAAGTAATTCAAGACCTTTGCCTTGGTATTTTTTTGCCACACTAACAACTAATCTCAGATTAGCTTTCATCATTCTATCTTTAGCTCTCCTGCCAATTTTTATTGTTCTTTTTTGCTGCTTTGTAAATTCATTAATTTTTTCATTTAATTGTCCATCTTCTGTAATAATCATCATTTTTTGGACTTGATTACCAAGTTCAATTTCTTCGGCGGGAGTTAACAAGGGTACTCTGCCGATGTTTTGCAAATACCAACTTATTGGATCATTACTTCTTCTTTTTGGCTGTTCTGCCTGTGTTGGTATAGATGAGACCATTTTTAAGCCAATAAAGGTATTAAAACTCTCCTACACTTTTTTGAAAAAACCCAAATATTTAATATGTGCTTCAGATTTCATGTAATATTTGTTTATTTATGTGTTTAAAACTTAAAAAAACTCCTTTAAATTGTTTCTTTCAAGATATTTGTCTCGATTTCCTATTTCTCATCAACTTTGATAATTCATCACTAATACTGTGAGCATTTGACCCTTTTTTACATGTTGATGCAGCGAAAGAATGTAAAAGTACGTATTTAGCGAAAAAATCAGTTTTTATATCCTTACAAAAGGATAAATCAATCGCAGAACTGCCCGCTACAAATCCAGATAAAAGATCTCCCAATCCAGCTCTAGCCGTATGAGAATCGGTCCCAAAAATTTGCCATGCTTTTTTGTTATCTGCGACTATGCTATTAGCTCCCTTTAACAAAACACTTATATTAAATTCTTTTGCCGCATTAAGAGCTAATCCAACATTAGTTTTACATTTTATATGAGGAAATAACCTCACAAATTCTCTCTTATGAGGTGTAATCCATGTTTTAAATTTTCTCTCCAAAAAGAATTTTGTTCCTAATTCAGATTGCGCAATTCTATTGAGCGCATCTGCATCCAAGATCAATAATCCTTCAAAACCTATAAGGATGTCTTTTGATTTTTGCCAATCATCATTATCAATCCCTATCCCTGGGCCAACAGCTAATGAATCATATGCATTTAAATCGATATTACTTAATGCACTAAATAGAGATGCATTACCATCTTGATTAGATTTCATAGTTCCTTTTAAAACTATTTCTGGGGCAACTTGCCAAATAGATTCAGCAACTAATTCAGGCAGGACTGCAGAGATAAAACCTACTCCGCTAGATATAGCACCTTTTATTGCTAATGATGCAGCACCAGGATATTTTTCACTTCCGGCAATTAATAGTGTTCTTCCTCTTCTATATTTATTGAAATTTTTAGGTAAAGAAGGCAAATCAATATTCTTTAAATCACTATAAGTAACCTTAAAAATTTTTTTTTCAATCTTAGATAACTTATTTATGGGTACGCCAACATCGATATGGTGCAAGTCTCCAATAAAAGGTAATGCTGAATCTTGTATTAATCCAATCTTATTAAGACCAATGGCCAAGGTATAGTCAGCTTTTACTGCTACATTATCCTCAAAAGGCTCTCCTGTATTAGGACATAATCCTGTAGGGATATCAATGCTTACAACTTTACCAAATTTGTTATGAAATTTCTGATTAAATAATTTAATTAAATTATTATCCACTTTTCTTGTTTGATTATTGCCAAAAACAGAATCAATCCATAGTTCTTTCCCATTCGCATCGGGGGGTTCTACTAATTTTGTTACACCAATAGATGTAAGATAATTAATGTGGTCAATTGTTAATGTTTTTTTTATTGGAAATGGACACCATACCTTAACTAAATACCCTTTCAAGGAAAGCTCTCTAGCTAGTACGGCACCATCCCCACCATTATGTCCAGGACCTATTAAAACAATTATTCCATGCTTTAAAAGAGGTTTCTTTTTTAAGAGCCATCTACTAATTTGGATGCCAGCTTTTTCCATCAATGCTTCTGGGGGCATCCCATCAGAAAACATTTCTTTCTCTAATATCAACATTTGCTTTGAATCAACAATTAAATGTTTTGAGTCAATTGTTGGCCATACAATTTCGTTCATAATTAGTACAAAGAAACTTAAGTACTGTTCAAAAATTTAAACTTCCATGTTAAAGACACAAAAGGATAAAAAATTAGAGAACTGTTTTTCTACTAATAATAAAGCTAAGAAGAAGAAAAATATTATTGTAGGTCTTTCTGGTGGTGTAGACAGTTCCCTTTCAGCTGCTCTTCTTGTTGAAAGAGGCTGGAATGTTGAAGGACTAACTCTTTGGCTAATGAAAGGTCAAGGCTCCTGTTGTTCTGAAGGGTTAGTAGATGCTGCAGGCCTTTGTGAAGATTTAGGAATTAATCATAAAATTATAGATTCAAGAGAAATTTTCGAAAGAGAGGTAATTAAAAAAACTACTGAAAGCTACGAGAAAGGATTCACTCCCCTTCCATGTTCGATGTGCAACAAGAATGTGAAGTTTGAAGAGATGCTTAATTACGCAATAAACAAAAAAGACTTTACTCATATTGCGACAGGACATTACGCAAGAATTAAAAATTTTTCTTATGCTGCAAAACTTGATTACAAAGGCTTTAAATTTAAGGAATTTCTACTTCTAAGAGGTGCTGACGAGAATAAAGACCAAAGTTATTTTCTTTATTGTCTTTCACAAGAATTACTAAGCAGATTGGAATTCCCCTTAGGTGACATGAAAAAAGAGGATACAAGAAAGGAAGCCCTGAGATTAGGCCTTAGAACTGCTAATAAACCAGAAAGTCAAGATTTATGTTTAGTTGAGCATTATGGATCAATGCAAACATTTATCGACAAACACATTGAGCCCAAAAAAGGTGAAATTATTCATGTAAACGGTAAAGTACTTGGAACTCACAATGGTATTCAGCACTTTACGGTAGGTCAAAGAAAAGGTTTAGGCATTTCTTGGCCTGAACCACTATATGTAAAAAGTTTAGACAGGGTAAAAAATATAGTTTATGTAGCAGATAAGAGTAATCTATTTAAAAAAGAAGCAATAATTAGTCAGGTAAACTGGGTTTCAATCGAAGAACCTAAGCAAAAGATAGAAGTAGAAGCACAAATCAGATATAGAAGTCATCCAGTAAAAGGAACTTTAATTCCATTGAAAAATTCAGATAATTCAGATAATCCAATTAAAACATTTAAATTAATTTTCGAAGAGAGTCAAAGTTCTGTAACGCCAGGACAAGCTGCTGTTTTTTATAAAGAAGAAATTCTATTAGGTGGCGGATTAATTAATTAATTTTCCAAATGAAATTTAATCCCATAAAAAATATAAACAATAATAAAATAGGTTTATCTCCAAATTTTGTATAGAAGGTCTTGTCGGTTGAAAAATTAGGGAATACTATTTTAATTTGCTCAACGTTTAAATCTAGAAGTTGAATAATTTCTCCATCATCTTTAACTAAACCCGAAGGACCAGTGTTTGATACAAGTAGATTATCTTTTTTATTTTCAATACTTCTCAATCTTGCCAAAGACAGAAATTGATTATAAAGCTTTGTTGGATAGGGATCTAAATTTGCTGCAGTTATTATTAGTTTTGCACCATTATTAATAGCCTTTCTTATTTTCAATCCATCACTAATTTCATAACAGATTGCTACTGCTAATGGAGGCGTAAATTTAGGATCAAAAAATCTTGAATCAGAACCTGGTTGAATTCCTCCTACTGCAGATAATCCTCTGGAAAAAATATCTAGAAATCTAGGTATTTTTTCACCTATTGGAACAAGTCTATTTTTATCTAAAAATGAGGTAAAAGATTTATCTCCAATTTGAAATCCGAGGAAAGAACTTCTTAACTCATTATTTGAATTTCTGAAACCTCCTGACAAGGTATTAACCTTTATGCCTTTAGAAAAATAAAAATTATTAGATAGAGTTCCTTCAGCAGCAACAAGAAGTTTCGCTTTGTTTGATAAAGCAAATTTTTGAGCGATGGATAGCTTTTCTTCAATAAATTCATCATTTATTTTTAATTTCTCTCTTGTTGGTATATTAGTTTGCCAAATAGCTACTGGATATTCATAATTTCTTTTTAATGGAGTTGTTAAACCTCCAATTAAATGTAAGAGAATAAAAACCAAAAGTCCTAAAAGAAATATTTTTTTAAAGTGAAGTTTTCTTTCCCATCTACCTTGAAAATAAAAAATCCAAAATCCAATCAATATTTGTATTACACATAAACCACTTGCACCAATCCATTTTGCTAAACCAGCAAGATAAATATCACCTGGGATAAGACTCTCTCCTAAACCTATCCAAAAAAAAGGTGTTTGAGAAAGTATCAGTTCACCAATACCCCAAGTCAAGGATAAAAAAAATACTTTTACTGTTAAAGATAATATTTTCATTTTGAAAACATCCTCTTTCCAGAGAATGATTTCAACTAACAATCCCCATAAATAAACTAATATCCCACCCAGAAAAGCGCAAAATAATAATATTAAAATGGCAATTATTAAACTTGCAAGCCATGAAAACCCAAGCCATGTCAATGGATGAAGATCATAAAGCCAAGAATGACTTATCAAGATAAAGAAAAAACCCCAACAAAAATTTGCTATTCTCCTTTCACTTCCCTTCCATAAAATAAATAAAGATATCGGCATAAAAATCAGCCAAAAATGAGTTGAAACTGAAATTCCTCCTAAAATCCCTCCTAAACAAGGGTAAAAATATTGTCTTAGACTTTTAATTTGAGTTGGGATTAACAATCTAAAATTACGAAATTAAATTTATAATCACCCATTTATTGTACCTTCATTCTGTAGACTTAGTTTTAGTAACTTTCAAAATTTAAGTGAAAGAAGTCTTTATTAGTTTTACAGTTTTTGTTTTTTGCGTTTCATTAACTCTTTTCAGTCAATTTAATTCACCTCAAGTCGTTAATGCTGCTGAATCAGAAACTCAATCAGTTCAAAGAAAACCTGTTGCAAAATCATCAAATGTCTCAAATAATAATTTATTTGAACTAGACCCATCAGATCCAAATCCTATACTTTTCGCTATGGCAGAAGAAACACCATCAGACAACAATTCAAAGACTACAGAAAGTGGCCTGAAGATAATTGACTTAGTTCTAGGAGAGGGAGATGAAGCCAAGTCAGGCCAGACTGTAACAGTAAACTATACTGGAACGCTCGAAAATGGAGAGCAATTTGATACTAGTTATGGCAGAGCACCATTTCCTTTCCCTTTAGGGGGAGGAAGAGTGATTAAAGGTTGGGACGAAGGTGTTGCAGGTATGAAAGTTGGTGGGAAAAGAAAATTAATTATTCCTCCCGAATTAGGATATGGCTCAAGAAATATGGGACCTATTCCTGCTAATTCAACTTTAATATTTGAAGTTGAATTATTAAAAGTCAATTAAATTAAGTAAGAAAAATATCTAAGACTTTTCAATTTAGTGAATCTACAAGTAATATATATACAACATCAAATATATGAAATGTTAAGTAAATTCATCAATTCTTTTCTAAATAAAACATCCCCAATGACAGTCCATGCTCACTGCGATGGTCCTTGTGGTGTTTATGATCCAGCATCTACGAGAGTTGCAGCTGAAGCAGTTTTATCAATGACAAAAAAACTTATTGCATTAGAAGCTCCTTCTAGCACTGATTCAGCAGAGTGGGCTGCATACAGTAATACATTTTCTAGATATGTTGCAGTAAAAGAAGAGCAAGCAAAAGAAACAAAGAAAGAAATTCTAATTTTGTGGACAGATTACTTTAAACCAGTTCACTTAGAAACTTATCCAGACTTACATGAAACCATTTGGAAGGCGGCCAAATTATGCAGTGCATGCAAAGTTAATGTTGACTTAGCCCAAGCTGAAGAACTCATGAGTTATGTAGAAAAAATTCATAATATTTTCTGGGCTTCAAAAGGAAGATCAGACGCTTTTATAAAAGCTAGTTAATAAGAGTTATTTTCAAAAGTTTTTTTGATTTTATTTTATTTCTTTTAGGTTTAAGAAAAACCGCGATTATTAGTGGTGAATCAATGTTTCCTTACCTAAAAGAAGGGGATATTGTATTTTTTAAAAAATATAAAAAGAATAAATCAATACTTAAAAATCGACAAATAGTTATTTTTAATCATCCATTTAAAAATAAAAACCTAATAAAAAGGATATATTTAGTAAATCAAAATAACGTTGAGGTTATTGGAGACAATATTGAATTTAGCGAAGATAGTAATAAATTTGGATTAATCAATAACGAAAAAATAATTGGGATCGTCACCTCTAAATTGATTATTCCTAAATTAAAAAATTTTTTAATTCAAAAAAACAGAAGCGCTTCTTTGAATCCAAAATAATCCCAAAGAAAAGGAAAGCCCTCCTGCTGCAGCTATTAATCTTTTAATAAATTTTTGACTTGCTTTAAAGGTGGTAAAAGATATTAAACAAGTAAAAAGATTCATACTTATTAGTGAACCAATCAAATATGAAATCAAATATAAGCAAGCGCTTGTTAGAGGTAGTGCTAAAGCAGGAAGAACTGCAAGAAAATGTGAACCTCCAGCTATACCGTGTAGCAAGCCTAAACCAGTCAAAGCATGTGAGTGTTTATTATTTTTTTGTTCCTTAACATGAAAGTGAAAGTGACGATGGGCAATTCCATTCTCATGCTTATGGGAATGCGAGTGAATACTTAATTGAAAAGAATTTTTTATAGCAAATACTCCAACAACTAGAAGTGAAATTCCAACTAGGAATTCGGCAATACTAGAAAATTTGTTTAATGGCGTAATATCCTTAATAAAAATCGCTAGAAATGCTAACAAGAGGACTCCTGAGGAATGCCCCAAGCCCCATGAGAAACTATTTTTAAGAGCTTTTTGAGGATTATTAATCGCTGCCGGTGCCATTGCAATTAGATGATCAGCGCCACTAACTACATGCACAAATCCTGCGACAATACCTGTTAAAATTACAGCCTGCATATATATTCAGTACAACTCTGTTTATTAAATTTTATAGCACGATTTGGAGTCAATATTAAATTGATTTGAATAATTTCTTGAAAGATTGTTCAATATCAGTTTCTCTCATAAAAGTTTCACCAATTAATACTCCCATGATTCCAATAGATCTAAGCGATTCTAAATCTTCGGCACAATTAATTCCGGATTCACTTATGGGAATAATATTTTGTTTTAAAAATATACCTGCATATGAATGCATCAATTCTATTGA
Source organism: Prochlorococcus marinus CUG1435 (assembly GCA_017644375.1). Taxonomy (NCBI): domain Bacteria; kingdom Bacillati; phylum Cyanobacteriota; class Cyanophyceae; order Synechococcales; family Prochlorococcaceae; genus Prochlorococcus; species Prochlorococcus marinus. Next base: position 231,619 of record JAEPLP010000001.1, read on the forward strand.
TGTTTTTAAATCCGTTTTAAAAGTTTTTAAGTCCCTATTATTTATTCCAATCAAATTAAAAGATTTTAACTTTAGAATCCTTTCTAATTCATTAGAGTTATGGACTTCAACAAGAACACTCATCTTTAAATTATCAGCTATTTTCTTTAAATAAATTAAATCATCATCACTTAAAATCGCAGCGATTAATAATATTGCATCAGCACCAGATACCCTTGCTTTATAAATCTGATAAGCAGAAATAATAAAATCTTTGCAGAGTATAGGAAGATTAGTTGATTTTCTTACAGTTTCGAGTATTTCATAACTACCTTGAAAAAACCTTTTATCGGTAAGTACTGAAATACATGATGCACCTAATCCTTCATAACAAATTGCTATTTCTTCAGGATTGAAATCTTTTCTAATAACTCCTTTACTCGGACTAGCTTTTTTTATTTCAGCAATAACTCCTGGTTTTATTTTTGCCTCCAAGATATTTTTGTAAAAATCTTTGGGAGTAGGAAGTTTTTCAATCTTTTTGATGAGATCTTCTAAAGAGACTATTTTTTTAAAATTCTTAATTTCAATATCCTTGTGCCATACAATTTCTTCCAGAATGTTTTTTGCTTGTGCTTCTCTATGAGGTACAGCATATTCTAAATTTTCTACCCTTACTGTTGGATTAGGTGGCCTGCGTCTTATCTCCATTAATTTTAGATATTATTTTATTTGAGAAGCCGCCTGTTTATATGCGACCTCAACTACTTCACTAAGAGTAGGATGAGTATGAACTTCTTTAGATAATTCAATTACATCTTGGTTCCTTGAAATAGCGTTCGAAATTTCTTGAATTAAATCAGCTGCATGTAACCCAAAAATATGAGCCCCTAATACTTTCCCATTATCTTTGTTGAAAATCAACTTTAGCAATCCATCACTCTCTAATTCAGCCAATGCTTTTGAATTAGCCTTAAAGAAACTTTTGACAACTCCCAAAGTAAAATTTTCTTTTATAGATGTCTCTTTAGCTTCAACTTCAGAGAGACCAACTGAACTTATCTCTGGGTGAGTAAAGGTTGCTGCGGGGATACTTTTATAGTTAATTTCAACATTACCACCGCAAATATTATCAACAGCAATAGTACCCTGCGCTGCAGCTGTATGGGCAAGCATTAGTTTTCCCGTTACATCTCCAACAGCCCAAATGTTAGGTATTATTTCATCACCATTCTTAACTCTCATTTGATCATCTACAGGAATGAAACCTTTTACTGTTTCAATACCAACCGACTCAAGATTTAAGTTATTACTATTAGGACTTCTGCCAGTTGCGACTAGTACAGCGTCAACTTCTAGATTTTCCACAACTTCCTTAGATTTTGCATCAGTCAGTTCTATTTTTACAGGGCATCCAGGTGTTATTTTTGTTGCAAAGACATTTGATTTTGTGTCTATATCTCTTGCTTGAATAAGGTTCTTCTTAGCAATTTTAGTGATGTCTGGATCAAATGTTGGCATAATATTCTCCAAAGCCTCGATCATGGTAACTTCACAACCAAGCGCGGTATAAACATCAGCAAATTCTAGACCTATATATCCGCTTCCAATAATTGCTATCCATCTAGGCAGCCACTCAAGTTTAACCGCATCATCGCTAGTAAATACGGTCCTATTATCCAAAGTTATTCCACGGGGCACAAAAGGAGAAGAGCCTGTTGCTATAACAATATTCTTACATGTGAAAATTTTATCAATTCCGTTTTTATCTCTTACACCTACTTTTTGATTTCCTTCAATTCTTCCAATACCCAAAATAATTTCAACTCCACTCCTTTTAAGAGTTTTTGTTAAATTTTCTCTAACATTTAAAACTAAATTATTTGCATGATCTGCAATTTTTGATCTCTCGAACCTTACTGGTGAAGCATGTATACCAAATTTAGCTAAATGTTCATAATTAGCTATTTCTCTAACTTTTCCACTTGCAGCCAAAAGAGCTTTAGATGGAACACAACCCTTGTTAACACAAGTGCCTCCCATATCAGAAGATTCTACTATTGCGACTTTCAGTCCCTTACCAGCAGCATGTTTAGCGGCATCAAAACCTCCATATCCTGCTCCTATTACTATTAAATCAAAATCAAAACTTGAATCAGTCACTTTTTATTTATTTATTTAGAGGTGTATGCGACTCTTTTTCGTTCTAGTAATAACGGAACTGCAACACAAGCCACATTCAATGATTCTACAATCTCACTATGCGGAATTGTAATTGTTTCATTAAAAGCTTCTTGAATTTTTTTATGAATACCTTGACCTTCATTACCCAAAATTAATGCTGTACGTCTAGACCAATCAACTTCCCAGTAAGGTTTTGAAGGTTTTTTTGAACTTTCATTATGGCTAGTAGTAGAGAAAATCTTAAATCCTACATTTGATAATTCAGACAAAGACTTAAGTAAAGAATTTAATATTTCTTCTTCAATGCCATCAAATCTTAAAAATGGCAGATGAAAAACTGCACCTGAGGATGCTCTTAATACCTTTTGGCCTAATGGGTGCGCGCCTCCAGCTAAAAAAATTGCATTAACACCCGCAGCTAAAGCGGTTCTAAATAGATTACCCATATTCCCAGGATCTTGAATTCTGTCGAGAACAAGAACAAAATCATCTTTTCTTTTAAATTGATAATTAGGTATTGCTGAAATCTCTACTAAAGCTGCTATTCCATCTGGATTAATTGTTGAAATCGCAGATGCCAAGACTTCCTCTGAGACAATATTTATTAATGACTCATCAAATTTTTTGCTTAGATTTTGATTCTTTCTTAGCCATTTTTCGGTAACTAAAATCTTAGAGGGATTTTTTCCAGACCTCAGCAATTCTTCAATGAGATGTGTACCTTCTATACAAAAAAAGTCTTGATCTTTTGGAGATGATCCTCTCTTAAATGATCTAAATCTTTTAACTAGATTATTGTTTTTACTAGTTATTTTTAAAAAAGTATTTTCTATGAGGAATTTAAAAATTTTGCTATCAATTATATCTTAGTTCCAATAAAGCTTTGATCAATAATTTTTAAAATTTAATTTCCTAAAAATCGAATAATACATTTTTACTTTTAATTAATATTCAGGACGTTACATAGGGTGGACTTACTAAAGTTAGTTTGTCATTATGAACCTAATAAATTAAATCTTAATGATTTGGGGAAGCGAAAATAAGTCATATCTTAAATCTCAAAATTTAAAGATTTTTGGCCAAGCTAAATTAAATGGAACAGTTGAAATAGGTGGTGCGAAAAATTCAGCCTTGGTTTTATTAGCGGCATCATTATTGACTAACGAAATAATAATTCTTGAGAATGTTCCACATCTCACTGATATAGAAAAGATGAGGGAAATACTTAAGAGTTTAGGAGTTAACTTAGTGGATAAAAATAATAAATTAGAAATAGATTCAAAAAACATTTCCAATCAACAACTTCCATATGAACTTGTTAATCGACTAAGAGCTAGTTTTTTTTGTATTGGTGCACTATTAAGTAAATTTGGAGAGGCTAAAGTACCCATGCCTGGAGGTTGCAATATTGGTTTAAGGCCTATAGATGAACATATTAATGGACTTAAAGCCTTAGGAGCAGAAATTCTTATTGAAGAAGGAATTGTGAAAGCCAAAATAAAGGGAAATAAGAATAGACTTTGTGGTACTCATATCATATTGAAATGTCCAAGCGTAGGAGCAACTGAAACTTTAATAATGGCTGCATCTTTAGCAAAGGGAAGAACTACTATTGAGAATGCTGCTAGGGAACCTGAAATACAAGATTTATGTCAAATGCTCAATAAAATGGGAGCAAAAATTTACGACTCTGGTAAAGAAAAAATAATTATTGATGGTGTGAATAAACTTGATGGTTGTACTCACAAAGTAATCCCAGACAGAATAGAAGCAGGCACTTTTCTAATAGCTGCTGCTGCAACTTCCTCTTCCATAACAATTTCTCCAGTTATTCCTACTCATCTTGAAGCCGTTACTAATAAGCTTCAAGAGAGCGGTAGTAAAATAACGATTAAAGGTAATTCAATTACAATTAAAGGTAAAGAAATAAAAGCGGTAGATATTGATACAGCCCCTTTCCCAGGATTTCCTACTGATTTACAGGCACCATTTACAGCCTTGATGACTATAGCTGATGGTGAATCAAAGATAACTGAAACAATTTTTGAAAACAGAATGAATCATATTCATTTGCTAAATAAAATGGGTGCCAGTATTAAATTAAATAAAAATGTAGCTCATATCAAGGGAGTTAAAACAATTAAAGGAATGAATCTAGTTGGCTCAGACTTAAGGTCATCAGCTGCATTAATAATAGCTGGCATAGTAGCTAAAGGTAATAGTAGAATCTATGGTTTAGACCATTTGGATAGAGGTTATGAGCATTTTGAATCAAAACTCAAAATGCTAGGTGTAAAAATAAACAGAGAATTTAACCGAAGAACTAGCTCTGATAAGGAATTTGAAATTAATTCCGAACCTGAAGATATTCCTAAATATAAGGCAGCTTAATATGAGAGAAAAAATTATCAATCCTGAAAAAACCAATTTCTTATATATAAGCGATATTAATTAGTGAAATACAACCTAAAAATAATATAAATAGTACTAAGAAACGATTAGACCAATTTTTGTTCAAACCAGCTAGTTTGAAGCTATTCATACCCATGTCCCTCCATTAGTACCAAATGCTGTCAGTATGGTTACTGCAATAAAAAGATAAGGAATAAACTTCAGAGATAGCTTTTTAGCTTGAGTTTTGGACATTTGCTTTTTTTCCAAATATAGCACAATATTACTAAACATGAAGCTATCTCCTCATGAGAAGGACTTTTACTCTCATTTAATCACAAAAATGTATCATATATGTCAATTTTTTATTTTTCACCTTATCCCTTGTCAGCAAATTCAATAAATATAATTCTATGTTTTCAACGAAAAGATTAACTATTAACAAACGTTATTTAGATCACCGTTCCTTGACCAGAACAATAGTCAATAAGTTGATTTTTGTTATAATAAAAAGGTTCATTTTTTCAAAAGCCTTGGGAGCGTGGTGGAATTGGTAGACGCACCGCACTCAAAATGCGGCACCTTCGGGTATGTCGGTTCAAGTCCGACCGCTCCCACTTTGATGAATACCTATAGTCGATTCGATATATCATTCAAAAAAGGAAAAGGTTGTTGGCTATGGGACAACAAAGGTAAAAAGTATCTTGATGCAGTTGCTGGTATTGCAACTTGTAGTCTTGGACATAGCGATAGAGTTTTAAGAAGGAAGCTATCAAGTCAACTAAAAAAGATTCAGCACATTTCCAATCTTTACAACATTGAAGAACAAGAACAATTAAGCAGAACTTTAACGAATATGAGTTGTGCTAAAAGCGTCTTCTTCTGTAATAGTGGTGCGGAAGCAAATGAATCAGCAATTAAATTAATTAAAAAATATGGAAATAAAACAAATAAAGGTAAAGAATCAATTATTCTCGCAGCAGAATCCAGCTTCCATGGAAGGACGCTTGCAGCCTTGAGTGCCACTGGACAACCAAAATATCAAAAAGGTTTCGAACCAATGATTCAAGGGTTCAAATTTTTTAAATTTAACAATTTTGATTCGGTAAAAAAATTATTTGAAGAGTGTGAAAATAATGATCAAAAAATTTCCGGAGTTTTAGTTGAACCCATACAAGGTGAAGGCGGCGTAATTCCTGGAAGTAAAATATTTTTTAAAAGCCTGAGAGAAATATGTGATAAATATAATTCTCTTCTCATTTTAGATGAGGTCCAAAGTGGAGTAGGTCGAACTGGGAAAATGTGGGGTTATGAGAATTTAGGAATTGAACCTGATGGATTCACCCTTGCTAAAGGATTAGGAGGAGGTCATGCAATTGGAGCATTATTGGTAAAAGAAAAAGCCAACATTTTTTCTCCAGGGGATCATGCTAGCACTTTTGGAGGGAACCCATTTGCTTGTAAAGCTGCCCTAACTGTATTAGAAGAAATAAATAGAAGAAATATTATCAATAATGTTTATCTAAGAGGGGAACAATTAAGTGCTGGGTTTGAAGAATTGTCAAAAAAATTTCCAAATATTATTAGCGGGAAAAGAGGTTTAGGTTTAATACAAGGTCTTGTGATCAATGATGATTATGCTGATGCAAAAAACATTACTTTAAAAGCTTTTGATAAAGGATTACTGGTAGTTCCTGCAGGAGGAAATGTTGTAAGAATTGTCCCACCATTAGTTATTTCTCGAAGAGAAATTAATATTCTTTTAAATAAGCTAAATTCAATTTTTGAAGAGTTATAGCAATTTAAATTTTGAAAAATGCAAATTTAAAAACTTTTGAATTGTTATCTCCTAAATATGAAAGGGATAATATCAAGTTAGGTTTATCAAGAATTAAAAAAGCACTACAAGAACTTGGTAATCCTTGCAAGAATATCCCTGCCATACAGATTATTGGAACCAATGGGAAAGGATCAATCGCGGCATATTTAGAAAGTATACTTTTTGAAGCCAAAAGGAATTTCGGTGTAACTACATCTCCTCATCTTTTAGATGTATGCGAGAGGATTAGAATTAATAAAAAAAATATCAACAAAAATGATTTTGAAAAAATCTATAGATTAATAGAAAAAAATTTTTCAACATTTGAATTAACTCCTTTTGAAAAAATCATTTGCTGCGCACTAAATTTTTTTGACCATCAAAAAGTTGAATTACTTATTCTTGAAGCTGGCTTAGGGGGACGATTAGACGCGACAACAGCCCATAAATCTAGACCAATAATTGCTATTGGGAATATTGGCTTAGACCATCAAGAATTTCTTGGAGATACGATTGAAAAAATTGCCGAAGAAAAATTAGCAGTTATTGAAAAAAACTCAATTGTCATCTCATGCAAACAAAATAGTCAAGTTGAAAATTTAATAACCAAAAAAGTTAAAAAGGTTGGAGCAGAAATTATTTGGAAAGATTCAATTACAAACAGCTATGAGCTTGGATTAAAAGGAATTTTTCAAAAGGAAAATGCTTCTGTAGCTGTTGGAGCAATTGAAGCGCTGAATAATTTAGGATTTAATATTAAAGAAAAACACATATCTGAAGGTCTTAAAAAGACAACTTGGAACGGAAGGCTAGAAATAATAAATTATTTCAACAAAGAAATTCTTGTAGATTGTGCGCACAATTATCCTGCTGCAAAAGCACTCTCTCATGAGCGAAGCAATTGGAAGAATGAAGATAAAGGAATTTATTGGATTTTAGGTGTCCAAAGACAAAAAGATATTTACGCAATATTAAAAACACTTCTAAAGAAAAATGATCACTTATTACTTGTGCCAGTTCCAAACCAACCTAGTTGGCAATTAAATGATCTGTCTCAGATTAAAGAAATTGACTTCCAAAAAACAATTGAATTTAAAACATTTGAACTTGCCATTGAGTATTTATTTTCTTTAAAAAAATGGCCGACTAATCATCCTGTTCTAACAGGTTCTATTTTTTTAGTTGCCGAATTTATTAAATTTGCGAATAAACAGAAATGTTAAATTTTAAATTGTTCTTTTACTTCCCAACCTTCCAATTTTCCTGGATTTAATAGCCCTTTAGGATCAAATCTTAATTTCGCTTTTACTTGATCTGCATCCACCACTCCGAGACCTCCTCCTTCAACTGTTAAAACATGAGGATTAAAAATAAACGCACCAAGTTTCTTGCAATCTTCCATTATTTCTTTTAATTCTTCTGCCCCATTCCACTTAAATACAGGCAAAGCCGCTAATCGCGGTGATCCTTGTTGAGAAACTGCCTCTAAATGCCAAAGAACTTTTTTACCCCATTTTTTTCTCAAAAAATTAATTAATTCTATTTCATTGTTAAGTGGCAAAAGCATCTGTAAATACGTCCAATTTTTATCCCTAGACCTCATATGAAGAGTTGTATGATTCCATACAACTTCAGAAATTCCATTCACGAGCTTTTCTTCTTCCCCAAGTAGGGCAGATTTAACTTTAAATTTTTTACAAATTAGATCTATGGTTTTTATTCCTCCAAGAGTAGATTGTATTAATATCTTGTGACTTCTAGATTTACCTTTAAACCATTTTGGCATTTGATCTACAATTTCTTCTTCAAGAATTGCTCCTAATTTCAGATCAATTGCTGCGCTAGTAAGAGTTTTTAATATTTCTATTGTTTTTTCAAATTCAATACAGTCGATAACTAATGAGTACCACTTACGTTTGATATCAGTAGCAAGTAATAAAGAAGTAATTATTCCATTAGTCCCATAAGCATGATTAAGAGGTTCGGATTCTTCAGCATCAAATTTTAATAATGCAGGTTTTTCATTCATCGTTACTGCCTCTAAACCAATAAGATTTCCTGGATCTCTTAAAAATCCCCATCTAATGGAACCAATACCTCCTGATCCACCTGCAATAAAACCTCCAATTGTTGCAGTTTTCCAAGTACTAGGAAGCAATCTCAATTCTCTACCATATTTCTCTAATTGTTTATTCAAATCTCCCATAACACAGCCAGACTGTACTTTTACAAAGCCTGTATCTGGATCAAATTCTTCTAACTTATTAAAGTGACTCATCTGCATTACAACTCCTTTAAATAATGGGACAGCTTGTCCATAATTACCTGTACCTGATCCCCTTAAAGTAAGTGGGATAGATAATTCCCAACAAATTTCTGCTACTTCCCTTACCGCTTTGTGATCAATAGGTCTCACCACCAAATCAGCAATACATTCGTCTAATTTTTTAGTAAGGATTGGAGAGTAGTTATAAAAATCTTTTGAAAGTCTTTTTACATCGGATTTATTTTCAATGATCTCTAAGTTTTTGACTCCTCTAAATTTGTCTAAAAATTTGAGACTATTTGATGTCATTAATAAAAATTTTTGTGCTTTGTATATAAATTAGCCAATTAGCGATATAAATCGCCGTTTATAAATACTTTTCTCTTCAAATTGCTCGAAAAAACATCTGCCCATCTTTGTGCATCTAAAATCACAAAATCAGCAGGACAACCTTTTTTAATTAGACCATCCCATTTTAAATTTAATAATCTGCTTGGAGCTAAAAAAATAGAAGATAGAGTCATTCTCTCCCAGGGGTTTAGTTGAAGCATAGGCATCGAGCAAGACAACATATAAAAAGGGTCAAAATTACCAAATGGGTACCAAGGGTCTTGAACATTATCACTACCAAGAGATACATCCACATGTGATTTTTGTAATTGCTTTATTGGCGCAACTGGTCTTTTTAATGAAGTAGTTTTATTACTTCGATTGAGGAGCCAAAAATTTGTTAAGGGTAAAGCAATAACCTTAATATTTTTCTCGGCCATTTTTTCTCCTAAATTTAAAATCTCTCTATTACTTAGAAAAATAAGACTACTCAAATGACTACAAGTGATCGGTATACTATTAATTTTTAAATTTTCGATTGTTTCTAATAAAACTTTTATTCCCGCTCCAGGTTCAATAATTGATTCATCAATATGTAAATCAATTTCTAATTTATATTTACTTGCAAGAAGAAGCATCTTTGCTAGAAATTTGCTTGTATTTTTTTTATTGAAAGGAGGAACAATAACACCTCCTAAAATACCTCCATTAGAGGAAAATATTTTTGCCAAATCTTCTCCATCATTTGTATCCCAGAATTCCACTGGAGCTAGAGCAACGTATTGTAGAGTCAACTCAGATGAAAATTTTTTTTGTAATTTAAAAAGTTCAATCCAAATTTCAATAGATTGACCTTTATATGTATCGATATGACTTCTAATCGCTCGGTATCCATTTTGTATAGCAAGTTTTAATGATTTCTCAACTCTTTCAAGAACCTTATCTGTAGTTCTAGTTTTATGTTCTTCAAGATTTACTGATAATGCTCCTTCATAGTTTGATTCCAGATTAGGAAATTCTGGCCAGGTAAAAGATTTATCAAAATGCGAATGCGTTTCAACAAATCTTGGGAATAAAATATTTTTTGGTTTTGTAACTTTATTTTTTAAAGGCTTTAACCCAGAAACAAATCCATCCTCCCAACTGATGGAAACTGAACATAAATCCTCTAAATCAATAATGAGGTTATCAAAATCCTCAATTGAACAAAGGCTTCTGGGAATAAGAACCTCAGCAGTGCCGGAATTACTCAAAATTTTTAAATTTTTTTTTATTTTAAAACATAAGAAAACTTTACTGACTTAAAAAATAATTCAAATTTCGCTAAAAGATAAAATAACTATGAAAAATTACCCTTGAGTTGTTAAATTTATAAATGTGAGGCGGGCGTCGCCAAGTGGTTAAGGCAGCGGCTTGTGGCGCCGCTATTCGGGGGTTCGAATCCCCTCGCTCGCCCTCAAAAAATTGCAGCAAAATTATTTAATTTGTAATTTTGACTTAAAGAATCATAAAAAATTTCTAGCAAAGTGCTAACAAAAACAAAACAAGACGAAAAAAAATTTCAAAAGAACTTAACTACTGGCAGTTATTGGATAACCACATTTGGATGTCAAATGAACAAAGCTGATTCTGAAAGAATGGCTGGAACTTTAGAGAGAATGGGATATATCAGGGCAGATGATGAATTAAATGCGGATTTAGTCTTATACAATACATGCACTATTAGAGATAATGCAGAACAAAAAGTTTATAGTTTTCTAGGAAGACAAGCAAAAAGAAAACACAAAACACCCAGCTTAAAACTCGTTGTAGCAGGTTGTCTCGCGCAGCAAGAGGGAGAGTCCTTACTCAGAAGAGTACCAGAACTTGATCTTGTAATGGGACCTCAACACGTTAATAACCTTGAGAACTTACTAGGGAAAGTTGATTTGGGCCATCAAGTTGCGGCCACTGAGGAAACCTTCATTTCTGAAGACATAACAAGTGCAAGAAGAGAAAGCTCTATTTGTGGTTGGGTTAACATCATATATGGCTGTAATGAACGATGTTCATATTGTGTAGTACCTTCTGTCAGAGGAAAAGAGCAATCAAGATATCCAAATGCGATAAAAAGTGAGATACAAAAATTAGCTGATAAAAATTTTAAAGAAATTACTCTTTTGGGGCAGAACATTGATGCGTATGGTAGAGATCTTCCAGGAACAACAAAAGAGGGGAGGAAAGAAAATACTCTTACTGATCTTTTGTACTACATTCATGATGTCAAAGGAATTCGTAGAATAAGATTTGCCACGAGTCATCCAAGATATTTTTCAAAAAGATTAATTCAAGCTTGTTATGAACTTGATAAGGTCTGCGAACATTTTCATATTCCCTTCCAAAGTGGAAATGATGAAATCTTAAAGCAGATGTCTAGAGGATATACCATTAAAAAGTACAAAAAGATAATTGAAAATATAAGATCTTTAATGCCAGAAGCATCAATAACAGCAGACGCGATAGTTGCTTTCCCAGGAGAAACCGAACAACAATATCAAGATACATTGAGGCTAATTTCAGATATTGGCTTTGATCAAGTAAATACAGCAGCATATTCTCCAAGACCAAATACGCCAGCAGCAGTTTGGACTAATCAAATTCCTGAAGAAGTAAAAAAGGCTAGATTACAGGAAATTAATCGTTTAGTCGAGAAAACTGCCAGGATTAGAAACCAACGATACATTAATAGTGTTGAAAGTGTTCTAATTGAGGGTTTAAATCCAAAAAATTCTTCACAAATTATGGGTAGGACTAGAACAAATAGACTAACTTTCGTAGAGGTTCCCAATAACATGCAATTTAATTTTTCAATGGGAGAGGAGATAGATGTCAGAATTAATGAGGCAAGACCTTTTTCTTTAACAGGTGAACTTTGCTAATAATTTTTTCAAAATGATTAGTGAAAATAAAAAATGTATTGGATTAATATTTGGTGGCAATTCAAATGAACATGAAGTATCAATATCCTCTGCAAAGACGGTTTTTCAAGCCTTCAATTCAGAAATAAATAAACAACGCTTCACTGTTAAAGCCTTTTATATAGATAAATGTGGAGATTGGATTGATAGTGATATCTCAGTTAAGATCCTGTTTGGTGAAATTGAAAACAAAACAATAAAAAATCAAGAGACTTTTAACCCAAAAAAAATTAACTTCCTTGATGGAATAAAATTTCAAAATGTTGATATTTGGTTTCCTCTTCTACATGGACTTAATGGTGAAGATGGATCAATTCATGGATTACTAAAATTTACAAAAAAACCTTTTGTCGGATGCGGCATTCTTGGCTCTGCTTTAGGAATGGATAAAATATTGATGAAAACAATTTTCTCAAATCTAAAAATTCCCCAAGTTAATTATCTGGTTTTTCAAAACGAAGACCTAAGTAATAATGAAGTTAAAAAAAATTTAATTAGTGAAATAATAAAAAAATTAAATTTTCCTGTTTTTGTTAAACCATCTAACTCTGGATCATCTCTTGGCATCTCCAAAGTCATAAATGAATCAGAAATATTTGATGCCTTAGAAAAGGCTTGTGAAATAGATTCAAGAATTGTAGTAGAGGAAGGTTTAGAGGTAAGAGAGATTGAATGTGGAATAATTGGAAGTTCAAAACTCATAACTTCTGAGATAGGCGAAGTAAATTACGAGAGTGATTGGTATGATTACGATTCAAAATATAATTCAAATAATAAAATAACTATCCCAGCCGAAATAGATTCTAAAATTACCAACCAAATTAAGGAAATTGCTATTCAAAGTTGTAGAGCTTTAAATATTTTTGGTTTTGCAAGGGTAGATTTCTTTTTAGAAAAATCTTCAAATAAAATTTTGTTAAATGAAATAAACACAATTCCTGGTTTTACAAAAAACAGTATGTTCCCAATGCTTTGGAAAGCTTCGGGTTTAAATATTGAACAACTTGTGGCTAAACTGGTAGACATATCTCTAGATTTATAATTTCGAATCAAATGTTGCATGGACTTCTTTGGTTGCCATTACTCTTAATCTTCATTTTATTAACTGCTCTGGGATGGTTAGAAAGAAGACGACAAAATCTTTTTAGGATCTGGGCGAATGGTTCTGAACTTTGTAAGTTAGATAGTTCTGGTGCAGCTTCTTTAAAAGACGGGGAATTAAGATGGAGTGCATTTGAAGCTGGTACGTTTGAAGATAAAGATAGTTTCACAATCAAGAAACTTGAATTAGTTGAATTAATGGCCCTAACTTCAGGAGAAGCTCCTCTAACGAGTGAATCTCAAGGGAAGTGTAGATTGAGACTCGTAGGTGATGGGAAAGAGATGGATGTGCCATTTTCAGATGCAGAAAAGGCAAGAGAATGGATGGACCAATTAATGGAAAAAGCTCGATGTGATTTGTGAGAAAAAATACAGTAATCAATAATAGGCGCTTTTTATTTTTAATTTTCTTTTTATTTTCAACAAGCTTAATAAGCCTAAAAACCTTAAAAAATGTTAAAATTCAGGACATCAGAATTTCAGGAAGTGAAATATTCTCCCAGAATGATTTATTAGAGAATTCATCTTTAGAACTTCCAACAAGACTAATTTCTATAAAAACTAATTTTTTAGAAAAAGAGTTAAAACAGAATTTATCGCTAAAGAATGTTTCAGTCAGTAGGCAAATATTTCCTTTTGGTTTGAGGGTGCAAGTTAAAACAAGAACTCCAATAGCTTTTGGTGAGAGAATACTAAATAATGAAAAAATATTTGGTTTTATTGATAAAGATGGAATTTTCATAAATATACAAAACGCAGAAGAAATAGATTTGAGCAAGTTAAAAATAAAAGTTTTTGGTTGGAAAGAAGAATTTAAAAAAATATTATCTAAAATATTAAATGACCAGGAGAATTTTGAATTTGAGATAGTAAAAATAACTTTTTCACCAAATGGATTTCTAACTCTTGAGGAAAGAGATTTAAAAACAATATTCCTAGGATTCAAACCTAATTTAATCAACTATCAATTACAAATAATCAATAACCTAAAAAATGAATTTGGGAAAAATAATTTTTCTGAAAAAATAGATAATATTGATCTTACTGATCCAAACAAACCAAAAATAAAAGTGTTCAAACCCTAATATTTAGGATTGAATTTTAAATAATTTTTCTTAATTATTGTAGTGTTGGTGGGGGTTTAGCATTTTATACAAAATATTTATTAAATAAATATTTAAGGAATTTCCTCAACATTTTCCTACAGATGAGCTTAGTAAGTTCATAATGCACCCAATACTAGTATTAGATCCCTATTTAAGAGATGAGCTTCGGTAACAATCCAAACTTTGATCAATCAAAAGACATCCTTCCAAGTCAGAATGCCAAAATTGAAGTAATTGGCGTTGGTGGCGGTGGAAGTAATGCTGTAAACAGGATGATTGATAGCGACCTTGTTGGGGTTTCATTCAGAGTTCTCAATACTGATGCTCAAGCCTTACTACAATCCTCTGCAGAGCGAAGGGTACAGCTAGGTCAGAACTTAACAAGAGGTCTTGGAGCAGGTGGTAATCCAAGTATCGGTCAAAAGGCTGCAGAAGAATCTAGAGATGAGCTGCAACAATCACTAGAGGGATCTGACTTGGTATTCATTGCAGCAGGAATGGGTGGAGGTACTGGTACAGGAGCAGCTCCAGTTGTTGCTGAAGTGGCAAAGCAAAGCGGCGCATTAACTATTGGCATAGTAACTAAACCTTTTTCTTTCGAAGGTAAAAGAAGAATGCGACAAGCAGAAGAAGGAATCGCAAGATTGGCAGAGAATGTGGATACCCTTATTGTCATCCCAAATGACAGGTTAAAAGAAGTTTCTGCTGGTGCCTCTATTCAAGAAGCCTTTAGGAATGCTGATGATGTTCTAAGAATGGGAGTTAAAGGTATAAGTGAAGTAATTACCCGGCCAGGGGAGGTAAATCTTGACTTTGCTGATGTAAGATCTGTCATGACGGAAGCTGGTACAGCTCTACTTGGGATGGGTATTGGCTCTGGTCGATCTAGAGCCATAGAGGCTGCTCAAGCTGCAATTAATAGTCCCTTATTAGAAGCAGGAAGAATTGATGGAGCTAAAGGTTGCTTAATAAACATCACTGGAGGGATAGATTTAACACTTGACGATGTAAATTCTGTTGGAGAGGTTATTAGTGATGTCGTAGATCAAGATGCAAACATAATAGTAGGTCAAGCCGTTGACGAAACAATGGAAGGCGAGATACAGGTTACGGTCATTGCAACAGGTTTCGATACTAACCAACCATTGAAGCAACAAAGAATTAAAAACAGATTATCTAATCAATCTTTTTATAATGTTTCCGACAACAAAGAAACAGGAGCTAATATTCCAGAATTTTTGAGATTAAGGCAAAGTAAGAAAGATATAGATTAATTGATAGTTAAAATAGAGTGACTCGGTTATCTCGCCTGCCTCAAGCATCCCTTGTGGCTGCTACCTTCCGGTCCTGACCAGGTTTAGGCGTTAAAACCGCGAAAGGCCGAGTCAGTGATATATTAGCAATTCTTGATCAAAAAAGATACATAAATACTTATGCTACCTTCAGAACTTATTAAGTATAAAGAAAATTCTCAAAGAATTATTGCATTAACTGCATGGGATTCCATATCAGGTTCAATTGTGGAACAAGCTAATGTTGATCTTGTTTTGGTAGGAGATTCCCTAGCAATGGTCTGTTTAGGATACAAATCTACATTGCCATTATCTCTGGAAAATATAATTTATCATACTAATGCTGTTACTAGAGGGTTTAAAAAGAAAATTGAAGAACAACCTCTAGTTGTTTGCGATATGCCTTTTTTGACTTACCAATGTGGAGAGGATAAAGCTGTAGAGTATGCAGGAAAAATTATTCAAAGCACTTGTGCAAAAGCTGTAAAAGTTGAAGGGGCTGAACCAGAAATCCAAAAGGTTATTTCTAGATTAATAAGAATGGGAATCCCCGTAATGGGTCATATAGGTCTTACACCACAAAGCTATTTAAATCTGGGATTAAAGAAACAGGGAGAAAGCTTAGAGAGCAGAGATAAAATAAAAAGAGAGGCCTCTATTCTTGAAAAATTAGGATGTTTTTCAATAGTTCTTGAACATATTCCTGAGTTGCTTGCCAAAGAGATACAAAATAACTTAAAAATTCCCACAATAGGGATTGGTGCAGGTATTTATTGCGATGGGCAAGTAAGAGTTACTGCAGATTTGTTAGGCCTTAATGACAATCAACCACCATTTTGCCAACCTGTTATTCAAGGAAAGATGTTGTTTAGGGATAAATTAAAAGAATGGGTAGCCTCTGAAAGACTTAATTAACCTCATCCCACCACTTAAACATAGAAATAAGAATTTGGTTGCTTAGCTCCATTCCTTTTGGATCACTTAAAAAAAATCTATTTCCCTCCTTTACTAATAATCCACTTTCAAGAAATTTTTCCCATTCTTCAAGCAATTTACTAAAGTTATTTTCAAATTTTTTGGTTTCCCAGTTTTGTTCTTTAAATAATCTATAAATATCTATCCCCTCTTTAAGTCTTAATCCTAACATTATTTTCTCATCAAGTTCTTTATAGACAAATTCATTATTTAAAAGAGATGAATCTAAATAAAGTTCGCATTGCCTAATTACCCATTCTTTATATTCCTTACTAACTCTTGGTCTAGTAAATTGTTTTCCCCAAGGTGAACTAGTGGAACCTTGCCCAAAACTCCACCAACCAAACCCACGCCAATAAACTCTATTATGTCTCGATTGATGCCCCGGTAGAGAATAGTTTGAAATTTCATATCTTGAGTAACCTGATTTTTTTAATATTAAATTAGTTGATTCACTATTTCTAAAAGCTTCTTCATCACTTGGAAGTTTTAATTGTCCTAAATTATCTAATTTTTTAAAAACAGTTCCATTTTCAATATTTAAATCGTAAATAGATATGTGCGGTGGAGAAAACGTAATTGTTTTTTTTAAGTCATCTTGCCATTCTTTAAAACCACTAAGTGGCAAGTTTTGAATTAAATCTAAGCTCCAGCTTTTTATCAATCCAGAATCATATACTCTTTTCAACCATAAGCAAGATATTTCAGCATCATCTTTCAAATGCCGCCTTCCCGACTTTTGCAGTACATGATTATTAAAACTTTGTACTCCAAGACTAAATCTATTTATCCCAGCATTGATGAATCCATAAAGATCATCTTGATTAAAACTAGCTGGGTCAACCTCCATAGTAATTTCAGCACCATAGTCAATTCCATAATTTTCTTTAAAGAGATCAATTAACTCTTTGATTTGTACAGGATCTAAAATTGATGGCGTACCACCACCTATATAAATTGTCGAAAGAGGTGATTTATGCTTAATTGACAATATTTCTTTGTATAAAAAATTTAAATATTCTTTTACAGTTTTACTTCCATAACCTTGTAAAGTTTCGACTTTGTTTCCTAGCGGAATAACTGCAAAGTCACAATAAAAACACCTTCGATGGCAAAAAGGAATGTGTACATAAGCACTTCTTGGCAACTTACTCATAATTTAAATACATTTTTAAGCTCCAAAAAAGTATGAAGGATCGAAAAAAATAAAATCCTTATTTACTCAATTAGTAAATCCTAGTAGATTATAGATATGACAGATATCTTAGTATTAATTTTATTTGTATTATCTGGGGCAGCTTCAGGATGGCTTGGAGTAGATTTGCTGCCAGTAGACACACTTAAACAGGTGTCTAACGTAGAGGGTTTTAGGATTGTTTTAGCAATAATAGGTTTCTTTATAGGATTAGCAGCTGGTTTTGTTTTCCTTCAACTTAGAAAAACGTTTCTTGATCAAATAAGGACAATGCCAACAGATCTATTAATAAGTAGATCTGTTGGATTAATTTTAGGGTTACTTGTTGCGAATCTTCTTCTTGCACCAATACTATTAATTCCCTTTCCTAGAGAAGTCTTTTTTGCAAAACCTTTAGCAGCAATATTAAGCAATATATTCTTTGGTGTACTTGGTTATAAGTTAGCGGATACCCATGGAAGAACATTATTGAGATTATTTAATCCAAGTAATACTGATGCTTATCTAGTTAACGAAGGTATACTTCCTGCTGCAAGTCCTAAAATTCTAGATACGAGTGTAATTATTGATGGCAGAATTAATGGCTTATTAAGTTGCGGCTTGTTGGAAGGGCAATTAATTATTGCTCAAAGTGTAATTGATGAATTACAAACTTTAGCTGACTCAAGCAGTAATGAAAAAAGGTCTAAGGGAAGAAGAGGTCTAAAATTGTTAAAAGAATTAAGGGATTTATACGGAAGAAGACTTGTAATAAACCCAACAAAGTATGAAGGTAATGGGGTAGATGAAAAACTCTTAAAAATTACTGAGGATATGTCAGGAACTTTAATTACGGCCGATTACAATCTCTCTCAAATTGCTGAAGTTAAAGAATTAAAAGTCATGAACTTGAGTGATTTGGTTATTGCTTTAAGGCCAGAAGTCCAGCCTGGAGAGTCACTTAATATAAAAATTGTAAGAGAGGGTAAAGAAAAAATGCAAGGTATTGGATATTTAGATGACGGAACAATGGTAGTTATTGATGAAGCAAAGAATTTTGTGGGAAGCAGATTAGATATTGTAATCACAGGAGCACTACAAACTCCCACTGGAAGAATGGTATTTGGAAAACTTATAAATAATCCTGAGTCAAACAAATCTTTTAAATCACCAGCGACACAGGGCTAAATCTAGCTAGAATCAAATCAATCTTTTAATTTCGTGATACAAATGACTGTATCTGCTCCTTATTACGGCGAAAATACCGTTATGAGGACTCCTCCCCCTGATCTACCCTCTCTTTTACTTAAAGAGAGAATCGTCTATCTTGGTTTACCATTATTTTCAGATGATGATGCAAAAAGACAACTAGGTATGGATGTAACTGAGCTAATCATTGCTCAACTTCTTTATCTAGAGTTTGAGGATCCTGAAAAACCTATATATTTCTATATCAATTCAACAGGGACAAGTTGGTATACTGGTGACGCAGTTGGCTTCGAAACAGAGGCTTTCGCTATCTGCGACACAATAAGCTATATTAAGCCTCCAGTACACACAATATGTATAGGACAAGCTATGGGTACTGCTGCAGTTATCCTTTCATCAGGCACGAAGGGGCAAAGAGCAGCTCTTCCGCATGCCTCAATTGTTCTACATCAACCAATAAGTGGTGCCAGAGGTCAAGCAACCGATATCCAAATAAGAGCTGAGGAAGTATTGAAAAATAAAAAATCAATGCTGGAGATTCTATCTCGTAATACTGGAAAGACTATAGAAGAACTCTCTAAAGACTCTGACAGGATGAGTTATCTTAATCCTCAAGAAGCTTTAGATTATGGCGTAATAGACAGAATACTCACAAGTCAAAAAGATTTACCAAATAAAATTTAACTCTCACAACCAACTATTAAAATCATGCCAATAGGAACTCCAAGCGTGCCTTACAGACTTCCAGGAAGTCAATATGAAAGATGGGTCGATATATATACAAGATTAGGAGTTGAAAGAATTCTTTTTCTTGGACAAGAAGTAAATGATGGTATTGCAAATAGCCTTGTTGCACAAATGCTTTATCTAGATTCTGATGACAATTCCAAACCTATCTATCTTTATATTAATAGCCCAGGAGGATCAGTAACTGCTGGTTTGGCTATATATGACACTATCAAATACGTAAAAAGTGATGTAGTTACGATATGCGTCGGCCTTGCAGCCTCCATGGGTGCATTCCTTTTGGCGGCTGGCACAAAAGGTAAAAGAGTTGCTCTGCCTCATAGCAGAATAATGATTCATCAACCCCTAGGTGGAACATCCCAACGCCAAGCAAGTGATATTGAAATAGAAGCTAAGGAAATTTTGAGAATTAAAGATATGTTAAATATGTCTATGGCAGACATGACAGGCCAATCATTTGAGAAAATTGAAAAGGACACTGATAGAGATTATTTTCTAAGTGCGGAAGAGGCAAAAAACTATGGCTTAATTGATAGAGTAATAACACATCCAAGCGAGGCAAATCAATCTTAAATTTTCTAAATAAATTTTTTAATTTTCATTTTTAAATTAATAATTTTTTGGTTTATTTACACCTTTAATGTCTAAAATATTAATTATTAAATGCAAAGAAGCTACAACTAATGACCCAACTCTTTTACGACACGGATGCAGATCTAAGTCTTTTAAATAATAAAACAATTGCGATTATTGGATATGGTTCACAAGGTCACGCACATGCCCTTAATCTTAAAGATAGCGGCTTAGATGTAATTGTCGGTTTATATAAAGGAAGTAAGTCTGAAAGCAAAGCTATTAGCGATGGTCTACAAGTGTTTAGTGTTTCCGAAGCTTGCGCAAAAGCAGACTGGATCATGATTCTCCTCCCAGATGAGTTTCAGAAAGATGTTTACCTCAAGGAAATAGAACCAAACTTAAAAGAAGGAAAGATATTAAGTTTTGCTCATGGCTTTAATATAAGATTCGGACTTATCAAACCTCCTGGTTTTGTGGATGTTGTAATGATTGCACCAAAAGGACCTGGACATACTGTTCGTTGGGAATATCAGAATGGTCAAGGTGTTCCTGCACTATTCGCAGTTGAGCAGGATTCTTCTGGAAGTGCAAGATCATTGGCGATGGCTTATGCCAAAGGTATTGGGGGAACGCGCGCTGGAATACTTGAAACAAATTTCAAAGAAGAAACAGAAACTGATTTATTTGGCGAACAAGCGGTATTATGCGGAGGCTTATCAGAACTTGTTAAATCAGGCTTTGAAACTCTTGTAGAGGCAGGTTATCAACCAGAGCTTGCATACTTCGAGTGTTTACATGAAGTTAAACTTATTGTTGATTTAATGGTAAAGGGAGGCTTATCCCAAATGAGAGATTCCATTTCCAATACTGCAGAATATGGAGATTATGTAAGTGGTAAAAGACTTATCAATAGTGATACAAAGAAAGAAATGCAGAAAATCCTAAAAGATATTCAAGATGGAACTTTCGCTAAGAATTTTGTGGAAGAATGCGATAAAAACAAACCGTTAATGACAAAATTAAGAGAAGAGAACTCAGAACATGAAATTGAGAAAGTAGGTAAAGGTCTACGCTCGATGTTCAGTTGGCTGAGATAAATTTATTTTTAATATTCCTTGGATCGATTGGTTTTGATTTATTGATCGGCGATCCAAGATTCTTAATCCACCCTGTTCAAGTAATTGGCTTTTACATAAAAAAAATATCTGATTACCTCATAAAAAATTTTGGGAAAAATAAAAATATATTGTTTTGGGGAGGTTTAATCTTAGCTATATCCACCATTGGAATGAGTTTTGGTTTAGGGAAATTAATAGAACTCAGTTATGTGCAATCACGAAATAATTTTTTTAGTGGGTTGTTAATTCTTTTTGGACTTTCAAGTTGTATTGCGACTAAGGGACTTATTTCAAGTGTGAAAGAGATTGCAGAGCTAATAGAACGCGAAGAAATTAATCACCATAATAAAAGAATAATCAAAGAGAAGGTTCAAAGGATAGTAAGTAGGGATGTAAGTTCATCCTCTTTAGAACATCTTTTGAGATCAAGTACAGAGAGTCTTACCGAAAATTCTGTTGATGGAATATTTGGGCCATTATTTTGGATTTTTATTGGAATTTTTTTTATGAAATTTTCAATTTTTCTGCCAGGGCCTTTATCACTTGGTTTTTCTTATAAAGCCATAAGTACTTTAGATTCAATGATAGGTTACAAATATGATTATTTTAGATATTTAGGTTTTTTCAGTGCAAAAATCGAAGATATTTTTACGTTTGTTCCTTCAAGATTAGTTTTATTAACATTACCTTTAGTTAGTCCCAAAATTAATGAGTATGGATCAATCATAAAAAAAAGTTATCTTGATGGTAAAAAATATGATTCGCCTAATGCTGGGATTTCAGAAGCTATATTTGCTTATATTTCCGGTATAAAATTGGGTGGAAAAAGTAAATATAAAAATGAGATTATTGAAAAGCCAATAATCAATGCGAATGGAGATAATTGCACTGGAGAAAAAATTAAATTAATTTGTAAATTAATTTTGAGATTACAATTTTTATGGATAATAATTTTTTTCTTAATTTTTTTTAATTTCGACTTTAATTTAATAATAAATTAGTTTAAAAATTACTAAAATAAATAATAAAAAATCTATGCAAAATAACGGTTCTCAAATAGAAAATCAAAATGATGATTCAACTGATAAGCCATCCACCGATAATGAATACTCAAAATGGGTAGATAATCAGGGGGATGAAGTAAAGAATGTTTTTGGATTTAATAGCAGTGCTGAACTTGTAAATGGTAGAGCAGCAATGATCGGATTCTTAATGCTCATATTAACCGAGTTAGTTTTTAGCGGCAGACCTGTTACTTCTTCAATTTTTGGTATTAATTAAAAATGGAAGCAAAAAAATCTAATCCAATAAAAGTATTCTTATACATATCTGTATGGGTTATTATTTGGGGCACTTTAGGATCTTTGATCGATTTTCCTCTATATAAAAATAAAATCTACTTAGAAGGAAGCATATATCAATATCTTACTTTCACAGTTACAGCGATAATTTCTATTGTATCTGCAAAGTTTTTTTATAAGAAAATTGATTTATAAAAACTTGTACCTAAATTTCTTAATAATTTTTGCTGGTTCTTTACTTTCACTGGACTCGTAAAGTATCCATTGATGCGTTTCAGTATCATGATCACAACCATAATTTCCAGATAGATTATCGTAACTTGAAAGATATGAGTGACAATTTTGGTCTGCCTCAAAAGCAGAGTCATAACATGTTAGAAAATAAATCAAAAATAGAACAGTTATTAATAAAAAAAATACTTGAGAGACTAAATTAATTAACTTCATACGATATTCTAAAATTTAAATATATCATCTAAAAAAATTTTTCGATCTAAAAATATAGCTAACGACCAACATTAAATACAAAGTCATGGAATTCTTGATTCTTTAAATACAGGATGACTAGCAATACTAAAATAATATTTAAGCCTATTACTATTGATCCAAAAATATTTATTTGTTTTTTACCTGGCAAAGTGTAAGTAAATTTCTTGCCTTTAAGAAAACCAGCTAAGCCTTTTTTTTCTTTTTTTGTTTCTTTTATTTGAGTATTTTGAGTATTATTCTTAACTTCATTATCAGAAAAACCTTTTACCATTGCAAATTAAATAACAAATTTATAATATTCCAAAAAAATAAATTATTTTAATAATTAACAATTTTTAATCACATATGGGATCATTAATGAATTTCTCTCATTTGATGAATTATTAAAAAAATAAGCTTCAATAATTTCCGTTTGTAGCCCCAATAAACTAGATTGACATGTGAATCTATTTTGGCCAAATACTGCTAATTGAAGTTTTTCTATTTCAGAAACTAATTCTTTACATACATGGGTTCCAGAATCTTTAAAACAATCCCTAGATTGTTTTAAAATCTTAGACTTTGTTGGTATTGTTTCTGCCATAAGGAAATTTGATGATAATAAAAATTTTAAGAATAAAATAGTTAAAAATTTCATTACTTTTTAAGATTTCAAAATTTTGGATACTCCTGCAAGAGTTTTGCTTATTGAGCTAATTGCATTTTATTGAACTAAAAAAAAAAGATGCCCTAAAAGAGCATCTTGTTATTAAAAGAAGAAATAGACTAAAAAGATTACCCTTGAACTCTATCCTTAAAAAGTTTACCTGCAGAGAATGTTGGAACTCTTTTAGCGGGTATTGCTATTTTTTCGCCTGTCTTAGGGTTTAATCCCTGTCTTGCAGAACGATCTCTTGGTTCGAAAGAGCCAAATCCTAGTATAGAGACTTTTTTGCCTTCCACTACTGAATCAACAATAGTTTCAATAGCTGCATCAACAACTAAAGAAACATCAGTTTTTGTGAGCTCTGTACGAGCTGCAACAAGATTTACTAAATCAGCTTTGTTCATTGAAATTTAAATTAATGCAAAGGTTTAAAAAAAAGATTTAAATCGAGTTTTAAACCTCGAACTTCCACATCATATGGAGCAAATACAAATACGGCAACCGAAAATGCCGGCGGCGCAAAGCTTTATACAAATTTTAGGGACATTTTTAGCGACATTATTTAATTTTATCGCCATACATTTTTCTTATGTGAGAAAGAACATCTTTTACTAGATAACAGCTAAAGAGACTGGTATCACTGGGTTTATCCTTAAAAATATACCTACATTTAGCAAAGGGGAAGAACGTCAAAGTGGGATGAATTTAAGAATTTGAGCTATTTATTATGTTTTATTAATTTTCAGATATATTTCCTTCTCATCACATGAAAAAACATAATTTGTATTTTGAAATCAAGAAAAATCTGTTTTCTCATTAATAAACTTTCTCTCTAAATCGTTTTATGCACTAAGGAGATGGATGAAGAAATTCTAATTAATTAGAAAATTAATACTCTCCAAGATCTAATAAAGTTGATTAGTGAAGCCTTAAATTTGAGTTTTTTTTTTAATTTTGCATCTATTATTTAAATATCAGTAATTTAAATAAATTATCTCAATATTTAACTAATCAATGATAAAGAGAAAGTGATTCATCTCAATAAAGGTAACCCATTTCCTTTAGGGAGTTCTCTAACTTCTCAAGGGGTTAATTTTTCCTTAATAGCCACAAATGCAGAATATGTAGAAATCTTATTGTTTGAGAAAGAGGACTCTATTTCCCCAAAAAGTATATTCAAATTAGATCAAACTCATAATAAAGGTCCTTACTGGCATGCGGAAATAAATAATCTAGATGAAGGTTGTATTTATGCTTTTAGAGTAAAACAAAAAAATAACGAAATTAATAACAACTACGAAAAAAAAGTTTTACTTGATCCATGTTCAAGGGGTATTACCGGATGGGGAAGTTATAAAAGAAAAAATGCATTAAAGACGTACGAAAATACTGATTCTTGTCTTAAAAGCGTTGTTTGCGATAGAAAACTATTTAATTTTAAGGATTATCCAAGACCGAACCATTCTTGGGAAGAAACAATTATTTATGAACTCCATATCAATGCTTTCACCGAATCAACTGATAAAGATGAAAGTTGCTTTAAGAAATTTTTAAAAAAAATTCCGTATCTCAAAGAACTGGGTATTACAACAATTGAATTACTTCCAATTTTTTGTTTTGATCCTAATGATGCCCCAAATGGTCTAAAAAATTTTTGGGGTTATAGTCCAATTAATTGGTTTACTCCGCATTTTGAGTATCTCTCTAATGAATCTGCCAAAAAGAATAGAGAGGAATTTAGAAGATTTGTAGAGGAATGCCATAAAGCAGACATTGAAGTCATCTTAGATGTTGTATACAATCACACTTCCGAAGGGGATTCAAAAGGGCCAGCAATCTCTTGGAAAGGTATAGATGAAAATCTTTATTACTTTATTGGAAAAGATAAAAATTATCAGGACGTCTCCGGATGTGGTAATACTATTGCAGCAAACAGAGGATTAGTTAGAAAACTAATAGTTGAATCATTAAAATGTTGGGCGAGTGAATTAGGAGTAGATGGTTTTAGATTTGATTTAGGAATTGCCCTATCAAGAGGCGAAAATCTTTTACCGCTTGATAATCCTCCAATTTTTGAAGATATAGAATGTGAACCAGAACTTATCGATATCAAGTTCATAAGTGAGCCATGGGATTGTGGCGGTTTATATAAATTAGGTGATTTCCCATCTAAAAATACTTTTACTTGGAATGGTCATTTTAGAGATGACTTGCGAAGATTTTGGAAGGGAGATAAAGATACTGCTTGGAATATGAGTGATAAAATAATGGGTACTCCATCTATTTATAAAGAAGATAATATTTTTCCAAAATCAATAAATTTTATTACTTCACATGATGGATTCACTCTCAAAGATTTAGTAACATTCAATAGAAAACATAATTTTTCCAATAGAGAACAAAATAGAGATGGTGATAATCATAATAATTCTTGGAATCATGGCGCAGAGGGACCAACTTCAAACTCATTAATCAATGATTTAAGAAAAAGACAACAAAAAAATCTAATTCTTAGTTTACTTATCTCTAAAGGTGTTCCAATGATACTAATGGGCGATGAAATAGGAAGGTCTCAAGGTGGCAATAATAATTCTTGGTGCCAAAATAATTTATTAGGTTGGATGAATTGGGATAATGGTCAACAAGATTTGGAATTATTGGAATATTTTAAATACGTTATAAAAATTCGAAAAAAACTAATAAACATTTTTAATCCATCATTCTTACCTAACAATCAAAAGAACGAAAATATTCCCACATATCATTGGCATGGAACTAAATTAGATAGCCCCGATTGGAGCAGTTGGTCTCACACAGTTGTCTTTAGCATAAACAAAGGCAAAACTAATCCTATGGTATGGGTAGGTTTAAATGCATATTCAAAAAGTATCGACTTCCCCTTGCCAAAATGTAAATATAATTGGTTTAAAGTTATTGATACTAGTATGCCTGAAATTTTCGAACCCTCAAAGATAAATGAAAAATATGTTTCAGTAAAGAGTAGAAGCTCTTTATTAATTATTTCAGAAGAAATATTTGGGGTGAAAAAAAATATATTCTAAAAGCGGGCGGCGGGAATCGAACCCGCATCTTCAGCTTGGAAGGCTGAGGTTTTACCACTAAACCACGCCCGCAATAAGTAATAGAATTACCATTGCAATAATACATTATCAAACAATCAACAAAGTAAAAAGATTGGAAAATTCACACTCGAAAAAAAATATCGCCAGACAAACAACAAGATTGATGGTTTCCTATGGTCTAGGAGATGCGGGCACAGGTTTAGTAGCAACACAATTTGGTTTTTTTCTCTTCAAATTCTTCATTTCGGCTGGCCTACCGGTAATAATTGCTGGATCATTATTGATGTTAATCAAGATATGGGATGCAATAAATGATCCTTTAATTGGATGGTTAAGTGACCGGACAAAATCAAGATGGGGGCCTAGGATTCCTTGGATGGTGACAGCATCAGTTCCTCTTGGTTTTTCTTTGGCGGCAATATGGTGGACCCCAACAGGTTCAGTGCTTTACAAGACTATTTACTATGCCATTATTTCTATAATTGTAATGACTGCTTACACAAGTATCAATCTTCCTTTTGCAGCTCTATCAACCGAAATTTCCGAAAAAACAGCAATTAGAACAAGGTTAAACGCCTCAAGATTTACTGGCTCAATAATTGCAGGATTAACTGGCTTGATAATTGCTGGTGTTGTTTTAAGTTCTGAAGGATCAGCAAATAATGATTATTTCTTAATGGGTAAAATAAGTGGTTGCATAGCAGTTACAACAACACTAATTTCATGTTGGGGATTAGCTCCATTTGCAAAAAAAGCCAGAAGGCCCTCCGGAAAAGCAGAAGCTATAACACTTCAATTTAAAAGGATCTTCAGAAATAAAAAATTTCTCAAAGTTATTACACTTTATATTCTGCTTTGGTGCGCCTTACAATTGATGCAAACAGTGGCATTAATCTATGTAGAGGATGTGCTAAATCTACCAACATATATTGCGAAGTGGGTCCCGATACCTTTCCAAATTAGCGCTTTAGTGGGTTTACAAATATGGACCAGAGTATCAAATAAATTGAATAGAATTTCAGCTTTAAACTATGGAGCGATTATGTGGATTATTTCATGTACGGCAGCTTTATTTTTGCCTTCATTGTCAAAAATTACAGGTGTTGGAGATAGTTTATTTCTAAATGCAGGTAACGTATTTCTTCTCATTCTTTTAATTTTCATAATCTGTCTGATTGGAATTGGAGCTTCAACCGCTTTTCTTATCCCTTGGTCATTACTTCCTGATGCAATAGACGAAGATCCAGAGAAACCAGCAGGATTATATACTGCTTGGATGGTACTTATTCAGAAAATTGGTATCGCGTTAAGTGTTCAATTATTAGGATTTTTGTTGTATTTATCTGATTATCAATCATGCTTTGTTGATAGTGATGGTCTAGATGTTATAGAACAATGCTACTCAGCACAATTAACTATTAGATTATGTATTGGTTTTATACCCTCAATATTGGTAATAATTGGTCTTTTAATCATGAGAAAATGGGATCGAAAATTAATTACAAACTAATATAAAGATATGTATTATCCTAATTTTTTTAAAAGACTTCTAAGCAGCTTAATCATTGGCGGGCAAGCTATTTATTATATCTTTAGAGGTAAAATCTCCAAAAATGATCTCTTTGACCAACTTATGGAGTCAGGTCCTGGAAGTTTGTTAATTGTATTAATTACAGGAATTGCGGCAGGTACAGTTTTTAATATTCAAGTTGCATCACAACTTACAAGTATGGGGGTTTCAAGTGAAATTGGAGGCTTATTAGCAGTAGGCATGGCAAGAGAAATGGCTCCTCTTCTAACTGCTACTTTAATGACTGGAAAGGTTGCCACTGCCTATGCTGCTCAACTAGGCACTATGAAAGTTACAGAACAAATTGAGGCAATAACCATGTTAAGGACGGAACCAGTCCAATATTTGGTAGTCCCAAGGTTACTATCGATGGTAATAATGTCTCCAATACAGTGTCTTTTGTTTTTATCTGTAGCTTTATGGAGCGGACAAATTTGGAGCACAATTTTTTATAAAGTTCCTCCAATAGTTTTTTGGACATCTGTAAGATCAGGTAATGTTAGTTTAACCAGTACAGACTTGACTTCAATGTTAATAAAATCTGTAGTGTTCGGATTACTTATCTCAATCATTTCTTGTGGATATGGACTCACAACTAAAGGCGGTCCAAAAGAAGTTGGAACAAGTACAACAGGCGCAGTTGTAATGACTCTCGTTACTGTATCTTTAATGGATGTATTACTAACACAAATTTTATTTGGATGAAACTATGTTTAACACTAAATCAAAAAAAGAGGAACCAGTAATAATAGCACCATCATTTCAGTTGCCAATCATTCTTATATTTTTAAGTTTTATGCTTTTGTTTTTGAATATTGGTTATTTGCCAACCATAGTTTCTGCTTCTTTTAGCTTTTTTTTATTACTTCAGTCATTTACCTTAAGAATAAAAATAACAAATGATGATTTTATCGTTTTACAATTAGGAAAAGAGATTCGAATTTTCCCATTCAAGAACTGGATATCATGGAAATTCTTTTTCCCTATAATCCCAGGTATTTTTTATTTTAGAGAAAAGTCCAGTCCTCATTTATTACCAATATTATTTAATCCAAAGCAATTAAAAGATGAGCTCATAAAAAAAGTCGACTCCCTTGAAATTAAAAATTCTTAAAATTTAGACTTTGCCAAATCATCAAAATTATTTAAATGAACAATAAAGAAATTTCCGAAAATAATCCCGAAAAGGAATTAATAATAGATAAGTCAATTTCAGAGGATAAAACCAAACAAATTGGTAAGAAAAATACAACGCAAAATAAAAAAATTACACCAAAAAACGACAAATCAACTAAACCTTTTGATGAAATTTCTAATGAAATTTTTAGAGATCTCGTTTCAAAAAAAGACTCTTTAATTAAAGAAATAAAAGAGTTAGAAACCAAAAAAAGTGAAATAGAAAAAGATATTGATTCAAATTTTAAAGGACAGTCAGATAATATCGCAAAAAGAGTTAAAGGCTTTCAAGAGTACTTAACTGGGGCCTTGCAGAATCTTTCACAAAACGTAGAGAAACTTGAATTAGTTTCTCAACCAATAATCGTAAAGCCATCTCCTCTTGATGACAAAAAGCAAAACAACAGCACAAATAATGTAGTTAATGTTCCTGCTCTTTCTGAAACATTTAAGCCAGATGAAGAGATTATAAAAAGTTGCTTTTCAAGTTTTACAGAACAACCTGATTTTTATGCTGAACCTTGGAAATTAAGACGAAGTCTTGATTCATCAGATATAGAAATTATGGATGATTGGTTCTTTAATATGGGCGGAAGAGGTTCTCTTGAAAGTAGAGGATCTCGACAAAAAAACGCCTTGTTAACAGCGGGTTTAATATCTATTCTTGGCGAATTATATGGAGATCAGTTTCAGACTCTTATCCTAGCTTCACAGCCTGAACGATTAGGTGAATGGAGAAGAATTCTTCAAGATTCACTTGGTCTCACAAGGGATGACTTTGGACCTAATAGTGGGATTGTTCTTTTTGAAAGGCCTGAAGGTGTCATAGAGAGAGCTGATAGATTGGAAGCGAATGAAGAATTACCATTTATTATTATTGACGCGGCAGAAACCTCTGTTGAAATTCCAATACTTCAATTCCCATTATGGGTTGCATTTGCTGGTTCAGATAATGAAATTTACGATGATCTTGAACTAAACTAAGGTTTATGAATATCTTAATAATTTTTACAAGTTATCTTTTAGGATCACTTCCGACAGGTTTTTTAATTGGAAAATATCTCAAAAATATAGATCTAAGAACTATGGGTTCTGGATCTACAGGTGCCACAAATGTCTTAAGAAATGTTGGGAAATGGCCAGCACTTTTTGTGTTTATCATTGACGTTGGGAAAGGCCTTATTGCAGTAAAAATTGCTCAATATTATGCAGATCAAGGATTAATAGAGGTAATAGCAGGGATATCCGCCATCTCAGGACATATTTGGCCAATATGGCTTAGAGGTAAAGGAGGAAAAGCTGTTGCTACTGGATTAGGTATGTTTTTAGCTCTTTCTTGGAAAGTTGGACTCGCATCTCTTGGCATTTTTTTAATAGTTCTAACAAAAACTAAATTTGTTTCTTTATCCAGTATTTCAGCTGCAATCTTACTTCCTATTTTTATGTTTTTTTATCTAGGTAAATTTATGCACTCATACTTTTTTATAAGTTTAATTGTGGCATTATTAGTAATCTGGAAACATAGAACAAACATAACGAGATTGCTTAAGGGAGAAGAATCCAAAATTAATCAGAATCAATAGATTTAAATATTTCTATTAGAGCTTTATTAGGATCTAAAGCTTTTGAAATTGATCTGCCAATGACTAACTTAGAAGCCCCATTATCTATTGCTTCATAGGGAGTCATAATCCTATTTTGATCATCTTTATTGTCAACATTTAATCTGATACCTGGTGTAATAAGTTCAAAATTATCATTATAAATAGATCTCAACATTTTTACCTCCCAAGGGGAACAGACACATCCATCTAATCCAGCATCAAAAGATAACTTTGCAAGTCTTAATACATTTTCTTCAATTGAATTATTTCTATCAAGATCAGTTTGAAAATCTTTAAGAGAAAAGCTTGTTAAGACAGTTATTCCTATAACCAATGGGGGTTTTACACTGACTGAGGTGGCTCCTTCTAAAGATGCTTTTTTGGAATCCTTAAGAGCTTTTAAACCTGCTGAAGCATGAATAGAAATTATATCAACCCCTAATTTTGAAACTTGGAAACATGCTGCTCGCATGGTATTTGGAATATCATGAAATTTTAAGTCTAAAAAAATTTTTTTATTTAAACCTTTTAATATTTCAATAACCCTCGGACCTTCCCTAACAAAAAGTTCTAAACCAACTTTCACCCACTTAATATTAGGACATTTTTCCAAAAGTAATTTTGCTTGACTTACATCTAATCCATCAATTGCCAATATTATTTTATCTTCTGAATTAAATTTTTTATTCATCAATTTCAGTTTTCAAACCTCTTAATTATTTTTTTTCCAATTTGCAAAATTTTCCCTTCCAAATCATTTTTTGAATTAAAAACTAAATCAGGATTTACTACTTTCTGACTATCAATTTTTACACCCCCGCCTTTAATAGATCTTTTTGATTCACTGCTAGATTTGAAAAGTTTTAGAGCACTTAACAAGTAAAAAAACTTTACTGGAAAAACTACTTCTTTTAAAGAAATCTCTGGAATTTCGCCAACTTTTTCTTTTTGTCCAAGGAATAATTTTTCGCAGTTTGATTGCGCCTTTAATGCTTCTTCGGCACCATGGAATAAAGTAGTTACTTCTAAAGCCATTCTTCTCTGTAATTCACGAGGATTTAAGTTTTCAAGAAAACTTAAATCTAATTCAGTAAGTAATTCAAAATAGGTAGGGATAATATTATCAGGTACTTTTTCTAATTTTGAATACATTGAAAGAGGATCTTCGGTCAAACCTACGGTGTTAAATTCAGATTTGCTCATCTTCTTAATTCCATCTAAACCTGTCAATATTGGCAGCAGAACACCAATTTGAGGGTCTTGTTTAAAATGCCTTTGAAGATCTCTTCCTATTGCAATGTTAAATTTCTGATCTGTACCTCCAAGCTCAATGTCTGATCGAACAACTACCGAATCGTAACCTTGTAAAAGTGGATATAAGAATTCATGCAAAGCAATTGGAACTTGCGAAGTATACCTTTTATTAAATTCCTCCTTAGCTAGCATTTGACTAACTGTTGCACTCCCCATTAATTCAATTATCGAATTGAGATTTAACCCTTTTAACCATTCACTGTTATATCTAATTTCTATTCTTTCTTTTGAATCAAAATCTAAAATAGATTTATTAGCTGGCTTTCCCATTCCTAGTTGGGTTAAGTACGTTTTTGCATTATCCTCAACTTGTTTTTCAGATAACTGAACTCTTGTTTTGTTTTTTCCGGTTGGGTCTCCAATTTGAGCAGTAAAATCTCCAATAATTAGTACTGCAATATGTCCATTATCTTGGAATGCCCTAAGTTTTTTAAACAATATGCTGTGCCCAAGATGAATATCTGTTCCAGTTGGATCAATCCCGAGTTTGACCCTTAATTTTTTATTATTTTTATTCGCATGATCAATTATCTCCGAAAAGGTTTGATCTGTTCCCTTAATTGGAAAATATTCTTCTATTCCTCTTGACAACCATGATGGCAATATTAAATTATCTGACATGAAGATTTAATAGTTAAGTTTAAGAAGTTTTATCAAGTTCATCCTTCATTCTTATTAAGGTTTTATTCATTTGATCGAACATTTGATCAGGAGTAATCCCAAATTGACTTAGCTGTGTCTTTAATTGTTCTACTGTCATTTTTGCTTGAAAATCTTCAGACAATTCAAATCTCTTCATAAAAACCTTATAACGATCCATAAGAGATTCCATTTTTTTTATAAACATTTTTTTCCCTTCTCTGTCAAATTTTCCATAATCAGAACCAAGTTTCATAAGTTCTTGGTAATCTATAAAAAGCTTTTTAGCTTCTTCTTGAACGATGTCTGACTCAAAAAATCCCATTTCTATTCTTTTACTTCGCAAGATTAAGGCTCAATTACAAGATAACAAGAATCTTTTAAATTGATTAGAACATTAATAAATTTTAGTTTATAAATAATTCTTTGATTTATATTTTTTCAGAATTAAATTTAGTAAACATGTTTCACAAATATTGGAAAAATTTAACGTAAATAATATTTCAAACCAAAATAGACAATTTGAATTATTTGGTTCAAATGTAAATACATCAATTAATTTTCAACACTCAAATAATCTAAAAATCAAAGGCGAAATCCTAACTGAATGGAGAAATAGAATATATAATCACCAATTCAAAATTTCAAAAGACACTCACAATAAAACTTTGCATCAAACGAGTCTTCCTATAAATGCAATTTCCAATGAAAGAAAAATTGATCCGTTTTCCCTGCAGCCATTATCATTGAACTTTTGGAGAACCAATCAATATATACATAATGGTCCAGCAATGTATTTTGTAATTGACTCTATGGAGAGTTCTAAAATAATCCTATATATAGGAGAAACAAATTCAGCAAATAAGAGATGGAAGGGAGAACATGACTGCAAAAATTACCTCATGAACTATAAAGAAGCCCTTGCTCATAACAAACTCTCAAGTCATCAAGATATTCGTTTCTTCTTAGATGTACCTAAAGAAGTAAAATTAAGACGTAAATTAGAACAGCAACTGATATATTTATGGTTACCACCTTTTAATAAAGAAACTCGAGATAGGTGGGCAACTACTTTCACAAACAACTAAAAGTTAATTAAATCCATTTTTTCAAATGCAATTTTCCACATTCCAAAAAAATCTAGATAACTGGCAAGGTGCTTCATTAATTTTTGGAGTTTTAGAGGAAGATATTGCAAGCCAACTCGAAAACATAAAATTTGTTGTTGACCCAAAATTATTACTAAAAAAAGTTACTCAAAAAGAATTCAAAGGAGAAAAAGGAAAAATTTTAAGCTTTGAATTTTTAGATCAAAAATTAGAAACTTTAATCATAGTTGGTCTTGGCAAATTAAAAGACCTAAATAAAAGTGATATGGAAAACTCTATAGGAAACATAGTTAGGAAAACTGTTGATAAAAATGAAAAAATCAGCATCTTGCTACCTTTTGAATTAATAAACTCACAACTAGAAATAAATCAATTAGCAGAGTCAGCCAGATTATCTGCCTATAAGGACAATAGATTCAATAAGAAAAAAAATGAAAAGATAGTTCTTAAAGAAATAGAATTTCTAAATTTTAAAAAATTTGAGAATATTAGCTTTGAAGAGACCGCACAAATATGTGAAGGTGTAGAACTAGCTAGAAGACTTGTGGCCGCCCCTCCAAATAGTCTTACACCTCAGGAAATGTCTATACAAGCTTCTCAAATAGCTAAAGATCATGGTTTGGAAGTAAAAATTTTAGAGGCAAAAGATTGTGAAGATTTAGGAATGGGTGCATATTTAGCTGTAGCAGAAGGTTCTGATCTAGATCCTAAATTTATACATCTCACTTTAAAGTCAGAGGGGCCTATAAAAGAAAAGATTGCACTTGTTGGAAAGGGTTTAACCTTTGATTCTGGAGGATACAACCTGAAAGTAGGAGCCTCTCAAATTGAAATGATGAAATATGATATGGGCGGAAGTGCTGCAGTTTTAGGCGCAGCAAAAGCACTTGGAGCAATAAAACCAAAGGGGTTAGAAATTCATTTTATTGTCGCAGCTTGCGAAAACATGATAAATGGATCTGCAGTACATCCTGGAGATGTAGTTAAGGCATCTAATGGTAAGACAATTGAAATAAATAACACTGATGCAGAGGGTAGACTCACATTAGCTGATGCTTTAACTTACGCATCCAATTTAAAACCGGATTCAATAATAGATCTTGCCACTTTAACAGGAGCTATTGTTGTTGCATTAGGGAATGATGTAGCTGGATTCTGGAGCAATAATGATGATCTAGCTAATGACCTAAAAGCCGCATCAGTCCAGTCTGGAGAAGAATTATGGCAAATGCCTTTACAAAAATCTTATAAAGAAGGGTTAAAGTCTCATATAGCTGACATGAAAAATACAGGGCCTAGAGCAGGTGGGTCAATAACTGCTGCTTTGTTTTTAGAGGAATTTTTTGATACTGAGATTAAATGGGCTCATATTGATATTGCTGGGACTTGTTGGACTGATAAGAATAAGGGTAGTAATCCATCAGGTGCAACTGGTTTTGGAGTAAAAACTCTTGTTCAATGGATTAAAAATAAATAACTATATTTGAAATCATTCTGTCCAAAGATTTGTTGATCTAGCGTTATTACCCCATAATTTATCCAACCTCTGATCTCTCCCACATGAGAATCTATAGAACTTATATTTTAATTCATTTCTCTCAGCAAAATCCTGATGATAGTCTTCAGCTAACCAAAATTGACCTTTTGACTTTAGTTCTACAGAAATTTTTTCTAATGGCACACGCAATTCATTTGAGGCGGAAGCAGTTGCATTTATTGCATCACTTTCCTCATTTGCATCTTCGAAAAAGATCACTGGCCTATAAGAATCTCCACGATCACAAAATTGACCCTTACCGTCCAGAGGATCAATATTTCTGAAATAGAGCCTAAGTATCTCGGGTAAAGTTACTAATTGGGGATCATAGTTAACCAAAACAACTTCCTGATGTCCATCATGATTTTCGTAAGTGGGATTTTGTAAATTTCCTCCTGAATACCCACTTTGTACAAAATTTATTCCCTTTAAGGACTCTAAATCATGTTCTAAACACCAAAAGCAGCCTCCCGCAAGAATCAATTCTTCTGCAAGGGTATTTAAAGGGTTTATTAAAATTGAAAAGGCAATTAATAAAGGTAAAAAATATTTCATCATCTCATTATAAAATTCAAATAATAGAATTAATGATTTCTTTAGCAGCTCTATCAACTACTCCTTCCTCACCTAATTCTTTTTTTAAAAGAGTGTAACCTTTTTTGATTTTTGCTTTTTCTGATGTCAAATCGAGAAGCCTGCAAGCTTTAAAAAAAATTTTCTTTTCATTAAAATTTTTCTGGACAAACTCAGGTATAATAAATTTTCTCATTAAAAGATTCACAGGAGAAATAAACTTTACTTTAAAATTAAGAATTCTCTTTGCAATAAAAGCAGTTACTCTACTTACTCTATATCCAATAATCTGTGGTATTCCATATAAAGCCAATTCCATATTAACTGTGCCTGATTTACATAAAGCTAGTTTTGCCAATGAATAAATGTAAGGCATCAATTTAGAATCATCTTGTTGAGAAATAACCTTACCTTTAATTTCATATTTTTCTAAGCCCTTTCTTAATTTTTTATCAAAAACCCTCCTACAAGATGGGATATAAACAATGAGATTTGGGTATCTTAATTGTAATTTTTTGGCAGTTTTCAAGAAGGTGGGTAATATATATTTCAACTCTTGATGTCTTGATGCAGGCATTAAAAGTAAGATATTCTCGTTTTCTCTAAGGTTTAGAATTGTTCTAGAAACTTTCTTGGAAGGTAGTTTTTTCGTTAAATCAATCATTGGATGTCCAACCCAAAAAACATTTCCACCCCTCTTTTTATAAAAGTTCGCTTCCTGCTTAAAAATCGCAAAAATTTTATCTGAGAAATTGATTAAATTTGATGTGCTATTATTCCCAACTCTCCACGCCCATTCCTGAGGCGCTATGTAGTAATAAATTGGAATATTATTTCTCGATCTTTTTAATTTAGTCCCAATATTAATATTAGGCCCCATATAGTCAATCAAAATTAAGCAATCGGGAGGATATTTTTTTAGTAATTTATAAAATCTTCTTTGAATTCTTATTGTTGGGAGAAGAAGAGGTAATGCCTCCCAAATTCCTATTGCACTAATTGATGTAGTATCTTGAAGAATTTTTACGCCTTCTTTCTTCATCCTGTCACCACCTAATCCGCAAATTTCTAAATCTAATGATTTTTTACCCGCTTCATCAAATAATGCTTTTGACAATAAACTCCCATGTAAGTCTCCTGAGACTTCTCCCGTACTAATAAATATCTTTTTGTTCATTAATTTACTAAAGGCATTGGACCGCGTCTATCTTTTGTAATTGAATTTTCTAAAAAATTACATAATTTTGTTGAAGAAATATCTAACTCACTTTTTATTGCTATATCCAATGCTTCAGACATTACATGATTAGATTTAAAAAGTAAATTCCATGTACTTTGCAAAATTTTTAAATCAAAATCCTTATTTTCCATCAAACCACTTCTTTTTATGCCAATCCTATTTAAACCTCTTAATCTTCCTGGATGTCCTTCAGCCAGACAAAAAGGTGGCACGTCTCTATCCACCCTAGTCATTCCTCCAATCATTGCTAAATATCCAATGTGTACAAATTGATGAATACCCAAACAGCCTCCAATAATAGCTTTATCTTCAACCTTTACATGTCCTGCAACTTGAACACTATTTGACAAAACTATTCTATTTCCAAGTTCGCAATTATGGCCTATATGAGTGTAAGCCATTAACAAGTTATTGTTGCCTATTATAGTTTTTTCTCCTTCATCAGTTGCCTTATTAATTGTGACGCATTCTCTAAATATATTATTATCACCAATAATTACTTCAGTAGAGGCCCCTTTATATTTTAGATCTTGGGGATCCAGACCTATAAAAACATTTGGGAAGACTTTATTATTACTACCGATTTGAGTTCTACCGGTAATAATAGCATTCGGGCCTATTTCAGTTCCTTTGCCGATAGTTACATTAGGACCAACAATAGCTCCTTGAGAAATAATTACCCCATCATCCAATATTGCATTTGAATCAACAAAAGCATTAGGGTGCACTTTAACACCACTTAAGCTTGAATTTAATTCAGTATTTTTATTCTCCATATCCCTAATCAACCAATGAGAACATTAACTCTCCACCACAAACCAATTTTCCATCAACATGCGCTTCACCTTTAACCTTGCCAAATCTTTTTCTTTTAATACTCAATAACTCACATGAAATTATTAATTGATCTCCAGGAACAACAGGTTTTCTGAATTTAACATTATTAATTCCAGCAAAAACGAATAGACCTTTTGGGAGATCAGGCATTTGCGTTACAATAATACCCCCAACTTGAGCCATTGATTCAACAATAAGAACTCCTGGCATTAGTGGCCTTTCAGGAAAGTGTCCTTGAAATTGAGGCTCATTAATAGTTACATTTTTTACTGCAACAGCACGCTCCCCAGGAATATGCTCAATGACTTTATCAACAAGAGCAAAAGGATATCTGTGAGGTAATAAACCTAGTATATTCTCAGAAGAGAGTTGATTATTCTCATTGGATACTTTCTTTTCCAAAACAAATAAAAATAAATTTAATATTTTAAAGATGAGGCCAATAAAGCATTTAAAGAATGTGATCCTTTATAAACTAAAATTTGAGCCTTAGGTAACCCTACCAAAGCCAAGTCCCCAATTAGGTCTAAAATTTTATGTCTTATTGGTTCATTATCAAATCTTAATGGTGGATTAACCCATTTATCACCATCACAAACCAAGGCATTCTCTAAGCTTCCTCCTTTTATTAATCCAAGTTCACTTAGTTCTTGAAATTGATCCTTAAAACCAAATGTTCTTGCTGGAGCAATCATTTCAACGAAACTTTTAGGACTTAAGTCAATCACAAAGGTTTGATTTCCTATTGCTTTATAGGAAAAACTTATAGTGGATACAATTGTAGTTTTTTCAGAAGGAGTTGCAGCTATAACTGAGTCTTCTTTGTTAAATATTATTGATTTATTAATCTCGCGAAAAAAATTCTCTGGTTTAGGTGCTTTTTTTATTCCTACTTCTTCAAAATCCCTGACCCACTGAATTGCTGATCCATCAAGTAGCGGA
This sequence comes from Prochlorococcus marinus CUG1435, assembly GCA_017644375.1. NCBI lineage: Bacteria > Bacillati > Cyanobacteriota > Cyanophyceae > Synechococcales > Prochlorococcaceae > Prochlorococcus > Prochlorococcus marinus. Next base: position 270,903 of record JAEPLP010000001.1, read on the forward strand.
ATCTCTTTACCCTCAACAATAATATGTATATAACTCAACCCGCATCCAGCCATCGAAGATAATAAATGTTCAATTGTATATAAATTTCGCCCTCCTAATTTAACGGCCGTACAAAGCATAGTACTTCCAATTAAATCTTGAGTAAGCTGAAAAATTTCGTCCGGCTTATCTCTGAAAGAAACATAATATCCTTCTTTTTCATAAGGAGAAATTGTAACTCTTGTTTTTTCTCCACTATGAAGCCCTATTCCTTCTCTGGAAATAACACCAGCTAAGGTGTAGCAAGAATCATAATTAGAAGGCCAAGAAAACACTTAAAACTTCCATCCAACCCCAAGTGTATATCTCCAATCTCCACTTAAGTCCTTACTAGCAACATCTAATCTTAATGGACCAATTGGGGTTTTCACTCCAACTCCCCCTCCAATCGAATACCCAGAACCTGATTTCTGCAATAATTTTCCAGGTTTTCCTTTAATAGCCTTTTGAGAACCCAAATCACTACCAGCATCAACAAAGAAAGCTCCTGATATGATTCTCCAAATAGGAAATCTATATTCTACTGTGCCCTCAACAAAACTTTTACTTACAGCCAAATCACAAGATCCCCAACCTCTAACAGATGATGTTCCTCCCATGCAAAAGGCTTCATAGGGAGGCAATTCTCCAAACATGGTTCCAGCTTTAAATTGAAAACCAACAGCTTGTGGGCAATCTTCACTATTTGCATCACTAGATCTGCATTCTTTGGTTAAATTAATCAATCTTGTGGGCACAAAATATGAATATGAGGCTCTCATTCTATTGAAAGTTGGTGAGTTATTACCCACTGAAACAAATTGTTCAGTACCAAATGTTAATTTATTTCCAGAAGTTGGATTTACTGAACTATTCAAACTATTTTTTGATGTACTAGCAATAAAACTTACCAATGTGTTTTCTGCAGGACATGATCCGTCATTTTCAGTAAATCCAATACAGATAATATCGTTTATATTGCCTGTCGTTGGTGTCATATCACCGTAAGGTTTTTCGTTACCACTACTATCAATCATCTTTACTTTCTTAAAATTCATTCCTGCAAGAACTCTCCATTTAGAAGATTTAAATGGATCTCCTCCATTAAGAGGCCTTGAGAAAGAAAATCCACCCCCAGTTTTTTCTAAAACTATTGATGAGAAAGTATCCGATGTAGAAGTGTTTGTATCATCTACAGCATATATTTTTCCATTCTCTTCGCTTTTAAATTCTTGTGGATAGTCTCTACTTAAAAAAACATTTGTTCTAAAAGCAGTTTTATTTTTATCCCCTTTTATCCATGGATCAGTTAGAGAAAAATTATATGTTGTCGAATACTCCCCAAAATTAAGATTTAAATTAGTTGACCATGCCCTACCTAACGCATTTGTCTCTTGTAGACCAATAGACGCAAATATACCTGCACTATTACTGTAACCGAGGCCACCTGTTAAGGATCCTGTTCTTTGCTCACTTAAATCTAAATAAATTATGACTTGACCAGGATTTAATTTATCAGAGCCAAGAGATACCTTTACATCATCGAACAGTGATGTGGCATAAAGTCTTTTAATATCTTCTTCCAAAATTTTTCTATTAAATACTTTCCCTTTTTGTGTTTTTAGTTCTCTATCGATAACCCATTTTTTTGTTTTCCCTTTTCTTTCTTTTCCATCAACTTTTAATTCTCCATCGGAGCCAGGAAATCTATATTGAATATCAGATACTATTCCCTCAGAAACATTTAAAATTATTAAGCCATCTTCAGAAATTCTATCTGGGCCACTAATTCTAGCTAAAGAATATCCTTCACTTTCATAACGCTTTTTTATTATTTCAATCTTATTTTGTAATCCATTAAGATTAAGAGTTGTGCCATAAAAATTATTAAAAATTTCATTTACATATGCATCAGAAATTAAAGAATTTTTTGGGTTTAGTTCAACCTTCCTCAAAATTGGATTTGGCACTACTTTTACAATTAACCTCACTCCTGATGGGCCATCTTGGGATTCTATTTTAACTCCGGAAAACCAACCACTAGCGTATATTGCATTTAGGTCTTTCTTTAGAGTTTGATTGTTAATAATACTTCCTGGCTTAGTACGCATTGCATCATAAGCAGCAAGTTCTAACTTTCTACCCTCAGGATGATTTTCCCATCCTTCTATGATAATTTCTGATATATAAACATCAATCTTTTTTTCTTGTTGTTTGCTAGCTACAAAATTATTTTTAAAACCTTCAAAAGGTTGAGGTAATGATATTGAAGGTAAATCTGAATTTTGATTAATGATTTTAATATTTTCAATTTCTATATTTTCTGTAGACTTCTCCTTTTTAAATTTTGTTATCAATTTTCTATTAGTTTTTTTAAAGTCTTTTGTTGTTTCAATTTCTCTGTCTCTAGAAAAGTTTCGATAACTCAAACCTTTCATTTTCTTGGTAACATTATAAGTCTTATCAAAGTGCATTAATGATTCTGCCTTTAATTGAGAACCACTAAAAAGTAAAAAAAGTGTAAAAAAACCTATACCTGAACATAAATTCTTTAGATCTATAGTCTGACTTTTCATAGTATTTTTAATCAAAAATTTCTTTAGAGATTTATTGAGAGATGAAAAATTTATCTATCCTATTATTGATTTCATCATAAGCCTCAATCAAACCTCCTAAATCATTTCTGAATCGATCTTTATCAAGACTTCTCATTTTAACATCTACTGGATTAAGATCCCATAATCTACAATTATCAGGACTAAATTCGTCAGCCAAAACAATATCACCATTGGAGTTCTTACCAAATTCTAACTTAAAATCTACAAGTTCAAGATTAATATTTAAAAAAAATTCTTTTAAAATTTTGTTTACAGATAACGTAGATTTTTCAATAATTTCTAAATCTTCACTGCTAATAATGTTTAATAACCTAATTCTATTCTTCGTTAAGAGAGGATCATTTAATTCATCGTTTTTAAAATAGATATCAATTAATGGTTTTTTGAATTGTGTGCCTGGTTCTATTGTAGTTTGTTTGCAAATAGAGCCATAAGCCTTATTTCTAAGAACAATTTCAAGTGGAAAAATTTTTATTTTCTGAGCAATTATTGAATTATTATTACGTAAACCTATAAAATGAGTTGGAATTCCATTCTTAGAAAGAAATTGGAATATTTTTGTTGTAATAAGACAGTTTAGTTCTCCTTTACCTTTAAACTTAGCTTTCTTTAATGCATTAAAAGCAGTTGCATCGTCCTTAAATTCAATAATCACTTTTTCAGAATCTTCATGAGAAAATATTTTTTTTGCTTTTCCTTCATAAATTAAATTGAGTTGATTATTCATAAGAAACTCTTAATAATTAAATTGATATAATTAGATTATGAATAGCGAATTGAATTATCTTAATTGTATGCATGTTGTCAACCCAACTTAACTGGTTAACTTTTAAAAATTAAGTTTTTTAAGAAAAAATAAATTATGATTTTCAATTCAACAACTCCTAAAGTCAATAAGAAGCTTGAAAATATATTAATAATTGGTAATGGAGGTAGAGAGAATTCATTAGGTTGGGCAATCCAAAAAAACAAGTTAATAAAAAAAATATATCTTTCCCCAGGTAATGCTGGGTCAGAGAAAATAAAAAAATGTATAAAGATAGATTTAGATATAACTTACAAAAAAGACTTAATAAATAAACTTAAATCGCTAGATATAGATTTGGTTGTAATTGGTCCAGAGATTCCATTGGCCGAAGGCTTAGGTGATTATCTTCGTAAAAATAATTTCGATGTATTTGGTCCAAATCAAGATGGCGCAAGATTGGAATACAGTAAATCATGGGCGAAGGAATTCATGAAAAATGCAAATATTCCAACTGCAAAATTTTGGAAAGTCAGATCTTTTCAAGAGGCAAAAAAGGTCATAGATAACTCTAAAGAATCATTGGTAGTGAAAGCTGATGGATTAGCCTCAGGTAAGGGGGTTTTTATACCTGAATCAAAAAATGAATGTCTACAAGCCACACAAACAATCTTTAATGGTAAGTTTGGCAAATCAGGAGAAATAGTAGTTTTAGAAGAGAAAATTCAAGGGCCAGAAATATCAATTTTTGTGCTTTGCGATGGAGAAAAATATGTCCTACTGCCAACGGCACAAGATCATAAACGTTTGAATGAAAAAGATGAAGGGCCAAATACTGGTGGTATGGGTGCTTACTCTCCTGCTCCACTAGCAACTCAAAATCTACTTACAAGAATTATTAACGAAATTATACAGCCCACAATCGATGCATTAAGAAGAAAAAAAATAGATTATCGAGGAGTTATTTATTTTGGACTGATGATCACAAATTCAGGTCCCAAAGTCATAGAATATAATTGCAGGTTTGGTGATCCAGAATGTCAAACAATTATGCCTTTATTAGATAGTAATTTCGTAAATCTTTTACAAAATTGTGCAATGGGAAATTTGACCGGAAATGAAGAAATAGTATTAACTAACAAAGTAAGTGGTTGTGTAATAGCTACTTCAAAAGGCTATCCTCATGAATATAAAACTGGTTTTCCAATAAAAATTGGGAAGATTGACTCAACTGATTGCCAGATTTTCGACTCTGGTACACGTTTCAGTGATAATGGAGAACTACTTACTGATGGGGGGAGAGTCTTAAGTATTGTCTGTCAAGATAAAAATTTTGATTTGGTTTTTGAAAAAGCATACAAAACTTTAAAAGAAATAAATTTCGATGGAATTTACTATAGGAAAGATATAGGTCATCAAGTTAGAAGAAATTTTTCAGAGGAGAATTAAGCTTATGGACCATATTAATAAATCTAAGATAGGAGAATCTAATATTCATGAAAATGTTGATATTAATAATAACTATTGGATTAATAGAATTCTTGCTTGGTGGAGTGGGTTTAGTTTAAGAACAAAATTATTAGCAATAGCGACCCTGGTTGTTAGTCTTCTAATGACCGGGATAACATTTTTTGCATTAAATAGCATCCAAAGAGATGCAGGAATGAATGATACACGATATGCTCGAGATCTTGGATTATTGTTATCGGGCAATGTAACAGAATTAGTTGCTAATAATCAGAAAAAAGAAATTTCAAATGTAGCTGAAAAGTTTTGGAGATCAAGTCGAAACTTACGTTATATATTTTTTACTGATTCTGAAGATATTGTTCAACTTGGCATACCGATAAGTGCAACACCAACAAGTTCAGATAGTCAGTTCCAGCTCACCAGAAAATTAAAACTACCATCAGAATTAAAGAAAAGACCACAATTCCCTCTAGTTAGACAGCATGCCACACCCCAAGGGCAAGTAACGGATGTATTTGTTCCAATGTTGTGGAAAGGCAAATATCTTGGAACTTTAGCTTTAGGAGTTACACCTAATAAAAAAGCCCTGGCAAGTGCTGCCCTTACAAGGGAGGTAACCGTAGCAGTATTTATTTCTATTTGGGTTTTGGTAATACTTGGAGCTGTATTCAATGCTCTAACAATTACTAGACCTGTAAGGGAGTTAGTAAGAGGTGTCAGAGAAATTTCAAAAGGAAACTTCAAATCCAGAATTTCACTTCCCATGACAGGAGATCTTGGGGAACTTTTAAATGGATTTAATCGAATGGCTACGCAGTTAGAAAATTATGACGAGGCAAATATTGAAGAACTGAAAGCTGCTCAAATAAAGCAACAATCACTAATAGCGACTATGGCTGATGGGGCATTATTATTAGACGCACAAGGCAAGATTGTACTCGCTAATCCAACTGCAAAAAGATTATTCCGTTGGGAAGGAAGATTTTTAGAAGGTAAATATTTTTTAAATGAAATTCCCGAAATTTTATCTAACGACTTACATACAAATATAGAATCCATACTAAATAGAGGTAAGGAAAAGGACGATTTAAGATTTAGCTTAGGGGAACCAGCTAGAACTTTAAGGATTGTTTTACAATCCGTTTTAGATACAAACAAAGTCGAATTAAAAGGGATTGCTGTAACAATTCAAGATTTAACAAGAGAAGTAGAACTTAACGCAGCACAGAACAGATTCATTAGTAATGTTTCGCATGAACTGAGGACACCACTTTTTAATATTAAAAGTTATGTAGAGACTTTACATGATTTAAAAGATCAGCTTTCTGATGAAGAACAAATAGAATTTTTGGGTATTGCGAATTCAGAAACTGATAGATTAACAAGACTCGTAAATGATGTATTAGATTTATCAAGGTTGGAGTCTGGGAAAATAATTCAACTAGAGCATATGGATATAAAACCAGCTATAGAGCAGACTTTAAGAAATTATAGACTTAACGCCACAGAAAAAAATGTTTCATTAGCTCATGATATAGAAGAAACTATTCCTTCTATTCTTGGTAATTTTGATTTACTTTTACAAGTTTTCGATAATTTGCTTGGTAATGGATTAAAATTTAGTCCCAAAAACAGCTCCCTGATTATAAGAGCTTACACTTGGCCTGATTCCTGCCCAGCTTTTCCTCCAAGTAATAACTATGATACAGCCCCTCAATGTGAGTTAGTTTCACCATTACCAAAAGTAAGAATTGAGATTGCTGATACGGGTTCAGGAATATCTCAACCTGATCAAGAGAAGATTTTTGATCGTTTTTATAGAGTAGAGAATGCTGTTCATACCGAGCAAGGAACAGGCTTAGGTTTATCTATAGTTAGAGGAATAATTGAAAAACATGGTGGAGAAATTCGTATGGCTAGTGAATTAGGGGTTGGAACTACCTTCTGGTTTGATTTAGCTTTAGCACAATCTGATAAAGATGAATTATTGACAAAATCTATAAATAATTCAGATGATTTTTCAGACTCTTAAATTGGCTGAATATCTATTTATTTTCTAGACCTCTAAAGACATTTTGAACATTTTGATCAGGAACAACCCTATGAGGGGCACCACTAAATATTTGTTCAAAATTAGAAAAAGAATCTTTTATTTCTGGCCCTTTATTTGTAATAATAAATTCTCTTATTCGTTTATCATGCCATGATCCCCTCATTTTAAATACATTTAAAGCTCTAGCCATCTCACCTCTAATTTCTACATATTGAAGTAGTAATATAGTATCCGTAATTGTTGATATGTGAGAATCAGTTATAGAATGGCTTCCCATGAATTCTTCCGCAGTATTAGTAAAGAAGCCTGCTATTTCCTCTTGTTTTGTATACCCAGTAACTGCAATCACAAACTGTCTAAAAGCATTCAAACTTACACCTCTGGCTAATGCAGAGAGTGAATCTATAGCCATTCTTTTTGGTTTGAATTGATTAATTTGCGTTTTTATGATTTGCAAGTGATCTTCTAAACCAGTTGATTCAGGATAAGCACAAATAATTTTTAATAACCCATCACTTTCCATTTTTTCAAAGTCTATTCCCCAACTAGTAGCATTCCTAAGCAATTGAGCCCTAGATTCCTCATATGCAAAAAGTATTGCTCTTTCATTATTGTTATAAGCATCTTCTACAAATTTTGACACAAGCATTGTCTTACCTGTACCAGTAGCTCCTGTAGCAAGGATGATGGAATCCTGAAAATATCCACCGCCACACATATCATCAAGATCTTTAACTCCAGAACTAATCCTTATATTTGAGGATCGCTGCGTTAATCTCATTGCTCCAAGGGCAAACACACTTATACCATCAATTCCCATAGTAAATGGATATTCACCTTTCATATGTATAGTGCCTCTCAACTTCAAAACTTCGAGAGTTCTTCTTCTCTTCTCTGACTCTAGAACATTTCTTAATAAAACAACATTATCCGATACAAATTCTTCTACTCCATATCTAGCAATTGGTCCATAATCATCAACCCTTTCTGTAGTCATAACTGTTGTTACTCCTATTTCTTTAAGTCTTGCTATTAATCTAAAAATTTCTCTTCTAACAACATAAATAGCGTCATACTGCTGAAAGACTGCAGTTATTGAATCTATTGCAACTCTTTTAGCTTTATATTTTCTTATTGCATAACTAATTCTCTCAATAAGACCAGATAAGTCAAAGTTACCAGCAACATCCTGTCCATCAGGGTCAGGAGAAGCATCTAATATAAATAACTTATTTTGATCAATTAATTCTTGTAAATCCCAACCAAAACTTGCAGCATTTCTAATGATATCTAATGGTGATTCCTCAAATGTGACAAAGATCCCAGGTTCATCAAAATTGCAGATTCCATGGTGTAAGTATTGAAGAGAAAAAACAGTTTTACCAGTTCCAGATGTACCACTAACGAGTGTACTTCTTGATACAGGGAGACCTCCTCTACAAACATCATCGAAACCTTCTATCCCTGTAGGCAGTTTTTGCACTTGCATTTTATTTGACTTACCTAATTTCTTATCTTTCATGGTTAGTACTACTGAAAACTTAAATGACGAATAAATTTAGAATTTATATATATTTTATAAAGGTTTTTATATTTTACTTACTCCCACTATATTCACTTTCGGTTAATTCATCAAAAAGAAGATCCAAGCCAATTAAAACTTTCTCCCTATCTGAAAGGTCCCCAATTATTTTTCTAACAGGTGGGGGTAATATTTTAGCTAAAGTTGGGGTAGCCAAAATCTTATCTTCCTCTGCAAGTTGTGGTTGCTTAAGTACATCAATAACTTTTAAAGCATAAACTCCTTTAAATTCATTTTCTAATATTGCTTTTAAGGTATTTAAGGCTCTCATTGAATTAGGAGTATTTCCAGCAACATAGAGTTTTAAAATATATGTTTTCCTTGCTGCCATTTTTTTGGTTCCCCTAATTGATATAAAAGATTGAAACAACCCTTGACTTATTACACTACAAAATAAGAAAATAGACAAACAATATGATCGCTCATAAGGCTTAATCAAATTATTAATTTGAGCCTTAAAGTGTCTCCAATTTATGACTAAATCTAAAATTTCCTCAAGCAATTCATCAAAAAGTAATGAATTGTACGCAATAGCAGAAACTTCAGGTCAACAATTTTGGTTTGAAGTTAACAGATATTATGATATTGACAGAATAAATGCTAAAGAAAAAGATAAAATCACGCTTGAAAAAGTTTTACTTTTAAAAGAAAAAGACTCAATAACTATTGGTAAACCTTACATAAAAGATGCAAAAATCGAATTAGAAGTTGTTTCACATAGGAGAGATAAGAAAATTCTTGTGTATAAGATGCGCCCCAAGAAAAAAACAAGAAAAAAGATGGGCCATAGACAAGAACTTACAAGAGTTATGGTAAAATCAATATCATTAGGTAAGAGTTCTTCTAAGTCATCCTCTAAAAAGGAAGCTAAAACAAAAACTGAAAAACCAACAAATTAAACATTTCTAATGGCACATAAAAAAGGTACTGGCTCCACAAGAAACGGACGCGATTCAAATTCCAAAAGACTAGGAGTAAAAGCTTATGGTGGAGAAAAAGTATCTGCAGGTTCAATTCTAATTCGCCAAAGAGGCACATCCTTTTTACCTGGAGTCAATGTTGGCAAAGGCAAAGATGACACGCTATTTGCTCTCAAAGAAGGAATCGTAAGTTTTGAAAGCATTAAAAGAAATTTAAGAAATAGAAAAAGAGTTAACGTTGTTATTTAAATTTCTTATAAGCTCTAGTAGTTATAAGAATAGGATGAAAAACTTCTATAAAATTTGATTGAAGTGTCTTAAAAAACTTTTCAACAACTTGAACATCTTCAATATGAAATGGATATTCATTTTTTTCTCCTTTATAAAAATACCAATTAAATAGAGCAACAGAATTAGTATCCATAATCTCATTAAAAATTTCAATTTGAGAAGCTGGATCGGGAAGATGCTCCAAAACATCGAGACAAATTATCGTATCAAATTTAGATATTTGTGTATCTTTGATTGTTTTACAAAAAGTAAATTTTTTTTCGACTCCTAATTCCTTAGCCCTGAATTGAACAAAGTTTCTATTCGTTTCATTAATATCAACAAAGAAAACATGCACTACTTCTGAAGACATAGCATTAGCTAAGGCATGCGTTCCAATTCCTCCTCCAAAATCTAAAACTAAATCCCTAGAAAATCTCTGCTGAAGTTTCAATGTGTCAGCGATGTAATCCTTGCTTGTAATATGCCAAGCAGCTAAATCAGCTATATGCCTCTCTCCAACAATCTCAGTATAAAAATCTGAAACATCACTTAGAGCATCTCCAGGATGTAAATTTGCCAAATTCATCTTTGCATCTGCAAGGAATCCATCTAAATCGCATTCTTTAATAGATAGGAATTCGATTAAATGTGATTTCAAATTAAAAGCATTATCTAAAAACTCCTTTAAAATAAAACTGTTATTTTTCAATTTTGTACTTTAAATTTCCAATACAAAAATAATAGGATGGTAATAAATCTTTCTCAAAGAATTCTTAATATTACAAATGGAAACTAAAGATGGGTTCTTAATAATTAATAAAGTTAAAGGCTGTACCTCGCATGATTGTGTTAAAGAAATAAGGAAGTTACTAAAAACTAAAAAAGTTGGACACACAGGTACTCTTGATCCAGAAGTTACAGGAACATTGCCAATTGCAATAGGCAGTGCAACAAGATTTATTCAATATCTTCCTCAAGGAAAAACTTACATTGGAAAAATTAAATTAGGTATAAGTACTAACACAGATGATATCCACGGAGAAATAATTAAGCAAAAAGCATGGCCTAACATTAGTAATGAGCAGTTGGATCAATATTTAAATAAATTTAGAGGGATCATTAAACAAATTCCGCCAAAAGTTTCAAGTGTACATGTAAATGGTGAGAGAGCTTATAAAAAATCTTTTAATAACGAAAATTTTGAATTAGCGCCACGAGAAATAAAAATTGACGAACTTCTTCTTATTAAATGGGACCAAATAAATGGAATCATTGAAATAAAAATCAAATGTTCCGCAGGTACATATATAAGATCAATAGCAAGAGATTTAGGCAAAGCTCTTAATTCTGAGGGCTGCCTCCTACAACTAAAAAGAATTTCAGCTTGTGGCTTTAATGAACAAAACTCTATAAAAATATCTGATATAGAAAAAGAAAAAAGTATAAAAAACCGAGTTAATTTTATTATTCCCACAATTTCTGCTCTTAATCACATTTCAACATTAGAATTAACTAAACAAGAAGTTGATTTTTGGCAAACTGGAAGATCAATTAAAGTTGATATTAATTTCTTAAATAAAAGTAAAACTTTTGATTATAAAGAACCCATAAAGGTTATAGATAAAAGAAAAAATCTACTTGGAATAGGCTTTTTAAATATAGAACAAGTCAATATAAATCCAAAATTGGTCCTTAATGCAAAATAATTTTTATAAAAAATATTTTTTGAAAGGTTTAATTTCAACTCCCCTATAAAAATGCTTTAAGATGGATTTTGCTTTTTTCCCCTTATTCGCCATATATTTCGCCCCCCATTGACTCATCCCCACTCCATGACCAGATCCATATCCTGAAACTACTAAAATCTTTTCTGAAGAAGATGATGAATTAAAGGAATTCCTTGGAATTAATAAACTTTGGCCTATATTTATTAATGATGAATTTTTAATGTTATTTAAATTAACTATTGACTCAACACTTACGTCATATTGATCAGCAATAAGGATCAATGTATCTCCAACTCGAACAATATGGGAAAGAGGTTCATTTTTTAATAAATTTGTTGATAATAATTTAGGGCTCTCAATACTAGATTTACTCTTATTCTCTTCAATAAACTTAAATCTTACTAAAGTACTTTTAAGGTTCATTCTTTTTCGAATATCAACCCCTGAAATTTGATCAGTGCCAAATTCACCCTTGATTCTTACATTTTTTACTCGACCAGTACTTGTCACATTTAGAATTTCGATTTGTTTGATTCCTCCAATCCTTGGAAATAGTTTTTGCAATTGAGATTTTGAGAACTTTTTATCCCATCGAAGTTCTGGATTATTTTTATCAAAGTCTTTCACGCTAGATAAATATGGATATTCATTTTTCCATACATCTTGGCTATTTTCTGTCATGCCAGCAGAACTACTATGAAATAAAGAATTAATTAACTTATTTTTATACGTCAATACTAATGATCTTGTACTGTTTACTGCTCTTTTAGTTTTATATGTCCGAGCCTCTAGTCCAATATAAACCTGGTTCTTATTTGTTGAATCAATATCGTATAAGGGATTTCCTTTTTGCTTTAAGGCATAAGTTCTTGATGCAATAGCTTGAGCTTTTAATGCTTCCAAAGGCCATTTTGCAGGCATTTCTGAACCAACCACACTACTAAGATACTTCTCAAGCCCAAGAACATTTACCACCAATATGTCATTATCACGTATAAAAATCTTTAATTTACCTGCGTATCTTTTCTGACCAACCCAAATACCTCTACTATCTGAAGACCTCACGACAAATTTTTCTTCATTTTTCAAGTTATAGATTTTCTGTTTATGCTTATCAAAAAATAAAGAAGTTTTATTATTTTGTTTTTTTAAAGTTAGGCCTTTAATTTTTTTGTTTGCGAATCTTTTTCCTTTGATTATTAATGGAATTGATTTGTCTGACCTAATTCTAATCTTTTTGTCTTTTAAAATAAGTACACTTATGATTGGTTCTGTTGAAGCTAAAACTGTTTGGGTCTGGGGAAAGTAAAAGATTATTATGCTTATTAAACAAATTTTATGAGTAATTTTTATAGTTTTTTTATCACTTTGTTTGAAAAACAAATTTTGAAATTGCCTTAGTCTCACTAAAAGTCTAGATTGAATTCATATAAAAAAACAACAATATCATAATAAGTGAACATCACCTTCCTAGGAACAAGTTCTGGAGTACCGACCTTAACAAGAAATGTCTCTTCATTAGCTCTTAAATTATCACAATCTTCAGAAGTTTGGCTTTTTGACTGTGGAGAGGGAACGCAGCACCAAATTATGAAGAGTAATATTAAATCCTCACAAATCAAGAAGATATTTATTACCCATATGCATGGAGACCACATTTATGGCTTACCTGGTCTTTTAGCTACTCTAGGTTTATCAGGGAATAGTAATGGTATTGATATTTACGGTCCGTCAGAGCTGCGAGGGTTTATAAATTCTGCACTTAGTAGTAGTTCTTGCAAATTATCGTTTCCATTGCATTTCGTGCAAGTCGAAAATTATGCATCGCAAAATAAATTATTATTTGAAAACGAGAAAATAAAAGTAAACTGCGCTTGCCTTAAACATAAAATACCTGCATATGGTTATCGAGTAAGCGAAAAAGACAAGCCCGGTATTTTTGATATCAAAAAGGCAGAATCTATGAAAATAGAGCCTGGGCCAATCTATTCAGAACTGCAACAAGGTAAGAAAGTTACATTACCTGATGGAAGATCATTTGATGGGAAAGAGTTCTGCGGACCTCCAAGGAAAGGTGAAAGTTTTGTTTATTGTACTGATACTGTCTTCAGCGAGTCAGCGGTATCATTATCAAACAATGCCGATTTACTCGTACATGAATCAACTTTTTCAGAGGAGGATGAAAGTATGGCCTACGAAAAATTACATTCCACAACAATCATGGCTGCAAAAACAGCATTATTATCGAATTCAAAAAAATTGATAATTACTCATCTAAGTCCAAGATATACTAATAAAAATGCAATAACACCAAAGGATTTACTTCAAGAAGCTCAAAAAGTTTTCCCAAATACTCACCTCGCCAAAGATTTTCTAACTGCAGAAATTAAATAAACTGCAACAGTTCGTTAGCAGGAGCGTTGTAAATGACCAACCCATGAAATAATAGTCTTAGGTTTTTATATTTGATGTCGATCGAAATGGTCTCTATTTTTTCATCACTACATAAGTCTTGTAAAAGACTATTTATTTTTCTTCCATTAATTATTGGGTTACTTATTAATCCAATATCTGCAAATGCACTCTATCCTAGTGATCCTTCATCAGTTGACGTTCTAAAAGATGATCTTCATGGAGCTGACCTTCATAATACTGAATATGTTAAATATGATTTATCTAATCAAGATTTAGGAGAAGCTAATCTTCAAGGCGCATATATGAGTGTAACTACAGCAAAAAACTCTAGTTTTAAAGGAGCCAATATGACAGACCTCATTGCATATGCAACACGCTTCGATAATGCTGACTTTACTGATGCAAATCTTACTAATGGTGAGCTAATGAAAAGTGTTTTTGATGGAGCAATTATTGATGGGGCAGACTTTACTGATGCAAATCTCGATCTTTCTCAGAGAAAATCATTATGTGAAAGAGCTAGTGGAACTAACTCACAAACTGGAGTTAATACAATTGATAGTCTTGAATGCACTGGCTTAAAAGGTTACATGCCTCCAAAGCCAAAAGCATAATATTTAAAGCTAACTTAATTAGGAAAGATATTACCAGGTTCTTTTGAGCCTGGTTTTTTGCTATACCACCATTCTTGTATGTCAGAAGAAAATTTCTTTGAAAAAAAAGTTATAACTGTTTCAACAGGTTTTGATCCAGGCTCCAAAATCTGAACGGAATAAGATGGACATTTTCGTGAAGCCATATCAGCAACGAATCTAGAACCTATTCTTCTCCAACTAGGCTCCTTACTTCTCCAAGCAAGCCTTGAACAAGGCCATGGTAACTCTTCCCTGTCATATAGTCTGCAACATGGTCCAATTACCCTATAACTGTACTGACCTCCATAACTTGATTGAACACTGCCAGTTTTGAAAAATTCAAATTTATTCATTCAAAAAAAAAAGCCACCTTCATAGAGGGTGGCAGAGAAATAATGAATAATCAACTTAGAAAAGTTAATTTTTTATAATTAATACAATTCTTCCTCAGCATGAGTTGTAATTGTTACGTCAGATGTTGGATAAGCAACACATGTAAGAACAAAACCTGCTTCTAGTTGATCATCATCCAAGAAACTTTGATCTGATTGATCAACGCTACCTGAAGTAACTTTTCCCGCACATGTTGAACATGCTCCAGCTCTGCAGGAATAAGGAAGATCTATCCCTTGTTCTTCAGCAGCATCGAGGATGTACTGGTCATCAGGTACTTCGATAGTTGAATTGAGTCCTTCACCTTCGCTGATGAGTGTAACTTTGTAAGAAGCCATTTAAATAAAAAATTGTTGGTAATTAATACCTATCACTTACATTTTTAACATCGATTAGGTCGATATGTGAGATTTTGAAGTAAAAAATGACACAATAAAATGTATTGAAGGGTATCTATAAGAAAAACTTATACTTAGTTTTGATCGCTGGTTTTTTGAGCAGAAATGCATGCCCAATCTTTTCTAGTTGATACATCCGTTAATTTCAAGTCATTCTGGATTAATATTTTTATAATTTCATCTTTTTGTGAATTCAGAATTCCACTAAAAATGACTTCCCCATTTTTACTCAAGCACTTATAAATATTTGGAATCATTTCTTTTATTACTTCAGCAAGAATATTGCATAAAACAACATCAAATTGTTTAAGTTGATTTTTTAAAATTACCTCATTAAAGGATCCCAAATATGTATTTAAGTTTCTTAAATTACCGAAATTTAGTTGAAAATTAGAGTTAGTTGAATTTATAGCTAAATAATCATTATCCACTGCACAAACCTCTTGAGCACCTAGAAATCTTGCGGCAACACTCAAAATCCCACTACCACTCCCAATATCTAAGACCTTTTTATCAAAAAATGCAACATTTTCCATTTTTTCCAGACAAAGATAAGTCGAAGGATGACTTCCTGTACCAAAGGCTGCTCCAGGATCAATTTTTATGATTTGTTTATCTTTAAATTGTTCATTTAGATCAATCCAACAAGGCAATATTAAAAAATGATTTCCTACTAATTCAGGGGCCCAATATTTCTTCCAGCTTGTCAACCAATCCTCCTCTTTTATTATCCTCCATTGAAAAAATTGATTCTTAGCGTCATTAATGTTAAGAAGTTTGCAAATTATTTTTTCAAAACTAGTTCTAGAACGCTTGCTCCATTCATTAATGGGAAGCCATATATTCACCTCTTTTTTATTTTCATTTTTAATTAAATATTCAAATGAAAAACTAAATATTCCCAACTCATTCAATTTCCAAATAATAATTTCTTCTGAATCACTTTCTATCAGAAAAGTTACTTTATACCAATCTTTAATTGCCATTAATAGAGCCGGCCTCTTTATAGAGTAACTGGATTAGCGTTGGTAATTCCCTCTACTTCAATAATGGTATCAAGCAATTTATTAGGTATTGGATCATCAATACTTAGAACCATAACAGCTTCCCCTCTAACTATTTTGCGCCCAACTTGCATTGAGGCAATATTTACATTGTTGCTACCTAATAAAGACCCCAGCTTGCCAATAATGCCAGGCATATCTCTATGCCTAGTAACCAACATATATCTACTTGGCGATACGTTAACTGGGTATTGATCAATACTAATAATTCTTAATTCCCCATCAGCAAAAATGCTTCCTGCTACACTATGGTCGCCATTATCTCCATAAGTGGTTAACTGAAGCGACCCACTAGCAAATTCAGGTCTTGCCTCATCTTTACTCTCGACCACTGAAATACCTCTTGAATCTGCTTCTAGCGAAGCATTCACATAATTAATCCTATCTCCCAAAGCTTTACTTAGAAGTCCTTTAAGACTAGCTATTATTAATGGCTGGGAAGGATGTTGAACAAATTCACCTTGCAGTTTCACCTCTAGTTTTTGAATCTGTCCACCTGAAAGCTGACTTATAAGCAGACCCATTGTTTCAGCCAACTGCAAATGAGGTTTCAGACTATCCATAATATCAGGGCTCAAACCTGGGATATTTACTGCTGTTCTAGCAGATAAACCAAGCAAGACATCTCTTATTTGTTCTGCAACATCAACGGCTACATTTTCTTGTGCTTCCTGAGTAGATGCTCCTAAGTGTGGGGTAAGAATAAGATTCTTTTCAACCTTCAAAAGTGGTGAATTAGATTCCAAAGGTTCTTTAGAAAAGACATCTATTGCAGCGCCTGCAATCAATGATTTATTTAAAGCTTCTGCTAATGCCTCTTCGTCAATTAAGCCTCCTCGAGCACAATTTATTAATTTTGCGCTACTTTTCATACTTTTAAGCACGTCTATGTTTACTAAATTCTCTGTCTCTGGTGTGCGAGGCAAATGCAAAGTTACATAATCGGATTGTTGGAATAAATCCTCTAGCTCAGATAGTTTAACTTGTATTTGTTGAGCTCTTTCAGTTGAAACAAAGGGATCATATCCGTAAACTTCCATTCCTAATGCATTAGCTACTTTAGCTACATGAGCACCAATTTTCCCTAAACCTACTACACCTAATTTTTTCTTATAAAGCTCATTCCCAACAAATTTCTTTCTCTCCCACTTACCTGACAAAGTACTACTATTAGCAATTGGAATATGTCTAGATAAAGCCAACATCATAGCTATAGTATGTTCAGCAGCGGCTATTGTGTTTCCTCCTGGAGAATTAACGACAAGAACTCCTTTTTGCGTAGCAGCCTTAACATCGACATTATCGACTCCTACTCCCGCTCTTCCAATAATTCTCAGTTTACTTGAAGAGTTAATAATTGCTTCAGTCACTTGAGTACCAGAGCGAATCATTAAAGCATCATAATCTTGAATAATGGAAGCTAGCTCAGCGTCTGAGATTCCTATTTTCTGATCAACTTGAGCAACTTGTGAAAGAATATCGATTCCTGTTTGATCAATTGGATCTGTAATGAGAACTTTTGTCATTTAAGATTGGTTCTTTAATCTTTTACTTTAACTTAATCTATAGTGTATTTATCTTATTTTATTAATTTGAATAACACACAAACATTTGAGGATTGAAATTTGACTAAAAGTATCGTGATATTTGAAGACATTGATAAATGTATCCAACTATTTGAAGTGTTCAAAGAAAAATCTGTAATGCTCTCTGAAGCAATTTTGATCCCACCAATAAGTGAGAAAATATCATCAGATGAAACAGAATTACTAAATGCAAAAGCAAATATCTTATTCAAATCTCAAAATTTTGAAGAAATAAGAATCTTAAATCCTAAACTTGATAGAAATATTAGACAAAAAGATATGAGTAGATGGCTAATGCCATTTGGTTTTTTAGCTGGAATAGCTTTTTCTAATATGACTAATTTATCTACCTTCAGCTTTCTTGGTTTAAATACCATCGGGGAATCATTAATTGGAGGTCTCTTAGGAATGGGATCAGGTTATTTAGGAAGCATTGTTTCTTCATCAAGTATTAACATCAATAGAAATAAAGAGCTGAGATCAATTATTAATTTAAATAAAGAGGGTAAATGGCTCGTTCTACTTGAAAATCAAATTGGAACTGAATTACCTTGGGCTTTGATAAAACAATCAGAAGCAAAAGATATAATTTTTTTAGAAGGCTAAATGATTGATTTAAGAGGAATTTTAATAAATTCAAACTACAAAAAAGAAACTGAAGAATTAATAAATATTGCTAACTTAGCTTACAAACACTGGGAAACTTATTGGACAGGATTTTATTCAACTTATGTTTGCGAGGAGATTTTAAAAGATTTTGAGAATTTAAATGATTTCAAATTTTTTATTTATGGAGGATTCTCCTCTTCTCAAAGATCTAGAATAGCTTGCTTTAGAGGAGATAATATTCCTGAAGAGGATGTGCTAAAAAGTAATTTTCCAGCCCAAGGAATAAAAATTAATGGCAATTTTTTATTTGATAATGCTACACAAGACGACTTTAGATCCCTTTTAAATGAGATCGGGTTAAATCAATTAAAAGTAGGAGATATATGGACTACTGGCGATAGGGGAGCACAAGGAATAATTGATAATCTAGATATTGAGCATATAGATGAAAAAATTTTTTATTTGAGAGAGGTAAAAGTAAAAATTAATTTAGTTGGTATAGGTGAATTACAAATACCTTCTGGAAGATCAAAAAAACTTGTTAATACAGTAGAAGCTTCAACAAGATTAGACGCTATAGCTTCAGCAGGTTTTAGAATATCAAGAACCAAAATTATTGAAAGGATAGAAAATGGAATGCTCAAATTAAATGGAAGCAAAGTTAATAAGCCAACTATTAATCTCAAAATTGGCGACAAACTAGAATTAGAAAATAAAGGATTTATCGAAATTCTAAATTTAGAAATCACCAAAAGAGAAAGATGGAAAGTTAAATTACTTAGAAAATGAAACTTAACCTGCTATTTTCTTATAAGGGGGAATTTAAAATTCTTCAATTTGGGCGATTAGCTCAGTGGTAGAGCACTACCTCGACACGGTAGTGGCCACTGGTTCGAATCCAGTATCGCCCATTAAAACTTTTGATGACTTAGGTTAGATCCACAGAAAATAATTTCATTTTTTAGATTATTCAAAAAGATGAAACTTAATCAAATAATTAATCTTCACAAGGGTCTCACTGCATTTGTAGTGATAGGTCTTATGAATTTTTTTGATAATTTTACAATCGCTCCCTACGTTTATTTAGCTCTGCACGGTACTTATGGATTTCTTTGGCTTTTAAAAGAAAAGATATTCCCAGATCCTTATTTTAAAGAAAAAATCAATTTTTTAACTTCAGTTACTGGTTTTATTTTCCTTGGAAGTTACTGGGTAGCTCCCTACATTCTTATCTCATCTCAGAAATCTGTTCCAAATATTGTAATAGCTGCTTCTGTATCTATAAATATAATTGGTGTGTTTTTGCACTTTGCTAGTGATGCCCAAAAATATTTTTCTCTTAAATTAAAAAAAGATCTAATTAAAGAGGGATTTTTCGAAAATATAAGAAATACAAATTATCTAGGAGAAATACTAATTTATCTATCATTCGCCATCCTCTCAATGAGTTTCGTTCCATTAGCAATTCTTGCAATATTTTTCTCTATAGTTTTTCTCCCAAGAATGATAAAAAAAGATAAATCACTCTCAAAATATGATTCATTCGAAGAATACAAAAAGAAAAGTGGTCTTATTTTGCCTAAATTAAATGCTTGATAACAACTTACCAAGTTGGAGACAAGATTTAAAATCTTCTAGAAAAAAAGAGGGTAAATTACCCTCTAATAGATGGATGCAACTTGCAACAGTTAGCGAAAAAAATGAGCCAAGATTAAGAACAGTTGTTTTCAGAGGATGGCATAAAGATAGTTCAATGATAATTTTTACAGATAGAAGAAGTGAAAAAATTGGGCATTTAAAATCCAACCCTAATGCAGAAATATTATGGTTCTTTTTGAAATCCAAATCACAATATAGATTTAAAGGAAAAATACGTGAAATAATTGATAACAAAAATTATTGGGATTCATTATCAGAAAAATCAAAATCTTCTTGGCTTTGGGGGTCACCTGGAGAGAAAATAAACCCAAAAGTCCAATCTACTCATGAAATATTTTTCAATCTATCTAAGTCAGAAAATTTTGTGGTTCTAAATTTTGAAATCGATTCAGTAGATCTTCTTAAATTAGAACAGCCTGTTCATAAACGATATCTTTGGGAAAAGGTTAAGAAATGGGAGAAATTTGAAATTAATCCTTAAATATTTCTAAATTGTATATTTAGGTTGAAAAACATATAGTGATCAGTCAATTTTAAAAAAGAACTATTATTTATATGAATTTCTCGGAAATTCCAGAAAACCCTTTTATTTTTTTATCTTGGGTGACTGCTATAGGGCTGTTTATAAGTCTTTCTGAAGCAACGATTAAGATAAAACTTGAGAAGAAAAACAGTTATAGAAAAAGGTTAGAACTAATAAATAGTCTCTATCCTAAAAAGTTAGCTTGAAGTATCTGAGAGTATGTTGGCTTGGAGAAATTGAAATAAACCACCTTTACTTGTTTCTTCTGTAACTTCGACTTCCCTAGAATTTCTTGATTTTGTTGAAGGTATAATTTCCTCTTCATCTTCTGATTTCAGGATTCTGATAATGACTTCATCTAATGAGAAATTACCAGGCCCTGTTAATGCAATTGACGTTGCTGAAGCGAAGTATAAAAGTAAAAGCTCTAGTAAGAAAATATTAAAACCTGAAGTAACAAGTGCATGATATATAGCCACAGAAATTGTTCCAACAATTGCTAAAGCTCCGAATCTTGTAGCTAAGCCGATAATTAGTAACCAACTACCACCTATTTCTGAGAACGCAGCTATGTATGATAAAAATATTGGAAATGGAAGGTGTAATGGTCTGACAAAAGCATCAGCGAAATTTTCTATATTTGCTAATTTCTCATAACCGTGATGGATAAGAACAGTTCCAGTTATAACTCTAAGAATTAATAAAGCAGTATCTTTGCTAAACGACTTTGTAAGAATTGTTGAAAGCACTATAAAAAAATTATCCTTAAGTAAAAATAACTAGTCATAGTATCCATCGTGGATTAAACAGCAAAAATCGCACCTAAATAAGTATTTATACTTACTTGCCAAAAGGGTTATTTTTCTGAATAGGAATTCAACTAAGTTAAAAATTATTTTTTTGAATAATTTTCTAATATTCTCTGATTTATTTTTGGAATATTTTCTTTAAATTTGAAAAACCCTTTTTTAGCAAATTTCCAAGCAAATAAATCTTCATCCCTCACAAGATTAAAAATTTTTTTATGGTGTAAATTTTTAAACTCAGTTATGAAATCATAATTTTCTCCCACTCCAGGATAAATAATGTCTATTTCGTTGGTATTTTTTAAGGTATTTTCCAGTGAATAAGGGTCAATCTGTTCAACGTTATCAAAATCCTTTACAAATTCAGAGACCAAATCTTGTTTAAATTTCAAAACAGCTTCAGACAATATAATTTGTCTTTGTTCATTTTTTAAAAGGATAATTAATACTTTTTTATAGCTTGTAAGTAAATTTTTAAGGGTTGCAAGGTGCAAATCATTTTCAAACATAATCAGATTATCTGATTTAGGATTCATATCAGTTTTATAGATCTCATCTTCTAATGGTATTTGATTAGATTCTTCAAGAAAAATTTGTTGATTACTAATTTTTTCTGCATTAAATCTATTATTTGAAAATTTTCTGAGGTTTGATGATGAAAAAAGATATTGTTTTCCCTTGGTTTGCAATCCTCCGACCCATCTCCAGCTAAGGAGATTAGATGCAGCATCACCATCAAAAAGATATTTAAAGAAAAACTTTGCTCCTAATTGCCATGGAAGGCCTAAATTAAATATCCAAGTACTCGCAAACCACATTCTTGTATGATTATGCAAATAGTTGTACTGCTTTAATTCATGGACCCAAGAATTAAAAAAATCTAATTCTGTATTGCCATTAATTGCGCTTTCATATAGCTCATAATCAAAATCAAAATTGTTTTCTGAAATAAAATTTCTCCAAACTTTAGGTCTATTTTCCATCCACCCTTTCCAGTAAACTCTCCAAAATATTTCTTCAACAAATTTAGTTGAATTTTTGATTTTGTACTTACTTTTAATATCATGAATCAGATCATATTCCGATAAAATTCTATGCGTAATGAAAGGCGATAATTTTGAAACTGAACTTTCGTTATTTGGCCCAAAATCAAAATTTCTTAATTTTGCATAATCATTAATTTTGTATTTCGCAAAATTTTCCCAGGTATTTTGAGCTTTTAATAAAAATGACATTTTCTGATAACTCTAAAAAATTTTTTTTTGTATTGATAGAAATTTCAAAATTCCCTGCAAATTAATCCTTAAAATTTTCTATTTCACTTTTAAGTAAATATGTTTGATTGAAGTATTTAATTTAAACTCCTAATCCGTACATTTTATACTCTTTAATCGCTCTCTACGTAGGAGGATATTTAGTGCTGAATTACTTTTTAAATCTAATTTAAATTTTAAAATCTTTACTTAAATGATTTTTTCTAAAAGGTTTTTAAATATTTATCAAAATTATTATGAATAATTTATTAGTGAGAGATGTTAAGTATCTTGATGAACAATACAGAATAGGTGAAGGCATAATCTCCGATAATGCGTTTAAGCAACTTGAAAAGCTCTTTATTCCTGTTGATCCAGAATATGACTACTTTAATCAAAAAAATAATAAACTTTTGCCAAAATTAGCTAAAGAAAACTATAAAGAATTTTTGAAAAGTTTATTAACAAAAACAAGATTAAGCATTCAACCAAAAATTGATGGCTGTGCTATTGCAATTAGATATATAGATGGCAATTTTAATAAAGCTATTACAAAAAAAGGATTAGATGTCTCAAGCAAAATTAAACAAATTAAAAATGTCCCCGATTGTATTCCTATCAAACGAGATTTTCAAATTAGAGGTGAACTATACGCTACAAACCAAGTTGCCGGAATTTCCCAAAGAATTACAAGAAAATACCTCAATGATAAGAAGCGGATTGGAGAAAGTCTCCGCTTTTGCTGTTTCCAAATACTTAATGGAAGACTTAATCAATACGAAACCCTTAACTATCTTAAAAAATGTGGCTTCAGCACCCCTGAAAGTTACTTCACAAATCATACAAGCGAAATCCAAATATATATAAAAAATTGGTTAGAGAGAAAAATATTTGCGAAATATCCAACTAATGGGATAGTTATAAAAATAAATAGTAGGAAATTACAGTCACTTAGAGAGAAAAGTTTATCTCAAAATAACGAATGGCAATATGCAATTCAAAAATAATATTAAATAGTACCTTTAAAAAGAGCTCACGATACTGACTTCCAGTATTTACAGTAGAAAAGTAATTAAATTTTGGTTAAATTCCAAATCAATATGCAGGATTCATAAATGACTGCCACTATTTCAAGACCTAAAATCTCTAACTGGGAAACATCTAATATTCCAAACCTTGCAGGCAAAACAGCGCTAATCACTGGTGCGAATAGTGGTCTTGGATACTACACTGCAAAGGCCTTAGCAGAAAAAAATGCTCATGTTGTTATAGCTTCTAGATCGCTTGAAAAAGCTAATCAAACTATCAAAAAACTCAAAGGTCTTAATCCTGAAGGATTATTTACTCCTTTAGAATTAGATTTGTCAGATTTAAAAAATGTTGTTGAAGTTCAGTCCAAAATTTTTGATAATTTTGAAAATTTGGATTTATTAATCAATAATGCAGGCATTATGCATCCGCCTAAAACTCTTAGTGCCCAGGGATATGAAATACAATTTGCAGTTAATCATCTAGCTCACATGCTTTTGACTCTAAAGCTACTTCCAATTATTGAAAAAAAAGAAAAATCTAGAATAGTGACGGTTACCTCCGGAGCACAATTTTTTGGTAAAGTTGGTTGGAAAAATCTGAAAGCCGAGAACTATTACAATAAATGGGAATCTTACTCCAATAGCAAATTGGCAAATGTAATGTTTGCTCTGGAACTAAATGAGAACTTAAAGCATAAAAATATACTTTCTTTAGCTGCTCACCCAGGAATTGCAAAAACAAATCTCTTTACTGCTCAAAAACCTAACCCTGGCCCATTAGAAACGTTTTCCTTGGAATTATTTAGCCCTATTTTTCAAACTGCTGAGATGGGTGCTTTACCTCAACTTTTTGCAGCTACTTCACCAGACGCAAGAGGCGGTGATCATTATGGTCCTAGATTTAATTTTAGAGGTCATCCAAAACTATCCCCTACTTCTCCTTTCGCCATAAATAAAAAAGAAAGAAAAAATTTATGGGAAAAAAGCCTTGAAATACTTAATAACTTCTTATAAATTTTTCATTTTTACTAACTTTAGAAAATACTTCAAGATATGTAATTCACTCTCTGAGAGTTTCATAAATTCTGTTAAGGCATCATAATTTTTTTCATCAATTTTTTTTGACAATTTAATAAAACTATCATGGTTTTCATTAACAAAGCGCTCAGCAATCTGAGACGGAGTTAAACCTTTTTCAATTAATTCACCTGGAGCATTTTTCTCCCACTTTTCATAAAACCAAGAGAACCAATCTTTTGCAGTATTATCTTCCATTAATTAACTTTTCTTGGACGAATACTATAAATACTGAAAAAAGATCTCATGATTGAATTACCCCTTAAACACAATTAATATAAATGCAATTATAAATTTAATGATAGATAATCTTTCAAGTAAAAGAAATATTAATCTTGTAATTGGATTAGGTAAATCTGGATTTTGGGCTGCCAAGTATTTGAGAAGCATCAATAAGAGAGTAATTGTTTGGGAAAGTAAAGATGGGATAGAATTCTTAGAAAGAAAAACAGCCTTAGAAGAGCTTAATATAATAGTTTCTCTAAATAAAGAATTTGTATTTGAAGAAATTCAACCTTTTGTGAAAGAGATTGAATCTGTTGTTGTAAGTCCATCAATACCTTATGACCATGCAACTATTATTGAATTAAAAAAAAAAGGAATTAGAGTAATTGGAGAAATTAATGTTGCATGGGAAATTTTAAAAGACACTAATTGGATAGGTATTACTGGCACTAATGGCAAGACTACTGTTACTCATTTACTAAGCCATATCCTCTGCAATACTGGAATATATGCTCCTTTTGCTGGAAATATTGGTACACCTTTATGTAAATATGCCTACTCCAAAAAAAACGAAAAAATTGATTGGGTTGTAGCTGAATTAAGCAGTTATCAAATAGAAATATCTCCTGAAGTAAAACCTAATATTGGAATCTGGACAACCTTCACAGAAGATCATCTTGAGAGACATAAAACACTTGAAAACTATTTCAACATAAAAAAAAGCTTGTTAGAAAAATCTGATTTTAGAATTTATAATTATGACGATAAAAACCTAAGAAATCACTACAATTCTCTATCAAGAGGGGTTTGGATAACAACTAGTTTCGATAAATCAAATTTTATTCATTGCGATTATTGGATAGATGATCAAGCATACATTGTTGAGAGAGGGATGAAATTATTCAAACTTAAACATTTTTCTTTAAAAGGAATGCATAATCTTCAAAATCTTTTATTGGTAATTGCAGCAGCAAGAAAAGTTGGTTTATCAGGCAAGAAGATTAAAGATTCTTTATCTAATTACAAACAATTACCCCATAGGATGGAAACAATTTATAAAAATAATGATCTGGAAATCATTAACGATAGTAAAGCTACAAATTTTGACTCATCTATTGCGGGAATAAGTTCAATTGAAGGTCAAATAATAATCATTGCTGGGGGTAGATTAAAAGGCAATGAATATAGTGAGTGGATAAAAGTTTTAAAGAAAAAAGTTAGATGTGTTTTCCTTTTTGGAGAGAGCTCAAAAGTCCTAAAAATGGCGCTTATTAATGAAGGATTTAAAAAAAATATTTTTGAATTTTCAGAACTAGAAGAGCTTTTAAATTTTGTTTTTCATTATTTACAAAATAATAGGGTTGGAACATTATTATTCTCACCTTCATGCTCTAGTTTTGATCAATTTAAAAATTATGAAGAGCGTGGAGATTATTTCAAGAAACTAATAAGTGAAAAATTAAAGGTTAATAAATCCATTTTTTGTTCAAGTATCATTTCGTAATTTTCAGGTCGGTCATCACAACCGTTTACCCCCTAGCAAATATTCACTTAATTAGTTAGATTTTGACTATAAATTAACTACTAGCAATGAGTGAATCTAACAATTTACCTCAAGCAATAAGTCATAAAAAATTAAGTTACTTGATGCTTAAGGCACAAAAGGATGCTCATTTTTCTGATGAATTAGCAGAAATAGAAAGCCCCGAAAAAAGAGAATTTGAAGAGTTAATAAACAATTGGGAAGCTTCAACTAAGAAGGTAGTTAATGAGTTATCAAAAAGAAAAGAGAATTTACTAAAAGATAAATCACCAAATTCTTTAATTGCACTTGGTGCTATGGAAGTTCACCTTAATATGGCTTTGCAAGCCTTAAATGCATTTAATAAAGGAGTTGATGGGTAAAAGTAAAAGACTAATTATAAGGAAGGCATCGAAAATAAGAGAAAATCTAAGTCTTTTTCAGTATCTATAGAGACATCATCAAAATAATCAATTTCAAATCCCAAGCCATCTCCAGATTCGAGAAATATATTTGAATTAGAGTCTTTACTTTTTAATAAAAGATTACCTTCTATTATTTGTATCCAATTATATTTATCGATTTTTAGTGGCAATTTTTTTTCTTTAATTTGTTTATATTTACAACGCCATAAAGAGATACTTTGATTTAGAAAAAGCTTGTTATTTTTACCGTCTTTGTAATTAAAAATAAGATTATCCCACAACTTTTCATTTAATGAAATTTGATCATATCGGGGTTTGATATTTTCTTTTTGAGGGTATACCCAAATCTGGAACAACTTACAGGTCTCATTTTCTTCGTTCTTCTCGCTATGAGAGATTCCAGTACCTGCAGACATAACTTGTACTTCATCTTTGTAAATTTTTCCAAGATTATTTAACGAGTCTCTATGAGTTATTGCTCCTTTTGTTACGACAGTAATTATTTCCATATTTACATGAGAATGTGTATTAAATCCTGCATTAGGAGAAATAATATCTTCATTTATAACTCTAATTTTTCCAAAATTATCCCATTTTTGATCTCTATGCTCTGCGAAAGAAAATGAATGCATCGAATTTAGCCATTCTCTAGTTGATCTAAATCTTTCGTGAGATTTTCTAATTTTAATTATTTTAAAAGACATAAATACTAAGAAATAAATATGGTGTATTTGTGTAAATTAAATATTTTTTAAAAATTATAAATTATGAATAAGTGAAATTACTTTTTATTTATTTATTGATTTTACTTTGTGCTTTATTTGCTTTATTAATTATTTTTTTTGCTTCTTCTCTTGTAGAACATTTTTCTGCTTCAACATTCAAGTTTTTTAGTTTATTTAATTGCTTTGAAATTTTCATGTTAGGTTAACTTAACAAATAGAAATTAACACATATTTAATGTAATAGCTAAAAATACTAGTTTGCATTTGAGCCTTACTACCTAAAAATAAGATTGGAGGATGGAATCATCAGAACAATATAGAGGGTGTATTGGATTATCTTTGATTGTTTTCTTAATTAAAAGCGGTCCAAGAGGATTATCAAAATTATTTTTCCTGATTGAGTTATATTGCATTATTTGTTTCGATATTCTTTTATTTCTATTTAGAAATTTACCTTTGTTACCCCAACCTAACCATAAATCACAATTTTTACTTTCAGACCAGTGTTTTAAGTTTTTATAAATATGACTATTGTTTAGATAACCTACAGGGTTTTTATGTTTAAAAAGTTTTTCTGGTTTGCTTGAAATAAGAGCAAATAGATTTATTAATTTTACTTTGCCGTAATTATTGTTTTTCGAAATTTTGATTATCTTTTTTGTTGTGTTGTCCAAGAAAACTTCATCCGATAATGAGGGATTTAAACCAATAAAGATAATCTCTTTTTTAGATTTAGAAATCTTATAACTTAAACTCCATCTATATAGTTTGTTAGCACTTATTAAACAATTTCTTTCTAGAAATAAATTATTCAAACTAAACCTACACCTCGAGCCATGAGAGTGGCAAACAAAGGTATTGTTGCAAAGCCCACTAATTCAGTAGTAATGATTAGTCTGAACCTCTTAACTAGATTTTCAGATATTTCAGGTAATTTATTTTTACTTAAAGGAATGGCCCATAAGATATAGGTTGTTGTTGGATATAAAGAAAGTAGACCCACCAGAATGTAAAGGGAAACTTTTATCCAGAAAACAGGATTACCTGTATAAAAATCACCTCCTTGACCAAAATACTTAACACGCAAAATACCAGTAACTAATATTGCAACTCCTGCCAAACCATAGACCACATCTGCAATTATCATTGAAATCGTCTCATTTCTATTAAGACCTACTTTGAGAGTCAATCTTTCAAATAAAAGAGAACCGAAACACAATATAATTC
Organism: Prochlorococcus marinus CUG1435; assembly: GCA_017644375.1. Lineage (NCBI taxonomy): Bacteria > Bacillati > Cyanobacteriota > Cyanophyceae > Synechococcales > Prochlorococcaceae > Prochlorococcus > Prochlorococcus marinus. The sequence goes on from JAEPLP010000001.1 coordinate 299,882, forward strand.
CTAAATAATGAACATATGCTACTAATGCACTTTTAGCAATTTCACCTGTTAATAAAGTTCCTAATAACATTTTCAAGTCAAAATTTATACAATACTAACTACCAAACAAAGAATTTGTTTAGAAAATAGATTAAACAATAAAAAGCAGGTTAATGATTCTAGGACTCTAAAAACCTTTTTTGACCATCTTCAAAAAAATCGTTTTTATTCCACACTTCGATTACATCTGGGAAATGTTTTTCCATACAATTATCACAAACCCCATGACTGAATCTAATATCACTAATTTTCGAAAGATATTTTTCTAAATGCATCCAATCGCCCTCCTTATTCTTCACTTCTCTGCAATATGAACATACAGATAAAATCCCTTCCTGTTTATGCAAATTAGATAAAGCATCTAGCAAATTTAAAGACTTTTTTCTAAGCTCTAAAAATGAAACTATTTGCTTGGATAATAATTCCATAATATTAAATTGTTGTGTAGTTAGATTTCCTGGCTTTCTGTCTATTACACACAGAGTTCCAAGCTTATTACCATCACTATTTCTAAGGGGAAAGCCTGCATAAAAACGAATCTTTGGGTCTCCAGTTACCAATGGATTATTTATAAATCTTTCATCTTGGAAAGCATCATGAATAATTAGTGGACTATTTTCTTTTATTGCATGTGTACAAAAAGACCAATCTCTTCTAGTTTCTGATATTTGAAGCCCTATTTTGGATTTAAACCATTGTTTATCTTTGTCTACCAAAGTCATTAAAGAAATAGGCACATTACAGGTTGTAGCAGCAATTTTTGTAATATCGTCATAACATGATTCTGGCTTGGTTCCCAAAATCCTATATTCTGCTAAAGCTTTTAATCTTCTTTCCTCTTCTTCTTTTTTTGATACAAGATTCTGCATTAATCTTCACCAATAATTAAAACTTTAAAATTAAAGTTTCTCCAAAAAACTTTTTCCTTCTAATACTTAATAAAAAAAAGATAAACTTATTGAATTGTTACTTACTGATTTATTACTTATTAATTTATTATTGATTGATTTAGCTTTGAGACTGCCATCCCAGCGATCCATCCACTTGTCCAACAATGTTGAAAATTAAATCCACCAGTGATACCGTCAACATCCAAAACCTCTCCAGAAAAAAATAATCCTGGACAAATTAAGCTCTCCATACTTTTAAAATTAACCTCATTAATTTTTATGCCTCCGGAAGTAACAAATTCCTCTCCAAATGGACCTTTGCCTGAAATTATATATTTATCCCTCATTAGAGTATTTATCATTTTCTCTCTTTCATCAGCAAGTAAATCAGCCCACTTTTTATCTTTATCAATTCCTATTTTCTTTAATAAAAAAATCCATAATCTTTTTGTTAATAGTGGAACAGGTCTACTATTAATAAGATTCACCTTGCCTTTATTTAATCTTAAATAATTAACTTTTTCTTTTAACTCCTCATAACTGAAAGAAGACCATTTAATGATTAGATTAAATTTATATTTTTGGCTATAAAGTTCCCTCGCTGCAATTGATGAAAGTTTTAATACTGCTGGCCCACTAAACCCCCAATGCGTTATTAGTAAATCGCCTCTATTTTGAAAATTCTTATTGTTTAATTTAATTTCTATATCTATGCCCTTTATCGATACCCCACTACATTCATCCAAATTTGGTTCTTTTGTAGAAAAAGTAAAAAGCGATGGTACAGGTTTAACAATGGTGTGACCAAGATTTTGAGCTAATTTATATCCGCTTGGATTACCTCCAGTTGAAAGAATAATATTTTTTGCAGTTACCTTTGCTTTTTTTAGACTAAAAATATTAAATATATTATCTGGAGTTTTTGAAATTTCTTTTACAAAAAATTTTGTTAATATCTCCACGTTTTTTGATAAAGCACTTTTTCTCAAACAATCAATAACATCTGAAGAAGAATTAGACACTGGGAATACTCTTAAATCTCCCTCAATTTTTAATTTTAACCCTTTTTTTTCAAACCAATCATAAACATCTCCAGCAGCAAAACGATTAAATGATTCCAAGAGCTGAATCCCACCTCTTGGGTAATTCTCAACTAGTTCATTCGGTATCCATGTAGCATTAGTGACGTTACACCTTCCCCCTCCACTAATCCTTATTTTCTCCATAAGTTTTGAAGTTCCTTCAAGAATTATTATTCTTTTTACTCCATTTTCAGCAGCAGTTATTGCTGTCATAAAACCTGCTGCACCGCCTCCTATAACTGCTAAATCAAAAGGTTCCAAAAACTTATCATTCAATATGCTTCTTTCTGATAATAGCAGGGAGTTACAAAGAAAAATTATTCCAAAAACTATCAAAAAAATAAATAAAAAACTTCATAATAAATAGCTGCAATTCACTTATTTTAAAATTTCTAAAAAAATCAACGCAGTCGTTATTTTTATGCTTTAACTTAATTAAATGAGTCTGATTTTTTCTTACGTTAAATATTCTGAGGCCAGTTTTCCAATGACTGGTCAATATACTGCTCTTCTTTTAATAACTTCTGTTATTTGGGTTTTACTTTGGGTTGGATATAGACAAAATAAGATAAATGATGAGATCAAGAAAAAAGAAAAAGAAGAAAGAATTAATGCGAAAGTGCAAAGAAGAAAGAAGTTAGAAAGTTTATATCCTAGTAATAAAAAAACTGTTTAGAATTAACAATTTATCTTAAGTAAATATGCAAAAAAATAATTTCAAATCACTAATTCAGTACTTACCAGGGATTTTGATTCTTGTTTATGTATTCTCTTTAGCATTTACTCAATTTATAAGATAAAATTTCTAAAAATTACTCGTTTTGATTGGAATCCTATCTGCTTTTGGAGCTGCTGCATCTTGGACTTATGCTTGCTTTATTTGGCGCTCGCAAACTCAGAAATATAAAACAATAGATATTAATTTAATAAAAAATATAATAGCTTTTTTAGTTTTTACACCTGCCTTTATTAGTATTAGTTCTACAACTGAATTAAAAAACATATTTATCCTATTAGTTAGTGGAATAATAGGTATTGGTTTAGGTGATACTTTCTACCTAAAGTCATTACAAACAATCGGTACAAGAAAAACTTTATCTGTAGAAACTCTTTCTCCGTTAATGGCTGCTTTTTCAGGGGAAATTTTTATTAATGAAGATTTAACAATTAAATCATGGGTTGGGTTAATCATAGTATCGATTTCGCTATTCATAATTCTCAAAAAAGGGAATGATTTTAAAGATGAAAACTCACCTTTATTAGAAAAAAATAATTTTAAGATTTTTGCTTTTCCTTTTTTATCAGTTTTATGTGCTGTTCTTGGAGGTCTTTTTTCAAGGATTGTTTTCCTACAAAGCAATTTATCACCTTTCATTACAACTGAGATAAGATTAATAGGTGCAATAATTTTTTTAATAACTTTAAAAGGGTTTAAGATCAATTTTTTCTTAAAAAACATAGAAAAAAAAGAACAAAAAAAATTTTTGCTTTCAATACTTCTTGGAACCAATATAGGAATATTGCTACAACAAATTGTATTTAAAACTCTTCCCATAGGAATAGGTTGGGCATTATTAAGCACATCTCCAGTAATTTCTTTACTTTTCGCTAAGAATGAGGAAAGAGAAATTACCAAAAAAATAATATTTTTTACTTGTTTTTTATTTTTTGGCTTAACATTAATAATTATTTAATCTAAGAGTTAATGTAATAAATACTCATGTTAATAGAAATCAGATTAAATAAAATTATTATGTAAAAACTCAGAAAAATGAAAATTTTAAAGAAAAAAAGACTTGGAACAATGGAGGTTTATTTTATTTTTTTAAGCTGTATTTATGTAGGATTTATAGGTTATAAATCTCTATTAAATATTTTATTTACTTGAGATTAATTAATTCTTTGGAATGATTTAATCAACTTACCGCCATCTTGATCATCATCATCGTTTGAAGCGAAAAAAATAAAAAATATCCCAAGAGAAGCTATAGATAATGAAATTGACAATACAGAAAGCTCGTCCATAAATTTTAATTTTTTTTATGATAAACCAAAAAAAATAAAAGACAGTAAAAAAAAACACATTCTTGCAAATATAAATTTCCTTTATTTGTAAAATAAAAAAAATATCCTAATTATTTCGTGAAAGTTATAATCACTTCCCCTTGTAGTGCAGGCATAATAATTCATTATGAAATAAAAAGTTGGCCTATTTGGGAATGTGAGCCAAGAAATTTCAATGGAATTACGATGATAAAGAAACTTGCTTAATTCTTGAAGGCCAAGCGAAAATTAGTACGAAAAACGGTGACATTTATTTTATTAAAGCTGGAGATCTTGTTGAGTTTCCTGCTGGACTTGACTGCTAATGGGAAATAACAAAAAGTATTAAAAAACATTATCGATTGGGCAGCTAGATTTAAGAAATAAGATTTTTTCTTTCTTTACTGCTAAGTCAATGCAGATAACATATGTTTAATAAATAATTTTCAAAAGGGGGACTAATATTATGCCTTTTACTGATCAAGAATATTTTGAGGTTATTGAAAAAAACGAAATAGTAAAAAAAGCTTTTGAAAATATTAAGCAAATTTGCATTGATTTGCAAAAACAAACAAATTGTCCTGAAGAGGACCTAAAAGATTTTCTTGAGTTTATTTCTAAAAAATGGAATAAGTAATAATTAACAAGCCTTTAAAGAATACTAGATTTAAATCTCAATTTAGTTTTTTCACAGAATCAGTTCTAATCTAATTCCCTTTTTGGTTTTGTATTGATACTGGAAGTTCCCTTAGCAGCAGAAACAAAGAAAAAGAAGCCTACAATTCCTGATATACCAAATATCGCAGCCAAAGGATCAAAAGTGAAAGAAAACATAGAATTTATAAAATCAAGATAAATAATAGTTTTTGAATCAAAATTGCACAATTATTGTTAAGTATAAAAAATAACAATAACGCGATTCATTATGTCATTATTAGTTTCTCATAAGGTTCAACAAAATTATTATTTACATTCATATTGAAGAATAAAAATATCAATAAATACTAAAGATTTATTCTTGGGACAGAGAAAAGTTTAAAAAATATTTATAGAAATATTGAATAACACTTCCCGGAGGATCCACAATTGTTGTTTCTTTAGATTAATATCAATCCATGACAGATTTCTACTCAGCCTCTTCTGCAGTAAGCCCACTTACAGCAATATTATGGTGTATTTATCCAATTTCTGTTCTTGTAATCATTGAATTACTTCTAGGTGGTGGATTCGATGATGATAACGATGATCAAGATGGTGGAATGCTTATACCTGCTTACTCTAGATCTGACGTTTGAAATTTTTTAAATTTTAAACTCCAATTTCTGTAAAATTTCAGTAGATTGATTAACAATATTGATACAATTCATGTTTCACTAATTACACTTACCATTCTTATCTTTTCCTCCCTGTCTTGGCTTGCATTGAGAACCCTTAAAGAAGGGAGAAAAGCTTTAATAGATATAAATAAGGATAAATCGTAAAAAACTTAAATAAATACTAGAATTTGAAGGATTACTAAGTAAGACAACTACAAATTCATAGTTTTTCCTTTTTTCTGACGGGGCTTTCCTACTAATTGCTTTAATAACTAAAAATGCATCTAAATTCTTTACTTTATATTTGTTCTATATCTTTATTCATTTATATAATGGCTCTATTTTGGAGAGACTTGCCAAATCAAAAAAAGTAAATAATTAATATTAAATTTATTGCTTATTAAAATCAATTGAGTTATTAATTAAATATTGGATTTAATTTTTTTTATATAAATGCTTAAAGAATCTTCAAATAACGATAACAAAAATATATTCTCAGAGACTATAAGTATTGAAAAAGAAAAGATGATTTGCAAAGACGGATTCTGTTCATTACCAAATAAAGATGAGATCCCAAAACAAGATTCAAATGATATTAATTTATTTGATCCTGTTTAGGAAATAAATAATTTTCTAATAAATTAAAGATTAAATAGAATATGTTCAATTTTTAAATTTTTAATTTATGCTTAATGACTTTTTCATTGCATATAAAGAGTTTTGGATTAAAGCTACAGACTTCAAAGGATTCACATCTCGATCGGACTGGTGGTTAGTTCAACTAGCGAATCTTATAATTTCTTTCCTAACTATCCCAATATTTTTAAAAACGTATGGTTTCAATGCTTATGGATTAGTTTGTATTATTCCTCAAATAGCTATTGATATAAGAAGAATCAGAGATTTTGGAAAAGATTGGAAATGGATTTTTATTAATTTAATACCTATCTTCGGATGGATCTTGTGGTTCATCTGGCTAGGCTTTGGAAAGACTGGAAATGGGAAAAATAAACTTATGTAAAAATTAACTCCTCATTTTTTCCTTTTTTTAAAATCTACAAATCTTACCTTCTTGCTAAATTCTATTTGTTTTTCAAGGATTCTAAACACATGCATCTCGCATTCGGTTAATTTAAGAAACTGATCGAGTATATCTTTATCTTCTTCATCAAAATCTTCGAAAACTTTTGATATAGCAGTACTATTTCTAGAAATAAAATCCTCTGCTACATCTCGTGGATTCTTTCCGGATTCGAAATCCTTAAAAGCTTCATAAGAATTAAGTTCTCTCGTTAACCATTTAAACCATGGTTCACTTTTATTATGTTTTTTATTTATGATTTTGTTCATGAAAAATTTTTTACTAGTTTAATCATTATTAGTTATTCATTCTTTGACAGCTGTACAAATACTTATTTAAAAAATTTAATTAAAGATTAACCTTTTTTATTTTTTACGAAATAACTAACATAATTACCATAAAGCTTCTAGAAGAATAAGTATTTATTACTCATTTTTTGTTTATGAGATAGCTAGAATTTATTTTTATTAAAGTAAATTGTCAATTCCATTTTACGACTTTCCTTCATCTCCAATTTTAATAATTGGTGCTCTTGGCATTGCAGTAGCAATAGCAGTTTTTTTTGTCTCTTACCAAAAATATTTCAATTCTCCTTTGAACAGAGAGCTTGCAGAAAAGAAAAAAGCCTTAATTAAGGAACAAAAAGAATTAAATGAAAGATTAGAAAAAATAGAACAAGATTTAAAAAATTTATAAAAAACTACTCTTAATAAAGATGAGTTAATGATCTCGAATTCAAGACCTTAATTTTTTTTAATAGGAATTTTGGTCTATAAGGAGTTATGGATAAAGATCATCTTATTGAGTTAATTTCTAATAGTCTTCTTTACGAGAGTAAAAATTCTGACTCTAATAAGAATCTTAGTGACTTTAAAAATTACTTAGAGAGATTAAATCTAGAGCAATTGAGAACTATGTCTAAAGAATTTATTCTTTAGTATGGTTTTTAAAATTTTTTATTGTTTATTAAATAATCAATACTTTTTAAAAATTGTTAATATCTAAAAAAAAAGAGAAATATGCCTAGAGTTAATAGAGGTGAATTTTTAATAAAGCCATTTCTAAAAAGAAATAATTTCAGAGCTTCTTATCAAATTATTTCTACCATCTTTCCGATAATCTCAATTTGGTTAATCATCCACCACATAATAAATCAGCCTTTTTCATTATTGATTAAAGGATTTCTATTAATGCCTTTGATAGTTCTTCTAACTCTATTCTCTTCTCGAACATTCTCATTAATGCATGATTGCGGTCATAATTCTCTTTTTACAGAGCGGAAATTAAACCGCTTCTTTGGATTTTTACTTGGCTTGGTTAATGGTATTCCACAAAAGTCATGGTCGATTGATCATGCATTTCATCATAGAAATAATGGAAATTGGGAAATTTACAAAGGTCCGGTAGATGTTATAAGTCTTGAAGATTATGAATCCCTTACAAAAAGAGAGCAAATATTTTATAAAGTAAGTCGAAACTGGATGATGCTTTTCCCTGGCGGTTTTTTTTACTTGGTTTTAAAACCCAGATTAGGACTTGTTATTATTATTTTTAATTTAATTAAAGATATATTGAAAGAGACTTTTATCAAAATAAAAAACATACAAATTTCTCAACTTCTAGCTATTAATTCAAGAATCAAACCTCCTTTTTCTGATTATGGAGATAATTTCGGTGAACTTAGTGAATTAATAATTAATAACATAGTAGTAATAATAGGGTGGATTTTTATGTGTAAATGGTTGGGGTTAGTTTTTTTCTTATCATTTTATTCCATTGTATTAACATTATCAGCAGCAATTTTAATATGTGTTTTTTTTGTACAACATAACTATGAGAATGCATATGCTAAAAATACAAAAAATTGGGATCTCATTGATGGAGCTATTTTAGGTAGTAGCAATTTAGATATCCCTAATTGGCTAAATTGGTTTTTAGTAGACATATCCTTCCACAGCATTCATCATCTCTCTGAGAGAATACCAAATTACAACTTAAGAGCTTGTCATAAAGCAAACATTCATTTGCTCCAACAATCAAAGTTCTTAAAATTAAGCGATTTTTCAAACTGCTTCAAATATATTATTTGGGATAATAAAAATGAAAAATTAATTCCCATAAATTAATACCTAATTAAACCTTCTTCTTAATTTTCTTTTTAGAGGAATACTACTATATGCATGAGTACCAATAGATGGGGGCAAGTCATTCTTTAAAGGATGCATAAATGCATTTGCCATACTCTCTAACATTTTAGAAAGCCAATTAATTACTGATTTCATTTGAAAATCTAAAAGTGTACTTTTTAATCATCTAACTAAATTACTGAAAAGTAAATCAGTCTTTATGCTGATTTTTTTGAAGATTGGCTTGTAAATTTAATATTAAATAATCAAAATTAATGTTTCATTTGCTCTTTTAAATTAAAAATATTATTCCCTTTATAGAAGGCAAACTAGGTTAAAAATCGATTTAGTAAATAATACTTATTTTTTCTAATTCACTTAATAAATTAAATTATTCAACATAAATTCATGCTATATCTCTATTCCAAATAAATCTAACAATATTATGAATGACTCATTTGCTTCCACCAACAAGAATACAGAAATAGATTCTATTAATTCATATTTCGAGTGTATTACTGAATGCAGTATTGTGGATGGTCATCAAGAATGTATTACTCGTTGTTTAGAAGTGCATTTAAAGGGAGGTGATCAAAATGAATAAAAAAAATTCACCTCAAAGGAAAACAACTTTAAAATGGAACTCAAATGGAGAGCTTTCCGAAATTGATATGTTAAGAATTTTAGAAAAGTTATCATCAAATGATCTTAATCAATGTCATTTAACATGCGATACTGATCAATTTTAAAATTAATTATTTCTAGATCTTTTAAAAAATATTAATTACTCAAAAAATCTAATACTAATATCAAAAAAATATTTCTATTAAGCCGCATTTTTAATAATCTAAAGTCAGACTAGATTTAAAAATTTCCTTTTCAATATTTTTAACAATGCTGCTGATGCGAAACAGCTAAAAGGATTTTAAGATATCAATTTTTAATTAACCCGATTTCAATGAAGATTTAGAACATTTTCACAATACCTTGCGTTTTTTAAAAAAAATTAATTTTTAGAAATCCTACCTTTTTTTAAGAATGTTTTATTAATTTCTTTTTTTGATAGTTGAATCTGTTTTACTAAACCTGAATCACCATGAGTTGGACAATAATAAGTCATTAGCAACCACTTTTTTTCTTCATCCATAAATAATTTCCCACAAATAATGATTAAGAAAATAGGATGAATTATGAAAAAATTGATTTTTTTTAATCTTTTTTTTTTTTTTACTTAATAATTTATAAAAATTTTGAATCTATTCTCACAAAATAGATATAAATACGCATGACTTTAAAAAAAAATCCTGCTATTTATAAATAAATTCAAAATTATTCATGTCCCTAGAATCTATATTGATGGTAGTTGCTCCAATCTGTCTTTTTACGGTAGGAGTTATTGTTTTACCAATTTTAGTAAAGCCGCGTAAACAATCTGGTTTACCTAAGAGATATATACGGGGTCTTTAAATTAATTAAGCTTTAAACAAGAGTAAAGACAAGCAGAATAAAAAATAAATAAAGAAAGAGATAATTATTAAATTTCGATAAAAAAATAAAATAAAAAATGTTTAGCACAAATATTTTTATTTGAAGATGCAATTAAAATCATAAAAACTTAATCGAAAAAATTATAAATTCTTTTCATTATGTGATCCTCTGATGGATAATAGAATATATAAATTAACTTTTATTTAACAAAATTATTAACCAAAAAATTTGATTAATATAAAATTTTCAGGTCTTAAAGGCCAAGCGCTTGTAATAGAGGATAAAGATATTCCAAGCATAAAAGAATTCCAGGATGTTATTCCAGATCACTACTTTAAGAGCAATACCAAAACTTCTTTGAGATATCTTTTACAATCAGCTTTAATTCAAGCATTAGTAGTTGGGATAGGGTTATCTATTCCATTTACTCCAAAAATGATCCCAATTTGGATTGTTTATGCATTAATTTCAGGTACCACTGCAATGGGATTCTGGGTAATTGCCCATGAATGTGGGCATGGAGCATTCTCTAAAAACAAGCAATTGGAATCTATAACTGGTTATTTACTACATTCATTACTTCTAGTACCTTATTTTTCTTGGCAGCGTTCTCATGCAGTTCATCATCGATTCACAAATAACATAACTAATGGAGAAACTCACGTCCCTTTAGTCATTAAAGGAAATGGAGTTACAGAAAAAGTTGGAGGAGAAAAAGAATTACATTTTTCAAATTCCTTAGGTAAGAAAAATTATGGAATTCTTCAACTTGTTTTACATCTAATATTTGGCTGGCCTGCTTATTTACTGATGGGGAGTACAGGGGGGGTTAAATATGGAACTTCGAATCATTTTTGGCCCATTAAACCATTTTCTAAAGCATTATGGCCATCAATATGGACCAAGAAGGTTTGGATATCAGATATTGGAGTAGGTTTAACATTATTGGGCATTTTTTATTTCGTTTTCAATTATGGATTATTTCAAGTAATTGCTATGTATTTTGGTCCTTTATTAGTGGTTAATTGTTGGCTAGTAGTTTATACATGGCTTCATCATACAGATTCAGATGTACCTCATCTTTCAAATACGGAATTTTCCTTTATGAGAGGCGCATTTTTATCTATTGACAGACCTTACGGTAGAGTCCTTAATTTTCTTCACCATAATATAGGTTCTAGCCATGTCGTTCATCATGTCTGTCCAACGATCCCTCATTATCATGCAAAAAAGGCAACTGTCCTAATTAAAAAGGCCTTTAAAAAAGCATATCTTTTTAATCCTGATCCAATACACAAAGCTCTATGGAATATTGCTTGCAATTGCGTTGCTGTTAAGTCAGACATCAAGAAAGGAAGATATATATGGCAATCTTCATACAAAATGGTGGATTAAAACATAATAAGCATAAATTCTTTATCACATTAATTTACGCAAATCTGAAAAGAATATAAAAGAATTAGCAATAACAAATTTTTCATCTTAGAAAACATCTAAATCAAAATAAACTCATGAGTGGTGACAATTTGCATGGTAATCAGCCTATTAAATTTTATTCGGAAAAAATAACACTTACAAAAGTTCAATTATTAGAAAGACAGTTGAGTTTGGGCGAAAAAATTTCAGATTTAGATCAAAAGCACAAAGAATGGAGTAAAAAACTATCAGGTTGATCATCTAATATGATTAAATTTAATAACTTATTTATAGTTGTATCTAACTTATCAAGAAACTTTTCTGTAAATTATTGAAAAATTATTTGCAGGCATCCTAATAATATCCTCTTGAGAAAAACCATTTTTCTTACTCTCATCACAAACTTCCTCAAGATTTTTAATACCCCAAAGATCATTTTGCATCTTTAATGAATTATCAAAAAAATAATTACTTTCACTTGTATGCTTATTGCAAATTTTAAATGGCCCATACAAAATTAAAAATTGTCCCTTATTAAGTATTTTCCCTGACTCTCTAAAGAGTGCTACAGTACAAGACCATTGTGTTACATGAATCATATTTATAGAGACTATTCCTTGCAAAGAATGAGCTAATATCAATGGAATTTTCCAAGGAATTTTTTCTACATCAATCTCAAGAGGCTGGGGCATTTTCTTAGTTAAGTCTTCATACTCAATCCAAGAACTTATACTTTTTCTATGCACCAACTCTGGATCACTTGTTTGCCAAATTATTTCAGGAAAGCGTTTTTGAAAAACCACTCCATGTTCACCGCCGCCACTCCCGATTTCCAATACTGAACCTTTTTTTATAATTCTGGATAATACATCACCAATGCAGTCTCTATTTCTTTGAGTCGCCGAAAAAAAAAGTCTATTATCCAAAATTAAAAAAATTGGGAACTTTAGTAAAAAAATATTTCTAAAATCCTTGATTATTTAACTTTTCTCAATTTAGGAGTCCTGAAAAACATTATTTTAAGGCTAAAGAATAGTATTGAAATTGTAAGAGCAGGCAAGATATAAAGTATTAGGTCAGAACTCATTAGAGAAGGAATCCTTCCAAAAATTAAATGCATGTAGTAAGTCGCAAATGACATAAATTTAGATATATATCTAATTTATTAATAGCAATTATTTGATTATTAAAAACTAAATTTAGTCCAAAACCAAAAAAATTCTCAAAAAAAGAGTCAGCCTGTATCCCTACTAGCTGACTCTTCTAATATATTAATTTAAATCACCTCTAAATGAGGATTTACGTTTAAAAGAAAAAGGTATTAATTTTAATTTTTTTTTGTTTAAAATTCTAAAAATTAGAACAAAAACAAAACCGTCAATAAGGTATATTTCGACACATATTTGTAGCACTTTTAAAGTTTTCCTGATTAAATAAGCAATAATCCTTGAATTTCTTTACAAAAATAAATAATTATGTTATATTTGTTAATAATTACTATTTAAAAAAATGACTCCAGAAGCAGAACGTTTTAATGGCTGGGCAGCAATGTTAGGTTTCGTTGCAGCAGTTGGTGCCTATGTCACAACAGGTCAAATTATTCCTGGTTGGTTCTAATGAAAAATAGCGAACCAAAAATAGTAGAAAAAGAAAAAATCGTGGCTGAAAAGCTTAACGGCAGATTTGCAATGCTAGGTTTTGTAGCTCTAGTCGGAGCATATTTAACTACAGGTCAAATTATTCCTGGTTTTATCTAAAATAAATTTAAATTTTTAAATATTCTGATTAAATTAAATTAGGATATTTAAAAATTTTTTTTATTGATAAATGTTCTTTAATGATTGTGGTTTCATTAATCTTATTACGAACGGAACTACATACCTTAATTCAAAATAAAAATTCTTTGTAAATTCTAAGAGTTAAATTTATAAAAAAATTTCTAGCTTTGAGGTTAATACTACAAAATCTCAACTTGAAGTAGTTATTCAGCTAATTTTACTTTTACAAGCCAACCTACTAACTACCCAAGCTGATAATGTTTATAAAGAAAAATAACAATATTTACAAAATATATTTGCCTGGTAGAAAACAAAAAATCAATATAAAACCTAATTTTTAGAAATAACTAAAAGCAGAAAGAAATTTAATATTGATTATTTTTTCTTCTTAAAAAGAAAACTATTTATTGATTGATGCTATCTTTATCGAAATAATTCGTAGATTTAATGAGGGTAAAACTTGAACCGGATACAGCATTTATTGGCAAAAAGTTTGCTTATATATTTCTAGGAATAATATTTAGCCTGAATATCATAACTTTTATTTGGTTTTTCTTATTTTCAAATTTAAGGTAAACAGATTATTGGCATTAAGTGAAAGATTAATTAATTTTTAAATAAAAACAATAATTATTTGAAAGACTTCTATATATTTTTAGCAAAAAAGGTTTGTAAAACAGAGACTTAGGTACTAAAAAATTCCCGGTATAATCTGTCCTGTTGTTATGTAGGCACCTAGTAGTGCAACGAAGCCAACCATAGCCCATCTACCATTTACTTTTTCTGCATTTTGAGGATAGCCATCGTAAGATACAGTTTCATCGATATATGGCCTAGTTTCTGATGGGAACATATTTTGTCTTCCACCTGACTCTGTAGTAATTCCTGATTTTGTCATTTTAAAAAATAATAATTGTAAACTAAAGTAACACAATTATTAACTTATGTAAACCAAAAGCTTTAAACGATGCGCCCCCAAGCAATTAAGGGGCAATATGTAACATTTTTGTTTAAGAATTGGAATCATAAAATGCTTTTTATTCGACTTGTTTCCCCTCAAATCTAAGATAACTAACAAAAATGAGCATTTATACTCACAGTAAGTAATTTTACTTATTAGTATGTTAATAGCATTTAGGAAGTGCTTAGCTGGTTAAATCAGAAATTCTGAATTAACTGGGTCGTCATGAGCTTGCCGGTGGGATACTTGCAGGCTCTTTCAATTTTAAAAGCCATAAAATATACCAACCATTTAAATAATTTTATACCTATCGAATAAAATCTCAAAGACAAAAAACTAATGTCAAAGATTTAAATATTTGCTAAATAGAAAATAGACCCAACAAATGAATGTCTTTAGATTTTATTCTCATTCCATCTTGTATTTTAATTATCCTTTTTCTTTTAAATCGAGAAAATATTATCTACAAAAAAAATCAAAAAAGCTAAGTAATTTTTTGTTGAAAAAGAAACTATGCAAAGTTTTTAGTTAGGATTAATTTATCCCAATATAATTTTGAATTGTTAATCTGATTTAATTTTTGTTGGCAGTGTATACATTTACATTCTTTTAATAGAGATTTATTTTTCATTAATTTCTATTTTTTTTTAAAGAACCATATTTTTTAGTTAACTGCAAGTATGAATTAATTATATCTTGAATTATTTTATAGATTTGATAACAAAAATATTCTTCATTAACCAACAATTTTTTATAGTTCTTATAATCATTTTATAATTAAACAAAAGTAGCTATAAATAAAATAAATTCCTTTTGGCATTTTCAAATCAATCACTAATAAAAAAAAATATTAGAAAGATAATTCTTCCTTGGTATTCAATACCTTTATTGGATAGATGGTTGTTAGGACAAATCATACCACCTATGATATTTGCTATCTCTGCTTTTACCGTAATCTCATTATCCGTAGGGGTAATGTTTGATCTCATAAGAAAAATAGTTGAGTATGGCTTACCTCTATTACAAGCTTTACAAGTTTTAATTTATAGCCTTCCAAGCTTTCTAGTTTTATCATTTCCAATGGCTGTTTTATTGTCAACACTATTATCCTATGGGAAATTATCTGCTAATTCTGAATTATTAGCTTTAAGGTCATTAGGAATTCAAACAACCAGGATTATAGCTCCAGCTATTGCAATCTCAATATTTATGACTGGATTAACTTTTTATTTCAACGATAATTTAGTTCCAACAAGTAATAAGTTAGCTGAATCGACTTTAAGATCTGGAATAGGAAGTTCTTTCACTAAAGGTAGAAGTAAAAATAACATCATTTTTACTAGAAAAGGATCAAGAATAGATTCTCAAAATAACAACCCAACGAAAATAAATACTTTCCTAACCCATATTTTCTATGCCTCCAAGTTTGAAAATAATGTTATGAATGAAGTTACAGTTTTAGACTTTTCTAGAGAAAATATGAAGCAGATTCTTACTGCAAATAGTGCCATCTTTGATAAAGATAATTCTTCTTGGATATTTACAGATGGTAATTTGGTTTCCACTAACTCTGATGGTCAAACAACAAACATTAAATTTAAACAATATACATATCCCTTCGTTGAAGGCCCATTAGATCTTGCAAAAGTCCCAAAAGATGCAAACGATATGTCTTTAAAAGAAGCTTTAAATGCTGAAAAAATATATAAAAAAATAGGAAATCTCAAGGAGATTAGAAAGATTCAAGTAAGAATTCAAGAGAAATTTACTTTACCTTGTGCCTGTTTGGTTTTTGGATTAATAGGAAGTATTTTGGGATCTAAATCTAATTTAAGGTCTTCAAAAAGTCAGGGTTTTGGTTTGAGTGTGATTCTTATATTATTTTATTATGTGATGTCATTTGTATTTAGCTCTTTTGGCGTTAAAGGATTACTTCCTCCAGTAATTGCAGCTTGGTTTCCAGTAATAATTTCTCTTGGTAGTGGTTTTTATTTCTTAAGAAAGTCAACTTATATATAATCTCTTATTTAAATAATTAGCATTTTTTATTTAGTGGAAAAATTGGCAGAATTATCTTTGAACTTCAAAGTTTTATACTTTTTTTAAATTTTATCTATTCTTTTATAACCATACCAATCTGGACTATTAGCGTTTTCAATTAAATTATTTTCTTGAGTTAATTCTATTTCCCATTTACCTATCTTTTTTATAAGTTTACAATCATCACAATCAAATAATGTTTTTAAAGAGGCAATATCGTCTTTATGCTTTTTTTTACAGCCCATAAGCCATTTAGATTTTGCTATATTTTTTGCCTCTAATTTGCTTGAAGCCACAACTAAACCAAATTCATGTTTTTCTTGCATAGAACTTGGATCATAACCTCCCATATTGACGAACCATAAATTTTTTTTGCTTTTTTGTTCATTTAAAAATTTGTTTTTTTCAAATTTATTATTTTGAATATATTTTATATTCAACTTATACCCATCTACATAATTTATTTTTTTATAGCTATCAATATGTAATCCCTCGTAAGTTCCAAACCAATCTTTTCTTAGTACCTCATATGTATCCTCAATTTTTGAGCCTACAACCCATCTAACATCATGTAATTCAATATTTGCCTTTTTTGCTTTTCCTCCAAGAACAACCAAAAATAGGTATTTTTTTTCTATTTTTTTCATTAATAAAATTTAAAAATTTATTACTTTTAATTTAAATTCAACAAAAAAAAATTTTAAAAAATTAAAATAAAGATTTCGTTAAAATAGTTAATAAATCTCTAACTAAACCAACCATTTTTCTTTTTTTTAACTTCTGGTGAAGTCTGAATTTTTGGAGATTCGTCTGTTCTACCTTTAATAATCATTAAAGGAACAATTGCCCAAAGAGCTAAAAATAATATCCAAAATAAATAAATGTTCATAGAATTCAACAACAATCCATTTATTAAAGTCGATTTAAATTATATCTGTGAGTTTCTTTTTAAAGTCCCAATTTACATGTATAATTTACATCATCTTTAATTGAAAGATTACACATAATATAAATACTAGAAATAACAAATTTAAAAATCAAAGATAAATAAAATATAGCTTGAAAGATTTGCACTCAACATAACCACTGCTTTGCCTCAGAAGATGTAGAGTGCTTTACTATGATGACATCAAAAAAATTATTCGTGAAATATTTTTAATCGAATTAATTTACATTAAAATTTCCTTCAGCAAATTTTTTTATTAATGAAAAAATGTGATTTATGTCTTAAGCCAGATAAAGTTCAATACAGGGTGAAATCCAAAGTTCATAAGGAATGGATTTTTTGTTGTAAAAATTGCTGGAATATTATTTCAAAGCAAATAAATTACTCTTATGGTGGCACAAGAAAGTCATAAAAATAAATATTCAAGCAAACTAACTTGCAAAACCAATAAATAATTAATCTTGTAATTTATTAAAAATTAAATAAATAAGGCATTGACAATAAATGGTGATTTATAGACATAATTTATAAAATTTACTAACAAAAATATTTAAAAAAAAAATTATTAATTTATCCTCTAAATGTACTATCACCTTAAAAGAATTTGTCTTATTTTGCTAAGCCCAACTATTTAGTCTATGATGAATGGTTTGATGATGATATAGAAAAAACAAAAATAGATTTTAAAAAAAAAATAAAATCTATTTCAAATATACATGAATTTTTTTATGAGCAATCTAATTACAAAGTTGGGGCCTCGGAAAATAATTTGACTCAAGAAATCAAAGTAAATAAAAAAGAACTAATTGCTAATAATTATCTTCAAAACAATTCAGTCAATTTTACTTCAGTATCTAATAAGGAATTAATTCTATTTAAAAGAATACCCAAAATTAATCTTAAATTTGAGATCAAAAATCGAATAATTTATTTTTTAACCATCTCTAGCTTTCTAATAATTTTTGGATTTGTCATATTTTTTATTTGGTCATAAATAAAAAAAGTGAATCGAAAATAATAACTATTTGCTCATATCTAAAAATAATTTTATTTTAAAAAAGTTTTTTAAATTCATTTTTTATAGATTTATATTCTGAATTAATGTCTTTAATAAATTCATCTGCTTCTTTTTTAATATCCTTGATTTGATTAACTTTTTCTTTGCTTTTCTCAAAGAAAGTTGATTGGAATTTTCCTGGATTTATCTCCTCAATCCAATATCCTCCAAAACAATAAAATTGATTAGGCACAATAGTTAAAACAAATAATTTTTTGGAAGTTTTATATTGATTAATTATCTTATTAACTAAAGCTCCTTTAGTTTTATTATTCCCAAACAAAGTAATCTCTTTTGCAAAAGTCTTAAAATTATCTGATATATTTTTAGTTTTTTCCAATGAATTTCTAGTGATTAACTTTTCAAGAGAATAACAATAGTCAAATAGATTGGTATTTTCCTTTCGCGAAGGATAAATAGTTATGAAAGAACTAAAAAATAAAAAAAAAGTTAAAATTAAATTATTAAACATTTAAAATTTTAGTCCGATTAAATATTGCGTCAAATAAAAAAATTTAAAACGTTTCATTAATTATCTCTAAAAGATTCAAACGAACTCTATTGATTAAGATAACCTCTTTTTTGAAAAAATCAAAATTTTTACTTACTAAATATAAATAAGTATTTTTCTAACAGATAAGAAATTTTCGTATAATAAACTCATAAAAAATTCTATTACTGCAAATAAAAGTATCAAATCTTTTTTAGATTTTTTTTCAAGATTATTAATTTCGGCAATATTTATATCAGCCATACCAAGCAAAATAAATGGTTTTAAAATAACAGTTGAATATATTTCATCAAAAGGTTTTCCTGATCCAATTGCATCTATTCTTCTAGTAGGGGCCATTATATGTCTTATCATGGGTTCCGGATTCTTTATATTTGGAGAGAATCAAAAAATTGGTTCAGCATTTTTATTACTTTTTCTTATTCCAACAACAATAATTTTTCATATGTTTCCTTTTAATCAAAAAGCCGTGCTAATGAATCTAGGATTGATAGGTGGATTAATTATTACTTCTATAAGGGATCCAAAATAAAAAAATAATTAATAATGAATTATCTTTTTTATTTTTTCTCCCTTAATTCTGGAAAACAACTAGCAATATGAATTAATTCATAAACTTCTTCACTATCATATTTTTTATTGGGAATTCCGCTCCCTACATCAATTCCTATTGCTTGCATCTTTTTTAAGATCAATGATTTTCTTTCACTACTAGACATAGACTTAAATATTTTCATTCGTTTTTGTTTATTCACTGAACTCCACATAATTAAATTTTATTATCAAGGTGAAAATCCTTCAGCGATTCATCACATAAGTAAGAAAGCCAGTAAATGTAAGTAATTTAAATCCAATAAAGAAAGGCAAATATTTTTTTAACTTTTTACCAGAGGTTGATAATTTATTTAATGAATTCCCTATTTTTTGCATTACAGTTTTAATTATTTAGATTATCATAACGAATTTTATTTCAAATGATCACATTAGCGATTTGTATAATTTAATTAGTGGATCTAAACTTGAAAAAGAAAAATATACTTTTTTTTATGAATGATAAAGAAACAATAATTTCATTATTAAATGAATTTGCAAATCCCAAAAAAATGGCTTCATTTTTTGTGAAAAATGCCACTCATGATTTTTTATTCATCAGACCAAGTGGTAATCCTATAAGTGCAGAAGGATTTGAACAAATGATTTCCGGTGATGTAGTTCAAGAAAAGGCAGAAATAACTAAAATTCACCGATTCGAATTTCTAAGCGAAAATACAGTAATGTGCATTTTTACACTAGGTTCAAAATTCACTTATAAAGGTACACCTAATGATGACTTGCCAACAGTTACATCTATTTTTAAAAAAGTGGATAATGTTTGGAAAATTTCTTGGATGCAAAGATCCACAGGAAATTCAGATTTATCTTTGTGGGATTAGCAAAATTAATAGCCCTGTTAATGGTCTTATTACTTGTAGGTAGCTCTTTTTTTAGTTTAATTATCTACTTTATAAAATAAAATTAAAACATAACCAATGTCTTATATTTATTTCTTTCATACCAAAAGATAAATATTTTTTTTTGCATTTTATTATTGTCAAGTAAAAATATAAACTTTAGAAAGACTAACACCTATATCTAAAGCTAATAAAGCAATTAGTAACTTACTCATTTTTAGAACTCTCAACTATTTTTTTGTAAAGTTCTTCAGAAATAGGTTGCATAACTTTGTAATTTCATTTATTAAAATAATTATTTTGAAATTATTATCTGGTTACGAAATATACGAATAAATAACTTTTTTAATAGGCATAAAATATCTTCGACATAAGTTTTTCTTATAAAGTATCAATATATACTTAGTTAAAAAATCCACTAAATATCTAAACTTTTTTAAAGAATTTATTAATTAATAAAATTATCTATTTTTTAATATTTAATTTCTCTTTTTATCATTAAATCAATAACTAGAACAAACATATGAATTAAAAGAAGTCTAAATGCATGAATAAAGAAATCCCTCCCCACACTACTTAATTTCAAAAATTTTAGTATAAAAATTTATCAAGACCATATATTTTTAAACACAGATTAGATTGATTTCTTAAGAATGAGTTAATTATGTTATGGTCTTCTCCAAAATTCCTCATATAAAAGGGTGCTTTTTGGTAATCTAATGTATTCATTCTTTTGCCTAGCATGGCAGAGGAGAATCAATAAATTTCAAAGTAACTCCTATTATGAATTTTTATTAGATTTCTAAAAAATTAAAAATCTTATTTCAAATAAATAGATCCTCTATAAGTAAGCTTTATTGACTTTTCTTCTTGTTTTCTACAATATACAAATGATTTTCCATTGAAGTACATGTTTACCATAATGCAGCTCCCTAACTTGCTCAAGTCCCCGTCCTATGGCTTGAGTCGTACTGCGGTCTATCAAATGGTAGATCGGACGATTTTGTAGCATTTACTACAATCTATTTATATAGTATTTATACTTAGCTGTCAACTCTTAAGTGAAACTTAAATTCAATTTAAACTTGAATTCTTCTCTTATAAATGCCCTATAAATAAAAAATAACATATAACTACGAGTAACTACTATAAAAATTGAAATAAATGCTAGTACTACACAAATTGGGCAATGTGGAAATCCCATTATTAGTTTTCTAATATAAATTTTAATTGAGTCTCTGCACTGAGAATATCAATCCTTCTCTTAAATAATTTAAAAAATTTTATTATTTTTTTCAAAATTAAACATTAATAGTTCATCGATAATACTATTATTTCGAGAACGAATATATCAATAAGCAAAAATACCGAATCTTTTGATATAACTGAATTCCTGTAACATAATTATACAATAAATAATGTCCATACAAGATTAAATACTCTTTTTATTATTAACTGATATGAGCTTTTTAGAATATAAAAATAGTTTTAATTTCAACTCCCTTGCAGCGCGATTTTTCGTTTGCTAAAAAGATAAAGCGGACTAAAGTCCATTACTCCACGAGGATTTAGTCCGCTGCCTAAATCCTAAATTTACAAAACTTTCTAATTTGATATCAATCTATTTTTTTTCATATGAATATCTTGATTACTTGATAAATTAATTTTGTATCTTGCTTTTACAAAATATATAGGGTTATTTAATTTAGTTACTAAATCCTCGTGGAGAAAGCTTTAGTTAACTTTTTTTATTGGTTATTATTAAGATCAGCCGAATCACATTACGGCAAATCACTGCTAAAAGGAGAAGTTCCATATAATTCAACCAAAAGTTATTATTGATTTTGTTAATTTCTAAAACTTTGCATCATTAATAGTAAAATTTATATGGTGTTTCTTTGGAAGAGTTTCACCAAGAGGGGGCGATCTTTGCCCCCTTATAATGTAAAAATTTTATAAATTGAAAATAAAAGTAATGAATATATCGCCACACTTATTGATTGATGCCGCGATACTAAGTACTGCCCTTACAATAACTTTGGTACTAAGAGCTAAAGGTAATAGAAAAGAAAAAGGAAATAAATGATTACTAAAAAAGATGAAGAAGAATTATAAAACCTAAATTATTTAAAATTTGGAACTTTATTATTTATGGAAGTTCAATTGCTATTGGAGTTTTCTTAGTTTATTTATATTCCTCTTATATTTTTATAAATAAATGACATTTATTTGCCCTCTGCAAGTCGTATTCATCTCGCTAACTACAAAGTAGCTAAAGATCTTATGAATCCTGATTTATTTCTACTCGAATCATCTTAGAAAGGATAGTCGCAATATCTACCAATCACTTCTATTAGGGTAGAAATACTCTATGAATTTTAAATCAAAAAGAGGATAATTATGGAGTAGAGATAAAGGAGGTTTTATGAAATTCGCTACTCCGTTCACTGCACTAAAAAATGCTACCTCAGACATATGGAGAATGCATGATTTCAATTATCAATTACCCAATAATGAATTAAAAAAATATTGGGATCAAGAATGTATGAGGCATCCTACTAATAATCATTGCAAAATTTATTGCGATTAATATTTGATCTTTTAGGTATTCTTACGCTTGATTTTTATATATCATCCGTACTAAAGCATAATCAGATAGTAAGGGAAACAATCAGATGACTAATCTAACTATAGAAATTCTATTTTGGGCAATTTTAGTTTCTTATCTAGGATTAAGATTTTCTCAAACCTGGAATGGATTCAAAAAACAATATTAATTAGGAGAGGAATATGAAACTTAAAACACAATTCACAGTTCTAGAAAAAAGATCTGCGAGATCTTGATTATTTCAAAAAAAAGTAGAATTTTTAGAAAAAACTTTTAAGAAAAAATATCAAGATTAAGCAACTAAAGAAGATTGTTTAGTTTCTTGCAAATAACTATTCAATAATCGGTTTTGCATAGCTTATAAACTCTAAGAATATTCGTAAATTTTTGATGAGAGATTGAACAATGAAATTAAAATTCATGCCAATAAAAATTTTTAGAGAAACTCCAAAAGTTAAATTCTTTGATGCAGTTTTGGAGGAATCTAATGGTTGTGATGTGGTAATTCACTCTGGAGAGGCTATCTCTCCTCCAGATGATGCTAAAGATGAACAATATTACGTTCATAATCATCAAATCGATCATAACTTAGTTATTACTGGAGAAAGAACATTTGTTTTAATAAATCCTTCATGGGATGAACCCTATCATGTGATTTATTTAAATAGATTCATGGGGGCATTACAAATTCCCATCGGAACTTATCACAGATCAATCTCAGGTAAAGAAGGCAGTATTGTTTTAAATCAGCCCCAAAGAGATAAATTTTTTGATCCAGCCAAAGAATTTATCCCACAAAAATTAGACAAAATTAGTTTAATTAAGGCAAGAAAAAGTCCTCCTGTTTATTGGATTTACGAAAATAATCAAATTAAGAGATTAAGCTTTAATCCCTTAGAACGAAAAATTAATTCCATTGCTTGATATGAACAAAACAAAAAAAATTATTTCAACCAAAATCAATAATTCAAAAAATCTGAATTTAATTATTAATTCTGATAACTATAAATTAGCTTATGAAGATATTAATTTACTCAGCAGAAATGAAATGCGCGGAGTAAGAATGTTGCTTGAAATTACTAAACCAGATTTAATTCTGGAAGAAAATAATATTCTTTCAACCATAATAATTTTTGGAGGCGCAAGTATTACAGAAGAATCCAAAACAAAAAAGAAAATAGATGACATAAAAAAGTTAATAAAAAAAAATCCTGCATCCAATCTTCTTAAAAGAAAATTAAATAGATTTAAAAATTTACTATTAATGAGTCACTATTATCAGTCTGCTAGAGAGTTTTCTAAACTCGCTTCAATTAATAATCAAAATGAAAATTGTAATTCTAATGTGATTGTTACAGGTGGTGGTCCAGGTATTATGGAAGCTGCTAATAGAGGTGCATTTGAAGCAAATTGTAAATCTATTGGATTAAATATAAGTCTCCCCAATGAACAAATCCCAAATGCTTATATTACTCCTGGCCTTTGCTTTAAATTTAATTACTTTGCATTAAGAAAAATCCATTTCGTCATGCGATCAATTGGAGCTGTATTTTTTCCTGGAGGTTTTGGAACATTGGATGAATTATTTGAATTACTAACACTCCGTCAAACAGGTATGAAAAATAAAATCCCAATAATACTTTTTGGAAGAGAATATTGGGATAGGGTGATCAATTTCGAATATCTTGCTGATCTTGGATTGATTTCGGATGATAACTTAAATCTTTTTGAATATGCAGACACAGCTTATGAAGCATGGGAAATTATCAAATCATCAAATATCTCAGAATTAGGATAGAAATCCAAAAAATAATCAATTTCCCAATCTCACAACAAACTTTTCTAAAAATAAAAATTTGTTAGATAATCAGTTTATACGAAATTTATCCAAACTTTATTCAAATCTATATTTTAGCCGGGATCCTCTGGTACAAAAAAAATCTACCTACTGGCTAATGAACCATGCACCAGTATTCATAGAAAGGTTTTTAAAAACCTATAAAAAAATGTTCACGATATGTTCACGATTTAATGGCTTCACCTTCGAGTTGGAAATTCTACAAAGAAGAACAAACTAAGATTTTATGGGTACATATTTGTAATCAAGATTTAACAGGTATAACTATTTCAATTAATAAATGGTGGAAGACAAGATATCCAGAGTTCAAAATGAGAATAGTTTCTAAAAAAGAATTCGAACATATAAAAATGCAAGAGCAGCAACAGCAACAATAAAATTAATCTTTGGTAAATTTTGATGCTGAATATTTTATTTGTGCAGCTAATATAATTTGAGTACATAAATGAATAAATGAATTATGCATTTACAAAAGTCTCAAATTTGAAAGTTAATAGGGTTTCTAAAATAGCCATTACTCTTGCATCATCAACTTTCTTCTTATACGCATTAGGTCAAGCATCAATTTTTAAAAATATTCTTGCAGGTGCTTTATCTTGTTCTGGCTAAAAAACCACTTGTTTACAAGAGATGCTTAGTATTTAGAATACTACTGATTGACAGTCGATCTAAAGTAAGGGGCAATTAGCTCCTTTTTTTTTATTTTGCTATACAAATACTAAGAGATAATCTAAATTTACCTGCTTTAATAAAATAGTGTGGAATTAACTGAGCTAATCAAAGATTACGTAGCGACAGAATTATTATCAAGTATTGAACTTGATTTTCTTGAAGGAGAGTTATGGGAAACTACTCAACATATTGCTGAAATAAATACAGTTTTTAAAGCCCCAAAAAAAATATGTGAGAAATTAGATCTAGATGAAAAATCTTGTTGGCTATTATGTTGTGCAGCTGTACTTGACTCCTCAAGACCTTTAAAGAACGGACAAAAAAGAGTTCATGATTTTAAAAAATTAATTAATCAATATGAAATTAACTTCGTATAAAAAACAGAAAAATCGATGAAACATTTACTTATTGCATCAATCCTTTTTTTTATACCTTTAGGAGCTTTTGCTGATGAAAGGCACAGACAAATTGAGTACGAAGCTATAAATCTTGTTATTAAAAAATATGGAAAAGGCTTAGAAAATAGATTAAAAGGAACTGAATTAAATCCCAATTATCGAAGTTGGTATGAGAATGATTGTTTTGTAAGTGTTGCTGCAGGTACATACCAAGAAAGTAATTGGTCCTCAATGGAGTGGTTTAGCGTTAATATCTGTTCTGATTCTGTTGAAATAATGGAAAGTGAATGAAGGGAATAAAACGACTATTCGTTTTGCAACATTTAGAAATACAAGGACCTGGTCTTTTTAAACTCTTCAACAAAAGCACTTTCCTCTAATCACTAAATCAAAACTCTTGCACTGTTTTAGATGCTGAGGAAATAAAAAAGCAAGAACAAAAAGATACTATTGAAAGGTTGTACCCATAAATTTTTACCCAAACTTTTTCGATTAACAGTCTATCTAAACTAGAGAAATAAAAATCTCTTTTTTTAACTTTTTCTTACCGTTATTCTGCTTCTTCTTTAACTTCACTGTCGTTTAACTCTTCCGCTTTTAGTTCCTCTTTTTCAAATTCAACTACTTTTACCTTTGGCTCTTCCGCTTTGACTTCAACTAATTTTGCTGCTATAGATTCAAACTTACCTTTAACAAAATTTACTATGAAGATTAATATTGGAACATGAGCTAGACCACCCATTATCACTTTAGTTTCTGAATAATACATTTGTAAGTTAATGAGAACTGAAACATTTAAGCATAAATTTAATTTGATAATTACTTATATTAAGTTGATATTAGGAGAAATAATTAATTGACAGTCGATCTAGAATAAGGGGCATTAGCTCCTTTTTTTAATGTCAAATACTAAAGCCATAGAAGATTTAATTAATGGTTATGCAACCAGTGAAGATTCTTCTTTTCTAATACCAAACGTAACTGAGGATTTTTTAGCTGTAAGACCAAGTGGGAATCCAATATCTGCTAAGGGATTAGTGGGAATGTTTGATAGTAAAGACTTAGTTGCAGAATCATCAGAACTAATCAAAACCCACAAAATTGAAATTTACGGTGAGATAGCTTACGCAGTTTTTACTTTAAATGAAATCTTCAGATATAAAGGAAATCAAAATAAAGATCTTTCAACTTATACTTGCATTTTTAAAAATGTAAATGGTACTTGGAAGTATTCTTGGATGCAAAGATCTCAAGGCAC
This sequence comes from Prochlorococcus marinus CUG1435, assembly GCA_017644375.1. Classification (NCBI taxonomy): domain Bacteria; kingdom Bacillati; phylum Cyanobacteriota; class Cyanophyceae; order Synechococcales; family Prochlorococcaceae; genus Prochlorococcus; species Prochlorococcus marinus. The sequence continues at coordinate 326,901 of JAEPLP010000001.1, forward strand.
TACTGATATGAATACATGGTAATAAATGAAACGCTTATTACTCCCGCTACTAGCTGCTATTGCTTTCCTAAATAGGAACTTTGATGGATAATAAATTTATACACAAAAAAGTTTGGATAACACGTCCTCCAAGCTAAAAAAATCGCCGAGATCCCCTGATATGACTAAAGAAAAGTTTTAGCTAATGAAAAGTGAGCGCGGCTAGCTATCACTGCGATCTCAAAGAATCATAATTTTTTACCCAAACTTTACTCAAACCCTATATATTCGCCGAGATCCTATGGTACAACAGGAACCTAGCTACTGGTTAATGAACCATGTACCAGCTTGATATAACTAGGTTTTTTGAAATTTATAAAGTTTTATTCTAGCAAAACTAATAAATATAAAGCATCCATTGAGGTAAAGATTTAGGATAATTTGTGATTGACATTCGATCTAAACTTAGAGGGATAAAACACTCTTTTTTTTGATGAGAAACAAATTTAAAAGATCAGCTTTTTTTGATATGTCTGATGACCTTTTCTATCGAATATCATTAATAGGATTTTTAGTTGTTTTTAGCTCAATGGTATTTTTCCTAACGAAATATAGAGAAAAAAAAGTTAATAATATAAGCCAGATTTCCATAACTGAACAAATTTAATTTTTAAAGCAGTAATGCAAAGATTTATAATTTCACCGTTATTTGCTTTATCTAGGTTTTTTATAAATATTTACGGAATATTTTTAAAGTTTTTTCTTCAATTAAATGGTGGTTATTGGTCAAGAATTGGTTTAGCCGAAAATATTACAGAGGAAAGAATAAAAAAAAGAAGATTTTATATCCTGCCTTTTTATATTCTTCTAGCTTTATTGTTTGGATTACTATCTGCTCTATATTGGTATTTTGTTATTCTCCATGTGCCACTTTCAATAGAAAGATATTTAAGTCCATTGAATAACAATATTGCTTTAATAATTGCTTTTGCTACTTTCTTTGGTTGGCTTTATATTCTTTGTAAAACAAACAAATAAAATGCTTACTGAGAGATGATGTGGTCCGCGGATTAAAGATTTAATTAATCATGATTAAATCATTCTTAAGGATTCATGCAAAATATTTATGACCGATTAATTTATATTTACGACAGTTCTGGTGATCGACTCGACCAAGGTTGACTAACTAGATCTTCACTAATCCATGGTCTGCAACACCAAGGTAAATTAACTTATCTAACCTTTACGGCAAGAAAGTTAAGTGATCAGAAATTAATCTTTCGGGATTAATTCTGAACTATCTTAAAAATTAAGTCGTTTGTAAAGCATGAAGAAGTGAGTTATCACTTTTACATTCAAAACTAATTTCTAAGAAAATTCTTAATCTGATTATTAAATAGATCTCCTTTCTGTCGTCACCATTTAAAAAAGACCTGTAAAAGGGTCTTTTTTTATGTCTTAAATTTTATTTATATACTGTTAATCCACAAATAATTAAATATTTTTATCTCGCTCTTTCGCGATCAGTTAATGCTTTTTCAAAAGTAAAAAAGAAAGTACAAATGCTGTTCAATGCAACCAACAAAAGAACTACTGATCTTCCATGTTGATTTAATTGAAGTGATCTTTGAGTCATACTTTTAATAATCTTCATTGTAATCGGATGGACTACCAGTTAAAGAACAAACAACTGATTCCTCTTTTTTCATTTCTTTTATTTCCATTATTGGTCTGCCCATTTTCTTAAGAACATCTATATCTTCTTTAGTCTGACAGCGAGCAATTATGTTTCCTTTTTGATCAAAGCAACTGTAGTAAGTCATTTTATTAAATGCAATTTAAAGTTCATGGTTGATTTCAGTTGCAGCAACGCACCCGATTCATGACAACCATATTTCTAATTTAGGTCAGCCATAGATTTAAATGGCTAAAAAAACATACCTCTTTCCGTACCTAAATGTTCCTCAAACCGCACACATTAGATACGCAGTGTTTTAGTCAAATCAATTAGAACAAAGAGGTAGTTAAACGAATATACAAAGGAGAATTTATGAGTGGAGATTTTGAGACTCTTGAAATTAATCAACCAAAAATTAAATATTTAAAACCAGAAGATAATACAAAATGGTTAGACAAATTAATTAATAATATTGAGGACATGAAGAAGAAGATATCAAAAGATTCTTAGAAATTTAAGAAAGAAACTTTTTTATTTGATCTTTAGTTTGAATGAAAAGAAATTCAAAAAAGAATTTAAATTTTGTATTTAAGGTAACCGCTTTTTTGTGAGTATTATTCAGAATAGGAGTCCGACTATTTTTTTATGCAAAAAAAGTTAGATGAAAATTCTTATGAAAAAAGAATTGAAAATATAGAAAAAGGAAAATCTTATTTAAAAAGTAATGGATTTTTTAAATCAAAATCTAATCTATTCGAAGACATACAAAGATTTATCTATAAAAGGTAATTTAAAAAATATTTTTTACTTTTGATTAATTAAATCTCTCCATAAGCAAGCCATCACATAAAAGAAAGAAAGACTTGAAAAGGTAAAGAGAAAAAAAGAATGGGTCAATTTTCTATAACTAAATTAGACCAAATAATCCTGCAGTAAAACCAACAGCCGAAAAGAATGTGAACTCAATCAAATCTCTTGGGGCAGAGTTCATAAATAAACCGATTTGAGTCATGATTTTATGATTTGAGAGAATCTTTTAAATCAAACTTTTCAGCTTTTTCAATTTGACACTCAGTATCATCTTCAGCACATTTGATTTCAGCTTTTTTGTTCATGTGGCTGCTACAACCGCCTGCTATAACTGGTAAACCGGTCGTAGCCGTAAAACCAGTTAAACATGCAAAAGCTATATAAGGAAAAAGTCTTTTCATTTAATTGTTACTTTATGTAAACTTATTATGTTACATAAAAAGCTCAAGTGTGAGTAGCTGATAATTCGCGTACACCCTATACCAATCATCTAAAGTGATTTAGCAAACCTATGAGTTTTATATTTATCTGAGTATTTTTACTTATATGTTGAGTTGAAGACTTTAAATAATTAATGTTTGTTTTGGGTTTATATATATGTCATGGATAAAGAACATTTAATTGATTTAATATCTAATAGCATTATTTCTGAGATTAAAGATCTCGAAATTAATGAAGAAAAATTGATTGCAAATAATTATTTAAATAATCTGAATTTAAATCAGCTTAGAATAATTTCTAAAGAATTTATTTTGTAATTTTTATTGAATATTTATTTAAATAAATGAGATTTTCTTTACTATCATTTGAATTTTAATAAGTTAATACCTTTTAATTAATATGAATGATTCGGAAGAATTTAAACCTAGCCTTAAACAAATAAATGAGGATATCAGACCTACATGGGAAGATATCAAAAAACAATCAGAAGTTTTAGTTAACAAACTTGGTTGCCCTAGATCATTTGTAGGAGGGATGCTTCATGCAATAGCAAGCGACTTCTCTGATATGAAAACTTGGGAATAAATGAAAAACTTATTACTTACACCACTTTTCAAACTATTCAAAAAAAGCACTTTCCTCTTATCACTAAATCAAAACTCGTGCCCTGTTTTAGATGCTGAAGACATAAAAAAGCAAGAACAGAAAGAAGCTATTGAAAGGTTGTACCCGTAAACTTTTAACAGAACTGTATCACATCATATATACGATGCAGCTCGGTCCTATGCACCCCCATGCCACCCATTACTTTCCTAAATTGTGACTTTGATGGATAATAAACATATAAAAAAAATCTGATTCTAGCAAAATTCTAGCAGATAAATTCCTTCAATTCCCTTGATATGACTGAAGAAAATTTTTGGCTAATGAAGTGGGTACTTGATGCTAAAAACTAAAGCCTTCCAAATCCCTTAATTCTTTTTTCTGATTTATATCCTGCTTGTACGAATTGAGTATTATCAGTCCCTATATCATAAAGAGTATAATTTTTTCCTGCCCCAATACCAATAACAGCTTTTTGCGGAACTTTCTGCTCTTTCTTACGATTTCCATTTAAATCTTCTACTTCAGAATTAACAATTCCCTCTGTCAATTCCAAATGAAACTGTTGTTTGCTTCTTGCAGTAAATAATCTGTTTACCTGAAGACGTGTAAGTCTATCAAGGAGTGTAAGTGGCGGCGTTTCTAATGTTAAATTCTCGCCCACATCTTTTGAGCTGCCGTGAATTAAACCACAATCAAGTTCAACAAATCCAAATTGAAGTGCTGCTATCCAATCAAGGAATGATTTGTCTACAGCATTCGTAAGAGACTTAACTACTTCTTCACCCTTATTTATTCTCAAAGCTTCAGCTCTTTGATCACCACGGTAGCCACTTTCCAAGAGGATTTGTTCTTCCCACCAACCATATATGCACCATGGTTGTAAATCATTACTTTTTGGATTAATTAACCTATGGAGAAGCCTATTACAGTTTTTTTCAGGACCTATCATATCCCCCAGAACAAAAAGAGTTATATTACCTGGAGTTTTTTTTAAGTCTTTTTGAATAAGTTCATAAGTATCTAGATCCCCTTTAAGACCACTTACGAGTGCCCAGCGTTCTATCATCTTTCACAAACATGAGATGCATCTTCAGCTTGTTCTGCAAATTCGAATCCATTTTTTAAACGCCATGCAAAAATCGGAGGAAGACCAGCATCTATTATTGCTTTACACGTAAGTTCAATATCATATTCCACTTCTCTAATTTTAACTTCATTGGTGACTTCGTTATGAACAACATAAGTAGCTTTCGTTCCTCCATGCCTTGGCTCTCCTACTGAACCAGCATTTACTATTCTTCGCATCGGCAATTGAATTTCTTTTTCTTGAATATCTTTGGGAGCAGCGTTTTTGATCTTTACAGCAATTGAACCATCTGCTAATTCTCGAATATAAGGTTGGTGAGTGTGACCACAAAATAGAATCTCTGCTCTGGCATTTTCAACTCTCTCAAGAGCTGCAAATGCATCCATATCGGGTAGAAGATATTCATGTTGACTATTGGGACTACCATGAACAAAAAGACATTTATCTTTACGTATTGAGTAGGGAAGATTAGCTAGATAATCCTTATTTTCTTTAGTTAATTTATCCGTAGTCCATTGGTGAGCAAAATGACCTCTCTTTTCAGCAAGCTGAGAAGGATAACTACAATCGCAAGCATCTAATCCATCAACAACGTCTTCGTCCCAACATCCCTGACAAGTAGGAATTTTTTTATCTCTTATTAATTCAATAACCTCATTAGGTTGAGGACCATAACCCACTAGATCTCCAAGACAGGTAATATTTGTAATTCCTTGGAGTTCAATATCTTTTAAGACAGCCTCTACTGCAGGTAGATTTGCATGTAAACATGAGATGACAGCTTGATTCATTTTTAAGTTAACGGCGAGCAGTTTGCAGTTGTGAATTTCTAAGTGAAGTTTGATGATGATCTAGTACAGCATCATTAAGAAGACAATTATGAATCGTTGATTTTATTGAGTCGAAGTTTAAACTTTTCCCTTGTATAACAATTTCAGAACATCTTTCTGGTCTTCCATTAAGAGGGGCAACTTGGTTTAATGTTTGATATTGAGATCCTTGCTGACTGACTATCCAGTTAAACAAGATGTAACGCCCATCCGGCAAGTTCATTAATGCTTTTGCTCTATATACATCCCCATAAGCACCATTAACTAATTCAAACCAAAAAGTATTCAAGCTTGCAGGATCCCAAATATGCTTTTTAAGATCAAGGCTTATTGATTCAATTGCTCTAAAATCTAAAGTATCTTTAATTGATAATTCTGGATCTCTACCAAAATGAAGATATCTATTTGGCTGGAGATTATATTTTTCAAGTTCATTAATAATTCTCAGATCAACTCCATTAATACCTTGAGATTTAGGTATGAAAAATTGTGGAAATTCAATAATAATTAAAATGTTTTCTTTATCTTTCTCTGATATTGAGTTTGAAATAGATAAGTCTAATAAGTTAGGAATTTGATCTTTCAAAAAAGAAAAATCAATTTTTGAATTTATAGCTTGTTCTAAATTAATTTCTGAATATCCTCCAAGACGTAAGTAACCACAATCACCAGAATAATTCTTAAAAGTATTTAGTATCCAATTTGTCTTACCGCATCCAGGAGAACCTGATATTAAACAAACTTGACTCATAAAAAAGATACTAGCTAATGCATAAAATTTACACCAAAAAGGAAATGAAAATCATTTCTGTTTTTGTTTTTAAATATTTATTTTTTGACTTAAGTGATAAAACAATATTTTTTAGAAAATTAATTACCCCATAACACCCCTCACTTTCCTAAATAGAAACTTTCTTCGACTAATATTGTTAGATAAACTAAATAAAATGCTTTGGATTTGACTGACTTAAGAAAAAGTTAACAAAATACCATACCAGCACCATACCAGCAGCACTATTTCCCGCAAATTATAGACTATGACTGACCCTAACTACCGGCTAATGAAAAGTGAGCGCGTCTAGCTATTACTGGGATTTCAGGGAATCGTAATTTTTTACTCAAACTTTACTCAAACTTTTAAAGACTAAAAAACTAACCGATATTGAGTTCGGTTCGAAGTAAGAAAACCCTGAAACTATTAATCTCTTTTGATGAATAGTCTTCAAATGACAAAGACACAAAGCACAAAAACTACATTAAGTAGCAAGCTAAGTGTCTTGGAAGTAATCTGCATTAATTAAAAAGGTTTTTGTACTCGTGTGTAGGAGTGCGGGGTTAACCTTGAAACCGCTAGGCTCAAGTCCTTACGAAAAGGACAAGTCCTTAGACCACTTATACCGATAAAATATATTCATAACAAGTTTAGGTAACTTGATTCACTAGCCAAAAACTAATGAAAAGGAAGGTAAATTATTTAATAAATTTCTGCTTATAATTCTGGCTTCTCTTCTTCAACTGGCTTCTCTTCTTCAACTGGCTTCTCTTCTTCAACTGGTTTCTCTTCTTCAACTGGCATCTCTTCTTCAACTGGTTTCTCTTCTTCAACTGGCTTCTCTTCTTCAACTGGTTTCTCTTCTTCAACTGGCTTCTCTTCTTCAACTGGTTTCTCTTCTTCAACTGGCATCTCTTCTTCAACTGGTTTCTCTTCTTCAACTGGTTTCTCTTCTTCAACTGGCTTCTCTTCTTCAACTGGCTTCTCTCCTTCAAATGGTTTCTCTTCTTCTTCAGAAAATCTTCTTTTTAAAAATTCAGAAATTTTTTGGAAAAGATCCTTTAGGAATTCAAAAATTTTATACAGAATGTTTTTCATAAATAAAATTCCCTATTAGTTTTACGAGATAAAACTTAAACAAAATTAAACACATATTTCTTTTCAAAGCATTCCGAAAAAATACTTAATTCTTTTTTTAGAAAAAAATATTTTTGAAATTATCTTGGATGTCACATCTAAGAGCTGAATTGCAGTTCAATTTTTCATTTGCTAAAAAGATAGAGCGGGCTAAAGTCCAATGCTCCACGAGGATTTAGTCCGCTGCCGAAAGGTGAATCTATCCTAATTAAAGTAACTTTCTGCTAGTTTTGATAAATATATTGATTACTTGATAAATATTTTTTGTATATTGCTATTACAAAACTAATAAGGTTATCTAGATTAGTTACTAAATCCTCGTGGAGAAAGCTTTAGTTAACTTCTTTTACTGGTTACTAATAAAATCAGCTATATCACATTATGGTGAGTCATTGGTTCCAGTAGAAGTTCCATCTAATTCAACCAAACCTTTTTCTTAATTTCTAATGGCAGGTATTAAATACTTTAATCAAAAGCTTAGTTAAACTACCTTTTTTATTTTAAAACTAGAATTAATACTCCAAAAATTAAAGTAGAGGCAACAAATCCAACACCAACTAATCCAGCAATTATTCCAGTATTAAGATAGACCTTTACTTTTGCTAATTCCTTCCCTTCTCCAATAGTCCTCATATTTTAAATTTCTTTTTTGATAATCTAATGCGTTCATGTTCTTATCGAGTATGGCAAAAGGAGAATTAGTAAATTTCATGGCATAACCCCTCTAAAAAAAATAGTTTATTGAATATTTAATAGATATGAGATTTTATTTATCTCAAGTAACTAGATCCTCTATAAGTAAGCTTTATTGTTTTCTCTTCTTGGCTCTTGCAATATACGAAAGATTTGCCGTTAAAATACATGTTTACCATTATGCAGCTCCTGGTCTTGATCAAGTCCCCGTCCTATGGCTTGATTCGTACTGCGGTCTATCTAATAGTAGATCGGACGATTTGGTAGCATTTACTACACTTTATTTATAGAGTATTTATACTCAGTTGTCAACCCTTAAGATTAAAATTCTCAGTCGCAATAGACTAAACAATGCTGATTAGTTGGATGTTCTCTACATTCCCTCTTCCAATAGTCTTCAAATAAATGGTTATCTCTATCAAGATTTCTTGTTATTTCTTCCATTCTGTTTCCAGCATAATTAAATGCTTTTAGGTATCTTGGAAGGATTGTGAATTGATTGAATAGTTTCATTTAGACCTCCTAGATCTATACTTATATTTTCCTCCTATAGCCTTGAAATTTATAGGTCGGTTTGAGGAACTATTAGGTACGGGAAGAGGTATATATTTTGAATCAAAAAATACTAAAGCAGTCCTAAAATTAATACATGGTTGTCATGAGGCAGTTGCAGGGATACAACTGAAGCCAACCATAAATTATTAGAGATCAATTCAAGATTTAAAACACACTCATTATTTAAAAAGAAATCTTCTCCACTTTAGATAAAACTAAAATAAATCAGGATTTGAAAACAATGTAATCATAGATACCAACAGGTATTTAGCTAATTGATTATATATTTAATACACGAGTTAACCCGTTCCAATTTGTTGACTCTGAGGTTTTACCGTTGATTCCTTATCTTCTGAAAGTTGTTCCTTGCAGCTTTAGATTAAAAAACGGTCTTTATTTAATCTAAACCATGCAAAAGAAAATCGTAAAAAAATATGCTGAATTAATGCATCAGGCGCAACAAGCTACTGGAAGAAAAGAAGCAGTTGGACTAATACATAAAGCAGCAAAGTTAAAAACTAAATTTGATAATTACGAGATGATGTGATCATCTACAAAGCAATTTTCCCAAATAAGAATGTCATTCTTAAATAAATTCTCGATTAAAGATATCATTCTCTCAAGCAAAGAGGCATATCAAAAGGAACTCAAGAACAACGGTGTGGGTTCACAAATAGGAAGGTCATTATTTAATAAATTTTCAATTAAAGATATCATTCTCTTAAGCAAAGAGGCATATCAAAAAGAACTCAAGAACAACGGTGTGGGTTCACAAATAGGTAAGTCATTATTTAATAAATTCTCGATTAAAGATATCATTCTCTCAAGCAAAGAGGCATATCAAAAAGAACTCAAGAACAACGGTGTCGGTTCACAAATAGGTAAGTCATTATTTAATAAATTCTCGATTAAAGATTTTTCCTTCAATATTTCCAACAGATAAGCGTAATTTATAAAGGGGTACCGTCATGATATATAGAGGAAAGGGGTACACTTTCCTAAATAGAAACTTTGATGGATAATAAATTCATATTCAAAGAAGTTACCCAAACTTTACTCAAACCCTATATATTCGCCGAGATCCTATGGTACAACAGGAACCTAGCTACTGGCTAATGAACTATGTACCAGCTTGATATGACTAGGTTTTTTGAAATTTATCAAATCTTATTCTAGCAAAATTCTAGCAAAACTAATAAATATAAAGACATTTATTGAGTTAAAGATTTAGGATAATTTGTGATTGACAGTCGATCTAAAATAAAGGGCAACTAGCTGATTTTATATGAAGTTAAAAAATATTTTAAAAACTACTGGAGCACTTCATGTTCTATTGGGATTATTAATTATTTTCCTACTAATTTTTTCTGTGGAAACTATTGCAGGCAACGCTTCAACTGAAACATTGCTTCTTGTTAGAGGTACCGCTGATGTAGTAGCAGCTAGTAATTTAGGAATTGGATGTTTATTGATTATTTGTAGTTCTATAAAAGATAAAGCCTCTTTAAGAAAAGTTTTATCTGGTGAATTAGTTTTAATGTTTTGTTTTTTAGCAGTAGCTCTATTCAATTATTTTAATGCTGGAACAATTGTCGATGGTGGACCTCCTCCTCCTTTTTGGTTTGTTTTGATAGTTAATCCTCTTTTATGTATTTACGGATTAAATAAAGATAACAGATGAAACACTTTCTGCTTTCAGTACTAGCTGTTTTCGCTTTCATGTTAAAGTCCTAAGAATTTATTTATTTTTTATCTTAATGTCTAAAGGATTTTGGCTCGTTACTACCACAGTTACGAATCCAGCTTTTGCTGAATATGTTGAAGCATTTCAACCTTGGATCGACTCAGTAGGTGGTTCGGTATTTGCAAAGGATCTAGATGGTCAAACTGTTGAAGGGAAAGGTGGAAAATTATCTGTGATTATTGAGTTCCCATCAAAGCAAGCTGCAATTGATGCTTACAACAGTTCTAAATATCAGGAACTAAGCAAGTTACGCTGGGCTAACTCAATCGATACAAATATCACAATTATGGACGGGAGTGTAACTCATTAATGAGTACTAAATGGGACGACAATTCTTGGCAGAAAGAGTTTTTGGAAATGAAGTTTCATTCTCCTGCAGATGTAAAACTTTTAACTGAAGGTGTAAAAGGATTAATAGGTGCTTGGCGTTTAGGTGTTCTAAATCAGGAATACAAAAGACTTAAGAAGATACAAGAGGAGAATGATTGACAGTCGATCTAGAATAATGGGCAATTAGCTCCTTTTTTTATGTCTTGTTCAGTCACCTCCGTGTTTACTTTTAAAATTGAAAGTACTTTCGATGAATGGGCTGCAATATTTGATAGTGCGGAAGCAGATAAAAGGCATTCAGAATTTGATATTAAGCCGCTTTATAGAGGAGTAAGCAAGGAAGATCCTCAAAAAATAATTGTTATTCATCAAGCTCCAGAAGGTAATGTTCAAAAGTTTGTGGAAGCGAATGGTGACTGGATGGCAACTCATAGAGTTGACTTATCAACAATGGAGGAATCCTCTTGGACTGCTTCATTAACAAAGGATGATTGCTGTGATTAACAAATGAAAAGACTACTATTCCCACTTTTAGCTGCTCTTGCTTTACCTATTTCTATTTTTGCAGAACCTATTCCAAAAATTTCTGATTATGAATTATCAGCAGAAATTGCAGAAAAAATAGAATTTAAATGTCCTGTAAAAAGAGAGAGGGATAAAAAAGAGAAAAGGATAAAAGTCACAAAGCTGTATGAGGAATGTTGGTTTCAATTAAATGCTGATCATATTAATTTAATGGATATGCAAAAGATTAATAAAAAAAATATCATCTCTTATTCTCATATGATTGATACCAATGGTGAAGGAGATGCAATTGGAGCGCATTTTTTTATCTACAAAGCAAATGATGGCACCTTAAAAAGGATAGAAATTAATACTAAAACAAAACTGTTTGCGAGAAACTGGTGGAAGGAACATAAAAAAATTAATGAAGCGATAAATATTTGGATGAATAATTAATGACATCTCAGGCTGAGTTAAACGATAAATTTATTGGTACATAAATTGAGACTAAACGTCTTAATAGATAATGGCAAATGGTCTCATGATTTTAATTAAACTTATTTCTTCTAAAAAAGAAGAAAATGGATTCACAGTTATTGAACTCATTTTAGTTTTAATGATCTTTGGGATTTTATGTGCTATATCTGTGCCTCAATTTTCTTCTGTAACTAATAAAGCAAAACAAAAAGAAGCATCAGTAATTGTTTCTTCAATAATTAAGTCTGCCAAAGCTCACCAAGCTGAATGGGGATCACTACCCTTAAATATGGGGGAAATTTCTCAATATGCAAAGTTTCAAAAATGTATTGCAACTGATGTTGAGAATCAAGGTGCAAATGTTTGTAAAGAAAGCATATCAGTTGAAGTTTTTAATAATGAAGATCAATTTTTTTCTCAATCTGGGAACTACCATATTAAAATTCAAACCTCTTCAAATCCTTTAAACTTTCAAGTAAAAGCAAATCCTAATGGGAGAATTTATGCAAAAGAGGGAAGCGCAGTTGTTGGTTGTTATAGTCCAGAGCTAAATGTTTCACAGATCATAGAATATACTTCAAAATTTGAAGATAAAGGAATTAAGCAGCATATACTTTGTAAATCTGGACCTCAACTTCCTCTAAATGAATCAGTCGCCTTTGGTCCCGATAGCGGTCTTTCTTGCAGAGAAGCAAAATCTTTACCTGCAGGAATTAGTAGTGAATATGTTTATCTAAGTGGGAGGAGTAGATTATCTGTTCCGATAGTACCCGTTGATATAAGTGTTGGTAACTCATCATGGCGAGTAGAAGGTGTTACTTCTCCAATAGATAATACTTATAGTGATAGGCGCTGGTTAGAAACCTTTGCTGAAGAAGCAGCCTCTGTAATCAATAATTCAGAAGGCGAATATAGCGCAGAAATAGATCCTAATAATTCACAATCTATAAAAATTTACGGACCTACAGGTAATATCCAAAATGATATAGAGATGAAAATTGATATTTCGGAGCGTAGTCGTTTAAGTAGGGGAGTATATCCTTATGCCGTGCCATCTCTGGGAAATTTCAATGATAATTGGGATAATAATAAACAAGCTTATGTAATGCCTGATGAAAGCGATGGAGAGACTACTGGTGTATGTGATGGACGATAAGAGTGAACCTTTACTTCCCTAAATAAAAACTTTAATGGATAATAAATTAATATTAAACTAAGTTACCCAAACTTTACTCAAACCCTATATATTCGCCGAGATCCCATGCCACAAAAGGAACCTAACTACTGGCTAATGAACTATGACCCAGTATTCATACCAATGGATCTCAAAAATCAGATAAATTCCGTCCACACGTCGTCCACACTTTTAGTTGATTAAAACTCCATCAAGAAAAGCCTAAAAAGTTAAATCTGGTACTGACAAATATTTTAAAAATAAATACTATATGCCTAAATAATTATCTAGGAATTTAAATTCATGATTAAGAATTTATTCATAGCAATCGCTTTTGCTTTGATGCTCATCAACCCAAATATTTCTATAGCTGCCGAATCGCCTGTAGATGTACAAGAAGTCTTTGTAGGTTCTGAAACTATGGATGGTGATGCTCTTAAATATCCAAAAGGAAAAGCAGAAATAAGATTACAAAGAGTCGAATTAGCTGAGGGAGGGATAGTCCCGCTTCACTCTCATCCAATTCCATTATTAGGTAATGTTGAGCAAGGTACAATTGTTGTCAAAAGACAAGGTATGGAAGATCTTACCTATACAGCGGGGGATACATTTATAGTTGGTCCAAAGACACCAAAACATACAATGGGTAATGCAAAAACCGATAATGCAATAGTTTGGTTCGCAGCAATTGGAGCAAAAGATGTCCCAATTCTAATTCCTGCAGAAGGATAAATTTATCTATAAATCAATTTTTTTTAATTGACAGTCGACCTAACATAGAGGGATAAAACCCTCTTTTTTTTAAAGTTTTATTTTTTGAATAATGGGAAAAGAAACTTCTCAAATAACAGAAAAGGAAGCTTTGAGTATCTATGCGAGAATGCTACACACTCTTGATTCATCTGAGTTTGAATCGTTTTTGTCAGAAGACTTCTCATACTCCTCACAAAAAGTCTTAACCGATATGAACTCAAGAGATGAATTCATTGAATATATCAGACCAAAACTTGAAACAATCAAAAAATCTAAGGCTCCTGTTTATGCAGAATTAGGCGTCTGCCCAGCCTATGGGCACACCGATTGCCTTATCATGGCTCAAGGTGATAAGTCTAATCTACTTGGAGTTGCTTATGCTTCTGTACATGAAGGGGAAATATGTGGTCTTTCCTTGTGTATTGTTCCAACACCTGATTCGGCTAAACGAAGTGGAATTTATCCAGGTCTTTAATTTCCACAAATATAAAAAGTAGAGGGGAAAATTCAAGATTTAACTACTTAGCTTTTTAATACTCAAACTATTTTCTAATTTGCTAGTAACAGTAGTGAAGAAATCGTTGGGTTTTGGTTTTCTTTTTCAGCTTTGCACATCTCATGCTTTTTGGTTTCATTGATGTCAAATGAAAACCATTACCTTTTGGACAGCAGTAAGAATAAGAATGTCCTTTACCCTTAATTTTCATCTCACGAGCAACTACTTTCGCATCTTCCTGATTCCGATAACTAATTTTTTTGCACTTATAGCAATACTTTTCTACGATGTAACCTCTGTCTTGGATATATTCTGTTAGATTTTTTAGGTCGATTCGTTTCATGGTAAATAAATAAAAAGGTTTGTTTTTTAAAAATAATTTTTATAGTTATTGTTTTTAATAAAGAATATTTTCTAAAATTCAATTTTTTCTTCATCGTTTTGAAGATTCTCAAACATTAAAGTCATTGTTGGATTATTTTTAATTAATTTATCCACAGAGATACCTTGCAATTTTTTATTTAGACTTTTACTATTTTTAGTTAACGAATTCATAAGTATTTCTTTGCTATCTTCTGCAGCCTCAATAATCTTGTCCTGCAATTTAACAACAGAATCAATCTTGTTGAAAATTAATTTAAGATTCTTACTGGATGCTAACTGAATAGCTTCTAGAGATTCTCTAAAATTTTTTATATCTATAGTTTTTGATTGTTCTTTCTCAAGTAAATTTTTAAGATCCAATAACTCAATACCTAACTCCCTCAAGGTATAAATAGTTGATACAAAGCAATTTGGTCTAACAACAATCATTTTTGGATATTCATGGTAAACAGTGGTAAAACCATTGTTATATCTTTCATCTTCAGCCTCAAGAGTAGAAACTAAAACAGCATATTCGCAATTTTTTTCTCTTCTGTCTTTATCAAGTTTTTTAAAATATTGTTTATTAGTTTGTTTTTTAGTACTAGCTTCTTCTTCATTTTTCATCTCGAACATAATTGAAATGATTTCATTACCTTGTGAATCGTAATCTCTGAAAATATAATCTCCTTTTGTACCGGATGAACTATCATTATCTTTTTCGTAAGTTGCATAAGGAAGAATTCTTCTTATGTATTTGTCGTAATCAATTAGACATGTCTCTTCTAGTGATTCGCCAATCATTTTAGTATTCAGTTTTAATTTATTTTCTTTAATTCTTGTCAGTTCCTCTTGATGATCTCTCCTTTCATAATCTAAAAGTTTTTTTAGTGAATTCTTTTCTACTAAAACCTTATCTTTTTCCTCTTTGATTTTTTCTACTGCTTCAGCGATAGCTATCTTTTTATCTTTTTCATATGAAGTTTGGTTTAACTCATATTCTTTAATTATGTTTTCTTTATTATGAATAATTTCCTGATAATGAATTTTGAGTTCATTTTCTTTGTTTTCTAAAGCGTTCAACTTATCTTTATTAAAAGATTTTTCAGAATCAATATGACTTTGAATTTCAGTATCTTTTGAGTTAAGAACTTTTTGGAAGTGAATTTTTAATTCATTTTCCTTAATCTTCACTGCACTATCAACTTCTGCATTAACTCGTTTAGTTAATTGCTCCTCAAATAATTGGTCTCTGACTTGATTGATTATTGATGCATGATTAGCATCATCAATTTTCAAAGTGGCATTGCATTCAGGACACTTTATTTCGTGATTAGATTTCATGATAAGTTTGTAATGGGAAAAGTGGATTGGTTAATCTCTAACCCAACGTGCATCAAATCTTGCAGGATTTGGTGCACATTTTTTTGAGATAGAAGTTAAAAATTAGTAAAAAGAAAACTAATTTTTGATTAGTAAAAAGCTCTAATTAAAACTTTTCTTGAACTGCTTCGTTAATTTCTTTTTGTAAGGCATTTCTTAGTAAATGAGACATTGAAGTTCCAGGAGAAGAATTTGCTCTTAAGTAATTGAGTTGATCAACAGTAAGTTGCATAGAAACTCTTTTTAGGGAAAGGTTCATAATAAAAAAATTTAATTTTAAGACCCTCGTGAGGGTCTCATGCAATTAACAATAGTCCTTATAGACCTTATTGTCAACACATGCTCGTTATTTTGAGCACTTAAAGTGAATCTATTTATTTAAAAATAAGTCTACAGCTTGAATTATAAAAAAAGTATGATAAGGTTTATATAGGGTCTCAAATTTCCGAAAGCAATGCCAAACAAGGATAACGAAGCGTCTCACTTTAATCAAAAATTCGAAAGTAAAATGGATTTCTTGTTCAAAGAATTAAAAGAAATGAAAGCAATATTATTTTCTCATCAAGATAAACGTAAGGAAATTGATGAGCGTATTTCAATTCTTGAAAATGAAATTGATGAAAAAAATAAATTAAAAGCATTAAATAAAGATGAAGAAGATAAATATAAAAATCAACATGAAAAGCTGAAAGAAGCCGAGTCTAAAATTAAAGAAAAAATTAAGATAATATCAAACGATATTCAGCAAAAAGAAAAACAAATAGAAAAGATTGGAGATTCACACTTAAAAAATCTTAGATTATTGGCAAAAGAAACTGCCGCACAATCAGAAATTGTTCAACGCCAGTCAATGAGGCTTAAGCAACAATTATCGAAAAACAGAGCAAAACTTTCTGAAATGTATGAATATATAAAAAGCGATGCCTCAAAAAAAGATAAAAAAGTCGCTCAAGTTAAGGTTTATCTTACAGAACCTGAGTTAAAGATTCTAGAAAATCTTACTGCTCAGAAAGGTTCTGATAAATCATCAGTGATGAGAGATTTCCTTAGAGGAGAGAACATGTTTCCTTTTCGTGGTTTTTCTATTCAAAGTAAAAACAATTCTATTGGATCGTATATTTCTGGTGAGCCACCAAAATGTTTAATTAAGGTTTTTGAACCTAAGAAATTTGAGGATGTATATCAATACCCATATACCCTTGAGGAGGGCATCTGTATTATTATTAACTTTGCTTCACTGGACGAAATTAATCCAAATTTAAAACAAAGATGTATTGATTTTATGTATGGATCTATATTTAGATCTGAGGGTAAAATTACTGAAATAGGTCCATCCACAATAATTTGTACTCCTGAGGAGTCAAATATTAAGATAGAGGAAAATTTATCAAATTAAAGAAAGGATAGTTTTCTGATCTCGAAAAAGTAAAAATACTTTCCTTAAAATTAAATTTGATGGATAATAACTTAAGAAGCGGGTGCCGAAACGATTCTATCCACATCCTATCCACACTTCGCAATATTCTTCTAATCCCTTGATATGACTGAAATAAACTACTGGCTAATGAAAAGTGAGCGCGACTAGCTATCACTGCGATCTCAAGGAATCGTAATTTTTTATCCAAACTTTATCCAAACTTTTTTTGATTTACAGCCAATATAGATTGAGGAGCAATTAGCTATTTTTTTATGATTAATAAGGGGCGACAGGATTCGAAGCTGCGACCTAGTGCTCCCAAAGCAAAAACCCCCTACAAACTTGTTGCCTTATCAAATGGAAGATGGCGACGAATAGTCCTCATGCCTAGTCAGCTTTTAGGTTTGTGATCCCCTCTACCTTTTTTCTTTTCCCTAAAAATTAAATATGTCGTGAGTATTGTTGGGGGGAAAGCTAAGAACTGTGCATATGTCAGGTAAAAACGGAACTTATTATGATACTTCTGAATTTCAATTCTCTGTTTACTAGTCAATAAACTTCGATCTTTATCATAAGACTCTGGCGTAGGAAGAATAAAACTATGAATAGAACCGGTAAAAATGAAAAAAACAACGAAGAAAACTATGAGTTTAAAAATTGAATACAAACAACCTTTCACATGATTTATTCCTCTACATCTTTTCTAGCCATAAAAATCAAAAAAGTCTCATGGGTCCTTTTTTAGAAATACTTTGTGGGTCTGTTCGCGCCTCGAAAATTTTCTAGACACTAGCCTAATTTAGGAAAATCCGTTTTATTATTTGGAAGATCAGCAAAAATAAAAAAAAGCTTAATCAAATATTGTTTGTATTAGAAAAAATATTTATCTTTTTTATTCTGCATTAATTAAAAAGGTTTTTGTACTCGTGTGTAGGAGCGCGGGGTTAACCTTGAAACCGCTAGGCTCAAGTCCTTACGAAAAGGGCAAGTCCTTAGACCACTTATAACTAAGAAACACACTCATCACAAGTAAAAATAACTTGATTGACAGTCGATCTAACATAGAGGGATAAAACCCTCTTTTTTAATGGAATTATTTATAGCTTTAGGATTGCCAATAGTTCTATTAGTTGGATTAACACTCCTTTTCATGTCAGATGGTATTCCAAGTTGGGTTCAACAATTCAAAAGAAATAGTTCAACTCTATGGAATTTCGGTATTGTTGCAATGGGAACTATGACGGTAATAATTTACTTAGCTAGAAGATAAAACCATGACATTGTTTCACCTAATATTTTTTGTTCTTTTAGGAAGATTAGTCACCCTTTTAATTTCACAAGCATGGACTTCTTCAGTTATTACGGGAGTCGTTTTTGTAAGCTATCTAATTTGGTTGTATTGGATTCTTAACAATAATGTAAAAGGTGAACAACGATATAACAGAACTATTTGGATAGTCCTTTTTTGTTTAGGGATTTGGTTAGTTCAACCTTTAATTTTTATAGATCCAGATTCAAAAAATGCTTCTCAAAATATGGAAAACGATCCTAAAATAGAAATTAACCAGACAGCGGAATCTGATATATTCTCAAACTTTTTAAAGAATCTTGAGAACGAAGACTTCCTTAAACAAGAAATAAGAATTCTGAGTGAAGATCTCGCCAAAGAACCAGATTCTTATAATTACGTAACGAGAGGTGTGCTTTACTTGTTATTAAAGAAATATCAAAGTGGCTTAAATGATATGAATAAAGCTCTTAAGTTGGAGCCTGACTATATGGACGCCTACTTTTATAGAGGAGTAATAAGACTAAATATGAGAGCTGATGCAGGATCACTCAAAGTTAAGAAAGGATGCAAAGACATCAAAACTGCATATAAAGCCGGTCAACAAGACGCGATTTATTGGGTCAAAGATAATCAGGAATTATTAAAAAGAAAAAAATGCAAAATTTAATATCTCAAAAAAATAAATTCATTGGTTTATCTTTAGACGATGCTTGTGGAAAAATCCATGGAGATTTTTGAAATAAACTTATCAAAGTTCATCAGGTTTAAGATGATATCAAAATTACCCCATACCACCCATCACTTTCCTAAATAGAAACTTTGATGGATAATAAATTTATACACAAAAAAGTTTGGATAACATGTTCTCCAAGCCTTAAAAATCGCGGAGATCCCTTGATATGACTGAAGAAAAGTTTTGGCTAATGAAAAGTGAGCCCGATGCCTATAGCATAGATAATTTACAAAATGATGGTTTAACTTTATGGGATGGTATAAGAAATTATCAAGCCAGAAATTTTATGAGAAATATGAATAAAGGAGATAAAGTCTTTTTTTATCATTCCAACTGCAAACCACCAGGTATTGTTGGAATTATGGAGGTGATAGATCTTAATATTGTTGATCCTACCCAATTTGATAAAGATTCAAAATATTATGATCCAAAATCTAAACCTGACAATCCGAGATGGGATTGTGTAAAAGTCAAATACATTTCTAAGTCAAAAAAAATTCTTAGTTTACCTGAATTAAAGACTTTATTTTGTGAGGATGAATTATTAGTTGTTAAGAAAGGGAATAGGTTATCGATACTACCTGTGCGAAAGGATATAGCAAAAACACTAATAGAAAAAATGTAAAAGTTTTTAGTCGTTAAAATTCATTGAAAACATATTTCCAATATATAGTCTCGTTAGATCCCTATTTTGAAATCCTTTTTGCATCAAAAATCCTGCAATAGCAGCTTGCAGTATTCTATATTGATCCCAATTAGGATGTTCCTCCACAAATTCTTTCATAGCCTTTTGAAGATTTTCTTGCAGTTCACATTTAAAGCTAATTACTTCATCATCCTTCTGATTTAAAGCTACTTGATTAACATCAAAATTTAGTTTTTGCATATTCAAAATTTATTAAATTTATATTTACCAATTAAGTTTTCTTCAAAATTACAAAATCGTCAACAAGTTTCAATAAGAAACAGTCTCAGGTAATAGAATAATGAGAATACAGTTACCACAGGGTTTCTAAAGGAAACTAATTTTTGAAAAATAAATCTCAACTAAATATAAAGAATTATATAAAATCAGAAGTTTTCCACATTCTTTAGATCATTAAATAATTTTTTAAAAATAGTTGTGGAAAAGTTGTGAAAAAT
This sequence comes from Prochlorococcus marinus CUG1435, assembly GCA_017644375.1. NCBI lineage: Bacteria > Bacillati > Cyanobacteriota > Cyanophyceae > Synechococcales > Prochlorococcaceae > Prochlorococcus > Prochlorococcus marinus. The sequence continues at coordinate 347,297 of JAEPLP010000001.1, forward strand.
TGTTTTGGGCAAGGGGAATTTTTTTAAAAAATTTCCAATTTTATTTATTTTTTAATTCATTGATTCCCACATCTTTTTTGTTTCATAAAATAAATTTTGTGCTAACGGTATCGGCCAATACATTTCAAAAGATCTTGTTTGATCTTGACTCTCAAAAATAAACCTTAAACTCCATTCATCCTTCTTTCCTTCTAAGTTAATGTACCAAGGTAGTTGTTCTAATTCTAAAGAAATAGACTCTTCATCCATTAATTCATTTTTAATATCTAGTAGTTCTTCATAAATTTTTAGAAGTGAAAGATAAAGGGAATGAAATTCACTTTTTTGTAACTCAATTGACCAATTATCAACACTAATCAAAAAACAGAATTTGCCTTTTTTAAAATCTTTAAGCAATCTCCATCTGCTTTGTTTTTTTAACAAAATTAACCAGGAAGTAAATCTGGTTGGTCTTGTTCATCGCTTAGTTCAATAATTGACCTTTGAACAGGTTTGATAGTTGACTCCTCTAATAATCCATCAAAATCATCAAAGCGTCTTTGTTTAGCCCTGAAAGCAATTTTAACTGTGGTTAAATATCTATTAGTCGATTTTCTTATTAGGCTCTCACCTCTTTTTGCAAGATCATTAGAATCAATTCCAGTATTATTTAATATGTTCATTAAAAAGTTTAATTTATCTTAAAGTATATTTTACAGTTAATTGGACGAATTAAAAACATAAATTACAAAAAGCACTTAATTAATTCAAAAAAATTTCATATGGAAGAAAATTTATCTGGAACGCTTGCAATTGATTTAGGTAATACTAATACTGTAATAGCTTTTCAAGATGAAAAAGATATCAATTCTGTTTTAGTCGACATACCAAACATAACATCATCTCCTGGAGTTGTGCCTACAGCAGTTTGGTTCGAAGAACCTTCAAAAATTTTGAAAATTGGTATTAGCGCATTACAGATGAGGAATTGCTCTAATTCAGAATTGTTTTTCCATTCAAATTTTAAAAGATTAATCGGAAATCCTATTGAAAAAATTAATCTAAAAAATATATTAAACCCCACTGAATGTGGCGAAAAATTTTTTAAATTTTTGTGGGATAATATACCTCAAAAATATGAAGTCAAAAGACTTGTTTTAACTGCTCCTATTGATACATATAAAGGTTACAGAAAATGGTTAGTTAACCTTTGTGAAGAGTTATCTGTAGATGAAATAGCGCTAGTTGATGAACCAACTGCAGCAAGTTTAGGAGTTAAGGTGCCATTTGGCTCCACAATTTTGACATTAGACATTGGAGGAAGCACAGTAGATATGAATATAGTCAAAATAGAGGGGGGAGAAGGTAAATCTGGTCCGATAGCTGAATTATTAAAATTTAAAGGAAATGATGTGAGCTCAATTTCAAAACAAAAAATAAGGTGCGCTGAAATAATTAGTAAAACTGGCTCAAAGATTGGCGGTAAAGATATTGATCAATGGATTGTAGATTATTTTATTCCAGACAATAAATTTAAAAATAATCTTTTAAAGGCTGAAGAAATCAAATGTAAACTAAGCTCATCTCAAATAAAATATGAAAATGAATACCCAATAAAATTTTTAATTGAAGGCAATGAAGAAAAAGATTTTTACCTAAGTAAAGAAATATTTGAAAAAATTATTATTGAGAATAATTTCTTAAACCATCTTAACTCTTTATTTAAAGATTTATTAAATGAAGCAAGAGGCAAATTTTGCACAGTTGATGATTTATTTGCAATTATCCTTGTTGGAGGGGGAACTCAAATACCACTTATAAAAGAGTGGGTAAGACAAAAAATTCCAAAAGTTGATATAAAGTCCCCACCACCTATTGAATCAATAGCTCTTGGAGCTTTAGCCATGACCCCAGGAGTAAAAATTAAAGACATCTTAAATAAAGGATTATCAATTAGATTATTAAATAAAAGACAACAAAAACACTTTTGGCATCCTATTTTTTGTAAAGGTCAAACTTGGCCAACTGAAAACCCATTTAAGCTTGTCCTTCAAGCTAGTCAAAATAATCAAACAATATTTGAAATAATAATTGGCGAAACAAAAAAAGATAGAGAATATGATGTGATTTTTGAAGATGGATTACCAAAATTATCAGAAGTTCAAAGTGCAGAAGAAATAATAAAATGGGATAAAAAACCACTTAAATTAGAACTAAAAAATAAATCTAATATTGGAGAAGATAACTTAACACTTTTCTTCAAAATCTCAAAAAAAGCTGACTTATTAGTTAAATGTTTCGATAATAAAAATGAGTTTTTAGGAGAGTATAATTTAGGAAATATTAATTGATCTAAAGTTATTCAAGAAAAATTCCTTCTTCATTATCAACACTATTGAGAAGCAAACTAATACTTTCTTTTTTACTAGTTGGTACTTTCTTACCACAAAAATCAGGATGAATAGGTAACTCTCTATGACCTCTATCTACCATTACTAATAACATCACTCTTTGAGGTCTACCCCATGAATATAGAGCATCCATTGCAGCTCTAATTGTTCTCCCTGTATAAATTACATCGTCTACCAAAAGAATCTCTTGATTCTCAATAGGAATTGGAATATCAGTGGCTTTTATTAGGCGAGTTCCTACCCTATTTTGATCATCTCTATAAAAAGTTGGATCAATAATTCCTTTTTTAATTTTTAAACCTGTCTTAGAGAATAATTCTCTTTCTAAAACTTCGGTCAGATAAATGCCTCTAGTAGGAATACCAACCAAAAGAAGATTATCTAGATTTTTTACCTTTTCAATAATTTCGGAACTTAAACGTGAAAGAGTTTTTCTAAGATCTACTTCATTAAGTATTACAATCCTTTTTGTTTTATTAGACATGATTTGTCAATAAATAAAGTTCTTTCAATATTTCATAAATTAGCAAAAGCTAACTATATTAAACATAGATTGTTAAAGAGCAGCTTTTATAGCTAAATTGAAGATTGGATCACTTAAAAATAAATTTGATCTAGATATGTCAAAGATTAGCAGCAAAAATATAAATAAATTGAATGTGCCGCAGAGCCCTGTAGTTCTAGCAATACTTGATGGATGGGGACATAGAGAAGATACATCCAACAATGCAATAAAAGCGGCCCATACACCAATCATGGATTCATTGTGGCATGCATATCCTCACACTCTAATCAACGCTAGTGGATCTGAGGTAGGCCTCCCAGATGGTCAAATGGGTAATTCTGAGGTGGGTCATCTTACCATTGGTTCGGGAAGAATAATCCAACAAGAACTTGTAAGGATTTCGAATATAGTAAAAAATAATCAGTTAGGAATTCTTAATGAATTAAAGGAGATGGCTAATTCATTAAAGAAAAACAACTCTACTTTGCACATCACGGGATTATGCTCTGATGGAGGGGTACATAGTCATATAGATCACTTATTAGGTTTAATAAAATGGGCATCTGATAATGAAATCAAAAAAGTAGCAATTCATATTATTACCGATGGAAGAGATACTCCTGCAAAAAGCGCATCTAAATATCTAAGTCAAATAGAGTCATGCATAAAGAAATACAATACTGGTGAGATAGCCTCTATATGCGGAAGATACTGGATGATGGATAGAAATCTTTTATGGGATAGAACAGAAAGAGCTTATGCTAATTTGACAGATCCAGATCTTAAAGTAACAGATATTTCTCCAAAAGAATACATTACAAAAAGTTATGGCAAAAACATAACTGATGAATTTATAGAGCCTATAAGAATATCCGAAAACTATCTTAAAGATGGAGATAGTTTAATTTGCTTTAACTTCCGCCCTGACAGAGCAAGACAAATAATCCAGTCTCTTTCAGATAAGGAATTCACAGATTTTGAAAGGAAAATTTTCCCAAATTTAGATTTAATTACATTTACTCAATATGACATAAACTTTCCCGTCAAAGTTGCATTTCCTCCTGAATCTCTTAATAATTTCATTGGCCAAATAGTTTCAGAAAACGGACTCAAACAATACAGAACAGCTGAAACAGAAAAATATCCACACGTTACATACTTTTTTAATGGAGGAGTAGAAATTCCTTTACCTGGAGAAGAGAGACATCTAATTCCATCTCCAAGAGTAGCCACCTATGATTTACAACCTGAAATGTCAGCAGAAGAATTAACTAATAGTTGTTCTAAAGCTATTAAAAGTGGAAATTATGCTTTTGTTGTAATCAATTTTGCTAATCCTGATATGGTAGGTCATACAGGAAATATGAATGCCACGATTAAAGCTATAGAGAAGGTAGATAAATGTGTAGGTCAAATAGTTAATGCAACTGGAGAAATGGGTGGGAGCATTCTTATAACCGCTGATCATGGTAATGCAGAAGTAATGAAAGGGCCTTCAGGAGAACCTTGGACAGCACACACTATAAATAAAGTTCCTTTAATTTTTATTGAAGGTGAAAAAAGAAAAATTCCGAATATGGGGAATGATATTTATTTAAGGGATAATGCTGGCTTAGCAGATATTGCGCCAACTTTATTGCAATTATTAAATCTCCCAATTCCAAAAGAAATGACAGGTAAATCTTTAATCAAAGAAGTAGAATTAACAGGTTATAATAAAGTCATACAACACGTCTAAAATTAGTACTAGTTTTTAAATCAATGGTTCAAATTTTTAGTTGGATTTGGGTATTTTTTGGAGTTTTCCTTATACTTTTAGTCTTACTCCATAGTCCCAAGGGTGATGGAATGGGGGGGATAGCAGCAAGTGGAAGCTCAATGTTCAATAGCGCAAGTAGTGCAGAAGCATCACTCAATAAAATAACTTGGACTTTTTTAGTTGTATTTTTGTCTCTTGCTATTATTCTTAGCGCTGGCTGGATCTCATAAGTTTTCCATTAAAAAAAGAGATCATTTAAAATGATCTCTTAAATTAAGTAATTAATTAACTATTGTTTAGTTAGTAATCAAAGTCACCGCCCATCCCTGGAGCGCCTGCTGGAGAAGGTGAATCTTTTTTCTCTGGCAAATCTGCAACTATGCATTCAGTGGTCAAAACCATTCCTGCTATAGAAGCTGCATTTTGTAGTCCTGAACGAGTAACTTTTGCAGGATCAACTATACCAGCGGAAGACATGTCAACATACTCTCCAGTGGCGGCGTTAAATCCATCATTAAATGGCTTGGATTTAACATTTTCAGCAATTACAGCACCATTAGAACCTGCATTTTCTGCAATTCGCATAAGAGGAGCTGTAAGTGAAGCTTCAACAATTTGGGCTCCAATTAATTCCTCTCCAACTAAATTTTTATCAGCCCATTCTTTTAAAATTGGTGATAAATGAGCAAGAGTTGTTCCTCCTCCAGGTACAATCCCTTCTTCAACAGCAGCTTTTGTAGCATTGATAGCATCTTCAAGACGAAGTTTTTTATCCTTCATCTCAGTTTCAGTAGCAGCTCCAACCTTTATCACTGCTACACCTCCAGCTAATTTTGCTAGACGTTCTTGAAGCTTTTCTTTGTCGTAGGAGGAATCTGTTTCATCCATCTGCTTCTTAATTTGATCGCATCTAGCATTGACAGCTTGCTCATTTCCTTCAGCTACTATGGTTGTAGTCTCTTTATTAATAGTTATTCTTCTACCGGTACCAAGCATATCAATTGTAGCATTCTCTAATTTTAAGCCTGCATCCTCAGTAATGAGCTGACCATTAGTTAGAACAGCCATATCTTCAAGCATTGCTTTTCTTCTATCACCGAATCCAGGCGCTTTAACTGCAGCAACATTTAAGACACCTCTTAATCTATTAACGACAAGAGTAGCTAAAGCTTCCTTTTCTATGTCTTCTGCAATGATAACTAGTGGTTTACCAGTTTTAGCTATTTGTTCCAAAACTGGAACTAAATCTTGAACTAAGGCAATTTTTTTATCAGTCAGAAGGATATATGGTTCATCTAAAACAGCTTCCATTCTCTCAGTATCAGTTGCGAAATAAGGTGAAATATAACCTTTATCGAATCGCATCCCCTCAGTAACTTCTAATTCAGTTGTCATTGATTTTCCTTCTTCAAGGGAAATAACACCTTCTTTACCAACTTTATCCATTGCGTTGGCAATCATTTGACCAACTTCTTCATCATTTCCAGCTGCTATGGTTCCGCATTGAGCAATAGCATTACTATCGCTGATGGGTTTTGAATTTTCTTCAATTTTACCAACTAAAAATTCAGTAGCTTTATCAATTCCCTTTTTCAAGGTGATTGCATTAGCTCCTGCTGCAACGTTTCTTAAACCTGCTTTGACCATTGCATGGGCTAAAACAGTTGCGGTTGTAGTACCATCTCCAGCTGCATCGTTAGTTTTCGAAGCAGCTTGTCTGATTAAGGCAACCCCTGTGTTTTCAATATGGTCCTCCAATTCAATCTCTTTAGCGATTGTGACACCATCATTAATAATTTGTGGAGCACCAAACTTTTTCTCTAAGACAACATTTCTTCCTTTTGGTCCAAGCGTTACCGCCACAGACTCTGCAAGGATATCAATTCCTCGCTCGAGCGCTCTACGAGCTTGCTCATTGTAAATAATTCTTTTAGCCATATTTAGGCAGCAATTTAATAATAAGTTTTAATAATTTTTGAAACAAATATTTTAGCCTACTACAGCTAAAATATCCTTTTCTGAGAGCAAGACATATTCATCTCCTCCCAATTTAATGTCTGTGCCAGCATATTTGCTGTACAAGACTTTATCGCCAATACTCACTTCTGGAGTTTGTCGAGAACCGTCTTCATTAAGTTTCCCAGGGCCTACCTGAGCAACTTCTCCTACCTGTGGTTTTTCTTTAGCTGTGTCAGGCAAAAGAATGCCCCCAGCAGTTTTTTCCTCGGATGCGGAAACTTTGATAAATATTCTATCTCCCAGTGGTTTTACTGTAGAGACTGTAAGTGAAACAGCTGCCATAGATTAATGGAGGATCATGGTTGAGACGCTTTGCGTCATAAAAATGGAAAGAGAAATTCTCAGTCCGTATCATCAACAACATAATCTGTGAAGCAGCAATTCAACCACACTTCAACTGTGCGGGTGGCCGAACCCATTTAACGAATTTACCCATGAGGTGGTAGTATTTTCGGATTATGAGCTGTAAATAATCAGCTATTCTTCACCAATCAATAAAAAATGGTAGCAACTCCATCAACTTCTTCACAAACAAAAGGCGTAGTACGCCAGGTAATTGGTCCAGTTCTCGATGTAGAATTTCCAGCAGGAAAATTGCCGAAAATATTAAATGCTTTACGTATTGAAGCAAAAAATCCTGCTGGGCAAGAAATAGCGCTCACTGCAGAGGTTCAACAACTACTAGGTGATCATAGAGTTAGAGCAGTTGCAATGAGTGGCACTGACGGCCTTGTAAGGGGCATGGAGGCAATTGACACAGGTGCGCCAATATCTGTACCTGTTGGAGAAGCTACTTTAGGAAGAATATTCAATGTTTTAGGAGAACCAGTAGACGAACAAGGTCCTGTAAAAACTAAAGATACTGCACCAATTCATAGATCTGCCCCAAAATTAACTGACCTCGAAACCAAGCCAAAAGTTTTTGAAACAGGAATAAAAGTTATTGACCTTTTAGCTCCTTACAGGCAAGGAGGAAAAGTCGGATTATTTGGAGGAGCTGGTGTTGGTAAGACAGTTCTTATCCAAGAATTAATTAATAATATTGCAAAGGAACATGGAGGAGTTTCTGTTTTTGGGGGTGTTGGTGAAAGAACCAGAGAAGGAAACGATTTATATGAAGAATTTAAAGAATCAGGCGTTATTAATGCAGATGATTTAACTCAATCAAAAGTTGCCTTATGCTTTGGACAGATGAATGAGCCACCTGGGGCAAGAATGAGAGTGGGCTTATCTGCACTAACAATGGCTGAACATTTTAGAGATGTAAACAAACAAGATGTTCTACTTTTTGTTGACAATATTTTTAGATTCGTTCAAGCTGGCTCTGAAGTATCAGCTTTACTTGGAAGAATGCCTTCAGCTGTGGGTTACCAACCAACTCTAGGGACTGACGTTGGTGAATTACAAGAAAGAATTACTTCTACATTAGAGGGTTCAATAACTTCCATTCAGGCTGTTTATGTACCTGCAGATGACTTGACTGATCCAGCTCCAGCAACAACTTTTGCCCATCTAGATGCTACCACTGTGCTTGCAAGAGCTCTTGCAGCTAAGGGTATCTATCCAGCTGTTGACCCATTAGACTCAACAAGCACAATGCTTCAACCCTCTGTTGTTGGAGATGAACATTACAAAACTGCTAGAGCCGTTCAATCAACTCTCCAAAGATACAAAGAATTACAAGATATTATTGCAATTCTTGGTTTAGATGAACTTTCTGAAGAAGACAGATTAACAGTTGATAGAGCAAGAAAAATTGAAAAATTCCTTTCACAACCTTTCTTCGTGGCAGAAATATTTACAGGAATGTCTGGTAAATATGTAAAACTAGAAGACACCATAGCTGGCTTCAATATGATTTTATCAGGTGAATTAGATGACCTACCCGAGCAGGCATTCTACTTAGTTGGCAATATTGATGAAGTTAAAGCAAAGGCTGAAAAAATAAAGTCAGAAAAATAGATATCTAAATATATTTTAAACCTTCAATTATTTTAAATTAATGGCAATTTCTCTTAAAGTTTTAGCTCCTAATAAAAATGTTTATCAAGGCGAGGCGGAAGAAGTAATACTGCCTAGTACTACTGGTCAAATTGGTGTATTACCAGGACACATTTCTTTAGTTACGGCTATAGATATTGGAGTTCTAAGACTAAGAATGAATTCTCAGTGGAAATCAATAGCCTTAATGGGAGGCTTTGCTGAAATCGAATCAGATGAAGTAATAGTTTTAGTTAACAATGCAGAAATTGGTTCTGAAGTTAATGTTCAGATAGCTGAACAAGATCTTAAAGAAGCAAAATTAGCAATTAGTAAATTTTCTGAAAATGAAAAAAATCCAGAAAAAATAAAAGCTCTTAAAGAAATTTCAAAGGCTGAGGCAAGAATTCAAGCTGCAAAAAACTAACTTTTAAGCAGTACCACAGAAAGTAACTTCAGGAAACTTAAGTTTCGCTTCTTCTAATTTTTTTGTTTTACCTTCTTCTTGCCAGTAATTTATCACTTCTGTAGCTTTATTCAGTATTTCAACTCTCTCATTATCTGTTATCCACCCTTTATTCTCAAGTTCACTTTTTAATTTTTCCCAAGCATCATCTCTTGGCCAAAATTGATAAGCGGTTAAAGGACTTGGACCTCCACCTACTATTTGATCAACTGCTAAAGCAACATTATCAGGTAACCATAGTACTTTAATAATAAACCTTCCTTCGTCAGGCTTAGGGGTATAACCAGTAGGCACTCCATCTTCATCAATCGTAGCTGCTGCTAATACAGCTGAGGCACCCATCATTCCTGAATTAGGAGAAGAATTTTTAGATTTTGGGTGATCACTACTTTTTTCTTTTTTTTCTGTTGAATTTTGATTTAACTTATCTGATGAGGTCATTCAATTATTTATATTCAATAAATAATTTATCAGTTTATGGACACATTTTGATTTATTTATTCAAAATCTCTTGATTTTAGTTAAGGATACTTTCAAATCAGAGTTATTATCTATCATAAGAAACCTGATAAAAATCATAAATGGTAGCTTCTAATGAATCCCAAAGATCTTTAGGAATGTCGTTTTCTTCAGCAAACATTCCAAGTTGACTTGCTAAGCCTCTCGCTTGTGAGAGTTTCGAATCGTAGGAATCTGACATCTTCATTTTAAGCTTTAAACTTTATAAAAAATAGATCTATTAACTAGATAAGTCAAATTTTAAAATTCTAGATCAGAAATTTCTTTAAGTGCAGCAATACTTAAAACTTCTGGATTTTGATCTTGCACTAGAACATCATCTTCAATTCTTATCCCAATGCCTTTCCATCTATCATCAATGTTTGGTTGGCCCTCAGGAACGGGGATTCTATCACTTATATAAATACCTGGCTCCACAGTTAGAATCATTCCATTCTGTAGTGGCACTTCATAATCTCCCATTCTGTAGGCTCCAACATCATGAACATCTAAACCGAGCCAATGTCCAGTTCTATGCATATAAAGATGTCTATATGATTTATTCTCAATTATCTCCTCAGTACTGCCCGACAACAAACCAATTTCCTTTAACCCTTCTATCAAAATTGTTAAAGCAACATTATGAACAGCACTAGAGTTTGACCCAGTCACAACGCTTTGAATTGCATTTTTCTGTGCTCGCAAGACAATTTCGTAGATTATTTTCTGTTCTTTAGAAAATTTCCCGCCTATTGGAATAGTTCTTGTTATGTCACCATTGTAATAATCCGTAAGTGAGCATCCTGCATCTACTAATAATAAATCCCCCTTGTTCAAGGGTGAATTATTTAAAGTGTAATGCAAAATACATGCATTATCCCCTGAAGCAACAATTGAATTATAAGCAGGTCCTCTTGCTCCATTTTCTAGAAAGAATCCCTCTAAAAGACCCTGAATTTGTCTCTCGTTTTTCTTAGAGGAGATAGATTCTCTAACCAGTTCATGAGCTTCTGCGGAAATTTGTATAGCCTCTCTCATTCTCTTAATTTCAAATTCACTTTTAATTAATCTCATCTCATTTAAATAAATTTCTGGAGATTTCATAGAATTCACTCCATTCCCCACCCTTGAACGATTTTCAAGTTGTTGAGCAAATATATCTAATACTATTTTCTCAATAGATGGATGCTTACCAATTGAAAAAACAAGTTCATCAGAACCATTTATATAACCTGGAAGTAAATCTCTTAATTCGTTTATTGAGTGAGCCTTATCAGCCTTAAACTCTTTTTCAGCGCCTTCTAAACCCCATCTAAAGCCGTGCCAGACTTCGCTTATAACATCTTTAGGAGCAACAAACATAATAAATCTCTCTCCCTTTGGCCTATGCGATAAGAAAAGAGCGATTGCATCTGGCTCATCGAATCCGGTTAAGTACCAAAAATTACTATCTTGTCTAAAAGGATATTCACAATCAGCATGATGCTTTACGAGATTAGCACCTGGGATAATAGCAGCTTTTCCATTTAATTTGTTGAGGAAGATTTCTCTTCTTTCTTCAAAAACTTTATTTTCAGGTTTAAGCATAGATTGTGTATTGGCGTGTTTTAAAAAAAAATGGAAGAATGAATTAATACAGATTTAGTAACTAATCTATTTTAATGGAACCAAGTGTTTACGGTTTAGTTGTTCTTGTAATTATTATCTTAATTGGATCAGCATGTTGTTCGGGAGTAGAAGCTGCTTTTTTAGCTGTAAATTCAATTCGAATTCTAGAGATAGCCTCTAAACAAAAACCAAAAAGTTCTGCAAATCAACTCCTTAAACTTAGAAAACATCTTGGGAGGACATTAACTGTAATTACTATTACTAATAATGGATTTAACATAATTGGAAGTCTTATTTTAGGTGTATATGGAGCATTGGTAATTAATAGTAGTTATGGATTAACTCTGTTTTCAATTGCTTTTTATATACTAGTTGTCTTAGTAGGAGAAGTACTACCAAAAGCTCTTGGCACAAGATTTTCAATTCAAATAGCACTGCTATCTGTTCCTATCTTGCGAATATTAAATACTTTAATGAGGCCATTCTTAATATTAATTGAACAGATATTTCCTGTTATTACAGCAGAAAACGAAATTTCAACTGATGAAGAAGAAATTAGACAAATGGCAAAAATTGGAAGTCAAAAAGGTTTTATAGAGGCTGATGAGGCAGCAATGATATTTAAGGTTTTTCAATTAAATGACTTAAAAGCAAAAGACTTAATGACCCCTAGGGTATCGGCACCTTGTCTTGATGGGTCTTCAAATCTTGATGAAATTTCAAAACTTATAATGTCTGACAGCTCTCCATGGTGGGTTATTTTGGGAGATAAAGTTGACAAAATACAAGGCGTAGTTAAGCGTGAAAAAATGTTGGCAGAGTTAATTAATGGGCAAAATAAAAAATTATTATCAGAAATTTGCGAACCTGTGGACTACATTCCCGAAATGATTAAAGCAGATCAATTATTAACTAAATTTGACAAGGATCATAAAGGAGTGAAAGTAGTAGTAGATGAATTCGGGGGATTCGTGGGAATTATTGGTGCAGAAGCTGTGTTATCTGTATTAGCCGGTTGGTGGAAGAATAAATTATGAAAAAATTTAAAATTAAAGAAAATTATTTACTTTTAAAAAAATGGTGGGAGACTATTGATCTTACCAATTATGAAAAAAGTTTTTTTAATAGAGAAATAATTTCTTTTAATCAACAACTTTTAAGACTCAAAGAAAAAAAAATAAGAATTGGCGCATACGGTAAATCAGGTGTAGGAAAATCCTCTGTTTTAAATTCTTTATTAAAAAAAGACATATTCAAAACAGATATTATTAATGGGACCACAAAAGAAATACAATCGGAAATTTGTAATCTTAAAGATCAAACACTCAATAGCTTAGAGTTACTTGATTCTCCAGGATTTGATTTCTGCAATATTAAATCTCCAGATAAAGTTTACTCTTACATAAATCATTCAGATCTTATTCTTTTTATAGTTTCGGGAGATTTAAATAGAAATGAGTTAAACGAAATCAAATCTTTTATAAAAGATGGAAAAAAAATTATTTTAATTTTAAACAAAATCGATCTATTTAATAAAAATGAATTAAAAGAAATAATTGAAAATATAAAGTTTAAGCTTCCTAAAGATTTAAATATTCCAATAATTATTAATAATGGAAACAATCTTAAAAATTACATAGCAAAATTAATCAATCAATATGGTGAGATACTATTAACACTAAATTCTATTCAATCAGCTGACAAATTTTTTCTGCGATTAAAAGAACAAAGATTGAAAAGAAGGCAGAAATTAGTTCAATCAACTATTGGTAAATTTTCGACTATAAAGGCATCCGCAGTAGCTCTTAATCCTTTTATTTTTTTTGATGTTGCTGGTAGTTTCGCACTAGATACTGCATTGATTAACGAATTAAGTAAGATTTATGGCTTAAAGTTTAAAGGTGAATCTACAAAGAAAATATTTAAAAATATATCCATTAATAATTTATGTTTGGGAGTCACTCAAGTCGGCGTCAATACCTCTTTCAATCTAATTAAGAAAGTAATTCTATTAACAGCACCTTTTACTAACGGGCTTTCATTATTACCTTATGGACCCATAGCAATTATTCAAGCAGCAATCGCGGTGTATTCAACAAAAACTCTTGGGAAAATAGCAGCAAAAGAGATATTTATAAGAAGCAAAGCTTCTTTCATAGAGCCTGCTATTCTGATCCAGAATATGAATTTTAATGACTCAGAGATTTTTAACCATATAAATATTTATTTTTCAAATAGAAATTTTAAAAATATTTTTGTTAACATTCTTCCTTGAAACTTAAATGGAAAAAAGCATTGCATTATTTGGTACCAGTGCAGATCCACCTACCATTGGACATGAGAAAATATTAGAAGAATTATCCAAAATATATGCTCATACCATTTGTTATGTAAGTAACAATCCGAAAAAAAAGCATAAAGAGGATATCGCAATCCGTAGCAAATTATTAAAAATTCTTATTGAAGATTTAGATGATTATAAAATTTTATTTAATCAAAGTGTCACCAGCAAATGGGCAGTAGAGTCAATAAAAAAATGTAAAAAAATTTATGAAATTGATAATTTAGATTTCGTTATTGGGAGTGATTTAATTCAAGATATTTTCTGCTGGAAAAATTTTGAAAAAATTATTAAAGAGGTAAGTTTTTTTATAATTTTAAGAGAAGGTTATTCTGTTGAATCAAATACTCTTAAGATGTTAGAAACTTATAATGTGAAATTTAAGATTTCATCCATAAAAATCCCAAACATTTCAAGTTCTAAGTTCAGATTAAATTTTAATTATTCTAATTTACCACCGTCTTTAATAGATTTTGTTAGAGAGAATAATTTATATGAATCCACTAAATTAGTTGAATGAAGTTTTTAATTGCTCAAATTAATCCAGTTGTTGGAGATTTAGAGGGTAATGCAAAAAAAATTCTTTATGCTGCTTCGAAAGCTAGCAAAATTTCTGCTGATATAGTTCTTACTCCAGAATTGTCATTATGGGGATATCCAGCAAATGACTTACTTCTAAAAAATAATTTAATCAAAAATCAATATCAAATTCTTGACCAATTAGCTTTAGTTATTAATAAAAAATATGGAAACTTGAGTATCACAGTCGGTATAGCTGAGATAATAAATGATTCTTTTTTCCCAAATCTTTATAATTCTATTGCATTGCTGGAGCGAGGTGAGTGGAAAATAATTGCTCGAAAAATTATTCTTCCTACATATGAAGTATTTGATGAAAAAAGATACTTTAGATCAGAAGAAAAAGTTTCCGTATTAACCAAAGAAATACATAATAAAACTTGGCGAATTGGCTTTACTATATGTGAGGATTTATGGGTCAACAAAAATATAGAAGGTAGAGGAATTCATAAAGAAAATCCTATTTCTGATTTAAAGAAAAAAAAAGTTGATATCTTAGTGAATTTATCGGCTTCCCCATATACCTTCAAAAAGTTAGAGCTAAGATCCAAAGTTTCCAGTTTTGCTGCTAAATATCTTCAAGTACCGCTTATATATGTAAACCAGATTGGTGCAAATGATAATTTAATTTTTGATGGAAATAGTTTTATTCTTGATAAGAATGGATCTAAAATTAAGCAATTGAAATCTTTTTCAGAAGACCTCTCAAGTTGGCATATTGAGCAAACAATACCCGAGAAAAAAGAATTTGAACAATCTGAAATATCATCAATTTTTGATGCATTAGTCCTTGGGGTTAGGGATTATGCTCAAAAATGCGGTTTTAAAACAGCTTTAATTGGACTAAGTGGTGGCATTGATTCAGCACTAGTTTCAGCAATTGCGACAGCTGCTCTTGGCAGTAATAATATTTATTGCGTCTCAATGCCCTCCAAGTGGAGCTCATCTCATTCAAAAAGTGATGCAAAAGATTTAGCAAGGAGATTAAAAATAAATTTCAATAGCATCCCAATTGAAAACCTAATGAATTCTTTTGAAGAATCTTTTATAAAAACCATATCTTTCGAAATGGCTGAAATAACAAATCAAAATATTCAATCAAGGATCAGAGGAACGCTTCTGATGGCTTTAGCAAATCAAGAAAAGCATTTATTACTTTCAACAGGAAATAAATCAGAGCTAGCTGTAGGATATTGCACACTTTATGGTGATATGAATGGGGGATTATCGGTAATTGGGGATTTATATAAAACTAATGTTTTTAAATTATGCAATTGGCTTGATAGTGAAGAATCAATAAATCATAGAAAGTCATATATGTTAGATACTAATGTAAATATAATTGGAGAAAATATCCGCACGAAAGCTCCAAGTGCCGAATTAGGTCCTAATCAATTAGATACTGATTCTCTCCCGCCTTATTCTATTTTAGATAATATTCTTAAAGGAATTATTGAAGAGAAAAAAGATTTACTACAGCTAGAAGAAGATGGTTATAAAAAAGATTTAATTTTAAAAATTATCTCACTCATAAAAAAAGCGGAATTCAAAAGAAAGCAGGCCCCTCCAATCCTAAAACTGAGCAGCCAATCATTAGGAAGTGACTGGAGAGTTCCCATAGCAATATCTTATTAATCACAATAAAAAAACTGTTGGATTTTTTTTAAAGGCCGTTTAACTGAATCAAGATTGATACCTTTTTTGATAGCAAGAATTATGCCTGCAGCTTCTAAATAATTATCCACTTCAAAAAGATTGGGATAATCATAAAACTCATTTGTCACTTTTAATGTATTTTGATTTTTTACAGAGATAATATTTAAACCTTTTTCAATCCCTGCTAGTACTGCTTCTCCACCTAGTGCTCCATTAGGAACAACAATAGATTCAATCTGATCAGGGTGAAGTGAGATTGATTCATTTTTAGCGGGCAATTCAACAATATCAGGTGCATTGCTTAACCCAATCAGTACTGAAGGTAAAAAGGTGAATCCTATTTCTTCTGCAGCTGCACGAGGATCTAAATTTTCATTCAATTCAATTGGATTTAAAGCAGGTGCATGAGCACAGGGAACTTTTAAAAATTTGCTAATTAAATGACTTATAACTGCTTCGACTCCAGAAATAGGATCAACCCCTTTCCCCTCTCGATAGATATTTGTCTCTAAAGAATCTGAATCATCTGGAAATCTTGCCACAATTGCTATTGCCGTAACTCCCTTTTCTATTAAACATTTTCCAGCATCAATTAGAGCATCAGGATTTTCAATTATGCCACCACTGATTTTTGAGGAATCATGATCAATAACTATGTTTAATGGCTTTTTTGTAATCACATAAGAATGAATATTAATACCTAAAGTAGAAACACATGCATCAGCAACTTGTAAATGTCTAACTAATATTTCTTTTTCAATGGCTGAATCAAAAATTATTCCAATTTTCTGTTGCTTTACCCTTTTTAAACCGATTTCTCCTTTAGCAAGTCGGTCTAAACTATAACCTTCAACATAAAAAATATTTTTATCTTTTTCAGAAAGAGTGCCGCCATTCATAACATTTGGATGAGTAATTAAACATCCACTTGCCGATGCTAATAATTTAGCGGTTGGAAGTGCATCCCCAGCAAAACCTCCTACTTCACAACCAATACCAGTTGGAACAATAAATATTGTTGGTGAATTTTCCATTATTAAAAATATTTCAATTTATATTTTTTAATTAGTTAAGACAGCTTTAATTTTAAGTTTTTTTGTTCCAAAAGAGTCAATAGAATTTTGAATATCAACAATTGACCATCGAATTAAATCACCTTTTTTTTCTAAATTTGCAATGATGAATTTCCTTAAATTTTTTAATTTTATTGAAACTGGCCAATCTAAATAATAATCAACTGAACTTAATTTCATTTTTGATATTTACCAAATTGATCATTATATAAATCATCTTCGACATCTTTACCAATAACAATCTTCAAATCTGACTTAGGATATGCCACACATAAGAGTGCAAAGCCCTTTTCCCTTAAACCATCATTTAATCCCATCGCATCCTCTTGATCTACAGATCCTTCCAATATCATGGATGCACAATCTGTACAAACTCCTGAACAACAACTACTTGGTAAATCTATTCCATTATTTTTTGCCGCTGAAATAATATCTTGATCATCAGAACATAAAAAACTAAAAGTCTTTTGCTCAAATTGAACTTTGATATTGTATTCAGGCATATCCTAAATCTAATTACTAAACTGCTGAACCTCCTACAACTTCTAATATTTCTTGAGTAATAGCTGCTTGTCTAGCTTTGTTATAGGTTAGATTCAAAGTACTTGCTAATTCTTTAGCATTATCACTCGCATTATTCATCGCGGTCATCCTGCAAGCGAGTTCTGAAGCTGCTGACTCTTGAAGAGCTCTTAGTACCTGATTTTGTAAATATAATGGTAATAACGAATCTAATAGTTGATCAGGACTTTGTTCAAAAACAATATCTGATGGTAATTTCTCTGAATCACTTTTTTCAATATTTGATTTTTCAACAAGTAACTTACTATCTTTTGTAGTCAACCTAAAAATTTCATCGTTTTCCTCAGCAATTCCTTGTGGGTCAAGTGGCAATAGTGTTTGAACGACAGGCGCGCAGCTAACTAGAGTAATGAATTTCGTGTAAATAATTTCCACCCTATCAGAATTTTCTGAAAGAAATTCAGCTAAAATCTCATTTGTAACTCCTTCGGAGTCCTTGACTGTGGGTACCTGTTCTAGTTCTTTGAAAGTACTTTTAATTACATATCTATCCTTTCTATTTTGAAAATATCCAATAGCTTTCTTCCCTACCAAAATTAAATTTGGCTGATAACCTTGTTTGACTAATTCTGCGTATCTTATTTCTACCTTTTTAATAATATTTGTGTTGTAACCACCGCATAAACCTCTATCCGCAGTTATGCAAACCAAGGAGATACTCTTTACTTCTCTCTTGGATAATAGAGGAGAGTCGACAGCCTCAAATTGTACTCTTGATTGAATATTTTCTAAGACTCGTGCAAGTTTATCTGCAAAAGGTCTACTTTTAAGAACTTGATCTTGAGCTCTCCTAACTTTTGCAGCTGCAACAAGTCTCATAGCCTCCGTTATTTTTCTTGTATTTTTAACGGAAACGATTCGATCTCTAATCTCTTTAAGATTTGCCATAGTATCTCCTAAATAAATTTAAACTGTGGCAAGCATTGATGATTTAACTTCATTTATCACCTCTTTTAGTGTCGCTTCTAATCCATCATTTAATTTCTTTTCTTTAAGAATTTCTTCTATAAATTCCGCTTTATTTAACTTCAGGTATTCCCTAAGTTCAATTGCAAATTTAGTAACGTCTTCAACAGGAACTTCATCTATAAGACCTTTAACTCCTGCATAAACAACTGCAACTTGTTCTGCAAGGTTCAGTGGAGAGAATTGAGGTTGCTTTAATAACTCTCTTAGTCTTTTGCCTCGTTCAAGTTGTTGCTGTGTTGCTTCATCAAGATCAGATGCAAATTGAGAAAAAGCAGCTAGTTCATCAAACTGTGCGAGTTCTAATTTTAAAGTTCCTGCAATTTTTTTAATTGCTTTTGTCTGAGCGGCTCCTCCAACTCGGCTAACAGAAATACCAACATTAATAGCTGGTCTTAATCCTGAGTTAAATAAATCTGCACTCAAGAATATTTGTCCATCTGTAATTGAAATAACATTAGTTGGAATGTAAGCAGAAACGTCCCCTGCCTGAGTTTCAATAATTGGAAGAGCTGTCATAGATCCCCCTCCCATAGCATCAGAAAGTTTTGCTGCTCTTTCTAACAATCTACTGTGTAGGTAGAAAACATCTCCTGGATAAGCCTCTCTTCCTGGTGGTCTTTTTAAAAGAAGAGACATTTGTCTATAAGCCTGAGCTTGTTTCGTTAGATCATCATAAATAACAAGTGTTGCTTTACCCTGATACATAAAATGTTCAGCAATTGCTGCACCGGTATAAGGTGCTAAGTACTGTAAAGCAGCTGGTTCTGAGGCTCCTGCACTTACTACGACTGTATAGTCAAGGGCTCCTCTCTCTCTTAAAACCTCTACGATGTTTGCTACTGATGCTGACTTCTGACCAATAGCTACGTAAACACAAACTACGTCTTGACCTTTTTGGTTGATTATTGTGTCAATAGCAATCGCAGATTTTCCAGTTTGTCTATCACCAATAATTAATTCTCTTTGACCTCTTCCAACAGGAATCATTGCATCAATAGATGTGATACCTGTTTGCATTGGTTCATGCACTGATCTTCTCTTGATTATTCCAGGAGCCATTTCTTCAATCAATCTAGTATCACTTGTTGGAATTTCTCCTTTCCCATCTATTGGTTGTCCGAGAGGATTAACAACTCTCCCCTGCATTGCTTCACCAACCGGAACAGATGCTATTTTTCCTGTGGACTTAACGTTACTTCCTTCTTGGACACCAAGTGCCTCACCCATTAAAACAGCTCCAACATTATCATCTTCAAGATTTAAAGCTATACCTTCGGTACCATCCTCAAATTCTAATAACTCACCTGCCATGACCTGATCTAAGCCATATATTCTCGCAATGCCATCACCGATTTGCAGAACAGTTCCTACATTGCTAACACTTACAGATTGGTCGTAATCAGTTATTTGTTGTTTTAAGATTGAACTGATTTCATCAGGGCGTATAGATACCATGGATTTAAGAATTTAAGGTTGATTTAAAAGTTACTTGGAAAGAGATAAGCCAAGTTTTCTAATTTGTGAAGCAAGAGAAGCATCAATTACTTTTGATCCTACACTGGCGACGAAACCACCAATAAGTGATGGGTCGATTTTAGTTACAAGTTCTAATTTTTCTGTACCAGCAATATTGATGATCTTTTTGGTAATTAAACCTTTCTGTTCATCAGTAAGCTCGACTGCAGAAGTAACAGTTGCCAAAGCAATATTACTATTTTCTCGGTAAATCTCTAAAAACCTATCAAGAATTGAAGTAAGGATTCCAATTCTTTGCCTATCGGCCAATAATTTTAAGAAATTCAGTAAAGAAGAATTAATTTTATTTGAAAAAATTTCAATAATGATTTTCTTCTTAGCATCTGTCTCTAAAATGGGGGAGGATAGTGCCTTCTCCAATTCAGGGGAATCATTTATTAATTCCAAGAGTTGTTTGACCTCAGAAACCATCTCTTCAGTTTGCGAATTTTCATTCACAACTTGAAGTAATGCCTCTGCGTATGGTGTAGTAACTGAATTTAAAAGTGGCATTAGTTCACCTCAATATTATTAATTGATTGAGTTACCAAATTTTCTTGTGTTGTTTTATCAAGTCGATTTGGGAGAGAATCTAAGGCTTTCTTAATTGCCAGTTCAACAGCTTCTTTTCGAAGTTGAGAAATTGCTCTGGATGCTTCAGAGCTCTCATCAGAAATTGCACTTTGTTTAATTCGTGCCATCTCCTCTATAGCTTTTTTCTCACTTTCCATTCTGATTGATTCAGATCTTTTAAGGGAATCTGCTTTTATTTGAGAAGCTTTTTCTTCTGCTGAAGATAAATCTTTCTTCGCTTTTTCTAAAGCTTGAGTTGCATTTAGTAGTCGCTCTTCAGCATCTTTTAATTCAAGAAGGATTCCTTCTCTCCTTTTTTGAAGCATTTTACCTAGGAAACCAGGCAAAAATTTATAAAGGCCGAAAACTACTACAGCCCAATTAAGGATATTAGTTTCGAATAAATTGAAGTTCAATCCAAAACCTTCTGTAGCTAAAAGAGTTAAATTCATTTTTCTAGAATCAATCTATTAACAATAAGTTCGCTTAGATCATCAGCCTGTTTAGAAAGTTGATCACGAGCAGCAGACGTCTGACTTTCAATTTCTAGTCTTGCTTTTTCTTTTGAAGCATTTGCTTCATTGTTAGCAAGTTCTAGTGCTTCTTTATAAAGCTTGTCAGACTCATTTTCAGCTTCGCTCACAATTCTTTGGGCTTCTGTACGAGCACTTTGAAGCTGAGCTAATAAATCAGCTTCTAATTTTTCAACCTCAGAAAGTTTATTTTTGGCCTCAATAATATTATTACTTACAAACTTTTCTCTTTTTTCTACAACATTGCCAACAGGCTTAAAAAAGAGAGAATTTAATATGTAAGTAAGTGCAACTACTTGTATCGCCATTAGTGGCAAAGTGGCATTTATATCAAATAATCCACCTTCTGTAGCACCAAAAAAATTAAAGGCCAACATATGTTTTAGTTGAAGTTAAAAAATTAAATTTAAATATTGCTAATAAGGATTAGAAGCAATATTAACTTTTAGGAAAAAGGATTCGCAAAAAGTAGTACCAAAGCCACAACTAATCCGTAAATTGTTAATGACTCCATGAAAGCGAAAGATAAAAGAAGAGTTCCTCTGATTTTACCTTCAGCTTCTGGCTGACGGGCAATACCCTCAACAGCACCTTGAGCTGCGTTACCTTGTCCAAGACCTGGGCCAATAGCACCTAGACCAACTGCTAAACCAGCAGCTACAACTGATGCAGCGGAAGTAATCGAATCCATAATTTTGAAATAAAGAGCT
Source organism: Prochlorococcus marinus CUG1435 (assembly GCA_017644375.1). NCBI lineage: Bacteria > Bacillati > Cyanobacteriota > Cyanophyceae > Synechococcales > Prochlorococcaceae > Prochlorococcus > Prochlorococcus marinus. Next base: position 369,053 of record JAEPLP010000001.1, read on the forward strand.
TAATACTTGTGATAATCTTTGTTGTCATACACGCTTGGACATCCTTTGTTTTAAGAATGGGTCTGATATTTTCAGACCTACGCGATTAGATATTTTGCCAGATTACAGACCCTTTGTAAAAGCGTCTGAATGTATTGGAAGACAGCTAATGATGTTCTTCAACAGCTTCTCCTATGTAATAGGCCGCCAAAGTTGCGAAAATCAATGCCTGAATTGCACTAGTAAATAATCCTAGGAACATAACAGGTATTGGGAGAATTAGCGGAACTAAAAAGACTAGAACACCAACAACAAGTTCATCAGCCAAAATATTTCCAAATAGCCTGAAAGAGAGTGATAAAGGTTTCGTAAAGTCCTCTAGAATTTTGAAAGGAAGCATAATCGGAGTTGGGTGAACATAATATTCGAAGTATCTCCAACCCTTATTGCTTAAACCTGCATAGAAATAAGAAAGTGAAACCAATAAAGCCAAGGCTATAGTTGTATTAATATCTGCAGTAGGTGCTCCTAATTCTCCACTTGGTAACTTAATCAATCTCCAAGGAATTAAAGCTCCTCCCCAATTACTAACAAAGACGAATAAAAATAAAGTACCTATAAATGGCATCCAATCTCTATATACTTTTTCACCTATTTGCGTCCTAGCAAGATCTCTTATGTAATCCCAGAGAAACTCAAGCAGGTTTTGAAGGCCTTTAGGATCATTTTCCATTTTTTTAGTTCCTAAAGAAATAAAAACTAATAACGCTCCTAATAAAATCCAAGATGTTAAAAATACCTGCCCATGAAGTCTGATATTTCCAATTTGCCAATAAAGATGTTGACCAACTTCTAATGCTGCAAAATTTGTTAGCAAGGAATTAAAAAACATTTGTTTTGAATAAAAAAATTTACTTAAGAACGAGAAAAATAAAGAATGAGTGAAGGCTTATAAATGAAAAAACCTATCATCGCAGGAAAAATATCCAAAGATCCTAGCTTGCTTGCAAAAATAAAGAGGCAAACTGGAACTAATAGTTGCAATTTTGATACACCTGATGATTCTTTACCAAGTTTCCCTATACTTTTGGCAAGCAAACGTAGGTAAAAAATGCCGGCAATTGCTCCTATAAAAATACTAAAACCAAAAGTAAAACCTAGAAAAATTCCAGTTATTGATGCTAATAAAATAGAGACAATAAAAGTAATTCCAAAAATTGTTAATTGCAATTTTGTGTATTCATCATTTTGGGAAAGCAAATGATCTATTTGATTGGCAATGCCAGATTTACTTTCTTTGATGATCGAATTATTCAGGGATTGAGGAAATTGAACATTCTCATTAGAAGGATGCTCAAGTTTTTTTCTATTTGAGTCCACTGATGTGAACATAGTTTAGAAACCCCTCTGAATGGTTTTAAGTAAGTATATAAACTCACGGAATCTATCACGGAGAGGTGACCTTTAGCTAGTTTTTTTTTATAAAAAATTAATTCTTAAGATTTATGATGAATCTGTAGTCCTTTTTTTACTTGATTCTTCAACAATAAAATTTGTGAAAAGTCATATTTTTAATTGCGTTAACACTTTAAAACGTTAATAAAAGACTTGGCAAAATCTCAATTAAACGGCTCAATAGTAAATATACATCTAAAAAATTGGAGATAAGTCAAGAAAAAATAAAATATAAAAGAATTGCTAAAAGAAAAAAAACCTTTAGTTCTAATGACAAAAAACATTTCAGCAATTTAACAGATTATATATTTCCATTACCTTGGGACATATGGCCTTATGAAGCAAAAATCCTCATTGTCATCATTGGAATTTGGTCAATATTAGGAATATGCATACTAGGATCATCAAGTTGGTGGGTAGCCAGTAGGGAAATGGGAAATTGGGCTTACTTCTTAAAAAAACAAATCATTTGGACAATTCCAGGAATTGGTTTATTTTATTTCGTACTAAATACAAACATTAGAAATCTTTTAAAGTTTTCAAGAATTATTTTTTATATTTTAATCTTTTTGATTTTCCTTACCAATCTTACTGGAATTACAGTTAATGGATCTTCAAGATGGCTAGTGCTTGGCAATTTACGTCTGCAGCCATCTGAATTAATTAAACCTTTTCTAATTCTTGAAGCTTCTAATCTTTTCGCACATTGGAATCTAGTAAAGAATGATAAAAAATTAATTTCAATTTTAACCTTTGGTTTATTAATTTTATTAATACTTAAACAGCCTAATTTAAGTACTGCATCATTAACTGGAATTCTTCTTTGGGTAATGGGTTTATGTGGAGGAGTAAAACTTAGCTCTCTTTGCTCATTTGCTTCAATAGGATTAATTACTGGATGCATCAGCATCCTTAATAACGAATATCAAAAACTGAGAGTTACTTCATTTATAAATCCTTGGAAAGATCAACAAGAAAATGGATTTCAATTGATTCAAAGTTTATTAGCTATAGGTTCAGGTGGTCTATTTGGCCAAGGTTTTGGACTGTCGATACAAAAATTACAGTATCTGCCGTTCATGTATACAGATTTTATTTTTGCCATTTTTGCGGAAGAATTTGGTTTGTTGGGGTGTACTTTATTCTTAGGATTTTTAGCAGTATTCTCTTATATAAGCCTAAGAATTAGTCTTAAGTGCAGGAACAACTATACAAAATTAGTTGCTATCGGATGTGGTGTGTTGTTGACAGGTCAATCAATAATGCATATTGCTGTAGCAACAGGTTCAATGCCTACTACAGGGTTACCACTACCTTTCATTAGTTATGGTGGCAATTCATTAATAGCGTCTTTTTTTATTACAGGGATGTTAGTTAGATGTTCATTAGAGTCAACAGGATTCATTGGTATGATTAGTACACGAAAGACTCTTAATTAGTTAGAATTTAAAGGATTAAATTCAAGCTATCGAATCATTTAATTTAGTTATTTCAGAATTATCTCAAAAGGGTAATCTGCTTATGCAGAATGGTCTTAATAGTCCAGGTCCATTTACTATATTTTTGGTTTTCAGCGCGGGACTTTTAACAAGTCTTGGGCCATGTTCATTATCATTACTTCCAGTGACAATTGCTTATATAGGCGGAACAGAGAAAAATAAATTTAAACTTATTAGTTTTTCAGGAGGTGTAGTTTTTTCGCTCGTTGCACTGGGGGCTGCGAGTGGATTCTTAGGTAAAATATATGGGCAAATTCCATCTTATTACACTTCATTTGTTGCCCTAATAGCGATAATAATGGGTTTAAATTTATTAGGAATTCTCAAGTTTCAGTTTCCGAATGGACCTGATATAAAAATAATTGAAGATAAAATACCAACATTTATAGCGCCTTTTGTCATAGGAACTACATTTGGACTAGCTTCTTCACCTTGCATTACTCCAGTTTTAGCAACTCTTTTGGCTTGGGTATCGCAAGCTAAAAACCCGCTAATATCTATTATTTTTTTATTTTTCTTTGGGATAGGCCAAGTAACCCCATTAATCATTGCAGGAGCTACTGCAGAAAACTTAAAGCAATTTTTAGCTCTTAGAAAATTTAGTCAAATAATTCCGACTTTAAGTGGGATATTTTTAGTTTCCCTAGGGTTATTAAATTTATTTTCAAATTGGCTTTAAATGATTATTTTTAAGAATCTAATTTTAAAAATATCAAGTTTAAGATTCGCTATATCGCTGATAATCTTCATTGCTATTACAAGTGGAATAGGTACTTTTATACCTCAAGGTAGTAACAATACATTCTATATTGATAATTTCGATAGAGCTCCCATTTTTGGATTTTTAGATGGAGAAAAAGTCTTAAAACTTCAATTGGATCATATATATACAAGCTTTTGGTTTTTATTTACATTAATTCTTCTTTGCATTTCTCTGGCAGCTTGTAGTTTCAGGAGGCAAATTCCTTCATTAAAAGCTTCATTAAAATGGATTGAATATAAGAGCGAAAAAAAATTTAGCAAACTGCAACTAACGACAAGTCATCCAATCAATCAAGATGGAGAACATATAACAAAAGTAGATTTATTACTTAAAAAAAAAGGATGGAAAACATACAAATTTAATAGTCATATTTCTGCAAGAAAGGGGTTAATTGGAAAAATCGGTCCTTTAGTTGTACATATCGGATTAATAGTTTTACTTATAGGTTCAGCATATGGAAGTTTTACAAGTCAATCAAAAGAACAATATTTACTGCCGGGAGAAACTTTAGATCTTGTTAATGAGAGCACAAACTCAAAAGCCAATGTAAAATTAGTCGATTTTTCTATAGAACGTGAAAGTGATGGCATACCTAAACAGTTCATTTCAAAATTAAATTTTTCTTCTGAAGATTTAAATTTAAATGAAATAAAAACAACCAAAGTTAATCACCCAATCAGGTTTAAAGGATTAACGATTTATCAAGCAGATTGGGCAATATCAAATGTTGTTTTAGAAATAGATAATCTCCTTTATCAATTACAATTAAAGGAGATTCCAGAAATTGGTAATCAAGTTTGGGGAGTTTTAGTTGAATTAGGATCGGAGACTAAAAAAAATTTCCTATTAACAATAGATAATGAAAATGGTCCACTTAAAATTTCGAATATAGAAAATTTTTCCGGGAATAATCTCTATATCAATGACTATCCTTTAGAAGTTAACTCTTCAAAAGTATCTCTTAAAAAAATAATCCCCAGCAGTGGATTAATAATTAAAAATGATCCCTCTATACCATTTATTTACTTTTCTTTTATCTTAATAATTTTTGGAACAATAATAAGTCTTATACCAACAAACCAATTATGGATTCTGGTAAATAAAGAATCACAAAAGTTATCTATTGGAGGCCTTAGTAATAAAAATTTAGTTGGTTTTAAAAAAGAATTTTTTAAATTATCAGACGAAATAAAAAATTTTTAATTTCTTTTCTGCCCACTAAAAATATCTAACTGCATAGAAACATTCCCTCTGGGGTTAAATGCAGCATTTAAATGTATCCAGTGAGGTGAACCTTCATTCACTAAATCATCCATTATTCTATTAACAACTTCCTCATGGGATATCTTTATATCTCTAAAATTATTAATGTAAAGCTTTAAAGACTTCAACTCATAGACTCTTAAATTAGGTTGATAAATAATATTTAACTTTGCAAAATCTGGATAACCAGAAAAGGGGCACTTACATGTAAATTCAGGTAACTGGATAGAAATTTCATAAATTCTTTTCTTATTTGGATTATCGAAACAAATTATTTTTGATTCTTCAATAATTCTTTCACCATAAAGTGGTCTTTGCGTCGAATCATCTAATTTGGTTGTACTCATTTTGTTTAGTTCTTATTCACTAAACCTATATAAAAAGATCAAAACCTGCAAAAATTTCAACAAGCTTAAGTATTACAATTGTAAAAGTCAAATACTGTTAAATCTCATTTTTGTATCATCAATAACATTCATAATGTCGGTTAAAAGGGTTATATGTGTTTAGTTCAATGAAAAATTAATGGACATTTGTTTGATAACTATCGATAACAACTTTAATAAATCCCTTCAACCAAAAAGCGCGATTGGAATGTTATGGCTTCAAACGCACTTTGAGAATGATCAGTGGGAATCTTTATCAAATAGTACAGTAATAATTTCTGAAGAAAATTCCCAATTATTAATTGAAGACGCCACTAATGCAGGCCTTGATATTAAATGTTTTTCTGATATTTCAATGTTGGATGTTTTCCCAAAAAACAATTAAAATAGGAATATTCAACCTTTAATCATGAAGAAAATTGAAGCAATCATACGTCCATTTAAGCTGGAGGATGTAAAAATTGCCTTAGTAAACTCTGGTATTGTTGGAATGACAGTTAGTGAAGTCAGAGGTTTTGGGAGGCAAAAAGGACAAGTTGAAAGATATAGAGGTTCCGAATTTACTGTTGAATTCCTCCAAAAACTCAAGGTAGAAGTTGTCGTAGAAGATGAAAAGGTTAATTCAGTCATAGATGCGATTGCTGAAGCAGCAAAAACTGGAGAGATCGGTGACGGAAAAATATTCATCACATCAATTGATTCTGTCGTGAGAATTAGAACTGGCGACAAAGATGAAGAAGCTCTTTAATTCAAAGAGTTTCTTTTACTAAATTTTGTATATATTCACTGTTAATCCTTTTATTAGATTGACTTCCTAAGGTCATCCAAGCTAGATATTCATGATTTCCAGCAGGTCCTACCAGCGGAGAAGCTATCAAATTCTTTATATTCCATTGAAAATTCTTAGCCGCATGAATAACAGACTCTATAGCCTCAGTATGGAATTTAGGATTGCGAACAACACCACCTTTACTAACTTTATCTTTACCCACCTCAAATTGGGGTTTAATTAAAAATATTCCCTCAATAAAATCACCTTCTAATAAATTACCAATTGATTTAAAAACTAACTTTAATGAAATAAAAGACAAATCAGCAACCACAAAATTTGGTAATTCATTACTTCTAGTTAAAAGATCATTAGGTTTTAAATTTCGAATATTAGTTCGTTCAAAAAGTATGACTTTTGGATTATTTCTAATCTTCCATGCAGTTTGTCCATAACCAACATCTATCCCATAAACTAGTTTTGCTCCTTGTTGCAATAAGCAATCAGTAAACCCCCCAGTAGAGATTCCTGCATCAATACATATTTTATCTTTTACTTTAATATCAAGTCTTTTAAATGCCTCCAATAATTTTTCGCCTCCCCTTGAAACAAACATAGGTTCAGAATCAATAAGAAATTCAGAACCAATTAATACTTGCTGTCCGGGTTTATCCAATACTTTTCCATTGATATCTCTAACCTTGCCTGCAAGAATTAAACCTTGGGCCTTTTGACGAGTTTTACAAAAACCTTTATTTAGAAGATAAAGATCTAATCTACTTTTTTTAGTCATCTATTAATCAATAAAAAAGACTGAATAATTAACTTCTACAAGATTAAGATCCAAATTCTTTAATACCTTCCAATTTTAAATTAGAACTAAAAATTTACCCATTATTAACGAAAGGAATAAATGAAAACATTTTTATACTTAAGCTTTTTTTATTAGCCAGAATAATGTTACATAAGAAAATAATAATCAGACAAATATGTTCAATGGCAAGTACATCATTAAGGTATAGGGCAATAATTCGATTTTGGTTATAAAGTTTAAATTGATAATTAATAAAAATTGTGATCGAGCGTTACACATTACCCGAAATGGGGGCAATCTGGACTGAAAGCGCAAAGTTCCAGAGTTGGCTTAAAGTTGAAATAGCTGCATGTGAAGCAAATTTTTCTCTCGGTAAAATTCCTGAGAATGCAATGAAAGAGATACGTTCAAATGCAAAGTTTGATGAATCTAGAATTACAGAAATTGAGAAAGAAGTTAAACATGATGTAATAGCATTTCTTACAAGCGTTAATGAATTTGTAGGAGATTCTGGAAGATACATTCATGTTGGTATGACAAGTAGTGATGTACTTGATACTGGCTTATCTCTTCAGTTACAAGATTCTTGCAAATTGTTATTAGAAGAAATTGAGAACCTAGAAAATGAAGTCAGATTATTAGCGGGGAAGCATAAAAATACATTAATGATTGGCAGATCTCATGCAATTCATGGGGAGCCAATTTCATTCGGTTTTAAACTTGCTGGATGGTTAGCAGAAATAATAAGGCACAAAAAAAGATTATTAACACTGAAAGAATCTGTAGCAGTTGGACAAATAAGTGGTGCAATGGGAACTTACGCCAATACGAATCCCAAAGTAGAACAAATAACTTGTGATTTACTCGGATTAAAACCAGATACAGCAAGTACGCAGGTTATATCGAGAGACAGACATGCAGAATATGTACAAACTATTGCACTGGTGGGCGCTTCTCTAGATAGATTCTCAACTGAAATAAGAAATTTACAAAGAACTGATGTTTTAGAAGTTGAGGAAGGCTTTACAAAAGGGCAAAAAGGAAGTTCTGCCATGCCTCATAAAAGAAATCCTATTAGAAGTGAAAGAGTAAGCGGTTTAGCAAGAATTTTAAGGAGTTACGTCTTAACAGCACTGGAAAATGTTCCACTTTGGCACGAAAGAGATATAAGCCATAGTTCAAATGAACGCATCATGTTACCTGATGTATCAATCTGTTTGCATTTTATGCTTAGGGAAATGAAAGATATAGTAAGTAATTTGGAAGTTTATCCAAAAAATATGCTCAAAAATTTAAATATATATGGTGGTGTAATCTTTAGTCAGAGAGTTTTACTTTTGCTTGTAGATAAGGGATTATCTAGAGAAAAAGCCTATAGCTTAGTACAAAAAAATGCGCATCAGGCTTGGAATACAGATAATGGGAATTTCAAACAAAATATAGAGAGAGATAATGAAATAATGGATTTTATTGATCAAAGTGACTTAGAAGAATGTTTTAATCCTTCAATTCATCTCAATAATTTAAGTGTAATATGGGAGAAGTTAGGTATCTAGGATTACTGAAAACCTTATCTAAGTTAAACCAGTGTTTTCAGAGGAATAATGACAAAAAACTTTAGGATTGAAAAAGATAGTATGGGAACAATAGAGGTTCCTATTGAAGCTTTGTGGGGCGCTCAAACACAAAGATCGATAATAAATTTTTCTATTGGAGAAGAATTAATTCCAATTGAGTTAATTTATTCACTCACCCTCATAAAAAAAGCTGCTTCAATTGCGAATTTCAATTTAGGTTTAATAGATAAAATAAAAAAAGATTTGATTGTGGAGGCATGTACAGAAATACTTGATGGGCTTCATGATTCACAGTTTCCCTTAAGGGTTTGGCAAACAGGTAGTGGCACTCAAACAAATATGAATGTAAATGAGGTAATTTCAAATATTGCAGCATTAAAAACAAATTCCGATCTTGGTAGTCATCAACCAATTCATCCGAATGATGATGTAAATAAATCTCAGTCAACTAATGATACTTTTCCTGCTGCTATTCAAATATCAGTTGTTAATGAAATAATGAAAAATTTAGTTCCAACGATAAGAGAACTTACTAAGATCCTTGATAAAAAAAGTGAACAATGGAAAGACCTCATAAAGATAGGAAGAACCCATTTTCAAGATGCAGTGCCCCTTACTTTTGGGCAAGAAATATCGGGATGGTCAGAGCAACTTAAAGATGCTGAGAATGCAATTATTATAAGTCTGAATGACTTGTATTTTTTACCTCTGGGAGGAACTGCAGTTGGAACAGGGATTAATTGTCCAAAAGGATTTTGTGAAGATTCTATAAAATCAATTTCCGATGATACTAATCTAATGTTCTATAAATCAAAAAATAATTTTTCTATCATGGCCTCGCATGATCGTCTAGCTCAAGTAATGAGTCAGATAAAAATATTAGCAGGTGCATTGTTTAAAATTTCAAATGATATAAAAATTCTATCTTCAGGACCAAGATCAGGAATATATGAATTAATTATCCCTCAAAATGAACCTGGAAGTTCTATCATGCCAGGTAAAGTGAATCCGACTCAATGCGAAGCCTTATCAATGGTTTGTACTCAGATAATGGGTCTTGAATATGCAGTTTCAATAGCAAATTCTAGCGGCACTTTGCAGATGAATGAATATAAGCCTCTGATTGGATTTAATATTCTTACAAGTTTAAAATTACTTAAAAATGCAATAGAAAATTTCAGAATAAAATTAGTTGATGGTATGGAACCTAATCAAAAGAAAATGAAGTTTAATTTAGAAAATTCACTAATGTTGGTAACAGCCATAGTGCCAAAAGTTGGTTATGAAAAAGCGGCTGAAATTGCAAACCTTGCCTTCAAAGAATCATTAAATTTAAAAGAGGCAACACTTAAATTAGGTTATTTAAACGAAGATGAATTTGATGAAGCAATGAATATTAATTCAATGATTTGATTAAAAAATTTATGAATCATTGTCAATTCTTTTTGTCGCAGGATTAATATCTTCAGAGACTTTTATAAAATCATTAGATTCAGTAACAGGAAAACGATTAATAGCTTTTAATGCTAGCTTTGCTTTGCTTTTTAATTTATTACTTACACCGATACAGTATTGAACTTGAGAAAGAACATCAATTGATCTTCTAATAATCCTCACTACATCACCTTCGTCTAATGAAGTATTAAAAACCAAATCTTTCCATTTTTTACCCCTTGCCCATTCAGAAATAATTCCAGTCAACTCTGTTTCTAAATAAATAGGAATTTCAATATGAAACTTATTTTGTTGAGAAGCGACTAATTTTCTTAAACCATCTAATTCATGAAAAACATCTATTACCTTTAAAGAAGGCTTAAAATTACACCAAAGATTAGGCCTTCTTATATCAACACATATAGCCTGAATAATTGCAGCTAACTCAGGAGGATCTAAATCGTCTAAATAACCACTAACTAAAACAAGACCAATCCATAATTCATTTTCACTTCTTATTGCACCAACTGTTTGTCCAACTTCTGTCAATTCCAAATCATTTAAACAACCGAAATTATTCAAAATTTTAATCAAATCGGTAAAAGTTCTCCAGTTATGATTTTCTTTATCCTCAAGAAGTTTTTTTCTCATATATATTTCCTGTTCAACATCAACAATTCTTTTTCTATATTTCTTTAATTTCCTAGAGTCTCCAAATCTATGTGCGGGATGATCATTGACTGTTTCTTCTAAATTATTAATTAGTTGCTGTTGTGCCAAAACTTCCGTTGACAAATCATATTGTGGAGTTTGTAAATCATTTTTTTTAGAAACTTTTAAAATTCTATCCGCATAAAACTGCGACATATCATCCCCCCTAAATACCTCTCCAGAAAAATACATCTTTGGCACTTCAAGTCCTATTACATCAATTACATCCAAATCATTAAAAATACTTACTATGTATGAGGGTTTTATAAGAATAAATAAATTATCAATTGTCAAACACAATAAACTCTTAATTTTTTTGGATTCATATATTTTCTTACAAATTAATCCTGGAACAATTTTTCTTTTAATTTGAGGAGCTTTGATTGAAATTAAGCTTCCATCTTTAATATATGGGAGTGCATTAGTGATCTCTTCTGATAATTTTTCTGCTGCTTGTTTTTCTAAAATTTTCAAGAGTCTTCTTTCCTCTTTAAGACGATTTTTTAAATTTTCATAGGCATCAAAATCTTTCCATGAAACGTTAGATGTAATTTTTTTTAATTCAATTAAATCCTTATCTAAATTTTCAAGAATTATATTCTCACCTGAAGATTCACCTAAATATAAAAAACTACCAAAACTTCTTTTAATTAATTCTTTAGACTTCTCTAAAGTATAACTTTGTAAAAGATTAAGTACCATTCCATAACTAGGAGTGAATTGACTCTCTAAAGAATTTGGTTTGCTAATAGCCAGTGCACTTGCCTCTTTAGCACCTTCGAATCTTGTTTGTAATGTAACAACGTATCCTTGGGTATCTTTGCCTCTTCTTCCAGCTCTACCTGACATTTGCAAAAATTCACTGCTAAATAATAATCTATGCCCATCTTCGGTCCTTTTTGATAAAGAAGAAATAACAGTAGTTCTTGCGGGCATATTAATCCCTGCAGCGAGAGTTTCAGTTGCAAAAACAACTTTTATCAAACCTTCCTGAAATAATTCCTCAACTAATTCTTTCCATGCAGGCAATAATCCAGCATGGTGAGATGCAATACCTCGCTTTAATGCCTCGCATTGAGATTTATCTTTAATTGCCTCTTGATTATTTTTAAGATAAACATCTAATTTTTGGGATATCATATTCGCTTCTGAATAACTTACTAAAGTTAAGTCTTTTAAATTCTCAATAGCCTTGTCACATCCTCTTCTACTAAAAATAAAATAAATAGCTGGCAACATATTGCGTTCAGCTAGTTTAGAGATCACAAAGCCAATTGAGGGAGACTTTGGTTGCATTATCCTGCCCACTTTTCCTCTCATTTTCTGCCCTTTAGGAGCTCTCCAAATCTTACAGTTTGGATGAATTCCATTACCCTTATTATTTAAAAGTGGATGCAGGCCTTTAACACTACAAAAAATAAAATCAAGTGGGACTGGTCTCTTATCGCTATTAATTAGTACTGTGGGCCCATGAACTTTTTCTATCCAATTTTGTAGTTGATCTGCATTGGCTATTGTTGCTGATAAAGCTATTATTTGAGTTCTAGTAGGACAATGGATTATAGTTTCTTCCCAAACTGTGCCTCTTTGGGGGTCATTCATATAATGGCATTCATCAAGAATTACAGATTCTAAATTCTCTAAGGGATCATCAAATTCATCAAATTCGCCATAGAGCATGTTCCTAAAAATCTCAGTCGTCATTACTAAGATTGGTGCTTCTCTATTTATACTTATATCTCCAGTTAAAAGACCAACTTTATTCTCACCATATTGATTAGCAAAATCTCTAAACTTTTGATTTGATAGGGCTTTTAAAGGTGTTGTATAAAAAACTCTACCTTCATGAGATAAGCCTCTATATATAGCAAATTCACCTATCAATGTTTTACCCGAACCTGTTGGTGCCGTTAAAACAACAGAATTTCCGCTATTTATAGCTCGAATTGCTTCTAATTGGAAATCATCTAGCGGAAATGGGAAATATTCCTCTAAATTAAGCAATAATTGTGATTGAAGAGAGGATGAGTTAACTTCTTAATATATGATCTATATAGATATTAATAAACAAAAAATACCTTGCAAACTTTAATAGTAAATCTAAATCTTTTTAATTAAATCCACTATATTTTATTTTGCCAAAATGAAAAAAATAAAAATTCCAAAAAATAGAATCCGTAATTTAAAAACATTTTCTTTAGGTGAAAAATCATTCGAACTTCTTAGTTTAAATTCGCAAAATAAAAAACTTGTAGACTTATGTAGTAATGATTATTTTGGATTAAATAGGGACAAGGATTTAATAAAAGCTGCTTACGAAATAAGCATGTTAGAAGGTATTGGTTCAGGAAGCTCTAGATTTATTACAGGTTCAAGGCCAATACATAAATTATTAGAAACAGAACTTGCCAAGTGGCTTGATCAAGAGAAAGTATTACTTTTCCCAAGCGGATTTCAAGCAAATATAGCCGCTATCCAGGCTTTAGCAAACAGAAATAGTATCGTAATAGCAGATAAATTAATTCATAACTCTTTATTGGTTGGAGTTAAAGCTGCTCAAGCTAAACTAGTGCGATTTTCTCACAATAATTTAAAAGATTTAGAAGATAAAATTATTAAATCTAACCCCACAAAAAATTCCATTTTAGTTGTTGTCGAATCTCTTTATAGCATGGAGGGATCAATTGCACCGCTCAGAGAAATAACGGAAATTTGCAAAAAAAATAATGTTCAATTATTAGTTGACGAAGCCCATGCAATTGGGATCTTGGGCCCTGAAGGCAGGGGTTTAAGTTTTAATTGTCGTTCAGATATAACTATAATTACTGGAACTTTTGGAAAGGCATTTGGCAGCGGTGGAGCTTTTATAGCCTCCAATTCAGAAATTGGTGAGTATCTTATCCAAACAAGTGGTGCATTTAGGTACACAACCGCTCTTGCGCCATCTTTAGCTGCTGGAGCACTAGAAGGTTTAAAAAAAATTTTAAAAAACAAAGAATGGGGTAATGAGTTGTTATCTTCTGCGAAGATATGGAAACATGAAATTATTAAAAATTTTAGTTTTCCAATTCAGGGAGATTCTCACATTTTATCAATTATTGTTGGCCAAGAAGAGAAAGCAATTTATCTACAAAAACATCTTGAGGAGAATGGGTTTTTAGCAATTGCGATAAGACCCCCTACTGTTCCAGTTGGGCAATCAAGAATCAGAATAACAATAAGAAGAAACTTAGATTTGAATCTTCTAAAAAATTTCATTGCAGTATTAAAAGAGTTTAAATGAAACAAATTATTACTCAACATGGTTGGGGGCTAAATAAATATTTCTGGGATGATTATAAAGTTGATTTTTTAAATAATAATTGGCATTGGCAAGATAATGAAAGGGGCTATTTTTCAACAAATAAATATCAAGCAAAATGGATTAAAAGCGAATCTAAAAAAGAAATCAAAATGACTTTATGCCATTCATTTGGTTTTCATTTAATGCAAAAAAAAATCTTAAAAGAAGCAACTCATATTGTTCTAATAAATTCTTTTAATAATTTTCTTCCTTTAAGTAATAAAAGAAACTTTATTTTGAGGTCTCTAAAAAGAATGGAAACAAAAATCATAAAAGATGAACCTAAGGATATGTTGAAAGAATTTATACATAGATCATTTATGCCAAATAATATGAGTAATGGTTTTAAAAATATCTTTTATAAAAGTTTAGAGAGTTTAAATAAAACTCTTCTTTTAGGTGATTTAAAACAACTTTACATCAATAGAGATTTTCCATTATTTTTAAGAAAAGATTGCAAAATTATTTTTATAAAATCAGAAAACGATTTGATTCTTGACAACGAATCAAATAATAACTTCTTAGATTCCTTAAATAAAACACTTCATAGGAAGCCAATTTTAATTAAATTAGCTCAGCAAGGTCATTGCTTGAATAATTTAAATTTATACGAGATCTTAATTAATTCACTTGATGATGAAAATGGATAGTAAAAAGTGGAATGAGAAAATAAAAAATAATTTCAATGATGCTGCATATCGGTATTTGGAGCATTCAAATATTCAGAAATTTTTTGCAAAAAAGATTGTTCAATTTATCAAAGAATTAAATCCCCAAAAAAAAGGTGAATGGATAGATCTAGGATCAGGACCAGGAATATTAGCTGATGAAATAGAAAAAAAATTTTCTTCCCAAGAAGTAGCCAGAATTGATTTCAGCAAAAAAATGCTTCTTGAGAATAAATTATCTAGTAAAAAAATTTTATGGGATTTAAATAATGATTTACCCCCTGAAATCAATAACTGTTCTCTATTAACATCTAACTTTTGCATCCATTGGTTAAACAACCCAGAAAAGATAATAAAAAATTGGTTTAGTAAATTAAAATCAGGAGGTTTTTTAATCATTTCTTATCCAACGAAAAATTGTTTTCCTGAATGGAAAGATACTTGTAGAAAAATTGATATTGAATATAGTGGTATTAATTTCCTTTGCTCTAAAGAATTATTAAAAGATTTCAAATCAACTGAAATTCATTATTCAGAAAAGTTTAATTATGTTGAAAATTTTGAAGATGTATATAAGCTTTTTAGAAGCATTAAAAATGTAGGGGCACAATCAACAAATTGTAAACGCAAAACAGTGAAGGAGTTAAAAAAAATTCAAAAGTTTTGGCCAAAGAATTACAATAATACAGTTAACCTTTCATGGCAAATTGAGATTCAAATCATAAAGAAATTATGAGTAGTCAGGATAGTATTTTCAAATTTATAATTTGTGGAACAGATACTGATATTGGAAAAACTTTAATAAGCTCTTTTTTCGTTAAAGGATTAAATTCCTTTTATTGGAAGCCTATTCAAAGCGGTATTGAATCGCAAACTGATAGTCAAACTGTTGAAAAACTTGCACAATTAAGTAAAGAGAAAATCATCAAAGAAGCTTATGTCTTTACTAAACCTCTATCTCCTCATTGGGCTGCTGAAATAGATCAAAAAACAATTAACTTTGACAAGTTGAGGTTGCCAAACGTGAAAGGCTCATTAATTATAGAAACTGCAGGTGGATTAATGGTTCCAATAACACGCAGTTTTTTGCAAATAGATCAAATAAAACAATGGAACCTTCCGGTAATACTTGTATGTAAGAGCTCACTTGGCACTCTTAACCATACCCTGCTTAGTATTGAGGCCTTAAAAAGAAGAAATATTGAGATTTTAGGTTTAGTAGTCAATGGCAAAAAACACCTAGATAATCCAAAAACTCTAGTTGATTTTAGTGGTATTCCGTTAATTGCTGAATTTCCTTATATCAAAAAAATGGACTCAAACAATTTAGATATACTATGGAAAGAACTAGACATCAAGAATAGGTTGATCTCACTTTTAAACTCAAAAATAAGTTAAATGAAATCTTTGGATTCAAAAACTCCAAATCAAGATTGGCACCCAAATATTTGGCCACCTTTTACACAAATCAATAACAGCGAACCGCAAATAGAAGTAACTCATGGTAGAGATGCCCTCCTATTTACTAAAAATCCTAAAAAAGAGCTGATAGATGCAATTAGTAGTTGGTGGGTAACTCTTCATGGACATAGTAACCAATACATTGCGGATGCCATTTTCAATCAATCAAAAAAACTTGAGCAAGTTATATTTGCTGATTTTTTACATCCACAGGCAAAAAAATTAGCGGAAAGACTTAGTGAATTAACAAAACTAGAAAGATTATTCTTTTCTGATAACGGTTCTACCGCAGTGGAAGTCGCTTTAAAAATTGCCTTCCAATCATGGCAAAATAGAGAAGAAATAAGAACTCAAATAGTAGCTTTTGATGGCGCCTATCATGGCGATACATTTGGAGCAATGGCTTTAGGTGAAAGAAATATTTTTAATGAGAATTTCGATAATCTTATGTTCCCAGTTAGGAGAGTCCCCTGGCCTTCAACTTGGATGAACGATGAAGAAGTAGAAAATAAAGAAAATGAGGCGATCCAAAAATTAGAAACTCTACTTAAAACTCCCACAGTTGCAGTAATCCTTGAGCCACTTGTTCAAGGAGCAGGAGGAATGAATATGGTTAGGCCTCAGTTTATAAAAAAAGTTTCAGAAATTATAAAAAATAATAATTCTTTGTTAATTGCTGATGAAGTTTTGACTGGGTTTGGAAGATGTGGAAGTCTTTTTGCATTTCAAAAGGCAAAAATCGTTCCTGATTTAATAAGTATTTCAAAAGGCTTAACTGGTGGATTTTTACCAATGGGAATAACTTTATGTAAAGAAAACATTTTTCAATCCTTTATTGATGATTCCCCAAGAAAAACTTTTTGGCATGGACATAGTTTTACTGCTAATCCTTTAGGTTGTGCTGCGGCAAACGCTAGCCTTGATTTATTAGAAAAAGAACCACACAAATACATTTCATTTGAAGAAAAACATTTATCTCACTTAATTAAATTTAAAAACTTACCTTATATAAAAAAAATAAGGGTATCAGGCACAATTGCTGCCTTCGATTTAGATATTGGAAACAAAAAAGGTTATTTCAATAATATTGGGAAAGAAATCAAGAGTCTTGCAATAGAGCAAGGTTTATTTATTAGACCCCTCGGGAATGTTATTTATCTCTTGCCACCTCTCTGTATAACCGATGAGCAATTAGAAAAAAGTTACTTGGTAATAAGGCAAATATTAGAAAATCTTTAGACAGAAATTCAAGGTCCCTGCATTATTGCATTTTCTACATCTTCTCTTTTAATGCAATAGGAAAATAATCTTTTAGTTTCTTGTCCTTCACTTTCCCAGATGACACTTAAATCTTCTTGTTCAAAAATAATAGTTGCATTCCAATTTGAAAGTAATAGATTCCATTTAGATGGATTATTAATATCCTTCATAGCACCTAAATCAGTTAGCCACAATTCCAATGATTGCAGTGAATTTTGATTGATCGGTTTTTCAGAGGGATTCACAGACTTTTTTTAAAATTATTTAATTAGCCAAAGCGGTATTGTCTCTAATTCTTTTCCAGTAAAAGAAGCAATAAAAATTGAACAAATTAAACTTATAGAAATGATCATAATTAAAAGAAACAACGAAAACAATTCTCCATTCGAAAAAGGTCTCCTATTTCCTATTAAATTTTGATTATTAGAATCGATTACTAAATTATTTAAAACGTTAGTATTATTTCTACTTATAGAATTTTCTTTTAGTTTATCATCATATATTTTTCTTAAATTACTATTATTTAAATTTTCATAAGCTTCAAGAACTTCTTGAAATTTACTTTTAGCAACTTCTATTTCTAATGAAGTTGTATCTGGATGCAACTCAATAGAAAGTTTACAAAATGCCTTTCTTAATTCATGATTGGATGCATTTTCATTTACACCTAAAATTTTGTAATAGGAAGTTTCCCCTTTCAAAATAATCTTTTATTAATATTATAATTCTAATAAATTTTTACTAAATAGAATGTATTTAATGGATGGTTAAAGTTCATATTTATAACGAAATGAAAAAACAAAATATTCCAGAAGAAATTTTTTCCTTAATAACTGAAGAAGAAATAAATTTATTTCAAGAGTTGCAAATTAAAATTAAAGAATTAAATAATAAAACCAATCTCACAAGATTAACTGATGGGGATGATTATTGGGTATCTCAAGTTTTTGACAGCATTTGGCCATTCAAAGCTTTCACTAATATTAATTTTGATAATAAAAAATTTTTAGATATTGGATCAGGCTGTGGCTTCCCAGGTTTAGCTTATGCAATAACTCATCCTAATTCTGAGATATACCTAATTGATTCTTTGAAAAAGAAAACAGATGCAATAAAAATCTTAGTTGATCAGATCAATTTCAAAAACAATATTCATGTAATCAATGATCGTATTGAGAACTTAGCCCACCAATCGTCAATGAGAAATAATTTTAATATTGCAACAACCAGAGCGGTTAGTAATCCATCAACAGTTTCAGAATATATACTACCAATGTTAAAAAAAGAAGGGTTTGGAGTTTTATATTGTGGCAAATGGACGAATGAAGAAAGCAAAAATCTAGATAGAACTTTAGATATATTAGAAGGGGAAGTTAAAGAAAAAAAAGAGATACTATTACCAAGAAATAAAGGCACCAGAAATATTATTCTTATTCAACCAAAAAATTTTTGTCCTGAAATTTACCCAAGAAAAGTTGGCAAACCTGAAAAAAATCCATTATGAAATTATTTTTTTGATAATCTTTTAGCATTGTTATCTCCAAACTTTTCTTTTAAATTTCTCAATTTTCTTATTACTTTTTTTGGATTTATATGACCTTCTAATACTTTCAATAATTGTCCTTCAGAAACATCTACATCTAGTAAATTTGCGTTGAATCCTGGGAACCAGTGGCTTCCATTACCAAGCAATTGGTATCTAGCTCTTGCATATCCTTCCATACCTAACCAATCAATTAAATTTGAAAGCCAAAGAAGAACAGGAATATTAATATTTCCCGGTGTATATTCCCAACTTGGTAAATTTCTATACCAATTCTGATGCCACTCTAAACCCAAGGAATTAATTGATTCCTGCCTTAATTTGTTAATTATCTTAGGCACATACTTCTCAGATTCTGATAATAACGAGACAGCTTCTAAATGCAGAGCAAAATCTGTCTCTTTTGCAATGCCAACACTCAAAGTATGGACATTTTGATTTCTTAAGCAAAAAAGATCATTAAAAACTATAGGATGGAGAGGTTTACAAAATTCCAACATTTTTCTTGAGGGAGTATGAAGATGTCCCCCTTTATCAGTGGGACTTATTATGAAAACCCCAAGATCATGCTTATTGGCTAAATTAATAACCTTTGTATTCTCCTGATTAATGAAATACCAGTGCAAATTTACATAATCAAATAAGTTTGTTGATATGGCCTTTTCAATAAGTGAAGATTTTCCATGGGTTGAAAATCCAATAGATCCAATAAAATTTTCTTTTTGAAAATTCCTCAAAATATCAATGCAACCTCCATCTCGAATAGCCTGATGTAAATGTTCAGCAGTATTAATACCATGTATTGCTAACAAATCAATTTTTTTAACTTTCAATTTTTCAATACTAGATAATACATCTTGCTTAAAAATTTCCGGATCATTATTTGGTGGAATCTTTGTTTGGATTATATTTGGGATTTTCTTAGTATTCTTAAAACACATCCCTAATTGCACCTCAGAAGTTCCATAGTACTTGGCGGTTTCTACATGACTTAAACCATATTGTGTTGCAAGATCTAATATATTTTCTACTTTATTTTGTTCTTCATATGAAACCTTAGAAAAATCTAATTGATCCCAACTTTTTTGAAATCTCATACCACCTAAAGATAAAACTGGAATCTTCAGATTGGTTCTACCAAATCTACGATATTGCATCTTTTTGATATTAGTGCTTATTCATTCTCGGTGGCTTTCCAAATGTTTGAAACATATCCCTATCAAGACTATTCTCTAAATCATCCAATTCTTCAAATTTGACCCAATGAATACAATCAACAGGGCATGTATCTATTGCTTCTTGTATGACATCAGAACTATCTCCATCTTGCCTAATAGCTCGACTTCTACCATGAAATTCATCAACAGTGAAAGTATTCGAAGCGACATGAACACAATACTGACAACCGATACACTTAGCTTCATCAACCCATACAGCTTTTTCGGCTAACTGACCACCTAGAACGGGCTCACAGCCTGTAATCTCAATATTTTCTTCAGTATTATGAAATGGATCCGTAAAATCCATATGTTGACATTAGTTTTCCCACTTGGTTAAGACCAATTCAATAGAACCATCATTTTTATTTTTTTGCTCTACAATTTGATATCCATCTTCTTGCGTTTTAGAAATAATTGTTTGGTATGCATACATTTGTGTAACTTTTGAGATAAATCTTTCTACTGGAATCTCAAATTTCCATAGATCAAGGTCAGTAACTAATTCATATGCATTAGAATTGTTATCCCATTTAAATCCAACTTGGGTATCACCAGGTAAATGCATACTTATATCAACGGCTGTGAATTGACCTTTATATCCTTTCACAAACTTTTCTTCTTGATTAATACTATAACCGAAATGTTTTAAAGCCTTAATTAATGGCTCTGCTTCTTTGAGCTGGGTTTTAATCGTACTAAAATGTGACATTAGATTCGTTATTTAATTGTGTTAAGTTTTCACTTTGATTAGAGATGAAAGCATCAGATGTTTTATTCTTGACTGTTACTTTACCGAGAGCGTCTTCGAGATTTTTCGTAGCTTCATCACATGAGTTACCTGTGAATCCTTCAACAGTCTCTTCAACTCTACCGTCTTGATGAATTTTGAATCTCAATGTTTTTTGAGGCATTAAATTCAAGTACTGAGTACTTTTACTTTATACAGAATAACGAAAATTTTTTGTTTCAGTTGGTACAAGTTAATTAATTTTAATTTTTTTATTGAATATCTGATAAATTAATTTTTTTTGTTCCTTGCTCGCTAAAAAATTTTGAAATTTAATTATAAAAACCCTGCATACCCATTGAATCTAAAGCAGTTTTTGCTTCTTCCATAACGGAGGGTTCTTTATCAAAAAGAGCTATCTTGGTACATTCATCAACAAAACTTTCTTGAAATGTATTGTTTAATTTTTCAAACAACCTACATAATGACCAAATGCAATTGCTTCTAACACCTGATTCATTGTCTATCTTTAAGCTTATTAAAAGCTGCTCGGCGGCTAGTTGAGCATTTTCCAACGAAACATTTCCAATTTCAGCTAAAGAACTGGATGACCATAACCTCACTGCAGCTACATCATTCTTCAAAGCATTTATTAATGGCTCTAAAACAATTTGGTTATCATAATTAGCTAAGCTCCATGCTGTGGCTCTTCTAACATAGGCGTTATCATCAGTCTTCAAAAGATTTACAAGTTTTTGGACTGCACTAGGAAATGGATTACGACCTAAAGCATATACCGCACTCATTCTCTCAACAGGACAAGGTTGATCAAGTAATGGTAACAAAAGGGGGTACGATCTTTCATCTCTATATTCACAAAATATTCTTAAGCCCTGTATTCTTTCTTCTCTATTCCCTTTAAGCATTTTTAAGGCTTGATCGCACTCTTGAGTAATATTTAAACCTTTTGAAAAAGCATCTTCATCTATCTGCTCTAAAGGATCTATTTCAATCTCTAAAGCTAATTCCCTAGCCAAAACTTCTGGATCAACTGCTATTTCAGCTAGGCTTTCTTTATTCGAATTCTTATTTTTTGTCATTTTCAAAAACTAAGATATTAATCAAGGGGAGCTGGAGACATCATATCTCCTGGCAACCAAATTCTTGCGCTAACTGCAAAAAAGGCGATCCCAAAGAGTGCGACGATAGCGAAAGGTAAAATTTTTGTCTTAATAAAACCCAAAGATTCAAAATTAATTAACACAATAATAACCTGTTTAAGAAACTTTTAAAGAATTATTCCAAGATAATATTATTTATTTCTCGAATTTTGTCTTAACTGTCCACATGCAGCATTTTCATCCAAACCTCTGCTTTTTCTGAAACTAACAGTTATGCCATTATTAGAAAGTCTAGATTTAAATAATTGGAGATTTTTAAGAGAGGATCTTTTAAATTCAACCTCTTCAATTTGGTTGTACTGAATTAAATTTACATGGCATTGAAAACCTTTTAGCAAATTACTCAATTCATTGGCGTGTTCTAATTTGTCATTAACTCCACTTATCATTAAATATTCAAAACTTACCCTCCGACCAGTATCTCTTACGAATTGCTTACAGTCTTCAATTATATTTTTGATATGGTAGTTTTTTGCACTAGGTATTATCATTTCTCTTATTTTTTGGTTTGAAGCATGTAGGCTTATTGCTAATGTAAATTGACAATTACCTAAATTTTGAAAAGACTTTGCTGCTAATTTATTTATCATTTTTGGTATAGCAACAGTGCTTACAGTTATTTTTCTCTGACTAATATTAAAATCCTCATTTATAGATCTAATTGATAAAAGCAAGTCATCAATATTTAATAAGGGCTCTCCCATCCCCATGAAAACAATATTAGTCACTTTTCTATTCATTTCATTTTCAATAAATAAAATCTGATCTAATATTTCACTTGTTTTTAAAGATCTTTTTAAACCTTCTTTACCAGTTGCACAAAATTTGCAGTCCATAGGACATCCAACTTGACTAGAAAGACATGCAGTAAGCCTTTTTTCCGTTGGTATGCCAACACATTCAATACTTTCACTATCGCCTGTTGAGAGTAACAACTTTAGAGTGCCATCATGAGCTAATTTTTTTTCTTGAAGGGTTAATTCGCTAACTTTAAAACCATCATCCTTTAACTTGATTCTGAAATCTAATGGTAAAACGTCTATTTGATCAATATTTTTCTTCTTATTTCTATAGTTATATATCCATTTATATATTTGACGACCCCTAAATGCAGCCTGACCATAATTTAAGGCTATATTTTCTAGATCTTTTATAGAACTTCCAATAAGATTTTTCAAATTATTTTATCTTTAGTTCAAAACTATTTTCACCATAACAGCAAACCATGTTTTAAGAAAAATTCTGTAAGAATAAGCGCAATAAATCCAATCATAGCAATTCTTCCATTAAGTCTTTCATTATAAAAATGAAATCCATAACGAGGTAATTTTCTTTTGGGGACAATCTCTGGCTTAATCATCAATTAAAATAAAGATTTATTTTAGCCAAAAAAAACAATAATAGAAAACATTTATTCATCAGACAATAGGCCTTCTTCTTGTAAACCCTCCAATGCAGCTGGATCTGGTAATTGATCTTCAGAAAATTGATTTTCAGCACTAGGTCTTGCAAAGGCAGCAAAATTACTACTGGAAGGGTCTATTCCATGTCGATTTCTTGTAGTCTCCAAATCCTCATCACTAGGATCATCAAGTATCGCAGTAGAACTTACTGAAGGTGTTTGTGGCATATCGACTGTATAATCTGGCCTTAAGTTCTGTGCTCTTCTGTATCCACCAGATTCTTCTGCGAGGATATCAGGATGGGGACCAGCCTCTGAGGCTAGTTCCTCTACAAAACCGCTGAAACCAGTACCTGCAGGAATTAGTCTACCAATAATAACATTCTCTTTTAAGCCTCTTAACCAATCAGATTTACCTTCGATTGCAGCTTCTGTAAGAACACGTGTAGTTTCTTGGAATGAAGCTGCTGATATAAAGCTATCTGTATTGAGAGAGGCTTTAGTTATCCCCAATAAAACCGGAGTAAACTCTGCTGGAGCTCCTCCTGTAATTGCCATTGCTTGGTTTGTATCTTCTACTTGCCTTAATTCTATAAGTTCTCCAGGTAAGAGAGTAGTATCACCAGCATCTTCTATACGAACTTTACTTGTCATTTGTCTCACAATAACCTCAATATGCTTATCATCGATTGCAACACCTTGTGACTTATAGACATTTTGAACTTCATTTACCATACTTCTTTGTAATTTTGATATCGATTCTCGAGCTGCATCTATTAAAGGTTTTTGATCTTTTAAATCACTGAAGTAGCAATCTAATAATTCATGTGGATTAATTGGACCGTCAGTTAATAGTTCACCACCTGAAACTTGTTGTCCATCACTAACCATAATATTTTTTCCAATTAATAGTTGATATTCGTTAACCAAATCATCTTTTTCAATAACAGATAAAGAAACCGACTCTTCATCATTACCTTGTTTGATCTGAACAATTCCGGATTTTTTACACAAAATTGCTGAATCTCTAGGTCTCCTTGCTTCTAACAACTCTTCAATTCGAGGTAGTCCTTGAACAATATCTCCAGTTTTCTGTCTCTCAAAAACAAGTAAAGCCAGACCATCTCCTCTTAGAACTAAATCTCCATCTTTAACATGCAAAACTGAATCTGGAGAAACCATATAAGGCCTTCCAAGTCTTAAGGTAACTGAACTACTTGATATTTCTTCAATTTCACCACAAGAAGTGGATTTTTCAGATTTACTTATGGGATCACCATCAACGACTCGATCCCCTACTTTAACTACAGCTTTATTGCTAATGTTAATTTTTATTTTGTCTTCTTCTCTTTCAACGATTAATCTTCTAATCGGCTCATCATCAATAACATTAGGCAATTGAACCAATCCCGCTTCTTTACAAAGAATTTGTGTCGTAGCTATTACGTCTCCTGCTTTAACTAGTTGATCATTTTTGACTTGCAATTCTGTATGTGTAGAGCCATGACTAGAGTCTGATATAGTATCTCTTCTAACAAGAATAGACTCCAATATTACTAAATTTAGTCTCATCACTGATGAATCATTTTCATCTTCAATAGACTCTACATCAATAGTCATTTGAGGAGTAGCATTAAAACTTTCAACACTTAAATGTGTTCTAAGCAATTCAACTCCTTCAACTGACTTTATCAATTCACCATCTTTGTAAGTAAGCCTTTGAATTGCTTTTAATCCTAAATGTGGTCCTTTTTCCTGCTGGACATGAGATAATTGTGGCAATTCTGCTTGATCAGGAATAGTAAATTCCTCTACAGTTCTTAGCAATAACCCTCTACTTTTTGGAGTTTCTAATTTCTGAACATATAGAATTTCTTTATTATCAATACCATCCATAATCTTTTCTCCTGGATTTACTAGATTGCCTTCTTCTGTAAATCTATTTAAAACTTCTTCATCATCGCATTCATGAAAAGTCCCATTTCTTACTGTTATTTCTCGGAGAATATCATTTTTTTGAGTAACCGTTACAATTCCTGATGTTTGACTAAAAATATCTTTTACAACTTCTGTGCCCGCTTCAATCCACTTCATATCTTCAATCATTAAAAGAGATATATCCTTATTTATTTCATGAGTCTCTTGTGGAATCCAAAGCAATGTTCCACCTTGACTAACTTCAAATCCATTTTTAGATGATCTAGCTTTTTTGATACCTAATCCCGGGGCATATTTTACTAGTCCGCCAGTTTTTGTACGAAACCTTTCATCTGTTAAATCTGCTATAACTTGGCCATTACTGATTTTACTGCCAGGAGAAGTGTTTAAACGATAAGAACTTCCATCACTAGATTCCAAATGATAAATTTGTCCAGAGTGAGTAGATTCTTCAATTAATTTAAAATTACTTAGTGACATTGAAGTAGTAACAATCTGAACTTCTCTTGAATCTCCAATTGAGTCTCTTAATCGAACTTGACCGCCAAACTCGCTAGATTGGCTTGCCTCTGCTAAAACAGTTCCTTCACTAACAGACTTTCCAGATGAAACGACTGGTATTGCATTGGGTGGCAAGTTATAAACATCTCCAGCTAAAACCCATAATCTACCCAATCTTTGCGCCTTTAAGGTAATATTTCCCTGCCTATCTGTTACCTCCCTTGGTTGAATAACCTTGTCATACTTTACTTGACCTGCCAAATCACAGATGACATCTTTTGTCGCTTTTTCAACACTCTTTTTCACGGCTCCAGCAGTAATCTGAGCGACTGTTATGTCAGAATTAATTTCTTGACCATCATCAACAAACAAAAGCGATCCACTAGAGACTTCAATTTTTTGAGCTTTATTAGAATTATTGCTTTGAGGAACAATTTTTAATATGAAATCAACTTCAGCTTGTTTGGCTTCTACACCATGTGGAGTTCTGTAGCCTCTAACCTTTGCTTTTGAACTGTATTCAACTTTTCCAGATATCTTCGACCTTACCACACCACTTTCAGCAGTTGATACACCTCCAGTATGAAAAGTTCTCATTGTTAATTGAGTTCCTGGTTCTCCAATAGATTGAGCTGCAATGATTCCTACTGCTTCTCCTAAGTCAACCAAATGATTATGAGCCAAAGCCCATCCGTAACATCTTCTACAAACCGATCTATTTGCTTCGCATGTTAACGGTGATCTTATTTTTACCTTTGTTATTGATGAAGTCTCAATTTTTTTCGAAAATGCAGGATCTATTGCGGTATTTTGGGGAACAATTAAGTTATCTTCAGAATCTAAAATATCCTCAGCAGCGAGTCTGCCAAGAAGCCTTGCTCCAAATCGACCATCTTCAGCTTCTACAACTATTGATCGTTCTGTTCCACAGTCTTCTTCTCTAACAATTACATCTTGAGCTACATCAACTAATCTTCTAGTTAAATAGCCAGAATCTGCAGTTCTCAAGGCGGTATCCACTAAGCCCTTCCTTGCTCCATAAGAAGAGATCACATATTCAGTAACAGTAAGTCCCTCTCTAAAGTTTGTTCTGATAGGAAGGTCAATAATTTCACCTTGAGGATTAGCCATCAATCCTCTCATACCAACAAGTTGTCTCACCTGGGACATATTACCCCTCGCTCCCGAATTAGCCATCATCCAAACGGAGTTCAGAGGATCATTTTGATTGAAATTATTTTTGACAGCATCCACTAATCTTTCATTAGTTTCTGTCCAAGTATCAATAACCTTTGTATGTCTTTCAACCTCTGTAATTTCACCAAGTCTATAGCATTCTTCGGTAGCAGATATTTGCTCTTCAGCTTGCCCTATTAAATCTTGTTTTGCTTCAGGAACTTTTAAGTCATCTACAGAGATAGAAACAGCAGCTTGGGTAGCATATTTAAATCCTAAGTCTTTTAAATTATCAGCCATAGCTGCAGTTATAGCAGTGCCATGGGTTTTATATGCCCAAGATACTAAATTTTTTAAAGCTTTCTTATCAACTACTTTGTTTTTGAATGATGGCGGTGTTTTAGCCAACGTAGGCATAATTACTGGATTATTTTTTTTGGAGTTTTTAGAACTTTTACGTACTCTGGAATTTTTTTTAGGTTTAGATGATGTCATGATTTTTAAATAAATGAAAAATAGTTTTGTAAGATTATGTTTTAGATACAGAATCAAGGATGGTATAGTTCATAACTACTCTCCCAACAGTTGTCAAAACAAATCTGCTTATTAAATTGTTTTGAGAGTCAAATCTGTCTCTTCTAAAATTCCAGATTTCTAATCTAGAGCCATCTTTGAGATCCTTGGTCTTTTGTGGAATACTCATTTCCTCGTCATCTTCAACTTCTCCATTAAATCTAACCCATACCCATTCATGTAAGCTGAGTCTTTTATCTTCAAAGGCAAAAATTACATCTTCTAGTGAAGCAAAAGTAGACTTATTATCTCCAAAATCAGGTTTTTGATAATTCGGTTGCAAAGCTGTCAGATAGTAAGATCCCAAAACCATGTCTTGAGAAGGAGTAACAATTGGTTCCCCAGTTGCAGGCGAAAGAATATTATTGCTAGCTAACATAAGCATGCGAGCTTCAGTTTGTGCCTCCAAGGCTAAAGGAACATGTACAGCCATTTGATCTCCATCAAAGTCTGCATTAAATGCAGGGCAAACTAAAGGATGGAGTTGAATTGCTCTGCCACCAACTAATTTTGGTTCAAAAGCTTGAATTCCCAACCGATGAAGAGTAGGTGCTCTATTTAAGAGGATTGGATGGCCTTCAATAACTTCCTGAAGTACCTGCATAACTTCATCATCTGCTTTTTGTATTAATTTTTTCGCAGCTTTAATATTATTAACAATATTTTGGCGTATCAATCTATGAATGACAAAAGGCTGGAAAAGCTCAATCGCCATTTCCTTT
Source organism: Prochlorococcus marinus CUG1435 (assembly GCA_017644375.1). Lineage (NCBI taxonomy): Bacteria > Bacillati > Cyanobacteriota > Cyanophyceae > Synechococcales > Prochlorococcaceae > Prochlorococcus > Prochlorococcus marinus. Next base: position 397,418 of record JAEPLP010000001.1, read on the forward strand.
GGGAGACCACATTGATGCATTTTTAATTTGGGGCCAACGACTATTACAGATCTTCCGGAGTAGTCAACACGCTTACCAAGAAGGTTCTGTCTAAATCTCCCTTGCTTACCTTCAATGATGTCACTAAGAGACTTAAGTGCTCTATTATTTGCTCCAACAACGGTCCTTCCCCTCCTCCCATTATCTATTAGAGCATCCACTGCCTCTTGAAGCATTCTTTTTTCATTCCTTACGATAATTTCAGGAGCTAAAATTTCTTGAAGCCTTGCTAGTCTATTATTCCTGTTAATTACTCTTCTGTATAAATCGTTTAAATCAGAAGTTGCAAATCTTCCCCCATCAAGCTGAACCATAGGTCTAAGATCTGGAGGTATAACAGGAATTGCATCCAATACCATCCATTCAGGTTTTGCATTCGTAGCAATAAAATTATCGATAACTCTTATCCTTTTTATGAGTTTGGCTCTTTTCTGACCCTTGCTTTGTGTGATTTCTTCTCTAAGCTCCTCAGCAACCTGATTTAAATCAAGGTCCTCAAGTAATTGCTTCAGAGCCTCAGCGCCAATACCAACGAAAGGTTCATTTTCAATTGTTGAATCTTCAGCATAGATCTCGTCTTCAATTTCTAGCCATTCATCCTCAGTTAGTAGTTGCTTGTATTTAAGTTCTTTGTGATCGCCTGGGTCCAAAACAACATAACAATTAAAATAAACTATTTGTTCTACATCTCTTAGTGGGATATCCAAAAGAATTGCAACATAACTAGGAATTCCTTTTAAATACCAGACATGTGAAACTGGCGCAGCAAGTTTTATATAGCCCATCCTATGTCTTCTTACGCGACTTTCAGTTACCTCAACCCCGCACCTCTCACAAACAATACCTCGATGTCTAACTCTTTTATATTTACCGCAATGGCATTCCCAATCTTTGGATGGCCCAAAAATCTTTTCACAAAACAATCCATCCATTTCGGGTTTTAGTGTTCTGTAATTAATAGTTTCAGGTTTCGTAACTTCTCCCACCACTTGTCCATTGGGTAAGGTCCTTTGTCCCCAATCCATTATTCTTTGTGGAGAAGCTATTGAAATTTTGACGTAATCAAAGTGATTTTCGGTTCTTAAGTTGCTGTTTGTCATTTTTCGAGAAATTTTAATTAAAAGATGTAATTGAGTATTTAATCTTCCTCATATTCAGAGGTTCCTAGAGATTCGTAGGTCGGCCTTGATGGAGTGTTCCTTCTCGGATTTATATCTTGCATTAAATCTACTTCTTTTCCTTCATCTGTATAGACTCCAATATCTAAACCTAGTGACTGTAATTCCCTCATAAGAACTTTAAATGACTCAGGAGTCCCAGGCCTAGGGATTGGTTTACCTTTTACAATAGCGTTTAGAGCTTCATTTCTTCCTTGCATATCGTCAGATTTAACTGTTAAAAGTTCCTGAAGAGTATAAGCTGCTCCATAAGCTTCAAGAGCCCATACTTCCATTTCTCCCAATCTTTGTCCACCTTGTTGAGCTTTACCACCCAATGGTTGCTGAGTAACCAACGAGTATGGGCCTGTAGATCTTGCATGAATTTTATCGTCCACCAGATGGACTAACTTAAGGAAGTGGGAATATCCAACTGCAACTGGCTGATCAAATGGTTCACCTGTTCTTCCATCTTTCAGTAATAACTTTCCAGGGTCTTCAGGATTATAAACCCAAGCTTTGCCTGGCTGTTTTGAAGCCTCTTCTAAAAATGCTTGAACAGTCTGATGTGATTTTTCAGCACCATACATTTCATCAAAAGGAACAACTTTAACCCTACAATTTAGGTTAGACGCTGCCCAGCCCATCAATAATTCAAAGACTTGACCCACGTTCATTCTACTTGGAACTCCTAAAGGATTAAGAACTATATCTACAGGTGTTCCATCAGGTAAATAAGGCATATCTTCTCTAGGTAAGATCCTACTAATGATTCCCTTATTTCCATGTCTTCCAGCCATTTTATCGCCTACTTGAATCTTTCTTCTCTGAGCCACATAAACTCGAACAACCATATTTGCACCTGGAGGTAACTCATCACCTTGTTCTCTAGTGTAAATGCGAACATCCAAAACACGTCCTTTTTCTGTTTTAGGGACCCTAAGGGAATTGTCTCTTACGTCTCTAGCTTTTTCACCAAAAATAGCTCTCAGAAGTTTTTCTTCAGGAGGTTGGTCTGATTCTCCTTTTGGAGTAACTTTTCCTACAAGAATATCTCCACTCTCAACAAAAGCTCCAATCCTTATTATTCCCATTTCATCTAGATTATTCAAGCTTTCTTCAGAAATATTTGGAATCTCTCTTGTAATTTCTTCAGGTCCCAGCTTTGTTTGCCTTGCCTCAATTTCGTATTTTTCAATATGGACTGATGTATATAAGTCATCAGTTACCATCCTCTCACTGACAAGGATTGCATCTTCATAGTTATAGCCCTCCCATGGCATATATGCAATTAAAACATTCTGGCCAAGTGCTATTTCACCTCCTTCGCAAGCAGAACCATCTGCTAAGACTTGTCCGGATATAACTTGGTCTCCAATCTTTACAATGGGCCTTTGGTTTAAACAGGTATCTTGATTTGACCTTTGATATTTTTGAAGATAATGAAAATGTTCATCACCATTTTCATCTTTAACTACAATTTCATTCGCATCTACATAAGATACTGTTCCATTAACTTTCGTTATTGGAACCATACCCGAATCTCTAGCAACTTGAGATTCTAAACCTGTTCCAACTAAAGGTCGTTCTGGTCTGAGCAATGGAACAGCTTGGCGTTGCATATTAGATCCCATCAGAGCTCTGTTTGCATCATCATGTTCCAAAAAAGGAATTAATGAAGTTGCTACTGAAATTACTTGGACAGGAGAAAGCTGAACATAATCAACTTGATGCGGGGGAACTTTTTCAAAATCTTGTCTGTATCTTACTGGTATTAAGTCTGCAAGTATGTTTCCATCTTTATCAGTTGCAACATCTCCAGGAGCTACCCTGCACTCGTCTTCTAAATCAGCAGATAAATAAATAGGATTACCTTCTTTATTAACTTTACCGTTATTAACTTCCCAAAAAGGAGTTTCAATAAAACCATACTCGTTAACCCTTGCATGGGTAGCTAAAGAGTTTATAAGACCAGCATTAGGACCTTCAGGAGTTTCTATAGGACATAATCTTCCATAATGTGAAGGATGAATATCTCGCACAGCAAAACCTGCTCTTTCACGTGTTAAACCTCCAGGACCTAAGGCCGAGATTCTTCTCTTATGAGTTAATTCAGCCAAAGGATTGGTTTGATCCATAAATTGACTTAATTGGCTTGAACCAAAAAACTCTTTTATTGCAGCAACCAAAGGTTTGGGATTAACTAGTTGAGCGGGAGTAAGGGAATCTGTTTCTCCCACAGTCATTCTTTCCTTTATTATTCTCTCTAAACGATTAAGTCCTACCCTTACTTGATTTTGAAGAAGTTCTCCCACAGATCTAACTCTACGATTACCGAGGTGGTCAATATCATCCAAACTTGCACCACCAATATCCAATTCTAGGTTTATTAAATAATCAATAGTAGAAAGAACATCTTCATGGGTAAGTGTTCTAACATCATCTGGGACTGTAAGCCTTAGTTTTTTATTTATTTTATATCTACCAACACGACCTAGATCATATCTTTTGGGATCAAAAAATCTACTGTGTAATAGCTGTTGACCGCCTGAGACAGAGGGTGGTTCGCCAGGACGGAGCTTCTTATAAAGCTCAAGTAAAGCCTGATCTTCTGAATTTATACCCTCGTCATTGGCTGAATCAATTGAGTTTTGATAAAACTCAGGATGTCTAAGTTTATCGATCACATCATTGTCAGAGAGGCCCATCGCTCTCATAAGAATATGTGCATTAATTTTTCTGGTTTTATCAACTCTGACGTAAAGTAGATTATTTTTGTCAGTCTCAAATTTTAACCATGCCCCTCTATTAGGGATTACGCTCGCATTATAAGTTCTTCGCCCATTTTTGTCCTGTTCATCTTTGAAATATACTCCTGGACTACGAACAATTTGATTAACAATTACTCTTTCAGCACCATTAATTATGAAAGTTCCCCTTTCAGTCATTAATGGTAATTCACCAATAAATACTTCTTGCTCTTTAATTTCACCTGTCTCTTTATTAATTAATCTGCAAGTTACGTACATTTGAGAGGCAAATGTTGCATCTCTTCTTTTTGCTTCCTCAACATCATGTCTAGGTCTTTTTAATCTGTACTCTTCGCCAATAAAATGTAATTCTAACTTACCTGTGTAATCAGAAATGGGGGAAAAGTTTTGTAATTCCTCTATTAAACCCTTTTCCAAAAACCATTTAAAGCTTGCTCTTTGTACTTCAACTAAATCTGGTAGATAAATAGCTGTTTTTGCTACCTGTAAAGCGCTACTGCTCATCCAAGAAACCTGAGATTATTTGAGATTTAATATTTACTATAAATTTACTAAATATTTAGATTTTTAACTTCCCTATGTAATTTTAAATCAATTATTAAATCTCGATTTCAACAAAAAAATCAATTTAATAAAAAAACAAAAAATTAACTTAATGGTCTGAAAACCTTTAACATAGCAAGCAAAAACTAAAAATTAAGAAAAATTTCCAGTAATTCCTAATCATAGCAGCTGCTATGTCAAACTAACAAGTCAAATTTAAACAAATCTTCAGCATTCTTAGATGACTCTTCTGCAATTTTAATTAATTCTGTAGCTCTTAAATCTGCCATAAAGTTTGCCACATTTTCAACAAATGCAGGTTCATTTCTTTTACCTCTATGGGGAACTGGCGCTAAGAAGGGAGCGTCAGTTTCAATTAAGTATTTATCACTTGGGACAAGTTTGGCGCACTCATGAATTTGATGTGCTTTTGGGAAAGTTACTATTCCACTAAAACTGATATAAAAACCAAGATCCAAGAATTGCATCATTTCTTTTGGGGTCCCTGTCCAACAATGAAGCACACCTTTAGGACATTTGCCTTTATTAGAAAATTCATGACATATCTTGATCATTTCATTTGCAGCATCTCTGCAATGGATAATTACTGGTAATTCAAGTTCATAAGCTAACTCCATTTGAGGAATAAGGGCATCAATTTGCTGAGTTTTATTTTCATTTTTAAAAAAATCCAAGCCTAACTCCCCAATAGCCACAACTCTTTTATCTTCTTTAACTGATCTTTTCAAAAGAGATTTGGAACTAAGTTCCCATTTTTCTGCTTCTAACGGATGTAAACCAACTGAATAGTAAATTTCATGAAATTCATGGGATATTTTCTTCAACTTAGGAATTTCTGTTAGGTCGCAACATGCATGGACTAATTTTTTTACACCTCTTGAGCGCAATCTTCGAACAACATCTTCAAGATCTTTCTCAAAATTTTCAAATATTAAATGACAGTGCGAGTCTATGAGTTCAATATCGCTCATAATCAATAATCAGACTTTTTACTTGGTAGTAAGAGTAGTTTTTACTAAATTGTTAATTTTTGATTTTCTATTAGCCCCATTATTCTTATGGAGAACATTTTTTTTGACTGCTTTATCAATTAAGCTAAAGGCTTTATTAAGACTTGTTTTCACTAAATTTTTATTATCTTCATTAGGATCGTTTTTATATTTTTCGCAATTCTCTAAAGTTTTTTTAGTCAAAGTTCTAACTGTTGATTTATATGACTTATTCATTAAACGATTTCTTTCGGCAATTTGTATTCTTTTTTTTGCTGATTTGTTATTGGCCACAGAGGGGAAATTGATAGAAGACTATTATCATAACAAATATATCGACTACTAATCAATCATAATATAATTTAGAAATGTATTAAATTTGGTTTCAAGTCTTTCAATTTGAAAAATTAAGAATATGAAAATAATAAATCAAAAAAAAGACGCTATCCAAGAATTAAAAAGGATTTCTAATCGAACTACTTCAGAAAACAATCACAATATAAATGCAATTGTGGAAGAAATCCTTCAAGAGGTAAAAAATAATGGCGATATAGCAGTCGAAAAATACACCAAAAAATTTGATGGTTTCAAACCTGACCCAATGCAAGTTAGTTCAGAAGAATTAAAGGATGCATGGAATAATATTGATAGTGATTTGAAGCGTTCACTTGAGTTAGCCCATAAAAGAATTGAAAAATTCCATGAAAAAGAAATTCCATCATCCTTTGCAATAAAAGGTGAACATGGTGATACAGTCGAAAGAAGATGGAGACCAGTGAAAAATGCAGGTATCTATGTACCTGGAGGCAGAGCTGCTTATCCAAGTACTGTATTAATGAATGCAATACCTGCGAAAGTAGCTGGAGTAGAAAAAATTATAATGGTTTCTCCTGGAAATAGAAAAGGGGAAATAGATAAAACGGTTTTAGCTGCAGCTCACCTATCAGGGGTCAACAAAGTTTTTAGAATTGGAGGAGCTCAAGCAATTGGTGCATTAGCATTTGGCACAAATAAAATCAATAAAGTCGATGTTATTACAGGTCCAGGAAATATCTACGTAACTACTGCTAAAAAACTAATTTACGGCTCTACAGGGATAGATTCTTTAGCAGGTCCAAGTGAAATATTAATCATTGCAGATGAAACAGCTCAAAGTGAGCATATAGCATCTGATCTACTAGCACAAGCAGAACATGATCCATTAGCTTCTTCAATACTTCTCACTACATCAAAGAACCAAGCAAAAGAAGTTTTTGAGGAAATTTATAAAAAAATAGATGATCATCCAAGAAAAGAAATATGCATACAATCAATAAAAAATTGGGGATTAATTGTTATTTGCGAGAATTATCAATCATGTATTGAATTAAGCAACAACTTTGCTCCAGAACACTTAGAAATATTAACTTTTGATTCAAAAAAAATTCTTAAGGGTATAGAAAATGCAGGGGCAATATTTTTAGGAAAGTGGACCCCGGAAGCCGTGGGTGATTATCTTGCGGGACCAAATCATACTTTACCTACATCAGGAAATTCTAGGTTTAGCGGGTCTCTTGGAGTTGAAACTTTCATGAAGAACACCTCAATAATAGAATTTAATGAAAAAAGTTTAAAAGTAAACAGTATGGATATTATTAATCTTGCTAAAAGTGAGGGCTTACATAGTCACGCTAATTCAGTACAAATAAGATTTGAAGATTAGCCAACTTTTGATGGGGAGTAAACAACTGGTTTACTTTGTTCAATTTTACCAACCAATACTTTGTCTGTAAGATCAACGAACAATCCGTTTTCTAGTACTCCTGGAATATTATTAATAGTCATTTCAATATCTTTTGGATTCTTAATACCATCATTAAACAACACATCCAAGATGAGGTTTCCTTGGTCAGTAACAACTGGGCCAGCTTTTTTAGTAGCCATTCTTAAAGTAGAATTTCCATTCATTTCTGAAATAACTTCCTGAACTTGCTTCCAGGCATTTGGAAGGACCTCTACAGGTAAAGGAAAAGATTGATTTAAATTTTTTACAAGTTTAGTTTCGTCGACGACAATCAACAATTGATTAGCTTTAGATGCTACTAACTTTTCTCTTACATGGCATGCTCCCCCTCCTTTTATTAATTGAAAGTTCGGATCCACTTCATCTGCTCCATCAATAGCTAAATCGATTTGAGAAACAGAAGCTAAATCGATAAGCGGGATATCTAGTTGGAACGCCAAAACTTCTGATTGAAAGGAAGTGGCAACACCTCTTATATTTTGGAGTTTCCCAGAACGAATTTCATCTGCGAGGCTTTTTATCATAAGCGCTGCTGTAGATCCAGATCCTAATCCAAGAACCATGCCGCTTTGGACTTCATTAATTGCTGCATCAGCAACAATTTGTTTCATCTGAGTTTGTGAATCCAAAATCTTTTCCTTACGTTTATAGATTATTTAATTTCAATGGGTGATTTATGTCAAACCAGGTAGAGGTTCTGGTTTGATATTAATCTGTATCTCTTTATTATCTCTTAAAACATTTAAGAGAAAAACTTTACCTATCTGAGCCTTTTCTACTTCATCTAGCAAAGCTTTAGGTTCCTCTATTGCTATATTTTCTGCTGCTATTACTAGATCACCTCTTCTTAAACCAGCTTTTTCAGCAGGGCTATTAGGTACGACTGATTGGATTAGAGCTCCATTTCTTTCAGGTAACTGAACTAGTGAATTAGGGTCTTGATTATGTTCTTTAGCGATTCTTGGATTCAAAGAAATTAATTGGACGCCTAAATAAGGATGAATAACTTCACCATTTTTAAGAAGCTGATCAGAAACACTTTTAGCCAGATTAATCGGTATTGCAAAACCTAAACCTGCTCCTGGTCCACTTCTTACTAAGGTGTTTATTCCAATTACCTCGCCAGTTGAATTAATTAGTGGGCCGCCTGAATTTCCAGGATTTATTGCCGCATCAGTCTGAATAAGATCAAGCCTTTTATCTGAGAAGCCTAGACTATTAATATCCCTATGAAGACTACTAACAATCCCTAAGGTAACTGTTTTTTCTAAACCATAGGGAGTACCAAGAGCTATTGCCCAGTCTCCAACTTCAAGCTCTTCAGAATTCCCAAGTGGAGCAAAATTAGAATAAGTAGATTCCTCAATTTTTACTAAAGCTAAGTCAGTTACCACATCAGTTCCTAAAACTTGGCCATCGCAAATAGTTCCGTCTGCCAAAGTTACTGAAACATCATCAACTCTTTCCACTACATGAGCATTAGTAAGAACCAAACCATGCTCATTAATAATCACCCCAGAACCTTGGCCTCTCTCTCTTTCAGGAGTAATTCCTTGCTCTCCTAGCAAATCCCTCAACAAAGGATCTAGCAAAGTTGGATCAAATTGTTGCCTCTCTACTAATCGCTCTGTATCAATTTTCACTACCGCAGGGCCAACATTTTTTACCGCAGATGATACGAAATTATGACTATCAGAAGAAGTTAAAGCCAGAACTTCAGCTTTTTGAAAGAAATAAACTAAACAAAAACAACAAATAATGAAAATTTGGATTAAATTTTTATATTTAATCTTTAAAAGTTTCATTTATTCTAAGAGTGTTTGAATATTTCATTAAATCTAGTTGAAGAAATATATTATCGTTGTTTTTTTGTTTACATACATAAAATACAATTTTTTGAATTTTTTATAGAAAAAACTTTTTATATGGGAAAATTATCTAAATCAATTTATGTAAATAAATTTGAATAAAGAAAACAAAAGCAAGCTTGAATCTCTATTAAAAAAAGTCGCCAATTTATGGGATTTAGAAATTTGTAGTTTAAATATACAAACTAATAAAAATCCAATTGTTATCCAAATAATTATAAAAAAAACTAATGATGATGACATTTCACTTGAAGATTGTGCGCTATTTAATACCCCAGCATCTGAAGAAATAGAAAATTCAAACCTTTTAAATTGTTCTTATGTGTTAGAAATAAGTAGTCAAGGGGTCAGTGATGAATTAACCTCAGAAAGAGACTTCAAAACTTTTAAGGGTTTTCCGGTTAATGTTGAGTTAAACCAAAAGAATTCAAAAATAAAATTTCTGAATGGTTTACTTTATGAAAAGTCTAAAGATTATTTAGCCATTAACATAAAAGGTAAGATTAAAAAAATCCCTTTTGATGAAGTACTAAAGATTAGTCTTTGTACATTAAAAGATTAATTATTTTCAACCATTATTCAATTTTCCCATCATAGATGGCATTAGTTATTCTCCCAGGTTTAAACAATCTCATTGAAGATATTAGTGAGGAAAAAAAGTTACCTCCTAATATCGTTGAAGCGGCCTTACGCGAAGCTCTACTAAAAGGATATGAAAAATATAGAAGAACTTTTTACATTGGAGTTAACCAAGATCCATTTGATGAAGAATATTTCAGTAATTTTGATGTTGGACTTGATCTAGATGAAGAAGGTTATAGGATTTTGTCAAGTAAGATAATTGTTGAAGAAGTTGAGAGCGAAGATCATCAAATATCTCTAGTAGAAGTCAAACAAGTAGCTGATGATGCTCAAATAGGTGACACAGTTGTTTTAGACGTTACTCCAGAAAAAGAGGATTTTGGGCGTATGGCTGCTTCAACAACAAAGCAAGTTTTAGCTCAAAAATTGAGAGATCAACAAAGAAAAATGATCCAAGAAGAATTTGCAGATTTGGAAGATCCTGTTTTAACTGCAAGAGTTATAAGATTTGAAAGACAATCAGTCATTATGGGAGTTAGTTCAGGTATTGGTAGACCTGAAGTAGAGGCAGAACTTCCCAAAAGAGATCAATTACCAAATGATAATTACAGAGCAAATGCAACTTTCAAAGTATTTTTGAAAGAAGTTAGCGAAATAGCCAGAAAAGGTCCACAACTTTTTGTAAGTAGAGCAAATGCTGGTTTAGTGGTTTATTTATTTGAAAATGAAGTGCCGGAAATTCAAGAAGGTACAGTAAAAATTGTTGCTGTCTCAAGAGAAGCTAACCCTCCTTCAAGAGCTGTGGGGCCTAGAACAAAAGTAGCTGTTGATAGTGTTGAACAAGAAGTAGATCCTGTAGGAGCCTGTATTGGAGCGAGAGGAGCAAGAATTCAACAAGTAGTTAATGAATTAAGAGGAGAAAAAATTGATGTTATTAAATGGTCATCAGATCCAATACAGTATATTTTAAACTCCTTAAGTCCTGCGAAAGTTGATTTAGTGAGATTAGTTGACCCAGCAGGGCAACATGCACACGTATTAGTTCCCCCTGATCAATTGAGTCTCGCAATTGGTAGAGAGGGTCAAAATGTAAGATTAGCCGCAAGATTAACTGGTTGGAAGATTGATGTTAAAAATTCACATGAATACGATCAGGAAGCTGAAGATACTGCAGTTTCTGAATTAATCATTCAAAGGGAAGATGAAGAGAATCTTCAGCGAGAAGCTGAGAGAAGATTAGAAGCAGAACAAGCTGAACGTGCTGCTGAAGATGCTAGATTAAGAGAACTTTATCCTCTTCCTGAAGATGATCAAGAATATGAAGAAAAATACGAAGGAGAAGTTTTCTCAGATAATGATCAACTAGAAACTTTTCAAGATAGTGAAATATCCTCCACAGAGGAGAGAAAGCGGTGATACAAAAAACCCCTGTCATGCGAATATGTATTTCATGTAGAAAAATATTCGACAGGAAATATCTTTTCAAGATTACCAAAGATTATAAAAAAGGCATTATGTTTCAAAAGGGAACGGGGCGATCAGCTTACATTTGTAAGTCAAAAAAATGTTACGCAGATTCCAAGATTAAGAAAAAGCTTCAAAAAGCTTTAAAAACATTTTTTGAGCCTGAATTTTTTGATATTTTTGAAAAAGAAATTACAAGCTACAATGACAATCCCAATAAGGGAATATAATTAAATTAAATCCTCTTTAATTTTTAAAAGAGTACAAATCAGATTAAATGACTATCAGCGATAAAATCAGAATTTACGAACTTTCCAGAGATTTAAATTTGGAAAATAAAGATATATTGGATGCCGCTCAAAAACTTTCAATTTCAGTCAAAAGCCATAGCAGTTCTATTAGTGCAGAGGACGCAAAAAAAATAAAAAATCTTATTAACAAAAAGAATTCAGATAAAACAATACTTTCTATTAACAAATCTTCAATTAAAAAAGATAATTATGAACAAAATAAAAAAGATAAACCACCTATTATTAATTCTCTAGAGGGGAAACCTCACAAAGATAATTCAAACCAAAAGCCATTATTGTTAAAACCTCTTAGTAAGCCCGAGGGTCAAAAAATAATTTCAAATCAACCTAAAAATTCCAATAAACAAACCTTTATAAACAGCTCAAAATCCCAATCAAATCTTTCAAATAAAAATACAAAGATTAAACCTCCAAGAAATTTCAACCAAGATAAAAAAACTTTTCAAAATAACATCAACTCACCCAACAAAAGTCCAGCAAAACCACCTATTCAACTAATAGCAAAGCCTAAAAATATAAATAATAATCCTAAATCTAATGACTCCTCCAAGAACATCCTTAATTCAAAAGAAAATATAAGATTATCAAACAAAACTGATCAAAATATAAACAAACCTAAAACAAAAACTTTTAACAATAAAATAAATCCTCCTGAACTCGTGGGAGCTCCGATAAGAAGAGATGACACTAATAAGCAAAAAAATAATAAGCAAAATACAGCTTTTAAACAAACTTTCCCTAATAGAGCTGGCGCCGCCAACAGACCTGGCATGCCCAATAATCCTGGATTAAGAAACAAACAATCAGATCAAGGCAGACCTAGATCATTTAATAGGCAAGTCAATCCAAATAGAGCTAGCGCTCCCAACAGACCTGGCATGCCCAATATGCCTGGATCAAGAAATAAACAATCAGATCAAAGCAAACCTGGATCATTTAATAGGCAAATCAATCCTAATAGAGCTGGTGCTCCCAACAGACCCGGCATGCCTAATAGGCCTGGATCTAAATTCAATGGTCAAAATACTCCTGGTATTAGAAGGCCAGTATCTCCTAATGAACTTTTAAAACTTCAAAAAACTAACAAATCTGAGAATGGCAAACTAGGTAGCAAGAATAATGAAAAACAAAATATCGAAACGCCTAAACACAAGGCAAAATCACCTAATGTTAATCCAAATGCTGCACCTAATACCAAAAAACCACCTTACAGAACATTTTCAAATAGTTCAAAAAAACCTGGAAAGACAGATTGGGACGATAGCGCAAAACTAGAAGCATTAAGAAATAAAAATCCTCACAAACAACGTCAAAAAGTACATATTATTGGTGAAAATGATGATACATTAACATCTGAAACAAGTGGGTACTCAGGTGAGAAAATTTCAATATTATCAGCTAGTTTGGCTCGTCCAAAGAAAGAAAAGTCTGATGAAACTAAATCTCAAAAATCTATAAAACAATTTAAGAAAAAGAAAAAAGAAACCACCAGACAAAGGCAGAAAAGAAGAGCCATGGAACTAAAGGCTGCCAAAGAAGCCAAACAAGTAAGGCCTGAGATGATTATAGTTCCTGAAGATAATTTAACAGTTCAGGAATTGGCTGATAAATTAAGTCTTGAAAGTTCTGAAATAATCAAATCTCTTTTCTTTAAAGGAATAACAGCAACTGTAACTCAATCACTCGACTTAGCAACTATAGAAACAGTAGCAGAAGAATTTGGAGTACCTGTTTTGCAAGATGATATCCAAGAGGCTGCAGAGAAAACAGTAGATATGATTGAAAACGATGATGTTGATAGTCTAATAAAAAGGCCACCTGTCATTACAGTAATGGGCCACGTTGACCATGGTAAAACAAGTCTTTTAGACTCCATAAGGGAATCAAGAGTGGCTTCTGGAGAGGCTGGAGGGATAACTCAACATATTGGGGCTTATCAAGTTGAATTTGAGCATGAATCTAAAAAGAAAAAATTAACTTTTCTTGATACACCCGGTCATGAAGCCTTCACTGCAATGAGAGCAAGAGGTACAAAAGTTACTGATGTAGCTGTTCTTGTAGTAGCGGCAGACGATGGTTGCAGACCCCAAACCCTTGAGGCCATTAGTCATGCTCGAGCAGCAAAAGTACCAATTGTTGTTGCAATTAATAAGATTGATAAAGAAGGCGCATCTGCAGAAAGAGTCAAGCAGGAACTATCAGAAAAAGATTTAATTGCTGAAGATTGGGGAGGAGATACTGTAATGGTTCCAGTAAGTGCAATTAAAAAACAAAATATAGATAAGTTGCTCGAAATGATTTTATTAGTTTCAGAAGTTGAAGATCTACAAGCTAATCCTGACAGATCGGCCAAAGGAACTGTTATCGAAGCCCACCTTGATAAAGCCAAAGGTCCTGTAGCAACATTGTTAGTTCAAAATGGTACCTTAAAATCTGGAGATGTTCTGGCTGCAGGTTCAGTACTTGGGAAAATTAGAGCAATGGTTGATGAACATGGCAATAGAATTAAGGAAGCAGGACCATCATTTCCAGTAGAAGCACTAGGATTTAGTGAAGTCCCAACTGCAGGTGATGAATTTGAAGTCTATCCTGACGAGAAAACTGCTCGATCTATTGTAGGGGACAGAGCAACAGATGCTAGAGCCACTAAATTAGCCCAACAAATGGCAACGAGAAGAGTTAGCTTGTCATCCTTATCAACAAAAGCAAATGATGGAGAATTAAAAGAATTAAACTTAATCCTCAAAGCTGATGTTCAAGGTAGCGTTGAAGCAATATTAGGATCTCTAGAACAGTTACCCAAAAATGAAGTTCAAGTCAGAGTTCTGCTCTCTGCTCCAGGTGAAATAACTGAGACAGATATAGATCTAGCAGCTGCATCAGGTTCAGTTATCATAGGCTTCAATACATCTTTAGCATCAGGAGCAAAGAGAGCAGCTGACGCTAATGATGTCGATATCAGGGAATATGAAGTGATATATAAACTCTTAGAAGATATTCAATTAGCTATGGAAGGTCTGCTTGAACCAGATCTTGTCGAAGAATCATTAGGTATAGCCGAAGTTAGAGCAACTTTCGCTGTAGGTAAAGGAGCCATAGCAGGCTGTTACATACAAAATGGGAAATTACAAAGGAATTGTTCTCTTAGAGTTATCAGATCAGATAAAGTAATTTTTGAAGGTAATTTAGACTCTCTCAAAAGAGCTAAAGATGATGTAAAAGAAGTTAATACGGGTTTTGAATGTGGAGTTGGCTGTGATAAATTCTCTTCGTGGATTGAAGGAGACAAAATCGAAGCTTTCAAATTTGTTACTAAAAAGAGGACCTTAAGTCAATGATTCAATAAATTTTTAATTTATGAATCTTTATTTCTATCGATAACAAATAAAGTAGGAAATAATACACAAGCGACTAATTGTATGAGAATGTTATTTTGCTGTACTTCACTGCCGCTTGCAATTTTTGAAAGCATTATAAAAAGTCCCAAAAATGCTGAACCACTAAATGCAATCCACAATAGTTTCCTTAGTCCCTTGAAAGGAGCCTGGGATTCTTTTAATAATTTTTTTTTTAATTTAGGATCTATTTTTGACATAAATACTTTCACCTTTAAAATTGATTCTATATGAAAATAAATATATTTTAAAAATTGCCGATATAGCTCAGGGGTAGAGCAACTGTTTCGTAAACAGTAGGTCATTGGTTCAAATCCAATTATCGGCACTCTAAAAGCAACTTAAAACAATTTATGATTCATAAAACAATAAAACTTAAAAATCTTTTTAAATTATTTTTTTTTATTCCTCTTACATTTTATTTTGGGAAAAGAAGTTATGTTGCTTATGATGAGGGATTTTATGCTCTACAAGCTAGATGGATATTAGATAAAGGTAACTGGACAATTCCACTTTGGTGGGACGAATATGTTTTAGATAGAACAATAGGATTGCAGTTTTTAATTGCAAAGTCACAAGAGATATTTGGAAGAAATATGTTTTCTGCATATCTACCAACAACAACTGCTGCAATATTAATGCTATTCATAACTTACAAATTACATGAAGAATTTTTTAATAAAAAATATGCAATTTTTTCTCCACTAATACTTGCTACTACCTATCTATGGTTTGACTACTCACACTTAGCAACTCAAGATATCATTTTCTCATGTTTAGTAAGTATTGGTGTATTTTCTTTAATCAAAATAAAACATAAAGATAACAAACTCTATATTCTGGTTTTTGGTATTTGGATTGGTTTATCTTTTATGATAAAAACTTTTCTCGTATTTGTACCTTTACTATCACTGTTACCGTATTTATATCAAAAAAAGAATTTTTTATTCAGTAAATTCTTCTGGCTTGGACTACTTATTGGATTTATTCCTTATTTGTTATGGTCGTATTCTATTAGCACTTATCTAGATAAAAATATTATTTTTTACTTATTTGGAAAGTTTACCAGTCTCTCTAATAAAAATATTTTTACAAATCCTTTCTATTATTATTTTTGGAATGTTCCCCTAACTTTCCTACCATGGAGTATATTTGCAATTATTGGAACAATAAGCAATTTTTCTAAAAGTAAAGAGAATAAATATGTGCTTACATTTTTTCCTCTAATTTTAATAGTAATTCTGAGTTTTTTTTCTACTAAAACCCCATACTACCCTTTACAAATATCATCAATTTTTTCACTAAATACTTTTGAAGGAATAAAATATTTATTTAATTCTAAGAGGTTTAAACGGATCTTTATATTTATAACTTCTAAAATAATTCCACTTTTTATAGTCGCCCTAGTTTTCTCATATTATTTTTTGTATAAAAACATTATTGACTTTAATTATAAGGAAAATACATTTTTAATTATTGGATTATTATCTTTTGCAGTATCTTGGTCATTCATAAAAAACAAAAATTCATTAAGAGAAATATTAATAGCTCTTATCATTGGTCCTTACTTACTAACTTCATTTATTTTGCAATCAGGATTATTCACTGATAGATCAAGAGATTTAAGAGAAAAAATGGAATACGTATCATCTTTTGATATCGTACAAAAACAACCTATAAAAGTTGATAAAAAAGGAATAATAGATTCTCAATCAGAATCAAAAGTTATTAAGATTTCCCTATTAACGCCAAGACTTGGTGGACTTGTAGAGGGTATTGATCAGCTAAATAAATCAGAATTAGCATGGACATATGAATCTAAAGAAATAAAAAACGATAATAATTCTTATGAAGTCGTATATAAAAATGATGTTTTAAAACCATGGATATTAATATTAAAAAAATAAATAATCTTCATATACTAAAGTGTCTTTAAGAAACTGTAAAAGTAATGAAATCTGTTAATTCGTGGAACTTAACAAATAACAAATTACATCAATTATTCAAGAATAATAGCGAATTAATTTCTATTAAAGTTCGAGGCAATGCATGGGAGCCCTTAACAAGATGGATGAGATTAGATTCAAGAATTTTTAGAGAAACTACCAACCAAGCAAGAATAACTTTAGGCGATATTGAATCTCTAGCCGAAATTTATAACTATAGATCCATAAGATGGAAAGCAAAAAAATTAACTCCTTTGAAAACTAAACTAATCCCATCATCATTAAAAAATATTTTCCGGAAATTACCAATCATAAAGCAACTAGCTTACGAACTAGAAATTGTTTTTTATAAATATAATGAAAATATTTCCGATCATTTAATATCAATAGTAATTCCTGCGAGAAATGAAGCTGGTAATAAAGAACTTTTAATTAACGCATTAAATAAATTTAAAGGAATACCAAATAAATTAGAAATTATATTTGTTGAAGGTAATAGTAAAGATAATACATATTTGATGCTGAAAGAGTTAAAAGAAAATTTTTCAAATTTCTTTAATATAAGTCTTTTGCAACAGACTTCAAAAGGCAAGAAAAATGCTGTTGTGGAGGGATTTAATATTTCTTCAGGTGAGACCCTCGCCATAATTGATAGTGATTTTACTGTAGATATTGATGACAGTATTGCAGCAATAATGGAATCAACCAAAAATAAAAATATCCTAATTAATTGTGCCCGAACAACTTTCCCTATGGAAAAAGATGCAATGAGATGGGCCAATTATATAGGAAATAGACTCTTTGCAATATTTTTATCAATTCTCATAAATAAGCCAGTATCAGATTCACTTTGTGGAACAAAAGTTTTTTCAAGAAAATTATTTAAACTGATGAAACAAAACGGAAGTTGGGATTCTAAATCTGATCCATTCGGAGATTTCACAATAATATTCGAGGCGGCAAAAAACAATATTAAGATACTAAATTACCCTGTTAGATATTATGCTAGGAAATCTGGAGCACCAAATATATCTAGATGGATTGATGGGTTAAAACTCCTCAAAGTATGTTTGATTTATATGATTTCTGATCTTTGAATTTAAATAAATTATCGGCAGAATTTTCTTAAGAT
This sequence comes from Prochlorococcus marinus CUG1435, assembly GCA_017644375.1. NCBI lineage: Bacteria > Bacillati > Cyanobacteriota > Cyanophyceae > Synechococcales > Prochlorococcaceae > Prochlorococcus > Prochlorococcus marinus. Next base: position 415,419 of record JAEPLP010000001.1, read on the forward strand.
TTTTAATTTCGCCAAATTAGTAATAAAGTAGTTAGATTCTTAAAGTAATAAATTCATTAAATTTCATGATATGAATTTTAATTTGAAGTTCGAAAAATTAAATAAAAAAAATTACCAAAGAAAGCACTATGGCAAAATATTAACTGTAAGATTGCCATGTAATCCAATATTTCCAATAGGTCCTATTTATTTAGCAGACCATATTCATAAATGTTTTCCAGGTTTAGAGCAGCAATTCATTGATCTAGCAATAATTCCATCTAATAAAGTTTCCAAATATTTAGCTAGAAAAATTGATCAATTTAGACCACATCTAATCATTTTTTCATGGAGAGATATACAAATTTATGCACCTGTTGATGGTAGGAGTGGAAATCCCCTACAAAACTCTTTTGAAGTTTTCTACTCAAAAAATATCTTTAAAAAAATTAGAGGTTCCTGGGGAGGATTAAAATTAATTGCATCTCATTATGGAGAAATATATAGAAATACTTCTTTAGTCAAGATGGGACTAAAAAGAGCACAAAAATACAATAAAAATGTAAAAGTAATTTTAGGAGGTGGGGCTGTTAGTGTCTTCTATGAACAATTGGGGAATCTACTCCCAAAAGGAACTGTAATTTCAGTTGGAGAGGGAGAAAATCTCATAGAAAAAATCATTAGAGGAGATTCAATAGAAGAAGAAAGATGTTACATTGCCGGACAAAAACCTCGGAACAAATTAATACATGAACAACCTTCAGGCACTGTTAAAACTGCCTGCAACTACAAATATATTAAATCAATATGGTCTGAATTCGATTGGTATATAGAAGGTGGCGATTATTACGTAGGGGTACAAACAAAAAGAGGTTGTCCTCATAATTGTTGTTTCTGTGTTTACACAGTTGTGGAGGGGAAGCAGGTTCGCGTTAATCCTGTTAACGAAGTAATCAAAGAAATGAAGCAATTATATGATCTTGGAGTAAGGGGATTTTGGTTCACAGATGCACAGTTTATTCCAGCTAAAAAACATATTGAAGATGCAAAAATACTATTGCAAGCAATTAAGGACCAAGGCTGGGATGATATTAATTGGGCTGCATACATCAGAGCAGATAATATTGATGCTGAACTAGCTCAGCTTATGGTTGATACAGGTATGAGCTATTTTGAAATAGGTATCACCTCCGGATCTCAAGAACTTGTTAGAAAAATGAGATTAGCTTATGACCTTGAAACTGTATTAAATAATTGCAGAATGCTAGTCAAATCAGGTTTCAAGAATCATGTTTCAGTCAATTATTCATTTAATGTTTTTGATGAAACGCCCAACACCATAAGACAAACAATTGCATACCATAGAGAATTGGAAAATATTTTTGGTAAAGGCTTAGTTGATCCAGCTATATTCTTTATAGGTCTGCAACCTCACACTCTTCTTGAGAAGTATGCTTTGGAGCATAAAATTTTGAAGCCAAATTATAATCCAATGAGCATGATGCCCTGGACAGCTAGAAAACTTCTCTGGAATCCAGGGGCACTAGGGGAAAAACTTGGTCAGGTTTGCTTAGAAGCTTTTGATAATCCAGAAGACGAATTTGGCAAAACAGTTATCGACATTCTTGAGAGAGAATATGGAAAGTCTTCCTTAAAAGAATCTCTAAAAGTCCGTCCTTTATCAGAAAGGAAATTAGCTCACTCTAAATAATAAATTCAATCCTTATTAATCCTCTTTCTCAATTGAACTAGAAATTCCTTTAGATTTTAAAGATTCTGAGTAAAATTCTGCTGGCTCTAAATCACAAACAATTACTAGACCCACGCCCGTATTATGTGCTTCAAGCATTATTGCGATAGCATCTTGTTCACTTAATTGCGGAACTACTTCTCGCAGTGAAATAGTGACATACTCCATAGAATTAACTGGGTCATTATGAAGTAAAACCTTATATTTTGGAGATTTATTTTTTAATTCAGCAGGTTTCTTTTCAATCACTGCTGAATTATTATTTGCACTTTGTTCTAACTTTATAGATAACATTAAATTTATTAGAGTTTAAATTGTAATAATAATTATATATTAATTATTCTTTCCATTGCATCAAGGACGTTTGATCGTGAGTTAAATGCTGACAAGCGAAAATAACCCTCTCCTGCTAATCCAAATCCACTCCCAGGTGTTCCCACTACACTAACTTTTTGTAGAAGGAAATCAAAAAAGTCCCAAGATGTCATTTGATCTGGAACTTTAATCCAGATATAAGGAGCATTGTCCCCACCATAAACTTTATATCCTGAATTCTGAAGTTTATTTTTCATGATTTTTGCATTTTCCATATAAAAATCAATTAAACCTTTCACCTGTTTTTTCCCTTCAGGAGAATAAACAGCCTCTGCACCTTTCTGAACAACATAACTTACTCCATTGAACTTTGTAGATTGTCTCCTGTTCCAAAGAGGCCATAAGTCAATTTCCTCATTTGTTGAACTCAAACCTTTGAGATTTTTAGGTATCACTGTAAAAGCACATCTAACTCCGGTGAATCCTGCATTCTTTGAAAAAGATCTAAATTCAATAGCACAATCCTTTGCTCCCTCAATCTCATATATTGAATGTGGAATATCATTATCTTGAATAAATGCTTCATAAGCTGCATCAAAAAGTATAAGAGATTTGTTTTGAAGGGCATAGTCAACCCACTTTTTCAATTCTTCTTTATTAATCGTTGCTCCAGTGGGGTTATTAGGAAAACATAGGTATAAAATATCAACTTTTTTTTCAGGTAGTTCTGGAAGAAAGTTATTCCCCTCGTTGATTGCAAGATATGTCAATCCTTTATAGGTACCATTTTCAAGAGCATCTCCAGTTCTGCCTGTCATTACATTACTATCCACATAAACAGGGTAAACAGGGTCTGTTACAGCAATTGAATTATCTTTGCCAAGAATATCCAAAATATTGCTACTATCGCATTTAGAACCATCTGAAACAAAGATTTCTTCAGGTGAAATTTGACATCCTCTAGAGATAAAATCATGCTCAGATATTTTTTCTCTAAGCCAAGAATAACCTTGTTCTGGTCCATAACCTCTAAAACCATCTGTTGTTCCCATATCATCTAAAGCTTTACCCATAGCTTCTATGCATGCTCTCGGTAATGGTTCTGTAACGTCTCCTATGCCAAGCTTAATAATTTCAGCACTCTTATTTGTTTCAGAATATATTTTTACCCTTTTAGCAATTTCAGGAAATAAATAGCCTGCTTTGAGTTTTAAATAATTTTCGTTTACTTGAACCACTTTAAATAAAGAATTTCACCAATATTAGAATAATGTATCAATGTGCTTTAGTGGTGATTAGATGTTAAAATTATCTTAGTTATGGTTAATTTAAGAGATAATCATAGCTATGAATTCAATTTCAATTAGTTTGAAAATCGTTTAAAGCTTTATAAATAGCAGAATTCAATCTTTATTAATTTTAAAAGTAAATAACAAAAGCTATAAAAAATTGCTTTATCAAAAATTAAAATCTAATTCTTAAAATTAGATGTTTTTCAAAATCCAAATCATTCAGAATCAATTATATGTCTCAGCAAATTATCATCGCTGAGCAGGCTCGAATTGCAGCACTACTCACAGATGATCGAGTTGATGAATTAATCGTCGCACAAGGTCAATATCAAATTGGCGATATTTTTTTAGGAACAGTTGAAAATGTTCTCCCTGGTATTGATGCCGCTTTTATCAACATTGGGGAAAGTGATAAAAATGGATTTATCCATGTATCAGATTTAGGTCCATTAAGACTAAAAAAAGGGATATTAGGAATAACTGAACTGCTCGAACCAAAACAAAAAGTATTAGTTCAGGTAATGAAGGAACCTACAGGCTCGAAAGGACCCAGACTTACAGGATGTATTTCAATACCTGGAAAGTACCTTATATTACAGCCACATAGTCAAGGAGTAAATATTTCCAGAAAAATAAATACAGAAACAGAAAGAAACCGTCTAAAAGCACTAGGTGTTTTAATAAAACCACCTAGCACAGGATTACTATTTAGAACAGAAGCAGAAAATATAAAAGAAGAGCTGCTTATTGAAGACTTAGAAAATTTAATAAAACAATGGGAAAATATTTTAAAAGTTTCCGAGACTTCTAATCCACCAAATTTAATCAAAAGAGATGATGATTTTTCTCTTAAGATTTTGCGAGACTATATTAAATCATCAACTAAAAGTATAATTATCGATAGTAAATTTTCAGTTGAAAGGGCAAAAGATTTTCTAATAAATGAATCTAATGTAAATATTGAATTTCACGACAATGATTTAAATCAACATATTTTAGAAAAATATGAAATTAAGAAAACAATTCAAAAAGCGCTTCAACCGAGAGTAGATCTTCCTTCCGGAGGTTACATAATAATTGAACCAACTGAAGCTCTAACAGTAATTGATGTTAACTCAGGATCTTTTACAAGATCTGCCAACTCTAGACAAACTGTTTTGTGGACGAATTGCGAGGCCGCAGTTGAGATTTCTAGGCAAATGAAATTAAGAAATATTGGTGGAGTCATCGTAGTAGATTTTATTGATATGGAAACGAGAAGGGATCAATTCCAATTACTTGAGCATTTTACTTCAGCAATAAAAGAAGATTCTGCTAGGCCTCAGATAGCTCAGCTTACTGAATTAGGTTTGGTTGAGTTAACCAGAAAAAGACAAGGCCAAAATTTATATGAATTATTTGGTAGGAAATGTTCTGCATGCAATGGTACCGGTCATATAGAAAATAATTTGAATTATGAAATTTCTAATTTACAAATAAAAGGAGTTGAAGAAAAAACTATTAAATCAAACAGTATAAAAAATGGAGATATAAATAATTATGAAGCAGCTGAAAAGCAGGAAAAAATAATTGAAAAGGAATTATTCAACCCCAAGAACCTCAACAATGAAGAAACTTCTAACAAAAAAGAAAGAGAAAAAGAAAAAGATAATGATGATACGCATATATTAAATTCAAAAGAAAAAAACATAATAACTGTAGATATTTCTGATGACGAAAAAATAGTTTTCAGTCAATTAGGAATTAATCCACTGATAAAGTTAGGCAAAGAATATCTAACTAGCAATAATTTTGTTCGTTTAAAAGAAAATAGTAAAGCAAAAGAAAAAAGTCTAGATAGTAAAAAAACAACATCAAAACAATTAAAAAAAATCTCAAAATCCAAAGCAGTCGAAGTGATTGAAATTAATAACGAAACACATCCAAATTCCAAAGATAAATTAACAAAAAAAAATAATGAAAATGAAGAAGTTGTATCCTTAAAAAATAGTGAAGTAATTGAACAAAAAGATGAGATAAACAATGCAAGAAAAAAAAGAAGACGATCTTCAGCAAGTATTGAATAAAGTATTCGAAGTTGGAATAGACGAAGTTGGAAGAGGAGCAGTCTTTGGCCCAGTTTTCTCTTCTGTAGTAGTTTTGACTAAAAAAAATAAAAACATCCTAAAACAATTTGGAGTGAATGATAGTAAAAAATTAACACCCAAAAAAAGAAAATTACTTTTATCAAAAATTTTATTACTTTCTTCAGATTATGGAGTTGGGCAATCCTCAGTCAGAGAAATAGATAAGTTTGGTATCAGAGTTGCCACTGAACTTTCAATGATAAGAGCTTTAAAGAAGTTAAAAAAGAAACCAACTGAACTAATAATTGATGGCCCACTATTATTGAGGCTTTGGAAGGGAATTCAGAAAAATGTAGTGTCAGGAGACACAAAATTTACCTCAATAGCTGCAGCAAGCATTGTTGCAAAAGTATCTCGCGACAATCTAATGGAAAGGTTAGAAAAAAATTACTCAGGATACTTAATATTCAAAAATAAAGGTTACGGAACAAGAGAACATCTTTCAATGATTAAAAAAAATGGAATAACTAGTCTTCATAGGAAAAGTTTTTTAAAAAATCAAATCTTATTTAACTCACACCACTCTAAAAAATCTTTCACTAATTGCTGTTGAACTCTGGATTTTATTCCTAACAAAATGCCATTTAATACAGAATGCCCAGTAGATTCCAAAATTTTCTTTGGTACCAGCTTCAATAGAGGGGGTTGGCTTACAGACACCCCTAAAAGCGCTTCTCCTTCTAATCCAATATCAGTTGCTTCCAAATTAGCTTTCAAAATAAGATTAAAGTCATCTATTATCCCCAAACCATCCAATGTACTTTCGAGGGCACTCATTCTTAAAATTCCATCTCTATTCTCTACCGCAATTGAAACAACAGGGTTAATATCTAATTGGAAAACCTTAAAACTTGTTACTGTATACTTGTACCTACCGTCCCCTTCAGGTACTAATTTTTTGGGGTCCAGCATTGCTCCAACAACTCTTTCTTCTTCCAAAAGATACTTAGAAAGATATTCTTTATTTCGTGTTACGGAAAGCTTGAGTTTCTGCTTAGCATCAAAAGACAATAGCATTTTCTATATACCTCCAATGCTTATTTGATCTCTTTTTTTCTTACAATTAATCATGCGCAAACAAGTTGCATATTTAGGTCCTAAAGGGACATACGCAGAAAAAGCAGCTCATATATTATCAAAGCTTGCCAATTTTCAGACACCTATATTTGTACCATGTAATGGGTTACATTCGGTCATTAAATCAATTGCCTACAACAATTGTGATGCTGCTGTAGTTCCTATTGAAAATTCTGTAGAAGGAGGAGTTACAGCCACTCTAGACGCCCTTTGGAAATTTCCCGATATTAATATTAATAAAGCAATAGTTTTGCCCATCAAACACGCATTAATTAGTGATGGAGAACTTTCAATCATTTCAGAGGTATTATCCCATCCTCAAGCTTTAGCTCAATGTTCAGAATGGTTATCTGAAAATTTACCTAATGCAATATCCCTTCCAACCAATTCAACATCAGAAGCTGTCAGGATGGTAAAAGGGAGTAAATTTAGAGCAGCTATTGGTTCAAAATCATTAATTCAAATTGAAGGGCTTAAAGAATTAGCCTTTCCTATCAACGATGTTCCAGGGAATTGTACTAGATTTGTCTTATTGAGCAAAGAATCTAATTCTGATTCAGCTAATATTGCCAGTTTTGCTTTCTCATTAATCTCAAACAAACCTGGTGCTTTACTTGAGGCTATAAATTTTATTGCAGATTACGGATTTAATATGAGTAAAATAGAATCTAGACCTTCTAAAAGAGAGTTAGGCGAATACGTGATTTATATTGATTTAGAAATAAATAATCAAAATAATATTGAAAATTTTCTTGAATTAAAAAATGATCTAAAGCCCCTTTGCAAGAATTTTGTAGATTTTGGGAACTATTTTTCCGAAAATGTTGAACTAGATTAATTTATCCTCGACATTTATAAACTCCAAACTCCATTAGACCTTTTCTAAATGCCCAATTCATAAGTAGTATTGTCGGGATCTCTCTAATGGACTTAACAATCGCGAAAGGGCCAAGAGATAAAATTGCTAAAGGTCTTCGAATGCCCTCAATAATAGAGTCGTACCATGAAGGATTTGTATAAGAATTCCAGTTTTCTGTAATAATACTTCCTGCACTATTTTTATTAGTTCCAAGAAGATTAGCAAATTCATCGATACTAATAAAATTCGGATGCACCCACTGTTCAAGTAATTGCTTAAGAACCAACCTCTCAAAAATAGATGGGGGGCATATCCTTAGATCTCTTGAGTTCCAATCAGCCAATGCTAAATACCCATCAGGTCTTAAAGTTCTTAGTATTTCATCTGCAAACTTAGCTTTATCATTCATGTGTGCACCTGCTTCAACACTCCAGACCGCATCAAATGATCCATCTTCAAATTTTAAATCCAAAGCATCCATAACTTGGAAGTTGCAATTAAGTCCCTGAGGAGTTAGTTCTCTTGCTCTCTTAACTTGTGCCGGACTAATTGTAATTCCAGTAACATTAAACCCATAATATTTTGCAAGAATCCTGGAACTTCCTCCTATTCCGCAACCAACATCAAGAATTCTTGAACCTTTTGGCAATTTATCTAAACCACTCCACTTGACTAGTTCATGAACAAACTGAACTTTAGCCTTTCTAAAATCAATATTTTTTTTTCCTAGGGGATAAAAGCCCAAATGTATATGTTCTCCCCACAATCTCTCAAGTAATTTATCCTGAGTCCAAGCATCATAAGCTGAAGCAACTGTACCAGAAGAAATATATTTTCTGGCCTTCATTCTCCAAATAATAGAAAGCACTAGAAAGAATAAAAACAGTAAAAAAATTGATAATAATAAAGACATTTAATTTCCTTTTATATCGGGAAAACTTTCTTTCAACGCTGTTCTTGCTGCTAGTTGTTTCCTTGTATGATCAAGCATTTCATACTCTCTTTCCAAACGAGTAAACGTATTTCTTTCTTCAAGAAGTCTTTGTTGTTCTTCCGCAACATTACCGCCCAAATGGGCACCTATCCAAAAAGATAAATCTATGGGGTTGTCAGGTAATTTATCTGGGAGATTTTTCTTAGTATTAGTCAATTTACTTGTTAGATTAATAACATCACTAAGTGCTTCTTTTACTGAATCTTTTAAAGAATCTAATTTTTGAAGATTATCAATATTATCATCACTAATCCAACTAACCATCGCCGTACAAAAAGGAGTCGAACGAATGATTTCTAAAATTTGAAATCTTTGTTGTCCCAGAGTTATGATATTACTTCTTCCATCCTCTGCAGTTTGATGTTTTATGATTTGTGCACAACATCCAATGTTAGCCATACTTTTAGTGGTTGGATCCCACTTAATAACTCCAAACATAGAATCTGACTCAAGAACAGATTGAAGCATTATTCTGTATCTAGATTCAAAAATATGTAATGGCAATACCTCTTGAGGGAAAAGGACTACTTCTGGCAAAGGAAATATAGGTAATTCCCTTACAGAAAGTTCTCCCATTTAAACCTCATTACTTTGTACTTATATTAATCAATTCAGTGAGTTTTCGGGCTTTTTTAAAGTTTAACTTCTATATCTACGCCACTAGGGAGATCTAGTTTCATTAAAGCGTCAATAGTTTTTGCAGATGGGCTATAAATATCAATTATTCTTCGATGTGTTCTTGTTTCAAAATGCTCTCTTGAATCTTTATCGACATGTGGTGATCTTAGGACACAATAAATTTTCCTTTTTGTAGGTAAAGGTATGGGACCTATTGCTGATGCTGAAGTAGTATCAGCAGTTTGGATTATTTTATCGCAAGATAAATCAAGCATTCTTCTATCAAATGCTTTAAGTCTTATTCTTATTTTTTGTTGCGCTATTGATGCAGTCATAATTTAAAATAATTCCTTGTAAAGGGTCATTAATTAAAATGACCCTTATCCCTATATTTATAATAGGTGATTGAGGTTAAATTTTTAAAATTCAATATATTATTTGAGAATTTTAGAAACAACTCCAGCACCAATAGTACGTCCACCCTCACGTATTGCGAATCGCATACCTTGTTCGATTGCTACTGGACAAATTAATTCTCCAGTCATCTTGATTCTATCTCCTGGCATAACCATTTCTACGTTAGAACCATCATCAGAAGTAAATGCTGTTATTTGACCTGTCACATCAGTTGTCCTGATGTAAAACTGTGGTCTATATCCTGCAAAGAAAGGAGTGTGTCTACCGCCCTCTTCTTTTTTTAGAACGTAAACTTCTCCTTCAAACTGAGTATGAGGTGTAATAGATCCTTTCTTAACAAGCACCATACCTCTCTCAATATCCTCTTTCTGAACACCTCGTAAGAGTAAACCAACATTATCGCCAGCCATACCTTCATCAAGAAGTTTACGGAACATTTCAACTCCAGTAACAGTTGTTACTCTTGTGTCTCTTATTCCAACTATTTCAACTTCTTCTCCAACCTTTACCTTACCTCTTTCAATTCTTCCAGTAGCTACGGTACCTCTACCAGTTATTGAGAAAACATCCTCAACTGCCATCAAGAATGGTTTATCAACTTCTCTTTCAGGCTCTGGAATACTAGCATCGACTGCTTTCATTAATTCTTCAATCTTTGATTCCCAAGTTGAATCTCCTTCGAGAGCTTTTAAACCAGAAACTTGAATTATTGGAATATCATCTCCAGGGAAGTCATAACTATCTAGTAGTTCTCTGATTTCCATTTCAACAAGTTCAATAATTTCTTCGTCATCGACCATATCGCACTTGTTTAGAGCTACTACAAGAGCAGGAACTCCAACCTGTTTAGCTAAAAGGATATGCTCTTTTGTCTGAGCCATAGGTCCGTCAGTTGCAGCGCAGACTAGAATTGCTCCGTCCATCTGAGCAGCCCCTGTAATCATGTTTTTTACATAATCAGCATGACCTGGGCAATCAACATGAGCATAGTGTCTGCCTTCAGTTTCATATTCGACGTGAGCTGTATTAATAGTAATGCCACGCTCTCTTTCTTCTGGAGCTCCATCTATGTCTCCATAGTCTTGAGCTTGAGCTTGACCTTTTTTGGCTAATACATTGGTAATAGCAGCAGTTAGTGTTGTTTTTCCATGATCAACATGGCCAATAGTACCTATGTTGACATGTGGTTTGTTCCTTTCGAACTTCTCGCGAGCCATTTTGAATTAAAGAATCGAGGGTTTAAGAGTGTTTAAGTTTAGAGATCAGGAGTTGCCCTGATTCTTGGAGATGATAGCTTCAGCAACGTTACGAGGAACTTCCTCATAATTTGCGAACTCCATCGAAAATATACCCCGACCTTGAGTCATTGATCGGAGTTGTGTGGCATAACCGAACATTTCGGCTAAGGGCACTTTGGCCTGTACCTTAGACAATCCATCATCAACAGATTGCCCTTCTACTTGACCTCTCCTAGAGGAGAGATCTCCAATTACAGATCCAAGAAAGTCATCAGGACTTTCGACCTCAACTTTCATCATAGGCTCTAGAAGGACAGGATTGCATTTTTTAACCCCGTCTTTAAAAGCCATAGAACCTGCAATTTTGAAGGCCATTTCAGATGAGTCTACATCGTGGAATGAACCATCGACTAGTGTTACTTTTACATCAATGAGTGGATAACCGGCAAGAACACCTGACTCACAGGTTTCTTTCATTCCATTAGATGCAGGACCAATATACTCTTTTGGTACAGCTCCGCCAACAATTTTGTTGACGAATTCAAACCCTTTACCAACTTCAGCAGGTTCCATTTCAATTATTACATGACCATATTGACCTTTACCTCCAGTCTGTCTCGCATATTTACCTTCACCTTTAGAACTAGACCTAATAGTCTCCCTGTATGAAACTTGAGGGGCTCCAATATTGGCTTCAACTTTAAATTCCCTTAACATTCTGTCGACAAGAATTTCTAAGTGCAGCTCACCCATACCTGCAATTACAGTTTGATTTGTCTCAGGATCAGTACTTACTCTAAAGGTTGGATCCTCTTCAGACAAAGCAGTTAAAGCTTTTGATAATTTTTCCATATCACCTTTAGTTTTTGGCTCAACAGCCACTGAGATAACTGGTTCAGGGATAAACAATGTCTCCAAAACTATTGGATCTTCGGTGTTACATAAAGTATCACCAGTTGTTGTGTTTTTAAGACCTAATACTGCTCCTAAATCACCAGCCCTCAATTCATCAACCTCCTCTCTTTCATCAGCCTTTAGAATCACTAATCTAGAAATTCTCTCTTTAGCATCCTTAGTCGAATTCATTACGTAGCTACCCTTTGAAAGGACACCTGAATACATTCTTACAAAGGTTAATTTACCATAGGGATCTGACATCACTTTGAAAGCTAATGCACTGAAAGGAGCATTATCATCTGAAGGTCTAACATCTTCTTTACCGCTTGGTAAAACTCCTTGTATTGGTTTTACATCAACTGGAGCTGGCAAATAATCTACAACAGCGTCTAATACAAGTTGGACTCCTTTATTTTTAAAAGCTGACCCGCATAGAACAGGAACTAATCCATGTTTTAAAACACCTTCCCTAATACCTTTTTTCAATTGTTCTGTGGATAATTCTCCTGATTCAAGGAAAATTTCAATTAACTCTTCATCATTTTCTGCGACGCTCTCCATCAACTTGAATCTCCACTCACTAGCCTCCTTCTCCATTTCAGATGGAATTGGTGCTTCTTCAATATCAGTACCTAAGTCATTTTTATAAAGATATGCTTTGTTAGCGACTAAATCAATTATGCCTGTAAGATCACCTTCAGCTCCAATAGGTAGTTGAATTGGTAGTGCATTTGCCTTAAGTCGATCTTTAATTTGTTTATTAACTTTTAGAAAGTCTGCACCAGTCCTATCCATTTTATTAACAAAAACCATTCTTGGGACAGAGTATCTATCTGCTTGACGCCAAACTGTTTCAGATTGAGGCTGAACTCCACCAACCGCGCAAAAAACAGCTATGACTCCATCTAAGACTCGCATTGATCTTTCTACTTCAATAGTAAAGTCAACGTGTCCAGGAGTATCAATAATATTAATTCTATGATCTTGCCAACTAGTAGATATTGCCGCAGCAGTAATAGTTATACCTCTTTCTCGTTCTTGAGCCATCCAATCTGTTACTGCAGCACCATCATGTACTTCTCCTATCTTGTGAACAACACCTGAATAAAACAAAATTCTTTCAGTAGTTGTAGTCTTCCCTGCGTCAATATGAGCGGCTATACCTATGTTTCTTACTCGTTCTAGGGGAAAGTCGCGTGCCAATTTTAAAGCTCCAAATAAAATAATTTTTGATTAGTATAGTTCACCCTAAAAGCAAACTTTAATAATAATAAACTACTTAAGTACCTTTTTGATGAAATTAATATCTGTAATGTGCAAAAGCTTTGTTAGCTTCAGCCATTTTATGAGTATCTTCTCTTTTTTTAACTGCACTACCGGTTTCATTTGCTGCATCCATTAACTCAGCAGCAAGTTTTTGGGACATACTTTTTCCATTTCTTGCACGTGAGAATGTAACCAACCATCTTAATGCCATAGCTGTACCCCTCTCTTGGCGGACTTCCATTGGTACTTGGTATGTTGCACCACCAACTCTTCTAGCTCTTACCTCGACAAGAGGAGTTGCATTTTTTACGGCTGTTTCAAATAATTCGACTGCATTCCCTCCAGTTCTCTCACTTATTAGAGAAAAAGCATCAGACAATATTCTTTGAGCTGTAGATTTTTTACCATGCTTCATCAATCGAGAAATCATCATTGAAGCAAGACGACTATTAAATTGAGGATCTGGAAGAACTGGTCTTTTTACTGCTGCATTACGACGTGACATGTTTTTAAAAATTGATGTTTACAAATTAATCTTTTGGAGCTTTTGCTCCATACTTAGATCTGGATTGACGTCTATCTTTGACTCCAGCCGTATCTAAAGTTCCTCTTATTATATGATATCTAACTCCTGGCAAATCCTTAACTCTTCCGCCTCTAAGAAGCACTACAGAGTGTTCTTGCAAATTATGTCCTATCCCAGGGATATAAGCTGTTACTTCGAAACCTGAAGTTAATCTCACCCTAGCGACTTTTCTTAAAGCTGAATTAGGTTTTTTAGGTGTTGATGTATAAACTCTCGTACATACCCCTCTTCTTTCAGGGCAGGCTTTTAATGCAGGAGATTTTGTTTTCCTAGTCAGACGTTTTCTTTCTGAACCTATTAATTGTGAGATGGTAGGCATCTATTATATTTTGAAAAAAATAAACATTTAAACATCATAACCTTTTACGAGCACCAACTAAAAGTTTTTAATGATATTTTTCTAAAAATTTGTGAAATTAAAATTCTTTGGTAAATATTCATTATCTTTAGATTTATTTTCATATTTATTTTTATAATAGAAATATATAAATAACAAAATAAAATTAAATAATCTATGGGAGAGAGTATCAAAAGAATCGTTGAGCCATATCAAGATAGTTATTCCCCAAATGGAATAATTGGTGAGAAAGATGCGTGTGGAGTTGGTTTCATAGCCAATATTAAAGGGGTAGAAAGCAACTGGATCCTAAAACAATCCCTGAAAGGCCTTAATTGCATGGAGCATAGAGGAGGTTGTGGAGGGGATAGTGACTCAGGAGATGGAGCGGGCATTTTATGTTCAATCCCATGGAATTACATAGAAAAAGAAGTAAAAATTGAAAATAAAAAAGAATATGACAAAGGTTTAGGTATGATTTTTATGCCTAATAAAAAAGAGAAAATTAAAGAATGTAAATCAATATGCGAGGCGGAAGCAAAAAAATTAAGAATCAATAAAACATCTTGGAGAACAGTACCGGTTAATAATGAAATCTTAGGTCCTTTGGCTAAAGCAAATTCCCCATTTATAAGTCAGTGGATTTTATTCATAGAAAAAAAAGATAACAATGATATTGAGAGGCTTTTATTCCAATTAAGGAAAAGAATTGAAAAAAAGATAAGAGACAGTTTTAAAAACCATGTTGGAGATTGTGAATTTTATTTTGCCTCACTAAGTTCAAAAACAGTTGTTTATAAAGGTATGGTTCGTTCCGAAATATTATCTGAGTTTTATCAAGACTTAAAAGAAGAGAGTTTTAAAGTCTCATTTTCTGTTTACCACAGGAGGTTTAGTACTAATACACTTCCAAAATGGCCACTAGCTCAGCCAATGAGATTCTTAGGTCATAACGGTGAAATTAATACTCTCTTAGGTAATATCAATTGGGCTAAAGCTTCAGAAAAGCACATAGATGATTTTTGGGGAGATTTATCTAACGAAATTAAGCCAATCGTAGATATAAATAAAAGTGATTCATCAAATCTAGATGCAACTCTTGAAATAAATATTCGTTCAGGTCAGCCCATTACTGACTCATTATTAAAACTTGTTCCTGAAGCATTTAGAGATCAACCAGAACTCGAACAGAGAGAAAATATCAAAGCTTTTTACGAATATTCTGCAAGCCTACAAGAAGCTTGGGATGGTCCAGCACTCCTCGTATTTGCTGATGGAAATTTTGTTGGAGCAACTCTTGATAGAAATGGCCTAAGACCAGCAAGATATTCAATCACAAATGATGGTTTCGTAGTAATGGGGTCTGAAACAGGAGTAGTAGATCTTGAAGAAGAAAGAGTTATAGAAAAAGGTCGATTAGGACCTGGACAAATGTTGGCAGTTGATTTTCATAAAAATAAAATCCTAAGAAATTGGGAGGTAAAATCTGAAGCCGCACAAAGGCATGATTACAAAAACCTCCTAAGTAATAGAACAATCAAAATCAATAATAGTGAATGGGTTAAAGACTGCAAACTAAAAGACCTTGAGCTATTACAACAACAAACTGCCTACGGTTTTTCAGCAGAAGATAATGATCTTATCTTGGATTCAATGGCTTCATTAGCTAAAGAGCCTACCTATTGCATGGGTGACGATATCCCATTAGCAGTGCTGTCTTCAAAGCCACATATTTTATATGACTATTTCAAGCAAAGATTTGCACAAGTTACAAATCCTCCTATCGATCCTTTAAGAGAAAAACTGGTAATGAGCTTAGAGATGCATCTTGGAGAAAGATGTACACCATTTGAGATAAAAGATCCTAAACCTTTTGTTCATTTACAAAGTCCAATTCTCAATGAGGAAGAACTCATTTCGATAGAAAAGTCAAAAATTAAATCTCAAACAATTTCAAGTTTGTTTGATATTGAGGAAGGTGTTCATGGCTTAGAGAACCAATTAAAAGCAATTTGTAAACAAAGTGAGCTCTCTATAAAAGAAGGTTGCTCCTTAATTATTATTTCTGATAGGGGTATTAATCCTACAAAGACTTTTATTCCTCCCTTACTTGCTGTTGGAGCGATTCATCATTATCTTCTAAAAAAAGAAATCAGGCTAAAAGCTTCTCTAATTATTGAAACAGGTCAATGTTGGAGCACACATCACCTGGCTTGCTTGATTGGTTATGGTGCAAGCGCGGTTTGCCCTTGGTTGACCTTCGAAGCAGGTAGACACTGGTTAAAACATCCAAAAACACAAAAACTAATTGATAGCAAAAAAATAAATCCATTATCAATAATTGATGTTCAAGAAAATATCAAAAAAGCCCTAGAAGACGGTTTAAGAAAAATTCTCTCGAAAATAGGCATCTCACTTTTATCTAGTTATCATGGCGCACAAATTTTTGAAGCTGTAGGCCTTGGATCTGACTTAATAAAAATTGCTTTTGATGGTACAACAAGCCGTATCGCTGGGATAACATTTAAAGAATTAACTAATGAAACCCTTTCAATACATACGAAAGCCTATCCAGAGATCGATTTAAAGAAATTAGAATTTTTTGGATTTGTACAATTTAGAAATAATGGAGAATATCATTCCAATAACCCAGAAATGTCAAAAGTTTTACATTCAGCTGTAAAACAAGGACCAGGATACGATCATTTTGAAACTTACAAAAAACTTATTAGTAATAGACCCACAACCTCTCTAAGAGATTTACTAACAATTAATTCACAAAGAAAAAGTATTCCATTAGAGGAAGTTGAAAGTGTTGAATCAATTTGCAAAAGGTTCTGTACTGGAGGAATGAGTTTAGGTGCTTTATCCAGAGAAGCACATGAAGTTTTAGCTGTTGCAATGAATAGAATTGGTGGAAAAAGTAATAGTGGAGAAGGGGGAGAAGATCCTGCTCGTTTTAATGTTTTAAATGATATCGATGAAAATACTCAATCAGCGACGTTGCCATTTATTAAAGGTCTAGAGAATGGTGACACCGCATGTTCAGCTATTAAACAAATAGCATCAGGAAGATTTGGAGTTACGCCTGAATATCTAAGAAGTGGTAAACAACTCGAAATTAAAATGGCACAAGGTGCAAAACCCGGAGAAGGAGGACAATTACCTGGTCCAAAAGTTGATTCTTACATTGCAAAACTAAGAAATAGTAAACCTGGAGTAGCTTTAATATCTCCTCCCCCGCATCATGATATTTATTCAATTGAAGATTTAGCTCAACTGATCCATGACTTACACCAAGTTCATCCAAAAGCGAAAGTAAGCGTTAAACTTGTCTCTGAAATTGGTATAGGCACTATTGCTGCTGGAGTAAGCAAAGCTAATGCAGATGTAATACAAATATCTGGCCATGACGGAGGTACAGGAGCTTCACCTCTGAGTTCTATCAAACATGCAGGTTTACCATGGGAACTAGGTGTTGCTGAGGTTCATAAATCTCTCTTGGATAATAACTTACGTGACAGAGTAATTTTGAGAACTGATGGAGGTCTTAAAACAGGCTGGGATGTCGTTATTGCAGCTTTACTAGGTGCTGAAGAATACGGTTTTGGTTCTGTAGCGATGATTGCTGAAGGATGCATAATGGCTCGGGTTTGTCATACAAACAAGTGTCCCGTTGGAGTTGCAACTCAAAAAGAAGAATTAAGAAAAAGATTTAAAGGTATTCCTGAAAATGTTGTGAATTTTTTCTTGTATATTGCCGAAGAAGTAAGACAGATAATGAGTAGTATCGGTGTTTCTAATATGGAAGAACTGATTGGTAATAAAGAATTTCTTTCTGCAAGAGATATCGATCTTCCAAAAACTTCTAATATTGATCTTTCTTCTTTAGTAAATAAATACTCAACCACCGATAGATCATGGTTAAAACATTCAAAGACTGCTCATAGTAATGGTTTTGTATTAGAAGACGAGTTTTTGTCTGATAATGAATTTATAGATTCAATTAAAAATCACGAAACATTAACCAAAGAAATTGACATAAAAAATACAGATAGAAGTGTTTGTGCGAAAATATCAGGCGAAATCGCAGAACTTCATGGCAACACTGGCTTCAATGGCGAACTCAACTTAAATTTCAAAGGATATGCAGGACAGAGCTTTGGTGCCTTTTTATTGAAGGGAATGAATGTTCAATTAATCGGAGAAGCTAATGATTATGTTTGTAAAGGAATGAATGGAGGAACACTCACAATAATTCCACCAAAAATAGATAAAACCTCCTCCAAACAGGTAATTTTAGGAAACACCTGCCTTTATGGAGCAACAGGTGGGAAATTATTTGCATTAGGAAAATCAGGCGAAAGATTTGCTGTAAGAAATAGTGGTGCTACAGCGGTAACAGAAGGCGCAGGTGATCATTGTTGTGAATATATGACTGGTGGGAAAGTAGTTATTCTGGGTTCAACAGGAAGGAATATTGGTGCAGGCATGACTGGCGGAATAGCTTTTATAATCGATGAGAATAATGACTTGAGTAATAAAGTTAATCAAGAAATAGTTAGCATTCATAAAATAACTACATCAAAGCAGGAAGACATTTTATTGGAAATTATTAGAGAATATCGAGCAAAAACAAATAGCTTAAAGGCCGCCAAAATAATAGAAAAATGGTCTTATTACATGAGTACTTTTAAATTAATAGTTCCCCCAAGCGAAGAAGAAATGCTTGGCATAAAGATAATGTAAATGCCTTTCTTTGTAAAAACTGAAATTATAAAAAAAGAATACTTAATTAATCATGATTTAAAACAAAAAATAATTAACGAACATATTTATTGGATAAAAAAGTTAAAAAAAGAAGGAATTAATATAAAAAGTGGTTTTTTAGTAGATGAGTTAAAGAAGCCAGGTGACGGCGGATTGCTAATTCTTGAGATGAATAATTATAAAAATGCACTAAAAATTATTAAGAATGATCCAATGATTCAAAATGACCTAGTTGAATGGAAATTAAATGAGTGGGTAGATTCAAATAAATGCAAATAACTATCTTGGATACTTTTTCATAAGTTTTTGAATTTCTTCAGCATGGTAACTGCTACGAGTTAAAGGAGAACTGACTACTTGCATAAAGTCCAAATCTTTTTCCCCAAAAACTTTAAAATAATTAAATTTTGAGGGACTCACAAATCTTTGAACAGGTAAGTGATTAGGGCCAGGAGATAAGTATTGGCCAATAGTAACAATATCAACGAAATTACTTTTTAAATCCTTAAGAAGACTTAAGACCTCCTCATCTTTTTCCCCTAAACCAAGCATAAAGCCTGACTTTGTATAAACTTTGGGAGAATATTCTCTAGTCCTTTTAAGCAATTCAAGAGTTCTCTCATATTTACCCTGAGGTCTTACTTTTTTATATAGCGAAGACACAGTCTCAATATTATGGTTCAAAACGTTTGGATTTGAATCAAGAACTTTTTCAAGCGCTTTCCAGTTACCACAAAGATCAGGTATTAAAAGCTCAATAGTAGTTTCAGGAGATTTTTTTCTTACTTGATAAACACATTCAAAAAATTGAGATGCGCCGCCATCCTCAAGATCGTCTCTATTAACTGATGTAATTACAACATGTTTAAGTTGCATTCTATAAACAGCTTCAGCTAAACGAAATGGTTCTGTTGGATCTAATTCTCTTTTAGATCTATCAAAATCAATATCGCAATATGGACATGCCCTAGTACAGCCAGGACCCATTATGAGGAAAGTTGCAGTTCCACTTGCAAAACATTCACCAATATTTGGACAACTTGCTTCTTGACATACAGTATTGAGATTTAAATCATTTAACAAATTTGCGGTATTCCCAATCCTCTCAACTTGTGGAGCTTTTACTCTTAACCAATCAGGTTTTGAAATTAAACTATTAGAATTATTGGTCAAATTAATTGTTGCTAGCCTGTAACTTTATTTTACTAAAAACATTTTAAATTAACTATTAATAATTTCAAAAATAAAGACAACTCAATAGAGTTCAAAAAATAAATGAATTTAACTATTCTTTAGATAATTTAAAAAATCCTAATTAAAGTTACTAATTACAAAATATTTTGTTCTATCAACCAAACATAGAACAGTATTTAGAACGTTATTTTTAATATAGATATCAGATCAATTTTTATACACTGCACAAGATAAACTATTTGTTATAGTTATAATTTTTTGTACTAAAAAGTGTTTTATTATATATTTATTGATACAGTAAAAAATATATGTAATAAAACATTGACTTTTAAATTTAAAAGAAAGCGTATTTTACTATCTGAAAAAAATAAAAACTCTAAAGCAATAGGTTATGCTAGAGCTACTAATAATGAATATGACTATTTAGAAGAACAAATAAAAATTTTAAAGGAAGAGGGTTGCAGCTTAGTTTTCTCTGAATTGATAAGTTTAGATGAAGAAATAAAACCCCAACTCAATAAAGCTATAAATTGCTTGTCTAAAGGAGATCAATTAATAATAACTCAGCTTGATCGAGCGTTTAAAAATAAAAAAGAATGTTTGAGGACAATAAATAAATTTATTAAAAATGATATTAAATTGCGAACTTTGACTGGTTTTCTTGCGGCTAATGAATCAACTAAAGCAAATTCTTCAATTTTTCAAATTTTATATGAATTGGATAATTTAGAAGACAAAAGTTTAGGTGAGAGAAAAAAAGAACAACTATTACGCAGAAAATTATCTGGAAATAATCTAGGGGGAAGGCCCAAAATAAGTCCTTTAAAAGAATCTTTAGTAATCAGATTACGTAATGAGGGATATTCATATCGATCAATTAGATCACAAACGGGAATTGCATTATCAACAATAAGAAGAGTTATTTTGGAAGGAGAATTAACATAAAATGAAGAGGAAAGAAATTGAAAATTTAATTAAAGAAAATTTTAAAGATACAGCATTACGTATTTATGAATTAGATAATGAAGATAGAAAAAGTTTGTTAGCAGAATATAGAGAATGGATTATGAATGATTTAGATTCTGAGGAGGTAATGATGTTACCTTATGAAGCCTATACTGATAAATTAGACTCTAATTACTTAGACGATTTACTTTAGTCCTTAATAGTATATCTCTTATTAAATTCATATACTTCTTTGGCTATTAATGGTAAAAAGGAAGTATCTTTAGAATATTTTTCTCCATTACAAAAAACAACTAATAAAGTGTGTAAAGATTGACTATTAGTCCACCAAGCTGAATCATGTCTAACTTCAGACATTAAGCCTGCTTTACTCCAGAGATTAATGCTTTCCGGTAATCCTTCACCCAAAAAACCATCTATTTGATTAAGAGAATCGTTTTTAAGAACAACTTTATTTAAATTTCTTTTTAAAAAACTTCGTAAATTTAAGTTATTTTTTTGATAATCAATATGAATCATAATTTCCTCCAAAACCCTTGCAGCTGAATCAGAATTCATAGCGTTTCTATTTTTATTGTCATGCCCATAAAATTCTTTTTCACGACCATATGGTCCATCATCCCAGGTCTTCTGACAGCAATTTATACCACTCAATTCCTCCCAATGTAAATCATGTAGCCAATCATTTATTATACTTCTTTGATATTTCCAATTTTCCCATAATTCCCCTTCAATACAAGGTCCACTTGTTGTTCCTGTAAGTAAATCAATTAAGAAGCTTGTTGCATTATTACTTGATAAAGAAAGCATTTTCCTTACAGCATCATTAAGTTCATCTGATAATAATAAACTTCCTTTTTTAATCCAATAAAATGCCGCAAGGCCATAAACCAACTTGACTATGCTGGCGGGGTAAACCATTTTTTTATTATTAAAACCAGTTCCAAAACCTTTAAATACACTGTTATTTTCACTTTTATAATTAATCCAAGTTATAGCAATATCTTCTCTTGAAAAATCTTTATTATGAGTACATACTCTCCCTAAAATATCATTTAGGGCTAGACCCATCTCTTTACTTGGATAGTAGAAGGACATTGTATGGAAAATTATAAAAATCCTATCTCACTATTTAAACAAACTAATTTTTCAAAAACTATTTGGTGGAAATTAAAAGTTAATATTTCTGGATATCAAAATGCAACAGAAAATAAATTAGTTACTGAAATATTTAAAAATAGAATTTTTAGGCTTATTTATCCAAATATCTATCAAAATAACCATAAATTTTCAAGAATATTAGTTCAACTATATGAAGACGGTTACATCTGTTGGATAAATTTAGATGGATTGATTATTGAAAAATATGAATTAAATAAAACTGAGAGTTTAAAAAATGAACACCTCCTTATAAAGGATAAAATTACCTCAATTTTAAAATGGATCAAGGATCAAGCTGAGTATACTAATGAATACCTTTGGGGAGGCACATTAGGACCCAATTTTGATTGTTCCGGTTTAATTCAGACTGCTTTTTTCAAACATCGAATTCATATACCTCGAGACTCTTATCAAATAAAAAGTTTTTGTAAACATCTTTTTTATTTCAAAGAGTCTTATGCAGCTCTAAAACCTGGCGATCTTTTATTTTTTGGAAATATAGAAAAATGTGATCATATTGGAATCTACAAAGGAGACGGTTTGTATTACCATAGCTCTGGAAAGAATTTTGGTAGAAATGGAATAGGAATAGATACCCTAAAACAGTCTAATGATAAAATCTCATTGCATTATCAATCTAAGCTTATTTCGGCAGGAAGAGTTATTAGAAATTATAGATGGGATAGAACAATACGTTAGTAAGTAGAGCTCAGATTTTAATTTAAAATTAAATTTTAAATATTACTTATTTTTTTATTTAGTAATTAACCAGCAGTCCAAATATTTTTAATAATTGGCATTATGGTATCTAAGTGTAATGTCCCAACAAGTAGCCAAGCAAAAACTGCTCCTCCACAGCCTCCTAACCAAAATCCACTTGTAAAATCAGCCCAACCAGCTCTTGTGAATAAGTCCTTTGGCGGATTATTAACAGTCGCATCTGGAGGTTGAACATTTGGTGCTTTACCTGGTGCATTATAAAGAACTAAGAGTGCTGTCAAAATATGAACAGCTCCAATAGCCGCAAGAAGTCCAGCAGTTAGAGCAAATTCAGAATTTCTTAGTGGGCCAGTCATAGTGAAAGGACCATAAAGGAGATATCCAAAAGCTGCTCCAGTTTCTAAGCCTCTAAAATTAGGAGAAATACCTTCTCTATAAAAAGGTAAATTATTTATAAAAGCTTTTGTAAAATAGCCACTATTAACTGGGGTAGCTAAATTACCAACACATGGATCAGCAACAGTTTTTACTGCCCATTGTTCTGCAACACCAATATCATTTGGTTGTACAGAATTATCTATGTATTTCTCATCAAACTTTATTGAACTTGTTGATTCTGAGAATGATTTTTGAAAGTCGCTCATGTTTTTAATAGTTTAGTGTTTAATAATTTATTCAGTTGCTGTAATAAATCTTCCAATCAATACGATAAAAACAGCAGGCATTGCTATACCAATTAATGGAACAAAAATTGAGGGTAAAAGACTTGGTAAATCAGATGGCATAATTCTTTAAACATCTTTGAACACTTTAGTATTTATCTGCGAAATAGTGTTAATTTTATTACTGGATGATATAAAAATTATTAACTTTTTACATGTTAAATTTTTTCGCAATTGTTCTTATTATTTTTATAGGAATATTACTTCTAGTTTTTAAAAAAAGAAGCTTTAGAAAATTCATAAAAAAAGGCAAATTACATTCTGATAAATTAAAAAAAAATAGAAAAAATTATAATAAATTTCTATCTAATAAAAAAAGTTTTTTATACAGTCACGAAGCAAAAGAGTACTCATTATTTTATAAAAAATCTCAAAGAAATAAAATGTTTAGTCTTTTTCAGGGAAATACAGAAGACAAATTAAAAGCATTAAAAATTGCAGAAGAATTGTCTGATAAATCAACATTAACAATTTTACGACAAGGCTTAAGAGATACTTCTCCTGAAGTGGTTAAACTTTCAGCTTTATTAATAATAAAATTTAAGTAAAAATTTAATTTTTATTGGCACTACTTATTGACCTTATTCTATAAATTGGACGACTTTGACTTTCATGATATGTTCTAATTAAAAGTTCGCTCAATAATCCAAAGCTAAATAATTGAACCCCAGCAATTCCCAATATTAAAGCAAACATTAACAACGGACGATTTCCAATATCCTCACCCATTATTTTTAAAACAATCAAATAGGAACTCATTGCAAGGCTAATCAAAATACTTATGATTCCAACAAAACCAAATCCATACATCGGTCTTGTTAGAAATTTAGTCATAAACCAAACAGTTAGTAAATCCATTAAAACTCTAAAAGTTCTATCTATTCCATATTTGCTAGATCCATATTGCCTGCTTCTATGATTGACTTTAATTTCTTTGATTTTTGCACCTTCAATATTAGCTAAGACGGGCAAAAACCTGTGAAGTTCTCCGTACAATTTAATATCATCAATTATTTCTTTCTTAAAGGCTTTTAATGAACATCCATAGTCATGCAACTTCAAACCTGTTACGCGAGCTATTAATTTATTCGCTATTTTTGATGGTATCTTTCTATTAATTAATTTATCTTTTCTGTCAAACCTCCATCCACAAATCAAATCGTAGCCATTATTAATTTCTGAAATTAATATCGGAATATCATTTGGATCATTCTGTAAATCACCATCCAAAGTAATAACAATATCGCCTTTAGAGTTATCAAAGCCAGCTGACATTGCTGCAGTTTGCCCATAATTTTTGCGAAGGGAAATCACTGACAATTCTTTAATTTTGAAAGTTAATTGTTTTAATACTTGTTGTGTATTGTCATTAGAACCATCATTTACAACAATCAATTCAAAATTAAATTTATGTAATGACATTACATTTATAACTTCATCCAATAAAAAACCAATACTCTCACCTTCATTAAAAACAGGGATGATAATAGAAATTAATTTTTTTATATCTGACATTTATGTTTGATATATTTATATAATTTTAACTTAATTTACAACATTAAAATTAAACAAAAAAAATCACCACATATGTGGTGATTTGAATTATTTAAAGGAAAATTTAGCCAAACTTACCGGAAGTTGATGCAATCACAAATGCACCGAAAGTCAGAATGTTACCAATGGTGAAATGTGCTAATCCAACTAATCTAGCTTGAACAATTGATAGTGCGACTGGCTTATCTCTCCAACCAACAAGGTTAGCAATTGGAGTACGCTGATGTGCCCAGACTAATGTCTCAATTAATTCTTGCCAGTAACCACGCCATGATATTAGGAACATGAAACCAGTAGCCCAAACTAAGTGACCGAATAGGAACATCCATGCCCAAGGAGACAACGAGTTTACTCCAAACGGATTATATCCGTTAATAAGTTGAGCAGAGTTTAACCATAGATAATCTCTGAACCAACCCATTAGATAAGTTCCTGATTCGTTAAATTGTGCTACATTACCCTGCCATATTGCTAGGTGTTTCCAATGCCAGTAGAAGGTTACCCATGCTAGTAAATTTAATGCCCAGAACATCGCTAAGTACATAGCGTCCCATGATGAACTATCACAAGTACCTCCACGTCCAGGCCCATCACAAGGGAATGCATAACCTAAATCTTTCTTATCAGGAATTAATTTAGTTCCTCTGGCATCAAGAGCGCCTTTGATAAGGATTAAAGCAGTTGTATGCAGACCTAAAGCGATAGCATGATGAACTAAGAAATCTGCAGGACCTATAGGTAAAAATGCACTTAAGGCATCTTGTCTATTGATAAGATCCATCCAGTAATGATTACCTGGTAATGAATTAGCAGCAAGACTTGCTGAACTTGTAGGATCAGATAGTAGAGCATTGAAGCCGTACATCATCTTACCTTGAGCTGCTTGAACAAATTGAGCGAATACTGGCTCAATTAGAATTTGCTTTTCAGGATTACCAAAAGCTACAACAACATCGTTATGGACATAAATTCCAAGAGTATGGAATCCAAGCAACATTGTTACCCAACTAAGATGACTTATTAAAGCTTCCTTTGTTCCAAGAACTCTCGCTAGTACATTATCTTTATTTAATTCTGGATCGTAATCTCTTACAAAGAAAATAGCTCCATGTGCAAAAGCACCAACCATCAAGAACATTGCTATGTACTGATGATGACTATATAAAGCAGATTGTGTAGTGTAGTCCCTAGCGATAAAAGCATAAGAAGGAAGGGCTCCCATATGTTGCGCAACAAGAGAAGTTGCTACTCCAAGTGATGCTAATGCTAGTCCAAGTTGGAAATGTAATGAGTTATTGACAGTTTCATAAATACCATCATGATTAATTCCGAAACTACCTTTATGAGGATCATTTGGGTGTCTAGTATTATGAGCTTCTGTAATTTCTTTGAGGCTATGACCTATGCCAAAAGTATTTCTATACATGTGGCCAGCAATTACAAAAACTGTTCCTATTGCAATATGGTGATGAGCAATATCAGTAAGCCATAATGCTTCGCTTTGAGGATGAAGACCTCCTAAGAAAGTAAAAATTGCTGTTCCAGCACCTTCAGATGTTCCAAATACTTGATCTAGAGAATCAGGATTTTGTGCATATGCTCCCCAGTTTAAAGTAAAGAAAGGAGCTAAACCTGCAGGGTGTGGAAGTACTGTTAACCAGTTATCCCAGCCTACATGCTGTCCTCTTGATTCAGGTATTGCAACATGAACTAAATGACCTGTCCAAGCGATACTGCTAAAACCAAATAAAACAGATAAATGATGATTTAATCTTGACTCTGCATTTTTAAACCATGCCAGAGAAGGTCTGAATTTTGGTTGTAAGTGTAACCAACCTGCAAACAAAGTCCAACAAGCAAGAATACTCATAAATATTGATGCTTGGAAGAGTTGCTCGTTAGTTCTCATTCCAATTGTGTACCACCAATGGTAGAGACCTGAATAAGCGATGTTTACTGGGCCGCTTGCTCCAGCTTGTGTCATCGCTTCTGTGATACCAGATCCAAAATGAGGGTCCCAAATAGCATGAGCGATAGGGCGGACATGAGTCGGATCAAGTACAAATTGCTCAAAGTTACCTTGCCAAGCAATATGAAATAAGTTACCAGCTACCCAGAGAGCGATTATTGCTAGGTGTCCAAAATGTGTAGAGAAAAGCTTCTGATAAAGTTTTTCTTCGGTCATACCATCATGACTTTCAAAGTCATGAGCAGTTGCTATTCCGTACCATATTCGTCGGGTTGTGGGGTCCTGAGCTAGACCCTGGTTAAATGATGGAAATTTTGTTGCCATTGAATTAAAAAGGTGAAGTTCAGGTTATTAGCCCAGCCCGAAAAGGCGAGCATGGAAGAAGGCCCATGTGGTAGCAATACCACCTACAAGGAAGTGTGTAACACCTACTGCACGTCCCTGTGTAATAGATAGAGCTCGAGGTTGAATAGTTGGAGCAACCTTTAGTTTATTATGTGCCCAAACAATTGATTCGAACAATTCTTGCCAATATCCTCTTCCGCTGAAGAGGAACATTAAACTAAACGCCCATATAAAGTGAGCTCCTAAGAACATCAAACCGTACATGCTTATTGATTGACCATAGCTTGTTAGCACTTGAGAAGCTTGGGCCCATAGGAAATCTCTTAGCCAACCGTTGATAGTAATTGCGCTTTGTGCGAAATTACCACCAGTGAGTCCCCAAACATCACTTTGCATTTTCCAAGAGAAGTGGAAAATAACTATTGATAAACAGTTATACATCCAGAAGAGAGCCAAGAAAACGTGATCCCATGAAGAAACTTGACATGTACCACCTCTTCCAGGTCCATCACAAGGGAATCTAAATCCTAAAGAAGCTTTATCAGGGATCAACCTTGAACTTCTTGCATAAAGTACTCCTTTGAGAAGTATTAAAACAGTTACATGGATTTGGAAAGCGTGAATATGATGAATCATTAAATCAGCTGTACCTAATGGAATTGGCGCTATAGCAACCTTTCCACCAACTTCTACTAAACTTCCATTAAAAACTTCACTTAAAGCTTTGTGAGGTAAAGCTTCTGCAGTACCTGCTAAAAGAGAAGTACCAACAGCAGATGCTTGAATACTCTGTACCCATTGAGCGAAGATTGGCTGAAGTTGGATTGCAGAATCACTAAACATATCTTGAGGTCTACCCAAAGCTCTCATAGTATCGTTATGAATATAGAGTCCAAAACTATGGAATCCTAACCACATACATACCCAGTTCAAGTGACTGATTAGAGCATCTCTTGCCTTAAGAATTCTGTCTAATACGTTATCAATATGCTTTGCTGGATCGTAATCTCTAACCATTGCAATTCCAGCATGCGCACCTGCTCCTACTATGAATAATCCACCTATCCACATGTGATGGGTAAATAATCCAAGAACTGTCATATAGTCAGTAGCTATATAAGGATATGGAGGCATCGCATACATGTGATGAGATACAAGTATACTTATTGATCCAAGCATTGCTAGGTTTACTGAAAGCTGAGCATGTCTACTTTCTGCCATAAACTCAAAAAGACCTTGATGACCTTTAGGAGCAGGGAATAATATTGGGTCTCCTTGTTGTGAATCTAATATTTCTTTCATACTATGACCAATACCGTAATTGGTTCTGTACATATGACCACCGATTATTGCTATTACACCAAAAGCTAAATGATGATGTGAAACATCAGTCATCCATAAACTTCCTGTAACAGGGTTAAGTCCGCCTTTGAAAGTAAGGAAGTCTGAGAAAGCTAACCAATTTAAACTAAAGAAATTGCCTGTACCACTTGCTAATCCAGGAAATATCTGACCAATAATTTGTGGATCGCAGAGTTGATGTGGCATAGGCATATCTGCAATAGTTGCTATTTCTTTTCCATTAATAACTAAGGGAGAACCAGCATCAATTGCATCTAAGAGAGCTGCAGTAGGAGCTCCAATATGAATACAATGACCAGCCCATGCTAAAGATCCAAGTCCTACTAAACCAGCTATATGGTGGTTAAGCATAGACTCAATATCTTGGAACCACTCCATTTTTGGAGCTGCTTTGTGGTAATGAAAAATTCCAGCATGGAGCATAAGTGCAGCCATTACCACTGCGCCTATTGCTAAAGCCATCAGTTCACTCTCATTAGTGATTCCCCATGCTCGCCACATGTGGAATATTCCTGAACTAATTTGAATACCGTTATAGTTAGCACCAAGATCAGCATTAAGCATTTCTTGACCAACGATTGCCCATACTTGCTGAGCTCCAGGTTTGACATGAGTTGGGTCAGCTAACCAACCTGAGTAATTAGAAAATCTTGCTCCATGGAAAAATGCAGCACTCATCCATATAAAGATGACTGCAAGATGTCCAAAATGAGCTGAAAAGATTTTTCTTGTCGCTTCTTCAGCATCGCCTGTATGCACATCGAAATCATGTGCATCAGCATGCAAATTCCAGATCCAAGTTGTAGTTTTTGGACCTTTAGATAATTTACTTGACCAGAAACCTGGCTTATCTAATTTGGCAAAATCAATAGGTCTTGGATCGGCCTTGACAGGATCTTCCAAAACTTTTTTGTTTTTTTCTCCACTTTCTGGTGGGCTGATGGTCATCTAGCACCTCGAAAATAATTGACATTAAAGCCGATTGATCGGAACTTGAGCATATATATAATGATAATGTTCAAGAAAACGAATCCATTCGGAACTTTAGATATTCGTTTCAAAAATAATAAGGCAAAGATTCTTTCGTTATGCATTAACGTAACAAATGTTCTAATGATTGTTACTATATGAATATTTTGTTAAATTCTTGTCTATGACTAAATTATGGGTATTTTTACTCAAATTTTATATAAATTTCTTAAATTTTTTTTTATATTTCAAATAAAATTTTTTGAATCAAGCGACAGGATATAATTTCAAAGTTACTATCAATAGTTTCTAATTTGAAAGGAATTGCTATAGGTCTATCTAATCATTCAAAAGAAATTTTAAAAAGGCTTAAAAAAACCGAATTTGTCAAAGATATATATATTGCAGGTTCTTCAAAAGATAATGGGGAGGAGAATGAACTGGTTCAAGTACAAAAACCTAGAGAAATCTTACTTAAAAAATGGTCGGAGATAGATTTAATAATTTTTATAGGCTCCATTGCTGCATCAATACGCATAATAAATTCTTTTTTAACCTCTAAAGATAAAGATCCTGGAGTAATAGTTATAGATAACAAATGTTCCAAGATAGTTCCTTTAATTGGCTTACATCAGTCAAATACGCAAAATATTGCATGTCAAATTGCTAATTTACTTGGTGGCGAAATCATAGAAACTAATAATTCCAATGATCAACGCTTCTTAAATCTTGATGCATTTGGGAATCAATGGGGTTGGGAAAGATCTGGAAACATAAAGGATTGGTCAAAACTAGTAATTAAACAATCTAAGAACGAAGAAATATTTTGCAAACAATTATCTGGTAATAACTTATGGAAAAATTCAGAGTCAGGTGAGATTATTAATCAAATTAATGAAAAAGAAATTGAAAAACCAGATTCAACATTTCATGTGAGTATATTCGAAAATCATGAAACAACTTGGCATCCGCCCGTATTATGGATTGGCATTGGATGTGAAAGAAATACAAGCAAAAAATTAATAGAAAATTCTTTAAATAATTTTTTGGAGTCAGAAAATTTATCCCAGAAATCAATTGCAGGGTTTGCAACTATTGATATTAAAAAAGATGAGAAAGGGATTTTAGAACTTTCTGAAGAAAAAAGATTGCCTATTAAGTTCTTTAGTAAAGAAGATCTTTCAACAATAATTGTTCCAAATCCATCTAATGTCGTGCAAAAAGAAATTGGCATACCCTCCGTAGCAGAAGCCTCTTGCTTACTTGCAGCTGGAGAAGAATCAATATTATTAGAAGAAAAAAGAATTTTTAAAAATCAATCTGGGGCAGTAACTATCGCAATAGCAGAATCAAAAAATCAATATAATCCAACCCAGGGCGAAATACATATTATTGGAAGTGGGCCTGGCGATATCTCCTTCCTAACCAGTAATGCGAAAAAAGCACTTTCTAGATGTACTATTTGGATCGGATACAAAATGTATTTAGATTTAATTAAGCCCTTAAAAAGGAGTGACCAAGTTTTAATTGAAAGTAAACTTACTGAAGAAAAAAATAGATGCAGTAAGGCAATTGAACTAGCCGAGGGAGGAATAAAAGTGGCTTTAATTTCTTCAGGTGAATCTGGATTTTATGGCATGGCTGGTTTACTTTTAGAATTACTTCAAAAAATCAAAAAAAAATATAGACCTTATTTTGAAGTACATCCAGGTATAAGTAGTGTTCAATTAGCGGCAGCGATTAGCGGTGCACCACTAATGAATGACTTTTGTTCAATAAGCTTAAGTGATAAATTAACTCCATGGTCTTTAATAGAAAAAAGAATTGAAGGAGCTCTTGTGGGTGACTTTGTAATAGCTTTATTTAATCCTCAATCCATTGAAAGAAATTGGCAGCTAAAAAGTGTAATAGATACATGTTTACAGTCAAGGCATGGTGATACTCCAGTTTTAATAGCTAGACAAGTAGGGAGAGAAAATCAATCCAAAAAATTTTTTACTTTAAACACTATTCCTTTTAAAGAGATTGATATGTTATCAATCATTATTATTGGCAATTCTCAAACAACCCTAGTTGATGAAATATTTCTCACTCCCAGAGGATATTTACAAAATTAAATTTAAATAATCCGTTACTCAAAAATTGAATGTTTTTCTTTGCTTTTTCTTTGTAAAGATACTAATCTTTTAAAATAATGATTAAGAAAATAAATTGAAAAATATTGGTTTAATTTTGTTTGACATAGATGGGGTAATCCGCAACGTAGAAAATAGTTACAGACTTTCATTAAAAAAAACAGTTTTCAAATTTTCTGGATGGGAGCCAAGTTATATAGATATTGATAATGCAAAAAATGAAGGGATCTGGAATAATGACTGGGATTTAAGTTTAGAACTTATAAAAAGATTTATAAAAAAAGAGGGCTTAAACCTTAAAATTCCTTCAAGAGAGGCAATAATAAAATGTTTTGAAGAGTTTTACTTTGGTGGAGATCCAAATAAAGATAGTAAATTTTGGTCTGGATACATAACAAATGAGGAGTTATTAGTTAATAAAAAGTTTTTTGATTTAATTCAAAGCAATGGCATAATCTGGGGTTTTGTTAGTGGTGCAGAGTCTACTTCTGCAAAATTTGTTTTAGAAAATAGACTTGGTCTAAAATCACCACCATTAATATCTATGGGAGATGCCCCCGACAAGCCTGATCCTAAAGGTTTTATTGACTTATCAAAAAAACTTATTGGAGATAAACTGGGGGAATCAAATATCCCTATTGCATATGTAGGTGATACTATCGCAGATATAAATACAGTTTTAAACGCTAGAAAGGAAATACCATCTCAGAAATTCATAAGTATTGGAATAGCTCCCCCTCATTTACATTTAGATTCTCGATTAAAAGAACGTAATTATTACGAAACAAATCTTAGAAATGCAGGAGCTGACTTGATTTTAAATTCTATTTATGACCTTGAAGATATTAATCTTGAACTATTTTAAAAAAATATTAATTAAAAAAATTTTCTGAAAAAATTACGGAGAGGGAGTCACTAGAAAGAGAACGCTAGAGAACCAGGATGAACTAATACGAACTAATCTGAATCCAGATGAAGTAAATTTACCCACCAAATTACCCACCATACTTAAATGAAATAAACTTAACTATAGATTAAATACCTTAGATAAAAATTTAAATTTATGTATATTTAACCTACCAAAGAAAGTTATCTTTTCCTTTAAAAAATTGAGTAAATAAATGGTGCGACGACTGAACCTTTAGTGAAAATAATTAGTGCTCCCATGAGAACAATCGTAATAATTAATGGCGCTAACCAGTACTTTTTACGAACTTTCATAAAGTCCCAAATATCTTTAACGAGATCAAAAAATGCTTCCATGGTTCAAAAAATGCGTTTCAGGTCAATGTTTTTGTCTTTACAAACTTCTCTGTAAGTCTTCTCACCTTTGCGTTTAGTTTTTAATGGATCATATCCTGTAAGACGCATTATGTAGGCAATAGGTTGCAATACAAAAATGAAGACCAGACCGAGGATGATGTGACTATTAATCCATCCAAGAACGTGTCCTAATGCCATCCAACCCTTATATGGGTAGTGAAGTAGGCGTGGTGCAGTCAATCCAATTAGCAATCCAGGGACTCCTATCCAAAAAGTCCATGTTCTGAATTGGTGCCCCAAGAGTAATGGAAGTAACCAACCAATCAGGATAGGGAATCCAAATCCAATAAGCAGTCCGAACTCTCGAAGTTGTTTTTTAGAGATTATTTCTTTCATTATCAATCAAGTTCAAACTCCTGCATCCAGGTCTCATCCCTCGCTACTTTGGGTTGATTACCTTTGAAAAGGATCTGATTTTGAAGAACCAAGACATCTATCTCTGTCCGCATGAAACACCTATAAGCATCCTGAGGTGTACAAACGATAGGTTCCCCTCTTACGTTGAATGAAGTGTTAATAATGGTAGGGCAACCAGTCTTTCGCTTAAAGGCGCTGATAAGTTCGTGGTAACGGGAGTTTGTTTTTTTGCTTACTGTTTGAACCCTTGCTGAATAGTCAACATGGGTTATTGCAGGTAGAGAAGATCGCGGAATATTGAGTTTTTTAATACCAAAAAGTTTTTTTTCCTCTTCTGTCATCTTCTTACAAAGTTCTTTCTTGACTGGAGCAACCAGAAGCATATAAGGACTCTTAACATTCATCTCAAACTGATTGCTAACATCTTCTTCCAGAACTGATGGAGCAAAGGGACGGAAACTTTCTCTATACTTGATTTTTAGGTTCATCACGCTTTGCATTTTCTGATTTCGTGGGTCCCCAATGATGGAGCGCCCACCTAGTGCTCTAGGACCAAATTCCATAGGACCATTAAACCAACCAATCACATGACCTTTCTCAAGTTCCTCTGCCAGACTCTCAAACAATTCAGGATCACTTTTAGTTTGGAATGGCGCTTTAATCTGTTCAAGATAGTTAATAATATCAACGTTGCTGAACTCGGGACCCAAATATGTTCCTTTCATGGAGTCGCTGGTGTTGACGAATCTCTCTTGTTCTTGGTGTTGATGCCATCCCACCAACGCAGCACCGAGCGCTGAACCAGCGTCACCACTGGCAGGTTGAATCCAAATTTCATCAAAAATATTCTCTTTCAGCAATTTCCCATTAGCAACGCAGTTAAGAGCAACACCACCAGCAAGACAGAGATTATCAATACCTGTTTCTTCTCTCAGTGACTTTGCCAGTTTGAGTATGATCTCTTCTGTGACGACCTGAATGGATGCCGCAAGATCCATATGGAATTGGGTAAGTTCCGTTTCTCCCTGTCTTGGTGGACTACCAAAGAGTTTGTGGAACTTCCGTCCAGTCATGCGGAATCCTCGATGATATTTGAAGTAACTCATCTCGAGACGGAATGTCCCGTCTTCTTTAATATCAATTAAATTTTCTTTAATTTTGTCGACATATCTGGATTCTCCATAGGGAGCAAGACCCATGAGTTTGTATTCACCAGAATTTACCTTGAATCCGCAGTAATAGGTGAATGCAGAGTAAAGAAGACCCAAAGAGTGTGGAAAACTGATTTGCCATAGCGGTTCAATGACCTTACCTTTACCGATCCAGGCAGAAGTTGTTGCCCACTCACCAGCACCATCCATGCAGAGAATGACCGATTCCTTAAAAGGACTTGGGTAGAAGGCAGCAGCGGCATGAGAAAGGTGATGCTCTGAAAAAAGCAATAAGGGCATCTTTAAGGAGTGAAATCCTAGTGAATTATGAACTGCTTTGAGATTCTTTTTAAGTTCTGTCTTTAAAAAAAGTTTTTCTTTCAACCAAACTTGCATCGCTGCAACAAAGGATCTAAATCCTCTTGGTGCTGTTCCTAGATAAGTCTCTAGAAGACGTTCAAATGTAATTAGAGGTTTCTCGTAATATACTATTTCTTTAATATCTGAAACACTGATTTTCTGAGATTTTAAGCAGTAATAGACTGCATTCTTTGGAAAACTAGAATCATGCTTCTTCCTAGAGAATCTTTCTTCTTGTGCAGCACTAATTATCTCCCCATCTTTCAATAAAGCAGCGGCACTGTCGTGGTAATAACAAGATAACCCTAATACATAAGAACTCATTAAATATGAAGAAGATTTTGAATAAAATAGAATATTTATTATTTAATCATAGATTAACAACTATTAGTTCTCGATATTTGATATTACCCAGCACTTTGTTGAGGAAATTGTAAACCTGTTCAAACTTGTAAGAACCTCATATTCTCAAATCTGCATTCTTATAAATAGATCTGAAACTTCAGCGAACTCTAGTAAAATTTCACGAATCAAATAATCACGGAGAGGGAGACACATGCAAGAGAACCCTAGAGAACCTAGATGAACTAACAAGAACTAAACTATGCCATATCAAGTTGAATTACCCACAAATTTAACAACTAGAATTTAAACATCACATAAGAGTAAATATTTAAATCTTGCAATTATTAATATAGAGGATGCAACAATTTTCTAAACGATCATAGTCTTTTTTTTCTACCTTAAAGAACATCCTTGAGATGTAGCATCTGCAATAAGTTTATAACCATGCTCATTGAAATGCTTAGGATCACGTTTCCCATGTATAAACCTATCAAATGCTTCTTTTTGAATTGTTTTCGTAGGATCCACAAATGTCATAAATTCTAAATTAAAGCGATCCCTCAGTAATCTCCTTATTAGCAATGATTTTTTGTTGTTTGATTTTGAGTCTGTCTTAAGAGATTTATTTGGTAGATATTTCTGGTAATAGAAATCTTGACTCGGGGAGTAGATCGTAGCGGGAGATGGAATATAAACTAAGCACATATTTGCCTTGGGATACTTTGTGGAGAATTTTTTGACCGAGTCTTCAAAGTAATTTATTTCATTAATAATTTCTTTCTCTGAGAGTCCTGCAGAAGCAGTTTGCATTGGTGGTATCTTGCGACAAATATCGCCAATACATACATTGTTATGCAAAATTTTTTTTGAAGATAGTGATACTTTTTTACGTTTTGGGAACTTTGATAAAATTTTATTCTTTGCCACTGAAGTCGCCCTTCGAACTGTATAAAAAATAGGTAATTTAAATCTTAATTTACTAGTGAAAGAATCAAATGGCAGTTTTTTGCTAATTAATGTATTTTCGAGATCATTTCCCTCATAAAAATATAAGATAAGATTAAAAGTTTCTGATTTTATTGGCATACCAGTGAGATTCTTGGAATCTCCCCTCAGATGCTTTTCTAATAATTGCAATTGTGCTGGTATATGGGATCCACTATTTGCGGCAAGGTAGATATTTGTATTTTTTCTCCACTTTTCATCTAGAAAATGTCCTATGGAGTATTTGTAAGAATCTTTTAAGTACAAATCACCTGCACCCTCTGCATAACTATCCCCAACAATGAAAAGAGACTTTGAATTCTTTACTGAGTTTTTATAATCCGGGTAAGTCCATCGCGCAATGGGTTCAAGATATTGGAGTAATTTACGCGAGAAATCTTGCCGTTGATTATTGTTATTTGAAATATATATTATAAATTGGTTTATGGTAAGTATTCCTAATAAGGTGCTCATTACAATAAGTATTGTATTGATGGCAAGATTCCTTATCCTAATGTTCATAAAATTAAAATATAGAATAATTTAATAAGACCTTCACGGACACCTTTGGAGTTTATCTGTGTAAAAATTATTATTTAGATAATAATAACTTGTAAATGAGTAATATTCCTGCCAAAAATATTTCATCAAGGAGCAGTAGTTATCGTCAAGAGATTGATGGATTAAGAGCATTTGCTGTAGTAACTGTAATCATAAATCACTTCAATAAAGAGATTTTACCTGGTGGGTACCTCGGCGTTGATATATTTTTTGTTATATCTGGATTCGTTATTACATCATCTCTATATCAAAGACCAAGTCAAAACTTCACAGATTTCATCAGCGGTTTTTACGAGAGGAGAATCAAGAGATTAGTTCCAGTATTATCATTTTTTGTACTCATCACAAGTATTGCAATATGCCTATTCAATCCTTCACCAAGAATATTCCTAAATACTGGTTTAACTTCTTTATTAGGTGTATCTAATATCTATCTTTTCCGAATATCAACTGACTATTTTGCTCAATCAACAGAACTTAATGTATTCACCCACACTTGGTCTCTTGGAGTTGAAGAACAGTTCTACATCTTTTTCCCTTTTCTAATTTGGTTTTCTGGATTTGGAAGACAAACTAAGAATGGCGCTAGAAATCTTTTTTTAATAGTTGGGACACTAACATTTGCTTCGCTCATTGGATTTCTATACCTCTATCAAAAAAATCAATCAGCGGCATATTTCCTGATGCCTACAAGATTTTGGGAAATGTCATCAGGATGTTTGCTCTTTATTGGTTTGCAGAAAAGAAAATCTATTGAACAATTACTTGAGAAGGTGCCACCAATTTTAGTGCTAGCATTGACAGTTGGGGTTATGTATTTACCAATATCTTTAGCAACACTATCAACAGTGTTAGTGGTCTCTTTTTCTGCATTACTTATCGCTTCTGTGAAAAAAGGAACAACAGCATTCAAATTTTTTACTAATCCCAAAGTCGTTTATATAGGTTTGATCTCTTATTCTCTCTACTTATGGCACTGGGGTGTAATTTCCATAAGTCGTTGGACAATTGGTATTGAATGGTGGACAGTGCCTTTCCAAGTCGCTCTGATTTTTGCCCTCGCAATTGCGTCTTATAAGTATATCGAAACACCATTTCGTAATGGCAAATGGTTTAGCAAGCGATGGAAGACAATATTATTTAGTAGTGGAATGATATTTACACTTTCAGGAGGTCTTTTTGTGCTAGGGAGACCTTTTATCGGAAAATTATACTTAGGCAATCGTTCTACATTAATAATCCCTAATTCCAATTGGAGAAATGAAATTAGACTAGGCAAATCTTTACTTATAGGCAAGACATGTCATGCAGATTCAACATATTCTTCAGAGCAATTAAGATTACTTTTTAAAGTATGCAAATACCCTCTTATCAGAGAATCAAATAATCAAAAAACTGTAGCGTTTTTAGGAGATAGTCATGCCGAAAGTCTACTCAAAGCAGAAGAAATCCTAACTAAATCTGGATTCCGAGTAATTCATTACTCACATGCTGGATGCCCTTTTCCTATTCCACCTTATGGAATAAATAGTCCAGAATGCAATAAGTTCCTTATAAATGCAGAAAACTCAATCTTTAAAGATCTAAACTCAGGAGATTCTATAGTTATATACAATTATCATCTAAGTCATCTTGGTAGTCCAAATCTCAAAGACACCAGGCATCAAATCCTAAATCGTAACAATTTACTTGTTACAGATTCAGATAAAAAAATCGATATATACATGAATGGATTAAATGAACTATCGAAAAAAGCATATAAGAATTCAATATTGATTTATCTCATAGGAAGTGCATATCGAAATAGTGATTTAGAATTTACAAAAGAATTTTTCCGCCCAAATAATCTCGCACTTAAGACTCTTTTAGAAGAAAAAGTTAATGCAAAAGAGATGAATTATAAACTTTCAAAGAAAATTAAAGATCGTTCATTATCAAATGTGATCTTTATAGACCCACTAAAAATAATTGATAAGAGTTGTGGAAAAGATATTGAACCTTACTTTATTTGTTTCAGAGACTCCGACCACTTATCAAATAAATCATCAAAAACTTTACTTAATTTCCTCTTGAGAAATTATTTGAGACCGGGAACTAAAAAATAGAATAATTCAATGGAGCAACTACTAATCCTTTAGTGAAGACAATAAGTGATCTCATAAGGACAATCGTAATGATAAAGGTGCCAACCAATACTTTTTGCGAACTTTTATAAAGTCCCAAATATTAAGAATCCAATAATCTTAAAAAAATTTACCCCGACAATCGCTTAGCACGTCCTCTCTGACTACGTTATCTCTACCCACCATTTTTACTCCAGATATACATTTTACCCACCAATTTACCCACCACTTGGTTGACTTACTTTTGAACTTATGCGAACCTGTATAGACCTCATATTCTGGCATCTGTAGTCGTATCAGTAGATCTGAAACCTCAGCGAACTCTTATAAACTTCCACGAACCAAATAATCACGGAGAGGGAGGGATTCGAACCCTCGACAAAAGTTACCTCCTGTAACTCCTTAGCAGGGAGCCGCTTTCAACCACTCAGCCACCTCTCCAGTTCTTATAGATTATCAATTTTTTTGCAAACATTCAAAATTATTTATTTAATCGAAATGTCTAATCAACTTGAACTCTCGGCAATCTATTTTTAAAAGAACAAAGAATTTCCCAAGGAATAGTATTAGATTCCCTTGCCCAATCAATCGGAGAAATTGTTTTATTTCCTTCAGATCCTAGTAATACCATCGTACTGCCAACTTTAATTTCATCTGAACCTGTAATATCCACCATCATTTGATCCATAGTTATCGATCCTACTTGAGGATAAAGTTTATTTTTAAAGATAACTTTTATTTTACCTGAGAGATTTCTCGGGACTCCATCTGCATAGCCTATACTTAATACAGCCAACTTGGTTTTTCTACTACTTACAAATTTCCCTCCATAACTTACTCTTACACCTTTATCAATAACTCTTATAAAAGCTACTTTGACCTTCAAAAATAAAGCTGGCTTAAGAAACAAATTTTGATCTATTTTTGCTAGAGGACTATATCCATACATAGAGAGTCCAACTCTTACCATATGAAAATGAAAATCTTTATTGAGAAGCATACCTGCAGAATTAGCCAAATGAATCTTAATTTCAGTATTTCTATCAAGATTAATTTGCTTTAATAAATCATTAAACTTCAGCCTTTGTATTTGTGTAATACTTTTAGGATCTAATGCCTTATCTTCATCTGCAGACGATAAATGACTATATATTCCTTCTATTGAAATGTTCTCAAAAGATTTAATTTTTTCAAATTGCTGAATAAATTTATTAGATTCAAATCCTAATCTTGACATTCCAGTATCAACCTTAAGATGTATGGAAAATTTCAATCTAAAGTGCTTTCCGATATTATTGCAAATAAAACACTCTCTTATACTACTGATAGTTGGCATAAGATCATTTTTAAAGGATATTATTAAATCTCTTTTTGTATATAAATTTCCGAGAATAAGAATTGGTTTTTTAACTCCAAAAGACCGTAGCTTAATCCCTTCTTTTAAAGTGGCAACACCTAATTGCGAAGCTCCGCCTTTAATAGCGTAGTCAGATACTACTTTTGCATCATGTCCATATCCATCGGCTTTGACAACCGCCATAAATTGACAATTTTTACCTAGCTTTGTTCTTAACTGCCTAACATTTGCTTCTATTGCTTTTCCTTTAACTTCTATCCATGCTCTTTGTTTAGGATCTAAATCTTGTTTAAAAGTTGAATATTTATCAAAATTAAATCCATGATTGGTTTTCCGAATTTGCATTAACTTTGAACAATAATATGCGTTTATTGAAATATACAGTTAGCATGACATGTAAATTGTATTTTGGCATGGGCCAGACTCTAGTTTTAAATGCATCTTATGAACCTTTAAACATCACTTCTTGGCGAAGAGCTGTCATTTTGATGATCAAAGGTAAAGCAGAAAGCCTAGAGGAAGATAATTCATATTCAATACATAGCGGAAGAAAATTGCCGACAGTTATAAGACTTCGTTACTACGTTAAGGTACCTTTTAGAGAGGTTTCTCTAACAAGAAAAAATATTCTTATGAGAGATAATAATGCTTGCCAATACTGTAACTACAGAGGTAGCGACCTATCAATTGATCATGTTTTGCCTAGAAGCAGAGGTGGAACAGATAACTGGGAAAACGTTACTACAGCATGTCTTAGATGCAACGTACAGAAAGGTAACAGAACACCAGAAGAGGCAAATATGCCTTTAAAGCGTAAGCCTTATCGTCCACTAAGTAATCTCAATTTTGAGGCCACAAGACAAATTGACTCTGGCAGACATAAAGAATGGAGTAAATACGTAATAGGAATCTCAATTTAATAAAAATAAAATCCTAATTTACTTCGTTATTAAAATCTTCCATCATTCTTTTTTGTTCTTGGGCAATGCATGCATCAATCACTTCATCCAATTGACCAGCAAGTATTGGCTCTAATGAAAAATTAGAACCTAATCTATGATCAGTTGTCCTGTTATCTTTAAAATTGTAAGTTCTAATTTTTTCACTCCTATCACCAGTTCCAACCTGGGAAAGCCTTTGTGATCTTTCTTTAGCATTAGCTTCTTTTAATTGAATTTCATATAATTTAGCTCTTAAAATTTCCATTGCTCGCTCTCGATTTTGCAATTGTGATCTCTCTTGAGTACAAAAAACTCTTATCCCTGTAGGCTTATGGAGAAGATCAATAGCTGTCTCTACCTTATTAACATTTTGTCCCCCTGCACCTCCTGATCTTGCAGTACCAACCTCTAAATCAGTTGGATCAATCTTAACTTCAACAGGATCAGCCTCAGGCATGACGGCCACCGTAGCAGTAGAGGTATGAACTCTACCTTGCGATTCAGTAGCTGGAACTCTTTGGACTCTATGCACACCAGCCTCAAATTTCAGTTGACTATATACAGAATCTCCCTTAACGGAAATAACTAACTCTTTAAATCCTCCCATATCTGACTCGGAAGCACTAACAGGTTTTACAGACCATCCAATTTTTTGTCCATATCTTTCATACATCCTTGCTAAATCACCCGCCCATATACAAGCCTCATTACCTCCAGCACCGGCTCTGATTTCTAACATTACACTTCTCTCATCTCTTGGATCTTTTGGTAATAAGGCGATTGTGGTTTTTTGAATAAGTTCATTCTTACATTCCTCCAGAGTTATTAACTCCTCATTAATCAAAGATTCCATTTCTTTATCATTTCTATTCTCTCTAAGTAGATTTTTTGAATCTTCGATTTCTTTATCAGTATCAAGCAACTTATTAAAATCAATAACCAAAGGTTCCAATTTTGACCTTTCTCTTGCTATTGATTCTATTTTTTTTGGATCATTAGCTATATCAGGATCTGCAAGTTGCACTTCCAAATTTTCAAAACTTTCTGAAGCAGTTTTCAACCTTGCAATTAATGTTGAGTATTCCAATTGAAATTATGCTTAATTTTTGAAAATTCTATTTTTTAGTATCTTTTTCTTCTTTTTGCTCTTTTGATGTAGCCGAATTAGCTGAACCCATTCCATATTTTTTCATAAACCTATCAACCCTACCTTCTGTATCAAGAATCTTTTGGGTTCCAGTGAAGAAAGGATGATTACCACTCCATACATCAACATGTAATTCAGGCTGAGTGGAGCCTGTCGTCATTACAACTTCTCCATTACAAATAACTTTTGCATCTGGATACCATTTTGGGTGTATTTCTGATTTTGGCATGATTTAAATTCCTTTAACGTTTAGAGAATTGAGGAGCTTTTCTTGCTTTTTTAAGACCATATTTTCTTCTTTCCTTAGCTCTAGGATCTCTACTGAGATGGCCTTCAGTTTTTAACGGTTTTCTATTGTCAGGAGATAATTCGCAAAGTGCTCTTGCTGCTCCTTGCTTTATAGCATCTGCTTGACCTGTCAATCCACCACCAAAGACATTTACCAGGATATCATAAGAATTTTCAAGTCCTAATGTTTGCAAAGGTGCTTTTATTGAATTTAAGTGCAAAGGGTTAAAGTTTAAGTAATCATCTCCAGAACGACCATTAATTTTTATTAGTCCATTTCCTGGAATCAAGCGAACTCTAGCTACTGAAGTTTTTCTTCTTCCAGTTCCCCAATACACAGCTTTGTTTTTTATTTGACTATTCATTTTGATAAATTAACTATTTAATAATACAGGATTCTGAGCAGCATGAGGATGATCAGCACCTTTATAAACTTTTAGTTTTTTAAATTGCTGTCTTCCTAAGGAGTTATGTGGCAGCATACCCTTAACAGCTTGCTCGATGATTCTTTCTGGAATTCTTTCTTGAAGAGACTCAAATTTTTCAATTTTCATACCTCCTGGTCTTCCAGAATGTCTCCTATACAACTTTTGTGATGCTTTTTTACCTGTTACCTCAACTTTTTCGGCATTTACTACAATGACAAAATCTCCAGTATCTAGATGAGGTGTAAATGTTGGTTTATTCTTACCTCTCAATACAGTTGCAATTTCTGTAGCAAGTCTACCAAGTGTCTTATCTTTTGCGTCAACTAAAAACCAATTCCTTTCAATGGTTTCTAAAGATGGAGTAATTGTTTTATTCATTTACCAAACTTATGCAAATAAATTTAAAGTTAGTTCTAAATTCTACCTTATTGGAGGAATATTAAACAACAGTTTTGAATGATTTATACATAAAATTCGCTTAATTAAACTTTACTTAAGAAAAACCCTTAATTAAAAATACAGGGAAGAAATCTTTGTTATTAATCTTTTTAAAAACATTTTCTTCATAAACAGCATTTACAAAACATAAACCCTTAGCTGGAGCAGATTCTTTAACATCATTTTTCTTTTTGTTTACCCATCTATCTGTAAAAATTTCTGGCGATATTTTTTTTTCTCCAACTAAAACTAATTGCCCAATAATTAAACGGACCATCCCATATAGAAAACCAGTAGCTTTAATATCAACAAAAATCAAATCTTCTACTCTTTTGATATCTATTTTTTTTATTTTTGTAATAGAGTTTGTTCTATTACTACCACTTTTCTGAAAAGCAAAAAAGTCATGTTCTCCTTCCATTTTCTTGGATGCAGATAACATTAAAACTTCATCTAATACTTTTTGATATCTATGCCATGACCAATTATTGATAAACAAGTTAGGGAATTTACTGTTATTAATGACATACCGATAATGTCTATACAATGCTGAATAGCATGCATGCCAACTATCTTTAACCTCAACTGATTCCAAGACCCTAATTGTTGAGGGTAAAAGACTATTTAAAACATCAGAATAACTATTTCCTGGAATAATACAATCAACATCAAAGTGTACTACTTGACCTGATGCATGAACCCCAGCATCAGTCCTACCTGCTGCAAAAGTCTTTACTGTATGATTTGTAATCTTTAAGAGAGCTCTATCTAAAATTTCTTGAACAGTAGTTGCATTTTCTTGTTTTTGCCAACCTGAATAATGAGATCCATCATATTGGATTAGTAAAGCTACCCTTTTCAAAAGTTATTTTTTAGCAAAAGCCTCTTTATTAACTAACTTAAACAAGTTCGATTATGGCCATCTGAGCATTATCACCTTTTCTAGATACAGTTCTGACTATTCGTGTATAACCACCATTTCTGTCTCCATATCTTTCCTTTGCTTTTTCAAATAATGAATGAACTAATTTCTTATCATAAATATAACCTATAGCCCTTCTCCTAGAGGCTAAACTTCCATCTTTAGCGAGTGAAATCATTCGTTCAGCTTCATTTCTTAAAGCTTTTGCCCTAGCTTTTGTTGTAGTTACTCTACCTTCCCTAATTAATTGTGTAGTTAAACCTCTTAGAAGTGCTTTCCTCTGGTCAGTAGGTTTACTTAATAATGGAATTCTAAGTTGGTGT
Source organism: Prochlorococcus marinus CUG1435 (assembly GCA_017644375.1). Lineage (NCBI taxonomy): Bacteria > Bacillati > Cyanobacteriota > Cyanophyceae > Synechococcales > Prochlorococcaceae > Prochlorococcus > Prochlorococcus marinus. Next base: position 460,085 of record JAEPLP010000001.1, read on the forward strand.
CTCATAATCTTAAAAATGGTTAAACAGATGTTCTGCTTTGTGGGATAGAAATGCCGATGCGCTCAAGAGCCTCAATAACCTCATCTGCAGATTTAGAGCCAAAGTTCTTAATTTCAAGAAGATCTTCATAGCTGAAGCCCATTAAATCCGAAACTGAGTTAACTTGAGCCCTTTTCAAACAATTATATGCTCTAACGGACAAGTTTAGTTCCTCAAGAGGAATTTGGGCTTCAGGAGATGGTTCAGGTTCTTCAGGAATTTCCTCAACCATTGTGACAGTAGCGAGAGGTTGAAACAGTTCTATTAACTGATTTGCAGCTTCAGCAATAGCATCATCAGGGCTTGTTGAGCCATCTGTTACTACTTCCATTTTTAATCTTTCTCTTCCTGTTCCGCCTTCTGCTACAGCAGTTTCATCAATCGTAAAATTAACTCTTTTGACTGGCATAAATACAGCATCTATTTGAAGTAAATCAATAGCTGTTGTCTCTTCACTCTTACGGTCGACGGGTCTATATCCAACACCTCTTTCAACATGGATTTCCAACTCTAAGTTATGACCCTCCTGAATAGTCGCAATCGGTTTTTCACCATCAACAATTTCAACTTGAGAGGAGAATTGAATGTCATTCGCCTTGACATCCATTGGACCACTTGCTACTAACCTGCCGATTTCGAGCTCTGGATTAGAACTATTTATTGATAGTTGCTTACAATTGAGAAGGATATCTAAAACGTCTTCTCTAACTCCAGGAATAGTGGCATATTCATGATTAATCCCTGCTATTCTTACTGCAGTAACTGCACTCCCTTCAAGTCCTCCCATAAGGACTCTTCTAAGAGAATTACCCAAAGTTGTAGCTTGTCCCCTTTCTAGAGGGCCAATTAAAAAAGTTCCTGTTTGGGAGCGATCATCTGCTATTTGATGGTCGATTCTGTCAATCTGGTATTGCAACACGGAAAAAAATAAGGTTGAAAGTTTTTTGGGGGGGGTTGAGAATGTTTAAGATCTAAACTCTTCTTCGTTTAGGTCTTCTGCATCCATTATGAGGTAATGGAGTCACATCTCTTATAAGAGTTATTTCTAAACCAGCCACTTGTAAAGCTCTTATGGCCGTTTCCCTACCTGAACCTGGTCCTCTAACCAATACTTCTATTTGTCTCATGCCTTGATCAAGTGCTCTCCTAGCTGCAGCTTCAGCTGCTGTTTGGGCCGCAAACGGGGTGCCTTTACGAGCACCTTTAAATCCACTGGCACCTGCAGAAGACCAAGAAATTACATGACCAGAAGTGTCAGTAATTGAAACGATAGTGTTATTAAATGTGCTTTGAATATGTACCACACCATTTGGTACATTTCTTTTAGATTTCTTTGAACCTTGTTTTTTTACTGTAGCTGCCATGATGATTTAAAACTGGAGTAAGTGAGTAGATTTAGTTAATTATTTTTTTCTTCCAGCAACTGTTTTTCTTGAACCCCGCCTGGTTCTCGCATTAGTTCTAGTTCTTTGGCCTCGTACTGGAAGACTCATCCTATGCCTTCTTCCTCTGACACAACCAATATCTTGAAGACGTTTTAAGGCCATTCCCTCTTTTCTTCTCAAATCTCCTTCTAAAGTGAATTCCTCTGTAGCAACTCTAAGTTTTTGCACATCAGAATCTGAAAGATCTTTGACACGAATATCTGGGCTTACACCCGTGTTTGCAAGAATTAGCTTTGATCTTGTTAAACCAATTCCATAGACGTATGTAAGTGCAATTTCGACTCGCTTTTCGCGAGGTATGTCAATTCCTGCAATCCTGGCCACGTGTTTTGAGTAAGTAAAAGTTTGAATTAAGGGTTGAGTTTTAACCCTGACGCTGTTTATTTCGAGGTCTTTTCTTGTTAATAACAAAGATTTTACCTCTTCTCCTCACGATCTGATCGTCAGGACTAATTTTTTTAACTGAAGATCTGACCTTCATAAGGGTTTTACAAATAAAACGTTAATACTATATTCTACATCATCATCAAGCCATTTTTTGTTTGATATCAGAGGAAATGGTTTTTAAATCTCTATCTGCATCAATATATTTTAACAATGAAAGATCTTTAAAATATTGAATCAAAGGTTCTGTGGTTTTTTTATAAATATCAACTCTTTTTCTAATAGTCTCTTCAGTATCATCATTTCTCCCTCTCAGAAGCAAGCGCTTAATAAGAACTTCTTCTGGAATATCTAAGTAAAAAACAACTTCTAAAGGTTGATTTATTTCAATTAAGACCTCGTTCAACGAATTTGCTTGAGATAAATTTCTTGGGTAGCCATCAAGAATCCAACCTTTATTATCGTTATCTAAATTTTGCCTTACTATTTTTAGTACAAGTTCGTCGCTAACAAGCTCTCCTCGGTTAATAATATCCTTAACCTGTCTACCAAGGATAGAATCTATTTCGATTTCTTTTCTTAATAATTCTCCTGTAGAAAGGTGCAAGTAAGAGTTGGTTTGACTTAATAATTGAGCCTGAGTCCCTTTCCCTGCTCCAGGAGCACCTAAAAATAGTAAGTGTTTTTTCATTAATTATTAATTAGTCCCTCATACCTTTGAGAAATAACATAGGTTTGGATTTGCTTAGCAGTATCAATAGCTACACCCACGAGGATCAATAATGAGGTTGCACCTAAACCTTGAAAAGTCTGAACATTTGTTGCTCTTTCTACTGCAGCTGGGATTATAGCTACTGATCCCAGAAATAATCCTCCTAATAATGTCAACCTATTTTGTATGCCTGATAAGTAATTTGTCGTATTACTTCCAGGACGAACACCTGGTATTGCCACTCCTCCTTTCTTTAGATTTGATGCAACATCTACTGGATTAATAGTAAGTGAAGCATAGAAAAAGGAGAATCCCAAAATCAAGGAAAAGAATGTGAGAGCATATGGCCATGGATTTGAAGATCCAGGATTTAAACTACTAGCTAACTTTATTAAGACTGGATTACCAGTTACATTTGCAATTGTTATTGGTAAAAAAATTAAAGCAGATGCAAAGATAATAGGCATGACTCCTCCTGCATTTAATTTGAGAGGTAAATAACTTTGCCTTGTAGGAAGTAATGTTGCATTTCCAATTTGTCTTTTTGCACTAACAATAGGAATCCGTCTCGCTCCCTCCTGTACAAAAATTATGCCGACAATTGTCAGTAAAAAGACTCCAAGTAGAACTGCTATTCCTAAAACATCACCTCTATCCCCTGTTTGAGCTTTTTCAATAGTTGAACTTAGAGCCTTTGGCAAAGTAGCAACAATGTTTAAAAATATTACCAATGAAGCTCCTTGTCCAATCCCTTTCTCTGTAATAATTTCACTAAACCACATCACTAACATTGAGCCAGTAACTAAGGCAATAGATGTTTGTAAGACAAAAGTAGTTTCACTTATCCCCTGAATTGCATATTGTCTAAGGATTAAAGAAAAAATGATACTCTGCAAAAATCCCCAACCCAAAGAAACATATCTAGTTATTTGAGCAATTTTTCTTCTCCCCGCTTCTCCTTCATTTTTTTGTAAATCTTCAAGAACTGGCAATGAAGCTGTGAGAAGCTGAATAATAATTGATGCGTTGATAAAAGGAAGTATGCCTAATGCGAATATTCCTAGGGTTGAAATTCCTCCGCCAGTAAAAATATCTAAGAAACCTATTAATTGACCTCCTTGATCTATAAAACTTTTAAACGCAACCCTATCAATACCTGGCATAGGGATATAGATACCAAGCCTTACTAAAAGAAGAAGACCTAAAGTTGTTAAAACTCTGCTCCTTAACTCCTTATTTAAAAATAATTGGGAGAGTATTTCTGAAGCGCTAGGATTTCTACTTTTGTTTACAAACATTTTGATACTTTCCTAAATTTTAGTAAATTTATTAATTATTTATAAGCTCGCAAGATCCGCCTGCATCCTCAATTTTTTGTTTTGCAACTTTTGTGAATGCATGAGCTTGTACTGTCAATTTTACACTAACTTTCCCATTACCAAGAATTTTTAAAGGAAATTTTGGCTTAAAAATCAATCCTTTCTTGACTAGTGAATCAAGGTTAACAGTATCGTTATCTTTGAAATCGTTTAATTTATCTATATTTATTATGGAAAAATTCTTTTGATTAATTATTTCAAAGTGCTTTAATTTTGGAACTCTTCTATATAAAGGCATTTGGCCACCTTCAAAACCTGGACGTGTAGGTCTTCCAGAACGTGACTTTTGTCCTCTCATTCCAAAACCACATGAAGCACCCTGACCGGCCGCAATACCTCTTCCCTTTCTTAATTTTTTCTTTCTCGAACCAGAGTTTGATTTAAGTGTATTCAATGTTGAAGTCATAATTTTCAAGAATAGAGCTGTTCAAGTGAGATTCCTCTCTCCCTTGAAACAGATTTGTGTGTTCTTAATTGAGAAAGAGCCACCATAGCAGCTCTCGCATTATTCAAAGGTGTTTTACTACCTAATCTTTTTGCTAAGACATTTTTTATGCCCGCTAGTTCTAAAACTGTTCTTATTGAACCACCAGCGATTACACCAGTACCTGGAGCAGCTGGCCTAATCAGTACGTTAGCGGCACCATTTCTACCTTTAGATAAAGTTGGTATTGAATTATTTGGAGTTAAGGGAACCCTAACAAGATTCTTTTTGCCATCTGAAACTCCCTTTCTAACAGCACCAATCACATCTCCAGCTTTTCCAACTCCAACTCCAACTTGACCTTTCTCATTACCAACAATAACGATTGCCCTAAAACTCATTTTTTTTCCGCCTTTAACAGTTTTAGATACGCGTCTTATTTGAACAACCCTTTCTTGCCAATCAGAATCTCTTTCTAGATTTTTTGAATCACCTCTTCTATTTCTTTTTCGATCATTTCGATTATTCTTTTTTTGTTCCACAGGCATTGCCCCAGGAACGTTATCGTTCTTGGATTGAATTTCTTGTTTTATTGGAGTGTCAGTCATAGTAAAAATTAAGATTTAGAATTCAAGGCCAGCTTCACGAGCAGCGTCTGCAAGTGCCTTTACTCTGCCGTGATATAAATTACCTCCACGGTCAAAAATTACTTGCTTGATACCTTTTTTTATCGCTCTATTAGCTAGTAATTTTCCAACAATAGAAGAAGAGTTACAATCAGAGGGTAATTTCTCTGATTTTTCTCTGAGTTCTTTATCAACGGTTGAAGCTGAGCAAATAGTTTTCTGAGCACTATCATCTATAACCTGGGCATAAATATGATTATTAGAGCGGAAAACAGACAATCTTGGACGCGTTGCATCTCCAATTAAGAATCTTCTTAATCTTTTGTGTCTTTTTTGAGTTTGTAATTTTCTGGAAAGTTTGGTCATTTTTTTAAATGGAATTATTTTTTGCCAGATTTACCAGCTTTTCTGAGAATTCTCTCATCATGGTACTTAATTCCTTTACCTTTATATGGCTCTGGAGGTCTAATTGATCTGATTTTTGCTGCTTCATTGCCAACAATTTCCTTATCAATTCCAGATACAGTAACGTTTGTATTACTTTCAACCTTGTATGTTATACCATCAGGGGGGATCATTTCTACAGGATGACTATATCCTGCACTTACAACTAGATTTTTACCTTTTACTTGTGCTCTTGATCCAACGCCAACAATTTCTAGTTTCTTTGAAAAACCTTGAGTAACCCCTTCAACCATATTAGCGAGTAAGGCTCTACATAAACCATGTCTCTGCCTTGAATGTATTTTGGTGGTAGTAGGAATTACTACAACAGTATTATCTTTCTTATCAAAACTAACTCCCTCAGGCATGACACGTTTTAATTCACCCTTTGGGCCTTTTACTGTAACTTTTAATCCATCAAAATCAACTGTAACTTTCTCTGGAATAAGTACTGGTGTTTTTCCGATTCTTGACATGATTAATTCTCCTTAATAAACATAGCAGAGGACTTCGCCGCCAATGCCTTGCTTCCTAGCATCGCGATCACTCATGACGCCTTTAGAAGTTGATATTATGGCAACTCCAAGACCTCCAAGAACTTTTGGTAAACCCCTGGTATTTTTATAAATTCTCAAACCAGGTTTACTAACTCTTTGCATAGATCTAATAGTAGGGAATTTGTTTTTACCACTATATTTAAGGCCGAGTATTATTTGTGATTTATAACCTTCACCTTCCTCATTAATATCAGAAATGAACCCCTCTTTTTGAAGCACTTTAGCGATACTTAAGGACATTTTTGAACCTGGAATTGTTGTGGTTGTATGCTTTTTCTGACTCGCATTTCTAATTCGAGTAAGCATATCTGAAATAGGATCGTGATTTGACATAGTTTTAATTTAATTCTTACTAAAAGGCATTCCTAACTCTTGCAAAAGAGCTTTACCTTCTTGATCTGATTTTGCACTAGTGACAATAGTTATATCCATACCTCTTATTGAATCTATTTTATCAAAAGAGATTTCAGGAAAAATCAATTGTTCTTTCACTCCAACGGTGTAATTCCCTCTCCCATCAAAACTTTTTGGATTAACTCCTCTAAAGTCTCTTATTCTTGGTAAAGCTAGATTTATAAATCTCTCCAAAAAGGAATACATCCTGTCTCCTCTCAAAGTTACAGTACAACCAATCGGCATGCCCTCACGAATTTTAAAACCCGCAATAGCTTTTTTAGCCCTAGTTACTAAGGCCTTTTGTCCTGTAATTGTTGCCATTTCGTTTAAAGAGGCTTCTAAAGCTTTCGAATTTGAAGCTGCCTCACCAAGACCTCTGTTAACGTTGACTTTGACAACTTTAGGTACTTGATGAATATTTTTAAGACCAAGGTCTTTTAAAAGTTTTGGTCTAATTGATTCTTTGTAGCGATTTTTTAGAGTCATAATTTTTTGTTAATTCTGGTCTTTGTCAGAATTGATAAATTAGAAAAAGATGAAATCTGGTTTCTGATGAAAAATTAATCAATTACTTCACCAGTTTTCTTCAATCTTCTTTTCTTAACACCCTCTTTATCAATAAAGTATTCAATCTTACTTGTAAGATTTTTATCCTTTGAAAAGAACATCACATTTGATGCATGTAAGGATGCTTCTTCTGTAAGTATTCTTCCAGTTTCTCCTTCCTGAGTTGGTTTTACATGTTTAGTCCTTAGATTAATTCCCTTAACTACTACTCTATTTTCCAGAGGGATAGTTTTTAAAACCTCACCAGTTTTCCCTTTGTCCTTGCCATTAATTACTTTTACCAAATCTCCAGTTTTGATTCTCATTTTTATTCTCTGGAAATTTTTCTTTTGTTTTAATGAATCCAACATTTAAATCACCTCCGGAGCAAGAGAAACAATCTTTGTATAATTTTTATCCCGCAGTTCTCTAGCTACAGGACCAAAGACTCTAGTACCTTTTGGATTCTTATCTTCATTAATCAAAACTGCAGCATTATCATCAAATCTGATTGAATTACCAGTATTTCTTCTTAATGTTGCTTTAGTTCTGACTATAACAGCTTTAACAACTTCAGATTTCTTAACTCCCATGTTAGGAAGAGCATCTTTTACACTTGCTACGATTACATCCCCAACATGAGCATACCTTCTATTAGAACCTAAGACCCTAATACATTGGAGTCTTTTTGCTCCGCTATTATCAGCAACTGTTAAATAAGTTTCTTGTTGAATCATTTTTTAACCTCCTTAGCCTTACTTGTTTTATTGAGAATCTCTTCTATTGCCCATCTTTTATGAGCACTGAGAGGTCTAGTTTCTCTAATTTTAACTCGATCACCTAAAACACATGTATTTTCGGGATCATGCGCCTTGTATCGTGTAGTTCTACTTACAATTTTTTTATAAGTGGGATGAGGATATCTGTTAATAACAGCAACAACAACTGTTTTGTCCATTTTGTCACTGACAACAGTACCAATTCTTTCTTTAAGTGCCATAACTAATAATTAAGCAGAAGTAGTTTCAGAAGCAGATTGACTCTTACTAAGAGTTAGTAATTGCGCAACTTGTTTCTTGATGATTTTAAATTTATGAGTTTCATTGAGCTGTCTCGTAGCTTGCTTGAATCTCAAATCAAAAAGATCTTTTCGTAATTCGTTAATCTTTTCAGTAATTTGATCAGAATTTAATTTTTTAAATTCTTTAAAAGACTCAGTGTTTTTCATTTTTTAACCTCCTCTTGAGATTTTTTACTATTCTTTGTATTTTCTTGCGAGGAATCCTCTAGATTTTTATCAATGGAGATAAACTTAGTTTTTACAGGAAGTTTGTATTGAGCCAGGCGCATAGCTTCCTTTGCAATTTCCTCAGTGATATCCTCACCACCCATTTCAAAAAGTATTCTTCCAGGTTTCACAACTGCGACCCAAAACTCTGGATTACCTTTACCAGAACCCATTCTGGTTTCGGCAGGTCTCATGGTTACAGGTTTATCAGGAAATATTCTTATCCAGATTTGACCACCACGTTTGATATATCTTGTCATAGCTCTTCTACTAGCTTCAATCTGACGTGCAGTTACCCATCCACAGTCTTGAGCTTGAAGAGCAAATTGACCGAATGCAATAGTATTACCTTTTGAGGCTACCCCCCTCATTCTGCCTCTATGCTGTTTACGAAATTTAGTACGTTTTGGACTAAGCATTTTTATACCTCCTATGAATTCTCATTTGAACGATCCTCAAATTGCTGAGGTCTTCTACTAGCTTTCCTCTTAGGGCTAGCACCCACAGGGATAGTTTGTTCTTCTTTAGGAAGAACCTCACCTTTGAAAACCCAAACTTTAATGCCCAGAACCCCGTAAGTTGTATTTGCTTCACGTGTTGCATAGTCAATTTCAGCTCTAAGTGTGTGTAAAGGTACTCTACCTTCTCTAGTCCATTCAGTTCTAGCAATTTCAGCACCATTCAACCTTCCACCTACTTGAATTTTAAGACCTAAGACTCCAGCCCTTTGTGCCCTTTGTAAGGCCATCCTTATAGTTCTTCTAAAAGCGACTCTTTTTTCTAGTTGTTGCGCAATATATTCAGCTAGTAAAAAAGCATCAGCATCTACTCGTTCAACTTCAACAACGTTTATTCTAACTTGCCTTGTTCTATCCCCTATAGTTTTTTGAATACCAGATCTTAATTCTTCAATACCACTTCCTTGTCTTCCAACTATGACTCCTGGTCTTGCTGTTTTTAATTCAAGTTCCAGTTGGTCAGCTTTTCTAGCTATTAAAACATCGCTAATTCCTGCTGCTCCATATTTTTTCTGTATGAAACTGCGAATTTTAAAATCTTCTTGTAGAAGAATTGGATATGTCTTGGAAGTAGCAAACCACTTAGAGCGATGCTCTTGTGTAATTCCTAATCTAAGTCCAGAAGGATGTATTTTATGTCCCATTAGTTTTGTACCTCCGCATTAGTTTGAGTAGAAACAGATTCAACAGAAATACTGATGTGGCAAGTCTGTTTTTTAATTGAGAAAGCTCGACCTTGAGCTCTAGGCCTATACCTTTTCATCACAGGACCACTATTAGCCCATGCAGAGGAAATCACTAAGGTGGATGGATCCATTCCAAGGTTATGTTCTGCGTTAGCAACTGCAGATCTAAGAACTTTAGTAATAGGGTCTGTAGATCTGTAAGGCATAAATTCCAACATAATCAATGCATCTCTATAAGACCTACCTCTTATCTGATCCAAAACTCTTCTCACTTTAGAGGCTGATCCGCGAACATAATTCCCATGAGCAATGGCTTTTTTTGATGTTTCAGGTGTTTTTGTCATGATTTTGCTCCTTTCTTATCTCTTATATGACCTCGATAAGTGCGTGTAGGAGCAAATTCACCGAGTTTATGACCAATCATTTGTTCAGTAATAAATACTGGGATATGAGTCTTGCCATTATGTACGGCAATTGTGTGACCGATCATCAAAGGTAAAATCGTAGATGATCTCGACCAAGTTTTGATAACAGACTTGTCATTATCAGTATTTTGTTTTTCTACCTTCTTGAGCAAGCTATCTGCTACAAAAGGTCCTTTTTTTAGTGAACGTCCCATGATTATGTAATAGAAATTGAAATAGTTAATGAAGTAATCAAGAGTCTCTTCCTCCTCTACTCCTCTTAGAAACGCGACGACGTCTTCGAACTACTAATTTATTACTTGGTTTGTTCTTTTTACGTGTCTTTAATCCAAGAGCTGGTTTACCCCATGGAGTAACTGGGCCTGCTCTACCAATTGGTGCTTTTCCCTCTCCCCCTCCATGTGGATGATCACATGGGTTCATTACACTACCTCTTACTTGTGGCCTTCTTCCAAGCCATCTTCTTCTTCCAGCTTTACCTAAGCTAGTATTTCTTATTTCAGAATTACCAACTTCTCCAAGAGTTGCATAGCATTCTTTTCGTACAAGTCTTACCTCAGTAGATGGGAGTTTTAAAGCAACATAATCTCCCTCTTTTGCCATAACTTGCGCACTAGCTCCTGCAGATCTAACCATCTGAGCGCCTCTACCTGCATATAACTCAACACAATGAACACTAGATCCTAATGGCATAACAGAAAGTGGCATTGCATTTCCGTCTTCAATAGGAACGCTTTCTCCAGATATGACATTTTGTCCGACTTTTACTCCAGCTGGAGCAATAATATATCTTTTTTCCCCATCTTCGTAGAATAAAAGTGCAAGCCTTGCATTTCTATGAGGATCGTAGTGAATAGCTGCAACTTTAGCGTTGATATTTCTTTTATCTCTTCTAAAGTCAACTAATCTATATTGCCTTTTGTGACCACCTCCACGATGACGACAAGTGATAACACCACGATTATTCCTACCTTTAACTCTATGTTTTGGAACTATTAGTGATCTTTCAGGTTTTGCACTTGTGATTTCGCTAAAGTCAGTAACTACTCTTTGCCTAGTGCCAGGTGTATAAGGTTTAAATTTACGTATTGCCATAATTAAAACTCCTTAAGATTCTGGAAATAGTTGGATTTTGTCTCCTTCAGCAAGACGTACAATTGCCTTCTTGACCTGAGAACGTTTACCGGAAAATTTCCCGACTCTTCTTGTTCTCCTAGGAGGATTCATAGTGTTAACTCCTATGACTTTAACACTGAACAAGGCTTCAATAGCTGCCTTTATTTGTGGTTTAGCCGCTCTATGATCTACTTCGAAAGTATATTGGTTAAGATCTAGTGCATTTGTAGCCTTTTCAGTAATAACTGGCTTTCGTATTACATCGGCTAAACGAGAATCGAATAATTTACTCATGATGCATAAACCTCCTGAATTTTATCTATCGCTGATTGACCTATTACCAATTTATTGGCATTGAGAATATCAAATACATTTAATTGATCGGCGGCAATTAATTTTACTTTCTCAATATTATTAATGGATTTTTTTATAATATCGGAAGGACTATCAAGAATAACCAAAACTTTTTCAGTTTTTTGTATACCTAATCGAGCAAGGCCATTGATGATATCACTTGTTTTAGGCTGCTTTAAAGTAGATCCAAAGTCTTCAACAGCCTTCATATCAGATACTCTGGACATAAGAGCTGTTCTAAGAGCTAATCTACGTTCCTTACGATTCATATCAAGATTGTAAGAACGTGGCTTCGGTCCAAAAATAATTCCGCCACCAGGTCTTAAGGGTGTTCTTATTGATCCTTGACGAGCTCTTCCTGTACCTTTTTGTTTGTATGGCTTTCTACCGCCCCCTCGCACTTCAGATCTTGTCAAAGTTGAGGCTGTCCCTTGTCTTTTATTTGCTAGCTGTCTAAGGACTGCTCTATGGATTAAGTCTGCCGAAGAAGTTTCTTTAGCAACTGCTAAATCAAGAGTAACTTTGCCTGATTTTTTACCATCCCACTTTAAAGTTTCAAGTGATGTCATGATTTTTCACCTCCTTTTTTGCCTACAACATTATTTGGCTTAATGTTGACAATTGAGCCAGGCTTACCTGGAACAGAACCCTTTACTACAAGCAAATTCTTCTGATCATCAATTTTTAGAACTAACAATCCTTTGGTAGTTATCTGTTTTCCTCCATATCTTCCTGCCATTCTTTTCCCTGGATAAATTCTACCCGGAGTTGTTCCTGCCCCTGTAGATCCTGGTGCTCTATGGTTTTTTGAACCATGACTCATAGGACCTCTGCTAAAACCATGTCTTTTCTGGTAACCTGCAAAACCTCTACCCATAGATTTGCCACTGATATCAACTTTTTGACCAACCTCAAAGTTTTTTACAGTTATTTGTTTTCCGATTTCATAAGATGAAGTTTCTTCAACCCTATATTCTTTCAAATGCTTTAAAAGTTCTTCACCTGATTTCAATAAGTGTCCCTTTTCAGGTTTGCTTAAATGCTTCTCTTTGGATAAGCCATAACCTATCTGAACGGCGGTATAACCATCCAAAGCAGTTGTTTTCAATTGAGTGACGCGGCACGGACCAGCCTCTATAAGAGTAACTGGTACCGAATTACCTTTATCATCGAAAAGTTGGGACATGCCCAATTTCTTTCCTAAAATTCCGATAGACATAAGACTAAATAAGGCTAGCTCGTAATAATTTTTCAATTATCTAAACCTTCAGTTATTAAGGTAAAGTTAATAAAAAAACAATTAATAAGGTCGAGACTTATCTGAAATAATAGATAGTTTCTCTCGGGATAAACCCACCTGAGTTTTTTTAACGAAACGCTAAAAAATGTGAAATTTTCAGAGGCTCGGCTAGCTTGCGAGCTTAAAAATTCACTGAATCACAATTGTACATCATCAAGTACCATAAAATAAAATAAAATAGAAATAAAGGAAATTTTTATGCCATTACTTCTCTCAGGGAAAAAGTTTCATAACGATTTAAAAACTAACAAATGTCTCGCAATATTTGCTCCTCTCGAAGGTGGTTATGAAACTCGTCTTTTAAGGAGAATGAGGGCCAAAGGCTTTAAAACGTTTATAACTTCAGCAAGAGGGCTTGGAGATCCAGAAGTTTTCTTGCTCAAATTGCATGGCGTTAGACCACCTCACCTTGGTCATCAAAGTGTAGGAAGAAACGGAGCGCTTGGGGAAGTTCAACAAGTAATCCCACAAGCTTCTGAGTTATTTAATGAAAATGATAAAAATAAATTACTTTGGTTATTAGAAGGTCAAGTATTATCTCAATCTGAATTAGAGAGCTTAATAGAGATTTGCACTAACGATAATAAACTAACAATAGTTGTTGAAATGGGGGGTTCAAGAAAACTTGAATGGAAACCATTAAGTAATTATATTTTGGATGAATTTGAAAGTTAAATTGTTTGATTAAAACCAAGAATAAAAAAGATAAATGGATTAAGTTAATTTGTGGTGCCAGTAATGAAGATATTGTTGCCATAGAAGATTTATGTGCAATTTATACTGCTGCTGGTGTCGACTACATAGATGTTGCAGCAGAAGAATCTATAGTTTATGCAGCAAAAAAAGGAATCGATTGGGCAAAAAAAGTCTTTAAAAACTCCCCTGGATTAATGATAAGTATTAGTGATGGTAATGATATCCACTTTCGAAAAGCAAAATTTGATCCTTCAAAATGTCCCCCTAGTTGTCCAAGACCATGCGAAAAAGTATGCCCCACCTTTGCAATTGATAATTTCGGAATTAAAAAGAGTAAATGTTATGGATGTGGAAGATGTTTAAATAGTTGTCCTCTAAATCTAATTAGTGAATATGAATATAATTTGTCAAAAAATGATTTAGCATCAACACTTCAAAAAATAAGGCCTAATGCAGTAGAAATTCATACAGAAATCAATCGCCTAGATTCTTTTACAAAAGTTGTAAGTATCCTTAAAAATTGTGAAACTAAATTAGACAAGATATCTATTAGTTGTGGATTAAATCAATCTTTCAAAAAAGCCCAAGAGCCCGATGATCTTTTGAAAGCTCTTTGGGAAAGATATGAAATTCTGAATGAGCTAGATATTCCCCTTATTTGGCAACTAGATGGAAGGCCAATGTCTGGAGATCTTGCTCCTACAACAAGTAGAGATGCTGTTAAGTTGTTTGAAAAAATCGGTTCAGATCTTCCACCAGGATTAATTCAATTAGCAGGAGGAACAAATGAAAAAACTCATGAATTGTTGAATTCAAACAATCTCCCAGATGGAATAGCATTTGGAAGTGCTGCAAGAAAAATTATGCAGCCCCTTATTGAATTTGCTCACATAAATAACAAAAAACTCTATGAGTATCCTGAAATAATGGGTTTGGCGATCAAAAAAGCTCAGAAATTTCTAGAGCCATGGAAATCGAGCTCATTCAAATAATATTTTTATTTTTCAAAACTAGCGCCATATTATAAAAAATTTGTATTTTTTGGATAGAAAAAAATCTTTTCATGTATTAAGATGATATTTCAATGGGCCGTCGCCAAGTGGTAAGGCATCGGGTTTTGGTCTCGACATTCCTAGGTTCGAATCCTAGCGGCCCAGTTCTAATATTCAATTGGTGTCTTCTCAAAAAATTTTTCTATTTGATTTTGATGGAGTAATAGTTGATGGAATGCAAGAATATTGGCATAGTTCCTTGCTAGCCTGTGAAAGATATTTAAATTCACCCAACATCACTATTGATCCAAAACTTTATCAAGGTGTACCAAATTCTTTCAAAGAAATTAGGCCTTGGGTTAAATATGGTTGGGAAATGATTCTAATTGTTCACGAAATTATAAAAACAGAAAATCCATTAAAAAGTGATAATAAAGATGATTTCATTAATAATTATCATCAAAATTGCCAGAGGATATTAAATGAAAATTCCTGGATCGCAGAAGATATACAAAAAATGTTAGATAAGTCTCGCAAGTACCAAATTGATAAAGATTTAAAATCGTGGGTAAATTTACATAAACCCTTTTTTGAAATTATAAAATTTATGAAAGAATTAAATAGAAAAGGAATAAAAACTGGAGTTATAACAACAAAAGGTAAAATATTTGCAGAAAAAATTCTTAAACAATTAAATATTTTTCCAGAATTTATTTTTGGTTATGAATCAGGAACAAAAATCAAAATAGCTGAAAAACTTACACAAACTTATGAAATTTTAGGCTTTATAGAAGATAGAAAAAAAACTCTAATCGATATTAAACAAAATTCAGAAACTTCTCACATTCCATGCTTCCTAGCTGATTGGGGATATTTGAAAGAATCAGATAAAAATATGTTAAGTAATGAAATCAAATTATTAAAATTAGGAAACCTTGGAGAATTAGTTGCAATTTAAAGATAATCAGTTAGAGTACAGATGTACTATAGTTTGTAATTATGAAGTTTGGTTTAAATAAAAATTTCCAAATTTAGAATAATTACAAGAACTTTAACCGATAAATCAAACAATGAGCCTTGAAGAAAAGAAAAAAACTGAATCAAAAGAAAAAGACAAGGCATTAAGTCTTGTCTTAGGTCAAATAGAAAGAAATTTTGGACGAGGTTCAATAATGAGACTTGGTGACGCCTCAAGAATGAAAGTAGAAACAATATCTACTGGAGCGCTCACCTTAGATTTAGCATTAGGAGGAGGCTATCCAAAAGGAAGAGTAGTAGAAGTTTACGGACCAGAAAGTTCAGGAAAAACTACATTAACGCTTCACGCGATTGCGGAAGTCCAAAAAAATGGAGGAGTAGCTGCATTTGTAGATGCTGAGCATGCACTCGATCCAGTTTATGCGGCCTCTTTAGGTGTTGATGTTGAAAATTTGTTAGTTTCACAGCCAGATACTGGTGAAATGGCTCTAGAAATAGTTGACCAACTTATAAGATCGAGTGCGGTAGATCTTGTAGTTGTTGACTCGGTCGCAGCACTAACCCCAAGAGCCGAGATAGAAGGAGAGATGGGAGATCACGTTATTGGAAGCCAAGCAAGGCTAATGAGCCAAGCAATGAGGAAAATAACAGGAAATATTGGCAAATCTGGATGTACGGTAATATTCCTGAATCAATTACGCCTAAAAATTGGCGTTACATACGGCAACCCAGAAACAACCACAGGAGGTAATGCACTAAAATTTTACGCCTCAGTAAGACTTGATATCAGAAGAATTCAAACTCTTAAAAGAGGTACTGAGGAATATGGCATAAGAGCAAAAGTGAAAGTAGCAAAAAACAAAGTTGCACCACCATTTAGAATTGCAGAATTTGATATTCTCTTTGGGAAAGGTATTAGTACAACAGGATGCTTATTAGATTTAGCAGAAGAGACTAATATCATCATAAGGAGAGGTGCTTGGTATAGTTATGAAGGAGAAAATATTGGACAAGGAAGAGATAATACAATTATTTGGCTTGATCAAAACTTAGAAATCAGGAATAAAGTAGAATCTATGGTTAAAGAGAAATTAACAGAAGGAACTGAAGTCAGTTCTAATTCAATGAAAGCATTAAATAGCAATCCTGCTAATACAATCGCTGTTAATGATATAAAAACAGTAGCTTAGATTTATAAAGAATCAGCCAATGTCCACCACCCAGCAGCAGGGCCTATAAATCTCACTACAATCCATAAGATTACTAACCCTCCGATTCCAAACCAACTGGCCTTAATACTTAATTTAATTAGTTTATCTCTTTGATTGATTGTAAAGGGAAGCCATTCAAATAATCTTGGAGAATCATCAATTTTAGTTTTAGTATTATTTTTTTTTGGAGGTAACCCAAGTGTTTTACGTCTTTTTGCTTCTCCCATTTTTCTTTAGTTATTTACAAAATCATAACCTAATCAAAAGGTAGCATATAGTTAATTTGTTTTGAGGGTTGAATGTTTTGCAAAAGTAATCTTCCCCAGTTTCTTTTATTTGCTCTTCCATCTAGGATTATTAACTTACCTGAATTTCTTCTTAAAGGAGAAATAGATCTTTCAAGTTTAATTCTAGCTTGAGGAAGAAAGAAGTCTCTAAACCAATCTTGAGAAAGCTTCTTTTTATGCGAGACGGTAATTGCATTAATGGGATCTGACATATTCGGAATCGGAAGTAAAGGAATGATAATTTGTTCTGGAATTTGAATTAAATAAGAATACATAATCCACCAGTCAAAACTAGAGCAAAGGATTTCATTTCTACCTGAGGGAATTGTTTCTAGCAATACTCTCTTCCCGTAAGTAGAAGCTAATTCTGTAGCAAGATTAGTTTTTAAATCAATATCATCAGACAACACTAAAGTTAAACCCTTTCTAAAAAGTATTAACTTTTTGCATTTGTCCAAGATTGAATTGGTAAAAAGAGGATTATTAGGAAGCAACTGTTTAGAAGGTATATATAAAGAAATCTTTTTCTCTTCAAAATTACTCTTAAAATTAATAACCAAGTCAATATCTAAACTATGCTTTTTAAAATACATTTGGAAAAAATAATCTTTTCTCAATACTGATAAAAAAACAAATTTATTATTTGAAAAAAATTCCTTAATTTGAAAAAGTTCATCTATTGGCTGTAAATACAAATTCCAATCTAAATTTGTATCGTTTAACTTTACCCAGCATGCCCAACCTTGAGATAATGCTTTGTTGACGCTTAAAAATTTATCAGAAAAAAAAGAATTTTCATGAAAAAAATTTGACAAGAAACTAATTTCTTTTTCATCTAAATTAATATAACTATTTCCTAAGACCTTTCTCAAGAAGAACTTTTTCTTCAACGAATCATATACTTTTATAAATTTTTGATTGATTAATTCAAATTCTTTAAAATTTTTTGTCCAATCCTTTTTAAGTAAAGAAATCCTAAAATGGTCTTTTAAATCCTGTTTTATATCCTCAATTCCTGAATAAACTATTCGATGATTTCTAAGATTACGAGAATTGGGATCATTAAGAAAATTCTGGATAGTTATCAAGTGAACATGATGATTTGCAAAAATAAATTGATCATTTTTCAAAATAAAATTAAAACCTAGATTTTTCAATGAATCAATCTGAAATTGGGTTATAAATTGGATTTTTTCTTTAGATAAAATAAAAGTTGAATCCTCTTCCTTTAAAAATAAAGAAATCAAAATTGGAGGTAACCAATCATAGCTAGAGAAAATTTCTGAATTAATTAGATAGGTAGAATCATTTTCAATACATTTGGAAACTATCCTCCCAAAAGAATATATGTGCTCCCAATTAATAGTTTGATCTCTCAAAAAATTTTTCAAATATTGATGACTTAAAATTTCAAGCATTTATAATTAATTTAATTTCA
This sequence comes from Prochlorococcus marinus CUG1435, assembly GCA_017644375.1. NCBI lineage: Bacteria > Bacillati > Cyanobacteriota > Cyanophyceae > Synechococcales > Prochlorococcaceae > Prochlorococcus > Prochlorococcus marinus. The sequence goes on from JAEPLP010000001.1 coordinate 478,326, forward strand.
AAAACATGCACAATTTATGAACCTAATATACAAAAAATTGGTATCAATAAAAGAGAGTCTTGAATTAATTAATTTATGAAAATTGGAATAGTAGGATTAGGATTAATTGGTGGTTCTTTAGGATTAAAACTCCAAAGTCTAAATCATACAATTTATGGAATAGCAAATAATGAATTTAATGAAAAAAAAGCTAAGGATAAAAAACTTGCAAATTTTGTTAGCTGTGATCTGAGCTTATTAAAAAAATGTGAGCTAATAATTTTGGCATTGCCTATCAAAGATTTGATCAGTCCTTCGCAACAATTAGTAGCATCAATACCTCAGCAAACAATATTAACTGATGTAGGGTCTGTAAAAGAACCAATTGTAAATACATGGGAAAATTCACATCCTCTATTTATTGGATCTCATCCAATGGCAGGCACAGAACAAAAAGGAGTTGATTCAGGTTTTGAAGGTCTTTTTAAAAATGCAAAATGGATTATTACCCCAACACAAAATAGTGATTTAAATTCAGTCAGAACTATTTCCGAGCTCATAAAATCAATGGATTGTGAAATTTGCCAAGCTTCGCCAAAAGAGCATGATGAAGCAGTATCTCTAATTTCTCATTTGCCTATATTTTTAGCTTCTGCCCTCATAGAAACTGCGCAAACAAAAAATAATCAATCTTTATTAGATCTCTCGCAAAAATTAGCTGCTACAGGATTTGCTGACACTTCGAGAGTTGGCGGAGGCAATGAACAACTAGGCCTAGATTTAGCTATTAATAATCAGATTAATGTTTTAAATTCCATAAATAATTTTAAAAATAAGCTGAATATACTGGAATCTCTTATTAAAGATAAAAATTGGGATTTACTTTCTAAAAAACTTGCTGAAGCAAGAGAAAACAGACAAAATTTTATAAACTAAAATTTTCTATACCTTTGGAAGCTAAAATTTGCCTTGAAACCATTAATGCAGACTGACTAACACCTGCAGTCCCCTCTCCTGGATAAATCGAATCTCCACATAACCATAAACCTTCAAAAGGTGTCCTACTTGATAATCCAAATAAACCAAAAATATCTGGATTTTGACCAAGCCCGCCTACTATTCCATTAGGTCTTTTTGTCCATCTTTCAAAGCCCAATGGAGTTGCTAATTCTCTATGTAGCCATTTTTCAGGATCAATATCAAATTGACTTTCCAATTCAAGGGATATTTTTTTCATGAAACCATTTTTTTTCTTTAAGTAAGTTTGTTTATCTAGATCAAACCAATCTTTAGTTTTGGTAAAGATACTGGCAATTAAAGTAACCTCACCTATTGGCGCTCTTCCATCACCATCATCACTAATTGATACAAATAACGAACAAAATTCTTTTGAAACAAATTGATAATGATTGGAGAATGTTTTTTTAATATGTTCCTTTTTTAATGCTGAATAAAAAACTACAGCTCCACTTGGATCAGGCAAATTATTAAGTCGATTTTTATAATTTTTTTTTCTTTCTAAAGGATCTTTCAAATGCTTGAGCAAAGATTGTGGAGGTGCGGTATAAATCACATCTTTTGCTTGATAAGTAAATGATTTTTTTTTCGAATTAGCAGATAGTTGCCAACACATATTTACTTCGTCAAAAGTTATAGAATTAACTTCTTGTCCAAAAATTAAATTAACTCCAGTTTTAATTAATGAACTTTCTAATGATTCACTTAAAGACTGCATAGATTTTTTAAGATGCCACAGACCATGCGGCTGTTGACACATCTGAAGAACAGTAGATCCATATAATGCTGCAGTACTATAAACGTCCTCTTGAGAATAAAGTTTTAGTTGAAGATTTAAGAACTTAATCAAGCGCTCATTCTTTGATAATCCACATATCCGCAATAAATCAAAAATAGTAGATTTAAGTAAGATACCTGTGACAAGGTTTGAAGGTACTAGTGCTTTGAGAAGTTGAGAAAAATCCCAAAAATTACTAATTGGCAATACTGGATTATTATTTGCAAATAACCAATTACTTTGATGTATTAGATTACAAAGATTCCAAAATCGACTACTTCCAGGAAACTGCATTTCTTGTTCAGCAATCCATTTACTTTTTTCATACCAAATAGATATTGGCTTTCGCCCATCCTTTAAATCGACAATGCAAGCAGGGTCTAAAATAGTGGCTTCAGGTGATGGAATATCTAAAAAATCAAAAATTCTTGAATGTATTCCTCCTTTCTCTAAACCTGCAACTTGAGTTGCGCCAACGTCAAAAATATAATTCTTTCTTTTAAAAGTACCTGCACATCCTCCTGATTGTGTATGAGATTCGATTAAAGTTACTGATAAACCTTGCTTTGATAAAATTGCTGCAGAAGTTAGTCCTGCTATACCAGCACCTACAACAACAACTTCAGACTTACTCATTAAAATGCAAAAATTATCACCTTTTGAAGTTAGCGAAATTTGTGATGAATTAGGTGAACATCATCCAAAAAATATTGAACAAGTATATGGAGGAGATATTCATAGTACATGGAAAATAGAATTTGCAAACAAAAAATTCTTTCTTAAAAGAAACGATAGGAACAAAAACTTTCTTGAATTTGAAAAATTTTGTTTACAAGATTTGAGAAAACATAGTAACCAAAAAAATTTAATTATTCCTGAAGTTATTAAATTTAAAACTTTTAAAAATGTAGAAATTCTCTTAATGGAATGGATAGATATGCAAAATTTTGATCAAAAAAATCTTGGGAAAGGTTTAGGAGAAATGCACTTAAATGCAACAGAATCTAATCCAAAAAATTTTGGGTATCCGATTGAGGGCTTTATAGGATTAACAAATCAGAAGAAAGGCTGGGAAAATAATTGGATAGATTGTTTTTTAAACTTACGAATAATCCCTCAATTATCAATTCTTAAATCAAATTTTTTAGACAAAGAAACCATAGATAAAGTTAAAGAAAAAATTAGATCAGAATTGTTGAATCATAAACCAATAAATACTCTTATTCATGGTGATTTGTGGTCAGGGAATGTAGGAATTGATAAAAGTTGTAGGGGAGTTATATTTGACCCAGCATCTTGGTGGGCAGATAATGAGGTAGATATAGCTATGACAAAACTATTTGGAAGTTTTAGAAGAGAATTTTATGATGAGTATCATAAAATTTTTCCAATAAGGAAAGGATTCGAAAAGAGGATAATTATTTATAATTTTTACCATATTTTAAATCACGCCAATATGTTTGGCGGATCATACTTCAACCAAGTAGAAAATTACGTTAAATCAATCCTCAAAATGTAATCTTGAATTATCCAAGATATGTTTTTTTAAGATTTTGCACCTTATCTAAAACAGCTTCACGATTTTCGCTAGTGCGTAGATTTTGCCAACTCCATTGACCCACAACGATTACACCAAGCAGTTCTAATAAACCAGGAAGAATTGGAAAAAAATTAATTGTGTCAATTACGACTTTTATAATAATTTGCGCAATAACAACAACAGCAATGATCCCTGCCGCTTTGCCATATTTACCCATCTGGGTCCAATCAACATTTCCAAGTGTTTCATTGACTTTACCCATCACATCAGAATACTTGTCTGAAAAGCTTTTAGTTTCTGAGCTTGTAGCGGAGCCGGAGTCTTGATTTGACTCTGGTGTGTTATCACTCATGAAATCAGTAATCTTAAATAATGACCAGACAATAACGGAAAAATCATCTATTTGCTACCTTTTTTTTAAGTGTAATTCCGAACCGACACATTTTGTATTTTTTTAAATGTCTTTATTATGTATGATGTTAGAAGAAAATTTTAAAAAAATTTTATTTATAAATTATTTTAGATATTAACTTGCAATAACAAAAAAATTCACAAATCCCACACGTAGCAAACCTTGTAAAGGTTATATTTTTTATTTTAATTATCATATCTTCATAAGACAAATTTGCGAAATAAAAATGACAACCTCAAATGATATCAAAATAAATTTCTTAAGCTCAGATGAACAAGAAAGATATCAAAAACATTTAACTCTCAAAGAAATAGGTTATGAAGGTCAAGTTAGGCTGAAAAACAGCTCTGTATTATGTATTGGAGCAGGTGGTCTTGGTTCATCTGTTTTGCTTTATCTGGCCGCGGCAGGAATTGGAAAAATTGGAATAGTTGATAATGATCACGTTGAAAAATCAAATCTCCAAAGACAGATAATTCATGAAACAAATACTATTGGTAATCTTAAAATTGATTCTGCTCGGGAAAGAATTAAAAACTTCAATCCTAATTGTAAATTATTAACATTTTCAGAGAGAATTAATCCTAAAAATGCTTTAAAAATTATTCAAGAGTTTGATGTTATTTGTGATTGCTCGGATAACTTTGGGACAAGATATTTAATAAATGATTCATGTCTGATACTTAATAAACCTCTTATCTTTGGAAGTGTTCAAGGCTTTGAAGGTCAAGTAAGTGTTTTTAATTTACATAAAAATAGTCCTAATTTAAGAGACTTGCTCCCAGAATCACCTTCAAAAAATACAGTCCCTAGTTGTTCAGAATACGGTGTAGTGGGTGTCTCAACTGGTTTAATAGGAATTCTTCAGGTTAATGAAATTATCAAAATCATTTTGAAAAAAGGTGAAATTTTAGATGGAAAGATTTTGATTTTTGATTTGTTAAATATGAATATGAAAAAATTACATTTAAAAAGTGATCAGCTAAATAAAAGAATAAAAAATCTGTCTGAGTTTAAGGAATTTTATTATAGCGATGAATATTGTGAGGAAAATAATGCAATCAACAGAATTAATGCAGAAGACTTTAATAGCTTATACAAATCAAAACCCAACAAAATTCTTTTAATTGATGTTAGGGAAGCTGAAGAATTTTCTAAATCTGCAATAGAAGGTTCTATATCAATTCCCTTAAGTCATTTGAACCAAGAATCTGATTTAAAATTTATTCAAAAAGAAAGTTTAAGTAAAGAAGTTTTCACTATATGTAAATCGGGCATGCGTTCTGAAAAAGCGTCAAGAATCTTATCTAAATTCAAAATTCAGTCAAGATCTATTGAGGGTGGGATTGAAAGGGTAAAAAAAATATTATGCAATTAATATTTAAAAATATTTAGTAATCTACACCTCTTTTCAAATCAACTCCAACATTTGCATAATGCTTATGACAAACCATTTCAGAGTAAACATCAGCAAGTTCAAAGTATGAAGGTTCATTTTTACATCTCCCAGTAATAACAACTTCTGTATCTGCTGGTTTTTTTAAGAGCGTTTGATGAATTGATTCCACAGGTAGAAGCTCTAAATCAACAGTTGGATTCAATTCGTCCAAAATAATTGTTTTATACAAACCTGACAAAATAGCAGCTTTAGCAATCTCCCATGCTCTTTCAGCTTCGACATAGTCGATTGGTTGTTGCTGGCCTCTCCATACGATCGCATCTCTTCCTGAGCGCAAATGATCTACTAAATGTGGGTAACTTTCTCTCAAAGCTTCAATAGCAGCATCTTCGGTATAACCATTACCACCTTTTAACCACTGCAATATCAAAACTCTATGACTTTTATCTTGAGATATTCCTTTACCAATAGCTTGAAGAGCCTTACCAAGTGCACTGGTGGATTTACCTTTCCCTTCACCTGTATAAATCTCAATTCCACCACTAGAACTACTTTGTCTACTTAGTTTTGATAGATCTCCTGGCAAACGTGGTCTCATTTCTGAATGGAGTTGAGATATTCGTACCAAAGAAGGAGGGGCTGCCCTGCCAGTAATAATTATTTCTAGTCCATCTGGACGATTTTGAAGAGAATCGACTACTTCCTTGATATCGAGCATTCCTAAATCAAGAACTGGATTCAATTCATCAAGTACAACCACTGAATACAGAGAGCTAGCAATTGCTCCTTTAGCAATATTCCAACCCCTCTCAGCTTCACCAACATCAAATTTTGTCACTTGTTCAGCATTAAAGAATTCCGATCTTCCTGTCCTTACATGATCAATTAAGTGTGGAAAGCCTCTTTGCAAAGCCTCTATAGCCGAATCCTCATCATATGACCTCTCAGGACCTTTTAAAAATCTTAGAAGTAAAACTCTTGACTGCCTTTTTTCACATATGCCTAATCCTATTGTCCTAAGAACTACTCCCAAAGCAGCCTGACTTTTACCCTTACCTTCCCCATCATAAATATGTAACTGACCTTTAGATCTCTCTTGACTATCACTTGCTGTGACAATTCCAATTCCTCTGTTTCTACTTGTATTCGTCAATTGAACAAAGTTAATAATTTTAATCTAAGATATAGGTAAGGATATTATTAAAAATTTAATAATAAATTCAACCTAACCATAGGTAATTTGAATATTAAAGTAAATAGCATGTTCAATCAACTAGAAATACTCTCTGATGAACAAAGTGAAAAGCTTTATACAATTAGAAGATACATTAAAAATCTTGAAAGTGTTTGTATTGCTTACTCTGGTGGAGTAGACAGCACATTAGTAGCATCATTAGCATTTGAGCAATTAGGAAGCAAAGCAATTGCAGTTACTGGTATTTCTCCTGCATTAGCAAATACTCTTCGCGAAGAAGCAAGAAGTCAAGCAAAATGGATTGGAGTGAAGCATTTAGAAATTAAAACATCAGAATTAGACCAGCCAGCTTATAGTGAAAACCCAATGGATAGATGCTTTGCATGCAAAAAAGAGCTTCACAAACATACAATATACTTATCTAAAAAACTTAATTACAAGACTGTACTAGATGGAGTCAATCTTGATGATCTTAGAGATTACAGGCCTGGTATAAAAGCCTCAAAAGAAGCAGGAGTTGTCTCTCCCCTCGCAAAATTTAAATTCTCAAAACAAGATATTAGGGATATATCAAGAGCATTAGGTTTTCCTTGGTGGGATAAACCTGCTCAACCTTGCTTATCATCAAGATTTCCTTATGGTAATGAAATAACTAGTAAGAGGTTAAAAATGGTTGAGAAAGCAGAAGAATATCTTAAAGAAGGAGGTTTATCAGAGGTTAGAGTGAGATGCCAAGGCTCAACTGCAAGAATAGAAATTCCTCAAGATGAATTAAAGAATTTTTTTTACAAATATAATTTTGATGAGTTAGTTCAATATTTTTCAAATTTAGGATTTAAATGCACAAGCTTAGATCTTGAAGGCTTAATAAGCGGAAAATTAAATAGGTAAACATAAAAATAGCATTTAAAAAATCGTTCTGATTTGTTTACAAACTGCTGCTGGGGGATTTCTCTCAATAACACGCAAAAAATGCTCTTCAGCATTCAAAATTTCAGTTAAATATTGACTTGCATGTTCTGGCATCATATTTTGGCCACATGTAAATATATCGACTGCAGAATAATTAGATTCAGGCCAAGTATGTATTGAAATATGGGATTCAGCTAGTAGTGCAATTGCTGTGACACCTTGAGGTTCAAATTTATTGCTTATCAAATTCAGAACTGTTGCATTCGCCAATTTTGCTGCCCTGTTCAATGTACAGCGTAAAAAAGATTCATCATTTAATTTTTCATAATTACATCCATAAAGTTCTAACAAAAGGTGTTTACTTTGATGACTTAATTTATGGTCATTACTAAACGAACTTAAAATTTGATTTTTTTTGGGAATTTCCATAAAAAAAACTTATATGACTATAAGATTAGCTGAAAATTGTGACTTTTAGAATTATAAATGAATCATTTGTGAAGAGCTCAAAAAAGACTGATTAAATTTATCTAAATGTGTTGCACTTATAAAACATTGACTATCTTTACCAACAGAATTTAGTAACAAATTTTGTCTAGTTATATCCAGCTCAGCCAAGACATCATCCAATATGAGTATCGGAGGAACATTTAATGTTTTACTTAATAAATCTAGTTCAGCCATCTTTAAAGCCAATATAAAAGTTCTTTGCTGACCGGAAGAACCATATTTCCTAATTGAAGTATTATTGATTAGAAACTCAATTTCATCACGATGAGGGCCAAAATTACATTTACCAGTCAATGCTTCGATTGAACGCTGATTGAATAGTTGATCTACTATTTTTTTACTAATAACTTCTTCTTCTTCTTCTTCAGGACTTATATCTTGTATCCCTGAAAGATAATTCATTGATATTTGCTCCTTAGATTTACTTAAGTGATTATGCCAATATTCAACATATGGTTTTATTTTTAATAAAGCCCTTCTTCTGCGTCTAAAAATTCGTGTGCTAATTATCGACATTTGTATATCAAAGCTATCAATAATGTCAGAAGATTGGTTATTTTGAAATCCTTCTGAACGCCAAAAATGACTTCTTTGTTTTAGTAGCCTGTTAAATCTACTAATTAACTCTATATATACTGGTTCAAGCTGAGATACAACTTTATCAATCCATATTCTTCGATAACTAGGTTCACTCCTAACAATATTTATATCATTAGAACAAAAACATACGCTACGAATATAGTGCTTTATTTCACTCTGCTTTTTCAAGATTGATTCATTGACATAAATTTTTTTAGGCCCTTTTCGAAACAAATTCAACTTTAAATCATCTCTAAAATCTATTTGGCATATAACTTCAGCCATATCACTATCATTTTCGATTAAATCTTTATCGCTTAATGCTCTATTAGATTTTAATTGACTTAAAAATTCAATTGATTCAAGTAAATTTGATTTGCCTATACCATTACAACCAAGCACAATTGCTCTCTGCTCTTTCAAGTCAATTTCAAAACTTTTATGGTTCCGAAAATTTTTTATTTTTAAATTATTTAAAAAAATTTTCTTTATGCATTCATTTATTAAATTAGCTAAATTTATAATATTTAGATTTTCTTTAAAGAAATTGAAAAATTAAAGGGCATGTAGCTCAGTTGGATAGAGCATCAGATTCCGGTTCTGAGAGTCGGGGGTTCGAATCCCTCCATGCTCGTAAAATATTTTTTAAAGTTTGTATCCCATGACTCGAATTCCATTTGGATCTAATATAAAGCCGCTTTCTTCTAGACTTTTGAACGAAGACACTGGTGCTTGTACAGAAATACTACATCCAGGCATTTCTCTATTTATTTTCTCGAGCGTCACTTGAAGCAATATTGAATAATAAAGTTGCTGATTATCGCCTGGTAATGCACTTAAATTCCATAAGTTAGCATTCAATCCTTTATCCGATGTAACCCTCACAAAGCCATATAATTTATTTTTTAATCGATTCTGTATGGTGAAAAAGAAATTACTTTTTTGTATAGCCTCAGTGAGAGGTTTTATTGGGAATGTCTCACAACCACAATTAGCTAAAAGTTTATTAACTCCTTTAGCTAATGGTATCTCAGTAGAGTTAACAAAATATCCTTTTGGAAGAACAAGTTTTTTTTTAGAAAAATATTGCAATTATCAACCTGTATTTCTCATGCCAGCTGCTATCCCATTAATAGTTAAAAGTGCCCCCCTTAATAGTTCACTTCTACTATAAGCTCTACTAGATTCATCTTTCTCAATAAGAAATTCACTAATTGGCGGTTGTCTAGTTTGGTCTCTTAATCTTCTTAAAAGTGAAACTTGCAAAAATCCCAATGGTATAATTGTCTTATTCCTCAAGCTTACTGATGACTTTAAGTCTCTATCTGATTCGAGGAGTTTATTTTTACCAGTAATTTCAAGTATTAGAGATTTTGTAAGATTATATTCTTTAGAAATTACTTCAAAAATAACATCAAAAGAATCTTTATTTTCTTTACTACCAAGAGTATCAACATAATACTTAGCAACTTCCAGATCCACCTTGGATAATGTCATTTCTACCTTGGATATGAGCATTCTGAAAAATGGCCATCTTTGGTGCAGAACTCTTAATAATTCAATTTGTTTTGGGTCTGAATTTAATTCAGTTGATAATGCAGTACCTACTCCGAACCAACTTGGCAAAAGAAATCGACTTTGTGTCCAACCAAACACCCAAGGAATAGCTCTTAAACTCGACAAATCTTTTGCACCTTTTTTTCTTCTCGCAGGCCTACTAGAAATTTGTAATTTACTTATTTCTTCTATTGGCGTAACCTCTTGAAAAAAATTTAACAAGTCAGGATTCTCATGGACTAATTTTCTATAGTGACACCTTGATGTTTCTGCCAGCCTAGACATTAATTGATTCCATTCAGGAGTGGCATCAAGTCTATTATTTACTAAACTATTTTGAATAACAGCAGTAGTAACAGTTTCTAGATTATACAAAGCCAGTTCTGGAAGACTATATTTTGAAGCTAAAACTTCACCTTGTTCTGTTATTTTTATTCGCCCTTTTAAAGTTCCACTTGGTTGGGCCAATATTGCTTGATAGGCTGGTCCACCTCCTCGACCAACTGAACCGCCTCTTCCATGAAAGAGCCTCAGCAATATATTATTTCTACTTGCAAGATTTTGAAGGGCTATTTGTGCTCTATGAATTTCCCAATTACTGGAAACAAAACCTGAATCTTTATTACTATCCGAATATCCAAGCATTAATTCTTGAAGAGGTTGAAAAGATTCTCCAACTTTTGGCAATAATGATCTATAAAAATCTAATTTAAAGAGCTTTTCCATTACTTCAGGTGCTCTTTTAAGGTCTTCGACAGTTTCAAAAAGAGGTACAACTAATAATTTTGACTTTTGCGAACTTTGCTCAAGAAGTCCCATTTCTTTTGCTAATAAAAGTACTTCAAGTAAATCAGAGGCACTATGGCTCATTGAAATTACATAAGAATGACAAATACGACTTCCAAATTCTTGCTGAAGTCTTTTAACCATTTTGAAAACCGAAAAGGTTTCTTCTGTAGTCTTTGTCCAGTTGACATCGGATGGAATTAAAGGCCTTTTTGTATTTAGCTCTTCTACAAGCCATTTCATTTTTTCTTCCTCAGACATTTGGTCATATGGCACTGATAAATCGAGATAATTTGTAAGCTCTTGCATAGCATCACTATGCCTTGTACTTTCTTGACGAATATCTAAACTTGCTAAAGAAAATCCAAAAATATGGACCTGAGTAAGTAAATTATTTACTGCTTCGCATGTTAAATCTGTACTGATAAGACTATTTTTTATCAATTCGAGATCATAGGTAAATTCATTAACTGATTTATAATATAAGCTATCAGTTTTATCTATATTTTTAGTATCAATTTCTCCCTCTAAGTCAAATTTCCAACCATTATCAGCTAATAAATTATTCCTTTCTTGTGTTAACCTCAGCTTCTCTAAAATATAACTTAATTTCAATCTGTAAGGTTCTGATCTATATCTTGTCGCTCTAGCTTCATAGATTTCTGGAAACTTCACCCTATCTGTTTCTAATGACTCTAATAAAGAAGAACTTACTTGACTCCATTGCATCGAGACACTTAATTGATCTCTAAGATTAGATGTTGCAATAATATATCTTTCCAACATCAACTGTCTTTGGTAGCAAGCAGTTCTCCATGTTATCTCAGGAGTGACCGAGGGGTTACCATCCCTATCGGAGCCTACCCAAGAACCGAAGTTACAAAAAGACTCAGATGGCATCTGAACATCTGGGTAGTTCTCGCTAAGTGCTTCAGCAATTCTGCCTCTCAATTGAGGCATCGCCTTAAACAAAACTTGCTGAAAATAATGCAAGGCGTAATCTACTTCATCTAAAACTGAAGGTTTGAATTGATGCAATTCATCTGTTCTCCACCAGAGTCTTACTTCTTCTTTTAATTGCGTTTTTAAAGAATATTTTTCTTCTATTGTTAAAAATTGCTCAGCCTGTATTTTTTTTAATAAATTTGCAACTCTAGTTTGCTTATGTCTAATAGTATGTCTCACTATCTCAGTAGGATGTGCAGTAAAAACTAAACGAATATCCATTTCCTGTAACAAAGCCTCTAATTTTCCTGGAGGTACATTTAATTTCCTCAGCCTATAAAATAATTCTCTAAAAGTTACTGGAGCATTTTGTCTAGCCAAAGCTGGGGCAAAAGGATCCAGATTATCTGGCGATTTTTGAACATTTTTATTGGTAAAGCTTTGAATATATCTATCTTCCTCCACTCTTTGCTCCAAAATATTAACTAGTTGAAAATATAATGAAAACGCCCTTGCTGCTGCAATTGATTCTGCCAAATCCATAGAATTGACAATATCAACAATTTCATTCTTAGAAGTTTTTGAACTATCACCATCAATTCGTTTTGAATAACTTAATTCTTTAAGCTGTATCAGCCTCTCTGCCTGATCTTCTGGGCATTCTTCTTTAAGCACAGATTCCCATAAATCCTCTATTAAAAGACGATTTTTATCAAGTGGATCATTATTACTTATTAGATCCACATTATTATTTTTTATCTGTTTAAAGGATTCCATATAATCATTATGTCATAAGTAAAAATGTTCAGATCAAATGTTTCTTTAAATAATCAAACATTCTCCTCTTCATTTTTGATCATATCTTCGATAGAGATTTTCATTATCTGCTCAATTGAAAGACCTTTTTCATATTGATTTATCCATTTCATAGATTGATTACCTTCTTCAAGTACCTTATAAATGGGTTTCAAAAGGTATTTCATATTAAATTTTTCTGCGGTGGATGATAAATCTGATAATAAGTTATATATCCATTCCCTACAAATTACTTTTTTGCCATCTTGCCAGTGAATTAACTCTGAATTAAGGCTATCTTTTGCAGCATTAATTTCATTTTGATCACATATTGCGGATAATTCATTCATAGAAAAAATACTCGAAGTCAAAGGATCTAAAGTATTTATATTTTCAAAAAGATTTAAAATCCTTAGTTCTAGCATTGCTGTTATCCCTAATAACAAATTAATATCATGGACGAAATCACATATTCTCAATTCCAAACGATCAAGAATTAAAGGCCTTCGGGGACCATTTGGTCGGATTGAAGACCAAAAATGTCTGATATTTTGCATATTTTTATTAGCTATATTTTCCTCGATCCAATCGATATAAGAATTATGATTTTCAAAAAAAGGGACTTTACTGGGTGTTTTGGGAAACTGCATCCATCTCTGAGAGTGATTTTCCGTAATTTTATTATTTAAAAAAGGTGAGCTAGCACTTATGGCTAGATACAAAGCAGCCTCAGATCTTATAAGCCTAATAGCGGCAAAAAGCTTATCTAAGTCATCTATTCCTATATTTATATGGACACTTGAAGTTGCAATAGATATCCCATAATTATCTTGTATAAATTGATGATAAACATTGTCAATTTCTGATCTTTGAAATTGAATATCGTGTTTAAAACAAAGTGTGGATGAAGGAATAATTGTTAACCCTTTTTTTTTTAGCCATTTTCTTAAATCTTTTCTTGGAGTTATTAATTTCTCGTATAACAACTCATAGTTTTTTTCAGGTTTTGTTATGTATTCAACATTTCTATTATCTGGCTCTTTTACAAAATTAGAAAAATCTTTTTCTATAGCAGCTGAAACACCAATATGAGAATTTAAAGTGCCTGTGAAAAGTTCTACTTCAAAACCCTTACAAAGATTAACTTTACTCATTTATTTATCCAAACATGCTAATGCTTTTAGTATCCCCTTAGCTTTGTTAATTGTCTCTTGATATTCATTTGCAGGAGAAGAATCAGCCACTATTCCAGCACCTGCCTGCACTGATACAGTATATTTTCCCTCTTTTGCGTGTTCAACTATCATAGTCCTTATTGTAATCGCCGTATTTAATGCGCCATTAATATCAATCGATCCGTAAACTCCAGCATAAGGTCCTCTAGCATCTTTTTCAAATTGTTTAATCAATTGCATTGCTCTTATTTTTGGTGCGCCAGTTACTGTTCCGGCTGGAAAACATGCCTTTAACAAATCCCATACATCAGAATTGTTTTTTAAGATTCCCTCAACTTCACTCACTATATGCATAACGTGTGAATATTTTTCAATAACCATTAAATCCTTGACCTCCACAGTACCAATTTCACAAACTCTGCCAAGATCATTTCTACCAAGATCAATTAGCATTACATGCTCAGCAATCTCTTTTGGATCTTTTAATAAATCCCTCTCTAATAGGAGATCTTGATCAAGATCACTGCCTCTAGGTCTTGTACCAGCTATTGGTCTTAAGCTTGCAACAATCTGATTATTTTTATTTTTTTCAGCTTTAACCATTACTTCAGGACTTGAACCTATCAGATACCATGAGCCAAAATCAAAGAATGACATGTATGGAGATGGATTAACCATCCTCAAACTTCTATACAAATTAAATGGATCATTATTGACTTGAGTTTGGAATCTTTGACTTATAACTATTTGGAAGATATCACCCTTTTTTATGTATTCTTTTGCAGAGAGAACTGCATCCTCAAAATCTTTTTTCTTCCAATTGCTTTCTAGATCTAAATTCAAATTCTCATTTTCATTCCAATCTAAAAACTCATTTTCTTTTAGAGGAACTCTCATTAAATTTCTTGTTTTCTGAATTTTGGAGATTGAGTTTAGATATAACTCTTCAATCGATGACTCAAGTGAAGAAGTTGTATCTACATAGACCACTGCTGTTATACATCTTTTTATTTGATCAAAAACAACTAACTGATCAAAAAACATCCATGAACCATAAGGTATATTGTTTTCTGGTATTTCATTTATTGGAACGCTTGGTTCTATTTGATTTATTAATTCATAACCCCAAGAGCCATATAACTGTCCAATTGATGGTAAGTCATTAAGCATGGTTGACTTATATTCCATTGTCCAACTTCTTAAAATGTCAAAAGGATCACCTTTATGTGTTTCAGTTTTGCCATTATTCCAAGTTCTAACTATTTCTTCTCCATAACAAACGGCCTCCCAAAGAGGTTTAGTAGCGACAATACTCCACCTACCCAAACTTTCCCCACCTTCAACAGATTCAAGAAAAACACCATGGGAATCTTTTGAGGATAATTTTAACCAAGTCGACAATGGAGTCTCTAAATCTGCTGGCCAAGTTTGAATAATAGGTATAAAATTTTTACCTTCTTTATAAGCCTTTAAAAAACTATCTTTGTTTGAGCTGATCATGTTAATAATGTCACCCCAAATTATAATTATTTTCTTCTTTTATATCAACTTTGAAGAAGTTAATCAAAAGTATTCTTAGTTGTAAATTTCAAACCAGCTGGATTAGGATTCTCACCTATTCTTCTCGGATTATGTCCTACTTTCTCTCTCCCTTCATTTACTTTTTCAGGGAAAACACCATCTTTGGGGTGTAAAAATTCAATATCACCACCTGGGAAAATTCGGTATATTTTGAAATCTTCAATTCTTGGTTTGAAGGCTCTTAATTGTGTCCCTAATGCAAGGCATTGTTCTTTTCTTGCAAAGTACATTATATTATCGCCTTCATGCATAATAGCCGCTCCACCGGTGGGCAATTCAAATGCTTGTTCCTTAGAACTTTTCCATACAATTGCATATTTTTCTTCGGTTTCTGCAGAGTTTAATAAACCCCCAGTGCTTCCTATATGCTTTGGAAATTGACCAACTAAAGTTTCAGTCATCCTTGATTTTAAGTTATTTCTAATAAGAAATTAGCATTCATATTTTGCAAAATTCGCAAATTACAGGAAATTTTCTACATTATTTAATATATGGAAAACTCTTTTCTCAATTTATTTTGAATCTGAAATCGGAAAAAATACTGTCAAACCTGTATCACGCCTTTGTGTGACACGCCCTCCTAAACTAGCTAACAACTTTTGAGTAGCATTTTGACTAAGTTGTAAACTACCTGTTTGAGGGTTCCAATTTAAAACAGGACCAATATCAGAACCGTTATCGTTTTTTAGAGTTTCTTTCTGATTACTTTCTAATTTTTGTACTTTTAATTGAAGTTTAAGTTTTTGGCCAGCTGGTCTTAATTCTAAAATTAACGTACTACCTTCTTTTAGTCCTCTAGTATTTTTATCAATTAATCCACTTAACATTAATTCTAATTTTTCAGAATCACTCAAAATTTGTGGAAGTTGATTAGGGATATCAATCTTTAAAGAAATACCACGTCGATTTAATTGTTTATTCCAAAAAGGAGAAAGTTTTTGAAAAATTTCAGCTAAATTAATTTTTGCCAAGTTATTTAATGACGGAACTTCATTACTGACTAATTCTGCTGCATTAAAGATTAGACCAAACCTATCAATTTGTTCATTACATTCATTATCTATTTGAATTAAACGATTTTTCATTGATTCGTCCATCTTATATTTTTTTAAAGTAGAACTTATGAGGGTTCTTATTGTTGCCAAAGGCGTTCTTACTTCATGAGATATTGCGCGCAATAATTTTGCTTCAGTTATTTGGAAATTTTTTTCATCATTTTCTAAAGAATTATGTATGTGATGATTTGGCGCAATATTTGCTAATTTTGCCGATAATTTTGGCCAAAATAATTTTTCAAATTGATTATTAATATTTAGGTTACCTAAATTATTTATTGCATTACGAAATTTTACTCCTTCCTCATGATTTTCTTGATTTAATTTTGCATGCATTAATTCAATTGAAAGTTTTAGGCTTTCCTCATCACACTTCATTAATAGAATTTTCTTATCTTTTTCTCCAACAATTGATAATATGCATTGAAAATTTGGGGTGATTATCATTAAAAAAGGTTCATAACCATCTTCTTGACAAAGATTTAAGACTTTATAATTACTAACTAAATCAAAATCTTTTTTTGTCTTATCTGAATTATTCACTGGTAAAAAACCTGCATTCTCATTTTGAAAGTATGGAAAACCCTCAGGAGACCAAAGCCATCCATGAAGTTGATTTAAAAATTTTTTATCATTAAAAGCTGGCAAAGGCGAGGCAACCCAAATCCCCCCATGTTTATAATTTTGAGATAGGAAATCTTTTTGAATAACTTCTAAAGAAGCCCACCACATTCTCCTGGATGAATCATCATCCAAATCTATATTTTGAACTCCTTTAATCAGAAGGTCTTGAATTTTTTTTATAGTTATTTGTGATTTCATAAACTTCTTAGTGATCTAGAACGTTTCAAAATAGATAAAACAAATCCAATAGATATAAAGTTTGTCACCAATGACGTTCGACCATAGCTCATAAAAGGAAGCGGAATTCCAGTTACTGGTCCTAATCCAATAGTCATAAATAAGTTAATAATTATTTGGAACAAAAAAGTTGAGGCTATCCCAATAACAATTAGAGATTCAAAGTTAGTCCTAGCAACTGTTGCAGTATTAATAAGTTTTTTAATCAAAAAAAAGAACAAAAATAAAACTATTATGCACCCCGCAAAACCCAATTCTTCGCCCAAAGCACTGAATATAAAATCAGTATGTTGTTCTGGTATAAATTGCAAATTAGTTAGCTTACCTTGTAGTAAACCAGTCCCAAATAATCCTCCAGAACCAATTGCAATTTTACTCTGTATCAAATGATATCCACCACCTAATGGATCTCTATTTGGATCTAAAAATAAAACTAATCTATCTTTTTGATATTCCTTTAAGCCATATTGCCACAAAATTGGTGTCAATTTTGCCACTAATAAATGGGACGAAATAGCGAGAGCAGAAAAAATAATTTTCTTATTCGAAGATCTATAAGCAAGATATCCTATAACTGGAATCCAGAAAATAAGAAGAGTTGGTAAGGTTAAATATAATACAGAAGTAATAATACAAAACACTAATATCAAAATCCATTCTATGGGCATTTGCGACCAATAGAGCATAACACCCGTTAAAACAAGTAAAACTAAAGAGGTACCTAAGTCCGGTTGAAAGAAAATTAATAACCAAGGAATAACTACTACTAATAATGGCAATACGAGATCTCTTATTTGTAAGATTATTTTTTTGTCGAGTACTAAAGCAAGAGTTAATACAGTACTTAGTTTAGCTACTTCTGAAGGCTGAAAAGAAACTAGGCCCAAGTTTAGCCATCTTTGAGCTCCAGAAACTGAGATCCCAAAAAAATAAATTAGTAATAAGGATATTAAAGTACATAAATAAAATGGAACCACATAATTCTTAATTCTCTCTAGTGGTATATAAGAAATAAAAAATGCTAAAAAATAACCTAAAAAACCAGTAAGGATATGATCTAAATAATTCGATACTAAAAAATCACCCTGAATACTTTTTATTAATAAACCTGAAATAATAACTAAAAACAGAGGAATTATAAGTACTGGAGAAAATAAAAAACCTCTATTAAAGTTGTCTTTTTTTGGTGAAAATCCTCTCTTATTTAATAAAGAAATTCTCCTATACATCAATTATCTATTAACAAATTGATTCTTAATTAATTGAGCTAAATTACCAAATGCAATAGAACTTTCTTTATTGGGCTGGCTTATTGATATTGGTACACCTTTATTACTTTCATCAACGAGAGGGATTTCAATAGGAATTTGGGCTAATAATGGCAAATCACTTTCTTTAGCTAATGTTTGTCCACCACCTTTACCAAAAATTTCATATTTTTTACTTGGCATATCTGGAGGAATAAATACTGACATATTTTCTATAATTCCCAGTAAAGGCACTCCGAGTTGTTTAAACATTGCTAATCCCCTCCTTGCATCTTGCAATGATACTTGTTGAGGAGTAGTGACAATAATAGCTCCAGAAATAGGCACAGATTGAGAAAGGGATATTTGAGCATCTCCTGTTCCTGGAGGCAAGTCAATAACCAAAAAATCAAGATTATTCCATTCAACTTGGTACAAAAATTGTCGGATAATACTATTAAGCATTGGTCCTCTCCATATAACTGGTTGACCTTCTTCTATAAGGAAACCCATTGATACCATTGAAATTCCATATTTATTTATTGGTATTAATCGTTGATCATTGCCACTTCCTTCTTTAACCTTTGGATTCTGTTCGGCAACTCCCATCATAGAGGGAGTGTTAGGTCCATATATATCGGCATCCAGCAAACCAGTTTTTAAGCCTAATTTAGCTAGAGAACAAGCTAGATTAACTGCAATGGTACTTTTTCCAACTCCACCTTTGCCACTGCTAACAGCAATAATATGTCGAATACCTTTAATATGTTGTAGTTCTGGCCCACTACTTTCTGTAGTAGATTCTGTTTTGGAAAAATTATTATCTATCTCTATTTGAACATCATCAATATCTTCAAAATCCAGTAATACTTTTCTAACCTCTTGCACAATTCTATCTCTCTGAGAATTTGCAAATGATGGTAATGATAATGTTACGATTACTCTCGGTATAGTTACTCTTACATTTTTAATCCAAGCCAATTCAATTACATTTTTCTTTGATCCAGCATCTAAAACTTTTTGTAAAGCAAAATTCGCATCTTCTATTGTGGTCATTAAATTTTTTAATATTTTGACGAGGTAGTCGACTATTTAAAAGATTAAGAACTATGTCGAACTATCAAATAATAGGCAATAAGGACCCCCTAAGAGAAATTATAAAGGGAAACTTATAATTAACCAAAAAATTTTTTTCTTCAAGATTTACTAAATACATGTTCAGAGAACCTCCTAAAAACTCCAGAGAAAAAACTAAAAATCTCTTATTAACTCTACAAGACAAAATTTGTTCAGGGCTTGAAAGTGTAGATGGGAAAGGAAAATTTATAGAAGAATCCTGGCTAAGAGACGAAGGTGGTGGTGGGAAATCAAGAGTATTGAAAGATGGTTCTATTTTTGAGCAAGCAGGAGTAAATTTTTCTGAAGTACAAGGGAAAGAATTACCTCAATCTATAATCTCTCAAAGGCCTGAAGCAAAAGGTCATGAATGGTTTGCTACAGGAACTTCTATGGTTTTGCATCCTAAGAATCCCTATATTCCTACAGTTCATCTGAATTATCGATACTTCGAAGCTGGTCCTGTTTGGTGGTTTGGAGGAGGTGCAGACTTAACCCCTTTTTATCCTTATCTTTCTGATGTGAGAAATTTTCATAACGAGCATAAAAAAGCTTGTGAGAAAGTTGATAAAAATTTGCACAAAGTTTTCAAACCATGGTGTGATGAATATTTCTTCTTGAAGCATAGAAATGAAGCTAGAGGCATAGGAGGTATTTTTTATGATTATCAAGATGGTTCAGGCAATATTTATAGAGGAAATAATCAAAATGGAGAGGCATCAAAAGCTTCGCAAAATTTTGGCAAATCTAATTTAAATTGGGATAATTTATTTTCTTTAGCGGAAAACTGTGGGCAGGCATTCCTTCCTTCATATTTACCCATTATAGAAAAACGAGCTGCTCAAACATATTCATCTAATGAAAGAGAATTCCAGCTATATCGAAGAGGTAGATATGTCGAATTCAATTTAGTTTGGGATAGAGGGACAATTTTTGGACTACAAACAAACGGTAGAACTGAATCAATATTAATGTCCTTACCGCCTTTAGCAAGATGGGAGTATGGATATAAAGCTAAAAAGGGATCTCGAGAGGAATTTCTCACATCAATTTTTACAAAACCCCAAGATTGGTTAAATGATAAAGAGTTAGAGAAATTCTGTTTGGAGAATAGTATCTTTGATTAAATATTAATGAATTACTTTCAAACTAACTTTAAATAGGAGTTTTGAATAAAGAACCGTCACTTTTCAATTGAAGTTTTTCTCCAAGTTCATTTTCTAAAGAGATTAATTCATCCCTATGCGCTTTTAATCTCATAAAAGTTGAATCATTTTCATTTTCGTTGATCAACCTTAATTCAAATTTCTCCTCTCTTGCTGATTTTTTAAAATAAACAATGCCAGACAAAGGGCCTCCAATTAATCCTAGAAGAATAGGCCACCAACCAAATTCAGGATATAGTTGAATTATTACTAATCCCAAAGCACAGGAACCAAAACCGCCAAGAAAACCTAAAAAAATTGCTAAAAATTTACTAGAAACAACTTGTCCCTTAAATATTAAAATTCTTTGTTCAAAATCTCCTCCCGTTTGCTTCCATCCCCTCAAATTAAGCCATTCACATAAACCATTTAAAACCTTAACTGGCTGCTGAGAAGATGAAATCTCAACGATGGTTGTTCTATCTTTACTAGAAGCCCTAAGAAAAAAAAATAATCCTATAGCCAAAAGAATTGTCAGCAATAATGTTGAATTTAAGGAATAGGACATTAAATAAATTTTTTCTAGTAACTTGAGAATAAAAATTAAAGTTACATCATATTATAATTTTTTAGATTTATTCTGTAAAATATTCCTATTAGATAAAAATTCTTAATTAAATAAAATCTAAAGTAATATTCTAAATCTAAAATTATTTTAAAAACTGATTAAAAATGACTATTGAAAATAAAAATATTGATCTTGTTCATAACGATTTAACAGCAGATTTATACAATCTTTATAAAAAATCATCCTACCTAGCTATTGACACTGAAGCAATGGGTTTAATTCATGGAAGAGATAGACTCTGTTTAGTACAAATATGCAATGAATTTAAAAGAACATCCTGTATAAAAATCGAAATTAATACATCTTCTTCACCTCATTTAAAAACACTTCTTGAAGATGACAAAATTACTAAAATTTTTCACTATGCAAGATTTGATGTGGCAGCTCTAAAATGCAATCTTGAAATTAATACAAAAAATATTTTTTGTACAAAAATTGCTAGTAAGTTGGCAAGAACTTATACAAATAGACACGGTTTAAAAGATTTAATTAGTGAATTGTTAGGCATAGAATTAGACAAAAGTTCACAAAGCAGTGATTGGGGTAGCAACGAAGATTTAACAAAAGATCAATTAGATTATGCAGCAAATGATGTTAAATATTTAATTGAAGCTATGCACAAATTAAAAGTTATTTTAGAAAGAGAGAATAGATATGAATTAGCTCAAAAATGTTTTGAAATAGTTTCTGTACATGCTGATTTAGACATACTAAAATTCTCAAATATATTTGAACATTAAAAATCAATCTTCAGTTAAAAAATTATCTTCATCATCAAGAGTTTCCATAAGCTTATCAAGTATTCTCGAAGAACTTAATTTATCTGCATCATTTCTTTCACAAATTTCTAAAATATTTTGAGCAACTTGTATTTTTTCTTGAATAGTTTTTGAGCCTTCTTTTGCAATTTGAATTTCTACTTTCTTTTTAGCAGAAGATAAGCTTATACTCATAAGTTTTGCAATCTCTGCGCAAATTTTTAGATATTGCCGATCATTTATTGGGTACATAAAAGAATTAATAATTAATACACTAGTGCCATTTACTAAGATAACAAATGGAGGTTTATGGAATCTACAATTTTCTTGCTTGCGCCAGAATAACCCATTCGTTTTTTGCCAATTTTTGCTTGTTCTAACCTATCAACTTTCTCATTCAAAAGTAAACTTAAACGTTCTAAAAGAATTTTTTTGTTCTTGCAAACTAAAACACTTCCTCCCAATAATCTTGATTGCCTTTTTGCAAATGATTTTGTAAATTGTGGTCCAGATCCTGGAAGAGAAAGAGATGGGATTCCAAGGCCAGCAATTTGCTCTGTAGCAGTTCCTGCATTAGACAAGCCAACTTCTGCCATATTGGCCCAAATATTGAATTTACCTTTTCCAATCACTATATATTGATTTTTCTTTTTCCATACTGCATCTTCATCAATTAGAAATTTAACCTTACTCTGTTTTATAAAACCATATTTATTTAAATAACTTTGTATTTGAATCACATTCGCATTAATGCTCAAAGGCAAAAGTATTACCAAATCCTTTGATAAATCAAAATCCTGCAAACAATCAAGAAAATTATCAAGATTTTTAAGTGCTTCAGGGTATCTACTTCCAACTAACAAAATAATCCTTTTAAAAGAAATAATATTTGATATCTTCTCATTTGTTGCATTAACAAAATCCATCATTGGATTACCCAAGTATTTTGCATCAATATTTTTTCTATTCAAATTATTGGCTGTGATTTTATCTCTCATAATTAAATTTTTACATCTTGGAGATTTCATTAAAAATATTTCCCATGGATCCCATTCGGAACCTTTAAACTTATGATACAAATCGCTTAAATCCCATCCGGGGCCGCTACTCCAAGTATGATCACTTTTGGGTGTTCCAATAAAACTAAATTCGCATTCTGAACTCCAAGCGTAAAGTAATGGCAAGAAATCGCCTACTGCGATTATTTTGCAGTTATGTTTTGACTTTTGTTTTACAAGTAAAAAATTCCTTAAATTATCAATTAAAAATCCTGCAAATAAATCAAGCAAAAATCCCTTTAGGCTTTGATTACTAAAACCTCCACTAGGCAGCTCTTTTAAATATCCTATTTTACGAAAATTCTTTGATTTTATGGAATTAAATACATCTCCATTTCCTACTAAAGGCAAAACTTCAATATTTTTATTTTTTATTTTTTTTAACAATCTTTTTATAATTTCCAATGCAATTACATCTTCTCCATGGCCATTGCATATAAATAATAGAGAATGAGACACCTTACTGTTAAGATCATAAAAAGATTTAATCGAATCTTTTACGGCGGCATGGCCAAGTGGTAAGGCAGAGGATTGCAAATCCTTTATCCCCAGTTCGAATCTGGGTGCCGCCTTCTTAAATTTTTTTAAACATTTAATTATGAAATCTTCTAAGAACTTCAATTTCAAATAAAGGGTAAAAAGTTTCAATTACTTATCTATATAAAAAAATCTTTTCTTTATTATTTGTAAATAATAACTTATATTAATTAATAAATAAAATTAATTGATTTAATAATTATTTTCATAAGATCATTTACATATATTTGACTGTTTTAGTAATCATTATCGGCTACACACATTCCTAAACATCTAACACCGTTTGATGAAGTCCTTTTGCAATGATTACATAAAATAGGATCTTTCTTTGAGTTAAGATTAATTTTTGCATTATTATGATCGTTTAAACTAATTAACTCTTGTGTTGAATCAAATAGAGCCATTCTTAGAATCACCATTAGATTCGATACTAACAACAAGTGAAGCATTTGTGTTGGAAGAGGGTAGATCCATGATTTTTACGGTTTCTTTGGGTTCATCAATAATTTGATTTTCTTCAGTACTTTCATCAACTGCACACGCTTCAAGAGCCTCTCGCAGTAATGAATCAAATGTAGCTCCAGGCAATCTATGTCTAGCAACCTCTAGAAAAGTTCTTGGTAACGATTCAGAAGCAGCATCTCTTAAGGCAGGATTATTCTTTCTATGTTCTTGTTCTTCTTCTATGGATTTAATAAACCTCAGTGTGACATCTCTTTTGGTAGAAGCTTTTATCAATGTATCGTTTTCAGGATTAATACTATTAGGCTCATTTTCAAGATCACTAAGCCTTTTTTCCAAACTATTTAAAACTTCATTAGCTTCTTTACTAATATGAGCTAGTTGACCATCAGACAAATTAGGTAAATCAGCGACAAAAACTTTCCCATGATCCCTTAGAGTTAAAAAAGTAGGTCTTGGACCTTGAGCCTGTCTACCATTAAATTCAGAATTATTAGCTATTGGTCGTTTTGGAGGAGTAGGGCCAGCTGAACTACGTCTACGTGTAATTCTTTGATTATTTGCAAAAGGCATTGAATAAAAGGTTAAATCTAAATACTTAAACTTCCGATATGATTCGGCTGTGATTTTATTATATTACACTTATCTTTTTCATTTGTGTATAAAAAATAATTTTTTAAAACTCATTTTAAAAAGTTGAAAGAAAAACTTAAGTTAATATTTCTGGCAAAAATTTACTAATTATTGAATCGTCTTTTCGAACTATCTTTCCAATCTCCCAACTATCTATATCATGATCTTTACAGATATTTAATATTGGATCCTTAAATTTTTTATCAATAATTAAACAAAATCCCACACCAAGATTAAAAGTATTCCAAAAATCTTTTTCAGGAATCGTTCCTTTCTCTTTTAAGAATTTAAATAAAATGGGTATATCCCAAGAATTGGTATCAATATAAGGAATAAAAACAGAAGGCATACATCTTGGTAGATTCTCTGGAATTCCTCCACCAGTAATATGAGACATTGCTTTAATTTCTATATTTTCTGATAAAATTTGGTTAATTATTTTATTGTAAATTTTTGTAGGTTTCAATAACTCATCATAAAAATTTAAGTGAGAAACTTTTTCAAATTCTTCATCTATTTGATTATTATTTTGAATTATTTTTCTTACTAAACTAAATCCGTTACTATGAACTCCATTACTTTTTAAAGCAATTATTAAGTCATTTTCAGATACTTTTTTACCATCAATAAGCTTATCCTCGTCAACTATTCCTACGCAAAATCCTGCAAGATCATACTTATTTTTTGAATAAAATCCTGGCATTTCAGCAGTTTCTCCACCGAGTAATGAACAGTTATTTTCTCCACAAGCATGTGCAATACCCTTTACAACATGCAATAATTGTCTCTTATCAAGCTTACCAGTAGCAATATAATCAAGAAAAAATAAAGGTTTTGCGCCGCTAGTAATAATATCATTCATGCACATAGCAACTAAATCTATACCAACCTCGAAGTGGAAGTTTTTACTTTGGGCTAATTCTAATTTTGTTCCAACACCATCAGTTCCTGAAACAAGAACTGGTTTTTTAAAAATATCGATTGGAATTCTAAACAAACCTCCGAACCCACCAATGCCCTCAATCACATTTGATGTATGAGTTCCTTCAACTGCCTGTTTAATTTCGGAAACAAATTCTCGCCCAGCTTCTATATCAACACCTGATGTTTTGTAATCCATTAAATAAAAATGATAGACTTTCCCTATATAGATATTCCTCTGAAGATTGCTTTTGTCCAGTAATTATTTATCAAATAGATTTATTTTTTAAAAACAAGTGAAGAAAGTTATCATAAGGAAAACTGAAGAAATAGAAAATTGGAGGAGAAATATAAATAGTGAAATTAACTTCATTCCAACAATGGGTAATCTTCATAATGGACATATAAAACTAATATCAACAGCAAAAAATGACAATTCTAATGTTAATTTAGTAAGTATTTTCATTAATCCACTTCAATTTGATAACAAGTTAGATTTAGAGAATTACCCTAAAACAATTGATAATGATATAAAAATCTCTTTTTCAAATGGCGCAGATGCCATCTTCATCCCAAGTAATGAAGATATATATCCACCGAATAATAAAAATATTAAATTCCTAAAAGCTCCCAAAGAATTATCTTCTGCATTATGTGGATTAAATCGAATTGGACATTTTGATGGCGTTTGTACAGTAGTTTATAGACTACTTAATCTCATCAAGCCAAAAAATCTTTACTTAGGAGAAAAAGATTGGCAACAACTTTTAATTTTAAAAAATCTTGTCCAAAGTAAAAAATTAAATGTTGCTATTAAATCTATTGCTACACAAAGAGATTTTGATGGGATTCCTTTAAGTTCACGAAATGTACATTTATCAAAAAACGAAAGAAAATTGATTAGTTTTTTTTCAAGTGAGTTGTTAGAGGCAAAAAAAATTTTTCAAAAAGAAAAAAAGATTAATTTAAACGAAATAATTAAAAAGCTATCAGCAAAAAAAATTACAATTGAATATTTGGAACATTTACATCCTCATACACTCCAAAAAGCAAGACTTGAGGATAATATTTCGTTACTTGCTGGTGCGGTAAGATGTAGAGAAACAAGATTAATTGATCACGTTTTTCTAATGAAAAGAAGACCAATTATTGCAATTGATGGTCCTGCAGGATCAGGTAAAAGTACTGTAACAAAGTTAATAGCGAAGAAACTTAAACTTTTATATTTAGACACTGGAGCAATGTATAGGGCATTGAGTTGGCTTATGATAAAAAAAAGTATTGATTATAAAAAAGAAAAAAAATTACAGAATATTCTTAAAGATATATCTATTGTTTTCAAGTCAAATACAAATTCACATCAGGATGTTTTTATTAATAACTACTGTGTTACTGAAGAAATTAGATCACAAGAGATAAGTTCCATTGTTTCTCAAATTTCTTCAATAAAAGAAGTAAGAAAATTCTTAGTAGAAGAACAAAGAAAAATTGGAGAATCAGGCGGGCTCGTGGCTGAGGGAAGAGATATAGGAACTACTGTTTTTCCTAATGCAGAACTTAAAATATTTTTAACTGCTAGCATCGATGAAAGGGCCAAAAGAAGGAAATCTGACGAACAAAGTAAAGACTCACAAGAAATAGATCTTGATACCTTAAAGCAACTTATCAAGAAAAGAGATTTTGAAGATTCCAATAGGGAAATTTCACCTCTAATAAAAGCTAATGATGCAATAGAAATTATTACGGATAGATATTCCATTAATGAGGTAGTAGATAAAATTATTGATCTTTATAATGACAAGATTCCTAAAGAGGCTTAGATCAAATAAATTCAAGAAATACTTCCCAAAAAACCGTTTACAGAGTCTTCTAAAATATCAAGGACATAGTCAAAGCCCTCATCACCTCCAAAATACGGGTCAGGAACTTCTTGCTCATGAAAAACTGATCTAAAATCTTGTATTTTTTTAATTGATGCAAAATCAGTTGAAGCTGTTCTATTTTTAAGATCATGTATATTTCTAAAATTTGAGTTATCCATAGCAAGAATATAGTTAAATTCGTCAAAATCTTTGCTAGTAATTTGACGAGCCCTGCTTAAGATATTTATATCTCTTCTTTCTGCCGCAATTCTCATCCTAGAGTCAGCTTTTTTCCCAATATGCCAACTCCCAGTTCCAGCAGAATCTACAATAAAGCTATCGGTTAATCCTTTCTTTTCAAGTAGACTTATAAAGATAGCTTCTGCTGCAGGAGACCTACAAATATTTCCCAAACATACAAAAAGAACAGAGATTTTTTTCATATGATTTCAAATTCCAATAAATTATAAGACTTTTAAGTAGTAAATAAAACTTCTTTAATTAAAGATTCAGTAAATTCTTTACCAAACAAACTCGACAACATTGGTCTCGCTGGATCATTATCTCTTCTATATTTTAAATAATTATTTTGACCATTTATTAATTCTTTTTGCAGTTCCATATTGGCTTCTTTGCTCTCGAAAAGAATTTCCAAATACAAATTAAGATATTCCTTAAATGAGGCATAAAGCTGATTAGCTATTAAAAAATCACTTCTTTCTTCTTTTGGTAATTTTGACCAGATTACTCCTGGAGAAAAAAATCTAGCTACATCACCAGACATTGTCTCAGCTAAAGGGAGTGATGAATGACAACGAGTTTTAAGTTCTATCAATTTTTTTAATAATTTATTACTATACTGATTTTCTATTTTTAATGAAGGCTGAAAGTCTAATACTAATAAATGACTATTAGGTAGAGAAACAAAATCTACTCCAAAAAATGGGACGTTATAAATAGTATTAGGAATAATTAAAAAATTCAAAACAGAATAATTTGGACTATTAATACATACTGCTCTTGCGAATTTAATTCTTTTTTTATGCGATACACCCCAAGTAAAGAGATTCACATTTTTTTTTGATTTTTTTGAACCATAAGTTGAATCTTTATAAGAATATTCCGAGGGTATTATTTTTTCTAAACAGTTATATTTACTTAAATTATTAGTTAAATATTTTAGAAAATTATGCCATCTCCAAGCTGGCCTATAAAAAATCGTATCTTGTATTAACATTCAATGAATAATCTCATTATTTAATGTGAAAAGAAATTTATTAATAAATTTTTTTGTCCATTTTTCTCCAAAAAAAGATTTAAACAATTTATCTGCAGGGTCTTTTTCAAAACTGTACTTATCATATTTAATTTGATTAATCTTTATTTCTTCTGTATTTAAAAATTCATTTACTGGATTGGATTTATAAATATTCAAATAATTATTTACAAATGAATGGAATATATTATTTAAATCTCTATCAAGATTTAATTTATTTCCTCTACATAAAATCACCCATGGTGAGAAATACTTTTTTGAATCATATATATTCTTCATTTTATTATTATCAAATGCAGAATATTTTTTCTTAATACTACCTAAACTTGAACAATATTTTTCAAGATACTTGCCCTGTTGAATTAAAGGTTGATAATCAAGTATTACTAATAACTTTTGAGAAGTTCCAAACCATAAAATATCAGCTCCTAAAATAGGCATTTCACTATCAAAGTTTGGATAGGCTACCGTATTTAATACTTGTAGTTTTTTGCCACCATCTAATCTTGTTATTCGCCACTTTCTATATTCGGGAGATGAAAAAAGCCAATTTTTAATAATATATTTTGCGTCTTCATTTTTATGTTCTTTGAATTCGCTAGATATTTGTACTTCATAACCATTTAATTCATCAATCTTGGTTT
Organism: Prochlorococcus marinus CUG1435; assembly: GCA_017644375.1. Classification (NCBI taxonomy): domain Bacteria; kingdom Bacillati; phylum Cyanobacteriota; class Cyanophyceae; order Synechococcales; family Prochlorococcaceae; genus Prochlorococcus; species Prochlorococcus marinus. Next base: position 507,689 of record JAEPLP010000001.1, read on the forward strand.
TAAGGAAATCAACTAATGAATCAAACATAAATTACTAAGTCTCGGTGCTTCCTTTCCTTACTTTTTTTGTAATGTAATTAAATACAATCTTCCCCAAAACAGCAATCAAGTTACCTTCAAGCTCCTTAAACATTTTCATATTGTAGGTAAAAGCTTGATTAGCTTCATCAATAATTTGATCAGCAGTCTTTTGATTTATTGGAAGTTGATTTAAAGTAAGGGAATATTCTTCCTTGAATTTCTTTTCATCAGCAATTAATTCAAACTCATAAAAATTTAAACCATCATTTCCCTGCAAATTTAATGCTTTTTTTGCGATCCTTTTCAAAATTTGTCCCCCAGATAAATCTCCTATGTAGCGTGTGTAGTGGTGACCAACCAATAGCTCTGGTGAATTTTTTGCCACCTCTCGGATTCTTTCAACATATTCTTTTGCTGAGTGAGAGATATTAATTTCGTTCTTCCAGTTTTCACCATAATAAAATTTAAGATCATTTATAAGAGTTTCTTTCCTGAATAATGATTTAAAACCTATAGGTTTTATTACCGGATGTTCCTCGTTGACCAGTCTTTCAATTTCTTCTTCCATAGCCTCATAAACAAAATATAAATCACTAATTAATTTTCTATAAGATTTTTTTTCAACAACTCCTTTTAAAAAACAAGCTACAAAGCCAGTATTTTCTGCCATAGTGTGGGATTTTTTTGTCCCTTCTCTTAATTGTCCTGCAAGAGCGACTGCCATATATTTTGAATTATTTTTGTAAGTGTATTTAATCTACAAGGAAAATACGTAAAACAGCTAATTTTTGTTACCAGCGGATGTTGTAGAGAATAACTTATAAAGTTCTTTACAAACCAAAAAAAGGTTATCTTTTTGTTCCTTTTGCGGTAGATGAGTGCCAGTCATTTCCCAATCACCGATGGTAGCCACTCTCCATCTCTCGGATGGGACAATCATACCTCGCATTATTATTCCCAACAATTTCGGAACTCTGTCATTATTATCATTATCAATTCTTAATTGTAAGAGTATTGCTCTACATTCAATAAGAGGACTCCAACCAGGAAAATGAAACGCAAAATCAATAGTATCTTGCATGGATTCATTATTTGAATTGTCCCAGGGACTAAAGTTTACGCTTGCATCTGGAAAATATTTCCTAAACAAAGCTGCAGTAGAAGCAATTTTATTAGCTATTTCAACATTTCTTACATTTGAACTCGCATTCATAAATAGCTGAGTGTTTTTTTGAAAATGACATAATTTGCTTTAACTTGCATATTAACTACTTTTTCTTTTAATAAAGATGTTGAAATGCTGATCAATAAAGTATTCCCTATTCACATTTGAATAATAAATTTCTAGGTTTTAAAGAAAATAACTCATCGCAAATTACAATACGGGGAACTTCAATGAGTTATCTTTTATTAATTCAATGCTATGCCAAAATTTGAAAAATTAATTTTACCTAATGAAGGCGAGATAATAACTTTTAATCAAGGCAATCCTAGTGTTCCTAATAATCCAATTGTCCCATTTATTAGGGGTGATGGTACTGGAGTTGATATTTGGCCTGCTACTCAAATCGTTCTTGATTCAGCGATTAAAAAAAGTTATGGAGATGAAAGAAAAATTAATTGGTTTAAAGTCTATGCAGGCGATGAAGCTTGCGAACTTTATGGAACATATAACTATCTACCTCAAGATACTATTGAAGCAATCAAACACTTTGGTGTAGCCATCAAAGGTCCTTTAACGACTCCCATCGGTGGAGGTATTAGATCTCTTAATGTTGCATTAAGGCAAATCTTTGATTTATATAGCTGTGTTAGACCATGTAAATATTATTCAGGAACTCCAAGCCCTCATAAAAATCCCCAAAATTTAGACGTTATTGTTTACAGAGAAAATACTGAGGATATCTATATGGGAATTGAATGGGAAGCGGAGGATAATAATTGTCTTGAATTAATTAATCACTTAAATAATGTTGTCATACCAAAAAGTAAAAATTTAAAAAATAGATCCATACCAAACGGATCAGGTATTGGAATAAAACCGGTGAGTAAATCTGGTAGCCAAAGGCATATTAGAAAAGCAATTGAACATGCTAAAAGATTATCAGGAAATAAAAGGCATGTGACTCTTGTACATAAAGGGAATATCATGAAATATACAGAAGGTGCATTTAGAGATTGGGGATATGAATTAGCAGTAAATGAATTTAGAGAAGATTGCATTACGGAAAGAGAGAGCTGGATTTTAGATAATATTCAGAAAAACCCAGAAATTACAATTGAAAATAATGCTCGAAAAATTGAACCAGGTTTTGACAAGCTTACAAATAACAAAAAAGCATTCATTTGCGAAGAAATTAAAGAAGTTATTGCATCAATATCAAATTCCCACGGAGATGGGAAATGGAGAGAACTTATTCTTGTTGATGATCGGATAGCTGATAGTATTTTCCAACAAATTCAAACTCGACCTCAAGAATATTCAATTCTTGCAACATTAAACCTTAATGGGGACTATGTTTCTGATGCAGCTGCAGCAATTGTTGGAGGCCTAGGTATGGCTCCCGGTGCGAATATTGGCGATAATGCAGCAATTTTCGAAGCTACACACGGTACCGCTCCAAAACATGCTGGCTTAAACAAGATTAATCCAGGCTCAGTAATTCTTAGTGGTGTAATGATGCTTGAATATTTTGGTTGGGATGAAGCAGCTAACTTGATTACTAACGGTTTAAGTAAGGCAATAGAACAAAAAAAGGTCACCTATGATCTCGCACGCTTAATGGAACCAAAAGTAGAACCCTTATCCTGCAGCAGTTTTGCTGCAGAAATTATATCAAATTTCTAATTGTAAAAATTATTTTTATTTTCAAAAACTTTCCAAATATTAACCAGTGAATCTTTAGTGCCAATGTTTCCAGGATGAGTAACAATTGGAAGTTTTGCGCCATTTTTTAGTTTGTAAGTCACCACTGAAATGCCTGTTAAAAGCTGTCCTTCAAGATAAACATAATCCGCATTAAGTCCTTTACTAAGAATCAAATTTGTTGTTATTCCACCTTTTGAAATCAAATATCCTATTTCATACTTCAAATCTGCGACTAATTCAGCAATAAAACAAGCAAGTAAATTATAAAAATTAAATAGTTCAGAAGAATCTAAAGACATAAATTTTCTTGAAGTAAACAAAACAGGAGTTTTTCCTTTCTCAAAAGAAAATCTAATTTCTTTCAAAAATTTATTTTTAAACAAATTCCTTCGCTTCTGATTATTATCGGATGAAATAATTTTCAAGAATTCAAAAACATCTAATTCAACTGGATTGCAATTACATTTCTCTAATAAATTATTTAATTGTATTGTTGAAAGTTCTACATATGATCCAACAATTATCAGTCCTGGAAGAAAACTCTTTTCTTTATTTCTTATTCTTAAATTAGAAAAAAATATTTCACTTTGAGAGACACTTTTTTTCTCAGAAATTGAACTTATAAAACTTGCTGCAGTTCGAAAAAGGAATTTTTTTTGTTTAATTAATTTTTTAATTACAAAAGAAAATTTTTTTAGTTGAGAATAATTTTCTACATCTACAACTACATGTTTATTATTCTTCAAATTCTTTAGTGTTTTAAAAACAATATTATTTTCTTCATCATTTAGCATTTCGATATCTGACAATAAAAGATTTTGAATATCTTCATAATTTATTTGAGATTTACTCTGCTGAAATAAAAGATCCTTGACATTACTTGTCTCATATCCAAAAATTTTATCTTTTGCATAAATTGTTTGACTAATAGGAGTTTTATCAACAAAATGAGATCCATTAATTGTTAATCTTTTACCCTCTATGAAAGCTGGAATATGAAAAGTAGCATCGAAAGGACCTAAGCAACTATTTAGAGAAATTGGCTCTAAAAAGTTATGTCCTCGAAGAGTAGAGTCTCCTCTACTTATAAAAATAATTTCTTCTTCATAGGCTTGAGAAGCAATTACAGTCTTAAGATTTTTGCAAATTTCCTCTATTGTTAATTTCGCATCATTTTCCGATAGTGACCTTGTATTAGCCAAAATAAAAAATAAATTAGATTTAGATTCAAAACCTTTTACTAAAGTTGAGCAGTCCCACTTAAGCATTAATAAGCAATCGTGAACAGTTTGAGAGCCTGTGGGATCATCATCTATAACAACAAATTTCATAAGTATTGCATAATTACTTAAGAGATTTTATTTGTATTGAGGCATTTAACCCTTTACTATCATTTGAAGGAATCATAATTTTTCTAAATCCATCAACAAAAGAATTTCGGGGACTAGTCCAAGGTTCGAGACATATCATTCTTCTTGGAGGATCACTCCAAATAACGCCTAGATCAAAAGGATATGGATGATTTAAAGTTACCTCTCTTTTAAAAATTTTATCTCGAAAAGAGCTTTTACCTGAAGTATACATAAGTAGATCAACTCCTAAATTAATTTTGTTTAATTCATCCAAAGTATTACTTATAGTATTTCTTTCTTGATCCTGACAATTAAGTGGATTATCAACAAACTCTAAATTTTTGAAATCTGAAATCTTAAAATAAGGATGCAAACCAAAATTTATAGGCATAGCAAAGTCTGTTTTATTATAAATTGTAATTTCAAATTCTAAACGGTTGATTTTTAAGGTGACTTCTATTTTTAGTTCAAAATCAAAAGGATAATATTTTTTGGTTTTTTCAGATGCATTTAAGAAAAAGCATAAAATTTTTCGATTTTCATTGAAGGAGTATTGCCATTGCAAATCCCTAGCGAAACCATGTTGTGGTAATTGCAAATAACCGTTTCCAAACACTGAACTAGAGGTATTGAGATTTCCACAAATTGGAAACAAGATTGGAATGCCTCCTCTAATACTTTTTGTTTTGTCCATAAATCTTTTTTCATCGAAATAAAGTATTTCATTACTATCCGAAACCCAATTTGTGATAACGCCTCCTCTTTCAGGACAAAATTTAATGTAATTATTTTTATCTAATTGAAAGACAAAAATTCCTTGTTCCTCATTAGATAATTCAAGTTTCACGATTATTACTTATAGAGAATCAACCCAATCCATAATATGCTGATTAACTAATTCAGGTATCTCATCATGAGGACAATGTCCTGCGTCAAGAATAATTTCTTTTGTATTCTTTGGTGTAAATTTTTTATATAGATTTCTTTTTTTTGGAGTGTTCATCCATGGATCTTTCCCTCCCCAAAGAAGTAATAATGGTGCATTTAATTTTGCGAATAGCTTATCCAACGGCAATCCCTGAGGACCTGATGGGTTAAATACACTTCTAAAAACATTAAAAGCTCCGAAATCTAGAGAAGGCTTCCTTATTGACTCAACTAAAAAATCATCAACATTTTTTTTATCAACATAAACTTGATTCAAAGTTTTTTTTATGTTTTTTGGATTTCTCATGTTCTCAAAAATCAAACGTTGAAGAACAATATTTTTCAAAAATATGCCGGCAACTGTTTCAATTGAAGTTTGCAACATATTCTTTTTGATAGTTTTTTCTTCACTAAAATATCCAGCAGCGTTAAGTAAGATCACTCCTGCGTTTAGCTCATTTAATTCTGCTCCAGCTGCTAATGAGGCATAACCACCTAACGAGTTTCCAACAATAATTGTAGGTTTTTTTATTTTTTCTTTTACATAAGCGATAACCTGATCTTTCCATAAAGATCCTGAGTATTCGACGTCTTGAGGCTTAGGACTTTTTCCAAAACCGATTAAATCCATAGCATGGACTTCGTATTTTGTACTCAAAACAGGAATATTAAATCTCCAATGATCCGTAGAAGCACCGAAACCATGAATTAATAAAATCGCGTATTCTTTTGATGTTTGTTCTGGTTTAGCTGAAACAGTGTGTATTGGGTAATTTAAAAAATTCCAGTCATAATTTACATCACCATTTATCAAAGCTGATTTTTCCATTTATTGAAAATCTTTTTGTTTTTTGATTCTAATAAACTTATTTCCTAAAGAAGACCCACAGGATCAGCTGCAACATCATCTGAAATTTTATTGCCATCATTTGGGGGCTTATCTTTTAGGACAATTCTCAATAGAACGGGTGCGAGAAATGTAGTTCCAATAACCATTAATAAAATAGCTGCTTCAAGAGAAGGAGTTAACAACTTAGCGCTTGTTCCTAATCCAAGGAAAATCAAACCAACCTCTCCTCTAGGCATCATACCCAAGCCTACAACTAATCTATTTGTAGGTTTATCACTTGAAAATACCCATCCGGCTGCAATTTTTCCAATAATCGCAACAACTAATAAAAATCCTGCAACTACAAGAGCTGATCTACTTGTTGGATCAAGTGGATTGATAACAGATAAATCCATTCCAGCTCCAACTAATACAAAGAAAATAGTTGCGAATAAGGAAACTAAAGGTAAAACAGATTGTTGTATTGCATGATTATTTTTAGAACTACTAAGAATCAATCCAGCTGCAAAAGCCCCTAAAGCTGCCTCCAATCCAATGGCTGTTGCCACGAAACAACACAATACAAGTATCACAAAAGAAGCTACCACCACGGCTCCAGGAGCCTTTAATCTATCTAATAACCAATCAAAACCTGGAGCAGCTGTTCTACTTAATGCAATAGCAGCAATAACAAACACTACAGCTGCTGCAACTAATTTAACAATAGGAGCAATTTCTAAAGTACCTCCTGCAGCAAGGGCGACTACAACTGCCAGAATAACAATCCCCAAAATATCGTCTAGAACTGCTGCACCAATAACAATCTGTCCTTCTCTAGTTTTCAAATATCCCAATTCACCGAAAACACTTGCAGTAATTCCTATACTTGTGGCTGTCATAGATGCTCCAGCAAAAACTGCTGGAATTAGATCTACTTGGAAAATAAACATTAATCCAAGAGTTCCAAACGCAAACGGTAAAATTACGCCAGCCATAGCAACAGTAAAAGCCTGAGCACCGACAGCTACCAATTCCTCTAACTCACTTTCTAAGCCTGTTAAAAATAAAAGTGCATATAAACCAAGTGTTGCTACTGCTTGGAGTGAGGGGAAGCTTTCGAAATAAACATCAGGTACTGCTTCTGGGGGGATTGACGCTAATGAACTAATTACATTTACAAGTCCTTCATTTAGTTCAGTTCCAGCTGAGGGCGGTATCAATAAATGAAATCCTGATGCTCCTATTACAACCCCTGCAAGAAGCTCACCTACAATCGTTGGCAAACTTAGTCTTACTAATACTTCTGCTAATGCTCTTGCTGCTAAAAAGATTAATAAAAATCTTATAACTCCGATCAATGTTTCAGCAACTTCTAAATCATGTGCACTTAATTCAGCAAGTAAAGAGTACATTTAAGTGTAAAAAATAAACTACATACTTGGAAGATAGTTTATTGAGGGCCCACTTTAAGAAATATGTAAGAAAAAAGCAAAAATACTCAACAAGTGTGGATCTGAAGTTACAACAAAGAAATTTTCTTAAAAATGGCTATTGTCTGTTATATGGCTAATCCAATGAATTCCAACGAACCCTTTGATCTGCGCTTGCCCACACCAGGTTGTTATTTAGATCCTGAGAAAGCTGGGATGGATTCAGATGCTGTTTTTCAAGGAATGACAGCCCATCTTTTCTACACTCTTGGAAAGTTAGCAACCTCTGCAAGTCCTCACGACTTGTATATGGCTTTGAGTTACGCAGTTAAAGATAGATTAATGACAAGATATTTAGCTAGCCAAGAAGTTATAAGAAAAAAACCACAAAAAACAGTCGCCTACTTATCAGCGGAATTTTTAATAGGCCCTCAATTAAGTAATAATCTTCTAAATCTTGGAATAACTCAAGAGGCAGAAGATGCCCTAAAGAGGTTTGGCATTGAATCATTGGCAACAATTCTTGAAGTTGAAGAGGAGCCCGGATTAGGAAATGGTGGACTTGGCAGACTTGCCGCTTGTTATATGGAATCATTAGCGTCTCTACAAGTTCCAGCAGTTGGTTATGGTATTAGATATGAATTTGGAATATTCAATCAGTTAATTAGAGATGGTTGGCAAGTTGAAGTAACTGACAAATGGTTAAAAGGTGGATGGCCATGGGAACTTCCACAACCAGACGAATCATGTTTTGTTGGTTTTGGAGGCAGAACTGAAAGTTATAGAGATGATAAAGGGAACTACAGATCAAGATGGATTCCCTCTGAACATGCTATTGGAGTACCTCATGATGTTCCAGTTTTAGGATACAGAGTAAATACATGTGACAGATTGAGATTATGGAGAGCTGATGCAACTGAAAGTTTTGACTTTTATGCATTCAATATTGGTGATTATTATGGTGCAGTAGAAGAAAAAGTGGCATCTGAAACACTTTCAAAAGTTCTATATCCAAATGATGGAACTGACGAAGGTAGAAGATTAAGACTCAAACAACAACACTTTTTTGTAAGTTGTTCTCTTCAAGATATGTTGAGAAGCCTTGAAAAAAGATCAATACCAATAACAGAATTCCCAAAGCATTGGACAGTCCAATTAAATGATACGCACCCTGCTATTGCAGTTGCAGAATTAATGCGACTTCTTATTGACCAATATCAAATCGGCTGGGATAAAGCTTGGAATATAACAACCTCCTCAGTTGCTTATACCAACCACACATTACTACCAGAAGCTTTAGAGAAGTGGGATTTAGGTTTATTTAACGATCTTCTTCCTCGTCATTTAGAAATTATTTATGAAATAAATTGGAGATTTCTACAGCAATTAAGACTTCGTTATCCTGGAGATGACAAGATCCTTCAAAAACTTTCAATAATTGATGAAGAAGGTTCCAAATCAGTGCGAATGGCCCACTTAGCTACAATTGGAGCCCATCATATAAATGGTGTCGCAGCTCTTCACTCAGATCTTATAAAAAGACAACTTCTGCCTGAATTCGCAGCATTATGGCCTGAAAAATTTACAAATGTAACTAATGGGGTTACTCCAAGAAGATGGGTTGCCTTATCTAATCCATCTTTATCTAACCTTCTTGAAGAAGAAGTTGGTCCAAATTGGATAACAAATATGGAACTTCTAAAGAAATTAGAAGAAAAAAAAGATGACAACAAATTTTTAGAAAAATTTGAAGAAACTAAGCTAAATGGCAAAAGAAAATTAGCTAGTTTTATCCATTCAAAAACTGGAATACTCGTAGACCCATCAAGTTTATTTGATGTTCAAGTAAAAAGAATACATCAATATAAAAGGCAACATTTAAATGCTCTTCAAATTATTGCTCAATATTTAAGAATCAAAAATGGTACAAACAAATATGAAGTACCAAGAACAATAATATTTGGAGGTAAAGCTGCACCAGGCTACTTTATGGCAAAGCTGATGATTCGATTCATAAATGGCATTGCTGATGTAGTCAATTCTGATCCAGATATGGAGGGTCTATTAAGAGTTGTTTTTCTTCCAGACTACAACGTTAAACTTGGTGAAATAGTTTATCCTGCTACGGATCTTTCAGAACAAATTTCAACTGCTGGAAAAGAAGCATCTGGAACTGGAAATATGAAATTTGCAATGAATGGAGCTTTAACTATTGGAACCTTAGATGGTGCTAATGTTGAATTGAGAGATCTAGTGAAAAAAGAGAATTTCTTCCTTTTTGGTAAAACTGAACGCGAAATTATGGACTTAAAAAATAATAATTACTCCCCCAAAACTTTTATTGATAAATGCCCAGAGCTCAAAGAGGTTATTCGCCTAATTGAAATAGGCCACTTTAGCAATGGGGATAAAGAATTATTTAAACCTTTATTAAACAGCCTTACAGGACATGACCCATTTTTTGTTATGGCTGACTTTGAAGATTACTTAAATAAGCAAGATGTGGTAAGTGAATGCTGGAATAATAAAAAATCTTGGAATAAAATGGCATTATTAAATACTGCTAGATCTGGATATTTTTCTTCAGATAGATCAATTAGAGAGTATTGTAAATCTATTTGGAAAGTATCTCCTATGCCTGTTGAAATTACTTGCGACGTGGAAGAATTAACTAATTAATATTTTTCTTATCTGGTGAATCTGGAGTTTGATGAAATAGTCTATTCAAAATCAATCTATCCATATTTAATGGGTCTGGAGCTAATTCATTTGCAATTTCTTTAAATTTTGATTCAATATTGTTTGAAATTTTTGTATCAAATATTCTTTCCATTAACGCTTCAATTGAATATAAATAGGCATTGACACTTTCCAGTTCATCTAAAGCTTCAGTAATTTCTGTATCAGAAATATGTTTTTCTTTTGTACTGGTATCTTCATTTGATTCTCTTTCAGATAATTCTCTCTGCAACTCATCAGTAACCTTAGTACAAAGAGTTCTAAAAGATTGAATGGATGCCCAATTCAATTCTTGTTGCTGCTTAAAAGTAGGAAATTCTCTAATTAGACGATCATGCTCTTTATAAAATCTCTGACAATCAGAGCATTGACATGGTTCTTCAGTCAAAAGAAAAAATAATTCTTTCTATATCATCTCACTATTTGGGCAAAATTGTAGGGCCATCCAATAATTCGTCATTTTCATCTAGTGAATCCGGACTTTCTGGCAAAGGTATCTCTATACTAGTAACCAAATTAATAACATCTCTTAGTCTCATAGAATCAGCAAACCATCCCATTGCCTGCTCTGCATCGCCTCTTTTTTCTGCATCATTTGCTTGATCTTCGTGAGCTTCCGCCAATAGAGCAAGCCAGCACAGACATCTTGCTTGAACTATTGAAAGATCTAAATCATTAGGTTGGGATTTGGAAATGCGTTCATGCTCTTGTTGAATTAGAAGCTTTAAACGCATATCATGCAACTTAGCCATAAAAGATTTATTACTAACTATACGCTAGCTAGAGAGTAGCAAATTTGCACACATACTACATATAGTTTTTTATTTTTACGGGACTGGCGGGAGTCGAACCCACGACCTACGGTTTAGGAAACCGTTGCTCTATCCTGCTGAGCTACAGCCCCAATAGATGATTTTTGGAGTATTAAGCATTATGCTAAATGAAAGCAGGAGAGGTAATCGCGAGAAAGTTTTATTTTGGAAACAAAATAAAACTTTCTTGAGGAAAGTCCGGGCTCCCACATGGTCAGGCTTGCTGGGTAATTCCCAGTGCGGGCAACCGTGAGGATAGTGCCACAGAAACATACCGCCTAATACTTTATGTATGGCAAGGGTGCAAGGGTGCGGTAAGAGCGCACCAGCAACATTGAGAAGTGTTGGCTAGGTAAACCCCGGCTGGGAGCAAGGCTTAGTAGATTTATGACCATTACACAATCTACTTATAAGCGCCGCTTGAGACTGTGAAGTAATTCCAGTTCTAGATAGATGATTACCCATCTTATAAATTAAGATGAACAGAACCCGGCTTATGACCTGCTTTCTAAATTGTTGTGATTATTCAAATCAGATGACAAATATAATTAACGCAAAGAGGATTAATCAAATAACTACTTTTTTAAAATCTTTAAATATTAAATCAAAAAGATTTTCTGAAATAATTAGTGCTCAAAATATTTCAATTATTCAAAATTTTAATCAAGCATTTATCCACTCTTCGGAGAACAAAATATTAAATTATGAAAAACTAGAATTTTTCGGAGATGCAGTTCTCAGATTAGCGGCTTCAAATTTTATTGAAAAAAAATATCCTCAAATGAGTGTTGGAGAAAGATCAGAGCTAAGAGCACAAATTGTAAGTGATGAATGGTTAACTAAATTAGGTGAAAAAATTGATATAGAAAAATTAATAATTAAAGGGCCTAAAGCTCTTGGTGATGAAAATTCAAAAAATACTATTATTGGTGAAGCTACAGAAGCTTTAATAGGTGCTGTTTACAAGTGCTTTAATTCCATTAGGGAAGTAAATCTTTGGTTAGATGATATTTGGGAAGAAGATTCAGAAATCTTTTTAAAAGCTCCATATAAATTCAAATCTAAAACAGTATTGCAAGAGTGGTGTCAAAGTAAAGGTTTCGATTTGCCAGTTTATAAAATAATAGAAGTCTCGAAGAAAAATGGGGACCCCAAAAGATTTTCTTGCGATATATTTATCGAAGGATTAAAAGAATCATCTGCATTCGGCAAGTCTCATAAACAAGCAGAAACAAATGCAGCTAGAGTTTTGATAGAAAAATTTATTACTACAGGTAAAATATAATTTTTATACTATTTCTAAATTGGTTAGCTGAAAAGTTATGAGTTTATCCCAATTTCCTCCTTCAAAAAGAACAGCTGCTCTCTTTTTTGTGACTCTTTGTACAAACCCTTTATATCCTCTATAAATAGAGTTGGTATCTTTTACAACAACAAAAGATCCAGGGAGAATGGGTTTAGTAGACAATTCCATAAAACACTCTTTCTAATACAATATATGATAAATAAAAATGAATGGTTGACTGTTGGATTAATAACATCATGTCATGGAATTAATGGACAGGTAAAGGTTAAATCTCTAAGTGATTTTGAAGAAAGATTTTTAAAACCGGGAATTAGATGGTTACAAAAAGAAAATGAAGCTCCTTCAAAAATAGAACTAATATCTGGTTTCAAACAGCCTGGTAAAGCAACCTTCATACTTAAGTTCCAAGGAATAAATACAAGAAATCATGCAGAACAACTGAAAAAATTTAAAATTCTTGTAAAAGCCGATAAACTACCCAAATTACAAAAGGAAGAATTCCACTTGTTAGAACTCGTAAATCTCGAGGTCAAGACTTTAGAAAATGATGAATTAAAAATAATTGGAAAAGTTCTCAATTTAGAAAATGAGAAAAATAATTTACTTGTCATTGAACTACTTAAAAATCAAAAAAAAGTTCTAGTACCATTTGTAAAAGAAATAGTACCAATAGTAGATATTAAAAACAATTTTCTTATTATCAAACCACCAAAAGGACTCTTAGAACTTTAAATTTTAAAATTGATAAAAAATAATCATTCAACAGTTACACTTTTAGCTAAATTTCTTGGTTGATCAACGTCAAGTCCTCTATGAGCTGCGATATGGTAACTCAATAACTGCAAAGGAATAATATTAAACAAAGGGGAAACCCATTCGTTGGAAAGAGGGATTGTCATTAAATAATCAAAAATTTCAGTTCCTTTACATTTTGGAGCAATCCCAATCAAATATGAGTCTCTAGCTTTTGCTTCTTGAGCGTTACTAATAACTTTATCAAAAACTTCACCAGGGGATGCAATAGAAATTACAGGTACTTTTTTATCTAACAAAGCTATAGGACCATGTTTCATTTCACCGGCAGGATATCCAGCGGCGTGAATATAACTAATTTCTTTTAACTTTAACGCTCCTTCAAGAGCAATAGGATAATTTATGCCTCTTCCTAAAAAAATAACATCTTTAATATTAAAAAAATCATGTGCTAGCTTTTCTGAAGATTTATTATGCTTTTCAAGAAGATCTTCTAGTAATTGAGGTAATTTTATAAGTTCAGATATTAATTTGCTTATTTCAACAGGACTTTGACTTCCTTTAATTTGGGCAAATTTTATAGCTAATCCATAAAAAGAAAGTAATTGTGCAAAAAAAGTTTTTGTTGCTGCAACTCCCACTTCTATTCCTGCACAGATATCAATTATATTTGAAACCTGTCTTCCTATCGAGCTCTCTTTTCTATTTGTTATTGCAATAAGATTAGGCTTATATCTTTTATCTTCAATTGAAGATCGCCTTTTAATTTCCATATCTATAGCAGCAATTGTGTCAGCAGTTTCTCCTGATTGAGTGACTCCAATAGTTAAGGTATTTGGCAACAATGGAGGTGGTGAATATCGAAATTCACTTGCATAAAATACATTTGTGGGGATACCTGAAAACTGTTCTAATAAAAAGCTACCAACCATTGCAGCATGTTTACTTGTACCACAAGCGATAATTTCTACTCTTTCAATTGATTCAAAAAATTTTGTATCAAAGGGATATTTGATTTGATATTGGTCATTTTCTAAGTTTTTAATTAAGTAATTTTCCAACCAGTTTTTTGCTGTCCCTGGCTGATCATATATCTCTTTTAACATGTAGTGTTTGAAATTCATCTTATCCATTGTTTGCTCTGAGACTTTTAAAGAAACTGGATTTCGATATTGTCTCTCGTTATTTGAGTCATATATCTCTATTCCAAGAGGAGTTAATAAAGCTATTTCCTCATCCTCCAAAGGCAAAATAATATTTGTAAAGTTTGCAATAGCTGGAGTATCACTCGCACAAATAAATTCACCTTCACCCAATCCAATAATCAAAGGTGCTTGTTTTCTAGCAACTACCAATGACGTTGGGGCTCCAGCCCATAAAACTGCCAAAGCATAAGATCCCTCTAAATCAGATATTACATTTCGAACAGCTACTAACAATGTTGAACCATTATTTTCAAGATTAAGTGTACTTAATGTGTTTAATTCTCTCTCAATAAGATGGGGTATGACCTCAGTATCTGTATCAGAATTAAATATGATACCTTCTTTCTCTAATTTAATTTTTAAATCTTGAAAATTTTCAATAATGCCGTTTTGAACAACAGCTATAGTGCCTGAACTATCAGTATGAGGATGAGCATTTTTAACTTCAGGTTTTCCATGAGTGGCCCAACGAGTATGACCAATCCCCACAGTGCCGAGTATATTTTTGTCTTTAAGATTACATATTAGATTTTTTAGTTTTCCCTTAGCTTTGTTACATGAAATAGAATTTGTTTCTGGATTAATGATCGCAACACCAGCAGAATCATAACCTCTATATTCAAGCTTTTCTAAACCATTCATTAATAATGGTAAGGCTTTTTTATAACCAGTAACAGCTACAATTCCGCACATACAGTCAATTTTTTTCAATTATATTGAAAAAAAATACGTATTTAACAAATTATGGACTGTCTTTAAAGTGCACTACAAATTAATAAGCTAAGCCCATACTCCTAGAAGTTTCATCTCCTAAATAGACACGTATACTTAAGAAATCTGTTGGACAAGCCGTTTCACATCGTTTGCAACCTACACAATCTTCAGTTCTAGGAGATGATGCAATTTGCCCGGCCTTACAGCCATCCCAAGGTACCATCTCTAAAACATCAAGTGGGCAAGCCCTCACACATTGGGTACATCCAATGCAAGTGTCATAAATTTTAACTGCGTGTGACATGTAAAAATTGTCTTTTGAACCTCGTTTTATAATACTATTGTCTTACAAAGAAATTAAAAAAATTAAGATATGCTTCACTCTTGTTAACTCTAGGGCATAAAATTATATAGATAATTAGTAATTTCCATAAACTATGTCACAAGAAATTCTCGAAAAAGTCTGTTCTATTGTTTCAGAACAATTAAGCGTTGAAGCAGGAGAAGTGAAATCAGATTCAAATTTTCAAAATGATTTAGGTGCAGATTCTTTAGACACCGTTGAACTCGTGATGGCTTTAGAAGAGGCATTTGATATTGAAATTCCTGATGAAGCAGCTGAAGGAATAGCGACTGTTGGCGATGCAGTAAAATTCATCGAAGAAAAAAAAGGTTAATAAAGAATGCCAAATTTCCATCGAGTAGTTATTACTGGTATCGGGGCAGTAACTCCAATTGGTAATAACATTGATGAATATTTAGTCGGTCTTCAAACAGGTACTAATGGGGTCTCAGATATTACTCTTTTTGATCCTGAACAACATCCCTGCAAATTTGCTGCAGAAGTAAAAAATCTTCAATCTGAAAATTTTATTGAAGCTAAAGAATCCAAAAGATGGGATCGTTTCTCCCAGTTTGGAGTTATTGCTGCAAAGCAAGCTTTTAATGATTCTGGACTTGAAATTACTGAAGCTAACGCATCAAGAATTGGAGTGATTATTGGTTCTGGAGTTGGAGGCTTACTAACTATGGAAAGTCAAGCTCAAATATTGAGTCATAAGGGACCTAAAAGAGTAAGTCCATTTACAGTCCCAATGATGATTCCAAACATGGCAACTGGATTGGCTGCGATCGCTTTGGGTGCAAAAGGACCAAGTTCCTCTGTTTCAACCGCTTGCGCTGCGGGATCAAATGCAATTGGTGATTCTTTTAGATTACTTCAACTTGGGAAAGCAGATGCAATGATCTGTGGAGGAGCTGAAGCAAGTATTACACCCCTTGGAGTAGCTGGTTTTGCTAGTGCAAAAGCTCTCTCTTTTAGAAATGACAGTCCTCAAACTGCAAGCAGACCTTTTGATGCTGAAAGAGATGGATTTGTTATTGGAGAGGGATCTGGAATTCTTGTTTTAGAAACTTTAGAAAATGCACAAAAAAGGAATGCAAGAATTTATGCAGAAATAATTGGATATGGAACAACATGTGATGCTCATCATATTACTGCTCCATCTCCAGGCGGGGTTGGAGGCGCCGAAGCTATCAAATTAGCAATTGAAGAAAGTTCTCTCAGCATTGAAAAAGTTGATTATATTAATGCACATGGAACAAGCACATCAGCTAATGATAAAAATGAAACTTCTGCAATTAAATCTATTTTTAAAGACAGATCTTACCTTATTCCTGTAAGCTCTACTAAGTCGATGACTGGTCATCTACTAGGAGGCTCAGGAGGTATAGAAGCTGTAGCTTGTATACTTTCTTTGACACATAATTTTATCCCTCCTACAATTAACTACGTCAATCCAGATCCTGAATGTGATCTTGATTATGTACCAAATAATGCAAGAGAAGCTCAAGTAGGAGTCGCTCTTTCTAATTCCTTCGGCTTTGGTGGTCACAATGTTTGCCTTGCTTTCAGCAAAATGAATTGAAGACAACCAATTCTTTATTTCCAACTTAACTTTTTTAAAAACAATGGTCGCTGCATCTGTTTCATTAGAATCACTTTGTGTAAATAGTATAAGAATGCTTGCTGTAGATGCAGTAAATAAATCTAATAGTGGACATCCTGGATTGCCAATGGGGTGTGCTCCTATGGGTTATGCATTATGGCAAAACATACTTAATCACAACCCCAATAACCCAAAATGGTTTAATAGAGATCGTTTTGTATTATCAGCTGGTCATGGCTGTATGCTTTTATATTCTTTGCTTCATTTGACAGGATATAAATCAGTTTCTATAGAAGATATTAAAGAATTTAGGCAATGGGGATCAAAAACCCCTGGACATCCAGAAACATTCGAAACTGAAGGTGTTGAAGTTACAGCTGGACCTCTTGGAGCTGGAATTTCAAATGCAGTTGGATTAGCAATAGCTGAAACTCACTTAGCAGCTAAATTCAATAAGCCTGATTGCAATATTGTTGATCACTATACTTACGTAATAATGGGTGATGGCTGTAATCAAGAAGGTATCGCATCAGAAGCTTGCTCATTAGCTGGTCATCTTAAGCTTGGAAAATTAATTGCACTCTATGACGATAATCAAATTACAATTGATGGACGAACTGACGTTTCTTTTACAGAAGATGTTTTAAAAAGATACGAAGCTTATGGATGGCATGTACAACATGTTGAAGATGGAAATCATGATGTTAAAGGAATTACTGAAGCTATCGAAAAAGCGAAATTAATTAAAGACAAACCTTCAATTATAAAAATTTCTACAACCATAGGTTATGGTTCTCCCAATAAATCTGATACCGCTGGAATTCATGGAGCAGCTGTTGGAGAAGAAGAAGCTAAATTAACTAGGGAGTTTCTTAATTGGGAATATCCTCCATTTGAAATACCAGATGAGGTATATAAACATTTTAGAAAATCAATAAACAAAGGCGAAAACTTAGAGAGAGAATGGGATTCTAAATTTGACGAATATCAAAAAAAATATCCCTCTGAAGGAGCCGAGTTAAACAGAATGTTAAAAGGCCAATTACCTGAGAATTGGGACTCTGATCTCCCCTCTTATACACCTGATGATAAAGGGTTAGCCACCAGAAAGCATTCACAAATATGTTTAGGTGCTTTAGGACCAAACCTGCCTGAATTAATTGGTGGATCAGCAGATTTAACTCACTCTAATTACACAGATATTAAAGGAGAAACTGGATCATTCCAACCTCATAGTCCTGAAAAAAGATATTTACATTTTGGAGTAAGAGAGCATGCAATGGCAGCTGTACTCAATGGTATTGCCTATCACAATAGTGGTCTTATTCCTTATGGTGGAACCTTCCTTGTCTTCGCCGATTATATGAGAGGTTCAATGAGGCTTTCAGCACTCAGCGAATTAGGAGTGATCTATGTTTTAACACATGATTCAATTGGTGTAGGAGAAGACGGCCCAACACATCAACCTATAGAAACTATACCTTCTCTTCGTGCCATGCCTAACATGCTAGTTTTCAGACCAGGAGATGGGAATGAGACGAGTGGATCTTATAAGCTTGCTATTCAAAATCGAAAAAGACCTTCTGCCCTTTGTTTAAGTAGACAAGGTATGCCAAATCAAGAAAATACTTCAATCGACAAAGTTGCTCTTGGAGGATATATAGTTTCCGATTGCGAAGGGACACCAGATCTAATATTTATTGGTACTGGAAGCGAATTGAATCTTTGCATTGAAGCAAGTAAGGAAATTTCAAGCTTAGGTAAAAAAATCAGAGTTGTTTCTATGCCTTGTGTCGAACTTTTCGAAGAGCAAGAAGACTCTTACAAAGAAAGTGTTTTACCTAGTAGTGTGAAAAAGAGAGTGGTAGTAGAAGCTGCTCATTCATTTGGTTGGCATAAATATACAGGTTTTGATGGGATTTGTATTACTATGGATAAGTTTGGTGCATCAGCACCTGGTGGAGAATGTATGAAAAATTTTGGATTTACAGTCGAAAACGTTATTAATAAGACGAAGGAAATTCTATAACTATTAATTGATAACTATACTGAAGTATTACATTCTTGAAGTTTATCTTTTAACTGATCAAGAGATTCATCAGAAATCTTTGAATTCATTGGACAATGCTTAGGGCCACACATTGAACAAAACTCAGCCTTTTTAAAGATTTCTTCAGGAAGTGTTTCATCATGGTACTGTTTTGCTCTTTCTGGATCTAGTGAAAGTTCGAATTGTTTATTCCAATCAAAGTTATACCTTGCATGACTAAGTTCATCATCTCTATCCCGAGCGCCAGCTCTATGTCGCGCTATATCTGCAGCGTGAGCAGCTATTTTATATGCAATTAATCCTTCTCTTACATCTTCTGCATTTGGGAGACCTAGATGTTCTTTTGGGGTTACATAACATAACATAGAAGTTCCATACCAACCTGCCATCGCAGCTCCAATAGCACTTGATATATGGTCATAACCAGGTGATATATCTGTCACTAATGGACCAAGCACATAAAAGGGCGCTTCTGAACATTCCTCCATTTGCTTTCTGACATTAAACTCAATTTGGTCCATAGGTACATGACCAGGACCCTCGACCATTACTTGAACATTATGTTCCCATGCTCTTCGAGTAAGTTCGCCTAAGGTCTTCAATTCAGCTAGCTGAGCATCATCAGAAGCATCATGCAAACATCCAGGTCTTAGTGAATCACCTAGAGAAAAAGTGCAATCATATTTTTTAAAAATCTCACAAATATCATCAAATCTCGTATAAAGTGGATTTTGCTTAAAATGATGCAACATCCATTGAGCTAAAATTCCTCCCCCTCTACTGACAATTCCAGTAATTCTTCCTTTGACTTTTGGCAAATGTTCTATTAACAGTCCAGCATGAATCGTTTGATAATCTACGCCCTGCTTGCAATGTTTTTCAATAATATGAAGAAAATCATCTTCTGTTAATCTATCTATTGAACCATGTACACTTTCTAAAGCTTGGTAAACAGGAACTGTTCCTATGGGAACAGGAGATTCATGAATTATTGCTTGCCTGACTTCATCTAGATTCACTCCTCCTGTCGAAAGATCCATAACAGTATCCGCCCCATATTTCACAGCTAGCTTGAGCTTCTCAACCTCTTCATTGATATCACTTGCATTAGGGGAAGCCCCAATATTTGCATTTACTTTGCATCTAGAAGCAATTCCTATAGACATCGGCTCAAGATTTAAATGATTAATATTAGCTGGAATGATTAATCTTCCTCTTGCTACTTCTTCCATTATTAAAGAGGCAGGTAGATTCTCCTTCTTAGCAACAAAATCCATTTCTTCAGTAATATGTCCGTTTCTGGCAAAGTTCATCTGAGTTACATTCTCTTTTCCAAGACGAGGCTTAATCCATGAACTTCTCATAATTTACAAAATTTTAAAAGTGTATTACTAAAGTTTGATCAAATCTCCACTTCCCTGCATCAGGATTAATGATTCAGGTTCAAAGGGTATGATCTCAGCTAAGTTTAATTTCTTAGCACCCCTAGTATTAATCTTATTAATAGCTCTTTTCTAAAAAATAGTCATCTTATATTGCGTAAAAATAAATAAAATTTTTTATTTAACTTTTTGAAAAGACTTTATTTTCTTTAAAATATTTTTCCTATCCAATCTTCTTCTTACATCTTTCTCCAAAATAATTGAAATCCCCATTAAACCAATAGGTAAATAAAAAATTTTCCTAGAATTATCCCTTAAGATCAAACCAGTAACAGATGTAAGGATCATAAAAGGAGCCACAAAAGACAAAATAAATCTTTTATCAATTCTCATTAATTAACTGTATTAACTATTTCTTTATTTAATTTTACTATGGATTCTGTTATAACTTTAATCCCAACAGTAATGGCTCTTTCATCTGGTTCAAATTTGGAACTATGTAATGGAGCGCATCTATTTGAACTAGAAACACCAAGCCTAAACATAGCCCCTGGAATCTCATTCAAGAATTCAGCGAAATCTTCAGCACCTAATGATGGTTTTTGTAATTCGATAACATTTTCTTGACCCAAAACCTTAATTCCGGAATCTCTGAGAACTCTATTGATTTCAGAATTATTATTAACTGGTGGAGTAATTTCTCTAAATATTACTTTTGCATCAGCTCCGCAACTATTAGCTATAGAAGTGATATTCTCGTTGAGCCAGTTACCAATATTCTTAAATAATTTTATATTAGTGCATCTAACTGTTCCAACTAAATTAACCTTTTCTGCAAGTACATTGAATGCATTGCCACCATTTATTTTTCCAAAAGTTATTACTACAGGATCTAGAGGATTTAATTTCCGTGTTATTAATTCTTGAATTCCCGAGATCACTTTAGAGGCCGCCCAAATAGCATCAACCCCTTCATGAGGTCTAGCACCATGGCCTGATTTCCCTTTGATCTCTACCTTAAGTTCTCCAGCAGCTGCAGTTAAACTTCCTTCTTTAATCCCAATAGTGCCTACAGGCAAATCGGGGTAGACATGAACCCCTAATATATTGGTTAAACCATGAGTTGCACCATCCTTAATCATCCATCTAGCTCCACTCGCAATTTCTTCAGCAGGCTGAAAAATTATCCTAATCCCGCAATTAAGTTTTAAATCCTTAATAATCTTTGCTACACCCAATCCAATCGATATATGTAAATCATGACCACATGCATGCATAACACCATCTATTTTTGAAGAAAAATTTAATTTAGTTTCCTCAAATATTGGTAAAGCATCCATATCCACTCTTAAGCCTATGATGCCTTTATCTAAGGGGCCGAAATCGGCTATAACTCCAGTTCTACCTACAGATTCTCTGACATTCCAACCAATATTTTTTAAAAAACCACTTATCAAAATAGCTGTTTGATGTTCAAGTCCACTTAATTCCGGATGTGCATGGATATGTCTTCTTAAGTTAATTAATTCATCATTAAACGAATCAATTCTTTTTAAAAACTGATCACTTTTCATTACTTACTTTAAATCGATAAAGTTCATCAAATCTTTAATTGGTTTTGGAGGCCATCTTCTTATTTTTTTCAACCATTCTTCATCACTATACCTAGGATCTAATTCAGTTACCGCTATCCAATTACTCTCAGCCATACCAGATTCACCCTTTGACCAATTCAAAGCTGTTAAAGCCGCCCTAGGATCTGCAAAAGTTGGATAACGTCTGATTAATTTTTTTAATTCTTTTTCAGATTCATCAATATTGCCAAGCTGGAAATCTGCTAAAGCCATACTTGACCTTGCCATGGCGAATCCAGGATTATATAAAGCAGCTTTTGAAAATAAGTCTCTTGCTTTTTCCCATTGTGATGTGGAACCTTCTACATTAGCTAAATTATATAATGCAGAGAAATTTTTACTATCTTGCGAAATTACAAACATATAATCTTTTTTTGCTTGCGACCATAGACCCAACGCTTCCTCTGCTATACCTCTGTTGATATAAGGATCTATTTCACTAGGATTTAAACTTATTGCCTTATTTTGATCATCTATCGAGCCATCTAAATCGCCCATTACAAGTCTTACATTTCCTCTATTACTCAAAGCTGCAGCATCATCAGGATAAGAATCTAGATAGTGATTCCATTCTTGTAAAGCGAGATTAAATTTTCCACTTGAACTTAAATCTAATGCATTTTTAAACAAATCCTCTCTGGAAGATAATGAATAACTTGGTGCGATATAAAAAATATTGAAAAAAACAAAAATTAATAAAATACAAACCTTAACTTTTTTAAAAGTTATCATTTCTTGAATCAATGTAATTTTTCCCTAAAGCAGTAAGTAATCTTCCTCGCGGAGTTCTAATGAGGAAACCAATTTGGATTAAATATGGTTCAACTACAAATTCTAACATTGAAGAATCATCACCCATTGCCGCTGCTATTGAATCGAGGCCAGTTGGAATAGGATTGTTTTGGTTTAGAAAAGATAAATATTTTCTATCTAAAGAATCCAATCCTTTTTCATCTATTTGATAAGAATTCAAAGCTTTTTTTATTAAATTCACAGAGATCACATTAGTTTTTTTGACAACTTGAGCATAATCTCTAACTCGTCTTAATAATCTCAAAGCAATTCTAGGAGTCCCTCGTGATATTTTTGCTAAATCGTAAGATGCTTCATCATCTAAATTAAGATTTATTAATCGAGAGAAATTAACAATGATTTTTTTTAATTCATCATATGTATAAAATTCAATTTTTTGAGTTATACCAAACCTATCTCGAAGAGGGGAACTAATTGCGGCTAATTTAGTTGTCGCTCCAATCAAAGTAAACCTAGGCAGATTGATTGTTCTGCATCGTGCTCCTCTATTAGCTCCCATCGTTAAATCAAGTCTAAAATCCTCCATTGCAGAATATAACAACTCTTCAGTTAACCTATTTAAGCGATGTATCTCATCGATAAACAAAATTTCGCCTTCTTTTAATCCAAGCAGTAATCCTACAATATCTCTAGGTCTTTCAATTGCAGGTGCAGTAGCTATCCTACATTTTGTATTCATTTCATGGGCTATCAAAAAAGCAAGGGTAGTCTTTCCTAAACCAGGCTGTCCATATAAAAGAATATGCTCTAACGGATCTTTTCTGTAAATTGATGCATCTATAGCTATTCTCAAAGAAGACTTAAGTTGTTCTTGGCCAATAAATTCTTGTAAAGTAACAGGGCGAGCTAAGTTTAGATTATTATTTCTTTTTTCTTCTGGAATAATTTTTGAATCAACTAGCCTAAGCTCTTTTTTCCTAAGAGAAAAGTCATTATCGCCAACATTAGAAGAAATTATTGCCATAATGAAAGGTTAATTGCATTTGTTCTAAGTAGAAAGATTTTTTACAACTAAAATGGCAAAAAATTCAAAAAAAGATCAAAATAATACTAAAAAAGAAAATAATTTTAAACGTCTAGCTGAGAATAGATATGCAAAATTTCAATATGCAATATCTGAAACAATTGAAGCTGGAATTGAACTTTTAGGAACTGAGGTAAAGTCTATTAGAGAAGGAAAAGCAAATTTAAGAGATGGGTACTGTTCATTCAGAGATGGTGAGATTTTATTATTAAATGTTCACATTTCACCACATAAAAATGTAGGTTCTTTTTTTAATCATGATCCATTAAGAAATAGAAAGTTGCTATTACATAAAAAAGAAATAATAAAACTGAAATCTAATACTGAAAAAAAAGGAATGACTATTGTTCCATTATCTCTTTATCTAAAAGGCTCATGGATAAAACTAACAATTGGAGTAGGTAAAGGGAAAAAATTACATGATAAACGTCAGGATGAAAAACAAAAAAGTATGAAAAAAGAAATTAACTCTGCCCTGAAAAGATAAAAATATTACGCAGACTTTTTGAAATTATGAATCCAAACTTACTGAACTTGGAGGAGGGGAAGGATCTGGATCTGCAATTAACATATGCTGTAAGACAGTTTCTGGTCTCTCACTATCTCTCCAGCGAATTTTATACGCAGGCATTTTTGTACCCCTACTTGTAGTTTGTTCTACTGGTTCCATAACCCATCCTCTTCTCGATCGGCCTTGAGGATTTCTTTTCACTACTGCATCCGCGTGTTTGAAACGGAAACCAACACGTTCACCACTCATTTAAAAAATTTCGTATTGGATCAATTAATCTATTTTACTTCATGCAAGGGTAATTTTTCATTTTTATTGGAAGTTATTTCTGGTTTTAACAATGGGAAAGGGATTACATCTCTAATTGATGGACTATTAGTAATCAACATTATCAATCTATCAATGCCTATGCCTAATCCTCCAGTAGGCGGCATGCCAATCTCCAAAGCATTTAAAAAGTCTTCATCGATACAATGAGCCTCAAAATCACCTTTATCTCTAAGAGATTGCTGCAATTGCATTCTTTCTCTTTGATCTACGGGATCTATCAACTCACTAAAAGCATTTGCTAGCTCTCGACCCACAATAAATAATTCGAATCTCTGCACCAATTCTTTATTATCAAGATGAGGCCTAGCTAAAGGAGAAATTTCAACAGGATAATCGATCACAAAAGTAGGCTCTATAAGTTTTGACTCTACTTTCTGTTCGAAAACCTCATTTAAAAGTCTTCCGATGGTATTAACTTTATTCGAAAATTCTACATTTATACTTTTAACAACCTGCTTTGCTTTTTGAAAATCTCCACTGAAAGAATCAAAATCAATTCCTGTATATTTTTTGACTATATCTTTCATAGATATTCTTGACCATGGATTAGAAAAATCAATTTCCTTATTTTGATAATTTATAACTAAAGTGCCGCATGTATTAACTAATATATCTTTAATCAATTCTTCTGTTAAATCCATCATATCGACATAATTAGAAAAAGCTTGATAGATTTCAACTGAGGTAAATTCTGGATTATGCTTTGTACTGATCCCCTCATTACGAAAGATTCTCCCTAATTCATAAACTTTCTCGAATCCTCCAACAACCATTCTTTTTAAATGTAATTCTGTAGCTATCCTTAAATAAAGAGGAATATCTAATGTATTGTGGTGAGTAATGAATGGTCTTGCTTCAGCACCACCTGCTTCAGATTGCAGAATAGGAGTCTCTATCTCTAAAAAATTTCTATTATCTAGCCATTGTCTTATAAAACTTATGCATTTTGCTCTTGTTTTAAAAACATTTTTTGATTGAGGATTAACTATCAAATCTAGATAACGTTGTCTATATCTTTTTTCAATATCAGTCAACCCATGCCACTTATCGGGTAAAGGCTGTAAAGATTTGGATAACATTTCCCATTTTTCAACCTTGATAGAAATCTCACCTTTATTAGTTTTTTTAATAGTTCCAAAGACACCTATCCAATCACCAATATCAACTAATTCTTTAATATCTTCAAAAGAAAGTAATTTTTGGTTTTCAAAATTACTATTAATAATCCTCTTATCTAGATAAAGCTGAATCTGACCTTCTTGATCACTGATTGTGAAAAAGGCAATTTTACCCATTACCCTTTTTGCCATTACTCTACCCGCAAAAGAAACACTGAAGTCTTCTTCTTGACCATTTTCTAAATAATCAAATTTATTAATAAGAAAATTAGAAGTATGGGAAACTTTGAAAGTTTCTGCGTAAGAAGCAAATCCTTTACTTATTAGTAAATTAGCTTTTTGTAGGCGGGCATCTCTTATTTCAGACAAAACTAAGTTTGATATATTTGTTTTATTTAATTAAAGTATCAGACTAAGGCTCAACTTGCCAGAGATGTTGCAGTTTCTCCAACTCTCTGAGATGCATAACCAATCCCTCGAACAGTTAATATTAATTCTGGATTTCTTGGATCGGGTTCCAATTTACCTCTTAGTCTAGCCACATAAACATCTACTACTCTCAAATCTGCAGCTCTTCTAGGGGGATAACCCCATAACTGCTCTAGGATTTCAGCTCGTGGAACAACTTTACCAGGTTCATCAAATAACAATTCAAGAAGGCTAAATTCGGTATAAGTGAGGCTAATCCTTTCTCCGGCTCTAGAAACTTGTCTGCGATTAGTATCAACAACTAAACTTCCAAATTTCATAACCCCCTTACCAGATGGAACCTCTTTAGTTTCCGTAACCGACACAGTAGGGCCCATTCTCCTCAATATAGTAGCAATTCTAGCTTCTAATTCTTTTGGGCTAAATGGCTTAGATAGGTAATCATCGGCACCTAAATCTAAACCTGCAACTCTCTCTGAAATCGCCTCAAGAGCAGTTAAAAATATTATAGGAACTACAGATTCAGCCCTAATTCTTCGGCAAACTGCAAATCCATCCATTTTGGGTAGCATTACATCAAGAACTATTAAGTCAGGAGAATCTCTATGAAAAGATTCAAGAGCTTCTTCGCCATTAGTGGCTGAAAAAACTTGATATCCTGCTAGTTGAAGTCTTGTAACTAAAACCTTCAAAACTGCTGGTTCATCATCAACAACTAAAATTCTTGCTTTTGACATAGTTAAAAAAGATTTCCAGATATTTCAAAGCAAAAATTTATTGCATTGAATATTTATACTAACAATTAAAAATATAACATTAGGAACCCTCTATGGGATAATCCCAAAATTTATAAAAATTTCAAATGATCTAATTATGTGAATTTTCTTGAACACTTTTTACTTCTTTGTAAAATTTATTATGGTACTTTTCTCTCTAGAAGATTTAAAAATTTTCAAAATTCGAGAGCAAATTAAAGGTGCAAATAAACCCGTAAGAAAAACTTCAGCGAGTATATTTTGAACACTAGGGATAAAGAGTAAAAAAGTACTATCTGAAAAATTTTTAAATAGAATCTGTATAAAATAAAAAGTTCCACACACAAAACTACCAATAGAACAAATTAAACCATACCTAAAATGATCCACCCAGAAGTTACTATTAAACTTTATTTTCCCAAACCAAATTCCACATAAAATTAAACCTGGGATTTGAGTAAAATTATTATCTAGAGTTATAGAATCTAAAATTAGACCCAAAAATAAACCAAATATTAGTCCATTAATTGATCCATTAATCATTGACCAAGGCAACAACCAAAATAAAGGCCAATATGGCTGATTACCTAAAAATCCAAGCCAATTAGGGTGCCATAGAAAAATAATTGGAACAAAAATGAAAACGATTATAGGAAATTTTTTTAAAAAAAAATTTCTCATTAAATTTTCAATTTTAAGATTTGCACCCAATCAATGACATGAGGTTTTGCAATAAGTGAAATCTTTGCTGTTTTTTTTGCTTTGAATGGTTTATCTATAGATTGAACGATACCAATAGGTATATTTGGAGGTAATAAAGAACTAGCTGGCGATGATGATACAAAATCTCCAACTTTTATCTCAGCATCTTTTGAATAAAGAATTAAGCTTGGATAATCATCTCCCAAACCGACCAATAATCCATTAATTTGAATTCTATCCAGCCATACGCCTACCTTACTTTCTGGAGAGGTTAATAAAGTTACCGAAGAAGTAAATAAAGACGTATTTTTAACTCTACCTAATAATCCACCAGGACCAATTACTGCACTTCCAATTTCCACTCCATCTTTTGAACCTTTATTAAGTATTATTTGTCTCCACCAACTACCTGTTTTTCTCGAAATAACTGCAGCTGAAATTTTGTCATTTTGTGATAAATCTTGAAGAGATAAAATTTGTCGTAATCTTATATTATCGTTTTTAAGAAGGTTTAATTTTATAAGGGATTCCTGGTCTATACTCTCAATAATAACTTCTTTTTGAAATTGACCAGGCCAAAAAGGCTTAGAAATAAAATAATAAAAATCCTTATAAATAGATCCCTTGGATATCCTTACTAAAACTAAAAATAAAAAAATTGAAAACAATAGCCAATTTTTCTTTTTATGCCACCAACGATTAGTAGAAATTCGTCGGATGTTTAACATAATATTAATCCCTTATCGCGTTCCTTATAAAGTCTGGAGTATCGACAACTTTTTTAAGTTTTTTAAAATCATCTAAGACCTCCCCGCAACCATTAACTACACATAGCAATGGGTTTTCAGCAATGTGAGTAAAAATTCCAGTTTCATCACTTAATAAATCATTAATGCCTCTTACTAAAGCGCCACCTCCTGCTAGCATTATTCCTCTATCAACAATATCTGCAGCAAGTTCAGGAGGGGTTCGCTCTAATGTTCTTTTTACAGCTTCAACTATTTCGCTGAGTGTATCAGCCATAGCTTCTCTAATTTCTCCTGCTGTCAAAGTTACTGACCTAGGAAGACCAGATAGAAGATGTAAACCTCTAACTTCTAAAGTAGTTTTATCGAAATCATCATCTGGAAATGCAGATCCAATTTTGATCTTAATATCTTCTGCAGTTCTCTCTCCAACTACCAAATTGTGAACTTTTTTAAGATATAAAGTAATTGATTCATTTATTTCGTCACCAGCTATTCGGACAGATTCACTCAATACTGTTCCACCCAAACTTAATACTGCAACCTCAGTAGTACCACCACCAATATCAACAATCATTGTTCCAATTGGATCTGTTACTGGTAAAGAGGCTCCTATTGCTGCTGCAACAGGTTCATCAATTAAGTGAACTTCTCTAGCTCCTGCTAATCCAGCTTCTCTTACTGCTCTTCTCTCGACACTGGTCACTCCACTTGGAATACCAATTACTATCCTAGGAGCTACTATACCTTTGCCTTCGTTACATTTTTGAATAAATGTTTTTATCATTTGCTCTGCCGCATCAAAATCTGCGATAACACCATCTCTTAACGGTCTTACAGCTCTTATATTGCCGGGTGTTCTTCCAAGCATTAACTTTGCCTCTTTACCGACAGCTAATGGAACTCCTTCTTCTAAATCCATAGCTACCACTGATGGCTCTTGTAAAACCACTCCCTTACCTGATACATGTATAAGCGTATTGGCGGTTCCCAAATCTATGCCAATGTCTCTAGAAAATTTAAATCTGTTAAAAATCACAATAAGAATTCTTTTTATAAATAATATATCTATTTTTTTGTCAAGCTCTCACAAATCTCTAATTTAGTTATGAATAGCACGCAAAACTTTGAGCATAAAATGAAAAGATGACTATTATTAAAAAAAAAAAATTATGCAAATTAACACTATTAACCTTGTGGGCAGAGCTGGTAGAGAGCCAGATGTTAGATATTTTGAATCAGGAAGTATCGTAGCGAATTTCAGTCTTGCAGTTAATAGAAGAAGTAGAGATGAAGAGCCAGACTGGTTTAATTTAGAAATATGGGGCAAACAAGCCCAAATAGCAGCAGATTACGTAAAAAAGGGATCCTTAATTGGAATAACAGGAAGCTTTAAAATTGATAGTTGGAAAGATAAAAATACTGGGGAAGACAGATATAAACCAGTTATTAGAGTCGACAGATTAAACTTACTAAGCTCACGAAAAGAATCTGAAAATAATCAGTATTCTGAAAACAGTAACTCAAGCGAAATACCCTTTTAGTTTCTATTTTTGTAAAATCTAATAAATAATTTTATTAAAAAATATAAGGAAATTAACATTAATATTGGCTTCACAACAAATTTGATTTGATCTAAATAAGTTTCAATGATTTGGTAATTTTCACCAAAAAAATAGCCAGCATAAGTGAGAAGCGTTACCCATATTAAGCTTCCTAATGAAGTCCAAATTAAAAATTTTCTTAAAGGCATAAGTTCTATGCCAGCAGGGACAGAAATTAAAGTTCTTATACCTGGGACTAATCTGCCCCAAAAAACTAAAGAAACCCCATATCTCTCAAACCACCATTTGCTTTTATTTAAATCATGCGAAGAAATTCCTAAATATTTTCCTTTTTTATCTAAAAACTTTGAAAGCCTTTTTTCATTTACTAATTTACCTAAGTAATACCAAGGCAAAGATCCTAAAATCGTTCCAAATAAACCCCAAAAAACTAAAATATAGAAATTTAATTTTTGTTGATAAACAAAAAACCCTCCTAATGGCATTATGATTTCCGAAGGTATTGGGGGTATTATATTTTCTAAAAACATAGCCAAACAAATAGTAAGGTATGCAATAGCTGTATTCTTTTCAACAGCCAAACTAATATAGTCTGGAATTGAAGTAAGAAAATTTACAAAAATCAAACTCAAATTTAATATCTATAAAGTTCTGGTTTATAGGGTCCTTCAATAGAAACATTAATATAATCAGCCTGTTCTTTAGTTAATTTTGTTAGTTTTGCACCAATTTTATCTAAATGTAATCTAGCTACCATCTCATCTAAATGTTTGGGTAAAACATAAACCTCCTTATCATACTTATCAGACTTATTAAAAAGTTCAATTTGAGCCAATACCTGATTCGTAAAGGAATTACTCATTACGAAGCTTGGATGTCCAGTGGCACAGCCTAAGTTGACTAATCTACCTTCAGCTAAAAGAATTATTTTATTACCAGTAGGCAAAGTAATGTGATCAACCTGTGGCTTAATATTTTCCCATGGATAATCTTTTAGTGAAGCCACGTCAATTTCATTATCGAAATGTCCAATATTACAAACTATGGCCTCATCCTTCATTTTGATAAGATTTTTATGTGTTATGACTTGGTAGTTACCGGTTGCTGTAACGAAAATATCTATATCTTCCACAACGTCATCTAATGTAACGACGCTATATCCCTCCATTGCCGCTTGAAGAGCACAAATTGGATCTACTTCGGCAACTTTTACTATTGCGCCTAATCCTCTTAATGATTGTGCTGAGCCTTTACCTACGTCTCCAAAACCCATTACTAAAGCAACTTTCCCAGCAATCATCACATCAGTCGCACGCTTTATACTGTCAACTAAAGATTCTCGGCAGCCATATAAATTATCAAATTTACTTTTGGTTACTGAATCATTAACGTTAATAGCAGGAAAAGGTAAAGCTTTTTGCTTTTGCAGTTGGTAAAGTCTCGCAACTCCCGTAGTAGTTTCTTCGGTAACACCAATGATATTACTTTTAATTCTAGAATAAAAGTTACTATCAGCTTTTAACTTAGACTTAATAGACTTGAATAAAGCGATTTCTTCTTCATTACTTGGTTTATCTAAAACAGACAAATCTTTTTCTGCCTTACTCCCTAATATCAACAAGCCAGTTGCGTCACCTCCGTCATCAAGAATCATATTTGGAGAATCTGAACCCCAATCAAGTATGTAATGGGTGTACTGCCAATATTCATCTAGAGTCTCACCTTTTTTTGCATATACAGGGATTCCTTGATCTGCAATAGCTGCAGCTGCATGATCTTGAGTTGAAAAAATATTGCATGAAGCCCATTTCACCATTGCGCCAAGATCAACTAACGTTTCTATTAAAACTGCTGTTTGAATTGTCATATGAAGACTTCCAGCTATTTTTGCACCCTTAAGTGGCTTCTCAGATTGATATTTTTCTCTAAGTGCCATTAATCCTGGCATTTCAGTTTCAGCAATTTTGATTTCTTTACGCCCAAATTCTGATAAAGAAATATCAGCAATTATCGAATTTGGAATAGTTGTTTTAACAGAATTCGCGATGACCATATCTAATGAATACTTTTTCTATTAAACTATAAATGATTTTTGTGTAATTTTGTGTTTGTTGAGAACTTAACAGAGACTTTAAATTTAGGGGAAAAACTATCACAAAAATTAAATCCACAATCAATTGTGTTATTACAAGGTCCTATTGGAGCAGGTAAGACTTCATTTGTTCAAGGCATTGCTAATGGATTATCTATCTCTGAGAATGTTACAAGCCCAACATTTGCTTTATCTCATCATTACAATTCCGGAAAAATTCCGCTAATCCATCTTGATTTATATAGGCTTGAAAATATTTCTTCAGCCAGAGAAGTTTTTTTTTCTGAAGAAGAAGAGGCATTACAAAAAAAAGCCATTTTGGTTATTGAATGGCCAGAATTAATAGAATCACTTATTGAAAATTTCTGGAAAATACAAATTAGTTACGCACAAAATTACGGGAGGCACTACGAGATAAGAGATCCTAAGAAATTTTTAACATTTTCATAATTTGGTTGTTGCTCGATTGCACCTTCACCAAGACAGGTTAATAATCCACAAACACTAGCGAATTTCACACAATCTTCTATCTCTAATTCATTTGAAGGATATCCAGAAGAAATAAATTTCGAAATTAAGCCAGCGAGAAAGGCATCGCCTGCACCAGTTGTGTCAACAATTGTTTGTGAATTAGGGATTATACTTTTACCTTCTAATCCATTGATATACCAGGTAACAGGGTTTTCTCCATCCGTTATTATTACATCTGGCCTTTTTGACATTTGTTGAGATATTAGCAAAGGATTTTCATGCTCAAAAAACAAAGTCGCTTCTTCCTTAGCAAGTTTTAAAACATCAGCATGATTTAAAAATTTTTTTATTAAAGTAACTCTCTCTGCTTTACTAATTTCTGATGAAAAAATTGAATAATCCCAAAAGACCTCTCTCCAATTCAAATCAATAATGATTTTTAATTCAAATTTCTTGGCCAGTTCTAAAAGGAAAAAAATAGTCTCTGCAGATTTTGGTGATGATAGTCCATTAGTCCCGGCAACCAAATATTTTGTTTCTAAAAAAAATTTCTCTAAATTTGGAAGTTCTTTTTCGATTAAATTCTTACTTAGAGCTTCATCAGCAAAGCATGAATGAGAACTTGATTGGAATCCTGAGAAAAAACGATCTCCAAATTGATCTCTTTCTACATTAACTACACGAGTAGATAAATCATTATCTAATTGCAAGAAATCTAGATTCACCTCCAATTTATTAAATTCCTTAATTAATTTTTTTCCAAAATTATCACTTCCCAAGCGTCCAATAAATATTGATTCTATTTTTAATTTTCTTAATGCACAAGCAACATTAGCCGGAGCTCCACCCAAAAAATCTGTAGATCCTTGATTTGACTTATTTCTGATACTGTCTATTAAAGCTTCTCCAATACATACTACTTTTGTCTTCTTCATAAAATAAAATCTTATTTCTTACTTAAGAATAATTAATCAAAAACGAATATTTTTTTTTTGAATTAAAGTTTAATTAATAACTTGTTAATAGTGTCTTTTTTAAAATCCGAAACTTGGAAATGGAAAAATTGGGAAATTTCATGGTCTCTATCAAGAAAATCTACTTTTGAAAATAATATAAACATTTTGTTAATACATGGTTTTGGGGCATCCAAAAAACATTGGAGACATAATCAAGATTTTCTCGGCAAAATTTCTAATTGCTACTCAATTGACTTACTAGGATTTGGAGAAAGTAGTCAGCCGACTGCGCTATTAAATTATGAAGCTTATAAAGAAAATTCAACTAAATATTCATTTGACTTATGGAGCAATCAAATATCAAAGTTTTGTTCAGATGTAATAGGATCTCCTGTTTATTTAATAGGAAACTCAATTGGTGGTGTGATTGCATTAAAAACAGCTGAAATTCTCAAAGAAAATTGTAAAGGTGTCATTTTGATTGATTGTGCTCAAAGAACTATGGATGATAAACGCTTAAAAAAAAGTGACATTTTAATGAATTTATTTAGGCCAATAATAAAAACGTTAGTTAGACAAAGATTAGTAAGCAATACACTATTTACAAGAGCTGCTAATCCAAAAGTTATAAAGAAAATACTTCAACAAGCTTACCCCTCAGGAAAAAATATTGATGAAGAATTAATTGAAATATTATATAGACCCTCTATAAGGAAAAACTCTAAGGAGGCGTTTCGTGGCTTTATTAACTTATTTAATGACTATCTTGCTACAGACCTTTTCGATAAGATTGATATTCCAATACAATTGATTTGGGGAGAAAAAGATCCTTGGGAATCTTTAAATGAGGCAAAAGATTGGAAGAGAAAATTCAAGAATATTAAACGATTAGATATTATTAAGGGCGCTGGTCATTGTCCACACGATGAAGAACCTGAAGAAACGAATAAGTTAATATGTGAATTCCTTCAAGAAACAAAATAAGCCTCTACATTATCACTCAATCTTCTTAAACCTCTTAATCCATCTCGTTCAAGGTTTCTTACTCGATCCCTACTAATTCCAAGAACCCTTCCTATGCCTGTAAGGGACATTGGCTCATCGCCGTCCATTCCATATCTCATTCTTAAAACTCTACATTGCAAATCTGGTAATTGATGCAAAAGAGAATGCAGATCGCCCCTCATACAATCCATTTCAATTTGTTCATCTGGCAAGTCCTCACCACCTGCAAGTAAATCTAATAAAACAGTGTCTTCACCATCACCAACTTTTGTTTCAAGACTAACTGGTTGTCCAGCTTTGCACATTAAATCTTTTACATCATCCTCAGGAAGCTCGACGTATTTAGCAAGTTCAGTTACTGTTGGTGTTCTAGACATTTCTTGACTTAACTCTCTTTGCCCTTTTTTCAATTTATTTAACATTTCGGTTATGTGAATTGGTAATCTGATTGCCCTACTTTTTTCGGCTATCGCTCTAGTAATACCTTGTCTAATCCACCAGTATGCATATGTTGAAAATTTGTAACCTCTGGCTGGATCAAACTTCTCAACTCCTCTGACCAAGCCAATCGTTCCCTCCTGGATCAAGTCTAATAGTTCCATGTTTCTTTTTGTATATTTTTTTGCAACACTTACAACCAATCTTAAATTTGCTGCAACCATTCTTTCTTTAGCCCTCTGTCCAGCTCTTAATCTTTTTTTGATTACAGAAGGGGATAAATTTAGTTTGTTTGATAATTCATCCACACTAGGCTTATCTCCTGTTAATTCGATAATTTCTAACTCTGCTCTCTCAACTTGCATATATTCCTGAACTTGCCTACCAAGAGTAATTTCTTGCTCGTGCGATAGTAATGGAACTCTACCAATATCTCTCAAGTAAGACCTAACAAGATCAACATCGTTGCTAGCTTTTAAACTTGATATAGTAGCCAATTTATTATCACTTATTGTTTCAGAAGACATGAAAGTTTGAAGTTGTTTTGTAAACAATACCATTAAGAAATGTAAAGTTAAACAAAAAAATCCACAAATTTAAAAAAATGAGAATAAATACCTAGTTAATTTAGATTAATTGTGAGCTTAATAGCCATTTTGCGGTACTTAAATAAATAAATACACCAGCAATGTCAGTTACTGTTGTTATAAAAGGAGAGGACATTAAGGCTGGATCCAATCTCATTCTGTCGAACAACAAAGGGAGGATGGCACCAGTTGTAGCCGCTAAAGTAGTTATGGAAATTAAACTTATCCCTACCGCTGAAGCTATTAAGGGACCTTCTCCTTGCCACCAAGCGAAAGGGAATACTACTAACATCATCAAAACTCCTAGAAGAGCTCCTGTTATTGCCTCTTTAATTACTGCCTTTATTGCACCAAGAGACTTCAATTTTTGAGTACTTAAACCTCTAATAACAACAGTTGAACTTTGAGCACCAACATTTCCCCCAGTTCCTATGAGCAATGGAATAAATGCTGCCAACAAAACAATTTCTTTTAATATTTGATCATTCATAGCTATAACTTTTGTTGTTAAACCATTTGCCAAAACCAAAATTAATAACCACAAAATTCTTCTTCGAGCTATTGTAAACAAACTACTTTGAAAGTAATCATCTTCATCTCCAGGTTGCACGGCACCGGCTGCGTAAATATCTCTTGTTGCTTCTTGCTCAATGACATCAATTAAATCATCAACAGTAACTATCCCAACAAGTCTTTTTTCTTTGTCAACCACTGGGAGTGCTAAAAAATCATATCTTTGGATTGCTCTTGCGACCTCTTCTTGATTAGTATTAGTAGAAATATTAACTACATCTTTTGTCATAACATCTCCAATTGGCCTAGTTGGATCAGCAGTCACAAGGTCTCTTAAAGAGAGAATACCTGTTAAGTGTCTTTCTTTATCTGTCACGTATAGACTATAGATTGTTTCTGTAAATGGAGCTCTTTTTCTGACTAAAGAGAGAGCCTCGGCTGCTGTTTGCATTTCTTTGAGATCTATGAATTCAGTTGTCATTAATCTCCCAGCTGTTTCGGGCTCATATCCAAGTAATTCAGCTGTTACTTTTCTTTCACCAGGACTAAGAGCAGATAAAAATTTTCGTACAACTTTTGCAGGTAATTCGTCAAAAAGTTGAACTCTATCATCAGGGGACATTTTTTCAACTATTTCTAATACTTCTCCTGAACGAAGTCTGTCTAATAAAGTTTGCTGAACTATGGGATCTAAATATTCATAAACCTCAATTGCCTCATTTTTCTTTAGTAATCTAAATGCTAATGCCTGCAATATTAATGGCAGACTACCTATAGCATCTGCAATATCAACAGGTTGAGAAGGTTCTAAAAGTAACTTTGCTTCATCATAATTTCCTGCAATAAGTAATTCTTCAAGTTGAATAGTAATATTTTCTCGATTACTTAAATCTGAGGATGAGGTTGTAATTGCTTCAAGATTATTTTCATTCATAAATATAATTTCCTTTCAAAGTAACAACACTATTATATGAATTTTAAGCAATTTTTCTACTTATCCAAAACCCAAAATACATTGTAAAAAGATTTAAGATGATAATAAAATTAAACCAAAATATAAATTCTAAAAAATCTCCTCGACTTAAAATTTCATATAAAAAATATATAAATCCGCTAAAAGATGTAAAGCACGAAAAAAAACCACTCAATATAATTATTTCTCTCGAGTAACTCAATTTTTTTGCAATAACAAAACCAAAAAACAAAGATCCAATTATTGAAACAATAAAATTATTATTAATCGATAGTCTTAGAAAAGTCGCAACATAACAAGCAAAAAAAAGATATAAGCAGTTTTGTATTTTCATTTTATAATTTGCATTAAATAATAACCTAAGTAAAAGCAAATAAAGGATAAAAATATAATCTCGATATAGTGAAAAAATAAACGTATTAATTTCCTTTGCTGCAATAAAACAAATAGTTGATAAATAAAAGAAGAAAATGTACTAAAACATCCTAAAAAACCAGTAAAAAAAAACAACAATAAATTATTATTATTCATATTCAAAGCTACTAAAATCCCCAAAAAAAACGAAGCTAAAAAATTAACTATTGAAGTATTTTGAATATTAAATCCCGTATTTATTTTTAAATTATTTAATATCAACAGTCTTAGTATTAAACCAAAAGTACTCCCAAATAAAACAATGCTTATTGAGTTAATATTCAAAATTTACATTTTTATCCAGCCTTTTTTTACCATAGTGGGATGGTCAAATAACTTATTTGAAGCAATTTCAACCCTAACCCAAATTTCATTTTTGTTGACTTTCCAATTTCGTAAAACTGATAGAGTTGTGCCAACATCTAGAATTAATAATTCTTTAGCGTAAATTGCCGGAGAAGAATAAAGAGAGGTATTAGTACTCAATATAATTTCTTTTGTATTATTAGAAAAATTATTTTGATTTAAACTTTTTTGAATTCCACCGGCAGGTAATGTAACAGGAGCAATTAATGCAAAAGTAATTAAGCAAAAATTCTTAAGAATATTATTCATCATATATCTAAAGTTGCCATATCTAATTTGCTACTATGCGTTTCAATAAATTCTCTTCTTGGTGCAACTTTATCTCCCATTAATATATTAAATATTCTGTCAGCTTCAAGTGCATCTTCAATTTCAACCCTTTTCATCATTCTAGTCTGAGGATTCATGGTTGTATCCCACAATTGTTTTGGCATCATCTCACCTAATCCTTTAAATCTTTGGATATTATAATTTGCATTTTCGCCAAACTCTTCAATTGTATCCTTTAATTGATTCTCGTTATAACAGTACTTATGATTCTTACCTCTTTCAACTTTATAAAGAGGTGGACAAGCAATATATATATAACCTTTTTCAACAAGTTCTCTTTGATATCTATAAAAAAATGTCAATAATAATGTTCTTATATGAGCACCATCAACATCTGCATCAGTCATAATTACAACCCTGTGATATCTCAAAGAGCTCACATCAAAGTCCTCACCTTTTATTCCTAATCCCAGAGCTGTTATTAATGACTGAATTTCTGTATTTTTATATATTTTAGTATCATCAGTTTTTTCTATATTAAGAATTTTCCCCCTAAGAGGCAAAATAGCCTGAAAATTTCTATCTCTTCCTTGTTTTGCAGAACCTCCAGCAGAATCTCCCTCAACTATATAAATTTCTGATTCTGAGGGATCTCTAGAACTACAATCTGCTAACTTTCCGGGCAGAGTTGAACTTTCAAGAACACTTTTTCTTCTAACTAATTCTCTAGCTCTTCTCGCAGCCTCTGCTGCGTTAAATGATTGAATTGCTTTTTCAAGAATCAAGTCTAAAATTCCAGGATTGAATTCCATATATTTTGTAAGAGCCTCACCAATAAGAGAATCAACAATTCCTCTGACTTCGGTATTTCCTAATTTTGTTTTTGTTTGTCCTTCAAATTCGGGATCAGGAACTTTTACAGATAAAACTACAGTCAAGCCCTCTCTAATATTTTCGCCAGCTAAATTTTTTTCAATATCTTTTCTTTTACCTCTCTTTTTTGCAAGATTGTTGAATGTTCTTGTCAAAACTGTTTTTAATCCTTCAATATGAGTTCCTCCATCAATAGTTCTAATATTATTTGCAAAACCTAAAATATTATCTGAATAAACGTCTGAACACCATTGCAAAGCCGCTTCTACGTAAACATTTTCCTTCTGTGAGTCAACATAAATTATCTCAGGATGAAT
The DNA here is from genome assembly GCA_017644375.1 of Prochlorococcus marinus CUG1435. NCBI lineage: Bacteria > Bacillati > Cyanobacteriota > Cyanophyceae > Synechococcales > Prochlorococcaceae > Prochlorococcus > Prochlorococcus marinus. Next base: position 546,929 of record JAEPLP010000001.1, read on the forward strand.
AGACTCCTTTTCTGAATTCATGTATTGAACATATTCTTTAATACCTCCTTGATATAAGTAAATATCTTCTTTAAAAGAACCATCTGATAATTTATTTCTCTCATCTCTAAAAACAATTTTTAAACCACCATTAAGATAAGCTAATTCTCTTAGTCTATTTGAAAGAAGTGTATATTCAAATTCGGTTCCACCAGAAAAAATAGTTTTATCGGGTTTAAAGCAAATAGTAGTTCCTTTCTTGAACGGTTTAATAGACTGCTTTTTAGTTTGTAATGGACCAATAGATACACCTTTTTCAAATCTTTGATTGAACTCATTTCCATCCCTATAAACAGTCACATTAACCCACTCGCTCAAAGCATTAACCACTGATATTCCCACTCCATGTAAGCCGCCTGAAACTTTATAACCACCACTTCCGAATTTACCCCCTGCATGAAGCACGGTCAGCACAGTTTCTAAAGCATTCTTACCCGTCCTTGGATGGATATCTGTAGGGATACCTCTTCCATTATCAGAAATTGAAGCTGATCCATCAGCTCTAAGAATAATTTCTATATGATCACAATGTCCTGCAAGTGCTTCATCAACCGAATTATCAACAACTTCATATACTAGATGATGCAAACCTCTAGGGCCTGTAGAACCTATGTACATTCCAGGGCGTTTACGAACTGGCTCTAAACCTTCTAAAACCTGAATCTGTTCCGCACCATAATCATTTGAGATTTTATTAGATCTTTTGTCCTCACTCATTTAATATAAAAAAAAAACATTAAACTTTTAAATGTTATTTTTAAAAGTCTTTCATTAAATTTACCATCACAATAAGAGAAAGGCTCGAAGTCTATGAAAAATTTAATCACTTTCATTATATAACTAATAGATTTTTCTTCATTAATTTATATGACTTCCTATCCACCTAAGGTAATAGTTTTAATTGGACCTACAGCAAGTGGGAAAACAGAATTAGCTATTGAAATTGCGCAATATTTTAAAACTCGTATACATAACATTGATTCAAGACAAATTTATAAGTATATGGATGTTGGAACAGCAAAACCATCGAAGAATCAACAAAACAAAATAAAACATTTTTTAATAGACATTGAAGAGCCTATTAATCCAATTAATGTAAAACAATTTCAAGAAATTGCACAAAAATCAATAAAAAGGGAAATCAAACACAATTACCTCCCATTCCTAGTTGGCGGAAGTGGTTTGTATATGAACTCAATAACAAAAGGATTATTTGTGCCAGATGTTCCTCCACAAAATTATTTGAGAGATCAATTACAAGAACTTGGTCAGAAAGAATGTTGGGAGATTTTAAAAAATTGTGATCCAATCTCCACAAAAAAAATAAATTTTGCTGATCATATCAGAACAATAAGAGCTTTAGAAGTTTTTTATGTAACAGGAAAACCTTTATCAGCACAAAAAATTCAAAAACCCCCTAATTGGAAAATATTAGAACTTGGATTAGAAAGAGATAATTTAAAAGAAAGAATTTCACAAAGAACAAAAAATATGTTCACATCGGGAATTATTGACGAGACTAAACACTTGATTAGTCAATATGGATATGATTTGCCAATATTAGAAACTATTGGATACCGTGAAGCTAATGCTGTTTTAAAAAATTACTTAACAATTGATAAGGCGATTGAATTAACTACTACAAAAACAATCCAATTTGCTAAAAGACAAAAAACATGGTTTCGTAATAAAAATAATCCGATTTGGCTTAATAACAAAAACCTGCTAAAAGATGCAATAATTAAAATAGAGTCTTTTTTAAGCTAAATTTATCAATAAGAGATTTATTCAACAATCAATTTATTAACTGAACTGAATGCCACCACGCCCACGCTTTGACCGCCGCGCTCCTGTCAGAGAGCTCCCAAATATCAATGAAAGAATAAAATACACTCAATTAAGGGTTGTCGATTCAGATGGAAAGCAGTTAGGTGTAATCGATAGATTGAAAGCATTAGAAATAGCCTCTCAACGAGAACTGGATCTAGTTTTGGTAAGCGAAAAAGCAAATCCTCCTGTTTGTAGAATAATGGACTATGGAAAATATAAATTTGAACAAGAAAAGAAAGCAAAAGAAGCAAGAAAAAAATCTCATCAAACAGAAGTTAAAGAAGTAAAAATGAGATACAAAATCGACAAGCATGATTATGACGTAAGGATAGGTCAAGCTACTAAATTTTTAAAATCAGGAGATAAAGTAAAATGTACTGTTATCTTCAGAGGTAGAGAAATTCAACACTCAAATTTAGCTGAAACACTTCTTTTAAAAATGGCTAATGATTTAGAAGAACAATCAGAAGTACAACAAAAGCCAAAAAGAGAAGGTAGAAATATGATTATGTTTTTAAGCCCAAGAAAAACTCCTCTTATAAAAAAAGATGCAGGATAAGAAAATTATTATGGAAAAACTATGACGAATGTTAAAGTGTCACTATGAATAAAAATTAATTAGTTAGGAGTTTTCTAAAGTGAGATTCCATATTCAACAAGAAAGTGATATCCCAGCTTCGACACAACTATATAATCAAATTTGCTTTTCAATAGCAGCAAGACATTATCCTCCAGGTCACAGACTCCCAAGTACTAGGTTGCTCGCAATGCAAACCGGGCTTCATCGCAATACTATAAGCAAAGTTTACAGACAACTTGAAATTGATGGGGTTGTTGAAGCGATAGCTGGATCAGGTATCTATGTAAGGGATAATCTTAGTAAACGAGACTTTAAGAAATCAGTTTTCTTAAAAGAGAAAATAAGTAAACCGCCGGATCAAGAAGCGAAAAAAGCTATTGATAACTTCATAAATATTGGTTGCACCTTACAAGAAACAAGAGAAATATTAATCAATGAGATTGATTGGCGTATTAATTGCGGAACAAGAATAATAGTGAGCACACCTAGGGAAGACATAGGTGCTTCTATGTTAATAGCAGAAGACCTTTTTCCAAAAATTAATGTACCAGTCGAAGTTGTTCCAATGGAAGAATTAGAAAAAGTTTTGAGTAATTCCAATAATGGTACTATTGTCACGAGTAGATATTTTTTACAGCCTCTTGAAAAAATTGCAAAACAATTTGGAGTTAGAGCTATTGCAGTTGACTTGAGTGACTTTCAAAAGGAATTAAAAATTATCAAAGAATTAAGTACTGGAAGTTGTGTTGGCATTGTTAGTATTAGTCCTGGTTTATTAAGGGCAGCGGAAGTCATTATTCACAGCATGCGAGGTAATGAAGTAATTCTTATGACAGCAATCTCAGATAATCAAAGTAGATTAGTATCACTTTTAAAGGCTTCGAATCACATTGTCTGCGATGGCCCTAGTTTATCAGTTGTAGAAAACACATTATTAAAAAATCGATCTCAACTTATGAGGTTGCCTCAAATAATATGCGCTAAGAATTATTTGAGTGTCGAAACTATAAATCAATTAAAAAAAGAAATTGGAGTTATCGAGTAGACATGGTACTAAGAACTTTCAAATCTGATATAGAAATCATAAGGGAGAGAGATCCTGCTGCAAGAGGGATATTAGAAATTTTTCTTTGCTACCCAGGTTTTCAATCAATAGTTATTCATAGGTTGACACATAAATTATGGCAATTAAAAGTTCCTTTAATTCCCCGCTTGATTAGTCACCTAAATAGGTTAATAACAGGTATTGAAATCCATCCTGGGGCCAAAATTGGGAAAAAGGTTTTCATAGATCATGGAATGGGAGTTGTAATAGGTGAAACAGCTGAGATAGGAAATAATTGTCTTCTATATCAAGGCGTGACGTTAGGAGGTACTGGCAAAAGTCATGGGAAAAGACACCCAACCTTGATGGAGAATGTTGTAGTTGGAGCAGGTGCAAAAGTTCTGGGATCTATTACTGTAGGATCTAATACTCGTATTGGTGCTGGTTCAGTAGTTGTTCGTAATGTAGAAGGGAACAGCACTGTGGTTGGGGTACCTGGGAGAGTTGTGCATCAAAGTGGTGTCAAAGTAAACCCATTGGCTCATTCTGCTTTACCAGACGCAGAGGCAAATGTTATTAAAAATTTAATGGATAGAATAGACTTCCTTGAAAATGAAATTCTTAAATTGCAAAAAACTCTACAATGTATAGTTAACTCAGAATCTATAGATACCTCTAAACTCGGGAACGCACAAAACCTTAAAGACAAAGAAATTATTGAATTTCTTGGAGATGATTAAAACTTAATTTAACTTTTGTCATTCGTGTCAGTTTTAGGTTGAAACATAAACATTGAATAAATAACATTTCTTCTCATATTGGTCATCATTTCAAGAAACATGTCATATCCCTCATTTTTATATTCTATTAAAGGATCTTTTTGGCCATAACCTCTCAATCCAACTGATTCTCTCAAAGAATCCATCGATTGAAGATGTTCACGCCATAAATTATCAATTTGCTGCAAAATGAAAAATCTTTCAGCTTCTCTCATTAATCCTGGACGAATCTTTTCTATTTGTGATTCCTTTAAGTCATAAGCAATTCGCAACTGCTCTTGAAGATAGTTTTTTAATTCTTCTATTGACAATAAATTAACATCATCTGATTTAAGATCATCTAATAAATATACAAATTCTTTAACTTTAGAAATTAATTGATCAATATTCCATTCTTCAGGGGGGAGATCAGGATTAATATAAGCCTCTACAATTTCACTCATTGTTCTCTCTCCATATCCTATTACTTGCCTCTTTAAATCATCTCCTTGTAAAACTCTCAATCTTTCACTATATACAGCTTTTCTTTGATTATTCATGACCTCATCATATTCGAAAACTTGTTTTCTAATATCGTAATAATAGGTTTCAACTTTCTTTTGAGCACTTTCTAAAGACCTAGTAAGCATTCCTGATTCGATAGGCATATCTTCGTCAACCCTAAATGCATTCATTAGATTTGCTACCCTATCTCCTCCAAAAATTCTTAAAAGATTATCTTCCAAAGATAAGAAGAATCTAGTACTTCCAAGATCACCTTGTCTTCCAGCTCTACCTCTAAGCTGATTATCCACTCTTCTTGATTCATGTCTCTCAGTACCGATAACATGTAAACCGCCAGCCTCTCTTACTTTTTCCTCTTCATGAATCAAAACCTTTTCATATTCTTTCTTTACATCTGATAAAGATTCTCTCAAAAGCTTTATCATTTTATCTTCGGTTGGTGCTTTTTCTGAAGCTGTAGCTATTTTGTCATCTAGTTCTAAGACAGAAAGTTGTCTCTCTCCCCAATTTTCAACAAGTTTATTAGATAAAAAAGAAAGTTTATTTTCAATCTCTTCATCTAACTTGCAAGGAAATAGATTGGTTGATGAGCCTGCAATGTTTTTTTTCAAACTTGAGCCCACCTTTGAAGAAAAACCACCCTTAGATTTTGAAGTTCTTTGCTTAGGAATTGGTGGTTTATGCTCATTATCTGGCCTTACTAGTAAAGGAACTAAAATCTCTTTTAATTTAAGTCTTGCCATATAGTCACTATTACCGCCGAGAATTATATCTGTTCCCCTCCCAGCCATATTAGTGGCAATAGTAACAGCACCTGCTCTACCTGCCTGAGCAACAATTTCTGCTTCACGTTCAACATTCTCTGGCTTAGCATTCAACAAATTATGTGTAATTTTTTCCTCGGTTAATAGTGAACTTAGTAACTCACTTTTTTCGACACTTGTTGTGCCAACTAAAACAGGTCTTCCCTCTCTGTGTATTTGTGCAGTTTCTTTGGCAACTGCCTTCCATTTACCTATCTCAGTCTTAAATACTTGGTCAGACAAATCTTTTCTCTTTCTTACTTGATTCGTCGGAATGACTGTTGATTCTAATTTATAGGTTTTTTCAAATTCAACCTCCTCAGTTTTTGCAGTTCCTGTCATACCTGCTAGACCAGGATATAAGAGGAAAAAATTCTGATAAGTAATGGATGCTAATGTTTGAGTCTCGGGCTGAATTTTAAGATTCTCTTTTGCTTCTATAGCTTGATGTTGTCCGTCACTCCAACGCCTTCCTGGCATGACCCTGCCTGTAAATTCATCGACTATCACAGCCTCATCATTTCTAATAATGTAATTTACATCTTTAATAAATAATTCTTTGGCTTTTAAAGCATTAGTTATATAGTGTGCCCATGGATCTTGAGGATTGTATAAATCAACAACTCCCAAATACTCTTCACATTTAGCGAAACCTTGATCAGTTAATATACAACTTCTCTGCTTTTCATCAACTTCATAATCCCCTTCGGGATCAATCCCATCTTTACTTAATTCTTTTGCTTTAACTAATGCCAAAGCTAATTCTGAAGCTTTTTGATATTTTTCTTGGGGTCTTTCAACTTGACCAGAAATAATTAGAGGTGTTCTAGCTTCATCAATAAGTATTGAATCAACCTCATCAATCACGCAATAATTGAATTTTCTTTGCACCACTTCATTAATATCAGTAGACATATTATCCCTTAAATAATCGAATCCTAATTCGGAATTAGTGGCATAAGTGATATCACATTCATAATTTTTCTTTCTCTCAATTGGGCTCATATCTTGCTGAATCAAGCCAACTGATAAGCCCAAAAAACGATGAACTTGTCCCATCCATTCAGCATCTCTTCTAGCTAGATAATCATTTACAGTAACAACGTGAACCCCTTTTCCAGTTAAAGCATTTAAATAGCAAGGTAATGTTGCAACAAGAGTTTTACCTTCTCCAGTCTTCATCTCAGCAATTTGACACTCATGTAAAACCATCCCACCTATTAACTGAACATCAAAATGTCTCATATCAAGAACACGCTTACTGGCTTCCCTTACTATTGCAAAGGCTTTAGGAAGAAATTCTTCTAAGAGTACTTTTTGTTTTTTAAAGTCTAATTCTGATGAAATCTTTGATTTAAGATTTTGAGTTTCTTTTCTTAGCTCATCATCACTAAATTGAGAAATTTCTTCCTCTAAAAAATTTATCTCTTCCACTATTGGTTGATAGCGCTTTAACTTTCGTGTATTCGGGTCTCCCAACAAAAGTTTTAGCATAAGTCAAAGTCCTTAAAAAATTCATCTTATTACAAACATTATAAATTAGTGCGTTACAACAGAATGCAGAAAACTTTTATCTCTTTATTTTATAGAAATGATCGATTAAGGTATTTAGATTGAAATCAGAAAGATAAGCTTATTATCTTTCACTTTTCTAAACCTTTTTAACAAATGAAAGAAATATCTCTAATCAGCCACTCCAAGGGAGCTTTAGGGTTAAGGTTTTTTGGATTAGGTCCCAATCTCAAACCCACTAATGGATTAAATAAGCTACAAAAATTGCTAGATAATAATGCTTTCTGGGCAAAAAATAGAACAATTAATGATCTAAAAAAATGTCTTGCTAAAAGTGACGTTGTAATTAGCATTTGGGTTGGTAACGAAATAGTTGGTTTCGGCAGAGCTTTAACAGATGGGATTTATCGTGGGGTTCTTTGGGATATTGTTATAGATCAAAATCATCAAGGGAAAGGTTTTGGCAAATTAATTGTAAATAATCTTTTATCTTCAAAAGAAATTAAAAATACAAAGAAAATATATTTAATGACGACAGATAAAAAATTGTTTTATTCTCAAATGGATTTCAAAGAAGTTACCTCTCAAAATTTGTTAATTCGTGAAATATAAAGTTCTTTTCTATAGAAATTAAATCAAGAGACAAATTTACTATAAAGCCATCTTATAAAAGGACCTAAAATAGGAACTGGTCCAAAAGTGGGTCCGCAAAAATCAAAGTAATCTCTATGCTCTTTTATTAATCCATTTTCGCCAAATAATAAACGTGTAGTTCCAGGATAAATAAATTCTTTACCCATAATTTTTAAACCCATTGTCCATTCAACAAATCCACAATTTCCAGTGATGGAAATCGCATGAGTTTCTAAAAAAACATCATCACATCTTTTAACTAGCTTTTCTTGAGCTTTAATGTAAGAATCTAAGCCCTCTGTTTCCTGCGTTGGGTCTTCAAAAATAACATCTTCATTATAAAATTCAGCCCATTTTTGTTTTGTTGGTGCATCTATACCATAAGGTTTAGTAAATAATCCTTTTAAATCCTCAATAGAAATTACTCTTGTCATTACGAAATTATTATTACAAATACTTTAAGGGATACAAACATTAAAAGCGGATGAAGAGATTCGAACTCTCGACATTCTCCTTGGCAAGGAGATGCTCTACCACTGAGCTACATCCGCATAACTTTTCTATTTTATCCCAAAGAAGGGATCAATGATAGAAATAATTAAATTTTTTTCAATTAATTTAAATTTTTAATCAAAGATCCCATCTCAATTGCTTGTAAAGCATAATTCCAACCAAGATTATTTTTTATCCCTGCTCTTTCTAGAGCCTGCTGCATAGTATCAGTAGTCAAAACTCCAAAAATAATTGGAACATTATTTTCATATGATACCTTTGAAATACCTTTGCTCGCCTCAGATATAACTACATCATAGTGGGAAGTTTCCCCACGGATCACAGCCCCAAGAGCAATTACAGCATCATAACTCTTTTTTTTAGTGAGGGTTTTAGCTGCGATTGGTAATTCGAATGAACCAGGAACCCAAACTATATCTACTTGATTGCTTAATTCAGAAGTATCTAAACCATGTCTTTTTAAACAATCAAGACAACCAGATAAAATTTTATTAGTAATTAAATCATTAAATCTTGCTATTACAATCCCAACTTTTAAAGTAGATGCATTAGTAAAAGATCCCTCAAAAATAGCCATTAAATTTTACTTCGATATATTAATAGACTCTCACGAAAAGGTATTAAGTTCAAACTAATGAAGAAACAATTCCTGTAACAAAAACCAAGACAACCCAAACAGCAGCAATAGAATAAATTTTTCTCCTACTTTCTCGCTGCCCTTCTTCGGTAGAAGGTTGAGTCACATATAAAACGGGTACTCCAACTACCGCAATTAAAGAAGCAAATAATAGAGCATTTACGAAGAAAAAGTTAACAGCCTGCATAATTCAGTCTTAGGTTTCAAATTATTATAAATACTATAATCTCATGAAAATGAGAATTTTTAGAGAAAATTTACATACTTTAGCCACATTAAATGCAAAAAAAAATTTTCTACCTAATATCTATTTAGGAATTAAAAAAGTATGCAAGAAGATACGATAATTCAAAAGAATTTATTTGCGATTGGTAATGAAAATAATGAGCAAGAAGAAATAACAAAAATTCCAGAAGATTTATCTTGGGAAGATTTAAAAAAAGAATCGAAAAAAAGACCTAGACAAAGAAAAAATTCAAATAATTTAGTAAATAAATTCAAGACTAATTTAATTTCAAATAACAAAAATGTTTGCATTAATGAAAAATCTTATAGCTACAAAACAGTTTCAAAAATGAAATTAACTCCTGTAATGAAGCATTATGTAACTCTAAAAGAGAAAAATAAAGATAGGTTATTACTTTATAGATTAGGAGATTTTTTTGAATGTTTTTTTGAGGATGCTGTATTAATATCTAACCTTTTAGAAATAACACTTACCAGTAAAGATGCTGGCAAAGAGATTGGTAAGATCCCTATGGCAGGGGTTCCTTATCATGCAATGGAGAGATATTGTGCTGATTTAATTAAAAAAAATTATTCTGTGGTTATATGCGACCAATTAGAAAAAAGTTCTGGCAATTATGGGACTCCAATTAAAAGAGGAATAACGAGAATAATTACTCCTGGAACTGTAATTGAAGAGGGGATGTTGATAGCAAAAAAAAATAATTGGATTACTGCTATTTTCTTATCAGAAGAAAACTCAGATGAATCTTATGAATGGGGAATATCAAAAGCTGATGTAAGCACAGGAGAATTAATAACTTTAGAAGGTCAATCTCTGTCAAAACTATTTGATGAAATTATTAAATTAGATTCTTCAGAGATCATTGTAGGAAGCAATGAAGTAAGAAATTTATTAATTAAGGGAAATAGTCAAATAACATATACTGTCTCAGAGGAGACTAATTTTGGCATTAATGAAGCAAATTATCTAATAAAAAAATATTTCCAAATTGCAACCCTAGAAGGAATAGGACTTAAAAATTTAAACAATGCGACTAGATCTCTTGGAGGTTTATTAAATTATTTAGAAAAAATTAATCCTTCCAATTTAGATAAAGATTCTTCTGTAAAAATCTCATTAGACTTTCCACAAATTCAATTTGGTCACAACAAATTAATTATTGATTATCAAACTCAAAAAAACTTAGAAATCAAACATACACAACGCGAAAACAATTATGTAGGTTCGCTTCTATGGAGCATCGATAGAACTTATACTTGCATGGGTGCAAGGTGTTTAAGAAGGTGGATAGATTCACCACTATTAAACGTTAATGAAATTTATAAAAGACAAAATATAATTAAAAACTTTATTGAATCTAGACAATTACGTATAGATACCCAAAATTTACTTAGAGCAATGGGGGATTTAGAAAGACTTGCAGGTAGAGCTTGTGCAGGTCATGCAAGTCCTAGAGATTTAATTGCAATAGCGGAAGGTTTAAAAAAATTGCCTAGACTAAAATCTATAGTTGAATTATTTAAATATGATCTCCCAGATTGGACTGATCAATTAAAAAATATTGATGCAGGACTCTTAGAATTAGCTGACACTATAAGTTTTAAACTAATAGAAAATCCTCCTCTAAATATTAGTGAAGGAGGCATGATCCACGATGGTGTTGACAATATATTAGATGGTTTACGTAATTTAATGGATGATTACTCTGAGTGGCTAGATAAAGAGGAATTAAAAGAAAGAAAAATTAGCAAAATTTCAAACCTAAAAATTCAATTTCATAAAAATTTTGGTTACTACATTTCTATAAATAAATCAAAAGTTAATTTAGCTCCACAACATTGGATCAAAAGGCAAACACTTACTAATGAAGAAAGATATATCACTTCAGAAATTAAAAATAAAGAAAATAAAATTTTCCAAATAAAAAGTAGAGCTTCATCAAGAGAATATGAAATTTTCTGCGAATTAAGAAATATAGTTGCTCAAAAAACAAAACAAATCAGATCAATCGCAAAAGCTATAGCATCCCTTGATGCATTGCTTGGTTTATCAATTACTTCAGTAGAAAACAATTTTATAAAACCTTCATTAATACCAATAAATGATTCAATGAAAAAAAATAGTACAAAAATTATCGCAGGAAGAAATCCAATTGTAGAGCAATTGTTAAATGATAAAAAGTTTATAGCTAACGATATCTCCTTTGATGAGAATCAAAAATTAATTATATTAACCGGTCCCAATGCAAGCGGAAAAAGTTGTTTTATAAGACAACTTGGTTTAATACAAATTCTCGCACAAATTGGTAGCTTTGTTCCTGCTAAAAATGCTGACATCAAGATTGCAGATAGGATTTTTACAAGAATTGGGGCAGTTGATGATCAATCATCTGGACAATCAACATTTATGGTAGAAATGTCTGAAACTGCATCAATTCTCAATCAGGCAACTTTTAGCTCATTAGTTTTACTTGATGAGATAGGTAGAGGGACATCTACTTTTGATGGACTTTCAATAGCTTGGTCAGTAAGTGAATATCTTGCAAAAAAAATTCAATGTAATACTATTTTTGCAACGCACTATCATGAGCTTAATTATTTAAGTAATTCAAATAAAAATATACAAAATTTTCAAGTTTTAGTAGAACAAAATAACGATAAGCTAATTTTTAGTCACAGGATTGTCAAAGGGGGCTCAAACAAAAGCTACGGTATTGAAGCAGCTAAACTAGCAGGAGTTCCAAAAGAAGTTATAGAAAAAGCAAAATCAGTTTTAAATTCTTTAGAAGAAAATAATAAATTAAATTATGATATTCAGTAGATTTTTGACATTTTTATAAGATACATACTTTTTAAATAGTTTCCCTCAACAAGGCATTAACTGCAGCAGCTGCCATGGCAGCACCCCCTCTAGTTGAATTCAAAACTATTCTGGGAAGATCAGTAGAAATCAGTTTGTTTTTACTTTTCTCTACTCCAATAAATCCAACAGGCATTCCGATAATTAAACTAGGTAAATCTTTTGCATTCTCTAAAATATCAATTAAATAAATTAAAGCTGTAGGCGAACTGCCAATAACTACAATAGGTGATTTGCTTCCAGAATTTATAGCAGATAACTCCTTCCAACCTTCACTTAAGCCGTATGCAGTTTTAGTTAATTCTGCGTGCTTATTTTCTCCAAACCACATTCCCGCCGTGAATACTTTATTCCTATTAGTATTCTTTGCCATAGATTTTATAGCTGCTGCAGCCATATCAGTATCAGTTAAAATCGGAGCACCACTTTTAAGAGCCTTAAGCCCCTTTTCGCAAGCACCTTCACTAAAATTAATAAGATTTTGAACTGAAAAATCTCCTGAAGTATGAACTAATCTCTCTAAAACTTTTTTTTCTAAATAATTTAGATTATTAGATCCTAAATGAGATCTTATAAATCTGATGCTTTCCAAAAAAATTGGATGATCTATTACCATTAAATTTAATTTGTGTTAGAAGTAATCATAGTTAAAATATGGTTTTTATTGAGCGATTATGCCAATACAAATATTATGGGGTAATGATCTAAATGCTCAAAATACATTTATTCAAAAATTAATTGATAACGAAGTATCCAAAGAATGGAAGGAAATAAACGTAACTAATTTAAATGGAGATGATGATGAGCAAGTAAATAAAGCTTTTGATGAAGTTCTTACACCTCCTTTTGGAGATGGATACAGAATAGTTACATTGAAAAATAATCCAATTTTTACCGCAAAAAATGAAGATCTAAGAATTAAATTTGAAAAAATTCATGACAATATACCTCAAAATACTTATTTCATTTTACAAAATACAAAGAAACCAGACTCACGATTAAAGAGTACTAAATTTTTACAACAACTTATCAAAAATAATTTAGCCAAAGAAAAATCATTTTCTTTACCAGAAATCTGGGACTATGAGGGACAAAAAAGATTCTTAGAAAATGCTGCAAATGAAATGAATATTAAAATTGATAAAAATGCAACTGAATTAATTATTGATTCTGTTGGGAATGATAGCTTTAAATTAATAAATGAATTAGCTAAAGCAAAAACATACCTTTCTGCAGTATCAAGTGATTTGAATTCAAAACTTTTTCTCAAAAGTATTGATGTAGAAAAAATATTTAGTGATCATCAATCCAACATTTTCAAAATCATTGATCTTCTTTTACAAAAAAATATTAATGAAAGCCTCATTGAAATAAATTATTCATTACAGAAAGGAGAACCTCCTTTAAGACTAAATGCAGGTTTAATTAGTCAGATAAGGATTCATACAATTATAAAATTAGCAGTTAATTCAGCAAACGATAATGCAGAAAAGATTTGTAATCTTGCAGGTATTTCTAATCCAAAAAGAATTTTTTTTATTCGTAAAAAAGTCAAAAATGTATCTCAAGAATATTTAATAAATTTAATGAGTAATTTATTAGATATTGAATCATTACTAAAACAAGGTAATAATCCTATAAATGTTTTTACAGAGAAATTAATTAATTTAAGTTAACCAAATTATAAGTTTAAGAATTTACATTATGATTTAAGTATGGCTTTACTAGTAAAAAAATTTGGCGGTACTTCTGTCGGTGATATTAAAAAAATTAAAAATATTGCAAGTAGCATTTGTCAAAGTAAAGAAGCAGGAAATGAAATTGTCGTAGTTGTCTCTGCAATGGGGCAAACTACAGATGATTTAAATTGTTTAGCGGAATCAATTAGTAAAAATCCTAATCGAAGAGAATTGGATATGCTTCTCTCAACTGGAGAGCAAGTAACCATAGCTCTTCTCTCAATGGCATTAAATGAATACGGAATACCTGCAATTTCAATGACCGGTAGCCAAGTTGGAATTATTACTGAATCAATTCATGGGAAAGCAAGAATTCTGGATATTAAAACAGAAAGAATCCAAAATTATATAAATCAGGGTTTTGTAGTTGTAGTGGCTGGATTTCAAGGAACAACATTAAGTCATACGGGTTCAATGGAAATTACAACTTTGGGTAGAGGTGGTTCAGATACTTCCGCGGTAGCTTTATCAACAGCTTTAAGAGCTGAGACTTGCGAAATTTATACAGACGTTCCAGGGGTTCTTACTACTGATCCAAGGATTGTTCCTAATGCAAAACTCTTAGATGAAATTAGCTGCGAGGAAATGCTTGAACTTGCAAGCGTCGGTGCTTCAGTTCTGCATCCAAGAGCAGTAGAAATTGCTCGCAATTATGGAATTAAATTGTGTGTCAAATCAAGCCAAAGTGACTCCAGTGGTACTCTCCTAGAAAGTCAAATCCAACCTCTCCCGCTAAAAAGAGGAAGCTTAGAATTAACAAAAACAGTCAATAGTCTTGAAGTATTAGAAAACCAAGCAGTATTCAGTCTCTCAAATATTCCTGATAGGCCTGGGATTGCTGCGCAAATATTTGAAAAACTTTCAGAAGCAGGTATTAACGTAGATTTAATAATACAAGCGACAAATGATGGAAATAAAAACGATATTACATTTACTGTTGGTGAATTAGATGTAAAAAAGACTGCAGAACAATGTGAACTTATAACTAGTCAATTGGGGGGAGAATTTAACTTAAAAACCAACATGACTAAATTAAGTATTCAAGGAGCAGGCATTATGGGCAGACCTAGTGTTTCAGCTGATTTATTTGATACTTTATCTCAAGCGAATATAAATGTTAGGTTAATAGCTACTAGTGAAATTAAAGTCAGCTGTGTAATTGAAATTAATAATATACCAAAAGCTATTAGATTTGTTGCTGAGAAATTTAAGTTATCCGATACACAAATATTTGTTAATCCAATCAATGAAAAACAAGATCAACCTGAAGTAAGAGGAATTGCATTAGATAAAAACCAAGTTCAGGTAAGCTTTCGAAAATTGCCTGATCGTCCAGGTGTAGCAGCATCGATATGTTTAGCATTAGCTGAAAATAATTTACTTATAGATACTATTGTTCAGTCTGAAAGAATCTCCTCTTTAAAAAATAAGGATATTAGTCTTACAATGAATAAACAAGATAGAGAAAAAGCTAACTTAGTTTTTGAGGCCTTAACAAAAAAATTCCCCGGATCATACATTGAAGATGGCCCTGCTATAGCAAAAGTAAGTACTGTAGGAGCAGGAATGGCATTTAAGGTTGGGACGGCTGGAAAAATATTTAGAGCATTGGCTGACCAAAATATCAATATTGAAATGATTGCCACGAGTGAAATTAGGACTTCATGTATTGTCTTAGAAAAAGATTGTGACAAAGCAGTTAATGCTATTCATAATCATTTTGAATTAGAAAAATAAGTTCTTTTTAATTATTTCTTGCCAATTTTTGTCTTAATTTTTTGATTCTATCCCTCAAATTTGCTGCTTCTTCAAAATTTAACTCTTTTGCAGCGTCTTTCATTTTAATTTCTAACTTTTCTATTAAGTCAGGCAATTCTTCGAGCAAACATTGATTATCACTGGAACTGAGAATTGCATCAGTTTTGTTATTAACTATATTTATTAAATCTTTAGATAAACCCCCAGCATCTAGTTTTCTGGAAAGTTCTAGAAAAGATAATATTGAATTTTCTATTTTTTTGCCTGCAGGTTTTGGAGTAATACCATTGACTTGGTTATATTTTTTTTGAATGGTTCTTCTTCTTTCAGTTTCAGATATTGCTCTTTTCATTGAATCTGTGAAGTTATCTGCATAAAGCAAGGCAACACCTTCAACATGTCTAGCAGCTCTTCCTATTGTTTGAATCAATGACCTTTCTGCCCTCAGAAAACCCTCTTTATCAGCATCTAAAATGGCGACTAAGGATACTTCTGGAAGATCTAGTCCCTCTCTTAATAAATTAACTCCTACCAGAACATCATATTCGCCCATTCTAAGGTCTTGAATAATTTCAATTCTTTCAATTGAATGGATTTCGGAATGCAAATATCTAACTCTTACTTTATTTTCAGATAAAAAATCAGTTAGATCTTCAGCCATTCTCTTAGTAAGTGTTGTCACAAGCACTCTTTGATTCTTTTCAGCTCGAATTCTTATTTCAGATAACAGATCTTCTATTTGGCCTTCACTAGGTCTTACATCAATTACCGGGTCTAATACCCCAGTTGGTCTAATAACTTGCTCAATAAATTCACCATCACATTGATCTAATTCCCATTGACCAGGGGTTGCACTTATAAATAATGTCTGTTTTGATTTTTCCCAAAACTCTTCACATTTTAAAGGTCTATTATCGGCAGCACTTGGCAATCTAAAACCATGATCTATTAAAACTTTTTTTCTAGATTGATCACCGTTGTACATCGCATGAAGTTGAGGACATGTTACATGACTCTCATCAACTACCAACAGCCAATCTTTGGGAAAGTAATCTATTAAGCATTCTGGCGGTGACCCTTCCTCCCTACCTGATAAATGACGAGCATAATTCTCAACTCCATTACAATACCCAACCTCTTTAAGCATTTCTAAATCATATTTTGTACGTTGTTCTAGACGTTGAGCTTCTAATAATTTTCCTTCGTATGTAAATTTATCAAGTTGAGTTTTTAATTCACTTCTAATTGCACTTATTGCACTCTCAAGTCTTTCTTTTGGAGTCACAAAATGCTTCGCTGGGTAAACGCTAACTTGTTCCAAACTTTCAAGTATTTCTCCTGTAGTAGGGTCAACATATCTAATAGCCTCGACTTCATCACCAAATAACTCAATTCTTATTAATCTATCTTCATAAGCTGGACCGATTTCTAAAACATCACCTTTAATTCTGAATCTACCTCTAGTAATTTCAATATCATTTCTAGTATATTGATTTTCAACGAGAGACCTCAAAGAAGAACGAAGATTTATTGATTTTCCCACTTCAAATTTAACTGCAGCTTTTAAATACTCACTCGGTATTCCAAGACCATAAATACAACTTATTGAGGCTACAACAATTACATCTTTTCTTTCAAATAATGAGCGTGTTGCTGAATGCCTAAGCATATCTATTTCTTCATTAATTGAAGCAGTTTTGGCTATGTAAGTATCACTTACTGGTACATAAGCTTCAGGTTGATAATAATCGTAGTAAGAAATGAAGTACTCAACAGCATTTTTTGGAAAAAATTCCCTTAATTCATTACATAGTTGTGCAGCTAACGTTTTGTTATGGGCTAAAACAAGTGCTGGTCTTCCTGTTTGTTGAATTACATTGGCAATGGTAAATGTTTTACCAGTTCCAGTAGCTCCTAAAAGAGTCTGAAACTGTTTACCATTATTTACGCCTTTAACTAGTTTTTTAATAGCTTTTGGTTGATCTCCATTTGGTTCATAAGGAGCTTGAAGCTTATAATTGTTCATCAAGCTAATAGCTAAAGGTTGTTACTATACTAAGAAATTTTTTCTCCAATTATTGAATTTTTCAAAGATTCTTTTAAGCCCCTAACAACAGCAATCATTGATATTAAATCATCTAATTTATTCACCACAGATCCAACGCCAACTGCTGAGGCTCCAGAGGAGATTGCTAGTGGACAAGTTACTTGGCTTAATCCAGAGGCACTCATGATAGGTATATTCAGAGATTGTTTCTTAAATTCTTGATGAATAGCATAGGTAGCTGCAAGAGTTGGTACTGATTTTTCAAAAAAACCTTGAATTCCTGGAGAGTAAGGAGTAGAACTGGTACCACCTTCTGTTTGAATAATATCAACGCCTTCTTCCACTAGCTTTACAGCAAGATCAACTTGTTTATCAATAGGCATAGTATGAGGAACAGTTACTGATAAAGGAAAATTAGGCAATAAATCCCTCGTCTCTTTTGTAATGTTTAAAACTTTTTTATCTGAAAAATGAATACCTTTTTCATAAAAAGTATCGTAATTTCCTATCTCAATTAATGATGCTCCTGCTTTTACACAATCTTGAAAAGATCTAGGCACTACTGAACTAACACAAACGGGTAGTGTTGAATTCTTAAGTGCTAAATCAACGAGTTCAGGTTTACAAGCAATATCGACAAGATCTGCACCTCCTAATGAAGCAGCCTCAACAATTATTTTCACAGACTGAACATCGAAATTATTCAATCCTGAAATAACTTTGAGTAAGGATTTGCTTCTTAACTCTTCTTTGATTTTTTGTGGCAAAAGATTAATCAGACTCATTTACTTAATGAATTTATTACCTGATTGTGACATTGTTTTAGTAAAACAGTGCATTTTTTAAAAAATATTATCTGAGCAACACAAAATGACTGATAAAAAATTAAGTCAGAAAAATTGGTCATCATGGCATCATCAGCTTCATAAAGAGATTCTTACCAAAAAAATACTAATTCCCAAAGGATCGAATATTTTAATAAGTGTTTCGGGGGGTCAAGACTCAATGGCCTTATTAACCCTAATTAATGACCTAAAAAAACTACATAATTGGTCTATTAGTGTTTGGCATGGTGATCATCAGTGGCACGAAAAATCATCACTATATGCTCTTGAATTAAAAGATTATTGCGAAAATAAAAATATTTCATTCTCTTTTGATCAAGCAAATAAAGAAAGTATTTCTTCAGAAGAAAAAGCACGAGAATGGAGATATAAAAAATTATGTGAAAGAGCCAAAACTTTATTAAATAAAAACCAGCAAAAACATAATATTTATTTGTTAACTGGTCACACGAGTAGTGATAATGCAGAAACATTTATCCTCAATTTATCTAGAGGAAGCAATTTTGGAGGTCTGAGTAATATTGAGAGTAAAAGATTAATAGAAAATCAAATTTATTTAATAAGACCAATATTAATTTTCAGTAGGGAAGATACAAAACAATTGTGCAATGATATGAAGATACCAGTCTGGGAAGATCCTACAAATTCAGATCTTAAATTAAAAAGAAATTTAGTAAGAAAAAAAATTATTCCTACCTTAGAAGTAATCTATCCTGGTTGTTCTGAAAGGATAAATAATTTTTCCCAAAAAATGAGCAAATACAATAATGAACGTAATGATCTCAGTGAACTAGCGTATTTATATTGTAAAGATGTTAAAGGTATCGATAGGAATCTCCTAAATGGTATGTGTATTGAAGCGAGGTGCACAATTTTAAATAGATTTTTGAAAGAAATATCTGCAAAGCAATGTAGTTCTAAAAATCTGACAAAATTGGCAACTTCAATTTATAAAAAAAATAAAGGTCAAATTAATATGCAAAAGTTTTTAAAAATTGTTTGGGATAAAAACTATATAAATTTTGAAAAAAGTTAAGATGTTACAGCAGATCTTCTTCTTCTTGTTCTACCTTCAAATGAATCTTCTATAGCAGTCTCAGCCGATGGATTCTGTGAAACTTTTGGACTTTTTTGGGTATTTTGTGGGTTATTTGAACTATTAGGATGATTATTGTTTGATTTCTTATGGAAATTATTATTATTTCTATTTCTATTGGAGAAATTTTGCTCTTCGGTAATCTTTGGAATATAAGCACGAGTTCCACTTGGAGCAGGTTGAACTAAACACAAAATAAGTGGCTCAACTTGTAATTCTCTTCTCATTCTTCTCGATAAACCATTTTCAATTTCTCTTTGTACACCAATCCAATCTACTTCAAAATTATTCGGGCCAGTTTGTCTGGATAATTGTTTCCATCTATTTTCTAAGACCCAGCTTATTTCTCGTTCTGTCCACATAGACATTTTTCTTGGCTCTGCAGTAGTAATAACTCCTCTTAAATTAACTCTAGGAGGCGCAACCATCTTCCCATCTGTACTAATAGGAGCTAAAACAGTTACTACACCATCCCCAGCTAATTGCTGCCTTTCCTTTAATACTCGAGCATCTACTATACCATTTCGTGAGTTATCAAGCAGTTCAACACCGGCTTTTACAGGATCACCCTTTTGAATAGAATTAGGTGTTAACTCAACTACATCTCCATTTTCAATAATTAAGATATTGTCCTTTGGAACTCCCATGGTTTGTGCACTCTTCCCATGACAAACAAGCATTCTATGTTCTCCATGAACAGGAACAAAAAACTTGGGTTTTACGAGTGCCAACATTAACTTTTGATCTTCTTGAAAACCATGACCAGAAACATGAATATTCTCACCCTTTCCATAAACAACCTTTGCTCCGAGTTTCATTAATCTATCTATTGTATTAACAACAGAAATAGTATTACCAGGAATTGGGCTGGCTGAAAATATTACAGTATCAGTAGTCTTAAGACGAACATGCTGATGTTCACCACGAGAGATTCTGCTTAACGCTGCTAAGGGTTCTCCTTGACTACCCGTCATTAATAATAAGGTCTCTCTATCTGGCAAATCTCTAATTTGCTTGATAGGAACAAACAAATCATCTGGGCATTTCATATAACCAATATCTCTTGCCTTAGCAATAACATTTATCATCGATCTACCTAACAAACCGACCTTTCTTCCATGTTTCATGGCCAATTCTAGGATCATTGTCACTCTATGCACAGAACTAGCAAAAGTGGTAAGGATAACTCGTTCTTTTGCCTCTGCAATATGTTTTTCTAAAGAGGGATAGATAGTCTTCTCAGAAGGACAAAAACCTGGAACTTCGGCATTAGTAGAATCACTGAACATGCATAAAACACCCTTCTCTCCGTAATGCACCATTCTTTCAATATCAAATTGCTCTCCATCTACTGGCATATGATCAAACTTAAAATCTCCAGTGAAAATAATTGTGCCAACAGGTGTTGTAACTGCTAAAGAAAAGCTATCGCAAATAGAATGGGTATTTCGAATAAATTCAACAGAAAAATGTTGTCCTACTTTTACAACATCTCTTGGATTTACTGTCTGTATAGTTGTTCTATCAGATACCCCTGCTTCGTCCATTTTTCCTCTAAGCATTGACATTGCCAGTCTTGGGCCATAAATAATGGGAATATTAAAATGCTTTAGATGATGAGAAATACCTCCAATGTGATCTTCATGCCCATGAGTGACAATCATACCTTTTATTCTTCTTTGATTTTCTTTCAAAAAAGTTGTATCAGGCATAACAACGTTTACACCATGCATACCATCAGATGGGAAAGCTAGACCAGCATCAACAAGCATTAATTCATCACCATATTCAAAAACGCAAGTGTTTTTTCCTATTTCATGTAGTCCTCCAAGAGGTATTACTCGTAGAGCTGGCGTATTACTTTTAGATCTAGATGAATCATGAGTAGATCTATTTACAGTTGAATTTGTACTTGATTGCATAATTTTGAAATTTATGAAGGCCTGCTTGTAATCAAATAAGGTTTATTTAAATTTAATTATCAAGTTAAATATAATCCCTATTATAGGGAATTCAGGATAAAAGATAGTTGCTTTTTCATGTCATTGGTTAAAGGAGACAAGGGACTTCTAGGATTACCTACATCCCATCCCGATAACTCCAAAGCAGCCTTAATTGGAATTGGATTAGTAGTCATAAAGAGTGCTTTGAAAAGAGGCTGAAGTTTTTCATGAATAGCAAGAGCATTGGAAACCTTTCCACTTTGAAAAGAATGAATCATCTCTTTCAATTGCAATCCAACTAAATGACTTGCAACACTTACTACTCCTACAGCACCTACAGATAACATTGGAAGCAACAATGAATCGTCGCCACTATATACAGAGAGTTCGGAGCCACAAATAGCTCTTAGTTCTGTTACTTCTTCTATTCTACCGCTTGCAGCTTTAATACTGAGAATATTTGAGAAATCCATAAGTTTCTTCACAGTATCAGGTAATAAATTGCATCCAGTCCTGCCAGGAATGTTGTAGAGCATAAGAGGCAAATCCTTTGCAGATTTAGCAATAGAACTGAAATGTTTATAAAGACCTTCTTGAGGCGGCTTATTGTAATAAGGAACAACGACCAAAGCACCGTCGGCACCAGATTCGTAAGCTTTTTTTGTCGCTTCCACGGCTTCGCTTGTACAATTGCTACCAGTACCAACTATTACTTTACAGCTTGCATCCAAAGATCCTTTTACCGCAATAAATAAATCATGTTGTTCCGCCCATGAAAGAGTCGGAGATTCTCCAGTAGTACCGCACAACACAATTCCATCGGAACCGTTCTCAAAAAGATAATTTGAGAGTTTTATAGCTAGTTCATAATCTACATCTCCATTCTCAGTGAATGGAGTAACCATTGCAGTCAATATTCTTCCAAATAGGGGATTATTACACTCAGTTTTGTCTGTAATCATTTTTTTGGAATTAATAACTCAGCTATTTGAACAGCATTCAGAGCTGCTCCTTTTCTTATTTGATCTCCACATAACCATAATTCTAATCCATGAGGCTGACTTATATCAGTTCTTAGCCTGCCAACAGCAACATTATCCCTTCCCATAACATCATTTGGCATAGGAAACCTATTATTTTTGTAATCCTCAATAACTTCAATTCCAGGAGATTTTTTTAATTCTTCAAGAGCATCTTGAGGGTCAACTACATCGACAAATTCAATATTGATCGATTCAGAATGTGCTCTCAGTACTGGGACTCGAACACATGTAGCAGAGAGCTTTAAATCAGCAATATTTAATATTTTCCTTGTCTCATTAACCATTTTCATCTCTTCTTCGCAATAATTATTTGAAAGCATAGGGGAATTATGTAAAAACAAATTGAAAGCAAGGGAGTATGGCAAAACCTTACTTTTTTGAGGATTTCCTTGAAGATATTGTTCAGTTAAAAGTTTTAGTTCCTCCATCGCCAGTTGACCTGCACCACTGACAGATTGATATGTTGAGACAATAACTCTTTGAATAGTCGAAAGTTTGTTTAATGGAGCTAAAACTAATGTCAACAAAATGGTAGTGCAGTTTGGATTCGCTATTACCCCATCATGATTAAGTACGTCACTAGCATTAACTTCAGGGACTATAAGAGGAACGTTCTTATCTAATCTGAAAGCACTTGAATTATCTATCAGTAAAGCATTTTGATCAATAATGGTAGATAACCATTTTTTTGAAATACTTCCGCCAGCTGAAGCCAAAACTAAATCAAGATTCTTAAATTCTTCCTTAGTTGTTTTTTTTGTAACTAATTCTTCATCTTTCCAAATAATTTTTTTTCCTTCTGACCGTTCTGATGAAAGCAAGACCAATTCTGATATTGGGAAATCACGTTGTTCAAGAATTTTTAGCAATTCAGATCCCACAGCACCTGAAGAACCTAAAACAGCAACTTTTAATGGCCTATTAGGCAAATACGGAGATTTTCTCACACTTTAAAATGATTTTTATAAATAGATTGACTATTTTTTTTACTGTATCAAAAAATTAACTTTCAAGGAAATCACATAATGTGAAATAATTAAGATTCGGCTTATAGTAATAACTTAGAAAAACATGGCTAAAGATGCACTAGTAGTCAAAACAACTCCTCTGCCTCAAAGTAGAATTTCATTCGAATTAGAAATACCATCTGAGACATGCAAAACGTGTATAAATGAAACAATCAGTTCTATCAGTCGTTCGGCTAAAATTCCGGGATTTAGACTTGGCAAGATTCCTAAACAAGTCTTAATCCAAAGAATTGGCATCACACAATTACATGCTTCTGCTCTGGAAAAAATTATTGATAAATCATGGAAAGAAGCCTTAAAAGTAAAATCTATAGAGCCACTAAGTGAGCCAGAATTGGTAGATGGATTTGAATCTTTACTAGCAAAGTTTAGTCCTGAAAAATCACTTAAGGTTACTCTTCAAACTGATGTTGCTCCAGAATTAAAACTTAAAAAATCCAAAGGACTAAGTGTTGAAATATCAAAAACAAAGTTTGATCCTAACTCAATAGATGAAGCGCTAGAAAAATCTAGAAATCAGTTTGCAAACATTATTCCAGTTACCAATAGAGCAGCAAAATTAGGAGATATTGCTGTAGTTAGTTTCAAAGGAAAATATAAAGATTCTGGTAAAGAGATTGATGGGGGAACAAGTGAATCAATGGATCTTGAGTTAGAAAAGAACAAAATGATTCCCGGTTTCGTTGAAGGAATCGTAAAGATGAAAATTGGTGATACTAAAACACTTAACCTTAAATTTCCTGATGATTATTCTCATGAGGATTCAAGAGGCAAAGAAGCAATTTTTGAAGTAAATCTGAAAGATCTTAAGGAAAAAGAATTGCCTGAACTTAATGACGATTTTGCAAAACAGTCTGGCAACAAAGAATCATTAAAAGAGTTAAAGAAAGATATTGAAAAGCAACTTAAAGATAATTTTGAAAAAACTCAAAAAGATATCAAAATTGAAGCTTTATTAGATGCCTTAACAAACGAATTGGTTGCTGAAATTCCAAAATCTATGATTGATATAGAAGTTAGGAATAATATTGAACAAACCGCTCAAAGATTTGCTCAACAAGGTCTTGATGTAAAATCTACTTTCACTCCGGAATTAGTTAAGTCATTAGCAGAGTCCACAAGGCCTCAAGCTGAAAAAAATGTTCAAAGAAATTTAGCTTTAAAAGCATTAGCTGAAATAGAAAACATAAAAGTCGAGAAAGATGAAATTAATTTAAAAATGAAAGATTATGAAGATGCAATCTCTCAATCTTCAAAACAAATAGATATCAAAAGATTAACAGAAGTAGTAAGTAACGATCTACTCAAAGAAAAATTAATAATTTGGCTTGAAGAAAATTCTGAAGTCAAAGAAAAAACTACAAAAACTTCTAAAGCCACAAAAACCTCCAAAACATCAAAAGCCGCAAAAACTGCTGCTAAAACTACAGGAACTACAAAAACTACAAAAACTCAAAATAAAAAAGAAAAAAAATAATTTATGAAATTTCCTACTAATTAAACAAAAACCTCCTAAATTATTTATAAGACGAAAACTAATTTGTGAACTCAGAAAAAAAACATTTAATCCAAAGCTCAATAAGTTCTTACGAAAGTAATCATGAAACTATTGCCGCTGTTCCCACCGTTATAGAACAATCAGGTAGAGGAGAAAGAGCTTTTGATATATATTCAAGATTATTGAGGGAAAGAATAATTTTTTTAGGTACTGGAATTAATGATCAAGTATCTGACTCACTTGTTGCACAATTATTATTTCTTGAAGCTGAAGATCCCGAAAAAGACATACAAATATATATCAATTCTCCTGGAGGCTCAGTAACGGCAGGAATGGCCATTTATGATACCATGCAACAAATTTCGCCTGATGTAGTGACAATATGTTTTGGAGTAGCCGCAAGTATGGGGGCATTTCTACTTTCTGGAGGAGCAAAGGGGAAAAGATTGGCTTTACCTAATTCTAGGATTATGATTCATCAACCTCTGGGAGGTGCACAAGGTCAAGCAGTAGAGATTGAAATACAAGCTAAAGAAATACTTTTTCTCAAGAAAACATTAAATTCACTTTTAGCTGAACATACTGGTCAACCTTTAGAAAAAATTAATGAAGATACAGAAAGAGATTACTTTTTATCCCCCTCAGAAGCAGTCGAATATGGATTAATTGATAAAGTTATCAAAAAGTGACAAGGGGTTCTGATTTTTTAAGAATATGATGACGAATCGATATTTATGAGCAATCCTAGTGAATAGGGTAATATTTAACACCTTTCACTTTAAAAACTTATAATCGATGGCTAAATTCGACGCCCATCTTAAATGTTCATTTTGCGGGAAGTCACAAGACCAAGTCAGAAAGCTTATAGCTGGTCCTGGGGTTTATATATGTGATGAATGCATAGACCTTTGTAATGAGATTCTCGATGAAGAACTACTTGATAATCAAGCGAACACAAACAACTCTCCACAAGTAAAAAAGAAATTACCAACTGATAATCCAAAAAAATCTGTTCCTTTAGAATTAACCTCAATTCCTAAGCCATTAGAAATAAAAAGTTTTCTAGATAATCAAGTTGTTGGACAAGAATCTGCAAAAAAAATATTATCAGTAGCCGTATACAATCACTACAAGCGATTAGCTTGGAAAGTTAAAGAAGACAGTAAAAATAGCAATTCAACTGATTCACAAGCAACTAAATTACAAAAATCAAATATTTTACTCATCGGCCCTACTGGAAGTGGAAAAACATTATTGGCGCAAACTTTAGCAGAGTTTTTAGATGTTCCTTTTGCAGTAGCTGATGCAACGACTTTGACAGAAGCTGGATATGTTGGGGAGGATGTTGAAAACATACTTTTAAGACTTCTACAGAAATCAGAAATGAATGTAGAACTAGCTCAAAAAGGAATAATTTATATTGATGAAATAGATAAAATTGCTAGAAAAAGCGAGAATCCCTCAATTACTAGAGATGTCTCCGGTGAAGGGGTACAGCAAGCATTATTAAAAATGCTTGAAGGAACAATTGCTAATGTGCCACCTCAAGGCGGAAGAAAACATCCTTATCATGACTGCATCCAAATTGATACGAGTCAAATACTATTTATTTGTGGGGGAGCTTTTATAGGTTTAGAGGATATCGTTCAAAAGCGTATGGGTAAACACTCTATAGGATTTACCACCAATTCAGATCAAAACAAAGTTGATACAAAAAAAATAGTAGACCCAAGAGATTCCCTGAAAAATTTAGAATTAGATGACTTAGTGAAATATGGCCTAATTCCAGAATTTATTGGAAGAATTCCCGTTTGTGCTGTATTAGATCGTCTTACTAAAGAAACTTTAAAATCTATTTTGACTCAACCAAGAGATGCATTAGTAAAGCAATTCAAAACTTTGCTAAGTATGGATAATGTTGAATTATCATTTGAGCCTGATTCTGTTGAAGCGATAGCAAATGAAGCATACAAAAGAAAAACAGGTGCAAGAGCATTAAGATCAATAATTGAAGAGCTTATGCTAGACATAATGTACACTTTGCCTTCTGAAGAAAATGTAAAAGAATTCACAATTACGAAAAAAATGGTAGATAATTTATTCTCATCTAAAATTGTTAAACTACCTTCAGGATCAAAAAGAATCATTAAAGAGTCTGCATAAAATTAGAGTTTAATTTTTTTAATAGAATCCCTAATTTTTCTAATTAATGAAAAATAAATGCCAAATATACATAAGCCTTTTCATCAAAAATATAGACCAAACAACTTAGACGAACTGGTTGGGCAAAAATTTATATCCATTACACTCAAACAAGCTCTATTAACAAAAAAAATTGCTCCTGCATATCTTTTTAATGGTCCAAGAGGCACTGGGAAAACATCAAGTGCAAGAATATTTGCAAAATCTCTAAATTGCCAGGCATTCGACCAACCTACGATAACTCCTTGTTGTAAATGTGACTTATGTAGACAAATTACAGATGGGAGCGCTCTAGATATTATCGAGATTGATGCAGCATCAAATACAGGAGTAGAAAATATAAGAGAAATTATAGAAAGAGCGAGATTTGCACCTACTCTAGCGAGATGGAAAGTCTATGTAATTGATGAATGTCATATGCTTTCAACGGCAGCTTCAAATGCTTTACTAAAAACTATTGAAGAACCGCCCTCAAGAGTTGTATTTATACTTGCGACGACAAATCCTGAGAGAGTATTAAATACAATAAAAAGTAGATGCCAAAAGTTTGATTTTAGAAGAATAAGCCCTAGTGATATTTTTCAACATTTATCAGAAATCGCCGAAAAAGAATCCATTAAGTACGAAGTTCAGGCATTAAAAATGATTGCAAAAAGGTCTAATGGAGGTATGAGAGATGCACAAAGCCTCCTTGAACAATTGAATCTTTTTCCAGAGGGGATAACAATTAATAATATCCAAAACCTCCTAGGAGAAGTATCAGAAAGTGAATTAACAAATCTGATTAAATCATTGGTTGAGAAAAATCCAGAGTCATTAATTTACACCTGCAACAAATTATATGATGCCGGAAACGAACCTCTTCAAATAATTTTAGGATTATTGAATATAACAAGAGATCTACTATTACACACTACAAATAATAAATATTCAGATCTTTATTATACGTCTGATGAATTTCAAGATGAGTTAGATAAAATCTCAAAAACAATAAATAAATCAACAATAATTAATTGGCATAATAATCTGAGAAATATTGAATATCAAATCAAATCAAGTGATAATCCAAGGCTTTGGTTTGAAATACATTTAACTGGTCTTCTGGATAGTCAAGAGATAAATAGTTTTGAAAATAAACAAGAAAGTAAAAATAATGCGACTGAGGAGAAGCATGAAAGTAAAAAAAACATTCCTCTTAATAAAAAAAATATTTCAGATGAGATTCCAAAACCAAGTATCCAAGAAGAGATAACTCACAAGGAATTGATCGAAAAAAAAGACGAAAAATTAGAAAAATTTGAAGTTCTTGAAAAAGAAAGTATTGAAAATATTTCTGAAAATAACCAAAATAATCCTGGATCAAATTTAAAAGATATATGGGAATTAATTCTTTCTAAAGTAGAGTTACCATCAACAAGAATGTTACTTTCACAACAAGCCGAACTTGAAAGTTTTGATTCCGAGAAAATCACAATTGCGTTATCTCCAAACTGGGAAAATATGATAAAAAGCAGAAAAGTTATAATTGAAAATACTGTAAAAAAAATATTTGGAGATCAAATAATACTTAATTTTTCAACCAAACAATTAAATAAAAGTAACCCAACAAACACTCCAGAAAAAAACCAAAATGAAGAAAGTAATTTTCGACCAATAAAAAAAATAGAAACAAAAACTAATTCTTCAACAAAAATGCCTAACGAGGAATCTTATGATGATAGTCCAAAAAACTTAGCAAATTTTTTTAATGGAGAAATTATAGATCTTGATGAATAAACTAAACTCCAGTATGAAGAGTTTTTCGCCAAAGTATCTTTTTGGGAAAAATAGACATCTTTAAAGTTACCCAAGGGATTACTAAAAACCAATGTGATAAATAAAAAACCGATACTAATACCATCAAAAAATTGCTTTTTTGTAATACAGGTACTTCGCTTTTACAAGAAGAACCGTACCAAAAAGCAATTCCAGATAACATAAAAGCTGTGAATGAAATAAGCCAGTAAATTGGTGAATCTAATAAAGCAATACTGAAAACTAAATCAAAAATAGAAATGATTGGAAGTGCATATTGCAAGATGAAAAAGTAAGTTAAATCAAATTTCTGCAAATAATCAACTTTATTAGTAAATAATTGATCTCCATAATCAAAGAATCTTTGCAAACCCCCCTCTGCCCATCTTTGCCTTTGCGCTAATAAAGCATTTAAATTCTCAACTGCTTCCTCCATGACTGGAGGATCCCATAAAATTCCAATTCTAGATTTTGATAATAATAATCTTAAACTCAAATCAAGATCATCTGTAACTGTATCTTCATTAAAAGAACCACATGACAATAATATTTCTTTCTTAATTAATTGGCCATTTCCCCTTAATTCAGAAACTCCAGCAACTGATAATCTTCCATATTGAAAGATTGCATCCATAGCCATCTCCATGGACTGACAGGAAGTTAAAAAATTCTTACTTACATTTGTTACTGATTTTCTTAGTTGAACCGCAGACCAATCACCCTCTTCTACAAAGGTAAATAATCTAATCAAGGAATCTTGTTTTAATTCAGCATCAGCATCCAAAACTAATAACCATTCACCATGAGTAAACTTCAAAGCATAATTTAAAGCTCCTGACTTTCCTCCTCCTGCGTTTGGAGAACGACTTACGACTTTTAGCTTTTCATATTGTCTAGATAATCGATTTAAAATTAAAGGCGTCTTATCAGAACTGCCATCATCGATTATGTAGATATTTAATTTATTTGTTGGATAATCTAAGCTAAATAATCTTTCAACTAATCTCTCTATGACATTCTCTTCATCTCGAGCTGCGACTAGAATATCAAGTACAGGTAACTCTTTATTGCTAATTCTGCTGCCTAAAGTATTTGAAAAGTTGTTCCTTTTGAAATTTCTAGAAATAACTATTAAACCGTAAAAAACAATCACAAAAGAAAGAGTCAATATAATAAAGAAGAAATTTTCGATATAGTAAGCATGAGGAATAAAAGCTACTAAAAAACAGGCACTAAGAAATATAAACGACTTCAATCTTCGATTTTTATAAAAACCCTTACTCATAAAAGTAAATTTTTAATTACTTAACTTCATTGAGACAATATCTCAAATTTTTTCAGTTTTGCATCTCGATAGTAATGATTCAATATTTGTTCATAAGAGAATCCTAATTTAGCCATTTCAATTGCTCCTGACTGAGATAAACCTACACCATGACCGAAGCCTCCTCCTCTCAAAAGCCATAAATCATCATTTAATTTATTAATAGTAAACAAATTACTAGGTATAAAATTTAATACTCGTCGAATATCATCTTTAACAAGAAGAATAGATTTATTACCTTTATCCGTTTGTATTGCCAATTTTGTTACTCTGCCACTAGGGCCACGTTCAATAGAATTTAAATCCAAAACATCGTCATTAATATTTATAAGTTTGTTTTTAATTAACTTTTCTTTAATTTCAAGACTAGAAATTTTCTTATTCCACCGAAAAAGAGAATGATTATTCCCATAAAACTGTTCTTTATCAAAATCTAAAAATTTATTTAAATCAGATTTATTTGTAATTGGAAGTTTAAAAATTTTATTTAATGACTTAGAACCATCAATGATTGAATTGAAATAAGAATAATCGTGAATTTGCCAAGACTCGCCTGAAGTAGCAGATACTCCGCCATTAGAGCCATGGTAAAAAGCATTTATTGGTTGATTTTTGTAAGTGAGAATTAAATTTGAAGTTGCTTCTATAGCTTTTTGTACGTTTTTATTTGAAATTTTAGAAGGCTTATAAACTTGACATTGAGTGGTTATACATAAATGATATTTATCCATACTGAATCGATCAGAATTAAATATTGCCCAAGTTCTTGCTATAACTGCTTGTGCCTTGAGTGCTTCTAAAGGAGAATTCGGTCCAATTTCATATGGCAAAACACCTGCCAAATAGTCATCAAATTCAATTTTTTGAATTAATGTCCAAGTACCATATGAATCTTCTACTAAATAAAAATTTTTACCAAAATTGATACCATTTATTTTTATTTCATCTTGAGCGTAAATATTTATAGGTCCTTCGAGTTTCATAAAACTATATTCATTTTTGAGAACTGGAGTAATTTGAAAATTTTTTATTTTTCTAGAAATCTTATTTTTTAATTCAAACTCTGGCAGATTATCTTCAAATGGAATCCATACTTCCCAATTTTTTGGGTAAGCAACAGTCGTCTCAAATCCTTTATCTATTAGTTTATCTGCTTGTTTTTTTGCTGATTCATAGCTTGCAAAAGGACCAAAAATAATTCTTTCAATGATTTTTGGATTGTTGATAGGTTGATCAAACCAGGCTATATTAATTTGTTTTGATTTATGTTTGATACCGTTGGAAGATATTAGCTTTACAAAGCCTTTATCAGTTACAAAGTTAATATTCTTCTTCTTGGAAAAACTATCATTTTTTCCTCCAAGATATTGCTTTAAACCAATTAAAAATTTTCCTTTTTTAATTTCATTATTAAGTTCAATCTTTTGTAATTCTTCTCCTTTTATAATTGGAGTAAATTTAGTGTTTATAAATAAAAGAGAAATACATCCTAAAAATAAGTTTAAAAAGGCAAATTTAAGTTTCATAAGTTAAAAATTTCTTTATCAATTAAAAACTTTAATTTGCACCAATGCATATAAAGGTTTAGATTATCCTAATTAAACACATTTGACTTAAATGTCTAAACTAAAAACTCGTAAATCAGCTGCCAAAAGATTTAAAGCTACTGCGACGGGTAAATTCATGAGAAGAAGAGCTTTCCATAATCATCTACTTGATCATAAAAGCTCGAAATTAAAAAGACATCTATCAACAAAAGCCGTAGTTGATGAAAGAGATGCTGATAATGTAAGATTAATGATCCCATACGCATAAATTTTTAACCCATTTTCCTTAGATATTCATGGCACGCGTAAAAAGAGGCAACATAGCCAGAAAAAGAAGAAACAAAATCTTAAATCTTGCAAAAGGGTTTAGAGGTGGAAACAAAAATCTTTTCAGAACCGCTAATCAAAGAGTCATGAAAGCTCTTTGTAATGCTTACAGAGATAGAAGGAGAAGAAAAAGAGATTTCAGAAGACTTTGGATTTCTAGAATTAATGCATCAGCAAGAATAAATGGGACTAACTACAGCAAGTTAATAAATGGCATGAAAAATTCAGAAATTATCATTAATAGAAAAATGCTTGCTCAATTAGCCCTAAACGATCCAAAGTGTTTTGAAAAAATAGTTTCTTCCGTTAGTAAGTAGAAAAAAGAATATAATCTAGAAAAGTAATTATAAATAATGGAAATATCTTCCTTTCAATCTTATTTAATAATTCTTTTTATTGTATTAATAATAATTTCTATTTTTGTATTCAGACAATTTCTAAAAACAAGAAGTGAAGAATTAAATTTAGTGAAATTCGAGCAAAAAGGTTTAGATTCTCTCACTCAAGCTACCGAATTATATGAATTTGGGTCTATTCAGATAAAAAAAAGATTATATTCTGAAGCTACTAAAACTTTTTTAAAAGCAATTGAAAATTATGAAAATGAACCTGATGAAGCCAAAGCGATAATAAATAATGCTTTAGGATTTTCTTATGCTGCTCAAAATGAATTTAAGAAAGCAATTAAACACTACAAATCTGCAATAAAATCACTTCCAGAATATCCCATAGCCCTAAATAACCTCGCATCAGCGCAACAGCGTTTACTTGATTACGACTTGGCATATGAAACTTATCAAAAGGTTTTGGTGATAGATCCAAACAACCAAACTGCAATTAAAAAAAGTAAGGAGTTAGAAAAAAGAAACAATTATAAACCTTATAAAGGTATTAAAGATAAGGGATTTTAAATATGGAAAATTATTCTTCTTTACTAATTGGTGGAAAAAAATTTTCCAGTAGATTAATGGTTGGTACTGGCAAATACAAATCTACTAAAGATATGGTGGAAAGTTTGTCAAATTCTGAAACGGAAATTATAACCGTCGCTGTTAGAAGAATTAAAAATGATCAGACCGGAGAAAATTTACTCGAAAAGATCAACTGGGGAAAATACTGGATGCTTCCTAATACAGCTGGTTGTGTTAATTCTGATGAGGCAGTCAGAATAGCAATTTTAGGTAGAGAACTTGCAAAATTATCTGGTCAAGAAGAAAATAATTTTGTGAAGTTAGAAGTTATTCCTGACAAAAAGTATTTGCTGCCAGATCCAATAGAAACTCTTAAAGCAGCCGAAATTTTAATAAAAAAGGGTTTCGCTGTACTACCTTATATCAATGCAGATCCTATTCTTGCAAAAAGACTAGAAGAAATAGGTTGTGCAACTTTAATGCCATTGGGCTCGCCCATAGGCTCAGGGCAAGGTTTGTTAAATTTATCAAATATAAGGATAATTATTGAGAATGCAAATGTGCCAGTAATAATTGACGCAGGAATTGGGGTACCTAGTGAAGCTTCTCAAGCTATGGAAATTGGAGCTGATGGTGTTTTAATCAATAGTGCAATAGCACAAGCTGCAAATCCTCCTCTAATGGCTCAAGCGATAAACTATAGTGTGAAAGCTGGCAGGCAAGCTTTTCTGGCAGGAAGAATTAAAAAACAAGACTTTGCAGTAGCAAGTTCGCCAGAAAAAAACATATCTATCTAATTCTTAAATTGAGAAAAGTTTAAAAAGAAAGTAAAAATTTATTATTTGCTTTTATTTATCGTATTAAGAAAGAAGATTTGAAACTATTTACAATGTTTTTTCGCAAAGTGGAAGCACACTGTAGTAATTTAATAAATATATTATGAATCTTTTAATTCTGGAGTTCTGAGTGAAAGTTATTGTTCTAGGTGGAGATGGTTTTTGCGGTTGGCCTTGTGCGGTGAATTTAGCAGAGCAAAATCATGATGTTATTATTGTCGACAATTTAAGTCGTAGAAAAATTGATATTGATCTAGAGGTAGAATCTTTAACTCCAATTGCTTCGATAACAGAACGACTTTCTGCATGGGAAGAGATTGGGGGTAAGCCTATGAGATTTCTTAATATGGATATCTCTAAACAATATCAAAAATTGCTCAATTTGCTAATTGATGAAAAACCAGATTCTGTGATCCATTTTGCAGAACAAAGAGCAGCACCTTACTCGATGAAATCCAGTTTCACCAAAAGATATACAGTAGATAATAATGTTAATGGCACCCACAACCTTCTTGCTGCAATAGTAGAGAGTAATTTAGATATTCATGTTGTTCATTTAGGAACAATGGGGGTCTATGGGTATGGATCACATAGAGGTGCAACAATTCCAGAAGGTTATCTAAAAGTTGAAGTTCCACAACCAGATGGAAGCCGATTTGAAGAAGAAATATTACACCCGGCGAGTCCAGGTAGTGTTTACCATATGACTAAAACCTTAGATCAATTATTATTTCTTTACTACAACAAAAATGATCTTGTAAGGATTACTGATTTGCATCAAGGCATTGTTTGGGGAACAAATACAGAAGCAACTTTAAAAGATCCTAGATTGACAAACCGATTTGACTATGACGGAGATTATGGAACTGTTTTAAACAGATTTCTAATGCAAGCTGCAATTGGATATCCATTAAGTGTACATGGGACAGGCGGGCAAACAAGAGCATTTATACATATAAAAGACTCTGTAAAATGCGTACAACTTGCTCTTGAAAATCCTCCAAAATCTGGAGAAAGAGTCAAAATCTTTAATCAAATGACTGAGAGTCATCAAGTTGGAGAACTAGCTAAAAAAGTAGCTTCTCTAACAGGAGCTGATATTAATTATTTACCAAATCCAAGGAATGAAGCGGTAGAAAATGATCTAATTGTTGATAATAAATGTTTTATAGAATTAGGTTTAAACCCAACGACTCTTGATAATGGCTTATTAGAAGAAGTTGTTGAAGTTGCCAAAAAATACTCCAATAGATGTGATCTTAAGCGCATACCTTGTGTTTCATCCTGGACTAAAAAACAAGCTGAGGCAATAAAGACAAATTAAAATTTCTAAAATAGTTACCTTAAGAAAGTGAAAATTGCATTGTTTACTGAAACTTTTTTACCTAAAGTTGATGGCATAGTCACAAGACTGACTAAAACGATTGAATTTTTAATAAAAAATGGTGATGAAGTTATAATTTTTTGTCCAGAAGGGTGTCCAGAATCATATATGGGTGCAACTGTAGTTGGAGTTGCTGCAATGCCATTACCCTTATACCCAGAGTTAAAGCTTGGTTTACCGGGTCCTGCAGTCTCAGATAAGTTAGAAAAATTTAATCCAGATTTGATACATGTTGTTAATCCAGCTGTACTTGGCTTAGGTGGCATATGGTTAGCGAAAACTAATAATATTCCTTTAATTGCCAGTTACCATACTCATCTTCCAAAATATCTGGAACATTACGGTATGGGT
Organism: Prochlorococcus marinus CUG1435; assembly: GCA_017644375.1. NCBI lineage: Bacteria > Bacillati > Cyanobacteriota > Cyanophyceae > Synechococcales > Prochlorococcaceae > Prochlorococcus > Prochlorococcus marinus. The sequence continues at coordinate 582,586 of JAEPLP010000001.1, forward strand.
ATGTTAGAGCCACTTTTATGGGAATTACTTAAAGCAGCTCATAATCAAGCCTTGTTAAATTTATGTACTTCCACCGCTATGGTAAATGAGTTAAAAGATAAAGGTATTCAAAGGACTGCTCTATGGCAAAGGGGAGTAGATACTTTCAATTTCAGACCAGATTTGAGAAGTGAGAAAATGAGAAAAAAATTATTTGGGGAATATAACGACGCTAATTACTTATTAATTTATGTAGGAAGATTATCAGCAGAAAAACAAATTGAGAGAATTAAACCAGTCTTAGAAAGTATTCCTAATGCTTGCCTAGCACTTGTAGGTGACGGACCATATAGAAACCAGCTTGAAAAAATCTTCGAAAATACAAAGACTAATTTCATAGGATACTTATCTGGCGATGAACTTGCTAGCGCCTATGCCTCTGGAGATATATTTTTATTTCCATCTAGTACAGAAACACTTGGGTTAGTTTTGCTAGAAGCAATGGCAGCAGGATGTCCAGTTATCGGAGCCAACAAGGGGGGGATACCAGATATTATTAGCGATGGGATTAATGGTTGTTTATATGATCCTGATGAAAAAGATAATGGGGAACAAAGTTTGATTAAAGCGACAAAAAAAATTCTAGAAAATGAAGATAAAAGAGAAGTTATGAGAAAAGAGGCACGAAACGAAGCAGAAAAATGGGATTGGAATCAAGCAACACTACAACTGCAAAACTATTATGCAGATACTCTCAAAGAAATAGATTAAAATTAATCTTAATTATGCTACGTGTGGAGGCGTAGGATTATTATACGAACTTAAAGGAAGTATTAGAGTAGCGATATTTTGATTCTTTTCAGGCCTTTTTTTCTTAGAGAATTTTTTGCCAAAGGGTACTCTTATAACATTAGTTCCCTCAATGGAACAAATGTTTGAGTTATCTCCTGAAAAATTATTGCCAAAATTTGGTAAATCTACATTTTTAACTGGCAAGTGCTTAACATTACCAGATTTAAAATCTTTGGTCATAGCTTCAAATACCCCAAAAAAATTTGATGCTCGAATATTTTAATAAAAAAATTTAAAAAAATTCTATAAGAAAATATTAAATTTTTATTCTCACTGATAATAACTAAGTAAATATAAGGACGCTAGTCCTTTAAGCACATTTTTTTTCTTCGAAAATCTCGCCTTGATTTACATTGCAAGAACAGATTAAATTGCGATCGCCATATGCATTATTGATCCTAGAAACTGAAGACCAAAACTTAATAGACGTTGGCGTTTTATAAGGAAAAGAAGCTTTTTCTTTTGAATAAGGATAATGCCAATTATCAGCAATTAACTCTTTCAGCGTATGGGGAGCGTTACTTATTACATTATTATTCTTTAATGCAACATTTTTTTCTATTTCGCTGATTTCTTCTCCAATCAATAGCATAGCTTCGCAAAATCTATCCAATTCAACCAAACTTTCACTTTCAGTAGGCTCTATCATTACCGTCTCTGGAACAGGCCAACTTATAGTTGGGGCATGAAAACTATAATCTATTAATCGTTTAGCTAAATCATTTACGCTCAAACCAGTTTTGGATTTTAAATCCCTGAAATCTAAAATACATTCATGTGCGACAAAATTATTTTTTCCTTTATAAAGAATCTTAAATTTATGCTTTAAAGAATGCGCAATATAATTTGCAGATAAAATTGCATGCGCAGTTGCTTTCCTTAAACCACTAAGACCAGCCATTTTTATATACATCCAACTTATTGGAAGAATACTTGCACTCCCATGCTTGGCAGAAGATACGTAATTGGAGCTAATAGATAAATTATTATCCATTAAAGAATGAGTAGGAAGAAATTGGCTTAAAGTTTCTGATGCAGCAACTGGACCTACTCCTGGGCCACCACCTCCATGTGGAATGCAGAATGTTTTATGTAAATTCAAATGACAAACATCAACACCATAATTCCCCGGTTTACATAATCCAACCTGAGCGTTCAAATTTGCTCCATCTAAATAGACAAATCCTCCCACAGAGTGAATTAAATCACATATCTTTCTGATTTGTAATTCAAAAACTCCATGAGTAGAGGGATAAGTCAACATAAGAGCCCCTATTTGGTTATTAAATTTCTTGACCTTGATTGACAAATCTTCAAAATCAATATTTCCTTCGTCATCACATTCAACAGTTAAAACTTCAAAACCTGCCATAACTGCACTAGCAGGATTTGTTCCATGGGCACTTTTTGGAATTAAACATTTTTTTCTTGACAGTTCACCTTTTGATTCAAAATAAGAATTTATTGCCAATAAACCTGCAAACTCTCCTTGAGAGCCTGCATTTGGTTGAAAAGAAACTGATTTTAAACCAACAATCTCACTTATCCATTTTTCTAGGTCAGATATAATTTTTGAATAGCCTTTAGTTTGATCTCGTGGTGAAAAAGGATGAATGGAAGATAAATTAGCCCAAGAGACTGGATTTAACTCTGCTGCAGAATTTAATTTCATGGTACAGCTTCCCAATGGCATCATCCCATCTACCAAAGAAAAATCTTTTTCTGCAAGTCGGAATATATATCTCATTAATTCAGTTTCACTTTGGTAATTTGTGAATATATCTTGCTGCATCCATGCACTGGATCTCAAAGCTAAACTTTCAAGATGAAATTCTTTATCAAATTTTATTTGCTCTAAATCTTCTTCTTTTTCTATGAGGTTTGCTATGAAAGTCAAAATATCTTTTATTTCTTTTTCATTACTAAGCTCATCTAAAGAGATCCCAAAGCCAGTTGAATTTTCAATAGTTGATCCCAACGGCAAAATTCTTAAGTTATAGCCATTTTTTAGAGCTTCTTTATGGATCCTCTGGGAGTGCTCAGAATAAACATCAACACTATCAAATCTAATCCCATCAGGAATATCAAAACCCAAAGCAGCTAAACTTGATTCTAAATTTATTCTCAACTCAACTAATCTCTTAGCAATTTGGGTTAATCCGGAGGGTCCATGATAAATAGCATAAAAAGAAGAAATTATGGCTAACAAAGATTGAGCAGTGCAAATATTACTAGTGGCCTTTTCCCTTCGAATATGTTGCTCTCTTGTTTGCAATGCTAGTCTTAGAGACTTTTCTCCATTTTTAGATAGAGTTTGCCCAACAATTCTTCCGGGTATCAGCCTTTTATATTTTTCACTACAAGCAAAATATGCTGCATGGGGGCCACCAAAACCCAATGGAACTCCAAATCTTTGCATACTTCCCACTGCTACATCGACACCAAATTCAGAAATTGGTTTAATCAAAACTTGTGCTAGTGGATCAATACATGCCGTAACAATAATTTCTGATCTATGTGCTTGAGATATTAAGAATGTAGGATCATATAATTCTCCATTTTTACCAGGTAATTGCAACAACATTCCAAAAACATCATCATGATTAGGAAGGTTACTTTGAGTAAAGCGTTTTAAGGATATTCCCAAAGGTTTTGCTCTGGTTTGTAGAACATTAAAAGTATGATCAAAAACGTTTGACTCCACTAAGTACACTTTTGAAGATTTATTTTTTCTTGCAGCAAAACTCATGGCCATAGCTTCTGCAGCAGCAGTACCCTCATCCAACAAAGATGCATTGGCGACAGGGAATCCTGTTAGTTCACAAACAATAGTCTGAAAATTAAATAGAGCTTCTAATCTTCCTTGTGCAATTTCTGCTTGATATGGAGTATAAGACGTGTACCACCTTGGATTTTCAAGAACATGTCTTTGGATTACTTTAGGCATATGATTGTCATAATAACCAAGGCCTATAAGTGATCTCATTTTAGTATTTTTATTCGCAATCTCTTCTAATTCATTTAAGGCCTCAATTTCTGAACAACCTTGAGGCAATATTTCTGAAGATTTATCTTTAAGCTGAATATCTTCAGGAATAACTTGATTTATAAATTGATCAATATTGTTAAAACCAAGCTTGTTCAGCATGACTCTTTCATCATTATCTCCTAACCCAAGATGCCTATCTATAAACAAATCAGACCCAAATTTGGATGTCATATTAAAATATTTTTCTTTAAAATAGCTCTTTTTAAAAAGTTTGCCTTATTTTGGTACAACCTTTAATTGATATTCCTCAGAAGTCATCAAATCAGCAATCGATGCTTTTGATTCTGGTTTCAAAATTACTAACCAACCGTCTCCAATCGGATCATTCTGTAAAAGCTCAGGGTTCTCAATAACACTTTCATTTACAGATACTATTTCTCCTGAAAAAGGCAGATAGACTTCCTCTACGGCCTTAACTGATTCTATTGTTCCAAAAGTCTCGCCTTTCTCTAAAGTCGCCCCTTCATCAGCTAATTCAACAAAAACAATATCTCCTAATTGATCTATAGCGAATTCACTAACTCCAATTTTTAATAATCCATTTTCTTCCAAGACATATTCATGAGTATCAGCATAGTTGAGGTTGTCTGGAAACTTGTAAGACATGATTAAGTAGATAAAGGAAGTAGAGAATCCTTTGAAATTAATTTTTCCTCTAATAGTTCAGATAATAATCGAATTAATGCAATTTTGATGTGAGCTATGTGAGAACCACCTTGAACAAAAATATTGTAAGGATCTCTTAGAGGGGCATCAGCAGAAAATTCACTTGTACTACCTTCAATAAAAGTACCGCCTGCCATTAATAATTTGGAATCATATCCATCCATTGATGATGGAACAACATTCAGAAAAGAATCTACTGGTGAAGAATTTTGAAAAGATTGACAAACTTTTTGTACCAAATCAGGATTATTCAATCTTACTGACTGAATAAGATCAGATCTATAAGTTGCTGGCTCTGGTAAAACCTTAAATCCCAAATTTTTAAAGACTGCTGCAACCATATCAGCACCTTTTAGTGATTCGTGAACAATTTGTGGTGCTAAAAACAAACCCTGCAAAATTAATCTTCCTAGTCCAAAATTTATTCCTGCAGAAGAACCAATGCCTGGTGAGGTTAATCTAGAACATGCCATCTCAACCAACTCTGCATCTCCTGCAACGTACCCACCAGTTGGAACGATTGTTCCTCCTAAATTTTTAATCAATGATCCTGCAATTATATTTGCTCCTTTAGAAATTGGTTCACTATCTTCAACAAGCTCCCCATAACAGTTATCAACAAAACATATACAATTAGGATCAAGGGAATGAATAAGACTACAAATTTTCTGTATCTGATGATTCGTAAGAGACTTTCTCCAACTATATCCACAACTTTTTTGTATGAATACTAATTTGCATGTATTTTCTTCAAAAGAATGAACAATTTGTTCTTCAAAAGAATCAAAATTCTCGCAGATATTTATTTGCTTATATTCAATATCAAAATCTTTAAGTGAGCCTTTTCCTCCTCCCCTTATTCCTATGACTTCTTCTAACGTGTCATATGGTTGTCCTGTAAGAGATAACATTACATCTCCAGGTCGAAGTATTCCAAATAAGACAGAACTTATTGCATGCGTTCCACTTACAAATTGCATCCTTACAGCAGCCTTTTCAGCAAGAAACAATCTTGCAAAAACCGCATCAATTTTTTCTCTAGATATATCATCATGACCACTACCAGAAGATTGATTGAAATGACTAGTAGAAACTTTTTCTTCCTTAAAAATTGTCAAAATATTTTCTAATTTCTGGAAAACCTGATTAGACCTTTCTTGGAATACTTTACTTAAACTCTCTTCAACAGAAAGAACAGCGTTTTCAGCCAGTTTTAAGTTATTATCAAGAGTCATTTATTATGAAAATTCATGTTATTTTTTAGAAGCTAAATTTCTTAATTCTGCGAGGAAAGCATTAGGTCCTCTGCCCTGAAAATAAGAAAGTTTTTTTGAAGCCTCATATAAATCAAGAAGTTCTCCATCTAATTCTTCTGCCGTATAATCTCTGATTCCTGCAATTACCTCAGCAAAACGTTCTCTACGGGCAGATTTATTGACAGCATAGGCCTCCATTACCAGCATTTTACATGATCTCCAAGCCTTATTCTGACAAAAATGCACTGAAAGAGCATCACTTAAACCAGAGGCTTCTTCATCTTCTATGTACCAGTCAAAGGATGAAGGTAGAGGTTTTAATCCTGAAAATATCTCGAATAACTCCCCGGCCGACAATGGATCACCAGAATCATTTTTTAGGGGTAATGCAGACTCTTCCAAAGATTTCCATAACTCTGGGTAATCACTTTCAAAACGATCCCTGATTTTTTCAATGCCTTGATCAAGAATCGTATTAACTTGAGCTAAAGCAAGAAAAACTTCAGGGCCTGGCGAAGATAACTTCCCATTTCTAAGATTAGAAATTTGCGAATTATGAACTTTACCTAAATCAAGAACTTCTGAAAGTAATGGCAATACTCTGTGAGACCAACCATTTCTTTCATGCCAGAGGTGTATCAAATGAGCCATAGCCCTTCGACCTCTAGATAATTTATCGCGATATCCGAGACTCACAGATAATCAATCTTATCAATAGTATAGTATGATAATATTACATATCGGTAATTTTGAAAATAGTATTTCAATATCATGAATTCAGTAATTTTCCAAGAAACAGCAAAATTAAAAAAACCTGTTCCAACTGAAAAAGTTATAGAACTCTCAGAAAAATTACTGGAACCTTCCAGTCATTCAAAAAGATATCCTCCCAGACTACATAAAACGTGGGGGACAATAGTTTTTATGGTTGCCATACATATTCTTTCCCTTGTAGCTTTACAACCAAAATTTTGGAGTCTCCCTGCTGTCACTTCATTATTATTTTTTTACTGGGTAACTGCTTGTTTAGGAGTCACCCTTGGATATCACAGATTGTTATCACACAGATCGTTCGTTGTACCAAGATGGTTAGAAAGGTTTTTTGCTACCTGTGGAGCTATAAGTTGCCAGCATGGACCAATAGATTGGGTAGGTTTACATAGGCATCACCACTCTTTTTCAGATACTGAAGTAGATCATCACAATAGTAAAAAGGGGTTTTGGTGGAGTCATATGGGTTGGATGTTTAAAGACGTAGAAGCACTAAAAGCTGTTCCAAAACTAAGTGCAGATTTAATTAAGGATCCATACTATAGATTTTTAAATAAATATTTTTTACTCTTACAAATTCCTATTGGACTTTCTTTGTACGCAATAGGTCAAAAATTAGGAGTTGGAGGATGGGCTCTAGTCCTTTGGGGAATCCCATTGAGGCTTGTGGTTGTTTATCACGTAACTTGGCTAGTAAACTCCGCGACGCATTGTTGGGGTAAAGCACCATTTGAAAGTGGTGATTCATCTAAAAATAATGCGTGGGTTGCTGCATTAACCTTTGGAGAAGGTTGGCATAACAATCATCATGCATTTCCCAATTCTGCAAAACAAGGATTATTTAGAGGTCAGATAGATATAACATGGGAACATATTAAGATTCTTGCGAAATTTGGTCTTGCAAAAAAAGTAAAGTTACCCTCTAGGTCGTATTATTAACTATATTGTTTAATATTTTCATGGCTAAAAGAGTACAAGTCGCATTAACTGAATCAATCGCATCACTGGGTAAAGAAGGAGATCTAGTTGAAGTAGCACCTGGATACGCAAGAAATTTTCTATTACCTTATGGCAAGGCAATGAATGTAACACCAGCTGTCCTTAAACAAATTGAAAGGAAGAAAGAAAAAGAAAAAATCGCTGCTGATAAATTAAAGCAAGAAGCTTTAGATTTTCAAACTGCATTATCTACAATAGGTAGGTTCACTATCAAAAAACAGGTTGGAGAAGATGGTGTCCTTTTTGGAACAGTTACCAATGGTGATGTTGCCGAAGCGATAGAAGCGGCTACTAAAAAAGAAATTGATAGAAGAAACATTACTGTTCCTGATATTCATAATTTAGGTTCCTTTACTGCAAAAATAAAATTACATCCAGAAGTAAATGCAGAAGTAAATATTGAAGTAACAAGTTAATCAATTTGTTGCATTATTTTGAAAAGTAGCCAGAGTATATATCTAAGCAATTAAAGATATGGTTTCCGTACCTTTTCCAAATAATGGGCAAAATAAAAATTTTAAAAAGGATTTTAATAGTGAAAATGCTGGATTAGTTCCTCCTCAAAACGTTCAAGCAGAGGAAGCTGTTCTTGGTGGCATACTTCTTGATCCAGACGCGATCGGAAGAATTGCAGATTTAATTAAACCTGAAGCTTTTTATATAAATGCCCATCAAGAGATTTATAGAACAGCATTAATGTTGCATACCCAGGGAAAACCAACTGATTTAACATCAATGAGTGCTTGGTTAGCAGATAATGGATCACTAGAAAAAATTGGAGGGAATAGCAAACTTGTAGAGCTAGTTGAAAATGTTTCCTCTACAGCTTCTATAGAACAAGTTGCTAATTTAATTAACGACAAATTCATGAGAAGGCAACTTATTAGATCTGGGAATGAAGTGGTTCAACTAGGTTTTGATCAAACTCAAGATACTAATGAAGTTCTAGATAAAGCAGAGCAAAAAATATTTGAAATCAGTCAAGAAAAACCTTCAAAAGGTCTGACTCAAGCCGCTGAAATCCTTACAAGTACTTTCAATGAAATAGAGTCAAGATCATTAGGTACTTCAGTAGCTGGAATTCCAGTAAATTTCTATGATCTTGATGCAATGACTCAAGGTTTTCAAAGAAGTGATTTAATAATTGTTGCTGGTAGACCTTCAATGGGAAAAACTTCAATGGTTCTTAATCTGGCTAAAAATGTTGCACAATCTCAAGATTTACCTGTGTGTGTATTTAGCCTTGAAATGAGTAAAGAACAGTTGACATATAGACTACTTTCTATGGAAGTGGGAATCGAAAGTGGAAGGCTAAGAACAGGAAGATTACAGCAAGATGAATGGCCATTACTCGGAGAAGGTATCAATTCATTAGGTCAATTACCAATTTTTATAGATGACAAGCCTAACTTAAGTGTTCTAGAGATGAGATCTCTGTGCAGAAGATTAATAGCTGAACAAAAAAAAGAACTTGGATTAATTGTGATTGATTATCTGCAGTTGATGGAAGGATCAACCCCTGATAATAGAGTGCAAGAACTTTCACGAATAACGAGAGGTCTTAAAAGCATGGCCAGAGAATTAAAAGTACCAGTAGTAGCTTTATCTCAGCTTAGTAGAGGGGTTGAGTCTAGAACAAATAAAAGACCAATGTTAAGCGATCTAAGAGAATCAGGATCTATTGAACAAGACGCAGATCTAGTATTAATGATTTATAGAGATGAATACTATAATCCGGAGACTGAAGATAGAGGAATTACAGAAATCATTGTCACTAAACATAGAAATGGACCCGTAGGAACTGTTAAATTATTATTTGAACCTCAATTTACGAGATTTAGGAATTTAGCTAATTAAATCGCTCCTAAAATGCATGATAATCACTCAACAAATGAATCTTTTGACGTCATCGTTATTGGAGGAGGACATGCAGGATGCGAAGCAGCTATAACAACAGCAAAATTAGGATTTTCTACAGCCTTATTTACAATCAATTTAGATAGGATTGCCTGGCAACCTTGCAACCCTGCAGTTGGCGGGCCGGCAAAAAGTCAGTTGGTACATGAAGTTGATGCATTAGGTGGAATTATTGGTAAATTAGCTGATGAAACAGCTATACAAAAAAGAATATTAAATGCAAGTAGAGGCCCAGCTGTATGGGCATTAAGAGCTCAAACAGATAAAAGAGAATACTCAAAAAAGATGATTGAAATACTACAAAATACAGATAATTTATCTTTAAAAGAAGCAATGATTACTGAACTGGATATTGCAAAAACTGAAGAAATTGGATTGAACTCAAAAAAAATCTTTAAAAAAAGAATAAAAGGTGTAAGGACTTTCTTTGGTAGTTATTACTCAGCTAGATCAGTTATCATCACAGCTGGCACGTTCTTAGAAGGAAGAATATGGATAGGAAATAAATCAATGTCAGCTGGTAGGTCGGGCGAACAAGCAGCAAAAGGACTTACCCAAAATTTACACGAAATTGGTATCAAAACAGAACGTTTAAAAACAGGAACTCCAGCAAGAGTTGATAAAAGAAGTATCATTTTTGATGAATTAGATATACAACCAAGTACTGCAGCAGATAAATATTTTTCTTTTGACCCAGATATAAAAAATAATATGCCCCAAGTTAGTTGTCACATCACAAGAACAACTACCGAAACACATCAACTAATTCGAGACAATTTACATTTAACACCCATTTACGGCGGTTTTATTGATAGTAAGGGGCCAAGATATTGTCCTTCTATTGAAGATAAAATCGTTAAATTTGCTGATAAAGAATCACATCAAATTTTCTTAGAACCAGAAGGAATTAATACTCCTGAAATATATGTGCAAGGATTTTCTACAGGTTTACCCGAAAATATTCAATTAAAACTTTTAAGAACCTTACCGGGATTAAGTGAATGTAAAATGTTGCGTCCAGCATATGCTGTAGAGTATGACTATATACCTGCAACACAGCTCCAAACATCACTAGAAACGAAAGAAATTGAATATTTGTTTAGCGCCGGACAAATTAATGGGACTACTGGTTATGAAGAAGCAGCAGCACAAGGGTTAGTTGCAGGAGTCAATGCTACAAGAAAACTAAACAAAAAAGACCCAATAATCTTCACCAGAGAAAGCAGTTATATAGGAACAATGATCAATGATTTAATTACCAAAGATCTCAAAGAACCATACAGAGTTCTCACTAGCAGGAGTGAATATAGGTTGACCCTTAGAGGAGATAATGCAGATAGGCGATTAACCCCATTAGGTTATGAAATAGGGTTAATTGATGAGAAAAGATGGTCGGTCTATCAAGAAAAAATGAGACTCCTAGAAGAAGAGAAATTAAGATTAAAAAACACTCGATTAAAAAACACGGATGAAATATCAAAAAAACTAGAATTAGCCACGGGATCAAAAATCAAAGGCTCAATAACTTTGAAAGAACTCTTAAAAAGACCAAACTTTCATTATTCAGATTTAATTAAATATAATTTGACTGAAAAAAATATAGCTTCTTCAATACAAGAAGGTGTTGAAATAGATATTAAATACGAGGGTTACCTTAAAAGACAAAAAAACAACATTGAACAAATAAATCGTCAAAGCTGTAAATCTCTGCCTCTAGAAATAAATTATGAAAAGATAGATACATTATCTTTAGAAGCTAGAGAAAATTTGAATAAGATAAAGCCAAAAAATTTTGGTGATGCTTCAAAAATTCCTGGGGTTAGCAAAGCTGATTTAACTGCTTTACTTGTTTGGCTAAAAATAAGAGAGATAAAAAAAGATAAGGCAAATATTTTTGCTAAAAAAAAGTTATCATCTTAAAAGCACTCCGTCAGAGCACTGAATAATAAACTTTTTAACTCTCCAAAAATTTTATGGGAAGAAAAAGCCTCTAATTTTTTAGTGAAGAATTCACTACCAAAAATATCTGGTCCATGGAAATTAATGCTGCTTGGGGATGGAAGTCCAACTAGACATCTGCAGCTTTTAACTAATCAAGAGACAAAAATTAAATTAATTTCAATGCAATTAGATCCTCTATCCACTAAAGAAGGCCCTAAAGAATTGAATCAGTTAAAAGGCCCTTTAATTAGAAGACAGGTATGGATCAAAAGCAATAATAAAAACCTAGCATGGGCAGAAAGTTGGTGGAATGCAGATCAAGTGAATGAAAATTTAAAAGCCAAAGAAGAGCCAATTTGGAAGAATTTGACACAAGACAGATCAGAATTATTTAGAGAAGTTGATCGTATTTCACTTGTCAATGCAAAATGGTTAGAAGATCAATTTTGCTTTAAAGGTCCATTCTGGTCAAGAAATTACAGATTTTTTCGAGACAAAAAACCCTTAACAATTATAAGGGAGGTTTTCAATCCAAATTTAGAAACTTTACTGGGTTATTCAGGAATTAAAGAATTTACCAAACTATACTCTTCTTCTTCTTGATCTGGGAAGATTTCTTGATTTTGATTGAACTTGTTGGATTGATTGATCTCTCGAAGTATTATTCTCATTTTCTGAAGCTCTTTGCCATCTTTCAACCTTGAAATCCATTTCATCTGGCCAATCTTCATCCTTACTCTCTTTCAAATAGGGTAATTTTTTTTGCTCAGTTGTCTGTAAATTTTTTGGTTGCCTTAAAGATATTGCTTCTAAAGGTCTTTTTGAATACTTTGTAGTAGATTCATAAGAATTTGATTCTCTAGAAAATGTCTTAATATCGCTTTGATCATCATTAAAATTCTCATCATTCCAATCATCATTTTCTTCATCAAAAAATAAATCCACTTTTTTAGACACCCATCTTCCTACTTTTTTAACACTCTTACTTGTTATTCCTTGAAAATCTGAGTTCCTTCTTTTACCTGGCCTAGCACCAGATACTCCATCAACGAATTGTCTTCCAGTTTCAAAAATTTTATCAACTTGTTTATCAACAATATTTCTATCAAAACTATTTCTAAGATTTCTAATTCTCCTTGAATCCATAAATTATTGTTCTTTTTAAAATATAAATTACATTAAAAAAATAAATAATTCCAAAGATAGAAACAAAAACACATCTAATTATTTCTAATCAAACAAAATTAAACACTTTTTATTCCATGATCCATTGAAGAAATTTACACAACATTTTTTACAGGCTATATTCTTTATTCTTTTTCTGTAGAAAAATTTCTCACCACAATTTTGACAAGTTCCTATGTATTTTAATTCTCTCCTTTCAATAGGAAATGAGTGCCTTACAGAAATTTGAAAATTCTTCTCTTTCTCATTAATTTCATTCATCTTTTCTAAGAAATTTGGACCATGTATCTCATTTTTTTTTAATATCCTATCTACCCATGCATGAATCATTTCATGACATAAAGTACTGTTTATTTCACTATTAGATAATTTACTCAAAATAGGTTTCGATAAGATAATTTCAGAATCTACAAGACCATTAATTCTTTTTCTTTTATAAAAACCAGCAGTAGTTTTTAATCTATTATCACTCCATCTAACTTTTACTAATGGTTGATTATTAACCGCTAGAGAATTTTCAAAATATTGGCTATTAAATTTATGAAATAAAGGTAAAAGAGGAATTACAGGCATTATGGATTAAAATTAGTATTATTTTGACAAAAAAAGCCATCAAAAACGATTTCTTTTCTTAAAGTAATAAAAAACTTAAATCAACATGGATGCAACACTAGTTAAAGATATCGGAATTAAAGCATTATTAGTAGGCGGAGCTGTACTAGTTTCTTTTTGGACTTTTAATGCAGTCAAATTAGTTATAAGCGCCAGAGGAATTAATCCATTAGTGAGAAAGTTTTTTGATCAAATAGCTGCTGGCAGAATTGATGCAGCGTATGGTTTAACTACAAAAACTTATAAAACGCATGTGAAGCGCCAAGACTTTCTTAAATTTTTAGCTAGTTTAAACCTCAATAAATATAGAAATTTAAAATCAGGAAGACCTAGAGTCCAAGAAGATCAAATCATAATAACTTTGAATTTAAAATCAGAAGATAAACAAGATGAGCTCCCATTAGATTTTACTTTCGCAAAAACTGACAATGATTGGAAAATAGACAGAATAGCAAAAGTGAATTAATAATTTCTTGTGAGGCAAAAAGAATTGTTTAAAGAAGAGATAATAAATCAACTAGAATTACATCCAAGTAGATTAGATAAAGAGAAAATCATCTCAGAAGCAATGGAAGATGGTTTAGATGATTTTTTTGAGGGCATCCGTATGGCACTTGATCCATTGGTAACTTTTGGTGTAAAAATTGTTCCTGAAAAAGAGAATGAAAAAAGTCAAAATTTTTTATGGAAAGATTTTAGGGAATTAGCAAATAAGCTTATTCAAAGAGAGCTTACTGGTCACGCTGCTCGCGATGCAATTCTTACGGCTATGGAATCTGCCACAAAAGAAGAGTGGAATGGATTTTATAGACGAGTTTTAATTAAAGATCTTAGATGTGGTGTATCTGAAAAAACAATCAACAAGATAGCCAAGAAATTTCCCAAATATGCGATTCCTATTTTTTCTTGTCCTTTAGCTCATGACAGTGCAAATCATGAAAAAAAAATGATAGGAAAAAAGCAAATTGAAATCAAATTAGATGGTGTGCGCGTCTTAACTATTATTAGAAAAAATAAAGTAGAAATGTTTTCTCGTAATGGGAAACAATTCCATAATTTTGGTCATATTATCTCAGAAATAGAAAACGTCTTAAAAGAAGATCCTGCACCTCATGACTTAGTCCTAGATGGTGAAGTAATGAGCGCTAACTTTCAGGATTTAATGAAACAGGTTCATAGAAAAGATGGCAAACAAACAAAAGACGCAGTTCTACATCTATTTGACTTATGTCCCCTTGAAGACTTCCAAAAAGGGCGATGGAACACTAGTCAAACAGCAAGAAGTTTATTAGTAAAAGAATGGGTAGCTAAACATTCTTTACTTCTTAGACATATAAAAACACTTGACTGGGAAAATGTAGACCTCGACACCAATGAGGGACAGAAAAGATTTGTAGAGCTGAATAAATCTGCTGTGGAGGGTGGATATGAAGGAGTAATGATTAAAGATCCTGATGCAATGTATGAATGTAAAAGAACACACAGTTGGTTAAAAGCAAAACCTTTCATTGAAGTCACTTTAAAGGTTGTATCTGTTGAGGAAGGCACAGGTCGCAATAAAGGTAGACTAGGAGCTGTACTAGTAGAAGGTGAAGATGATGGGCATGAATACAGTCTTAGTTGTGGAAGCGGATTTAGTGATATCCAACGTGAAGAATATTGGTCAAAACGGAATCAACTGATTGGTCAACTTGTAGAAATCAGGGCTGATGCTAAAACTAAATCCAAGGATGCGGTGACTTTTAGTCTGAGGTTTCCTAGATTCAAATGCTTTAGAGGATTTAAAGCTGGAGAAAAAGTTTAAATTTTAAAAAATAGTATTCCACAAAGTAGTCTATGAAGAATGTGGTTTTTAAGTAAAAAAACTAAAAATCTTGTCTATAAAATGTAAGAATAATCATCAGGACTTTAAGAGAGACTTATGACAAAGAAAAAAGTTTTCAACTTCATAAAAACACCTTGTGGACAAGCAAAATATATCGAATTAGAAGCCAACAAAACTCTACTAGGTAAATTTAGGCTTTTGTGGTTTATCTTAATTGCATCTATTAGAGATTGGAATATTAAAGAGTAAATTCTTAGAATTTTTCAAAATATTCCCTGGAATATTTAGCTGAGAAATATACAACTAAAAAAGTTGAAATAATTCCAACAATAGTCATATATAAATTATTTGGTGATTGGACATTTTTTAGCTCCTGGATATTTTTTGCCAAACTACCTATTGAGCAATAAAGAAAAGTTCCTGGAATTATTCCAAAAAGACCAATAGCGAAATCTCGAAATTTAACATTATTCAAACCATAAAAATAATTAAGAATACTAAAAGGAAATATCGGAGATAATCTTGCTAAAAAAATTAATTTAAGTCCGCCTTTTTCTACTACTTTTTCCATAACACTTAATTTTGGATAACGACTAAAAAGATTTTTTAGCTTTTTTGCAAAAAAACTTTTTGATACAAAAAAAGCAACTGATGCTCCTAAGGAAGCGGAGAAAAAAACGATAATTGATCCTAAATATGAGCCATATAAAAAACCTGATAATAAAGATAACCAAGAAGCTGGGAGTATTAATAAAACAATTAAAATATAAATGCAAACAAACGAAAATATCCCAATTCCAGTATTAAAAAAAAAAGACAAATTATAAATATTTTCAAGAAATATATTCATTCTCAATTCAAAAGCTCGAGTTTTTTAGTAATTCTCTCCATTTGTACCGAACCCTCATTTAATTTAAATCTACATTCATCAACAATATCTTTTGGAGCCTTATCCACGAAATTTTTATTAGATAATCTCTTATTTAAATTATCTAATTCAATAGTCACCTTTTTTAAATCCTTTTTTAGCCTTTCCTGTAATGCATCTATATTTACAAAATCCTGAAAAGGTAAGTAAACCTCTAAATCACTAATTATCCCAGAAAAAGCTTTAGCAAACTCTTTTTTATCAACAGCATTAGGTTTAAAAATAAATACTTCAGAAGATTTAGTTAAGGTTTGAATATCATCAACTAAAATTTTTAGAAAATCAATCAATTCATCATTATCTGAAATCAAGTAAACAGGAACTTTTTCTGATGGCTTGAGACCTAATTCAGCTCTCAAATTTCTAATCAATCTAATAATTTCAAAGAGTTGTTGAAAGGAATTATCAAGCTTATTATCAACAAATTTATTTTCTTGGGTTGGCCATTTTTGAAGAGATAATAATTCTTTATCTGATTTAAGTTGCAGTACATGCCAAAGTTCTTCAGTAATGTGCGGCATAAAAGGATGAATCATCACCAAAATATCATTGAGCACTTTTATTAAAACCTTTTCAGATATTTGTCTATTATTAGTTTCTTTATTATTAAACCTTTGTTTAGCAAATTCTACATACCAGTCACAAAAATCATTCCACGTAAATTCATATAGAAGTTTCGCAGATTCTCCCAATTTATATTCTTTCAATAAAGAAGCGACTTTTATATTTACCTGATTCAATTTCGATAAAATCCACTTATCACATAACTCTAAAGAAGGTTCATCACTCTCATTAAGCGAATCATTATTGTTAGAAGTTTTATTAATTAACACAAATTTAGTTGCATTCCATAATTTATTCGCAAAATTTCTTGAAGCTTCAACAGTTGAAGAGGTATCTTTTTTTCTATCAAAATCAAGCCGGATATCTTGTCCAGCACCTGCAACTTCTCGAATTAAAGCAAATCGCAGAGCATCAGAACCATATTTATCAATTAATAGTATTGGATCAATACCATTACCTGAACTTTTACTCATTTTTTTATTGTTTTCATCTCGAACTAGACCATGAATATAAACATCCTTAAAAGGAATATTATTCGTGAAAGTATTCCCCATCATTGTCATTCTGGCCACCCAGAAGAAAATAATATCGAAACCAGTAACAAGAACATTATTTGGATACCATTTTTTAAAATCAGGATCATTTGTATTTGGCCAACCAAGAGTTGAGAAAGGCCATAAACCACTTGAAAACCATGTATCCAAAACATCTTTATCACGAACCAATTTAATATTTGATCCAAATTTTTTATTAGCTTCAATTAAGGCATCCTCTTCATTTCTTGCAACGATGTATGGAGTATTTTGTTCTATTGAGTCTTGAGCTTCATCTAAAACATACCAAGCTGGTATTTGGTGCCCCCACCACAATTGCCGACTAATACACCAATCATTAATATTCTCTAACCAATCCTTATAAACTTTCTCCCAGCGTGGAGGAATAAACGATGGTTTTTTTGAATAAATTTCATGAAGACATCCTTGTGATATATCATCCATTTTCAAAAACCATTGTGTTGACAATAAGGGTTCAATTGGCACCTTACCTCTATCAGAAAAAGGAACAGTATGTTTATAATCCTCTATCTTTGTCAAAAGGCCTAAGTTATCCAATTCTTTGATAATTTTCTTTCTAGCCTCATATCTATCTAAATTTTGAAAAATACCTGCATTAATATTTAAAGTTCCATCTTTGTTCATTACATTAATCTGTTTTAGATTATGCCTTTTTCCTATTGCGAAATCATTTGGATCATGGGCTGGAGTAACCTTCACACAACCCGTACCAAAATCTTTATCAACATGTGAATCAGCAATAATAGGTATTTCTCTATCAACGAAAGGAACTTTTACTTTGACACCAATAAATTCTTTATACCTATCATCATCAGGATTAACTGCCACAGCAGTATCACCCAAAAGAGTTTCTGGTCTTGTTGTTGCAACTTCTAAATACTTATCTAACTGTTCACCACTTTCAGAAATTAAAGGGTATTTAAAATGCCATAAATGACCATTTACTTCTTGCATTTCAACTTCAAGATCACTTACGGCAGATTGAGATTCAGGGCACCAATTAACCAAATATTCGCCTCTATAAATTAAATTCTTTCTATAGAGAATATTAAAAGCCTCAATAACTGCTTCATTTAATTTTTGATCAAGAGTAAATCTTTCTCTAGTCCAGTCAACTGAATATCCTATCCTTTTTAATTGAGAAACTATTCTTCCACCACTTTGTTCTTTCCAGTTCCATGCTCTTTTAAGAAATTCATCTCTTCCAATGTCCTCGCTTGTTTTGCCTTCACTTTTTAATTGTTTTTCGAGAATAGTTTGAACAGCTATTGAAGCATGATCAGTTCCCGGCAAACACAAAACATTCTTACCTAAAAGTCTTTGAAAACGTACTACAACATCTATCAAAGCCGTATTAAATGCATGCCCCATATGCAAAGATCCAGTTACATTTGGTGGCGGAATAACAACACAAAAAGGCTCCCCATCATCCTCAGGGTTAGGACTAAACGCCTTTAGACTTTCCCATTTTTCTTGCCACTTTTTCTCTACTTCAAAAGGTGAATAATTCTCTAAAGATAATTGATCATTCATCTCTGTCATGTGCAAATTTTATTTCAATAAACTTTTTATTTATTTTATCTTGAGAGCAGCTAATTATTGAAAATAATATTAGTTTGCAAAAAAGACACATCCATTCTACAAAAGTTTGAAACCAGAACCACAAGAACAACGTATTGCATTTTTTGGTGTTGAAATAAGAAATCCACCACCGCTCAAATCACCGTAATAATCTAATTTTAAATCTTTCAGTAAATTAAACTTTTTTACATCCGCGTATAAAGTTACTCCTTCAGTTCTTGAAATAGGGGATCCATTACATGTACCTGGCCTTAATTTAATATGCATCCATCCTTCAGAACAATTTTTATCCTTTACTAAATCAATCGACATTTCTCCAGGAGAACCTCCAAAAGAAGCTTGCCTAGATAGTTCTGAAGCAGCACTTTGACTGATTGAAAGATTGACGATCTCAGTCATTAGAAAAATAATAAATGGGCGATCCAGGGTTCGAACCAGGGACATCCTGCTTGTAAGGCAGGCGCTCTACCGCTGAGCTAATCGCCCTTATAATAAATCATTCTAATAGATGAAGTTGAAAAATTTATACTAAGTATTTAAATATTTCATGATTGAGGCAAAATTTAATTAATAAAATATATATCCTATGTCCTCAAACAATAGATATAAATTGGAAAACAATTCCGATTTAGAGACTATAAATAGTTTTAAAATCTTAATATCTAATATCAAAGCATTAAAAGATAAAACTTGGGGCTGCCCATGGCAGAAAATACAGTCTCATTTATCGTTGATCCCATTTTTATATGAAGAAAGTAATGAATTTATAGAGGCGATATATGAAAACAATGCAGATAACTTATGTGAGGAGTTAGGAGATCTTTTATTACAAGTAATGCTTCATGCTGAAATCGGTTACGAAGAAAAAGAATTTACACTAAATGATGTTATAAAAAATCTAAACAAGAAAATTATTTATAGACATCCATATATTTTTAACAAAAAAGAAAAAGTATCATTAAAAAAATCACAACAGATTTGGGTAAATATAAAAAATTTAGAAAAAGAAGCACCTCATATGAAATCTTCAATTAGTAGAAATTTAAATTTGAAAATTAAAAATTTACCGCCAACGGTTGGAACAGATAAAATCACAAATATCGTTAAAGAACATGGTTTCAAGTGGGAAAGTACTGATCAGATTTTTAAAAAGTTAGAAGAAGAAATTAATGAATTAAAGGAAGCAATTAAAAGTAAAAATGATTCAGAGATAAAAAATGAATTTGGGGATATTTACTTTACCCTTCTTAATCTCTCAAACTTTTTAAAGATTAATCCTGAATCAGCTCTTCAAAAAACTAATATAAAATTTTTAGACAGATTTTCAATCATCGAAGAGCATGCAGGAGATAATATTAAAAAACAAACTCCTAAAGACTTTCAACGGCTTTGGCAAATAGCCAAACAAAAACTGGCGAGAAAAATTCCTAAAAGCAAATGACAAATACTAAAACATGGATAGATGAATATCATAAAGGCTCAAGATTCGGCCTAAATGGAAAAATCCTAATTAAAAAAACCTCAAAATATCAAGAAATTATTGTTATTGAAAATGAATATTATGGTAAAGCTTTAATGTTAGATGGTTGCTGGATGACATCATTAAAAGACGAGAAATATTATCATGAGTGTCTTGTGCATCCTGCTTTAAGTAGCATTGACGAAAAATCTAATGTACTAATTATTGGCGGTGGTGACGGTGGTACTGTAAGAGAATGCATTAAATATTCTCAAATATCAAAAATTGATCTAGTAGAAATTGATGAGGAGGTAATCAAAATATCAAAAAAATTTCTAAAAGAAATTGGAGGCGAAGGATGGAATGACAAAAGATTAGAAATACATGTTGATGATGGCGTTAAATGGGTAAAAAAAACAAGAGATAATTTTTACGACGTTATATTTATAGATTGTTCAGATCCCTCAGAATTTTCAAATTTATTATTTTCAGATTCTTTTTATAAAGAATGTAAAAGAATACTTTCACCAGTTGGGATATTAGCAACGCAAAGCGAATCTCCTGAATCCTTCAAAAAGATTCACATAAATATTTTGAAAACCCTAAAAAATATATTTAAAGTTTCTGAAACTATGTATTCCTTTGTGCCTATATATCCAAGCGGGATTTGGAGTTGGACATTTGCTTCTTCAGAAGATCTAAATTTATCAAAGCAAAATTATGATGAAGTCGTAAAAATAGAAAAAGGATGTGAAATTTGGAATTTAAATTTTCAAAATGCAGCATTCAAAATGATGCCAAATAAAATTGTAAAAGAACTAAATTCATAAGATGACAAAAAATTTATTTGATAACGAAAATGCAATTTATATGGGAGCAAAAAGAAGTCCTGAGAATTGCTCAATTGGAATATTTGGAGTTAATTATGACGGGACATGTTCGTTTAAACCAGGAGCAAGATTTGGTCCAGAAGCAATTAGACAAGTTAGTACTTGTTTAGAAACGTATTGTCCAAAAATAAAAAAAGACTTAGAGGATATTATGTATGTTGATTTTGGATCAATACAAATTAATAAAAATGACTCAAAGTCCGTTATTGAATCGGTTAAATCAGCAACAAATTATTTAATTAGTAAACGCCTAAGTCCTATTATGCTTGGCGGCGAACACTCTATTACAAGAGGTGCTATTGAAGCATTAGTAAAAAAATATCCAGATTTGATATTGGTTCAACTTGATGCTCATGCAGATTTAAGAGAATCATATATAGGAAATGAACATAGTCATGCTTGTACTATGAAAAGATGCTTAGAAGTGCTACCTGAAAAGAAAATTTTGCAAGTAGGAATTAGAAGTGGGACCAAGGAAGAATTTGAAATTATGCATCACAACAACCAATTAGTTCACTTTTGTCCAGGCGAAAATGCAGATGATTTAAAACAAGCTCTTCTACCATACGCTAAGTCTCCAATCTATTTAACAATAGATTTAGATTGGTTTGATCCCAGTTTATTAGCAGGGACGGGCACTCCAGAACCGGGAGGATTTTTTTGGAATGATTTTGAAGAAATACTGAAAACTTTAAAAGGCCTTAGAATTGTAGCTTCAGATATTGTTGAATTATCTCCAGAAATTGATAAAAGCGGAGTAAGTAGCGTAGTGGCAGCCAAAGTACTTAGAAGCTTAATTTTGTCATTAGAAAATATGCAATAAAGAATTTCTAAACTACAGTGTAAAAATACAAAATAAAAACTAAATAATTCATGGATTTGCTAAAAAGTCCTCTTTATTCAAAATATGTTGAATCCAATGCAAAATTAGTGGATTTTGCAGGTTGGGAAATGCCCATATCATTTTCAGGATTAATTAAAGAGCATGAATCAGTTAGATCTTCAGCAGGATTATTTGATATTTCTCACATGGGTGTGATATCTGTTAGGGGAATCAATCCAAAGGATTATATTCAAAAATTTTTTCCTACTAATTTATACTCCTTTTCTAAAGGGCAGGGGCTTTATACAGTAATGCTCAATGATAAAGGAGGAATAATTGATGACTTAATAATTTATGACCTTGGTATACAAGAAAATGACATATCAGAATTATTGTTAATAGTTAATGCAAGTAGATATGAAGAAGATTTTCAGTGGATAAAGAATAATTTAAATAAATATGAAATTTCAATAACAAACTTTAAAAAAGACAAAGTACTTTTAGCACTACAGGGCAAAAACTCATTCGATTTATTTGAAGAATGGCTTGAATCTTCGATCTCACATATCCCTAACTTTGGATGCGAATATAAAATTTTTGAACATATTTCGCCTAAAGAAAAAATTTTCTTTTCAAAGACAGGATATACAGGAGAAAATGGTCTAGAAATACTTTTATCTAAAAAAGCAGCAACTAATTTATGGGATTTCTCAATTTCCAAAAATGTTGCACCTTGTGGTTTAGGAGCTAGAGATACTCTTAGACTTGAAGCAGGCATGCATCTTTATGGTCAAGACATAAATGAAGAAACTTCTCCATATGAAGCAGGGTTAGGTTGGCTAGTACATCTAGAAAATAATCACGAATTCTTCGGAAGAAGATTTCTTGAAGAGCAGTCAAGATTAGGTATTCAAAAAAAGTTAGTTGGTCTCTATATAGAAGGTAAAGCAATAGGAAGAAAAGGTTGCATAGTTTTTAAAGGTGAAGAAAATATTGGAACTATCACAAGCGGCAGTTGGTCTCCAACTAAACAACAAGCTATAGCTTTTGCATACATCAATACTGCGCATGCCTCAATAAATAATGAAGTGCAAATATTAATAAGAGGCAAAAAATTCAAAGGGGTTATAACAAAAAGAGCGTTTTATAAAAAAAATTATTAACTAAATTTACCCTTAAAGAATTATTATAAGTTATTGATAAATAAATCATACTTAGATGAGAAACAAAATTTGCAAAGAACTCAATAATACAGATATTGGTAAATTAGTTAATTTATGCGGATGGGTAGATAGAAGAAGAGATCATGGTGGTGTAATTTTTATTGATTTAAGAGACCATAGTGGATTCCTACAAATCACAATTAACCCCGATGATGGTGCAGATTTATTTAATCAAGCAGAAACTCTAAGAAATGAGACAGTAATAATGGTTAGCGGAATTATTAATGAAAGGCCCAAAGATTCCATAAATACAAATTTAAGTACTGGAGAGTTAGAGCTTAAGGTTAAAGATTTGCAAATTCTCAACCAAATTAAAAAAAACTTACCTTTTCCAGTATCTATACATGATTATGAAAATACAAAAGAGGAACTCAGATTAAAGTATAGATACCTTGATTTAAGAAGGGGAAAATTACTAGAAAATTTAAAAACAAGACATAAGATTATTAAAGTTGCAAGAGAATTTCTTGATAATTTTGGATTTACAGAAGTAGAGACCCCATTACTTACAAAATCAACTCCAGAAGGTGCTCGCGATTTTCTTGTTCCTGCACGTCTTTCAAATGGAGAATTTTTTGCTTTACCTCAATCCCCACAACTATTCAAACAACTTTTAATGGTTGGAGGCCTGGACAAGTATTATCAAATCGCAAAATGTTTCCGTGATGAAGACTTAAGAGCAGATAGACAACCAGAGTTTACTCAATTAGATATTGAGATGAGCTTTATTAGTGAAGAAGAAATAATTTCTTTTAATGAAAGTCTCATAAAAAAAATATGGAAAGAAGTGTTAAATATTAATTTTAATAATGCTTTTCCAAGAATGTCATGGCAGGCAGCAATGGATAATTACGGCACTGATAGACCAGATACTAGATATCAAATGTTATTAAAAGATTTAGGAGGAGTATTAGGTGATATTGGATTTAATATTTTCACCAAGGCAATTAAATCTGGAGGTTCTATAAAATCCATTACAGTCAAAGGAGGTAATTCAAGTATTAGCAACGTAAGAATTAAACCAGGAGGTGATATCTTCCAAGTAGCTCAAGATGCAGGAGCAGGTGGTTTGGCCTTTATAAGGGTCAAAGGAGATGAGCTTGAGACTATTGGGGCAATTAAAAATAATTTAAGTGAAGCGCATACAGCTGATATTTTAAAAATCACAGAAGCAAAAGATGGAGACTTAATCCTCTTAGGAGCTGGAGATAAACAAATTGTCAATCAGTCATTAGATAGGGTTAGACAATATATCGCAAAAGACTTAAATCTCATTGATAAAAGTAAATGGAATTTCTTATGGGTAACTGACTTCCCGATGTTTGAGAGAAATGAAGAGGAAAATAGATATGAAGCTTTACATCATCCTTTTTGTTCACCAAAAAATATAAAATCTAAAGATTCTGAAAACTTGAAAAAAGAAATTGAGAGCTCTACAGCAAATGCTTATGACTTAGTTCTTAATGGATTGGAGTTAGGAGGTGGCTCTTTACGTATTCATGAAGCTAACTTACAAAGAGAGGTTCTGAAAACGGTAGGACTTACTGATAAAGAGATTGATGAAAAATTTGGATTTTTAATAGAAGCCTTAGAAATGGGTGCTCCTCCTCATGGTGGGATTGCGTTTGGATTAGATCGAATTACCATGCTGATCATTGGTGCAGATTCAATCAGAGAAACCATTGCTTTTCCAAAAAATCAACAAGCAAAATGTCTTCTCACAAATGCACCTTCAAATGTCTCTGAATCACAATTAAAAGAATTAAATATTGAAATAACAATTGATGAATAAGAATATATATGGATGTTCTAAAAGTTTTTTGTTTAAATAAAATATAAGGAGGATGTGCTTAATTAAAAATATTTAATGTCAAAATTTGTATTTGTCACCGGGGGAGTAGTTTCTAGCATTGGTAAAGGAATTGTAGCTGCAAGCTTAGGAAGATTATTAAAGTCTAGGGGATACAGTGTTTCAATATTAAAACTAGATCCATATCTAAATGTTGATCCAGGCACGATGAGCCCTTTCCAACATGGAGAAGTATTTGTAACCGAAGATGGGGCTGAAACCGATCTAGATTTAGGTCACTATGAAAGATTCACTGATACTGCAATGACTAGGTTAAATAGTGTGACTACAGGATCTATCTATCAAGCAGTTATCAATAAAGAAAGAAGAGGTAGTTATGACGGTGGAACTGTGCAAGTAATACCTCACATAACGGGAGAAATAAGAGAAAGAATTCATAGAGTAGCCTCCAACAGTAATGCAGATATTATTATTACTGAAATTGGTGGAACAGTTGGTGATATTGAATCTCTACCTTTTTTAGAGGCAATAAGAGAATTCAAAAATGATGTCAATAGGAACGATGTTGCATACATACACGTAACATTACTTCCTTACATCAAAACCTCTGGCGAAATAAAAACTAAACCAACACAACATTCAGTTAAAGAATTAAGATCAATTGGAATTCAGCCAGATTTACTTGTATGCCGAAGTGATAAATCTATCAATGAAGCTCTTAAAAAGAAGCTTAGTGGTTTTTGCGGTGTGAGTATCAACTCTGTAATTGAAGCTTTAGACGCAGACAGTATTTATTCTGTACCTCTTTCTTTAAAAAAAGAAGGTTTATGTAAAGAAACCCTGAAGTATTTAGACCTTGAAGATAAAAAATGTGATTTGAAAAATTGGGAGCAACTAATACACAACCTAAGAAATCCTGGAGCTCCTATCAAAGTTGCTCTAGTGGGTAAATATATTGAACTTGGAGATGCATATTTATCCGTTGTTGAAGCTTTAAGACATGCATGCATTGAACAAAAGGCTTTATTAGATTTACATTGGGTAAGTGCTGAAATGATAGAAAAAAATTCAGCAGAAACTTACTTAAATGAGGTTGATGCAATTGTCGTACCCGGGGGATTTGGCAATAGAGGAGTAAATGGAAAAATTTCTGCTATAAAATTCGCAAGAGAAAATAAAATTCCCTTTTTAGGTTTGTGCCTTGGTATGCAATGTGCAGTTATAGAATGGGCCAGGAATATAGCTAATCTTCCAGATGCATCTAGTTCAGAACTAGACCCAAACACTCCCAATCCAGTGATACATTTATTACCAGAACAGGAAGATGTAGTTGATTTAGGTGGAACAATGAGACTTGGAGTCTATCCATGTAGATTGACAAAAAATACAACTGGAAAAAACTTATATGATGAGGATGTTATTTATGAGAGACATCGACATAGATATGAATTTAATAATTACTACAAACAAAGTTTTTTAGATTCTGGATACAAAATTAGTGGTACATCACCAGATGGCAGATTAGTTGAGTTAATTGAGTTAGAAAATCATCCTTACTTCTTAGCGTGTCAATATCATCCCGAGTTTTTATCACGACCTGGCAAACCTCATCCTTTATTTAAAGGTTTAATAAAAGCCTCTCAAGATAAGTTAACTCAATCAAATTAATATTCTTTATTTTTTTGAATGTAAATGACAAATTTTTTACCCTTAGTCGAACAATTTCATTCATTACAAGGTGAAGGTTATCACGCTGGAAAAAGTGCTTTTTTTGTAAGATTAGCCGGATGTAAAGTTGGATGTTCTTGGTGCGATACCAAGAATTCATGGGACGAGAAAAAACACCCTTCTATACCAATTGAAAAAATAATAGATCGCATAAAAATTGCTAGAGAAAAAGGAGCATCTTTTTGCGTTATTACAGGCGGAGAACCTTTACAACATAACTTGGATAATTTTTGCAAAGCCATAAAAAAAATGAAAATGGGAGAAGAAACAAAGCCAATGAAGATTCATATTGAGACAAGTGGAGTAAATTCGATTTCAGGAAGCTTTGACTGGATTACTTTATCTCCTAAAAGACACTCACCTCCAAAAAATTATTTTTTAAAAAACTGTAATGAAATCAAAATAATCATAAATGGAATAGAAGATATCGAATTTGCTATTCAAATAAAAAAAGAAACTTTAAAACAAGATCAACTCTCTAAAAGCGAAGATGGCTTAAAAAAAGAAAATAAAATTTTTTATTTACAGCCAGCATGGAACAATGCGAATGGTTTTTCTCTTGCTATTGATTTCGTAAAAAATAACCCCGATTGGAAATTGAGCCTTCAAACTCACAAATACTTAAAAATTAATTGAAATCATATGACTCTTAAAAATAAATCGATAGTAGTTTTATTATCTGGAGGTTTAGATTCTTCTACAGTTACTGGTATCGCAAAAAAATCTGAAGCTAAAATTTTTGGCCTTTCCTTTGACTACGGTCAACGTCATAAAAAAGAATTAAATTCCGCATCAATAATTGCAAAACACTTTGATATCGAAGAATTTAAAATCATTAAGCTTGACTTATCTTTATGGGGAGGCTCGTCATTAACTGATACTCAAAAAAATATTCCGATAGAAGGAGTACAAACTAATAAAATTCCTAATACTTATGTTCCTGGGAGAAATACTATATTTATTTCCGTTGCACTAAGTTATGCAGAAGCAATAGATGCTGATTTTATAGGATTAGGAGTTAATGCACTAGATTATTCTGGTTACCCAGATTGCAGACCTGACTACATTAAAAAATTTCAAGAATTAGCAGATTTAGCCAATAAAAGAGGAAGAGAAAATAATCCAATAAAACTTTGGACACCACTATTAGATTTAAATAAAGAGGAAATTATTAAATTAGCTTTTGATAATCATGTCCCTTTAGATAAAACATGGAGTTGTTATTCGGGTAATTCAAAACCATGCGGTAAGTGTGATAGCTGCAGAATTAGAAATGCAGCTTATGAAAAATGGCTTAATAACAAAAATAAAAAATGAAAATAAAAAAAATAATTCTAGAAAAATGGATAGATCCAGCACTGATTACGCATCATCTAACAAAAAAATTCGGAGATAAAGGATTAGCTTGGCTAGATAGTGATGGCAAAGAAAATGGGGAATGGTCAATAATAGGAATTAAACCTAAAAAAATAATCCAATCAAGAGATATCAATAACTTAGACAAAACTAATAATCCATTTAACAATTTAAAAAATATTGAAAAAGGATTTTGGATCGGATGGTTAAGTTATGAAGCTGGAGTTTATATAGAACCCAAAAATCCATGGCGAAAATCTAATATGGCAACTTTATGGATTGCATCATATGATCCAATCATTAAATGTAATCTAATAAAAAAAGAAATAATTATCGAAGGCACAAACTCATCTGAACTGATGAATTATAAAAATATAATCAACAATATAAAAAATATTGAAGAAGAAAATATTATTAAAACAAATTTGAATTTTGATTTTTCAAAAATAAATTTGGAAGAAATGGCTGAAACATTTCAGAAAAATATTCTAAAATTGAAAAAATTAATTTCCCTAGGGGATATATTTCAAGCAAACCTAACAACTAAATGCGAAATTAAATCTTCCAAAAACTATAATCCTCTAGATATTTATTTAAAAATAAGAAGGAAATTAAGAGCTCCCTTTGGAGGAATAATAATAAATAATGATAATTATAAAGAGGCTGTATTATCTACCTCGCCAGAAAGATTTATAAAAATAGATAATAAAAATTTTGTAGAATCAAGACCTATCAAAGGAACTAGATCCAGAGATAAGGATTTAAATCAAGACGCACTTAATGCTATCGATTTAATAACCAACGAAAAAGATAGAGCCGAAAATATTATGATTGTTGACCTAATAAGAAATGATTTAAGTAAAGTTTGCGAAACAGGAAGTATTATGGTGCCAGAAATATTAAAACTTGAAAGTTTCTTAAAAGTTCATCATCTAACTTCAGTAATCAGAGGCAAATTAAAAAAAGATAAAAACTGGATTGATTTACTAAAAGCTTGTTGGCCCGGGGGCTCTATAACTGGAGCACCTAAATTAAGATCATGCCAGAGACTTTTTGAATTAGAAGAATGTGAACGTGGACCATACTGTGGATCATTTTTGAAGCTTGACTGGAATGGAGAGTTTGACAGCAATATACTAATAAGATCATTTTTAATTAAAGACAAAAAAATCAATATATATGCTGGTTGCGGAATAGTTATTGACTCAAACCCTGAAGAGGAAACTAATGAACTAAAGTGGAAACTTTTACCGTTAATTGATTCACTAAGATGATTGAAACATTAGGCTGGCACAAGGATCAATGGTTGGATATTGATAGAATATTTATTGCTGCTAATAATAGAGGATTAAAATTTGCTGATGGTATATTTGAAACCATTTTGATAAAAGAAAACAAACCTATTCTTTTTGATGAACATCTGAAAAGGTTAGAAAAAAGTAGCAAGATTTTAAATATTAATCTCAAAATAAATAAATTAACTTTGAAACAACTTATTCACGATGGAATTAGAAAGTTATCGCTTGCAAATGATCAATTTGCTTCAGTAAGAATAAACTATAGTCGAGGAACTAATGAAGGTCGAACACTAACAATTGATAGCACTTCAGAGACAAAAGATTTGGATAATTTATGGCTTGAGTTCTATAGAATCAAACCAAATTTTAATCCGATAAACGTTTGCATTAGTCAAACGGAAGCAATAAATGAATTCAGTCTTATAAGTAAATGCAAAACATTTTCATATAATCAGGCAATACAAGTTTTGACAGAAGCTAATGAAAAATCATTTGATGATTCTATCCTTTTGAATACGTCAGGTGAACTTTGTTGTGGAAGTACATTTAATCTTCTAATTAAAAGAAATAATCAATGGATAACTCCTAGAAAAGAGAGCGGCTGTTTAGAGGGGATTATGGTTTCTAAAGCTTTAAAATTGAAAGTTGTAAAAGAAGAATTAATTCCTCCAGAATTTCAAAATGAAGACATAGTAGTTGCAATTAATAGCTTATCTTGCAGACAAATTAATCAAGTTAATGATTTAAAGTTTAAAACTAAATTCGATCCAATTTACTTTTGGGATTTATTGTATAGTTGAACTTTATTAATATCTGGTAAATAGACATCAGATACTTTAGTTATATTGTTGTTAACCTTAAATTGAACAATTTTTCCAATAATAATGATTGATGGAGCTAAAAATTCTTTATCTTTGATTTTATCTGGGAGATTATCTAATTTCTCTATCAAACATTTTTGATTTTTTAAAGTAGCTTCTTGAATAACAGCGCATTTAGTATTCTTATCCAAACCACCTATAATTAATTCTTGCACAATAAATTCAATATTTTTTATACCCATAAAAATTACTAAGCTATCTGATGATTTAGCTAAATCTCTCCAATTAACTGTCTTTTTTTCCTTATCTACACGCTCATGTCCAGTGACGAAAGTTACAGAACTCGCAGCATCTCTATGGGTTAGTGGAATACCAAAATACGTGGGGGCAGCTATCCCAGAAGTAATACCAGGAACTATTTCAACTGAAATGCCATTTTTTTCTAAAATCGATACCTCTTCACCACCCCTAGAAAAAACGAATGGATCTCCCCCTTTAAGCCTTACAACATTTTTGCCTTCTTTTGCTAATTTCAAAATAAGAGCATTAGTTTCAGCCTGAGGAACAGAACACTTTCCTGCTCTTTTGCCTACATGATAAATTTCTGTATTTTTTCCTGCCTCTTTTGTTATTTCATCTGGAATTAAAGCATCATGAACTAATGCATCACAATTTTTTATTAAACGTAATGCTTTTAGAGTTAAAAGCTCAGGATCACCAGGACCTGCCCCAACTAAATAAACAATACCAGGCACATAAATCTCCATTAACAAGTATGGTAATAAAAGTTAATCGCAATGAAGGTAAATATTGTGAAAGAAAGTTTATTGAAACCAAACAAAAAATTTACTCTCCTGAGTGCTTTTGTCACTCTTTTAAATGATCGATTAAGTGAAAGTATACTTTTACCCATTTTACCCTCTTTTGTTTTACTTTTTGACTCTAAAGCTAGTACATATGGCTTGTTATCATGCACCTACCAACTTGCACAATTTACAGCTTCCCCTTTTATTGGACTTATGAGTGATAGATACGGCAGAAGGCCTGTCACTCTTTTTTGTATTACAGGCTCAATAATTGGAATAGCCATACTATCTTTTACTGTTCTTTTTAATTGGTCCAATTCAATAGCCACTATCCCATTATTTTTATTATTCTTAGCGAGACTAATTGACGGATTAAGTGGAGGAACTGCAGCCACTGCAACAACAATTCTTGCAGATATTTCAAGTCCTGAAAAAAGAGCAAAAACATTTGGTCTTATTGGTGTAGCTTTTGGTTTAAGTTTTTTCTTAGGTAATATTTTCGTTGTAATATTTGCAAAAAATACAGATAATGACTTTATCATTCCAGTTTTAATAGCATCAATTATTCCAATAATAAATTTTCTTCTAGTTTTCTTTTACTTGCCAGAAACAAAACCAAATAATTCTTCAACTAAATCAAAAAATATTTTAAAAAACCCTTTAAAAGAGCTTTTTAAAGTATTCAAAGAAGAAAAGATTAAAAAATTATCATTAGCTTTTTTTATTTACTTTATTGCTTTTACTGGATTGACCAATATCCTAATATTTTTCCTTCAAGAATCTTTAAACTGGACGACCAAAGCATCAAGTGGAACTCTTGTTGTAGTAGGAATCATTGCAATTATCGTTCAGGGAGGATTCATTGGTCCTCTGGTAAAGCAATTTGGTGAAATGCGATTAACACTTATCGGATCAGGCTTCATTCTTGTGGCATGTGCACTTTTGATAACCGCTCCAAAAGAGAATGCAACAATAAATATTTATTCAGCTGTTTCATTTTTGGCCATTGGGGCAGGGTTAATTACACCCACCTTAAGAGCACTAATATCAAAGAAATTAGAAATTGATAAACAAGGCTCAATTTTAAGTAGCCTTCAGGGACTACAAAGTCTGGGAGGAGTTTTAGGAATTGCAATGGCGGGTAGGGTTTATGATAGTTTTGGTCCTAGATCACCTTTTATAGCTGGTTCCGTTATCTTACTTTTCATGATATACCTTATTGCAGAGGGTAAAAATAATAATTCTTTTAACAATCAAAAATCAAAAGTATTTTAATGAAAAGCCAGGCTGATGTTTTTATTAATAGAGAATTAAGTTGGATTGAATTCAATAAAAGAGTACTACTAACTGGTTTTGAAAAGAAGTACAAAATACTAGATAAAGTAAAATTTTGTTCAATTTTTAGCAATAATCTTGATGAATTTTTTATGGTAAGGGTAGCTTCTTTAAAGGCGCAAGTTGAAGCAGGTATTACTAAAAAAAGTATTGACGGACTTACTCCTAAAGAGCAATTAACAAGAATCAACAAAGAAGTAAAAAAATTAACTACTCTTCAAGAAAGCTATGTAAATAATGAATTAAATAATGAATTAAAAAAACAAGGTGTAATTTTAAAAAAATATAAGGATCTGAGTGAAAATCAAAGAAATTGGTGTAATAACTTCTTTACGTCATCTATTTTCCCTTTATTAACTCCATTAGTTGTTGATCCAGCACATCCATTCCCTTTTATAAGTAATTTAAGTCTAAATTTAGCTGCTTTAATAAGAGATGGGGAAGATTCTAAAAATCAGTTTGTTAGAGTAAAAATACCAACAAAAAATATAAATCGATTTATACAAATTCCCAATGAAATTATTCAACAAGGCGATGAAAATTCTTATTTTTTCATAAGTGTTGAAGATTTAATTGGAAATAATATAAATACTTTATTTAATGGAATGGAATGTATAAATTACTCTTTTTTTAGAGTAACGAGAGATGCAGATTTAGAATTAAAAGAACTTGAAGCTGATGATCTTCTTTTAGCCGTTGAACAAAGTTTGCAAAAGAGAAGATTAGGTGGAGACGTAGTTAGATTAGAAGTTGAATCAGATATACCAGCAAATATTCTAAAATTACTTATAGAAAGTATCTCAATACAAAAAGAATACATATACTTTTGCAAAAGTTTTTTAGGCCTTGACGATTTAAATCAGCTGACAAAAATTAATAGAGATGATTTAAAAGAAAATCTACTAATTGGGGAAACTCACCCACAATTAAAAAATTTAGATTTACCTTCAAACAAAAACCTCGATTCTATTTTCAATATACTGAGGAAAAAAAATATTCTTCTTCATCATCCATACGACTTATTTAAAACATCAGTTGAGGAATTTATAAATAAAGCTGCTGATGATCCACTTGTAATGGCTATAAAAATTACTTTATATAGAGTTTCCAAGGATTCGCCTATTATTGCAGCATTAATGAGAGCTGCAGAGAATGGGAAAGAGGTAATGACTCTTGTTGAACTAAAAGCAAGATTTGATGAAGACAATAATATTCAATGGGCAAAACAACTTGAACAAGCTGGAATTCATGTTGTATATGGAATCATAGGATTTAAAACACATACAAAAATAGCTTTAATAGTAAGAAAAGAAAAAGGACGATTAAGGAATTATTTTCATATTGGAACGGGAAATTATAACTCCAATACCTCAAGGTTTTATACAGATTTAGGATTACTTTCAACAGATCCTGATATTGCCTCAGATTTACTTGAGTTATTTAATTACTTATCAGGTTTTTCTAAACAAAAAAGTTATAAAAAATTATTAGTTTCTCCCTCATCGATGAGAGAGAAATTTATATTTCTCATAAAAAGAGAAATTCAAAATGCAGAGGAAGGCAAAAAAGCTGAAATAATTGCAAAAATGAATTCTTTAGTAGATCCAGAAATAATTAAACTTCTTTATTTAGCTTCTGATTCAGGTGTAAAAATTAATCTTATTATAAGAGGTATTTGTTGCTTATATCCCCAAAGAAAAAATCTAAGTGAAAATATTAAAGTGATAAGCATTATTGGCCATTTCCTTGAACACTCAAGAATTTTTTGGTTTTGCAATAATGGTGATCATGAAGTTTTCATTGGGAGTGCAGATTGGATG
Organism: Prochlorococcus marinus CUG1435; assembly: GCA_017644375.1. Classification (NCBI taxonomy): domain Bacteria; kingdom Bacillati; phylum Cyanobacteriota; class Cyanophyceae; order Synechococcales; family Prochlorococcaceae; genus Prochlorococcus; species Prochlorococcus marinus. Next base: position 616,655 of record JAEPLP010000001.1, read on the forward strand.
AGAAGAAACCTAGATAGAAGAATTGAAGCTGTTACTCCAATAGAAGATACTGAATTAAAATTTCACCTACAAGCTCTTTTGCAAACATATATTAAAGATGATTACTTTTCTTGGATAATGAAAGAAGATGGTTCTTACGAAAAATATGCAATAGATTCAGCTAAGAATCGTTCACAATTTGACCTCATAAAAAATAAAGAAAATATTGATTTTTATAACATTTACAAAAATACTTAATATTTTAAATTTTTTTTTATTTTTTTAAAAGCCTTTTATATCAATAGATTTCAAGGAATTAAGATAAAAAAAGAATTTTTTGTCTTTAAAGTTTCAAAGTAAAAGTAGTTTTTATTTCGATTTCAGTGCTAGTTTTTTAAAAAATCCACTATTAGGAGGCCAGGGTGATGGGGATCCCTCTGGAATCTGCAAAGAGCTCTTCAAATAATATTGATGAGCCTAGATTACCAAACACTTCGGGCAAAGCTCGTAAAACAAAATCCAGTCTAACTTCAAAACAAAGCCAAAAAAAATCTGGACGGATTGCTTCAGATTCTATTGGTCATTATCTAAGTAGTATTGGCAGAGTTCCTCTTCTGACACCAGCAGAGGAAATAGAGTTGGCTCATCATGTTCAAAACATGAAAAAATTGCTTCAAACTCCAGAATCTGAGAGAACTCAACGACATCATTATCAAATTAAGATAGGGAAAAAAGCTAGAGATAGGATGATGGCCGCTAATCTAAGACTTGTAGTTTCCGTTGCAAAAAAATACCAAAATCAAGGGCTAGAGTTACTAGACCTTGTCCAAGAAGGAGCTATTGGCCTGGAAAGAGCTGTAGATAAATTTGATCCTGCAATGGGATATAAGTTTTCAACTTATGCTTATTGGTGGATTAGACAAGGTATGACAAGGGCTATCGACAACAGTGCTAGGACAATACGTTTGCCTATTCACATCAGTGAAAAGCTATCTAAAATGAGAAGAGTATCTCGTGAGTTATCGCACAAATTTGGGCGACAACCTACTAGATTAGAAATGGCAACCGAAATGGGGATAGATCAAAAAGATTTAGAAGATTTAATTTCTCAAAGCGCTCCTTGTGCCTCTCTCGATGCCCACGCAAGAGGAGAAGAAGACAGAAGCACTCTTGGGGAACTTATACCTGATCCTAATTGTGAAGAACCTATGGAAGGCATGGATAGGACCATTCAAAAAGAACACTTAGGTACTTGGCTCTCACAGCTAAACGAAAGAGAACAAAAAATTATGAGGCTCAGATTTGGCCTAGATGGAGAAGAACCACTAACTCTCGCAGAGATTGGAAGACAAATAAATGTTTCACGCGAGCGAGTAAGGCAACTTGAAGCAAAAGCAATATTGAAACTTAGAGTAATGACAACTCATCAAAAAGCAGCCTAATCAAATTGCTAAAATACATAATAATTTTATTTTATTTATTTTCAATTTTTTTAATATCAACAATTTTTAAAAAAGATAATAAAGATAGCAGAGAAGTTGTTAGAAAAATAATACATATTGGCATAGGACCAGTAATACCAATTGCACAAATTTTAAAAATTAATCAAAATTCAGCTCTCATTTTTACAGGGCTTATTACTTTAATGGTTTTTATAAATTATAAATATAAAATATTTCCATCAATTGAAGATATTGAGAGAAAAAGTTATGGAACATTATTTTACTGCATTAGTTTATTTTTTTTAATTTTTCTTTTCTGGGAAAAAGATCCTTATTCATTAATTACTGGATTTTTTATAATGACGTTTGGAGATGGACTAGCTGGCTTAATAGGCAAAAGCTTTGACTCAAAGAACTGGATTTTTCTTAAACAAAAAAAATCATTGCTTGGTACTTTTACAATGTTTTTAGCAAGTTTAGTTGTAATTTTCTCATTAGGATACATTCAGCAAAATAGTTTTAATTTAAATTATTTTACAATAGCCTTTTTAGCCACTATTCTTGAACAATTTAGTGTTTTAGGAATAGATAACTTAATTGTTCCAATCACATCAGCCTTGTGTTTTAATTTTTTTATAACTAATTAACTGAGCTATACAAAATAGCAAGTAATTCTTTTGTAGTTTCTATATCTATGCATGCATCTGTAATGCTTCTGCCAAACTCAAGATCCTCTTTTTTTAAAAGTTTTTGATTACCTTCCTTAAGATGACTTTCGATCATAACTCCCAAAATATTTTTTTCACCATTATTGATTTGAGAAGCTATGTTTTTTAACACTTCTGACTGTTTTCGGAAATCCTTGTTGGAATTTCCATGACTACAATCAATCATTACTTTATAAGGAAGATTACATCGCTTTAGTTCAGAGGAAATTTTTTGAACATGATGACCTTCAAAATTTGGACCTTTTGAGCCTCCTCTTAAAACTATATGGCCATCTGGGTTTCCCGTAGTGTTAACAATAGAAGCCATTCCATTATCATTTACCCCTAAAAAATGGTGTGATCTTGAAGCTGACTGCATTGCATTTATTGCAGTATTAAAAGAGCCATCCGTTCCATTTTTAAAGCCAATGGGCATCGACAATCCAGATGCCATTTCCCTATGTGTTTGGCTTTCAGTAGTCCTCGCGCCTATGGCTGTCCAACTTATCAAATCAGCAATATATTGAGGAACAATTGGGTCTAGTAGTTCTGTGGCAGATGGTATTCCACGAGTTGCTAAATATGAAAGCAAACTTCTTGCCCTTCTTAAACCGGTATTAATATCATAAGAATTATCTAAATGTGGATCATTTATAAGTCCCTTCCAGCCAATAGTTGTTCTTGGTTTCTCAAAATAAACTCTCATTATTATTTCTAATTTATCTTGATAAATTTCTCGAAAATTTTGAATATATTTTGAATATTCTTTTGCCGCCTCTAGATCATGAATAGAACATGGACCAACAATGACTAAAAGTCTCTTATCATTTTGATGCAAAATATTTTGTATCGATCTTCTCGTTTTAGATACTGTACTAGCAGAGATATGTTCTAAAGGTATATCATTATGTAATCTGCTTGGAGGTATTAATGGACGTGTCTCAAGAACACGTAAATCTGATGTTTTTTCTAAAGCTGAATTATTTGATGATGTCGTCATTGATTAATTAAGAAATTTGAATATTTAAAAAAGCATTTATGAATACTCTCCTTTTCAATATTAAAAATAACAATAGATTAGGCATTAAACCTTACTAATGAAGAATTTGGAAACATTGCTAAAAGATTATGCAGATCACGTAGCGAAAAGAGCTGCCAAAGGTATACCACCTTTACCTTTAAATGCTAATCAAACAAATTGTGTTACAAAATTATTGGAACAAGATAGTAATTGTGATTCATCTCTCTTGCTTGATTTACTAATAAATAGAGTATCACCAGGAGTTGATGAGGCTGCATATGTAAAAGCAAGCTGGCTTACAGCTATTGTTAATTCAGAAAAATATTGCAAATTCATAAATCCTGAAAAAGCAATTGAAATACTAGGGACAATGATAGGAGGATATAATGTAAATTCTCTGGTCGAAATACTTAAAGGCGAAAATAGTTTACTTGCTAAGAAAGCCGCAGAAGTTTTAAAAAATATTATTCTTGTTTACGACTCAGCTAATGAGATTTATGAATTGTCTCGAAATAATATTTATGCAAAAGAGGTTATAAATAGTTGGGCAGATGCAGAATGGTTCAAAAATAAAAAAGTTTTAGAGAAAGAGATTACTTGCTTGGTATTTAAAGTTGACGGAGAAACAAACACAGACGACTTATCTCCTGCTGTACATGCCACAACACGTCCAGATATACCAATGCACGCATTAGCTATGTTGGAATTTAAAAACCCAGATGGACTAAAGATTCTAGAAAATTTAAAAAAACAAAATTTACCAATAGCTTATGTTGGAGATGTTGTTGGAACAGGTAGTTCTAGAAAATCTGCTATTAATTCACTCATCTGGCATATAGGCGAAGATATCCCTTTTGTTCCAAACAAAAAAACAGGTGGAATAATAATAGGCAGCAAAATAGCTCCTATTTTCTTTAATACTGCTCAAGATTCAGGAGCTTTACCTATAGAAGCTGACGTATCTAATATGAAAACTGGAGATACTCTTAAAATATATCCTTATGAAGGCATTATCAAAAAAATTGAAAAAAATTCAAATACTGAAGAATTAATAAGCAAGTTCGACTTATATCCATCAACTCTTACTGATGAGATTCAAGCTGGCGGCAGAATTAATCTTATGATTGGAAGATCTCTTACGGACAAAATTAGAAACAAATTAGACTATCAGGCGAGTGAAATATTTACCCGACCACAAAATCCAAAAGAAAGTAATTCTGGGTTTACTCAAGCTCAAAAAATAGTTGGAAAAGCATGCGGTCTAGATGGAGTCAGGCCAGGAATGACCTGTGAACCAATAATGACCACAGTTGGCAGCCAAGATACTACTGGACCAATGACTAGAGATGAACTAAAAGAACTCGCTTGTTTAGGATTCACTGCAGATTTAGTTATGCAAAGTTTTTGTCATACAGCTGCTTATCCTAAACCAGTTGATCTAGTTACCCATAAAGAACTGCCTGATTTTATATCCCAAAGAGGTGGAGTAGCCCTTAAACCTGGAGACGGCATCATTCATAGCTGGCTTAACAGAATGCTTCTCCCTGATACTGTTGGAACTGGTGGAGATAGTCATACAAGATTCCCTCTTGGCATTTCATTTCCTGGAGGCTCGGGCATTGTTGCCTTCGCGGCTGCAATAGGATCAATGCCATTAAATATGCCGGAATCTGTACTAGTTAAATTTACAGGAGAATTATTACCAGGAATTACTTTAAGAGATTTAGTAAATGCAATTCCTCTCTTTGCAATTAGAAAAGGACTCTTAACTGTTGAAAAAGCAAATAAAAAAAATATATTTAACGGGAAAATTATGGAAATTGAGGGATTACCTAACTTAAAACTTGAACAAGCTTTCGAACTTACTGATGCTACTGCAGAACGCTCATGCGCAGGTAGCACAATACTTTTATCTCAAGAAACTGTTCAAGAATACTTAAGAAGCAATATTTGCTTGCTAGAAAAAATGATTGAAAGCAATTATGAAGACTCAAAATCGATTTCAAGAAGAATAAATGATATGAAAAATTGGTTAAAAAAACCCTCATTAATTCAGCCAGACTCAAACGCTAAGTATGAAGAAACCATTGAGATTGATTTAGCAAAAGTAACACAACCAATAGTTGCCTGCCCTAACGATCCAGATAACGTCAAGGAAATAACGGATGTTGCCAATACAAATATTGACGAAGTTTTTATAGGTTCTTGTATGACAAATATTGGTCATTACAGAGCAGCTGCAAAAGTTCTTGAAGGTGTGCAAAATTTGAAAGCTAAATTATGGATTTGCCCACCGACAAAAATGGATGAAGAAACTTTAAAAACTGAAGGCTATTATAAAATATTTGAAAATTGTGGTGCAAGATTAGAGTTACCAGGCTGTTCTTTATGTATGGGAAATCAAGCCAGAGTAAACGAAGGATCTGTAGTATTTTCTACTAGTACAAGAAATTTTGACAATAGACTTGGGAAAAATGCGCAAGTATTTTTGGGGAGTGCTGAATTAGCAGCAGTTTGCGCACTTCTTGGAAAAATTCCTGAATTAGAAGAATATCAGGATATTACTAAAAATAAAATTAATCCATATTCAGATGAACTTTATCGTTATCTTCAATTTGATGAAATACACGATTTCAGTTTGTCAAAATGATCATGAATTATGCCAAACCTCATAAAAGAAAATATTCAAAAAACCAGTAATAATTCTTCTCGTAGTATCAAAAAATTATTAAGACAAAGATCTCTCGTCGTTGCATTTTCGCTTTTATTAACTGGTCTAGGAGCTTCAATTACGAGCATATTTTTTAAAACTGGAATCTACTTTTTTAATAATTGGAGATTAGCACTTTTAGACCAATTTCCATCTATTACAGTATTACCAATTTTTGGAGCTGTAGGAGGAGCAATTGCAGGATATTTAATAAAAAATATTGCACCTGCAGCAAAAGGTTCAGGTGTGTGTCAAATTATGGGTTTCTTAAGACATAAAAAAGTGCCAATGAATATAAAAGTAGGATTAGTAAAGCTCGTATCAGGAATTATTGCTATTGGCAGTGGATTCCCTTTGGGTCCAGAGGGGCCATCGGTTCAAATGGGAGGATCAGTTGCTTGGCAAATGGCTAAATGGCTCAAAGCTCCTACGGCTTTCAGAAGAGTGATAGTAGCAGCAGGTGGTGGTGCTGGAATAGCTGCAGTATTTAGCGCTCCTTTAGGAGGGTTTATTTATGCAATAGAAGAGCTATTAAACTCTGCTAGACCAGTAATTTTGCTTTTAGTAGTAGTTACAACTTTCATTGCAGATTCATCTGCTGATATTCTTCAAGCCTTGGGTTTAGATCCTAAAGCAGGAGGCTTTGATTTTAACCTCGGATTTCTGATTCAAAAAGAATATGACCCATCAGTTTTCTTCTTACCTATAGATTTTATTTACCTAGTTTTACTAGGAATAATTATTGGGATTTTTGCAGAACTATACAGCAAATATGTTTTGTTAATGCAAAATATTGGGAAAAAGTGGTATAAAAATAAATTTATTTTAAAAATGAGTATCTGTGGACTTATTTTGGGAAGTATCTATTCTTTTTTACCAAGTACATTTCATAATTTAGATGAATTACAGAAAATAATAGCTGAGCAAAATACAAGTATCGGAATTGCTTTGTTAGCAGTTTTAGTATTATTTATCACGACAGGTTTAGCTGCAGCATCTGGAGCTCCTGGAGGATTATTTTATCCAATGCTTACTTTGGGAGGATCAGTCGGACTCATAATGGGGAACTGGGTAGAAATTGCAACAGGACATGCACCTAGCACATACATTTTTGCCGGAATGGGAGCTTTTGTAGCAGGATGTTCGCGAACACCAATAACAGCTATGTTTTTAGCTTTTGCCTTAACAAAAAATTTATTGATAATGAAACCTGTCTTAATTAGCTGCATTGCTAGTTTTTTTATGGCAAGAGCTTTTAATGAAGAGTCAATTTATGAAAGACAAATACAAATAGAATTAGAAGACTAAGAAATTATCTTCAATCAAAAACAGCAGTTTTGCTGTTATAAACAAATACTTGATGATTTAAATGTAATCTAACTGCTCTTGCTAGAGCTATTCTCTCAATATCTCTTCCTTTTCTAATCAAATCATCTACTTCATCCCTATGACTTACATTAACTGTGCATTGCTCTATTATCGGACCATCATCAAGATCTTCAGTAACGTAGTGGGCTGTAGCACCGATCAATTTTACACCCCTCTTCCATGCTCGATGATATGGTTGCGCCCCCTTAAATGCGGGTAAGAAAGAATGATGAATATTTATAATTGAAGAAAACTTTTTTAAAAAAGAGTCGCTCAAAATTTGCATGTATTTGGCTAATACAACAAGATCAATTTCATATTCTTGTAGCAAATTTAAAAATTGATCTTCAACATCAGATTTATCATTATTAAAAGTATCAATATAGACAAATTGCGCATTAAAATCATTTGCAATAATTTCAAGATCAGAATGATTTGAAATTATTAACGGCACTTTCATTTTGAGTTCACCATTTCTTACTCGCCAAAGTAAATCAATCAAACAATGATTTTGTTTACTCACGAAAATAGCAACATTTGGAATCTCATCAGAATAGTTTACGTTAAATTTTCCATTTACTTCAGATGCAATTTTTTCAAATTCATCGTAAATTTGATCTCTATTAAAAGATGGATTTTTACTATCCCATTCGATTCGACTAAGAAACAAACCAGCATCTTGATCTGTATGATGATCAGAATGCTTTATATTGCCACCATAATTTGAAATCCAACTTGTAAGTAGACTTACAAGACCAGGTCTATCGGGACAAACAATTTTGAATATAATTGAAGGATGTTCCAAAAATCTTTAACTATTTAGTCAGGTAAGTGAGTATATCTAATATATCAATGAAAAGCTTAAAAGAAAATTTTCAAAAAACACACATAATTATTATTGGATCTGGAATCATTGGTAAATTTAACGCTCTAGAATTATCAGAATTAGGTTTCCAGGTAACCATTGTAGACCCTGCTCAACAAAAAAATAGTAGCAATGCAGCATTGGGCTTGCTAATGGGTAATATGTATTTAAAAAGAAAAGGAAGAAGTTGGACTTTAAGGAAAGAAAGCATAGAATTATGGCCAAAATGGATAGAGTTTCTAAGAGAATTTAATACTAAATTACAAATTACAAAGCCATTAATTCAACTTACTACAAATGAAGAAAAGTTTAAAAAACTTAAAAAATTCGTTAATGAAAATAATGATGAAAACTTAAAAATTTTAGAAAGAGACTCAACACTTATAAAGAATATAAAAAATACCTTCCAAATAAAAAATATAATGGGAATGATATCCCACAAAGATGGGAGGATAAATGCTTTTTCTTTACTACAGACATTAGATATATATCTAAAAATTAAAAAAGTTGCTTTTTTAGAAGATCAAATCATAGAAATTAGAAAATCAAAAAATCAATGGCTTTCTAAAACAAGAAACAACGAAGAAATCAAATCTGACATAGTTATTTTATGTAATTCTCTAAAAGCAGTCGATTTAATAGATAACCTATCTCACAACATCAAATTAAAACCTGTTTTGGGTCAAGCTATGGAAGTGAATATTAGCGATGCAGAAGTTAATTTTTTATCACTTCCAAAACAATTCAATATAAATGGTAAAAATATAATTCCAAAATCAAAAAATAAGCTTATAATTGGTTCAACTGATGAATATCGCACCAAGCCAGAAGACAATATATTCGAACAACTCACAGATTTTCTCGATAAAAAACCAAATTGGCTTACAAAAGATAAAATTTACAAAAAATGGTTTGGTATAAGGTCAAGACCTGATGGAGAACCATCACCAATTATGAGAAATTTGGAAGATGGCCTAATTGTATGTACAGGGTTTTACAAAAATGGATTTTTGCTTGCTCCAGCTTGCTCTAAATGGGTCGCTAATGAAATTAAGAATTACTTAACCTAATCTTTAGTTTCAGTAAAGTCAGCATCAATTACGTCATCACCGCCTTTTTCAGTTGAATCATTCTGATCAGGACCACCACCAGTTGGGCCAGATGTTGGTGGCTGATTGCCGGGTTGCTGATAAACAGATGACCCTACCGCATAAAGTTCTTGCTGGAGTTCTTCAAGAAGTTTTTTCATTGATTCATAATCTTCTTTTGAAGTTGCTTCTTTTAAAGCATTACTTTTTTCTTCGACTTTAGATTTTGCTGCAGCATCAATTTTGTCTCCAAGCTCACCAAGTTGCTTTTCTGTCTGATAAACAAGTGTTTCAGCTTGATTTTTTAAATCAATTTTTTCTCTTTTTTCTTTATCTGCAGATGCATTCGATTCAGCATCCTTTACCATTTTTTCTACTTCATTGTCAGATAAAGTAGAGGCACCAGTGATAGAAATACTTTGCTCTTTACCACTCCCTTTATCCTTAGCCGTAACGCTAAGAATACCATTTGCATCGATATCAAATGTAACTTCAATTTGAGGAACACCTCTTGGCGCTGAAGGTATACCATCCAATCTAAAAGTTCCTAAGCTTTTGTTGTCAGAAGCCATTTCTCTTTCGCCCTGCAAAACGTGTATTTCTACATTCGTTTGTCCATCTACAGCAGTTGAATATGTTTCAGACTTCTTCGTAGGCACTGTAGTATTTCGATTTATCATTTTTGTCATTACTCCCCCTAATGTCTCTACACCTAAAGAAAGTGGAGTAACGTCAAGCAACAATATATCCTTAACCTCTCCTGCTAAAACTCCTCCTTGAATTGCCGCTCCAACAGCTACTACCTCATCAGGATTAACAGTTTGATTTGGTTCTTTACCTATTATTTTTTTAACTAAATCTAGAACAGCAGGTATTCTTGATGAGCCTCCCACCATTACCACTTCATCAATTTCACTAGTAGAAATTTTTGCATCACTTATAGCTCTCTCAACTGGGGTCTTACACCTATCAATTAAGGAGGCTGCTAATTCCTCGAATTTTACCCTAGTTAAGTTCAAATCCAAATGTTTAGGACCTTCGGGCGTCGCTGTGATAAAAGGTAAATTTATTTCACTTTGAGTAGCATTTGAAAGCTCAATTTTTGCTTTCTCTGCAGCTTCAGTAAGTCTTTGTAAAGCTTGCTTATCCTGTCTAAGGTCAATTCCCTCATTTGATTTAAAAGTACTAGCTAAATGATCTACGATGCATCTATCAAAATCGTCACCACCTAAATGTGTATCTCCAGATGTAGACAAAACTTCAGTTACTCCATCTCCAGCTTCAATAACTGAAACATCAAATGTTCCTCCACCTAAGTCAAAAACAAGAATTTTTTCATTTTCTTTATCCAAACCATATGCTAAAGCTGCAGCAGTTGGCTCGTTAACAATCCTGAGGACTTCTAAACCAGCAATCTTTCCTGCATCTTTTGTAGCCTGTCTTTGAGAGTCATTAAAATAAGCTGGAACTGTAATTACAGCCTGTGTCACTTTTTCGCCAAGGTATTTACCTGCATCATCTGCTAACTTTCTTAAAACTTGAGAACTTACCTCTTCAGGAGAAAACTGCTTATCCAAAATAGGACACTTTAATTTGACGCTAGAACCCGATTTTTCAACAGAATAACTAACTTCTTTAGATTCTTCATTAACTTCATCCACTCTTCTACCAACAAAACGCTTTGCTGAATAAAAAGTGTTTTCAGGATTCATTACTGCTTGTCTTTTAGCAATTTGACCAACAAGCTGATCTTGATTTTTAGTATATGCAACAACTGATGGAGTAGTTCTGAAACCCTCAGCATTTGCTATTACAGTAGGTTTACCACCTTCCATTACTGCGACACAACTATTAGTTGTTCCTAAGTCGATTCCTACAACCTTACCCATGGGTAAATTCTCATATTTTATATTCTCCATAATCGGTCATCGGAGTCATTATTGTTACTCAAAGACGGGGTGTGGTTCCCGAACAGATCGTAATTTTTTTAAAAAAAATTTCTAAACATGATTACAAGTAAGACATCTTTTATTGCATTAATCGGCAATCCAATTAGCCACTCTTTGTCACCAATCATGCAAAATGCTGCTCTTCAATATTTAGGATTAGATTTAATTTATATTGCAATACCTTGTAAAAATGAAGATCTAGAAATAGTTCTCAATTCTTTGAAAAAAATTAATTGCAAGGGATTAAATATTACAATTCCCTTTAAGGAAAAAGTATTTGACCTTTGTAGTGAAATTTCACCTATTGCCAACCAGCTTAAGGCAATTAATACACTTAAATTAAATTCTAAAAAAGAATGGAGTGCAACTAATACAGATGTAGAAGGATTTATTTATCCATTAAAAAACTTAAATTTAAGAAACAAACAATCGATTGTACTAGGCTCTGGTGGAGCAGCGAGATCAGTTATACAAGGATTAATAAATTTGAATTTTTCAACAATTTCAGTAGTGTCACGCAACAAAAAATCATTAGATGACTTAACAAAAAATTTTGAAAGTCAAATTAAAATTAAGGGTTTGTTAAATAATGATGATAAGGCTAAGAATTTTATTGAAGAAGCAGATTTAATTGTAAATACCACACCAGTCGGAATGAAAATAGCTACAAATGAAACAAATGAATTACCATATGGAGAAATTTTTTGGAGATCCCTTAATGAGAAAACAATTGTTTATGATTTAATCTACAATCCTGCACCAACTGACTTATTAAAATTTAGCGCTAATAAAGGTTGCATGACTATCGATGGTTTACAAATGCTTGTTGCTCAAGGAATTCAATCATTATCCTTTTGGACTGATGGTTTAGAAGTACCTTTTCATATCATGAATAACGCTTTAAAAAAATATCTTAAAAAAAATAATGGTAATTTTTAAGAAATTGCCCATCATAATGTATGGTGAATAATGAACAGACGCTCATCGCATACATTTATGAGCCAAAGCCCTTGTCTGAAACTATGAACGATCAACAATCTTATTACGAAACAATGTACATCCTTCGCCCTGATATTGCGGAAGATGAAGTAACTAATCACATTAACAAATACAATAAACTTTTAGAAGAATTTGGCGGCACTATTGTAGATAGTCAAATGAGAGGCAAGAGAAGATTAGCCTATCAAATAGCAAAGCATAGAGAAGGTGTGTACGTTCAATTAAGTCATCAAGGTGACGGACAACATATTTTTAAAATTGAAAAAGCAATGAGACTGAGTGAAGATGTTATTAGATACATGACGGTTAAACAAGAAGGGCCTTTACCAACACCAAAAACTTCGAACAAGAGTACACCTCAGACAGATAACAAAGATAATCTAAAAGCCAAAGTAGAATCTAAAGAGGGTCAACCAGAAACAACTACTGAAACTTCAACTTCAGTAAAAGATAATACTGAAACCAATGAAAATGGAGAATCTTAAATGTTAATCATTAGTTTTTGAATTTAACTCGGCCCAAATTTTATTAGACATACCCCACATATAAATAAAACCCTCTGCTAAGGAATGATTAAACACATCTTCTCTACTGTAAGTTGCTAAATCTTCCCTATATAGAGAATTATTTTCAGATATTCTTCCAATGATTGTTGCATTCCCCTTATAAAGTCTAATCTTTACTCTTCCATTGACTGAAGTTTGAGTCGATGAAATAAATGCATCCAAACTATCTTTAAGAGGTCCAAACCAAAAACCTTGATAGACTAATTGACCCCATTTTTTTTCCACTGTTCCTTTAAAATCGATAACATCTGGGTTTAATGTAATGCTTTCTAATTCCTTGTGAGCTTTTATTAAAAGTAAGAGGCCAGGTGTTTCGTAAATCTCTCTACTTTTTATTCCTACTACTCGATCTTCAATCATATCAATTCTTCCAAAACCATGCTCGCCTGCAAGAAAATTAGCTTTTTTTATAATCTCTACAGGGGTTAAAGATTCATCATTAATTCCAACAGGAAACCCATTTTTAAAAATTATTTCTATATCTTGAGGAGTATCAGGTGATTTATCAATAGATGATGTCATTGCAAAAATATCTTCAGGCGCCTCTTGCATTGTGTCTTCTAATACGCCTGCTTCAATACTCCTACCGAGTAAATTAACATCTATTGAATATGGTGATTTTTTTGATACTGGTGCAGGAATTCCAAATTTTTCTCCATACAATATTGCCTCTTCTCTACTCATTTTCCATTCCCTTGCAGGAGTAATTATTTTCAAATCAGGACCTAAAGCATGAATTGCTAAATCAAATCGAACTTGATCATTCCCTTTACCAGTACATCCATGAGCGACTGCGTCAGCACTAAACTCTCGAGCAATATTTACTAGATTCTCTGCAATTAAAGGCCTAGCAAGAGCTGTAGATAAAGGATATTTATCTTGATATAATGCGTTTGCTCTAATGGCTGGGAAAGCATATCTCTCAACAAAACTATTAACTAAATTACCAACAATTGATTGAGATGCACCAGAATTTAATGCTTTTTGCCTAATAAGTTCTAAATCCTCCCCTTGTCCAAGATCAGCCACAAAAGTAACCACTTCTGAAATTCCATATTCATTCTTTAAATATGGAATACAAACGCTCGTATCTACGCCACCAGAATAAGCTAGTACAACTTTTTTTACCTGATGCATCTAAATTTGCTCCATAAATTTTAATTTTTGACTTAATTAAGAATTTGAAAACTTATTAAAAACTAATACTATTGTAACTAAAAGAGCTGGACCAAAAACTAGTAATAAGAGAAGAAAGTTATTAATTATTAAAACATCGGGATTCAAATATCCAAGAAGTTTTAATAATCCAGACAGCAACAAGGAAATTAAGCAGATAAAAAAGTATTTTAAATTTCCTTTATCAAACATAGTTTTTCGTGTGCATCATTATGTATTATCTTATATATAGAACATAATCTTTAATGGACTCAAATAAACTAAAACTTAGATTAGACGATATTTCTGAAGTTAACCCAGCTTTAACTTGCTATCACAGAGATGATCCAGCTCCTGTTTTGCCCCTAAGAGATGAACCTGATCTGCTATCTTGGCTTGAAAATACAGGAAGGCTGGTTGCTGAAAAAGAAGGAGATTCACAAGAGATTAGTACGATAGAGGAAGAAGAACTTTCAGCGCTAATGGGAGAGAAAGAAGATTATAAAACTGAAGAGGAACCTTCATTAGAGGATGATTGGGAAGATTAAAGAATTTAACTTTAAATCGTTATTAATATTAAATACTTTTGCTTTAATAGTTACTTCCTTTTTTTTTAAAAATTTTATTTTTATAGGAGTTTATACGTTATTTTTCTTTATTTCTTTATTCACAACAAAAAATGGTCTAAAGATAATCAAAAAATTAAATCTACTCCAAAATATTAGAACTGAAGGTCCTGCTAATCACTTTAGAAAAAGTGATACCCCAACAATGGGAGGAGTTTTCATGATTATCCCTCTTTTGATTTTTCTTTTAATAATTACTATCAATTTAGGTTCCCTAAAATTATTTCTTTTATTACTTACTATTTTTGGCTTTTTTATTACAGGCTTTTTAGATGATTATATAAGTATTAAAAACAAAAAAAACACCGGTTTAAAAACAAAAGAAAAATTTATACTTCAAAGTATCATCTCAATAATTTTTATATCTTTAGCCTATGAAAAAGATTTAATAAATCCACTTATCTCAGTATCTGAGTCCTGGGGAATAAACATGAATATTTTCATATTGCCCATTTCTTTTTTAGTTCTAGTTGGTATGAGTAATTCAGTTAATTTAACTGATGGATTAGATGGATTAGCAGCTGGGTGTAGTGGAATTGTTTTTTATGGATTAGGAACAGAAATTTTAATGAAGAATCAACAAGAGCTTATTATTTTCAGTATTTTATGTTATTCAATGTCAGGAATATGTTTAGGATTTCTCAAATACAATAGTTTTCCTGCAAAAATATTTATGGGTGACACAGGATCTTTAAGTATTGGTGCAATTTTAGGCTCTATAGCACTATTAACTAATAGCGTTTTTACCTTATCTATTTTTTCTGGAATCTTCATTGTTGAATCTTTATCAGTAATGATTCAAGTAGGGTTTTTTAAAATTACAAAAAAATTATTTCACAAAGGAAAACGTATTTTTTTAATGGCACCACTACACCACCATTTTGAACTAAAAGGAGTTAAAGAAAAAAAAATAGTTGAAAATTCTTGGAAAATCAACATTTTACTTGTAATTTTAGGTATAGTTTTAAAAGTCAATCTCTAAGAAAATTTGTTATGAGTTTTTTTACATGGAAAGATAACGGATTAACAAGTGACTGTTCAAGCCTTGATGCAATGGCATCTAGATTTGAAGAAACTGCAAACTTGATGAAGAAACTATCTAAAAAAGGATTTAAACTAAAGAAAACAAATAGCAATCAACTAATTCTTCACCCTGACCCTAAAGTATTTGATCAATGGGGTTTTATAAGTGAAGAACTTCCTTTTAAACAACTATGTTTGATATCAGACGAAGAATAACTTTTAAACTTTGATAACTCTTCAGTAAGTATTGATAAATAATTACGTACATGAGTATTCCAACTAAAATGCCTATTTACGCCCTCAATTCCATTTCTGCTCCATAATTTCCACTGATCATTATTAGAAATTCCTTTTTCAAGAATAAGTTTCAATTTATTAATATCATTAACATCTACTAAGAGTCCATTTTCACATTTCGACCGAATTTCCTTAGGACCACCATCGTCTGTTGATATTATTGGCAATCCACATGAAGAAGCTTCAAGAAGTGTTAAACCAAAAGGCTCCGTTAAAGCTGGATTAACAAATACACCTCCCCTGCTCGCAGCCCATCGATATATAGCAGGAATCTGACTTGGAAGATGCTTTTTTGGATAAGCTACCTTTCCGTACAAATTATATTTATCAATCGTTTCGAAAATATTATGAAATACCTCTTTTTGTTGAGGATCAAGTTTTGAAGTGCTATCTCGACAACCTAAAATCAAAATTAAATTAGTCTTCCGTTTTAATTTTTCAGATCTTCCATATGCCTCAATCAAAGAAGGAATATTTTTTCTTCGCACAGCTCTAGAAATAGTCAACAATGGCGGTTTTGAAGAATCTTTCAAAAAAGGTTTCATCATATTGTCAGTTTCAGCGGTCTCTGTTGTCGAATAAATATGATGAAACTTGTTATGATCAACTCCGGGAGGGATCACTCTAGCTTTGTGAGGTGAAAAAGAAGAATATTGGGAATATTGATAAACTGACTCTTGATTAGTACTGGTTACGATAATATCTGCGGACTTTAAAACTTTTTCTTCTGCATCAATTCTTGTACTTATAGAATAAAGTTTCTCTATTTGATTAGTTTTTAAACCAGTTTCAAGCAATTTCCTCTTTTTTTCTCTTCCTAAAGAATGACCAGTAAAAATAAGTGGAATATTTAAAGATTTACTTAGTTGAACGCCTACATATCCAGCGTCTGCATAATGTGCATGTATAAAATCAGGCTTTTTATTTTTTTTATAAAAAGAAATAAGGCTTTCAGTTAAATGATCTAAATGTGGCCAAAGCAATTCCTTTCTTAAATATTTATTAGGTCCAAATTTAAATCTTAAAATTCTAACTCCAGGTTCTACAAATTCTTCTTCTTGTGAATAATCATCGTCTACTTTAGAGTCGTTGATTAAACGAGTAACTAAATCTACTTGGTCAACATCTGAAGTATTAGCCAGACTTTTAACTAATTCTAATACGTATTGTGTTTGCCCACCTGTATCAGCATCCCTACCTAATTCAAGATTTCTAGAACGTATAAGACCATGTAAATGTAAATGTAAAAATTTAAACCTCATTCAGCAAATCCTCCGATCAACGGCCTTTAATACAAATAAGCTGAATTTCCTGAGAAAATATTAAGAAAGCATTATGATTTTAGATTTTTTTAATACAAAAATTTTTTAAAAAGCAGTAACAGACTAATCTTATAGCCCTCTAGTTAAGACTTTCGCGTTACTGAGATAATTGAAAATACAAAGAATTACAACAAGTATTTTTTACTTTAGAACCTTTTTAAGATATTTTGCTGTATGACTACTAGGATTTTTTGCGACATCCTCAGGAATACCTTCTGCAATAATTTCTCCTCCTTTATCCCCTCCATCAGGTCCTAAATCGATTATCCAATCCGAACATCTAATAACATCTAAATTATGTTCAATAACAATTACGGAGTTACCTTTATCTACCAAACGTTGTATCACATCCATTAATTTGTGAACATCATAAAAACTTAATCCTGTAGTTGGTTCATCAATCAAATATAAAGTTTTTCCAGTAGCCCTTTTTGATAATTCTGTAGCTAACTTAACTCTTTGAGCCTCTCCACCGGATAATGTGGGAGCTGGTTGACCTAATTTGACATATCCTAAGCCAACATCTACCAATGTAGATAATCTATCAGCAGCTTGAGGTATAGCAGAGAAAATTTCTGCAGCTTGTTCAACAGTCATCTCTAAAACATCAGATATATTAAAACCTTTATATTTAACTTGAAGTGTTTCCCTATTAAAACGAGCTCCTTTACATACTTCACATTGAACATACACATCAGGTAAAAAATTCATTTCGATAACGTTTACTCCTTGGCCTTTGCATGCTTCGCATCTTCCTCCTTTCACATTAAAACTAAACTGGCCAGCTTGATAACCCCTTGCTTTGGCTTCAACTGTAGCAGTAAATATCTGCCTTATGGGGTCAAAAGCACCTGTATAAGTAGCAGGATTTGATCTTGGTGTTCTCCCTATCGGAGATTGATCAATAACGATAACTTTATCAATTGCCTTTATACCCTTTAACTCTTCTACCCCTTGAGGAAAAGGAACTTTTAAACCTAGAGAATGGCACAATGCAGGGTGAAGCAATTCATTTATCAAAGTACTTTTCCCACTACCGCTAACACCAGTTACAGAAACTAATCTTCCCAAAGGAAATTCTACAGATATATTCTTTAAATTATTTTTAAAACAATTATTTAGAATTAAACTTTTTTTTACAGATGATCTACGTTCTTTTGGGGTCGGAATTGACTTCCTGCCACTGAGATAAGCCCCAGTTAATGATCTCTCAGATTTCAAGACATCTTGATAGGATCCTTTAGCAATAATTTCGCCACCATAAACCCCTGCCCCTGGGCCAATATCTACTAAATAATCTGCGGATTTCATAGTGTCCTCATCATGTTCAACGACAACCAAAGTATTTCCCAAGTCTCTTAAGTTTTTTAATGTTTCTAATAATCTGTCATTGTCTCTCTGATGTAAGCCAATACTAGGCTCATCTAATACATATAAAACACCAGTAAGGCCAGCACCTATTTGTGTAGCCAATCTAATACGCTGAGCCTCACCACCAGACAAAGTCATAGCTGGTCTATCTAACGTCAAATAATCTAAGCCTACATTAATTAAAAACTTCAAACGTAAACGAATCTCTTTTAAAACCAACTCACCTATTTGCTTTTGTTTTTCTGATAAAGATATATTTTCCTTATTAGGCTTAGCTAATCCCATAAGTCGTTCGACATGAATTAATGTATCAGAAACGCTTATAGAGGTTAAATCAGTTATGTTAAACGGACCAAGTTTGACTGCTAAAGCCTCAGGTCTTAATCTTTTTCCCGAACATGTCTTACAAGGTACTAATTCTAAATATTTTTCTAACTTTTGTTTAACTGATTCTCCATTAGCTTCATTCAATTGCCTTTCTAATATCGGTAAAATCCCTTCAAAAGGTCTTTCAAAACCGCTTGAAGTTTTAAAACGACTATCAGCTTGAATTAAAATTGGTTTATCTGATCCCGACAATAAAACTTTTTTTTGCAAATCACTTAAATCTTTCCAAGGAGTTTTTAATTCAAAACCATAAGCTTGTCCCACTGAATAAAGTAAAGAAAAATAATAAGTATTATCTTTTTCACTCCAAGGAGCTATTGCAGCATAAACAGGTAATGTTTTATCTGGTATAACTCTATCCGCAGTAAATTTTTTTAAATAACCAATCCCATGACAATCTGGACAAGCCCCGTATGGGCTATTAAAAGAAAATAATCTAGGAGAAAGTTCCTCAACAATAGAGCCATGTACAGGACATGCATAATTTTCTGAGTAAAGTTTTTCTCTTTCTAAGTTAGAAGGTAAGTTTTCTCCTTTTTTTGGAACAACTTCTACTATTGCCAAGCCATCGCCTCTTTTGAGGCAAGTTTGCAAAGAATCACTCAATCTTTCTTGTATTCCCTCTCTTGCAATTAATCTATCAACTACTACTTCAATATTATGAATTTGATTTTTATCTAATTCTATACTATCTGCAAGTTCTCTTACCTCCCCGTTGATTCTTACCCGGGCGAAGCCCTCAGCAGCTAGTCCACTAATTAATTTTGTATGAGTTCCTTTCTTCCCTCTTACAACAGGAGCCAACAATTGGTACCTTGTTCCTTCTGGCAATAAAAGAATTTGATCAACCATTTCGTCAATTGTTTGAGGGGCAATAGGAATACCACAGTGATGGCAATGCGGCTCACCAGCACGACCAAACAACAATCTTAAATAATCTTGTATCTCTGTTACTGTTCCAACTGTTGAACGAGGATTATGACTTGTAGATTTTTGATCTATTGAAATAGCAGGTGATAAACCCTCAATATTGTCGACATCTGGTTTATCTACTTGACCCAAAAATTGTCTTGCATATGCCGAAAGACTCTCAACATATCTTCTTTGACCTTCAGCAAAAATTGTATCAAAAGCTAAAGAACTTTTTCCACTTCCGCTTACACCTGTAAAGACTATAAATTTATTTCTAGGTAAGGAAAGATCAATATTTTTTAAATTATGCTGGCGTGCTCCTCTAATAATGATTGAATTATCTTCTTCAAAACTATTATTGATTTTTTTAACCATGTTTAAATCTATTTTTGATTTAAAAAGGCTATTATAATGGAATTTTTTTTATTTTACGCCGCTGTCCTATCAAGAAGTCTAGAAGCGTAATCATTTGCTTCTCCAAAACCTCCCCCAATGAGCTCTACTAACTCATTTTTTCTTTGTTTTTTTGTAGTCAACTTTGATATTGAAGTATAAGTTTTTCCATTGATTACATTTTTTTTCACTTTAAAATGAACAATACCTTCAGCAGCTAAAAATGGCTGATGTGTAATACATAAAACCTGTTGATCTTGGGAAATTTCTCTTATTAATTTAACCAAAGAAAATAAAGATTTACCACTTAAACCACTATCAATTTCATCTAAAAAGAAAGTATTTGGTTTTTTAGAAATACTAGATTTGATTGCTAATAAAAATCTTGACATTTCTCCACCAGAAATAACATCTGATAAAGGAGCAAGCTTCTGATCAGGATTGGCCGAAAACAAAAAATTTATATTGTCAATTCCATCGCCAGAAGGCTTACTTTCAGAAAATTGAATTGAAAAATTAGCATTTTCTAAACCTAAATTGCTTAACATATTCTTTACTGAATTTTGAAATTGTTTAGCAATTTTTTTTCTTTCACTTGATTGAATAAAAAATAAAGAATTTAGATTACTTTGTAAATTTTCAATTTGAGCTTTTATCTTGCAAATCTCTTTATCTTGATCATTTTGTTGAAAATATGTTCTTAATTGATCTCGCTTTTCAATTAATTGAGGTAGCTCCAATGAAAGAGTTCTCTCCAAATTTTTTAAAAAAAATAATCTTTTTTGTATTTCTGAAAGGTTAGATTCATTATTATCTAAGTCTTGTATATATGAGTTTAAAGAGAAAATTAAATCTTCAACAGAAGTTTGGATATCTAATAAATTTTCTCTAAAGTTTTGAATTTTTAAATCGAAATCTGCTATTTTATTTAAATTTTTTATAGATTGGTTTATTAAAGAAGCTACTGATGGTTGATCATGCCTGAAATTATTTAAATTTTCTAAAGAAGATTGAACTGAATTGTGTATTTCAAGATTATTTACAAGTTTATTTTCTAGTAACTCTAATTCTAGGATTTCCTGGCCGGATTCTAAATTAGCTTCCTCTAAAGTTTGCAATATTTGCTTAGTTAATAAGTTATTTTCTTCTTGCTTCTTAGAGGATTCTATTTTTTCATTCATTAAACCCTTTAAAACCTGACTTTCATCCCATAAATTTTTAATCTTTACACTTGTATCTCTCAATTCTTGCGAACATAGATCATCAATAATTAATCTTCTCTTGTCTTGAGAATCGAATATAAAAGTATCTGATTGTCCTGCGAAATCTATTAATAATAAGCGAAGTTCTTCTAATAATTTTTTATTAATTAATAATTCGTTGAGGCTAAATTTAGATAAAACTTTATTATTTTTTTTATAGGATATTCTTTTGATTTTTAAAACAGAATTGCTTTGAAAACCATTACTAATTAGCCAGTTATTGATTTGCAAAGAACAAGAAAATTTTGCCTCGATAGAACAATGATGTTTTCCTGGACGTATTAAGTGCTTTAAAGGTATATTAGTTCCACCAAATAAAACATTTAAGGAATCTAAAATTAGTGATTTCCCCGAACCAGAATCCCCAGTAATGATGTTCAAACCTTTTTCGAAATTAATTTCTATAATCTCTATTAAGGCAATGTTCTCTATTTTTAATTGTATAAGCATGATAAATCTTCCATATAAAAAAAATAACTTCTTTTTAAAAAAAATAAAGGTTTTAAATAAATAAAGACATGAAAGAAGACTTTACTGATTTTATTGAGGTGTCTGGGCTGTTGGATTATGATCCAGAAACAATATCTAAAATTTACAAAAGGAACCCAAAAAGACTTTTAAAAAGACTTTGGCAAACACTCATCCCTATTTTTGCTTATTTATTTTCTGTCGGCTGGGATAAATTAACAGGAAGATTGAAGAATAAAGCGAAGGCAAGATTTAGAGCAAAAGAATTAACAAATCTATTAGTAGAACTTGGACCAGCATTTGTTAAAGCAGGTCAAGCGTTATCAACAAGACCAGATATTATTCCAGGGGTTCTTCTGGAAGAATTATCTGAATTGCAAGATCAACTTCCAGGGTTTGATGGAAATAAAGCTATGGAATTAATAGAAGAAGATTTAGGATCTAAAATAGATAAAATATTTTTAGAAATTGATAAAGAACCAATTTCTGCTGCTTCTTTAGGGCAAGTTCATAAAGCCAAGATTAAGACTGGAGAGGTTGTAGCAGTTAAAGTTCAAAGACCAGGTTTGAGAGAACAAATAACTCTAGATCTCTACATAGTAAGAAATATTGCTTATTGGCTGAAAAACAATATTGGATTAATAAGAAGCGATCTTGTTGCATTAATTGATGAATTAGGCAAAAGAGTTTTTGAAGAGATGGATTATTTAAACGAAGCTGAAAATGCAGATAAATTCAGAAACATGCATAAACATAACCAAATGATTGCTGTACCAAAAATATACAAAGAAATAACATCCAGAAGAGTTTTGACGATGGAATGGATTGAAGGCACAAAATTAACCAACTTAGATGATGTAAAAAAATTAGGAATTGACCCCGACAAAATGATTGATATAGGCGTGCAATGCAGCTTAGAACAACTTTTAGAACATGGTTTTTTCCACGCCGACCCACATCCTGGGAATTTATTAGCTTTGAGAGATGGAAGATTATGTTACCTAGATTTTGGAATGATGAGCGAAGTATCCAGAGACTCTAGATCCGGTTTAATACAAGCTGTTGTTCATTTAGTAAATAAAAACTTCGATAAATTATCGCAAGATTTTGTAAAATTAGGATTTTTATCAGAAGAAGTTAATCTTGAACCCATAGTTCCAGCATTTCAAGATGTATTTATTAATGCCGTTGAACAAGGGGTTTCAAAAATGGATTTCAAAAGTGTCACAGACGACATGTCTGGAGTTATGTATAAATTTCCTTTCAGATTACCTCCATATTATGCATTAATAATTAGGTCATTATTAACACTAGAAGGAATTGCTTTGAGCGTTGACCCTAACTTTAAAATACTAGGTGCAGCTTATCCATATTTTGCAAGAAGATTGATGGAAGACCCTGATCCACAATTGAGAGAAAGTTTAAAAGAAATGCTTTTCGATAATAAAAAATTTAAGTGGGACCGTTTAGAAGATCTTCTTTCTAATGCTGCAAAGCAAACAAACCTTGATTTGGAAAAACTTTTAGATGAGGTAATAAATCTTCTTTTTTCTCCAAATGGAGGATTTCTAAGAAATGAAATAATTGAGAGCTTAACAAATCAAATAGATTTATTTGGTTTAAAAATTCTGAAAAATTTAAATAACTTCCTTCCAAGCTCTATTAAATTAAATATTACTAATGAAAATATAAGCTTAAGAGACCTTATAATGTTTATAGAGCCATTTAAAAACTTTTTAGAGATTATACAAAAAGTCCCTGGCTATTCTATTGATATTTTTCTAAAAAGAGTTCCACGACTTATTAGTGAACCTTATACGAAAGAAATGGGTTTAAAAATTGCACAAAACTTAACCGAAAAAGGAGTAGTAAGACTTGTGAAGATAGCGGCTGGTGCAAATATCTAAAATGAAGTTTACTAAGTTTTCAATAATTAAATTTATTTTAATTTTATTTAGTACTCTATTACTTTTTAATGTTTCAAAAGCTAACTCTGCTGAGGAAATTAAAATTACATACAACATATTTTCAAGGACCATTAAAGTAAATTCATTAAAAACTTTTGCGGAAGAAGGTTATGCTACAAAAAAATTAAAAAGAATTTTGAAAGCTACTGGATCTGAAGATAATGAAATTAGATCAGTATTAAATAAAAAATTTGAAATCCCTATTACCATTGCGAACAAATTAGTATATTCGGAAATAGGAAATATTTTTTTAACAAGACTTTCATCTATTATCCACCCTCCCAAAGCAGTTGATGAAAGGACAGGTATGTTAGCTCTCAGAGCAAGTGTAATTCAAGGTATTTATATAGGTAATGGAAAAATAGATCTCATAAAATTTTTTGAAGGATATCCAACTAAAACTATTATTTTAGATGTCAAAGCTTTGAGCAAAGTTATGAATAAAGTAGAATCGATTTCAGAATTATTAGACTTTTTCACTAATTCTCCTCTAGAAAAAATTAAAGCAGATTAAACGGCCATGGTGTTATTAAGTAGAATCAAAAATAAACTAGGTATAAACTACAGAAAGAAAAGATGGCCCGGTCTAATCGAAGCTTACAAACAATATCTTCCGGTTACAAAGAAAACTCCTATTATTTCCCTAAATGAGGGAAATACTCCACTAATTCTTAGTCACTCAATTAGCAATTTAATTGGAAATGGAACAAAAGTTTTTTTAAAATATGATGGTCTTAATCCTACAGGATCCTTTAAAGATCGAGGTATGACCATGGCAATTAGTAAAGCAAAAGAAGAAGGCCGTGAGGCTGTAATTTGTGCAAGTACTGGAAATACTTCTGCAGCTGCAGCCGCTTATGCTTCTAGAGGAGGATTAAAACCTTATGTTTTAATCCCAGAAGGATTTGTTGCACAAGGCAAACTTGCACAAGCTTTGATGTATGGAGCTGAAATAATATCCATAAATGGCAATTTTGATAAGGCTCTTGAAATTGTTAGAGATTTATCCTCTGAACATCCCATAGAACTTGTTAATTCTGTTAATCCATATCGAATACAAGGCCAAAAAACTGCTGCTTTTGAAATTATTGATGACTTAGGAATTACACCTGATTGGCTTTGTATACCAATGGGGAACGCAGGTAATATAACTGCTTATTGGATGGGATTTAGAGAATATTCGAAAACAAAAAGAAATTTAAAATTACCCATTATGATGGGATTTCAATCAGAAGGATCTGCTCCATTAGTACAAAATATAATAGTTAAGAATCCAGAAACAATTGCAACAGCAATAAGGATTGGGAATCCTGTAAATAGGGAAAAAGCAAAAAAAGTAAAAAAAGAGAGTAAAGGAGATTTTCAGTCAGTTACGGATGACGAAATAATAAATGCTTATAAAATCCTTGCCAAAGAAGGAGTTTTTTGTGAACCAGCAAGTGCAGCCTCAGTAGCGGGACTCATTAAAAATAAAAATAGAATTCAAAAAGAATCAACTATTGTTTGTGTCCTTACGGGAAATGGATTAAAAGATCCTGATTGTGCTATCAAAAATAATGATGCTGTATTTAGAAAAAATATTGAACCTTCATTAAAAAACATAACCAAAATATTAGGGTATTAAAATCCAATAAAATAAGTGTCTGTGGAAATCAAATAAAAACAAAACTTTTTTGTTAATAAAGCTATAAAAAGTAATATTTTTTGTTGAGTAGTTTTTTTAATTTTAAGTAAATTTCATTTTATTCAACAAGTAAACATTTTTTTCCACTTTCTAAATATTCATAAATTGAGTAAGTAAGGCTTTAAATCAAGAATTCCACATTTTCCACAGTTACTACTACTACTAAATATTTTTTTTTAATTTAAGTTTAGATATTAGAAAGAAAGAATAAAATAATTTATTGAATTTAATTTACGGAAAAAGTATATTGAATGTGTAAAAAAAATTCCAAATTCCAATGGAGATTATTTGTAATCAAAATGAGTTAAATAATGCTATTCAACTAGTAAGCAAAGCAGTTTCTTCAAGACCGACTCATCCAATTCTTGCAAATATACTTTTAACGGCTGATCAGGGAACAAATAAAATAAGTCTTACTGGGTTTGACCTTAATTTAGGAATTCAAACTTCATTTGATGGAACTGTTAAAAAGAGTGGGGCTATTACGATACCTTCAAAACTGTTATCTGAAATAGTGAATAAATTACCTAATGAGACACCTGTTTCGTTAGAAGTAAATGATGATTCAGAGAATATTTTAATAAAAAGTGATAGGGGATCTTTCAATCTTAAAGGAATACCTTCTGATGATTACCCTAATTTACCATTTGTTGAAAGTGGCACCTCTTTAAATATAGACCCTAGTTCTTTTTTGAAAGCTTTAAAAGCTACTATTTTTGCTAGTAGTAATGATGATTCTAAGCAATTACTTACAGGTGTGAATTTTACTTTTAAGCAAAATTATCTAGAGTCTGCTTCTACAGATGGTCATAGATTGGCAGTTGCATTAATTGGTAATGAAGAACATATTGAAAATAAAGATGATTCTCATTCAAATGAAAGTGATTTATCAGTAACTATTCCAACTAGATCTTTAAGAGAAATTGAAAAACTAGTATCTTTGAGAAGCTCAGAAAATTCAATCAAGTTATTCTATGACAAAGGTCAGGTAGTTTTTATTTCTTCAAATCAAATAATTACAACAAGAACCCTTGAAGGTATTTATCCTAATTATTCACAACTGATCCCTGATACTTTTTCTAATATTTTTAATTTTAATACAAAAAAATTAATTGATGCGTTAGAGAGAATTGCTGTTTTAGCTGATCAACAGAGCAGCGTCGTAAAAATTAAATTGAATAATGAGGATTTAGCTTTAATAAGTGCAGATGCACAAGATATTGGCAACGCGAATGAATCAATACCTGTTTCTTACTCTGGAGAAGATTTCGATATTGCATTTAATGTTAGATATCTTTTAGAGGGGTTAAAAGTTATTTCTTCTGAAAATGTTCTATTAAAGTGTAATCTTCCAACTACTCCTGCTGTGTTTGTTCCAGAAGATAATCTCAGTTCTTTTACTTATTTAGTTATGCCTGTTCAGGTTCGTTCTTAACTTGAAATTACCTAAAGAAATTTTATTAAGTGATTTACTACATTTTAGTGTTAAGGGAAATATGTCCCTTAATTATGGAATTGGTGAAAATGTTTGGATGCATCCTCCAGTCCATAGGATTTTAGGATGGTACTCTCGCCCTTCAAATTTTGATTTAAAACGAAATGTTTGGAGATTAAATCAAATCAGTCAAATAATAGACAATGATATTTATGTTAAGGGCGATCCAGCAATTTCTGATTTAGCAACTTTAAATAGGTTTCCAACTTTAATAGAAGCAAATCTGATAAATAAAAATGGCTCAAAAATTGGAGTTATTGCCGATTTTTTATTCGAAATAAAAACGGGGATAATAAAGCATTATTTAGTATCAAGATCTAACCCTAAGATTCCAGGTTCTAGTAGATGGAAATTAAAGATTGAAAATATTAATGATCAACAACCTGGTTTAGTATTTTGTGAAAGTAATTCTTTAGATGATTTATTTTTAATAAAATCAAGTCTCAAAAATGAATTCATGCAAAAAGGAAAAAAAATCATTGATAGATTTGATGACATGAAAAATATAGCTTCTAATAGATTAGAGGATTGGCTTGAAGAAGATGAAGATATTAACCAAAACTTAGATTTTAAACATAAAAGTTTTTATAATAACGATACAACATCAAGATCTTTTGTTGATAAAAAAGAAGATGACCCTTGGATCTAAAGAATGATAAATCTAGAAAATAATGATCTATATGATCTTAATAAAGCATTAAAATTTGAAAATTTAACAACCAATGATTACGAAGAAATTTGCAAAAGATTAAAAAGAAAACCAAATAGGACTGAACTAGGTATGTTTGGAGTTATGTGGTCTGAACATTGTTGTTATAGAAATTCAAAACCATTACTATCTAAGTTTCCTACTAAAGGAAAAAATGTTTTGGTTGGTCCTGGAGAGAATGCTGGCGTTATTGATGTTGGAAATAATCAAAAACTTGTTTTTAAAATTGAAAGTCATAATCATCCCTCAGCAATTGAACCTTTTCAAGGAGCTGCAACAGGAGTAGGAGGAATATTAAGAGATATTTTCACAATGGGTGCAAGACCAATCGCTGTTTTGAATTCATTGAGATTTGGAAATCTCGATAATCCATCAAATGTAGATTTGCTTCGAGGAGTTGTATCAGGAATTGCACATTATGGAAATTGTGTAGGTGTTCCTACTGTAGGAGGTGAAATTGATTTTGATGATAGCTATTCTGGCAATCCTCTTGTAAACGTAATGGCTCTAGGTCTGTTGGAGACTAATGAAATTGTTTGTTCTGGAGCTAAAAATGTAGGTTCGCCAGTACTATATGTTGGTAATACTACAGGCAGAGATGGTGTTGGCGGCGCTAGTTTTGCAAGTTCAGAACTAACTACTGATTCATTAGATGATAGACCTGCAGTGCAAGTAGGTGATCCATTTATTGAGAAAAGTCTCATAGAAGCCTGTTTAGATGCTTTTAAGACAGGAGATGTAATTGCAGCTCAAGATATGGGTGCAGCAGGCTTAACTTGCAGTACTGCAGAGATGGCTGCAAATGGGAATTTAGGTATATTTATTGATTTAGATTTAGTTCCCTCCAGAGAAGAGAACATGTCTCCATACCAATATTTATTATCTGAATCGCAAGAAAGAATGTTATTCGTCGTAAAGGAAGAAAAAATTAATTGCCTTATTGAAAAATTTAATAAATGGGGTTTATACGCAAATGTAATTGGCGAAGTAATAGAGACCAATGAGGTAATTGTTTCTCATAAAGATAAAATTATTGCTCAAATCCCTACTTCTGCTTTATCTGATGATACTCCAGTAAATATTAATAGTGTGATTAAAAATCCACCTGATGATTTGTTAAAGAAATGGGAATGGAATGAAAATACTCTACCAGCAATTAAAGAACAAAAAATTTTTTCATTGAAGGAAAAAAAGATTTTTTCTTACTCACAAATAATTTTAAAACTTCTCTCTAACCCATCAATAGCTTCTAAAAAATGGATTTACAAACAATATGACTCTCAAGTGCAGTCAAATACAGTTTTTAAACCCGGAAAATCAGATGCAGCAGTAATAAGACTAAGACAACAAAATGAAAAACATAAAAGCAAAGTATTTTCTGGTATTGCAGCTTCAGTTGACTGTAATAGTAGATGGGTTTCTCTTGATCCCTTTAGAGGTACTATCGCTGCAATTGCCGAATCTGCGAGAAACGTTAGTTGTGTTGGGGCTGAACCAGTTGCAATTACAAATAACTTGAATTTTTCCTCTCCTGAGACTGAAATAGGATATTGGCAACTTTCATCTTCATGTGATGCAATTACTGAAGCCTGTAAAGCTCTAGAAACTCCTGTTACAGGAGGAAATGTTTCCCTTTACAATGAATCAAAAAATGCAGATAATCAAATTACTCCCATTAATCCTACACCAGTTATTGGAATGGTTGGGAAGATAAATAATGTTGAAAAAGCTATAAGTAGTGAATGGAAAAAAATTGGTGATCAAATTTGGTTGATTGGTTCTCATAAATCAGAGAAAACAATCGCAGCTAGTTCTTATCTTGAGTATTTTCACGGAGAAATTACAGGTCGTCCACCAAAAATAGATTTACCGGATGAAAAGTTTTGTCAGACTTTTTTAAGACAAGCGATTTTAGACAGATTTGTAGTTTCATCTCATGATATTAGTGATGGGGGTTTAGCGATAGCTTTAGCAGAGTGTTGTATTTTGTCTGCAAAAGGTGCAACACTAGAATTAGAAACAGAATTTAATAGAGATGATAATTTACTTTTTGCAGAAGGAGGGTCTAGGATTATTTTCTCAATAGATAGAACGAAAGAAAAAGAATGGCTTAAATATTTAAAAAATAATCAAATAAATTCTCAATCAAGTGTATATTTAAAAAAAATAGGATATGTTTCAAATGAAACTTTTAAGATGAAGATTAAAGATAAAAATATTTGCAATATTAAGGTTGAGGAATTAACCGAAAAATTTAATAATAGTATTTCAAGTCACTTTTAAACATGAAAAATATTTACCAAACATCAATATTTTTAAGAACTTAAGTTATGTGCGGAATAGTTGGAATTGTTTCTTCAGATGATGTAAATCAACAAATATACGATAGCCTTTTGCTTCTGCAGCATAGAGGGCAAGACTCAACAGGTATAGCAACTATGGAAAATACTATCTTCCATATACATAAGGCCAAAGGTCAGGTTAATACCGCTTATAGGACGAGAGATATGAGGAATTTAATCGGCAAAACTGGATTGGGTCATGTTAGGTATGCAACAAAGGGATCTGCAGAGAGTGTAGAAGAAGCTCAACCTTTTTATGTGAATGCTCCTTATGGAATAGTTTTGATACATAATGGTAATTTGACTAATACTAGAGATTTAGAAAAACAATTGTTCAATATTGATAAGCGACATACAAATTCTTCAAGTGATACTGAAATGCTATTAAATGTATTAGCGACAGAATTACAAGAACAAATTCATAATCAAAAATTAGAACCTGATATTATTTTTGATGCAGTCAAATCTTTACATAAAAGAATTCAGGGATCATATGCTTCAATTGCACTAATTTCGGGACATGGTTTATTAGCATTCAGAGATCCTTATGGTATTAGACCTTTAGTAATAGGCAAAAGATTTTCATCAAATACAAAAAAAGAAGAGTGGATGGTTGCTAGCGAATCTCTAGTCCTTGAGAATAACGATTATCAAGTAGTAAGAGATGTAGATCCTGGAGAAGCTATTTTTATTAATATCAATGGAGAGTTTTTTTCTAAGCAATGCTCTGAAAATCCACTTTTATGTCCCTGTTCTTTTGAGTATGTTTATTTAGCAAGGCCAGATTCAATTATGAATGGAATTTCCGTTTATAAAGCTCGTTTAAAAATGGGAGATTATTTGTCTGAAACAATAAAAGAAACAATTAATTCTGGAGATATTGATGTTGTTATGCCTATTCCTGACTCTTCTCGACCTGCTGCTATGCAAGTTGCAAGACAATTAGGTATAGAGTACAGGGAAGGGTTTTTTAAAAATAGATATGTTGGTAGAACATTCATAATGCCTGGTCAGCAGAAACGTAAGAAATCTGTAAGACAAAAGTTAAATGCCATGAGTGCAGAGTTTAAAAATAAAAATGTATTAATTGTTGATGATTCGATTGTAAGAGGTACTACTTCAAAAGAAATTGTTCAGATGGCTAGGGATGCAGGAGCAAATAAAGTTTTTTTTACATCAGCAGCACCTCCTGTTCGTTTTCCGCATGTTTATGGAATTAATATGCCTAATAGAGATGAATTAATAGCTCATGACAAAACAATAAGTGAAATTGCTAATAAACTTGAAATTGATAACCTCGTATATCAAAGTGTTGAAAATTTACACAAATCCATAATAAGTGGTTCTAATGTTAAAGATTTAGAGATGAGTTGTTTTACTGGATCATACGTAACAGGAACAGTAAATCAAGAGTATTTAAATTGGGTTGAAAATGAATATAAATCTTAGTTGAGCAAATTTTTTATTCGAAAACAACTTTCAAGATGTTCTCCTTTGTCTAATTTTAAGAATTCAATTAAAAAATTTGTTTTATTAGCTTTGAAGTTTAATTTATCAAACTCTAACCTAGCTGATTTATTCTTATTTGTTTCAATATCAAGGAAATGATTGCTTGGCAAAATTTTGAGGAAGCAATCATTTTTAAGCTGAGTTTTTTCGTTTAAATAACCCAAACTGTATTCATTTGCAAAATAAATTTCATTACTATTTATACAAAAGATTTTTCCTTGTCTAGAAACTAAAAAAATATTTTCTCCATTTTGATATGGACAACAAGAAACAATCTTTTCAGTTGGTAAAAGTTTTGCAAGCATTAAACCTTGAGATTGTTTAGAAGTCGGTGCAAAAAATTTATTTGATAAATTAAATTTAAAAATTCTTCCTATTGAGGTTAGTATTATTAAATTTTTCTCTTCATTTGAAATAAATGAATCAATTGTTGTAATATTATTTTTTAATTTTGTAATTGAAAAAGATCTATTACTTTTAATCATATCTTTGTCAAATAAAACTTTTTTAAATCTTCCATCTGAATTCAATATACATAAATAATTTTTTATATCTTTTTTAATTGAATGAAAATTCAATATTTCATTTGGATCAATATTTCCAAGAACTTTATTATCTAATTTAAAGTCATTATTAATGTTTGATTCCCAATCAATGTGGAAAACTTTTCCTGTACAAGTGATTCCAATTATTTTTAAATTTTTATCAATATTGCATATAAATTTTTGTATATTTTTATTATCAATAATTTTATTACCATCTTCAAAAGATTTTTTATAATTATTAAAAATTATTTTTCGTAAATATAATCTGTTGTCTATACATATTTTAGTTTTCTTGTTGATAAACTCCTCTAATATCTGCTTATTAATTGTTTCTAATTCTTTATTTTGATTAATATTTTTAAGTAGTTTCGTTTTTCTTTTGACATTATATTTTTCCTTTAATATTATTAATTCTTCTTTAAGCAAGTCTAGTAATAATTTTCTTTCATTTAATAACTTTTGAAAATAATCTTTCTTTTCTTGCATTTTTTTTATGTCTTCATTTATTTGATTTCTTTCCAGAGTTGTTAATTTTTTTAATGGCATATCTAATACTGAAGTTGCTTGTTTTTCTCTTAAATAAAAATTTTCAATTAATTTTGATTTTGCTTCTCCAGGAGTTTCTGAGCTTTCAATAATCGCTATAACTTTTTTTATATCTTTAGTTGCTTTTGATAAACCTTCTAAGGTTTCTAGTTTTTCAATAGTATTTTTTAGAAAATAATTAGTTCTTTTTCTAATTGTTTCTTCTCTAAATTCAAGAAAATAGTTGAGATATTGCTTTAAGTTTAGTTGGACAGGTTTTCCTTTAATTAAAGCTAAAAATATTGCTCCAAAGTTTGTTTGTAGAGATGTTTTTTTATATAAATTTGAAATTACCAGTTCTGGATTAGAATCTTTTTTTAACTCTATTACAATTCTCATTCCATCTCTGTCACTCTCATCCCTGATATCTGAAATTCCATTAATTTTGTTTAAATTAACAAGTTCTGCTAGTTTTTCAATCCAACCTGCTTTGCTGATTTGATAAGGAAGCTCTGTTACGATTAGAGCCATTTTTTTATGTTTACCTTTGCCTAAATTTATTTCTTCAGTATTTATAACTCCTCTTATCGTTATTGATCCTTTGCCTGTATTGTAAAGTTCCTCTATAGATTCATCATAAATTAATTCGCCTCCTGTAGGAAAATCAGGCCCTTTAATAAAGTTAGTTAGTTTTTTATCATTTATATCTTTATTTTCAATTAAAGCTATTAGACCATCTACTATTTCTCCTAGGTTATGAGGCGGAATATTTGTTGCCATTCCAACTGCAATACCTGACGATCCGTTCAATAATAAAAATGGAAGTTGGGCTGGAAGAACATCGGGCTCTTTTTGCGAACCATCAAAGTTGTTTGAGAAATTTACTGTTTCTAATCCAATTTCCTCAAGAAATCCATCATGGGCTATTGGTGCTAGTCTGGTTTCGGTGTACCTCATTGCTGCGGGAGGATCATTATCTACAGATCCAAAATTGCCGTGACCGTCTAAAGAGGGATATTTAGTTGAAAAATTTTGCACTAGTCTCACTAGTGCGTCATATACTGCTTGATCTCCATGAGGATGATATTTTCCTAGCACATCTCCGACAACTCTCGCACACTTTCTAAATGGCCTGTCCGGTGTCAAGCCTAATTCATACATTGCGAATAATATCCTTCTTTGAACAGGTTTAAGGCCGTCTCTTGCGTCAGGAAGAGCACGTCCAACTATCACGCTCATTGCATACTCCAGATAAGATCGTTCCATTTCTTCTTGGAGTGAGATAGAAGTGAATTTTTTCTTATCCATTAGTGCTAAAAACCGAATATTTATTAATAAACTAAATTAAGACTAATAGGTAAACAAATATTTACCAGTATTCAAAATTAATAAGATGCATTTATTTTGGTTTTTGCCAATATTACATCCTTTTGAATTTGTTCATTTTGTAAAAGAATTTCAGTTGATGTTTGCAATTTTTCTCCCCATAACTGTTCTTTTCTGTAATCGTAATTAACATAGTTAGGATTCTTAACTAATGCCTTTTGGGCTAGTTGAAGCGCTAAGTTAATATCTTTGGTTCTCAAACATGTTGCAAGTCCAAGTAATGGTTCAGAATTTTCCTCAATTGATATTGCCTTTTCAAAAAGTTTGATTGATCGATTTATATTGTTTTTTTCGAAATAAGCTAATCCTTGATTATTTATTGCTTGCCAGAAATCAGGTTTAATTTTTATTGATTTATCAAATAACTCAATAGCTCCAAAGTAATTTTTTTCCATTAATAAAATATTTCCTAATTGAAAAATGGCTTTATGGTTACTTGGTTCAATCCTTAATCCTTTTTCTAAAGCGTTCTTTGCATTTTTTTGTTGTAAAAGCTGTAAATAAATATTACTTTTAGCAAAGTATATTTCACTAAGATTTGAATTAATCTTTTCTGCTTTATTTAAAGAAGTTAATGCTTTTTTGTATAGTTTGTTTGCTACCTGAACTTCAGATAAAATTAACCATAATTTTTCATTTGTTGAATTTATTTTTACAGCTAATTTTGCTAAGCTAAGGCTATCTTTAGCTAGTCCAAAATAAAGGAGTTGATATGCATTTTTTGCAATAGATAAACTTTCTTTTTGTAAATTTTTTTCCGTTGGGAAATAATAATGAGGAATTATTGATTGAACTTTCTCTACTGTCAAAAAGCAATAACTGATCAAAGAAAGGTATAGTATTTTTTTTAAAACTTTTTTCATATCTTAATTTTTTTATTGCTTAGAGTTGATTGTATGTTTCTTTTCCACATCCATGGTTTAATTCTCTTTAATGTAGTTCCTTGAAGGTTTTGTTCCCAGGTTTTATCATCCCAATTTAACGACTCAGTATTAAGATTTTGAATCCATTCCTTCGGGGTCGTTTCAAAAGTATTGTTGTATGGAACTGACTCATTCCAAGGGCATACATCTTGACAAATATCACATCCTGCAACCCATCCATTTAAATTTTCTTTGATTTTTTTTGGAATAGTTTTTTCTCTGCTTTCTATTGTGTGATATGCAATGCATAGATTTGATTGTATTACAAATGGTTCTACTATTGCTTTTGTGGGGCAATGTTCAATACATTTATCACATTTACCGCACAGTGGTTGGTGAGGCTTATCTGGTGCTAAATCTTTTGTAAGGATCAAAAAACCTAAAGTAAACCAAGAACCATTTTTTTTGTTTATCAAATTACTATTTTTACCAATCCAACCAAGTCCTGATTCCTCAGCCCATGCTTTTTCCAGAAGCGGTGAAGTGTCAACACATATTTTCCATTTGCAATCCGGAATTTCTAAGTTTATCCATTTGCCAATATTCTTTAATTTTTTGTAAATTACTTTGTGATAATCTTCTCCTTGACTAAATTTACCCACCTTTAAGAGATTGTTATTGTTGTTTGCTGAACTCATATAATTGAATCCAACACTTAGAACACTTTTAGCATTTTCAAGAAGTGAGCTTATGTTTTTTCTTCTTTCTGCTTCCATCCATTTCATTTCAGCATGATAGTTATTTGATAACCATCTTTCTAATGAATTAGTTCTTAATTTAATGCGCGAACTACCTGGAATTGAAGCAATTCCAGCTAATGAAAAACCTTCAAAAATTGCTCTTTCTTTTAATTTTGTGCTTATTTCTTTTTTGTCTTGAACGTTGTCGATCATTTCTCTATTATGTATATTATTTTTTTAAAAGTTATTTTTTCAGGAAAAAACTAATAAATAATTTTAATTTATTAAAAAAAAAATATCCTAACAAACTAAAAACAGTTAAATTATTAGTAAAGTTAATATAGAAAGAAAAGTTATTTTGGTTGAATCTAATCAAAATCAAGATTCGAACCTAGGATCTAGGCTTCAACAGGATCTAAAAAATGATCTCATAGCTGGCTTGTTAGTTGTAATACCTCTAGCAACAACCATCTGGCTGTCATCATTAGTTAGTAAATTTGTTCTAACATTGGTTACCTCTGTTCCTAAGCAATTAAATCCTTTCATTACCTTAAACCCTCTATTACAAGATTTAATTAATCTTACTTTAGGCTTAACTGTACCATTATTAGCCATTTTGCTTATAGGCTTGATGGCCAGAAATTTTGTAGGAAGATGGTTGTTAGAATTTGGTGAGGGAACCCTATCCAAAATTCCTGTAGCTGGTGCTGTTTATAAAAC
Organism: Prochlorococcus marinus CUG1435; assembly: GCA_017644375.1. Taxonomy (NCBI): domain Bacteria; kingdom Bacillati; phylum Cyanobacteriota; class Cyanophyceae; order Synechococcales; family Prochlorococcaceae; genus Prochlorococcus; species Prochlorococcus marinus. The sequence goes on from JAEPLP010000001.1 coordinate 653,050, forward strand.
TCTTAAACAATTACTCGAAACTTTTTTGAGTAACAAATCTAATCGATTTAGGAGAGTTGTTTTAGTTGAATATCCGCGTGAGGGACTATATAGTGTAGGTTTTGTTACTGGTGATGTTGGACCATCTCTTCAGACAGAATTAGAAGAAAAGTTGTTAAGTGTTTTTATACCTACTGCACCAAACCCAACAACTGGTTGGTATACATTGGTTCCTGAGTCATCTGTTAAGGATTTGGATATTTCTGTTGAGGATGCTTTTAAAACAATAATTTCTGCTGGGATAGTTAATCCAGACGAAAAGAACAATAATACAAATCCAACTTTTTCAAAACTATTTTCTCAACTACGTGCTTCTACTAATTCGTCTTCGTAATTGATGTATAATAATAGATCTCTTTCTAGAGAATTATCTTTAATTTCTTTAGGCTTGATTAAAGATAAAGATGATTTCAAATTAAATAAATTTCAGATAGAAGAGATTATTGAATCCGCCTTAAATTCCTTAATCGATCATTGTAGAGAGGAACTAGACAATTGCGAATTAGATTTAGAAAATGCATCCCAAAAAATATTAGATAGTGAATTGCAAGAAGGAGTAGATTCTTCTTTTGCAAATGTTAGAGACGAGTTAAAAAAATCTCTCAAAAAAATTGAAACTGTAATGAATACACTCTCGGTCACTTTAGACTTTCCAAAACTAATAGTTTCTAGTGGACAAATTGATATTAGAGAAGATGTTAATCAAAGGATTAGCTATATAATTAATAATCTAACAATTATCGACTCTGATATTGATCAAGCAATGGATGGTTGGAGATTAAAAAGATTACCAAGAATTGATCGCGATATTTTAAGGTTAGCCTATGTTGATATTAATTTTCTGAGTACACCTGTTGCAGTTGCTTGTGATGAAGCAGTAAATTTAGCTAACAAATATAGTGATATTCAAGGGAGAAAATTTATAAATGGAGTTTTAAGGAGATTACAAACAATAAAATTGTCATGATTATTTGATATAAGTAAATAGTATTTTAGAATTTATAAATAATGTATAAAAATATCAATGACTAATGCTGAATCTGATAATTCTAGAGAATGGGCTGAACAAGCTTATGCACTTTTAAAAAAACGACAAGAAGAGCAAAAACAAGAATTACAAAAACAAGAAGAGCAAAAACAAGAATTACAAAAACAAGAAGAGCAAAAACAAGAATTACAAAAACAAGAAGAGCAAAAACAAGAAGAGCAAAAACAAGAATTACAAAAACAAGCAGAGCAAAAACAAGAAGAGCAAAAACAAGCAGAGCAAAAACAAGAAGAGCAAAAACAAGAAGAGCAAAAACAAGAAGAGCAAAAACAAGCTTTTATTAATATTACTAATAAAGAAAATCTTCTTGAAAAGCCTAAAACTATTGATGAACCTGAACTAGGGGAATTTGATGATAATTTTACTTGGTCAGCAATGGTATTAGCTGCGCAAGGAAAAAAGATAAATCAAATATCGATAGATGAAATTGATTGGTTAACTAAATTAAGAAGAGGCTTAGAAGAAACAAGAAAAGGTTTTGTTACTGAATTATTGGATAAATTGGGAGATGATCCGCTTACTCCAGAATCTCTAGATGATTTAGAGACCTTATTAATAAGAGCAGATGTTGGTATTGATTCAACTGATAAAGTTATAAGTTCTCTTAGAAAGAAATTAAACGAAGAAGTTGTCGGTGCAGAAGCAGGAATAAAATTTTTAAAGAAAGAATTAAAATTAATTATTGATAAACCAATAAAAAACTCAGGTACTGATCTTTTAGTTCCTAGAAAAGGGAAGTTAAATGTCTGGTTATTAGTAGGGGTAAATGGTGTAGGAAAGACTACCACACTAGGAAAATTAGCATATTTGTCATCAAGAAGTAATTTTAAAACCTTAATAGCTGCTGCTGATACTTTTAGAGCTGCGGCAGTAGAACAACTCGAAGTATGGGGTGATAGGAGTAATGTAGATGTCATATCCAATCAATCAAAAAATGCTGACCCAGCAGCAGTAGTTTTTGATGCAATCAATTCTGCAAAAAAAAGAAATATTGACTTATTACTTGTTGATACAGCAGGTAGATTGCAAACAAAAAATAATTTGATGGATGAATTATCAAAAATAAAAAAAATTATTGATAAAAATGTTCCCGATGCAATTGTTGAATCATTATTAGTTTTAGACGCAAGTCAAGGTCAAAATGGCTTAAAGCAGGCAAAAAGTTTTGCTAAATCAGCAAACTTAAGTGGAGCAATTATTACTAAATTAGATGGTACCTCTAGAGGGGGCGTCTCTTTAGCTGTATCTGAAGAGGTTAATTTGCCTATAAGATTTATTGGGGCTGGAGAAGGTATAAAAGATTTGAGACCTTTTAATAGTTATGAATTTGTGGAGGCAATGCTTGCTGATAAATAAATATTTAATTAAATTTTTTTAAAAATTTCAATTTAATGTTAAAACATATTTATCTAATAAATTTGTTGTGAACGATAATCAAATAGAGAAATTATTTTCAAATAAATTTATTCAAAAATTTTTAATTGATTATCCTACAGCCTCTCAAAAAAATAAAAATAAATTCGATGCACTTGCAATTTCTTTAGCATATTATCTAAAATCTTTTTCCAATGTTAATAAACTACTTGAATATATATGCTTAATTTTTAAACATATCTTTAGTGAAAAAATTATATTAATTATTCCTTTAAATCATAGGGGAGAAATATGGTATGAAAATATAAAAATCTCTGCTAAGAATGAATCTTTAGCAATGCAAGAAGAAATTAATAGTTTTTTTAATAAATTCAATTTTTCTAAAAATTTTAAAATTAAAGAAATTCTAACTTTTGAAAACGCTCTTAAAAATTATTTTAAAGAATATAAAATCACAACAGAAAAATTATTATCTAGAGGGAAGTGTAGAGGATTTATTTACATTTTTAGTAAAGATTTATCTGGCGAATCTATTACTGATGACTATAATTTTAATTTCATCCAAAATTGTCTAGCTGTTGGATTAGAAAATTATTGCTTAATAAAAACAAATAAAAACCATGAAAAGGTAGATAGAGAAATTTCTACAGGAGCTGAAATACAATCTCAATTACTTCCAGATTATTGTCCAATAATTTATGGTGTTGATATCGCTGCCCATTGTAGGCCTGCTCTGCAGTTAGGTGGAGATTATTATGACTTTATGTGTTTAAAGACAAATATCTCAGAAAAAAGAAAAGAAAAAGCTAGATGGGCCTTAGTAATAGGTGACGTTATGGGTAAAGGCATTCCTGCCGGCCTTCTTATGACCATGCTAAGAGGAATGTTACGTGCGGAGGTTCTTACAGGTTTACCACCAGATAGAATTTTGCATGATTTGAATCAATTGGCAATCAATGATTTAGATCTATCCCATAGATTTGTGACTTTATTTTACTCAGATTATGACCCTAGAACGCGAAAAATGAGATTCGCTAATGCAGCTCATAATCCTCCTTTACTTTGGAAAAGCTCAGATCAGCAAATTATTAGGTTAGATTCAGATGGATTTGTGCTTGGACTACAAAAAGATGCCGAATATAATTGTGGAGAAATCAAGCTTGATAAAAATGACTTAGTTCTTTATTACACAGATGGAGTAATAGATACCTCTAACTCTATAGGAGAAAGGTTTGATGAGGAAAGGTTAATTAAAACTCTTACAAAATTATGTAAGCAATCTTATACGTCTCAAGAAATATTAAATAAAATATTTAAAAAATTAGATGATTTTACAGGACAAAATAGACATTTAGAAGATGATGCATCTATGGTTATTTTTCAAATAAGGTAGTTTTTTTTGTCACCTATATAAAAAAATGCTTTATTAGAGATATCTAAAGTTACTTATTGATATGTCAAAAGTTTGGAGCAAAAGATTTGATAAGTCACTTAACCCTTTCATTGAAAAATTTAACGCTTCAATAGGATTTGATAAAAAGCTTGTATTGGAAGATTTAGATTGTTCTATTGCCCATGCAAAAATGCTTGGCAAAACAAAAGTTTTATCCTCTGCTGAAACTTCTCAGATTATTAATGGTCTAGAGAAAATAAAAGTTGACTATTCAGAGGGTAAGTTTTCCCCTAATCCACCTTCTGAAGATATTCACTACTGTATTGAAGAAAAACTAATTAGCATTATTGGTGAAACTGGAAAAAAATTACATACAGGCAGAAGTAGAAATGATCAGGTTGGTACAGATATAAGATTGTGGCTCAGAAAAGAGATTGATAAACTTGAAAATTTAATACTTGATTTGCAAAAATCTTTCTTCTATCTTGCTAAATCAAATATTTATACTTTAATTCCTGGATATACTCATATGCAAAGAGCACAACCATTATCTTTGGCTCATCATTTATTAGCTTACTTAGAAATGTTCCAAAGAGACCGTGAAAGATTTAAAGAAGTAAGAGCAAGAGTCAATACTTGTCCATTAGGAGCTGCAGCATTAGCTGGTACAAAAATAAAAATAGATCGGGACTTTACTGCTGCAGAATTGGGTTTTGAAAAGATTTACAAAAATAGTATTGATGCAGTAAGTGATAGAGATTTTTGTATAGAGTTTGTTTCTGCATCTGCCTTGGCAATGTCTCATTTGAGTAAGATTTCGGAAGAAATAATAATGTGGGTAACTGATGAATTTTCTTTTGCAAAATTAACAGACAAATGCGCTACAGGAAGTAGCTTAATGCCTCAGAAAAAAAATCCAGATGTTCCTGAATTGATAAGAGGTAAGACTGGAAGAGTATATGGACACCTACAAGCTTTGTTGACCATGGTTAAAGGGGTACCTCTTGCATATAACAAGGATTTTCAAGAAGATAAAGAACCAATATTTGATACTGCAGAGACTTTATCTTCTTGTATTAGAGCAATGACTATATTAATTAATGAGGGCATAGAATTTAATATTAAAAATTTAACTGATTCGGTAGAAAATGACTTTTCTAATGCTACTGATTTAGCAGATTACTTAGTTGGAAAAAATGTACCCTTTAGGAGCGCATATCAAGTAGTGGGTGAAATTGTTAAGTATTGCTCAGAGAGAAAAATTTTATTTAAGAATCTTAAAATTCATGAATTTAAAAAATTTCATCCTGAATTCGATGAGGATGTTTTTGCGGATCTTGAACCTTTTAATGTTGTTAAGTCAAGAATTAGTGAAGGTGGTACGGGTTTTGTCCAAGTAGAGAAGGAGGTAAATAATTGGCAAAAAAAATTATTACTTTGAATCTCAATTATTTTTCTACAACAAGGGTATGCTTTGAAGTAGAATATAAGAGTAAATTTAAAACTACAATTAGTAGTTTTAATTAGAAAAAATTTCTTTGTTGAGTTTAAAGTGAGTATTTTTGTTGGCAATTTGCCTTTCCGCGCAGAGCGTGAGGATGTTTTACAGTTATTTTCCCCTTATGGTGAAGTTTTAAATTGTTCTCTTCCTCTAGAAAGAGATACTGGAAGAAAAAGAGGATTTGCATTTGTTGAAATGGCTGATGAATCAATTGAATCAACAGCTATTAATGGCTTGCAGGGTGCAGAGCTTATGGGTAGACCTTTAAGAATTAATAAGGCAGAGCCAAGAGGATCTGGAGGATCTCGAAGAGGAGGAAGAGGTGGCTATGGCGGTGGAAATAATAGTGGTGGCTACGGTGGTGGAAATAATAGCGGTGGCTACGGTGGTGGAAATAATAGCGGTGGCTATGGCGGTGGAAATAATAGCGGCGGCTATGGGGGTGGCTATGGCGGTGGAAATAATAGTGGTGGCTACGGTGGTGGAAATAATAGCGGTGGCTATGGCGGTGGAAATAATAAATCCTCTGGAGCAGAAGGTTGGGAAGACAGAAGCTATGGGGACTCTTCTGAAAATTCTGAATATGAAAGTGGTAGGAGCAGGAGAAAAAGGGGAGTTTCTAATGCGAACAATACTTCAAGTGAGGAAAATTAGTAACCCATTTCTTCAAGCTTTTTCGTTATTTTAAGTAGATAATCAATGTCTAATTCTTTTTTTATAGATTTAATTGAAATTTGATTTCGCCATATTTTTGCCTTTGGAATACCCTCAACTAAATTTATAAGGTGTTTACAGATATCCCAAGATTTTCCTCCATTACTTAAATGTTTTTCAAGGTATGGAATTAATGAGAATATAATTTTTGATGCTGACTTGGGTTTTGTTTTAATTCCATAAATTTTTTGATCAATTTCAGACCATCTTAAGGGATGTTTATATACTGACCGTCCAATCATAACCCCATCAAAATCATTTAAGGCTTTTAATGATTCATCGATATTCGTGAAACCACCATTTATTTCTATTAATAATTCTGGATTTGATTTTTTTAATCTTTTTACTACATCGTAATTTAGTGGAGGTATGGTTCTATTTTGTTTTGGATTAAGACCTTTTAATATTGCTTTTCTTGCATGAACGGTAAATCTGTCTGCGCCAGCATTTGCTGTACATCTTACGAAATTATTTAAATCCGTGAAACTATCATGATTGTCTACACCGATTCTGTGTTTAATAGTAACTGGTAAATTGCAGTTGTTTTTTAAGGATTCTATGCATTTTGCTACTTTTTTAGGATCTTTCATGAGTGAAGCGCCAAAATTTCCAGAACAGACTTTTGAACTTGGACAACCAACATTAAAGTTGATTTCGTCATAACCCCAATCTTCTGCAATTCGGGCAGCTTCTTTAAGGATTTCAGGATTGTCCCCACCAAATTGAATTGATATCGGGTGTTCTTCATTATTAAAATTTAAAAATTTTTCTTTTCTATCCGTATAAATTAAACTTTGCGCCACAATCATTTCTGTATACAAGAGAGCTTCAGAACTTATTTTTCTCATGATCATTCTGAAATGTTTATCAGTACAATCCATCATTGGAGCAATACTTAATTTATGAATATTTTTAATAGAATTAATACTTAAGGAACTCATTATTTTTTATGTTATTTAAATATATGAATCAATTTCTATCAAGAAGAACTTTTATTTTAATTCCTACCATGTCAATTTTAAAAATAATTTTTAAGCCTATGCAAGTATTTGCTTCTTCGCTTGCTTCTAAAGATGATTGGAATTTATCAAAAGAAGAATGGAAATCCAGGCTTAGTCAAGAATCTTATTATATTTTGAGGGAGGAAGGCACTGAAAGAGCTTTTAGTAGTGAACTAAATAATGAAAAAAGAAAAGGGGTTTTTAATTGCGCAGGATGTGATTTGCCGCTTTTTCTCTCGGACAAAAAGTATGACAGTGGCACTGGTTGGCCAAGTTTTTGGAAACCAATTGAAGGATCAGTTGCAACAAAGGTCGATTTCAAATTAATTGTCCCAAGAACCGAATATCACTGTTCTAGATGCGGAGGTCATCAAGGGCATGTATTTAATGACGGGCCACTTCCTACAGGCAAAAGATACTGTAATAACGGCTTAGCATTAAGCTTTGTTCCTGATTAACGGTTTGTGCGGCCTTCCGCAACTTGTTTTGTGCATCACTTTATTGGAAAATAGTTTTATTAATTTTTAGAAAAATGATTGAAAATCAATCAGACAATATTGATATTAAAGAAAATGATGTTTCAAATCAGGATGATGCTCCTGATGATAATTCATCTTTTGAAGATGAAATAATAGAAAATGATGAATTATCTCCACAAAAAACAGAAGAAATAAATACTGAAGAATTAAAAAATACTATATCTATTAATGATGCAAGGTTAGAACAGTTAGAAAAAGAGCACGAAACATTAAAAAATCAATATGTAAGAATCTCAGCAGATTTTGATAATTTTAGAAAAAGGCAGTCTAGAGATCAAGACGATTTAAAAGTCCAACTTGTTTCTAAAACTTTAACTGCAATTCTCCCAATCGTTGATAATTTTGAAAGGGCAAGACAGCAACTTAAACCAGAAAGTGAAGAAGCTCAAACTCTTCATAGAAGTTATCAGGGATTATATAAACAATTAGTAGAAGTTTTAAAACAACAAGGGGTTGCACCGATGAGAGTTGTTGGTCAGCAATTTGATCCAAATTTACATGAAGCTGTATTAAGAGAGCCAAGTGAAGAGCTTAAAGAAGATTTTATTATCGAAGAATTGCAGCGAGGATATCATCTAGAGGGAAAAGTTTTGAGACATGCTTTGGTTAAAGTTTCTATGGGACCTGGCAAACAAAATTCACAAGAGGAAGTAGAAAAGGATAAAGTTGAAGAGGATATTGATTCAGGGGAAAATACTTCTGAAGATGTATAAATTCCAAATTTTTACTTGAGCTTTGTCTAATGGCTGATTTTTACCAAATACTTGGAGTTTCACGAGATGCTGATGCGGATACCTTAAAAAGGGCTTATAGAAAATTAGCAAGACAATATCATCCTGACGTTAATAAAGAACCTGGTGCTGAAGATAAATTTAAAGAAATTGGCAAAGCTTATGAAGCATTAGCTGATCCTGAAACTAGAGCTAGATATGATCAGTTTGGAGAGGCTGGTCTGGGAGGAGCAGCTGGAATGCCTGATATGGGCGATATGGGCGGGTTTGCAGATTTATTTGAAACCTTCTTTAATGGCTTTGGAGGACAAACTCCACAGGGTGGAAGAACTCAAAGAAGAGGTCCTCAGCAAGGAGATGATTTAAGATATGACCTTAATGTTGATTTTAAAGATGCAATATTTGGCCAACAGAGAGAAATTACAATTCCTCATCTTGAGACATGTGAAATCTGTAGGGGAACAGGTGCCAAACCAGGAACCGGACCAAAAAATTGCACAACTTGTGGAGGAAGTGGACAAGTTAGGAGAGCTACGAGAACACCATTTGGAAATTTCACACAAGTAGCTGAATGTCCTTCATGTAATGGAACTGGTCAAATAATCTCAGATCCATGTACAAGTTGTGGAGGTAATGGAGTAAAGCAAGTCAGAAAAAAATTACGAATTAATATTCCTGCAGGAGTTGATACTGGTACTAAATTACGTGTTTCAGGAGAAGGAAATGTTGGTTTGAAAGGAGGCCCACCTGGAGATCTTTATGTTTTTATAAAGGTCAAGAAGGATTCAAAATTGAAAAGAGAAGGTGTTACTATTTACTCAGAAATAGCTGTAAGTTATTTACAGGCTATTTTAGGAGATACTGTTGAAATTACTACCGTGGATGGTAATGTTAATCTAAAGATTCCTAGTGGTACGCAACCAAATACAACTCTCTCACTTGAGAATAAAGGTGTCCCTAGACTTGGTAATCCAGTTGCCAGAGGTAATCATGAAGTTCTAATTAAAGTAAAATTGCCAACTCGTATAACTGATGAAGAACGAGAGCTTTTAGAGGGTTTAGCTTCACAATATTCAGATAAAAATATCAATTCAAGTAGCGGACTTTTTAGTAAATTATTTGGTAAAGAATCTTAATGACTACTTTAAAGCATTTGGATCTTAAATTTGTTCCATGTCCTTTAAATGTCGTCAAGATCAAATTGGCTTTAGAGAAGTTATCCAAAAATGAACAACTTACTGTTGAATTAGATAAAGGTGAACCAGAAGAAATGGTATTAAAAAATTTAAAAGAGATGGGATATTTAATTAAACATATCAAAGAAAATGAAAAATTTATAAAGATAAAAATATTGAATGAAAACTAATAATAAACATTTAGGTTTAGTTACGAAAAAATTTAATGAATTTTATTTGGTTGACTTAAAAAATCAAGAAAACTTTGTAAATTATGACAGATTTTTATGTAAGGTGAAGAAGTCTATAAATTTTAAAGATCAATTAATTTATGTTGGAGACGAAGTAGTAATTGACAATATTGATAGAAAAAGCAAACGCGCATTAATTGCAACTCTAAAAAAAAGAAATAATTTATTAGTTAGACCGTCAGTTGCAAATATTTCTAATATTTATATTATTTTTTCCGTTGAAGAGCCAGAGTTAAATTTATCTCAAGTTAACCGTTTTTTGATATCAGCAGAATCGATGGGAGTTGAAGTGTCATTAGTTTTGACAAAATGTGACTTAATTTCAGATAAAAAAAGATGTTTTTTACTTGATAAATTTGAGGCATGGGGTTATCAACCAATAACTTTAAATTTAAGGAAATCTAATTACTTTAATAAGTTGTTAGCTGAGTTAAAGCAAAAAAAGTGTTCGATATTTATGGGCCCTTCCGGTGTCGGTAAAACTACTTTGCTTAATATGATAATTCCAGGCCTTCAAAATAATACAGCTCCAGTCTCTAAAAAAATTAAGAGAGGGAAAAATACTACTCGAAATGTTGAGTTATTTGCTTTATCAAATCAAAGCTACATTGTGGATACTCCAGGTTTTAATATGCAACCTCCTGAGGTTGATATTAGCTTGTTGCCAAATCTCTATCCGGAAATATATAAACAAGTCATCGATGAAGGAATTAGGTGTAAATTTCGCAACTGCTTACATTTGAATGATGAGGGATGTAATTTAAATAAATCCTTTGAAAGATATTCTTTTTATAAAGAAATGATCGAGTCTTCTAAGATTCACTATTATCAAAACCAGGAAGATTAAGGTTTAATCCTCCAGTCAAATCATTCATTCTTTCTTTCATAGTTGTAGTAGATAATTGATGAGCTTTTTGAATAGCTTGTAAAATGTTTTGCTCTATTGTTTCTTTATCTGAACTTAAAATATTTTCTTGCACTTCTACTTTTAAAGGAAGTTGGTTGCCACTTATCCAGACTTTTACCATTTCATCATCACTTTTTCCCTCAATCTCCATATTTTCAAGTTCATCTTGTAATTTTTGTGCATCTTGTTGAATTTGTTTAGCTTTTTTAAAAGCTTCTGTAAGTTGTCCAAAGTTAGGAAGTCCAAAACCCGCCATTTTAAAAAAAAGTTTCTTTAGTTAGGATAGTCAAAACCAATCATTCTTACTTCCGGTTGCAGATAAATACCTTTTTTTTGTAGTACTTTTTGTTGAATTACAGTTATTAATTCATAAATATCTTTTGAACTTGCTGAAGAAATGTTAATTATAAAATTTGAATGCATTGTAGAAATTTCTGCTCCACCAATTTTAAATCCCTTTAAACCTAAATCATCAATTAATTTTGCTGCATAACTATTTTCAGGATTTTTAAAGACACTGCCAAAACTTGGCAGGTGATATGGCTGGGTTTCTGTTTTAAATTTAAGGTTATTTTTGGTGGTTTGAATTAATTGTTCGAGATTACCATTTGGCTCAAAATTAAGCTTTGCACTAATAATTGCAAAATCATTATTTTGAAAAGAGCTAAATCTATACTCAAAAATGATATCTTTTTTTTCAATTTCACATGTTTCATTAGTTTTATTATTAATAACTTTCACTGAAATAAGATTTTTTGCTAGCGATAAATTACCTGTACCTGCATTCATATAAATTGCTCCCCCTAAAGTTCCTGGAATTCCGACAGCCCATTCTCCTCCTTTTAATCCATTTTTCGCAAGAGAATTAGATAGTGCGGGGAGCATTACACCTGCTTCTGCTTCAACAATTCCTGAATCTGGCTCTATGCTTAATGACTTCATTTTTTTTGTACATATAACTAAACCTTTTATGAAAATATTATTGATTAAAAGATTTGAACCAGCGCCAATTATTTGGCATCTGTGTTTGTTTAAATTAGCCCATTTTATTAGATACGAAAATTCGTCAATGTTTCTTGGCTCAGCAAAATATTCCGCTACTCCTCCCACTTTTATAGTTGTATAACTACTTAAATTACAGTTCTCGCAGAAAATCTTTTTATTCATAAATTAGTAATTTTTTTAATTGTTTTTTTCATTTAAAATTGACCAGAACTTATGACAATCACCTGCTCCCATATTTAAAATTAAATCTCCTTTTTGAGTTAATTCGTAAAAATTCTTTGTAATTTCATGATAATTTTTTATGTAGCTAACATTATTATTTTTTTTATAAATCAGATCAGTGATAATTTTAGAAGTAATTTTATCTTCGTTTCCTTCTCCTGCTCCATAAATACTGGTCACATAAATACAATCTGCTTTTGATAATTCTTCAGCGAATTCTTTAGTAAATTGCTTTACTCGAGAGTATCTATGGGGTTGAAATATGGCTATTAATCTGCTTTTTTGACATTCATTATTATGTTTTTGCTTAATAAATAATCTTCCTAACTTGATCGTCTCTTTTATTTCGTTTGGGTGATGTGCATAATCATCATATAAACGTCTTTCATCTATTTGACCTCTGAATTCAAATCTTTTTTTTGGTAGTTTGAGATATTTTATATTTTTCTTAATTTCTAAAAAATCTATACCTATCATTCTTGAAGCTGCTATTGAAGCAGTGATATTTGATAAATTGTGTAATCCTGGAATTGGAATATTTATAATACTTATAAAATTTCCATTTTCATAATATTTTCCAATCGTATGAGTTTCATTTATTTCAGTTGGGATCAAGGCGTAAGCGACATTCATGGGTGTTTTGTTTGACCACTTACTCTTAGAATAAAAATTATTCCGCGTGATTTCACAATCAAAATTAATTAATAATTTTTTAGAATTTTTAGCGAAATCTTTAAAAGAAGATATAACTTCCCCTAAATCAAAGAAATGATCACAATGGTCAAAATCAATGTTATTAATTATTCCGATATCAGATTTATATCTAATTATTGTGCCATCAGACTCATCGACTTCAGCTACTAAGAATTTTGTATTTTCTAAATGACAATTAGAATTGTAGATAGGAATTATTCCCCCAGTTATTGAAGAGGAATTGTGCGTACATAACTCAAGCAGTGTCGAAAGAAATGTACTGGTTGTTGTTTTCCCATGGCTGCCTGCCACGGCTAATGAAGTATAAGACTCCATTAATAATGCAAGAATCTCGGAACGATGTTTTACTGTTAAATTTTTTTCTCTACAGTACATTAATTCTTTATTTTCTGACTTAATTGCTGTGCTTACAACAAAATTAATCAATTTGTTGTTAAATTTCGAAGTTATAAATTCAATATTTTTTCCATTTTGAGAATTAAAGATAATTACACCTAATTTTTCTAATTTGTTAGTTTCATTGTTTTTAACCAAATCAGATCCTGAAACTGAATAACCTTTTTTCAGTAAACCCATTGCGATTGCTGACATTCCAATGCCACCAACTCCAATAAAATGAAAATGTTTTTTAGGGATTAATTCTTTATCCAATGTTTATCTTTTTCTTAAATTAAAATAACTTTAAAGTTAAATTTTGGTATTTTTTCTTAAAAAAAAATCATTTTTTTTCTTGAATTAATACAAAACTAGACTTATTTGCTTAATAAATCAAAAAAACCTTACGTTATTGCACAAAATTCAGTATGATCAGCAACTTAGGTTAATCTTTTCAGAAATTATTAGTTATGACTTTGCGTGTTGCAATTAACGGGTTTGGCAGAATTGGTCGAAACTTTATGCGTTGTTGGCTCAGTAGAGGTGCTTACACCAATATTGAAGTAGTTGGTATTAACGTAACATCAGATCCTAAGACCAATGCTCATCTATTAAAATACGACTCAGTCCTTGGTCAACTGGATGGTGTTGATATTCAATATACTGATGACACCTTTGTAATTAATAACAAGACAATCAAGTGTTTCTCTGATAGAAATCCATTGAATCTTCCCTGGAAAGACTGGGGTGTAGATTTAGTTATTGAATCAACTGGCGTTTTTAATACAGATGTTGGAGCAAGTAAGCACTTAGAGGTGGGAGCAAAAAAAGTTATTTTAACCGCTCCGGGTAAAGGTGATGGCGTTGGTACTTATGTAGTTGGAGTAAATGCCGATACATATAAGCATAAAAACTATGATATTTTGAGTAATGCTAGTTGTACTACCAACTGCTTAGCCCCAGTTGTAAAAGTTTTAGACCAAACTTTTGGGATTAATAAAGGCTTGATGACTACAATCCATAGTTATACAGGTGATCAAAGAATATTAGATAATAGTCATAGAGATTTAAGAAGAGCCAGAGCCGCTGCTACTAATATTGTTCCAACTTCTACAGGAGCTGCTAAAGCAGTTGCACTAGTTTACCCAGAAATGAAAGGCAAATTGACAGGAATCGCAATGAGGGTTCCTACACCTAATGTTTCCGCAGTGGATTTCGTTTTCGAATCTTCTAAATCTGTCACAAGCGAAGAAGTGAATAATGCGCTTAAGGAAGCATCTTTAGGTTCAATGAAGGGCGTTATTAAGTACGGTGACGAACCTTTAGTATCAAGCGATTATGCAGGTACTAATGAATCATCAATTGTAGATAGTGACCTTACTATGTGTATCGGAGATAATCTTGTGAAGGTTCTTGCATGGTATGACAACGAGTGGGGCTATAGCCAGAGGGTTGTAGACCTAGCAGAGATTGTTGCTAAAAATTGGGAATAATTAAAAGTGCTTAAAAGGTGTATTTTTTAATAATGCACCTTTTTTTTTATCTTGAAATTCTATTGATGCTTTACCATTAGCAAAATAGCCAATTTCGTTAATATTTTTATCTAGTCTAATTAAATTCGTTGCCCATTTTTTGGGTAATGAGAAAACTAATTCGTAATCTTCACCTCCAAAAAAATAATATTCATCCCATTTTTCTCCCTTTGGCCAATCTTTATCTTTGGGTATTTTTTCATAATTCAAAATTGCTTTACATTTGCTAGCGATTGCTAAATCCTGCACCGCTTGAAAAAGCCCATCACTGCTATCAGTACAACCTAATTTGTTTATTTTTTTATTGGAGCGAGTTTTAAGGAGATTTTTCAGAAAATATGGGTAAACTTTAGGGCGGCAAAAATGTTGGATGGACTTTTTGATTAATCTTTCATTAAGAGAAATATTATTATCGAAATTTATTTTACTTTGAATCATAAATCCTAATTTGCTAAGACCATGAATTCCTGTAGTTAAGATAATATCGCCTGGTTTACAGGCATTTCTTCGTAATTCAAGTTCACCTTGAATCCCAAAGGCTGTTATTGATATAGTTTTTTGATTTCCCTTTGAGCAATCTCCCCCAAGAATTATCCCACCATATTTTTTTAAAGCTTTATTTATTCCTTTATACAATTCTTCAACCCAAAACCATTCAGTTTTAGCAGGTAATATTAGGCTTATCGTAATACCTAAAGTTTTTTTACTACCACTAGATAATAAGTCAGAGATGTTGCTTACAACTGCTTTCCATCCAAGGTCTTTAGGGCAAATGATTAGGTCATTGAAATGAATATTTTCAACTAAAGAATCATTATTGATAAGTAAGTCATCATTTTTAGTTTTGATTAAAGCACAATCATCTGAAATTTGATTTTTAGGCATAAATTTTCTAAGCCTATTAATTAATTCCTTTTCTCCTATATTTTCTAATGTTTCTTTATGCATTTAATTTGAGGTTTTCAATCCCTTCTAAAACATTAATTGAGATTATTGTGTCATCTTTGGTTAGCTCTTCTAATACATCAAAACCATCTACTACATAACCAAAGGCAGCATTCCTTCCATCAATTAAATTTCGACCTGCTGGATTCAATTCTGCTTCATATAAAAAGAAGAAAAATTGCGATGAGCCATCATCAACTGCCGTATTTGAATGAGACCACCCTAGAGTTCCAAGAGTTGCGAAAGGTAATGTTGGTGTTTCAGTGTAAAAGCCTAAATCTTCAAAAGTTTGATTATAAAAAGTGTCCGTTTCATCAGGAATTCTAATTTCTAAAGGAACGTGACGTTCTTCATTTGTTACAGGATCTACGTAACCAATTGCTTCACCTAATGGATCGCCTGTTTGCAGAACAAAAAATTCTTCTGCTCTATTGATAGGTAAATCTTCGTAGAAATTTTTTGAAGATAAATCAATAAATGCCCCTGAGGTAAGAGGAGCGTTGTATCCATCTACAATTGCTTTCATGTCTCCTTTGGAGGTTTTTATATTAACTGTTGCTCTGCCAAGTAATCTTGGTAAGCTATCAAATTCTTCAGGAATAGAGTAAGGAAATTGACTTGGTAGAAAATATTCTTCTAATCCACCGATTTTATCTAAAGCCTCTTTTCGGGTAGCTATAAATGAGAACTTGTTTTTAGATTTAGCTTGATCTTGAAGAGTTTCAAGATTTTCTTTGAGCTCTAAAAAAGTTTTTTCAGCAATTTTCTTCTTATCACTTGGTAAATCTTGAATAATTTTATTTTGGTATTTTTTTAGTAAAGATTGACATTTTGTAACAGTTTTTGTTAGAGCAGGCCATCTTCCGCCTCGTACAAGGTCACTAGTGTCTTCTAATTTATGTTGAATTTCTTGCAATTCAACTTGCTTGATAGGCAGTGCGTTTCTAAGGATTGCATTAGGGTCTTTTACCGCATTTCCAGTGGGTAAATCAGCGAGAACTTGAGTCGGTTTAAAGAGAAAAACCTGTAAAATTCCGATTGTTAGAATTAATAAAAGTTTGTTCTGATTTGATAAGAATTTTTGCATAGCACTCTTGCAGGTTTATGATCCTTGGGGATGTAATACAGGAATGATTTCCAGTAACGATTTTCGCACAGGTACTACCATCGAACTAGATGGACAAGTTTGGCGTGTTGTAGAGTTTCTACATGTCAAGCCTGGTAAGGGTTCTGCTTTTGTGCGAACAAAATTAAAATCAGTTCAAAGCGGCAACGTGGTTGAAAAAACTTTTCGAGCCGGAGAATCAGTACAGCAGGCTATCCTTGAGAAGTCTAACCTGCAACACACTTATGTGGAGTCTGGAGATTATGTTTTTATGGATATGACAAGTTTTGAAGAGACAAGACTGTCCCCTGAACAAATCGGTAAAGGCGCAAAATATTTGAAAGAGGGAATGGAGGTTAATGTTATTTTCCATAATGGTAAAGTTTTAGAGGTAGAACTTCCCATATCTATTACCTTGAAAGTTACAGAGACCGATCCTGGAGTTAAAGGAGATACTGCTAGTGGGGGCACGAAACCCGCTATTCTAGAAACAGGTGCTCAAGTTATGGTTCCTTTATTTATTTCTGTTGGAGAAATGATTAAAGTTGATACTCGTAATGATAGTTATCTTGGAAGAGAAAATTAATTGCTATGAACTTAGATCATGAAGACTTAAATCGTTTAATAGAAAAAATCTCAAAAAGCGATTTTCAAGAATTTTCTTTGGAAGGAGAAGATTTTAAATTAGAAATAAAACGGAATTTATTTGATCAAAACCAACTTACTAAGAATTTAGTTTCTAATAGTTCATTTGAAAGGCAAACAAATGCTAATCAAAAATCTATAAGTGATAATGTCCCAATAATTAATGAGCCTGAAACGCCTCAGGTAGCTCCTCCAGGGCGTTCAGATCTTACAGATATTACTTCTCCTATGGTTGGGACGTTTTATAGAGCGGCTGCTCCAGGCGAGGAGCCGTTTGTTGAAGTGGGAAATAATATTAAGGTTGGTCAAACTATTTGTATTTTGGAAGCTATGAAATTAATGAATGAAATTGAATCTGAATTTGACGCTGAAATAGTAGAAATTTTAGTTGAAAATGGAACGCCTGTTGAATTTGGTCAAGTTTTAATGCGTGTCAAGCAGTCTTGAATTGTTAGTCATTTCAATTGCAGTTTTTATAGCCTCAATCATGCTTTGGCATTGTGCTACCCCCTTGCCAGCAATATCGAATCCTGTGCCATGATCTGGGGAGGTTCGTATGATAGGCAAACCTATTGTAGTGTTTACTGAATAATTAAGAGCTATAACCTTCATTGGTATTAAGCCTTGATCATGATACATAGCAAGAATGCCATCATGCTTCTCAGCATTTTTGTGTCTCCAAGCTTTGGCGGAAGAACTCCAACAGCTATCTGGTGATATAGGTCCCAATAATTTAATTTCACTATTCTTTTCATTCCAAGCAATCAAGGCATCATTAAGCCAGTTTTTTTCTTCATTACCCAAAATACCTTCTTCGCCAGCATGAGGATTCAATCCTGCAACTTTCAAAGTAGGTTTTTTAGTGTATTGAAAACAAAACTCTTTGAAAAGATCTAATTTAGTATGGATTAATTTTGTATCTAATTTTTTTGGAACCTCACTAAGTGCTATGTGGGTTGTAGCCAGTAAGGTGTTAAATCTCCAACCTGTAATTGGTGATTTAGCTGTAAATAACATTCCAACATTTTTTACTCCAAAAGATTTTGCTAAGACTTCTGTTTGGCCAGTGAAGTAATGACCAGCGAGTGACCATGATTTCTTACAAATCGGTCCAGTCACAAGTGCAGAATTTGGATGTTTTTTTACAATTTCAATTGCTTTTGTTAAGTAATAGAAACTGGAATCCCCATAACTTGATTTAGATTGATTATTGGATGATGAAATTTCTGAATCATTAATTTGTAAATTATTAGGATCTGCTAGGTTTCTTAAACCTAAAGATCTAAGATTTGTATATGTATTTTGTAAATTTTTTTTTGAACCAATTAATATAAAATCAACATTTTCTGGTATCTCAGAAGAACAAAGAGCTTTTAAAATAATTTCAGGTCCTACTCCAGACTCATCTCCTACGCTTAAAACTATTTTTGTCTTATTATTTGTACTTTGAAAATTCATAAAAGGTTTTAAAATTTATTTGTTTTTGTTAATTTCAATATTTAAAAAACAATTGTTCAAGCCTACTTTATAGTTTTTATAAATTAGTTTATATCCAAGTGTTTCGCACAATAGTTTATTGGAAACTCTTCTATTTTCCATCCAAAAGGATTGAGCAATAGGTGATAATTCTTTTTTTGCATCCTCAAATAAAATTGGCTTTGGCATTTTTAAGCCAAGAAGATCGTAGCAATATTGAATCACTTCCACCTGAGAACATGGTTCATCATCTGCAATATTAATAATTTGGTGATACTTTAAAGAGTCTTTATTTTGTAAAAGATAGATAATTGCATTTGCAATATCAGCTACATGAATTCTTGAAAATACTTGATCTTTTTTCGAAATAACGCGAATTTTTTGATTTCTTATCGCTTCAAAAGTGGATCTTCCAGGTCCATAAATACCAGGTAACCTAAAAATCTGAACGGGCAAACCAGATTCAATCCATTCTTTTTCGCAATTTAATCTTTTATGACTTCTGTTTTGAAAAGGCTGAGGTTGATTCATCTCTGAGACCCAATCACCTTTAGTATTCCCATATACTCCTGTGGTAGATAAATATCCAACCCATTCGAGGGATAGACTTTTTAGTTTGCTTTTAAGACTTCCCAGTACTGGATCGCTACCATTTTTGCCCGGAGGAATGCAACTAAGAATATGAGTGACACCATCAAAAATTCTTTCACTAGGAATGGAATTATTTTCACTATTAAAAACAAAACTATTTGGATCTTTCTTTTCAGATCTCGAACTTGTCAAAGCAATACAACCTAATTTTCTGATGGTTTTTGCAAAGAAACTACCGCTAAAACCGCATCCTAAGATTAAAAATTTACTTTTATTTTTTAGTGAGCTTGCGATATTCGTCATATTGCATTATGGTAGTACATATGTATTAATTAATGATGAAGACTGCTGTTAGAGCTGATTTAAAATCAAAATCTTTTTTCACTAGTAAAAGTTATGCTCGTCTGAACGAAAAAGAAATCAGTTTAGTTGATTTTAAATTCTACCAAAAACTATTTGTTGTTCTCATTTCTTTGTCTACAATTTTAATATTCCCAGAATCTCCAAGAGAATTGGAAAACATTTGTGAAAGTTATAATCCTAGAGATTTATGTAATGTTTGGTAGTCAAGCTGCTTTATATTTTGATTCATCTGATTCAGAATTAATATTTACGTTAAAATTAGGATTCGCCCATTGCAATAATCTTATTGCTAATCTTAAATCTCCTTCTAACCAAGCTCTTATAGCCATAGCTCTTCTAGGATCGTAAAATTTTTGTCTTCTATACCAATAAAAAGCATTTTTATCTGATTTATCTCCATTACAAGAAAGACATGCAGGCACACAGTTTTCTGTGGTGCTCAAGCCACCTTGGCTACGTGGTAAAACATGATCAATTGATTCAGATGGCTTTCCACAATATATACAACTTTTTCCTGTAAATCTATGAATTGACTTTCGCCATTGTCTCAATCTGAACTTAGGACATAAATCCTCTAAAAACACCGCATCATTAATATGCATTCAGACTATTTAATTAAATAAATAATGGCTTGAATATATTAAAAGTCAATATTATTTCTATTTTTTAGCCAAAATTCGTTCTTGAAAATATAATTTAGTGTTTTTAGATACAAATACAATTACTTCCTAGTTAAAAAACTTCAAGCTTTAATAACTGTATCTTTCAATTGTCTCATCTGAAAAATCTTCATTAGCTTTTTCTAATTCTTTTTCTAACCTTTTTCTCTTGTTTTCTTGTTTTTGAGCTTCTTTGTCTTTCTTTTCTTGTTCTTTTTGTAAATCCCTTAACAGTTTTCTATTTGGATGAAGTTTATCAAGGTATTCAACACAATAATTAAAGGTTTCTTTATCTCTTATCACTGATTCAGTTATTTGTGATGCTGCCTGTTTCGGTGAAACTTTGAAAATGCCTCCTTTTTGCTTTTTTATATATGTGTACGCTGCTTCCCAACTACTTTCATGATCATTTCCACCATCTCTCATAGTACAGAAAATTTCTGCACCAAATGTGCCAGCAATAACTTTATGTGATTGAAGTGATAGAGGAGAAATTATCCCGAGGGTTAAAAAAATTAATTTTTTTTTAAATCCTTGCATTTAATTTTTGCGTCCCATTTAAAAATATCTTTTATTGGCAATATGTCTATAGATATTTATGATTTTATTACTCCAAATAAGTTTAAGCATTTCACAACTAGAGGAAGAATTAAGAGCACAGTAATCAATCTTACTGCGTGCAGAGTTGCCACTGCAGCTCCTACTCCATATTCAGACCCTACGAGACTCATACCGCTTATACCTCCTGGTGCAGCACCTAGAATTGTTGTTATTACATCTATTTTGAGTAGTCTGCTTGTCCATAATCCAAGTGCTAATCCTGTAATAACTAAAGTAAAAGTTATTAAAATGGCTGGTCTCCATAGGCTTTGAAGATCAACGAGTGAATCTTTGGTTAACGATGTACCAATAACTGTTCCAATTCCAATTTCTAGTATTGTTCTTGTTCCAATTGGCCACTCTGCTACATCGACTTTGCCACTGATGCTAAGTATGCTTGCTCCAATTAAAGATCCTGCAAGTGGAGCTGCAGGTATACCTGTTTTTAGAGCTAAAGCTCCAAAAACTCCACCTGCGATTAGATAGTATATTAGGTTTATGTTTGGCATTAATTTAAATGATTATTGGACATAATATAAGAAAATTTTTTTTGTGCTTGAGTTTATAGTCAAATTATATTTTTGTTTTTCTCTCATTATGTCCCTTTTTGTTGGCATAATATTATGTAAAGCATGAATTCTTATGTCTTCACCAATTTCATACAAAGCTAATAGAATCCACGTTAAGAAAAAATTATCTTTTTTTGAGGGTGGCCACCAGCTTGAAAAATTAGAGTTTGCTCTAGCAATTGCTCAAACAAAGGGAGATGAAAAAAAATCAATAATTTTAAGAAAAAAGATTGTTGAATTAGGCGGAAATGTCGAAGAGCCAGGAACTTAACCTAATCTCCATAAAGATATCTAGATGCCACTAATAATGATTTACCAGCTTCTTGAGGTGTTATTTTCCCTAGATCTAGAAGTACATTACTTATAGCAGAAATTACCGTAATAATATCTCTATCATTTACGTAACCTAGATGACCGACTCTAAATATTTTGCCTTTTAAATGATCTTGGCCACCAGCGAGTAAGATATCAAATTTATTTTTTATTGTTTTTCTGAATTCTTCAGCATCCATCCCCTCCGTTTTTATCGCTGTAATTGAAGGGCTTAAATATTTTTCATCAGCAAATAATTTAAGATTTAAAGCCTTGATAGCATTGCTCATCGCCAATTTGTGTTTATTATGTCTCAGAAAAATGTTTTTTAAGCCTTCTTCTCTCATCATTTTTAAAGCTTCATCTAAAGCAAAAACTAAATTAACTGCTGGAGTATATGGATTACTATTGGTTAAAAGACTTTTTTTATAGGATTTTAAATTTAAATAAAATTTTGGTAAATTAGATTTTTCTGTAGCTTCCCATGCTTTTGGGCTCATTGATATAAAACTTAGACCTGGTGGTACCATGTATCCCTTCTGGGATCCAGAGGCAACGATATCTAAATGCCATTCATCTACAGGTACATTACAAGCACCAAGACTTGTGACGCAGTCAATAATAGATAATGCTGTTTTGTGTTCCCGAATATATGAGCTTATAGTTTCTAGATCATTAATTACACCTGTTGAGGTTTCGGAATGGGTTAAAATTACAGCTTTTATTTCTTTTTGTTTATCGTCTTCTAATAATTGTTTGAATTCTTCTGGATTAAGTGGAGTTCCCCATTCGGAATCAATTTTTATTACTTCTAACCCAAATTCCTGCGCAACTTTTACCCATCTTTCGCCAAATTTTCCATTTTCTCCACAAATTACCTTATCACCTTTACTTAAAGTATTTATTATTCCAGCTTCCATTGCGGCAGTCCCACTGCCGGTAATTGTTAGTACGTCATTTTGAGTTTGATGAAGCCATTGCAAATTTTTTGTAGTACTTTCTACGAGGTCTTGAAATTCTTTACTCCGATGGCCTATTGGATGCTTGCTTAATGCTTGTAAAACTTTTTCTGGGACTGGTGTAGGTCCAGGAATCATCAATGATAATTTTTGTTGTATGGCCACTTTTTATTAAATAGGTCATTCTTAGATTAGTTCTCATTAAATATTTTTCAATTACTTGATTTGAAAAAAGGATTTTCTTTACCTTTGTGGGTTGCTGGAGCTGCTAGGTCAGCATTAAAGAAACTTGTAGGGTTTCCATTTGATAATTATGAATTAATAAAAATTCCTAATGAAAAAAAAGACGTAAAAATAGAGATTCATTCTGTTGGTTTACTTAAAGGAGATTCTCATGCATTAGGAATTTCTTTTGCAAAGTCTGGCTTAGATCTTGACATTACACAAAACTTAGAAATATGGACGATAGTCTCTTTAGAAAAAATTCATTTAAATAATTCTTTTCAAACAAATCCAATAAATATTATTCCAGGATCTGGTGTGGGTATTAAAGAGAATACATCAGAGATATGTATGTCTGATTTTGCTAGAGAAGTTTTATATGAGAATTTATTGGATCTTATTCCAAAGGGTTTTAATTTGAATTTAGAAATTATTTTCCCAAATGGGGAGTTTTTGGCTGAAAGAACAAGTAATAAGTCATTTGGTATTGTGGATGGACTATCTATCATTGGAACTTCTGCGGAGACCTATTCGAGTGCTTCACCTGATCAATTAGAAGAGGCAAAAATTAGGCTAGCAAAGTTAACACAAAATGATTTTAAAGGGAAAGTTGTTTTTGTTATTGGCGAGAATGGCTTAAATTTGGCAAAAACTTGTAAAGTTAATTTGCCAATTATTAAAGTTGGCAACTGGATTGGGCCACTTATAGTTGATGCTGCAATAAAAAATGTTAAAACGGTAATTCTTTTTGGTTATCACGGAAAATTAATAAAATTAGCAGGCGGTATTTTTCATACACATAATCATTTAGCTGATGGTCGAATCGAGATTCTTGTTTATTTAGCCTTTAAAGAAAAAATACCACCTGAAATAATAGTCAAATTATCTTATTTTAATAATCTTGAAGATGCTTTATTATTTCTTGAAAAATTTAATCAATCTATAGCTGAAAAATTATTCCAAAACTTATCAAATACCATAGAAAAGCGTTCTATTGCTTATGTTAATAGGTATGTAAAAACTGATATGGATATTGCAGCAATTGTTTTTGATAGAAAAAGAAAAATAAGGTGGTCAGGAACTAAAGGTAATGATTATATTTCTTACTTTCAATGAGATAATTTTAGTTCGATTATGCTTTTGCAAATAAATTGAGCTAACTTTTATACATGAGTGAAAAATTTTTAAAAAAAGAACGAGATCCCTCAATATTGATTTTAGATTTCGGATCTCAATATTCAGAATTGATTGCAAGAAGAGTTAGAGAAACTAATGTTTTTTCTCTTGTAGTAAGTAACTGCATTTCAATTTATGATATTCATGTTTTTAATCCTAAAGGGATAATTTTGAGTGGAGGACCTAATTCTGTATACGATCAAAACGCTCCCAAATGCGATAAAAAAATTTTTGATTTAGGGATACCTATTCTTGGAATATGCTATGGCATGCAATTAATGGTCAAAGAACTTGGAGGATCTGTTACTTCAGCAACAAAAAAAGCTGAATATGGTAGGGCTCCAATAAATATAGATTTAGAAAGCGATCTCCTTTCTAATGTAAAAGATAAATCTATTATGTGGATGAGTCATGGGGATTCAATTAATTGTTTGCCTGATGGATTTAATAAAATAGCTCATACCGAGAACACACTTCATGCAGCAATTTCAAATGATATAAGAAAATTATTTGGAGTACAATTTCATCCTGAAGTTATTCATTCAGAGTATGGTATGACATTAATAAAAAATTTTGTTTATAAAATCTCTTGTTGTGCGCCAGATTGGACAACTGAAACATTTTTAGAAGAAACAATTCCTAAGATTAGAGAGCAAGTAGGTACTAAGAAAGTTTTGCTTGCCTTGTCGGGAGGAGTAGATTCGTCAACTCTTGCTTTTTTACTTAATAAAGCAATTGGGAATCAGCTTACATGTATGTTTATTGATCAAGGTTTCATGAGAAAAGGTGAACCTGAATTTTTAATGAATTTTTTTGATAAGAAATTTCACATAAAGGTTGAATATATTAACGCTAGGGAAAGGTTTATTAATAAATTAAATGGGATTACTGATCCAGAACAAAAAAGGAAAATTATTGGTGAAGAATTTATTAGGGTATTTGAAGAAGAAAGTAATAGATTGGGACCTTTTCAGTATTTAGCACAAGGTACTCTTTATCCTGATGTTATTGAAAGTGCTGGGACTAATATTGATCCCAAGACTGGCGAGAGAATTGCTGTAAAAATAAAGAGTCATCATAATGTCGGTGGATTACCAAAAGATTTGCAATTTAAATTAGTTGAACCATTAAGAAAACTTTTTAAGGATGAAGTACGAAAATTGGGTGCTGCTCTAGGTTTGCCTGATGAAATTATAAAAAGGCATCCATTTCCAGGACCAGGATTAGCTATAAGAATTTTGGGAGAAGTGACAAATGAAAAACTTAATTGCTTAAGAGATGCAGATTTTATAGTGAGAGAAGAAATTAAAAAAGCAGGTCTTTATAATGATATTTGGCAAGCTTTTGCAGTATTGTTACCAGTTAAAACTGTAGGAGTAATGGGTGATAAAAGGACTTATGCATGGCCAATAGTCTTACGTTGCGTATCTAGTGAAGATGGAATGACAGCTGACTGGTCAAAAATTCCTTTTCATATTTTGGAGAGAATTTCTAATAGAATTGTCAACGAAGTAGTTTTAGTCAATAGAGTTGTTTATGATATTACAAGCAAACCTCCTGGAACTATCGAGTGGGAATAAACAGATTTTAAGAACCTAGTTATAACTATAATTAATCGGTTTTGCACAAACATAATCTAAAAATCTAGTTACCTGATACCAAGGGTTTTCGCCCCTCTGTTTGTCACGGGTTTGTCACGAACCTAATTGACCGTCTCTTAAGAGAAATCGTAGAAAGTCTGTTTTCTCTACAGTTGGTATATTGATTAAAAGTAATTTTTTGATGAAAAAACGAACTGCTTTTATTGGGGCAATATTATCTTTAATTCCTCTTGGGCAACCTTTAATTATTAAAACTGGAGTTGCTGTATCTTCAGCAGGATTAAGTATTTTTGTTTCTGATAATTTATATGCAAGAGGTGCTTCTTATTATCTTAATCGTGCTTATGAAAAGGCAGAAAAAGGTAACTACTCAGGTGCAATTGCTGACTTTACAAGGGTGATAGAAATTAATCCAAAAGATGGAGGTGCATATTATGATCGTGGTGTGGCGAAACAAGCATTAAATGATTTTTATGGAGCAATATCTGATTACACAAGAGCAATAGAATTAAATCCATATGATTATGCAGCATATTACAACAGAGGTTTAGTTAAAGAAACAAAGGGCGATAACTATGGAGCAATATCTGATTACACAAGAGCAATAGAGATCAATTCAAAACTTGATAATGCATATTACAATCGTGGGATTGTTAAAAATAATTTAAAAGATTATTACGGGGCAATATCTGATTACACAAAAGCAATAGAAATTAATCCAACAAAACATGAAGCATACTCAAATCGTGGATTAAGTAAAGGATTGGGATTAAAGGATAAGAAAGGTGCTTGCGATGATTTTAAAAAAGCAGCATCTTTAGGAAATGATTTTCGAATAAGTTGGTTAAAGACTTCTGCAGGAAAATGGTGTAGAAATATGTAGTTTTTACTAAAGTTGGTTTATTGATGACAATTGAATTCTGAGATGCAAAAAACTCTTTTGATTATTTTTGGTTTTATGCCGACCTTTTGCTTTCTAGAGTATTTGAACAATACAAAATATAATTTTTCAATTTTTTCTCCACGGGTAAGAGCAGCAGAGAAATTTTCAACAAAAAAAATGAAGGAAAAAAGGGCAAATATTTACTTTAAAAATGCATTTAAAAAGTGGGAATCTGGAGATCTTAATGGTGCCTTATCAGATTATGATAAGGCGATTGAATTTTATCCTGATGCTTATGGTACATATTACAATCGTGGATTGGTCAATATTGAGTTAAAGAATTACTATCAAGCAATCACCGATTTTACTAATTCCCTTAATAAGAATTCAAAAAATGATGATGCCTATTATCAAAGAGGAGTTGTAAAAGAATGGGTAGGTGACATAAAAGGTGCATGCTTTGATATGGAAAAAGTTTTAGAAAATAGTTATGCAGAGAAATGGAATAATGACATAGCAAAATTAAAAAATTCTCGTTATGGTTCTGATCTGAAATTTGTTCAAAATAAGAGAGATATTAAGGTTAAAAATTGGATGAAAGAAAAATGTAATTAATTTTTTTTGAAACTTAAAATGTATTCTCTACAATTAGTTCATCTAATTAAAGGGATAAAGTATAAAGAATGGAAGTTTTCGGTTTTTCACGGGTTTGTCACGAACCTAATTGACCGTCTCTTATGAGAAATCCTATAAAGTCTGTTTTCACTAAACTTAGTATATTTAATAAAAGTCTTTTTAAATGAAAAAGAAAACTGCTTTTGTTGGTGCAATATTATCTTTAATGCCTATTGGGCAACCATTTTTAATTAAAATGGTTGGTAGTCTCTTAACTTCTGCAATCATTATTTCTCATACTGAAAAAGTTAATGCAGAAAGTGAAAAATTTTATTTAGATCGCGGAAAGAGTAAACAAGAAAAAGGAGACCACTTAGGAGCAATATCTGATTTTACAAAGGCAATAAAAATCAATCCTAATAATGAAATTAACTATATTAATCGTGGACTTTCTAAAGTTGATTTAGGCAATTATCAAGATGCTATTGATGATTTTACAAAGGCAATAAAAATCAATCCTAATAATGAAATTAACTATATTAATCGTGGACTTTCTAAAGTTGATTTAGGCAATTATCAAGATGCTATTGATGATTTTACAAAAGCACTAAAATTAAATCCTAAAAATCCATATGCTTATGGTTTTCGTGGACATTCTAAAAGTGATTTAAAAGACTATGAAGGAGCAATATCTGATTTTACAAAGGCAATAGAAATCAACCCAGGAAAAAAATATATTGGAGAAATATATTACAATCTAGGACTTTGTAAGTTTAATTTAAAAGACTATGAAGGAGCAATATCTGATTTTACAAAGGCAATAGAAGTTAATATTAAGAATAATTATTCACCATATGCATATTACAGTCGAGGACTTTCTAAGGTTAATTTAACAGACTATGAAGGAGCAATATCCGATTTTACGAAGGCGATAGAATTAGACCCTAAATATATGGATGCATTTTTCAACCGTGGACGTTCTAAAGGTCTTTTAAAAGACATTGAAGGAGCAATATCCGATTTTACGAAGGCGATAGAATTAAACCCTAAAGATAAAGATGCATATTTTCTTAGAGGTATAAGCAAGGATCGATTAGGAGATAAAACTGGTTCTTGTATTGATGGAAAGCAAGCATTATCTTTGGGATTACAAAAAAACGCAAAAAAATGGGTGGAAGAAAATTGTTTATAGAAATTTATTTGAAAATAAAAATGTATTCTCTACAATTAGTTCATCTAATTACAAAGAAAAATATAAAGAATGGAAGTCTTCGGTTTGTCACGGGTTTGTCACGAGAATTACCTTTTTAAAGAAGTCAATGATACCAACGACTTTGAAACATCAAAATTGGGTGGACCCATTGAGTGGGAATAAACGGATTTTAAGAACCCTGTTATAACTTGAATTTATCGGTTTTACGTGAGATTTAATCAAAATATTGGATAAGTCATTGCAGTGCTTTTGAGTGATAAAATCTAGTGCGGTTTTACGTGGGTTTTACGTAGCACCTTTTTGCTGTCTCTTAAGAGAAATCGTAGAAAGTCTGTTTTCTCTACAGTTGGTATATTGATTTAAAGTTTATTTTGATATGAAAAAACGAATTGCTTTTTTTGGGATCATATTATTTTTATTATCTTTTTCTTTCTCAAAAAATAAAGTTATTGCTAGTTCAAATTTTGATCAAAATTACTTAGCAGAATATCGCCCTATTCCAGGAATAAAGTACAGAAGAAATAAATGGTATAACAAAGGACTTAAGAAATTCCAAAATGGTGATTATCAAGATTCCATTGATATTTTTTCAAAATATATAAAAAAATATTCTTCAATTGAAGATTATGCTGCTTCAGTTTACTTTATGCTTGCTTTTAGTAAATCAAAAATAGGGGATCATGTTGGTGCGATTGCTGATTATACGAAAGCGATTCAAATGAATTTTGAATACCCTTCTGATGTCTATTTTAATAGAAGTCTTTCTAAAGAAATCTTAGGTGATATGAAAGGTGCATGTGCTGATGCAAAAAGAAGCGTTTCATTGGGATATCAAAGTAAGAATAATAATGAATGGATTAAAAATAATTGCAAAAGGTTTAAGTAAATAATGAAAATAAAAATGTATTCTCTACAAATAGTTCATATAATCACAAAGCAAAGTATAAAGAATGGAGTTCATAGGTTTTACGCGGGTTTTACGTGGAAAATTAATCCCTTAAAACCTAGTCATAGATTGAAAAATTTTTAAAGTTCTTATAGAGTGGGAATAGTTTCTAGGGGTTGATTTTTCGTGTTTATATATGCTCATCCAAGTTTTTTCGGTTTTAGAATATTATTGAATAATGTCTTTATAAGAAATCGTTGAGAATCAAATCAATCACCATTATCACCCTAATATCTCTGGTATCCTTCTCGATTGGATACAAAGGACGGGACTTTATCCGAAAAAATATATATATGCCTATAAGGTTATCACTAAGATTTGATCCGGACATAAGTCAATACAAAAAGTCCAACTGCCCAGAAAATCCCATAACTATTGCCATATTTGGTCAAAGCAATTCTGCTAACTATGTGAGAGTAAAAAGCGATGTAGTGATACCATCAAATTTATACCAATATGATTGGAAATCACAAAGTTGCTATCTCTATAAAGAACCACTTTTAGGTGCCAGTGGTACAAAAGGCAATGTCATAACATATACAGCAATCAAAATGGCAAATAATTCTAGGAAACCGATAGTGATTATTCCTTTTGGAGTCGGCGGGACTTCAGTATTGGAATGGGCATATGGAGATTTATCTCATCAGCACCAAATAGTTATGAAACGAATAAAAGAATCTGGGTTGTCCCCAATTATATTTTTGTGGCATCAAGGAGAAAGTGATTCCCAAACAATTTCAGTTTCTTTGGATGAAATAACAAAAGTACCATACTTTCAAAAATACTATAATCAAAAAGGAAACAGGAGAGGCATGATCCCTTTGACAGAAGATGTTTACTACAACGCATTGAAAAAAGTTGTTGGGTCAACATTCAAAAGTTATCCTCAAAGTTCATTTGGAATTGCTCTAGCAACACTTTGTCGAAATACACCATGGAATCCTGTAAGAAGTGCCCAGGCAAGAATCTCTCAAGATCTACCAAACACATTTATATCAGCAGACAGCGATAAGATTACTGGTTTTGATAAAAGACCTGGTAATTGTCACTTTTCCACTAAGGGGGCATCTGAGTTAGGGAATCTATATTATGAGTCAATAATCAAAGAAATAAAAAAGAATATAGGCACTTAGAACATTTCATAGATAAATCCCGTATCTTACCTTTATCACATATAAAATTCCTCGGAATAATATAAGTCTAACTCCTTTGTAATGCTATTCATTCTTGAGGGCGATTTCAAAGTTTTGTAGGTTAGGGAAGTTAGGTTTTTATTTCGCTTTTTAGTGTCATAAAGCATCCATCTGTCATACCAATCTTGACTGGGTTCATCATCAGCGAATTGCCTGTCTGCTAGTGGGTTGTTATAGACCAGATCTCTAATGAACCCCTTGAATGTTTTGACTTTCTTTAATTTCTTTATCGTAAGATAACTATTCCATCACACACACGTCACACACCAATTTACTTGTGATAGTATAAGTTCAACTCTTCTGTGATGCTAGTCACTTTCAAGGGTCAAAACATCGAATTTACCAATGGGACTACTGAGTGGGAGTGAAGGAAAATTTCTTTATTTTATCAAAAATGGAACCAATAGGTTTGTCATGGTTTTTTCACAGGATTTCTCACTTCATAGAAGTCAATGATATCAATGACTTTGAAGCGTCAAAATTGGGAGGAACCATTTAGTGGGAGTTAATTATCAAATTTTAAATTAGATTAAAACCTTGTGAGCGAGATTTTTAAATTAAGTCGATCTACTGTAGAGAAATATCTTAGTTGTCCAAGATGTTGTGTTCTTGATAAAAAATATCAAATTAAGCCACCATCATTACCATTTACCTTAAATATAGCTGTAGATAATTTATGTAAAAATGAATTTGATTATTATAGAAGAATTCAGAAGCCTCATCCGTTATTTATTGAATATGGTATTGATGCTGTTCCTTTCAAACACAAACATTTAGACATCTGGAGAAGTAATTTTAAGGGGATTCGGTATAAGTCAATTGAATATAATTATGATTTTGGCGGAGCTGTGGATGATATTTGGCAGAAAAAAAATGGTGAACTTATTATTGTTGATGTGAAAGCAACATCAAGAAATCATTTTGACTGGTCTGAGACTTTTAATAAATATGAATATGCAAAAGCTTATAAGAGACAATTGGAAATGTATCAGTGGTTATTTAAAAAAAACGGTTTTAAAGTTTCGAAAGAAGCATATCTTTTATATTTTAATGGGAGAAAAAATGAAGAGCTCTTTAATAATCAATTAAAATTTGATGTACATCTAATTAGATTAGATTGTTCTACAGAATGGGTAGAAAAAAAGGTAATTGAAACGGTTAATTTATTACGTTCAGACAAATTTCCTAAGCCTTCATCAAATTGTGAATATTGTAATTATTTAAAAATGCGATGGCAATTATCGAGAACTTAAAATTCATAGAATAATTTTATATTTCTGGAAAAATAGTAAAAAAAAGATAATCTTTAATTAGATTATTAATTTAGACTTTTGATAAAATTTAAAAATTCTGAAAGCAAGATAACCAATCATCTTCAACAAGATGTAGTCAAAGTTTCTGGTAAAACAATTTTTATTAATCCTTTTTTGTATTGGCGAAGATTTGACGAAAATACTAATAGATGGCTTCGAGAACCTGGTCAAATGTCAGAAGAGCAAATTCAACCTAATAGGAATCGCTTTTATCCAGAAATAGAGTGGGACGATTTAAGTCCTGAGCAAAAAATCATAAAAGATGCAACTGTGGAGATGTTTTTAAAAACTTTTGAATTGATAAGCACATTTCACCCTTATCTTAATTCTGGTCAACTATTAGAGGTTGAGAGAAAAATGACGATTATAAAAAAGATTCCTTTTGAAAAGTGGGTTACAAAATCTTTTGCCAAAAAAGCGAGGCTATTAGAAAATGAAAAAAGAAAATTTCAAAGAGAAAGGTTTTTCAGTAGCTGGAGGGAATGGTTTAGCCTTGAAAATACTAAACAAGCTATTGTGCCATTAATCGTTACGATATTTGTTTCATCATTTATTGGATGGTCTTTAGGTGTATCAAAGAATAGTTGTAATCCCTATTTTGAGCAAAATATAGACTAATTAAAATAATTTATTTATACTATTTCTTCAGAATCAAAATTAATATTAATATTATTTTGAAAAAGGAAATTTTTTATCTAAAATTATAATTAACATAATAATCACTTTAAAAAAATAAGTTTTATGAGTGAAAATTTGAATTCAGATAATTTTAAAAGTGATGATTTTGATTGTAATACCGAAGATAGTGACTACAATAATTTAATCATTAGACTTAAAGAAATTAAAAAAAAAATAGCTTTATTGGAAAAAACAATATTTAAATAAATCTTATATTTTTGATAAAACCAAGTCCTAATAAAAAACTTATTTCTTTAAAGAGACAACCTTTAGTCTTATTAATCTTTTCATCTATTTCGTTTTTATTAATTTTATTTAGATTAATTTTTTTACAAATTTTGAATTATGAATCTTTCAAAAAAATGTCAGATGAAAATAGGATTAGACTTATCTCTTCACAACCAATCCGAGGAAGAATACTTGATAAAAATGGATATGTTCTAGCAGATAGTAGAGTTAAATATTCTTTGATATTAAAGCCTCAATCTGTAAACAAAATTAATTGGGAAAAACACAAACAAAGTATTTCTGATTTGTTGAATCTTGATAGTAATGTAATTCAAAAAAAATATTTTGATGGTTTAAAAAATCAAAAACTTTTAGTCACTATTCTTGATGATCTAAATGTAGATCAATTGATCAAATTTAAGGAAAATGAAGATAATTTATTCAGTTTTGAAATAGCTACGAAATTAATTAGAAATTATCCTTACCAATCTGTTGCTGCTCACGTAATTGGTTATACTCAGCCAATCACTGAATCCGAATACAAATTTTTATCTAATAAGGGTTATAAATTAAATGACTTAATAGGACGAACTGGAATTGAATATGTTTACGAAGACTTTATAAGAGGTGAGTGGGGTGGAGAAATGGTTGAAGTAAATTCTGTAGGTAAATTCCAAAGATCATTGGGTATAAAACCTTCAATACAAGGTAACGATATTGAATTGACAATTGATATAAATTTACAATTAGTTGCTGAGAAAGTTCTTAAAGATAAAAAAGCTGGAGCGATAATAGTAATGGATCCAAGGAACGGTGCAATAAGAGCGATGTCAAGTAAACCTACTTTTGATTTAAATTTTTTTTCAAAGGATTTTAAACCTGAAAAAGAATATAATCAAATATTTAATTCTCCTGAAAAGCCACTTTTTAATAGAGCATTAAATGCTTATGATCCAGGAAGTGTTTGGAAAATTGTTACGGCTCTAGCGGGTTTAGAGAGTGGTAAATTCCCTAGAAATACCATGCTAGATACGAAACCATGTATTACATATGGCAGCCAATGCTTTAGGGAACATAATGATTTAGGTTTTGGAGTGATAGGTTATGAAGATGCTTTAAGAGTCTCTAGTAATACATTTTTTTATCAAGTCGGATATGGAGTAGGAGTTGATGAAATTTATGAGATCTCTAAAAAACTTGGCTTTAATTCTTTATCCGGAATTGAAATTTCTGAACAAGAAAATATTGGATTAGTAGCTAGTAGTGAATGGGCTAAACAAGGTAGAGGATGGGGCGAACCAGGAAGAACTCCTTGGGTTCCAGAAGATATTGCAAGCATGTCTATTGGACAATTTGTCGTTCAAGTTACTCCTATTCAAATAGCTAGAGCATATGCTGCGATTGCTAATGGAGGCTATTTAGTTACTCCTCATTTAACTAAAAAAGATGATGAAAATCTTTCAGATAAAAAACGTATGAAAATCGATATTGATCCAAATAATATTCAGTTGATCAAAAGCGGTCTTAGGAAAGTAGTAGATTCTGGCACAGGAGTATCAATGAATTATGGAGTTTCAAATTTACCTCCAGTTTCAGGTAAAACTGGAACTGCTGAAGATGGCGAAGGTGGATTAGATCATGCTTGGTTTGTTTGCTTTACTCCTTCTGAAAAAAGTGAGTTGCTTGTAGTCGCTTTTGCACAAAATACTCCTGGGGGAGGCTCTGTACATGCACTACCTATGGCAAGAGAAATTTTAAAAGTTTGGAATGAAAAAAAATGATATGAATTTTTTAGTTTTTAAACTTATGTTTTTAATCTTTTCATTTGGAAAAGTCTTTGAATAATATCTTCAATAGTATTGGTATCTATCGGTTTACTATATGAAGACAAAAGTTGTCTCCCTAATACTTGACTTCCTAAATGTACTAATTGAATGCGCAATGAAGTAAGTAGTTCTAATCCAATGCCACCAGAAAATGTTGCAATTGCAATTGGTTGGCCATTAAATAAATTCCTAAAGTCATCTCCGGAAATAGAAAGCCATGCTATGAAATTGGAAAGAATGGGAGGTATAGATCCATTATATTCAGGAGCACAAATCACCCACTTTTCTATTTTGAACATCTTTTTTTTTAATTTTTCTATTTCAACTGGAATGTTGTTTTTGTTATGAATTCGCGGATTAAATAATGGAATATCAAGAGTGGTAAGATCTAAAATCTCAGCACTTATTTCAAGTTCATTACTTTTTTCAAGAAATTTTTCAGAAAGTTCTAGATTTTTACCACAACTCGCTGCAATTATTATTAGATCTTTTGATTTAGTCATGTATTTGATAAATAAAATTAGTAGTTAGCACCAGTTTTGCGGTGATGAACTGCTGTCAGACTATCGGATTTTAGTATATTGCCGTGCCGTACTTCAGCGTATATAACCCAATGGTCACCACATTCCATTCTTTCTTTTACACATGCGTCTAACCATGCTAAAGATTCAGGAATTATTATTTGTTCATTTGGAGTCAATTTAATATCTAAATCTTTAAATCTATCTTCTCCAGGTGCAAATGGTTTTGTGAATCTTTTTAAAGGGCCCTTAAAATCTTTTTCACTTAAAATATTTAATGCGAATGAATCGCCAATTTGAAGAAGAGACTCGACCGATCTATCTTTGGCTACTGCAATACTTAATCCCGGTGGAGAAAAACTTGCTTGACTAACCCAAGAGGCAAGCATAGCTCCTTTGATATTATTCTCATCTTTTCCTTTAGAAGCAGTGAGAACACAAAGTGAGCCAATAACTCTTCCAAGTGCTTGTAATTTTGGATCCGTTTTACTTGTAATCATTCCTGTGTCTGATTTTCTAGATTTTTTCTTTGCTATTTTTATTATGTTTCTCCCAAAGTGAGTTCCAATTTCTTCTAGTTCTTTAATCTTGGGTTTATTAGGGCTGAATTTAATTCTTATGGGATCAAAACTAAACGAAAAGCCACCGTCTTTTAATTTTGACTCAAGTAAATCTATTGCTTCTCCACTCCAGCCAAAACTTCCAAAAATTCCTACTGGTTTATCTCTGTTACCTTCTGATAATAATGTTCCAAGTGCACTTACTATGGGTGTTGGCGCGTGACCGCCTAATGTGGGGGATCCGATTAAATATCCATCAGCATTTTGTATAGATTTTATAAGTACATCATTTGATGTAAATTCACAATTAATACTTTCAACTTCGACTGAAGTTCTATTTATCCCTTTAGCTAAAGCATCGCCTATAGAGGCTGTATTTCCATAGGCACTTGCATAAATTAAAGCAATCTTTGGATTATTTGTTGAGAGATTCTCACCCCATCTAATGTAGTCATTTAAAAAGCTTTTTAAGCTATATTCGATAGCTGGACCGTGAACTGGAGCAATAGTTTTAATTTCGTAATTAGAAATTTTTTCTGTTATTGACGCTACTTGATTGGACATTGGTGCCATCAGGCAATCATAAAAGTGTTTTCTATCATTTTCTGTACTAACTCGATTTGTCTCAGACCAAGCTTCAGATGCAATGTGTGCAGAGAAAATTTTTTCACTTAGAAGTATTTCTTGATTGCGTTCATAAACTATTAATCCTCCTGGCCAACGTGCTGTTGGAATAGGAATTAATTCTAGATAAATGTTATTTAATTTTAAATTAAGTTCTTTTTTGATTATGTTTACTTTAGGTAATTTAATTTCAATAAATTCTTCTAATTTAGGGTTTTTTTGATTCCAAAGTTCGGAAATAAGTTTAAAGCCAGGATTAGAGCAAATAATAGTTAAGTTTTGAAATTGATTACTAATATTTTTTATCGTATCTATAATCTGTGGATTGATATGTCCAGTAATGATGTTAATTTTATTTAATTTAAACTGATCCCAAAGAATTGATATTTCTTCATTTAACGAATTTAAATGTTGTTTTTCAGGTGGATGAATAATAAAAAGTTCTTCATTACTTCTAATTAAAAAAGTATTAAAAGAGGTCCCTTGCTCGAGGTTAAATTCAAGTTCAAATCTTTCTTTATTTTGATCAAGGAATCTGATACAAGAAAAATTTCCAGTAATTTCAAATTTTGATAAGTTTCGATTTTTTGAAAGTAAGCTTATATTAATGTCTGACATTTTTAGACTTATTTACTAATAGTGAATAGTGACTTTCCTGTCTACCACTGCTGCGATAAACACTTTCAACTCATTTTCAACTGACGACCTAAACATTTAACTGCTCTGTTGAACCATTCATAGTGCCTTTTAGTATACCTATAGATACTAGTTTTCGTAAGTATTTTGGGTGTGGTTTCTACTTTGGTTGGGTGAATGAATGAATCAGGTGAGGAAAAAAACTTCCATAGCATTTTCAACTAATGAAATGGTGAAGTAAACATGACAAATTTACTCAACCTTGAGAGTGCTTGAGTATATCCAAAATTTTTTTTATACCACTGCAATTCATTAATGCGTTTTCAATATCAGTTATAGGAAATTGCAGTTGTAGACTTGTTGTATGGAACCTTTTATAAACTGCAATTTGGTTACGAACACATTATACGTTTAAGGTCTGGTGGAGAAAGTACCAAGATCAAGGTTAGGTGCATAGCAGCTACTTCATACACTGCCTACTTTCTAAACCTTGTTCTATAGGTGTCTTCAATTAATTCTTCCAAGTAAACCTCTGGTCTAACTGCAGGTCTGTTGTTTCTTGCAAGTTCCTTTAGCATTGCTGCTACACCTTTGGTTATTCTAAAGTTTTCCATTGTTAGTATTGTTGGTATTGATTTAATGAGTGCTTCATTCCATTGCTTGAATGTAAGTCTCTGGTTGCGTTGCGGTGTCATTTAACCGCAACTAACTTATGAGTTCCATTTAGGACTTTTAGTCCTATTCGCATACTGTCTCTTCCAGTCTTTGCAGTAGTTTCATATCGTAAATTACTGGTTCTGTTTAATTCTTTTAGAACTGGTATGGACTGCTCGTCAAATGAAATGTTGACTGCAGGTTGTCTCTTGTTAAATTGCATTGTTTTTAGTAGGTGAAAGATAAATAGTCTTCAAGGGATATTGGACTGTTGGTTTGTGCCTGTTGTGTTTGATGTAGTGAATTAAAGTATTTTCAACTGGATTAGTTAGGTAGTCGTATAGGTTGTTTGGAGTGATTGGGTCTGTGTAGATATGTTGACCTGTTCCAACCTCTGTTACTCTAACTGCGTCCTTTATCCTCTTCTTATTGTTGGTATACCTTGGGTTATACAATTTCTGGATCATATCTTCTGCTTGAGTAGGTGTAAGCTTGTTTGGTGCTTTACCTTCACTATCTAAATGATGGTGCATACCGTAGATATACAAGTGCTGATGCTGATACTCCCAACCTTGCAATGAACCTTTGTAGAGATATTCTTTCTGTTTGTAGTCGTGTATCCCACATACCATTATTGGTATTTTTCTTTGGATAAGTTTAATTAGAATTTCTTGTGTGGGTATACCTTCTACAGACTTAATATCCCACTTGGAATACTTGTTCTTACCAGTTAAACAATAAAGCAATGTAAGGTATTGTTCTTTATACCTTTTGATAATTTCTTCATAGTAAGTTCTATTGTTGCTGATACTGATTAACATACCTCTCTCATATTTCTTGGTAGGGTATGTGTATGAATCAGGTAATGTTTGTTTCTCTTGTGTATCATATAATAACCTCTCTAAACCATTGAGGTCATTATAATCTTTAACTTTTTTACTTAATAGTTTCATAGTGTTCTTTAGATACAATAGAACCTATAGGCAAACCTCATAAATTAACCATAGATTATTATTTAAGACTGATAATATTGGAACAAGATAATGACTTGTATT
This sequence comes from Prochlorococcus marinus CUG1435, assembly GCA_017644375.1. Lineage (NCBI taxonomy): Bacteria > Bacillati > Cyanobacteriota > Cyanophyceae > Synechococcales > Prochlorococcaceae > Prochlorococcus > Prochlorococcus marinus. The sequence goes on from JAEPLP010000001.1 coordinate 691,739, forward strand.
TGCAATAATGCAACCGTTCTTTCTATTATTCAACCGTTTAGTATTACTTCGTTTGACTTCAGTAGAGTTTTATTTTCTATTTATATGAAATAATATTGCATATCATACCACAAGTTTCTCAAATCGTCAACCACTGCAGGGTTAGACCCACCTTTGATGATACATTAACCTCTCTTTATTGAACGGTAAAGTATATTTAATTAAGCATTTATTAATGGTATTAATTATTAATTACATAATATTATTGCATACAAATTAATAACATTTAGTGATGTGGTTTAGATGATTTAAGTTTAAGGTTAAGTGCATTGCATCTTGGTTACGCACGACCTATGAATCAGTCTGCAGGTTTAGTGCAAATAAAATTTCACTTATACACTACCTCGCAGAAACTCCGCATAGTTGGTGCGGTAATTCTGTCATGTTTACTAAACCAATAAAACTAAAGGACTGCAGTGACTGAAACAACTGTTGCGTTTGGATTTCTTGCGAGTGCTACTTTTCTTGCTTCTTCATAGTCAACTGCTCTTACTACCTCATCAAACACTTGACCTGCAACATACAGTTGAACTTTAATTTTCATACTTGAGAAAGATTAAATTAGTTTCCATTAACTTGATAGTAAACTTATTTTCAATACATCTCTGTAAGTTGTAATTCTGTAGTGTAGGTTTTAATTCATTTACGATTTTGTCGTGCAGTATTAAATTGTGCTTCCTCGCAATCATTTCAATATCAGTATCCATAGTTTTTAACCCTCCTTCACCTCTTCTTTGACTTCCCATTTTCATTATTATTGGGTGAAAGATTTTCTCTTCATAGTTACTTGGTTTGATTAGTCGTTTCATATTTCCCATCATTATGTCTATCTTCTTGTAGAAGTCTTCGTCAGTTTGATTGCATAGGTCTCTTGTATCATCAGTATATTTTTCAGCACCACCAATATAAGGAACATCATTTATGAAGCAGTCAATTATGTTAGAAGCTTCTTTATACTCAACCATCTCTACACCACAGGAATGGTGCAATGTTACGTCTTCTGGTTTAGCACCAATATGATTCACACAAGCATCTCTAATGCTTTCTAAATTATCTTTATTCAAGTCATATCCTATTATTCTGCGACCTTCTAATGCTGCTGCTATTAGATTGGTTCCTCTACCGCAGGTATTATCAACACATAAAAAATTTTCTTTTGTGTAATACCTAATGAACCATCTACTATGTTCGGGCAGCATTGTGTAGTTGGTAATTTCACTGGTTCCAAATAATGCTTTGCGTTTAGTCTTCCTCAACTTTTCATTATGTGAGACCAGTAAGCATAAGTCGTTTAGATGATCCTGTTTGCGACCAAACCGCATAATACTTTTAGGTGTCTGTAGTTCATCTCTAATTTTTTTATATTCTTCTTTCCATTCTCTTTTTTTATATTTTAAGTTTGCAAGTATCATTGCTCTCTTAAAAGTTTTTGCTTCACCTTCTACTAGCAGTCGTGCGACTTCTAATTGTATGTGTTTTGGTTGCTTTGTAAGTTTCACCATATCCATCATTCTTTCAGCAAACTTTGTTTCACCTAATATCTCTTGCACCTCTGGTTCTAAATTGTTTATTTGCTTCTTGTATGAGTAGATGCGTCTACTTATTCCAAGTTGTGCTGCAAGTTCACTGTTGGTAATTCCTTCACCTGAATATTGATTAGAACCTACTACTGCTTTGCGTCCAAGTTTAATTAATAACTGTTCTCTCAATACAATATGCTGTGCTTCTTGTATTGCGTTTAGTCTTTTACTGCAGAGGTTTTCTTCTACTTCAATTAGTTGATTTAATGTAGCATCAGGTTCTCTAACAACACACGGAACAGTTGGTCTCTCTAGGAGTTTCATTGCTCTATATCTGTGATTTCCACTGGTAAGGATATAATCTGATCCCCTAGAAGTGACTTGTAGAGGGTGTAATAAATCTATTTCTTTAATTGACTGTGCTATATCTTTGACCTTTCCTTCATCTACTTTGCGAAGTCTGTTAATGACTTTAATATCATCTATTGGAATGTTGATTGTCTGCATTAGTGTGACTTACTTTCTGGTTCGGTAAGTAGAAGCTTGTTTTCACTTCACCTTTTGCATAACAGGTTAGGTATGGAAAGCACCTTTTCAACAAATTATTAGGGTGTGGAAGTTTATTTCCATAGCACTTGCCTTGGTGGAGTTGAAATTTATTGTATACTTCACCACTGGTTAGGTATGTCGTAGCTTGGTTATGCACTACCTATGAATCAGGTGGAGTAACTCTGTCATGTTTACTCACCCATTCTTGTTGCTTTCAAGTATTCTTCATCTTTCCGTGGGTCATATGTTGCTTGTCTTCCAAGTCCTTTTGTAATGTCTCTACTACGCATCAATGTAGTGATGTGAGAGTATGTTTTCTCAATGTAGTTAAGTGAAGTTCCACAGTTCAATGCAATGTCGTAAATATCAACTCCTCTTTGTATTGCTTCAGTAATGTGATGGTGTCTAGCACAATAATTTGAGATATTACGACCATTCAAGTCAATTACTCCATCTCTTTCTGCACTTGCTAATACATTCCTTAACCTTTTAGTCCAAGCAACATCACTGGTTGGGATATTTTCATTTTTTGTTGTATCAGTCAACCTTGGGAACACATAACGATCACTTTTCTGGTCTACCTCTAATCCCATCTCTCTATACCATCTAATTAGTCTCTCTATCTGTTGTCCTATGGGTGCAATAATGTCTCTACTTCTACCTGTCTTGGAATTATCAGCAGGTATGTGAACTATTCTGTTGGTCTTTCTATCAAAGGCATTGTCGTTGGGATTTATAGTAATATGTCTCCACTTTAAGTTCAGTAATTCTTTGGTTCGGCAACCAGTGTAGTGGTGAATTGTATAGACCAGAGCATACACTCTGCGTTTGTAATACTCTCTCTTGCTAATGCCTTTCTCATTGCAATACTTGTAATTCATATACTTTGTAATTGCTGTAAACTCATCTGCTGTAATTACATCTTTGCGACTTCTGGTCTCTCTGTTTACCTTGAGATACTTAAACATAGGCATCTCATTTTCAGTGATATATTTTTTGTGCTTTGCTATATCTCTATACATTTTCTTCACTGCAGCAATGGTGTGATTGATTGTGTAGTTGTTGCGAGTGCTGATATTAGTATTTGCTTTCTTTGTCTTCTCTTTAATCCACATACCAAATGTAAGTCCAAGTTCAGTTGGTATTTCTTCAAGTTTTGTATTCATATGTCCGTTTTCTTTGATGTAGTCCTCCCAATATTTGATATGACTGCAGAGAGTATCAAACGATTGAGGTGTTATACCCATATGTGGAATATCCGTTAGTTCTTTCCGTCGTTCTTGTTGATACATTTGGATTAATTCTTTAGCAGTAATAGATTGTGGACGAACACCAAATGCTAGTCTGCCTTTCTTCTCTGCATATATTTTCTCTGCTTCAGTCATTGCAACTAATCTGTTAGTTGTTTTTAATGACTTGCTCCAATGCTTCTTTGTCTTTGGGTCGTAAATCCTAATGTAGTATCCTTTGGTCTTGGTTCTGTTGTCTCTGTAGATATAAACATCATTCCTATATTCATATACAAACTCTTTGTCTAAAAATACTTTGTTCTCTTCTGGTTCTGCGTCTTCTTGTTTCTTCTTATCATTCTTTTTAATAACATTCAGTGCATTTAACACTGAAAGTAGTTGCTCTACATCATATCCACCTTCGTCTACCAGATTTTTAATACCTTCAATATTCTTTAGGTCAATTTGATTGTCTGGTGGAACCATTTTTGGTTGTGTGTGTTGCAGCTTGGTTATGCACTACCTATGAATCAACGGTGTGGTGAAAGTGAAATTTTATTTGCACTTAAGGTGTGGTGAAATCAAAACAGATGGGGTCTTGTCCTTCACCTGAAATTGCATTCACAGAGCAACATAACCTCTGTTGTTACTATGAGTATACTATATTTTCAACTCATTTTCAACTCTGTATTTTACTGACTTTATTACTGGTATGACTGGGATTTGCTAGTGTTTTACTTAAAAGTAAACATTAATAGTGATTAGCAACTTTTCTGTGATGAACTGCTGTCTTGCATGATAAGTCAGAGACATTACCATTTTCAACAATTCCGTAAATTATCCAATGGTCTGGAGTTTCCAGTCTAGAACTAACTTTACAATCTAAAAACGCTAGTGAATCTGAGAGGACTGGTCCACCTTCTGCAATATTGCTAATTACATCTACATTTGCAAATCTATCAGCTCCGGGAGCAAATCTTTTTAAAAAATGTCTGAACATTTTTTGATAGTTATCCTCTCTCAAGATATTAACAACAAAACCTTTTCCAACTTGCATATATGATTCAATAGCTCTATCTTTTGCTACTGCAACTGTAATACCTGGTGGAGAAAAACTAGCTTGACTAACCCAACTTGCTACCATGGCACTTTGTCTAAATGTAGAACCTTCTCCTTGGCTCGCTGTAACGACATATAATCCTCCACTTAACCTACCCAAAGCTTTATCTAAATTGGAATCAAGACTCTTCATAGAGGCAATATTTTTCTTTTTATTAATCAATTGACCCAAGTCAGTTCCAGCTTCTTCGAATTGTTGATAAACAATTGGATCTGGAATTTTTTTAACTCTTAAAGGAGAGAAAGCCTCTTTTTGACCAAGTTCTCTTAATTTATTTGCTAAAGAATCTATTGGTTCATCATTTCCACCAAATGCATCATAGACAGCCGTAAATTGCTTTGATTTTAGGGCTGCAAATAAAGTACCAAGAGATTCTTTTAATTCATTATCTGAATCTACTGGCCATGTGGGTATGACTACTGCTTTTGATTCCGAAATTAAACTTGTTAATTCTTGGGGGTCAGAAGATCTTAAATCAATTAATTGAACCTGTGCATCTGCTTTACTTATTCCATGAGAAATCGCTTGACTTAGTCGATCACAATAACCATAGTCGCTTATATAGCAGACTGATACAAAATCATTACCTTTGCTTTTATTGCTACTCCATTCTAAATATTTTCCTTTCCAATAATTGACTTGATTATGAAGCAATGGCCCATGACCTACGGCTATTGTTTTTAATTCAGGTAGCTTATCTATTCTTTTAATTGCTTGCAGAACGCTTCTCGCGTTTGGACCCATTAGGCAATCGTAATAAAAACGAAAATCATCATATATTTCTTTTTGATTAGTATCAAAAAATTCATCAGAACAATAATGGAGTCCAAATGCATCACATGTGTAGAGAACATGAGTGCTGTGATCATATGAAAAAATTGTATCTGGCCAATGTAAATTTGGTGCACTTATAAATTCAATATTATGTTCTAAACCGCTACTAGGATTAGTTCCGAGATTTAAAAACTCTCCACTCTTGACCTCTAAACGCTTAAAGGGAATATGTATTTGGTCTTCAATAAATTTAAGGGCTAATTTGGATCCTACTACTGTGATATTTTGGTTTAATTCTAAAAGATTACCTATTAAACCAGAATGATCAGGTTCTGTATGGCTCGTAATTAGATAATCCACTTCTTGTGGATTTACATTTTTCAGTAGTTCTTCAAACCATAATTTTTCGAACTTTGCGTGACTGGTATCAATAATTGCAAGTTTTTCACCTTTAATTATAAAACTATTGTAGGTAGTTCCATTTCTTAAACCAAATTCAATATCAAATCTGCTGCGATCCCAATCCAAAGATCTTATGGCACATGAATCATCAGCGAAGTTTTGAGATTGAACTGACAACTTGTTGTTTATTTGTGCCAATTTAGAATTACTTGTCTGGGCAGAGGCTAGCATAGGACAAATCGCGTTATAGAATAACTCTAGTTATGTAGAATATAAATCCGCGTGATTATTTTTGCGAAATAACCGAAATTACGCTTTTCTTTAATTTTTGTTCTTTTTATTCTGGATAAATGACATCTCAACTAAGTAAAAAAATTGTTACTGGAGATGAGATAAGAGATGCTTTTTTAAAATTTTACAGTGAAAAATTACATAAAATCATTCCAAGTGCGTCTTTAATTCCAGATGATCCTACGGTTATGCTCACAATTGCTGGAATGCTACCTTTTAAACCAGTTTTTTTAGGTTTAAAAGAAAGACCATCCAAAAGGGCTACATCTAGCCAAAAGTGCATTAGAACAAATGATATAGAAAACGTTGGGGTTACAGCTAGACATCACACTTTTTTTGAAATGCTTGGTAATTTCTCTTTTGGAGATTATTTTAAACTAGAGGCAATTCAGTGGGCTTGGGAATTAGTTACAAATATTTATCAACTTTCGCCTGAAAATATAATTGTTAGTGTCTTTCACGAAGATGGAGAGTCTGCAAAAATTTGGAGAGATGAAATAGGTATTCATTCAGATAGGATAGTGAAACTAGGAGAGAAAGATAATTTTTGGTCCTCTGGGAAAACAGGTCCATGTGGACCTTGTTCAGAACTTTACTATGATTTTTATCCTGAAAAAGGTCTACAGAATATTGATTTAGAAGATGGAGATCGTTTTATTGAATTTTATAATCTTGTTTTTATGCAATATAATCGCGATTCTAATGGCAAATTGACAGATTTAAAATTTAAAAATATTGATACAGGAATGGGCCTTGAAAGGATGGCTCAAATATTGCAAAAAAAGCAAAATAATTATGAGACAGATTTAATTTTTCCTATCATTCAAAAAACTTGTGAGATTGCAAAAATTGATTATTTTTTGTCAAATGATAAAAACAAAATTTCTCTAAAAATTATTGGAGATCATACAAGAGCTGTTATTCATTTAATTTCTGATGGAGTATCAGCAAGTAATCTTGGAAGGGGTTATATATTAAGAAGGCTTATTAGAAGAATGGTCAGACATGGGAGATTATTAGGAATAACAAATGAATTTTTAACACATATTGCTACTGTCGGGATCAATTTAATGAAAAATAATTATCCTGATTTAAAAAATAACAATGATTTAATTTTGAGTGAGATAAAAATTGAAGAAGTAAGGTTTATGGAAACTCTCGAAAGGGGAGAGAAATTGCTAGATGATTTAATTACTTCAGGACAGAAATTAATTTCTGGTTTTAAAGCTTTTGAACTTTATGATACCTATGGATTTCCTCTAGAACTTACTGTAGAAATTGCTGAAGAAAATAGTATCAGTGTAGATGTAAAGGGTTTTGAAGAAGAAATGAATGCACAAAAAGAGAGAGCGAAAGCTGCTTCAAGTAATATTGATTTGACATTAGAGGGATCATTAGAGCGAGAAATAGATCTTTTTAACAAAACTGTTTTTAATGGATATGATTCACTTCTTTCGGAAGCTGAAATAAAGGGTATATTCTTGGATTCAACATTAGTTAAGCAAGCGAGTGAAGGTCAGAAAGTTTTAATTGTTCTTGATCAGACAACTTTTTATGGAGAATCTGGTGGTCAAGTTGGTGATATTGGAACGATATTTTCAAAAGAAGTAGAGGTCTTAGTTGATAATGTTATTCGAAAGAAAAATGTTTTTTTACATTATGGAACCATCAAAAAAGGAACATTAACTATTGGACAAAAAGTTAAGACTAATGTTAAATCCACTAATAGAGCTAAGGCTGCTGCAAATCATACAGCTACTCATTTATTGCAATCTGCTCTCAAATTAATTGTTGATGAAAGTGTTGGACAAAAAGGTTCATTAGTAGCCTTTAATAAATTAAGATTTGACTTTAATTCTTCTAATCCTATTTCTAAAGATCAAATTTCTAAGATTGAGAGTCTAGTCAACTCTTGGATTATGGAAAATCATATCTTAGAAATAAAAAATATGTCTAAGAGTGAGGCTCTTGAAAAAGGTGCAGTGGCAATGTTTGGAGAAAAATATGATGATGAAGTACGCGTTATTAATGTGCCAGGAGTTTCAATGGAACTTTGTGGTGGCACACATGTTAAAACTACCTCCGAACTAGGTTCTTTCAAAATAATTAGTGAGGAAGGAATCTCAGCTGGAGTAAGAAGAATCGAAGCATTATCAGGCCAATCAGCCTTCGACTATTTTAGTGAAAGAAATGCTTTAGTAAATCAACTAAGTGATTTCTTAAAAGCAAATCCCAGTCAACTTTTTGAAAGGGTTAATAATTTGCAAGCAGAGCTTATTAATAAAAATAAAGAGATACAAAAAATGAAAGATGAAATTGCATATTTTAAATACTCTTCTATAAAATCATCCGCAGAAATAGTAAATTCTTTTTCAATATTGGTAAATCAGATTGATGGCTTAGATGGTAATTCTTTGCAATCTGCAGCACTTAATTTAACTTCTTATTTAGGTAATAAAGCAATAGTGATTCTTGGAGGAATCCCAAATCTAGAAAATAAAAAGTTATTATTTGTAGTGTCTTTAGGTGATGATGCTGTAAAAATAGGATTGCATGCAGGTAAATTAATTAATGAGATAGCAAGAATTTGTTCGGGAGGTGGAGGAGGAAAGCCTAACTTTGCTCAAGCTGGTGCTAAAGATATTGATAGGTTAAGCGATGCTTTAGATTATGCTAAAAATCATTTGCAAAAAACATTAGAAAGTCATTCTGATAAATAACTACTTTTTCTGAGACTGATTTCGATTTGATCAATTAATTTCCTTGCCTCTTCAATAGTTAATTTTTTTTGATCAATTGCTGATTCAGTATTAATTCTTATAGATTCAACCAAAGAAGCTGAACTGTAATCCAATAATTGTAAAATTTCAGATTTACTGTCCTCTTTAATAATATTTTTGACCTTATAGGAATTATTTTGATTTATATCTATGTGCACAACGTTTGTATTGCCAAATAAATTGTGCAAGTTTCCTAGTGCTTCTTGATATGCTCCAGTCATAAAAATTCCAATTAAATAATCTTTATCTTGCTCTGGCTTATGTAAATTTAGTAATGATTTAATTTTTCCACCATCAATAAAATTATTTAGTTTCCCATCTGAATCACAAGTTAAATCTGCAAAGTTGCCCTTGCAGAACGGCTCTTCTAAGTGCCTATGTATTGGTACTATTGGAAAAATCTGATTGATTGCCCAGCTATCGGGAATAGATTTAAAGATAGATAAATTTGCATAATAAGTTGATGCAAGAGTTTCTGTAATTTCTGATAAATCAGGGTGATTGATTTCATCATTATTCAGGTTATTAGAAATTTCTTTTGCGCAAGCCCAGGTCAGTTCTTCGGCATAGGCTCGTTCTTCTAAACTTAAAAATCCTAATCTAAAGGCAGCTAAGCAATCTTCTTTAAACTTTTTTGCATCATTCCATAGTTCAATTATTTGAGATAAATTTATTTTTTTATTTTTAAGTTTTTTTAATTCATTGAAAGTTTCAAGTAAATTTGAAATGATTAATTGTTGATTTTTTTTATCAAAAATTTGTATTTTGGAACTGACATGGCTCGTTCCTAAGACATTAAAAATTAAAACTGAACAATGACTAATTATTGCCCTTCCACTTTCTGAGATTATGGTTGGATGCTTGATATTATTTAATACACATGCATCTTTAATAGTTGCAATTACATCGTTAGCATAATTTTGAAGAGAATAATTAGTGGAGGTGTTTGAGGAGGTTTTAGTTCCATCAAAATCTATCCCTAATCCCCCCCCTACGTCGATATATTGCATTGGGGCTCCTAGTTTGCATAGTTCAACATATATTTGACTGGCTTCTTGTAATGCGTCTTTGATCACAGTAATATCACTTATTTGACTTCCAATGTGAAAATGGAGTAATTTCATTTCGTTTATAAGATTTGCTTCTTTAAGTTCTTTGATTGTCGACATAATTTCTGGGATTGATAATCCAAATTTGGAATTATCTCCAATAGATTTGCCCCACCTTCCACTACTTTTACTTGATAACTTTGCTCTTATTCCTATCAATGGAGTCGCGTTAAGTTCTTGAACTGCGTGAATAATTCTTTTTACCTCATCTCGTTGTTCAATAACGATTATTGGATTTTTGCCGAGTTTTCTGGCCAAAGTAGCAATCTCAATATATTTTTTATCTTTATATCCGTTGCATATCAATAATGAATTTTGGTTTTCAAGAAGTGCAAGGCCAATTAGTAGTTCTGATTTACTTCCTACTTCTAAACCAAAATTCCATTGACTACCAAACTCTATTATCTTTTCCAATACATTTTTTTGTTGATTACATTTGACAGGAAAAACGCCTTGATAAATATTCTCATATTTGTAGGTTTTTATTGCTTTTAAAAAAGCATCATGAAGTGCAATTATTCGATCTTTCAAGATATCGTTAAATCTTATAATTAATGGAGGATTTATTTCTCTACTTTTAAGTTCTTTGACAAGCTTGAAAAGATCAATCTTATTTTCAGATTTTATATCTTTAATTACTGATATATTTCCTTTGGAATTTATTGAAAAATATTTATCCCCCCATTTGTCTATGTTGTAAGTCGAAATACTATCTTCAATAGTCCAAGTATTCTTTAATTTTTTCGGCTCAAAATTGGTCAATTTATGTTTTAGTGATTAATAAGTGTTTTTAAAATAACTCAAAACAATATCTTTTATTTTACTGATTACTTGCCAAGTTACCACCCAAAAGTTGAATATACATAGAGTGATTATTAACTAAATGACTAAAGAGAGAACTTTTATTGCAATTAAACCAGATGGAGTTCAAAGAGGATATGTTGCTGAGATTATTGGCAGATTTGAAAAAAAAGGATTTAAATTAGTTGGTTTAAAGCAATTAATCCCCTCAAAAGATCTTGCTCAAAATCACTATGGAGTACATAGAGAAAGACCCTTTTTTGTTGATTTAGTGGATTTTATTTCAAGCGGTCCTGTTGTAGCAATGGTATGGGAAGGCGAAGGAGTTATTTTAAGTGCTAGAAAACTAATAGGTGCAACAAAACCTCTTGAAGCGGAGCCTGGAACAATTAGAGGTGATTTAGCTATTGATATTGGGAGAAATATTATTCATGGTTCTGATGGAGAGGACACAGCAAAATTTGAAATTGATCTATGGTTTAACGAAGAGGAGTTATGTGAGTGGGAAACTTCTGATTCTAAATGGCGATCTGAAAATTAAAATTTAAATCTCAAATCTATATATACTGAATTTTTCTAAAAAGTTTTTTTCTATTTCTTTGAGACTTTTATTTAGAACTATTTTCAAAAGAAGATCACTTGTTATTGCAGAAAATAAAACTCCATTTCTGTAATGTCCTGTTGCTATAAAGAGGTTTTCAATTTTTGATTTTCCAATTATTGGTTTAAGATCTGGAGTGCAGGGTCTAAATCCCCACCAATGTTCCATTTGCGGCCAATTAATAGCCTCTGGTAATAAAGAGTGGATGCCTTCTTGCAGTTGTTTTATTCCATTAGGAGTATTACCCTGATTAAATTCTGAATCTTTTTCAACTGTCGCTCCAACGATAATAAGTCCATCATCACGAGGAACTAGATAAGTTTTTGGACCAAAAATAACTCTTTTCAAAAAATTTGTTGGACCTTGTATTGATAACATTTGTCCTTTTACAGGAAAGACTGGAATCTTATTAAAAATTTTTTTACTCCAAGCACCACTGCATATAATTGCTTTTTCGCAGTTAATTTTTTTTAGTTCCCCAGTGGCACATAAAACTGTTGCACCAGTAATTTTGTTTTTTTCCAATGTCAAATCCTTTACTTCTGATCCTTCTTGAAATTCGACTCCATGCAAGGAGCATGCTCTTTCAAGAGCACGCATTAGTCTTCTTCTGTTATCTATTTGACCATCTTGTTCAAAAAGTAAACCATGTTTCCAAATAGAATTTATTCCATTAATTTCTTTTTGAAGATCTTTTTGATTTAAATATTTTCCATATTCATAAGTGGGAAACTCTTCAAGATCTTTTTTATTTTTAAAAGGAACTACTATGCCACATTTTTTTAAACCGCATTTAACATTACTATCTTGTTCAATACTTTTTATCCATTTTGGAATTAGACTTTGACTTTCTTGGCCAAATTTTAGTAATTCATTTTCGAGCCCTTCTGCATGACTAGCTAGCATTCCTGCAGCAACAAATCCAGCTGATTCATTTCTGTTTTTGCTTAAAACTAAAACCTTGAAGTTATTTCTAGAAAATTCATAAGCAATAGATAAACCTACAAGTCCACCGCCAATAATTAATATTGAATTTTTTGTTTCTTTTGTCATTTAATAATTAATATTTTTATTTGTGTTTTGGTCCTCTTTTCCTTTATATCCAATAATATTAATAAAGAGACTTTTTATAATGAACAATTTGGAATCTTGGGAAGCTGTGATTGGTTTGGAAACTCATGTACAGCTTAATACGAAAAGTAAAATATTCACATCTGCTTCAACAGCTTTTGGTGATGCACCTAATACTCATATAGATCCTATAGTTTGTGGGTTACCAGGAACCCTTCCAGTTTTAAATGAGACTGTTCTTGAGTATGCTGTAAAAACTTCTTTAGCATTAAATCTAAATGTTGCAGAACATTGTAAATTCGATAGAAAACAATATTTTTATCCTGATTTGCCTAAAAATTATCAAATTTCACAATTTGATGAGCCACTAGCTGAAAATGGGTGGTTAGAGGTTGAAATAATTGAAAAAGGTAAAGAACCTTATATAAAAAAAATTGGTATAGAAAGGCTACATATGGAAGAGGACGCCGGAAAACTAGTCCATTCAGGTAGTGACAGATTAGCTGGTTCTAAGTATTCTTTAGTTGATTACAATCGTGCAGGAATAGCACTTTGTGAGATTGTAAGTAAACCAGATATTAGATCAGGTAAAGAGGCATCTGAATATGCTTCAGAGATTAGAAGAACAGTTAGATATCTAGGGGTATCAGACGGAAATATGCAAGAGGGTTCATTGCGCTGTGATGTTAATATTTCAGTCAGAAAAGGACCTAGTTCTCCTTTTGGTACCAAAGTGGAAATAAAGAATATGAATTCATTTTCTGCAATTCAAAAGGCTTGTGATTATGAAATAGCTAGACAAATAGAAGTTTATGAAAATGGAGGAAAAATTTTCCAAGAAACAAGGTTATGGGATGAAGCTAAGCAATTAACAAAAAGTATGAGAATGAAAGAAGGCAGCAGTGACTATAGATATTTTCCTGATCCTGATTTAGGACCAATTGAAATAACAAAAGCCCAACAAGAAATATGGTTAAAAGAACTTCCAGAATTACCTTCAAAGAAAAGAAATAAATATGTAAGTGAGTTTGGGTTATCTGCATATGATGCAAGGGTAATTTCTGATGAAATTAATATGGCAAACTTTTTTGAAGATACGGTAGCTAATGGTGCTGATGCCAAACTAGCTTCAAATTGGGTAACAAGTGATATTGTGGGTTATTTAAAAGCAAATAAACTTAGTTTTTCTGACTTAAAACTTAGTCCTGAAAATCTCGCTGAAATGATTAAGATGATTTCAAATAATACTATCAGTGGAAAAATTGCAAAAGAAATTTTGCCTGAATTAATTGAAAAAAATATTTCTCCGAAAAAGCTAGTAGAAGAAAAAGGGTTGTCTATGATATCTGATTCTTCAAGTATTTTACCAATAATTGATGAACTTTTAACTGACCATCCAGATGAGGTTCAAGCATTTAGAAATGGCAAAACTAAATTGCTTGGTTTTTTTGTTGGTCAACTTATGAAAAGAACAAAAGGTAAAGCTGACCCTAAACTTGCAAATAAACTGCTTGCAGAAAAATTGAATAGCTAAAGCTTCAAAGAAGCGCACTTATTGTCTTGATCCATTTATTTTGATTATCTGAATTATCTAAAATTATGTCAGAAAATTTTCTTTTTTCTTCAAAACTTAATTGAAGATTTATTGCGTCATATGCCTCTTTTTCGCTAATTTTATCTCTTGCGATAAGTCTTTTTTTTTGTAGTTCTTTAGGACATTTAACTAACCATATTTCAGTGCAAATATCTTCAAATTTTGCTTCAAATAATAATGGAATAACCAATACTATAGTTTGATTGTTTTTATATTGACTGCATTCTTCTATCATTTTTTCTTTAATTAATGGGTGAAGTAGTTTTTCAATCCATTCTTTACTTTCTGAATGTTTAAGAATAATGTTCCTTAAAAGTTTTCTGTTTATTGCCCTTTCTGAATTGTTCTTATTATCAATAATTTTATTTCCAAAATAATCTAAAATTTTCTCATATCCGTATGTGTTTGGTTTGATTAATTCTCTTGATAAATTATCTGCATCTAATATTGGAATGTTTGTATGTTTTCTAATGTAATTAGTTATGGTTGTCTTCCCACTGGCAATTCCTCCTGTTAAACCAATTCTTCTTTGGTTATTTTTTGATTTTTGAAGAATATCCATATAGTTAATAATAATCTAATTACCTGTTTCTTTAGTACTAAAGAGTAGTTAGTATGAATTAAAATACCAAAAAGTTTGAGTCAGTTAGATTCCAATTGGTCGTTAGTTGATGACTGTAAGTTAACACCCAAGGGCTTTCTTTTTGCTGGGATATCTGCTGGATTAAAATCTTCTAATAAAAAAGATTTAGCACTAATACTTGCTCCAGAAGGAAGTATTTTTAGTGGAATGTTTACCCAATCAATAGTTCGCGCTTCTTGTGTGGATATTTGTGAGGAAAGGATTAAAACAACTTCAGGTTTTGCACGAGCAATACTAATAAATTCTGGTCAAGCAAATGCATGTACAGGAAATCTTGGAGTTCAACATTTTCAAATTGCTACAAGAAGGATTGCGGAACTTTTAGGAATAAAAGAAGAAGAAGTTTTAATGTGCTCAACTGGTGTAATTGGCGTTCCAATACAAATAAATGATTTAGTAAAAAATTTACCAAATTTAATTAATGATTTAAGGGGTAATAATTTTCAAAATGCAGCAGAAGCAATTTTAACGACCGATTTGACTTTGAAAAAAGTCTTAATAGAGACGATTATTCAAGGTAGAAAAATCAAAATAGCAGGATTTGCAAAAGGTTCAGGAATGATTTACCCCAACATGGCTACAATGCTTGCTTTTCTAACTTGTGATGCTGGTATTGAAAAAGAAGAATGGGACAAAATGATTGCAATTGCAGTTAAAAAATCTTTTAATGCAATATCAGTTGATGGAGAGACAAGTACAAATGATTCTTTTGTTGGAATAAATGCCGGAGAGAAAATTGAAAAAAGGTTTCTCCCAATTATTCAAAAAGGGGTCGATATTGTTTGTCAAAACTTGGCAAAAAATATTGCAAGGGATGGAGAAGGAGCAAATTGTTTATTAGAAGTTTTGGTTCAAGGCGCAAAAAATACAGATGATGCAATTATTCTCGCGAAATCTATTTGTAATTCTGCCTTGGTAAAAACTGCGATACATGGTTGTGATCCGAATTGGGGACGAATTATTTCTGCTGCGGGCAATTCAGGAGTTAAATTTAATTTAAATGACGTTGATTTATTTATAGGTAATGCTCAGATTCTGGAAAAAGGCAAGTTGTATAAATATGATCCAGAAAAAGTCACAGACTATATTAAGTCCAGAATGAAAGGTACATATTTACTTGATGATATTGTAAAAATTATGATTAATCTAAATTCTGGCGAATCGCAAGGCACAGCTTGGGGGTGCGATCTTTCTAAAAAGTATGTTGAAATAAATAGCGAATATACGACTTAACGTTAAAACGTAGTTATATCAAAAGATTTGAAGATTATTACTAATTAAATTTAGTTGTACTAGGTTAAACATAACCGTTAACTATGGTTGGATGTTCTCTACATTCTTTCTCCCAAAAGTTTTGAAACTCAGGGGTGCATTTCTCAGGTTCTTTTGGGGTTTCGTTTAGATTTAATCCTGCATAATTAAACGCAGTTAAATATCTTGGAAGAATGTTAAATTGATTGAATAGTTTCATAAGACCTCCTAGATCTATATCTATATTGTCCTCCTATTAACTTGAAATTCATAGAGTATTATTACCCGAGTAAAAGTGCTTTATGGTTGTCACGACTATCTTTTCTCATTTACTAAGAGTAGAAATAATACAGGAGTCAAAAGCACTTCATCGACTTTGTGGACAGCGAGGTGTATACGACTCGAAGAGGGCAAATAAATGCCCTCTTACTTTATTTTTAGTAAACTTTTACTGATTCTCTTATGGTTAGATTTATCAAAATAGGAAAAAATTATGTTTGTAAGTATTGACTTATGCTTAGTCCCCATTGGAGTTGGAACTTCTCTATCTCCTTATATAAAAGAGTGTATTGAAGTTATCAAAAATGAAGGACTTAACTATGAATTCGGAGCGAATGGAACGGCAATAGAGGGAGATTGGGATAAAGTATTTGAATGTGTTAAAAAGTGTCATAAAAAAATTCATTCAAAAGGTGCGCCTAGAATTTATACAACAATGAAAGTAAATACAAGAACTGATAAAGAACAAAAATTCTTAGATAAAGTAAAAAGTGTTTTAGATAAATAATGGAAAAAGAACCAAATTACGATAGTGATGGATTAGATCCATCCGAAGAATATTTTAAAAAGAAGGAAAAAGGTAATGATGATGATACCTATTTTCCTCAAGAAGAATCAGAACCGCCACATTATTAAAAACTTGGAAATTTTTTGATATTCAATTTACATTAGAGGGTATAACTACCCTCTTTTTTAATGTCCATTAATACATTTCTTTTGCTGTTATTGGTGATTGCGAATTACACAAACTTATTTTTAAATATAAAAAAAAGAAAAACATGATTGGAAGGGTAAAGTTTTTGGATATCATCAAGAATTTTCATAAAAAGTAAACTATCACTTTAATATGAATTAAAGAGAAGAAAAACCATCCTTGATATTTAATGTTGCGACTTCTTCCACTACCGATTTTTATTGGCATTTATTTATTCTCTTACTGGAGATGTAGAAAAAATATTGCTGATAGTGATAAGCAACTAAAACCATGCATTGATTGGGCATATGTAAAAAATTTACCTCTCCCACCAAAACCTTCATTTATAGAGTTTTATATTGTTTATGTCTCTTCTTTTTTTAAATTTCCCTTTGGGGTAATTATTCAACAACTACCTTTCTCAAAGAAAGTAAGATACTACGAAAGAGAAATGAAATTAATATTTGATAAATGGAATTTAGAAAAAATTAAAAAAATAACTAACTAATTTATAAAAGTTATCACTCGGATATTGATTCAATTTAATTTGGACTTGTTTCAGAAAGCATGTTCTCTAGCTTACAGTTTGCTTACGGTTGTAAATTAGAAATTTAGTAATTACTTAATTTTTAATTACCATTTACACTTTGCTTACAATTGTATTGACTTACGGGGATATACTACTTAAGTTTTAGTAAATCTATTGGTAGATATTCATTTATATAAAGAAATAATATTGTTAAAGTTCCAATTACAGAACCTATAAAACCTCCAAAAAAATTAACTAATAATCCAGATTGTCTAATTATTGTCTCTTCGTTTTTTTCTTCAAAATCTTGATTGTCAACTACTTTTAAGCGCTTATTGGTTGTTGGTTGTTGATCTTGTTGGTGTCGGATGAGGGCTTCGAAATCAGGCATGGAATTTGTGAGGCAATAGAACAATAAGCAGACCAGCCCGTCATTCGACGAGGATCTGATCTACCTAAATCGTCTACAGCATCTAATACCGCACAGCCTAAAGCCTCTGCTTTATCGAAAGCTGAAAGTAAGGGTACAAAGGTATCAAATACATATAAACCAAAATTTTCTAGAGCTGCTTTCGCTTGTTGCGCTGCTTTTTGCTGTCTAAAATCAACTTTTACTATTACTACTGCATGATTAACTTTTAAGTTGCTTAATAATTTTGCTAGTTCAACAGTTAGTTCTACTGATCTTGCTTTTGCAGTGGTAGGCAAGAGAACTAAATCTGAACCATACGCTAAGTGTTTAAGTTCTTCTTGATCACTGCTAGCTTGCCCATCAGTTATTACGATTTCTGATGACCTTGATGCTTTAGCAGCTGAGCTGACAGGGAAAACTGGAAATGGGAGATTGCCTCTTGATGAGTAAGCTAATGCAGATCTATTCTTGTCGGCATCTACTATGCAAACTTCTTTACCTTCAGAATGCCAAACACTAGCGAGATGTATACTTGTGCAGGTTTTGGCAACTCCTCCTTTTTGCCCGCAAACAGTAATGAACAATTTTTTATTTTTATTTCTTTTACTTTGGTGAATAATTTCGGAATGTCAAGAGAAATTGATTTTTAATGATTTAAAACTTATTTTTTGAAATATTTTTAACAGGTCAATATTTTGAGATAACCTTGTAAAGTTCTTAATTTAAATAGGCTAGTGAAGAAAAGAATTGGATTAGGTACTTGGTCTTGGGGGAATAAGCTTTTTTGGAATTACAAATCTACAAAGGATGATGATTTACGTGAAACATATAATGAAGCATTAGAAAGAGGATTTGATCTAATTGATACTGCAGATTCTTACGGTACTGGGAATCTTCAGGGTAGAAGTGAATCATTGTTAGGTAAATTTTTACTAGATACTCCTTCTGAAAAGAAAAAAAGGATTCAAGTAGCAACTAAACTAGCACCTTATCCTTGGAGAATTGGGGATAAAGGTTTTAATAAACCTTTTTTAAAAAGTTTAGAAAGGCTAAAAAATAAATTAGACATAGTGCAACTGCATTGGTCAACTGCAAAATACAATCCTTGGCAAGAATTAGAACTGTTGAATAATCTTTGCGATTTAAAAGATCAAGGTTTTGATTTTCAAATTGGTTTATCAAACATAGGTCCCAAAAGGTTGAAGCAATTAATTTATTTCTTAGCAAAAAGAGATCAAAGGCCAAAAAGTGTTCAGATACAATTTTCTTTGCTTGCTCCCAATTTAAAAAAACAATATCAAGTAAAAAAAATTTGCGAAGAAAATAATATTGATTTCTTTGCTTATAGTCCTTTGTCTTTTGGAATACTTTGCATTGATCCAGATAAAGAAGAAAATAAAGAAAAAAGTTTTATTCGAAATGCTTTATTTGAAAACTATAAAAAACCAACATTTGAATTGAGGAGATGTCTAAAAAGGATTGCGAATCAAAGATCAGTTTCCCAAGCTCAAGTAGCAATTAATTGGTGTTGTTATCAAGGAACTATTCCACTCGTTGGAATGCGAAAAAAATCTCAAGTTATAGATGTATCCAATGTACTCAAGTGGAATTTAAATAAACATGAATTTAGAGAACTTCAGGAGGCTTCAAAAAATTGTTTTAAAAAAATGCCTGAAAATCCTTTTTCAAGTAATTAATTAAATTTTTAGATAGTAATATTCTTATTTTTCTTTATTTGACAACTACTATTCCAAAGTTCAGTAGGAAATTTTTTTCCAGTGAATCTAAGAACTTTTGGTTTGAGATTTATTAGCAAGTCATTTATGTTTTTATTAGGATCCATTTTGTAAGGGCGGAGTTTTTATTAAGATAAAATAATTTAAAATTAAACTTCTCAGTATTTATACTCATAAAAGAAAAAACAATCTTTTTAATACAAGCAATTGCACTAATATTTACTTGCAAGTAGATTATTTACTACAACTTCTTAGAAATTTTAAAAAGTGGAGTCCTTCCAGACTCCGTGCATCATTTGGTTGATAAGGCTGATATAACCCCATCTCCTTTAGGATCAAGCAGCAACTGGTGCTGTTTGACGGGAGAAACTAACTATTTTGTTAGCATTTGTGTTTTTGCTCTAACCGAGCCGGCTTCAGTCACCTTCCTTATGCCCCGTCGAAACCATTGCAACCCCAAAAATGGAGTTGAGCGGAATCGAACCGCTGTCCGAAACATCGGTTGAGATCACCTAGTCCAATTGGACATTTATATTCTGACAGGCAAAATGAGTATTGAATAGTTTTTTTATTAAATTTTTTCTCGTAAATGAATTTAGTTGCATCAGCTCCAGAGGGATTAGAAAAATATTTAGCTGAAGAAATTTTAAATTTAGGTGGATTTAATATTAATGTACATAAAAGATTCATTAATTTTGAATGTGATTATCCCACTTTTTATAGGGTTCATTTTTTTTCAAGATTAGCTTTTCGTTTTTATAGAGAAATTGCAACTTTTCCTTGCTATGATAAGAAATCTTTATATGAGGGTGTTAGAGATTCATTTGATTGGTTAAGATGGATCCACTGTGAAAAAACATTTAATGTTCAAGTAACTGGCAGAACATCTTCTTTGAGTCATACCCACTTTACTGCTCTTGAGGTTAAAAATTCCATAATAGATCTGCAACAGGCAGCATGGAACAAAAGATCAAATATTTCTTTAGATAATCCTGATTTTATAATTCATCTTCATTTAAATGATAATAGAGCAATTATAAGTCTCCAAAGTAGTTTAGAGAGTTTACACAAAAGAGGTTATAGACCTGCAGTTGGAAATGCTCCATTAAAAGAAAATTTAGCTTCTGGTTTGTTAAAGATGACTCAATGGAATGGCAAAGTCCCCTTAATTGATTTGATGTGCGGTTCGGGAACTTTTTTAATTGAAGCTGTTAACCAATATCTCGAAGTCCCAATAAATATTAGGCAAAAATATCTTTTTGAGAATTGGTTAGACTTTAGAAAAAATATTTATCTGAACGAGAAAAATAAAGCAAAAAATAAAATTATAAATTACGAAAAATTACCAAAAATTGTCGGTTGCGAGATAAGTAAAAAAGTTTATAAAGAAGCTCAAGTAAACATATCAATGGCAAACCTCAAAAATTATATTGAAATTATAAATAATGATTTTCTGGAACTTCAATTAAAATTCACGCCTGGGATTATTATATGTAATCCTCCATATGGCAAAAAATTGGGTGATGAAAATGAATTAATTAGTTTATATGAAGATATAGGAATCTTTTTAAAGAAGAACTTTTCAGGTTGGGAATTTTGGTTACTTAGTGGGAATCCAAAACTGACAAAACATTTGAAAATGAAATCTTCCGTGAAAATTCCTGTAAGTAATGGAGGTATTGATTGCCGATGGATAAAATATTTAATAAGGTAATTTATTTTTTGCCTAACACAGCTTTTGTTGTCTTTCCTAAACCTTCCAATGTTTGAGGAAGATAAGGTCCTTTGGATAATCTTCCTCCAAGCTTCAAACTTAAGCCTGCAAGAAATAAATCGATAAATATTATCAGTAGTAAATTATATTCAGTATTCCAGTTATTAAAGTTTGTCAGAAAAAGATAAAAAATAATGTGGATGCAAATTAGAACCAATAATAGTAGTGTACTTCCGATTGCCAAAAATATTCCACCACTGATTAATCTTCGTTTTTCTCTATCTACTTCTTGAAGAGCTATTCTTACATGCAAATCCATCACTGAACTTGCGATAGCTGAAATTCTTGAGGCGGTATTTGCAAAATTTTTATTTTTTGGTTTTTCCATATTATTTTCTTCCACTATTTAGTAGAGTTCCTATAAGCAACCCAATACCAGCAGCAATAGCAATAGATAATATTGGTTTTTTTCTAATAGGACTCTCTATCTTTGGTCTAAGTGTTTTATTAAGTTCCTCTAGTAATTCTTCTAACTGACTCTCTATAGGTTCAATTTTTTCTGATATTTCCCACTTATTTTCTCGGATTGAATCAATTATTTCAAATAGTTGGTGTTTTATTTTTAGTGAGGAGGTTCCAGTATGACTTGCTATTACGTCAGCTAAATCATCAATACTCCCTTTTGTGGCTTCTAGAGTTTGCTTAGCAATTGTAGGCCATTTTTCTTTTATTAAAGGTATTAAACTGTCAATTTTTTCAAGTAACCATTTCTCTGAAATAACCTCTTTTTCTGGAAGTTCAGAGTTATCTACTTTTTCTTCTATTTCTTTGGGAGTATGGTATGTCTCCATTGTTTAAACTTGATTATTTTAAGATTAGACCCTAATTTCTTAATTTGAAACCCTTATCTCAAAATTTGTGCGATTTATATGTAAAAAAAAAACATATCAAAGTTTATTTACATTTTATTTATCTACTCTGTTATGCAATAAGCTTTTGTTAAGCTATTACTGACTTTATTAAAATAGTTTAAATTTCATCATGGATATCACATTTGCATCATTAATTTTTGCATCTCGCACAATCCCAACAGATTTTGGATTAGTCGCTGCAGCCATCGCTGGAGCTGGAAGTTTGCTATTCATTGCTTTAAGATTCGTCCCTGATGCTAGTAATTAAATAACAGGCATTAACTTAAAATAAAATATACTTTTAACTCAATTTTGTTGTGAAAATAGATTTAATTCATTTATTAATTAGATAATGAGTAAATGGGTTCTACTTGAGCATAAAGTTTACTCAGGTAACTCTTTTGATATTCATTACGATTTTCTTCTTGAAAATAAATTGGATTGTCTAACTTGGAAGTTTTCAAAAATACCATTACTAAATCAAGTTTCTGTAGAAATTCTTAAACAGCCAAACCATAGACTTATATGGTTATCTAGGGAAGTTTTTGAACTTTCTGGAAATCGTGGTTTCGTGAAAAGAATAGATTGTGGAATATTTAAAAATGTTTCTGATGGTTCAGATGCGGACTGTTTTAAATTCATTTTGGACGGTCAAATCCTTGATGGTTTGTTTGAAATTTCGGGTAATTCTTGCAAATTAAGCAAAAAAAATTAATTTTCATTATATTTATTTTCGTAATATTTCTATTGAGATTTTTTGCAAATTAGTTATTCTTATTTAGCTATTGAGACTTAAGATTGGTACATATCAATCAGGTCGAGTTTGAAAATTTTAAATCTTTTGGGGGAAGTGTAAAAATTCCTCTTGAAGAAGGTTTCACAGTGGTTACTGGTCCTAACGGTTCTGGGAAAAGTAATATTTTAGATGGAATTTTATTTTGTTTAGGCTTAGCTAATAGTAGAGGGATGAGAGCAGAAAGATTACCAGATCTTATAAATAACTCTAAGGTTAAAGAAGGCAAATCATCCGAAACATTGGTATCGGTAAAATTTAATATTCAAGATTGGTCTCCTAGAGAGGATCTACCACCTTTGGAATTAGAAGAAGAAGAAATTTCTCTCAATAAGGGTCAAAAAGAGTGGGTAGTTTCGAGAAAATTAAGGCTTATGCCTGGTGGATCTTATGCTTCTACTTATACTTCCGATGGAAAACAATGTACTTTGCAACAAATACAGAAAATATTAAGGGATATTAGTGTTGATCCTGAGGGTAGCAACGTTGTTATGCAGGGAGATGTAACAAGAATAGTATCAATGAATAATAAGGAGAGAAGAAATCTTATCGATGAATTAGCAGGAGTAGCACTTTTTGATACAAGAATAGAACAAACTAATTTGAAATTAAATGATGTTTTTGAAAAGCAAGAAAAGTTTCAAATTTTGGAAAATGAATTGCAAGCTAGTAAAAATAAGCTTGAAAGAGAATGTGAAAAAGCAAAGAGATATAAAGAGTTAAAGGCAAAACTTCTTGAAATAAGGGAATTAGAAAAAGTGCTTATTTTTGATAAACAAGTTATGAATGTTGAATCTATAAAGAAAAAAGAAACTGAAATTCAGAAAAATAAAATATTATTTAATGAACAAAAAGAATCTATTAATAAGGAAATATTAGTTTTAGAGGATGCTTTGAAAATACTAGTTGCTGATCTTAAGGAGAAAGGAGAGGATACTTTAATCAAAGTGAATTCTGATATTGGAAGTATTAATTCTAACTTGCGAGAACTTGATAGGATATCAAGTTTAAATAAAGAAGAGGGCATTAAATTACAAAAGCAGAGAGATGAAATTGCAATATCGAAGAGGAATATCGAGTCAGAAAAGAAAAGCCAAGAAAATTTTGACGATAATTTTTTAAATAAATTAAACTCGCAAATTGATGATCTCACAAAAAAATATAAATCATCTAGAAAAAAACTGTCTGATGCAGCGGGAGAATCTGGAGAATTCTCAAAACAAAGTATTCAATTAAATGCAGAGCTTGAAAATATACAAAACAAAATTAATCCCTTGGAATTAAAAAAAAGGAAAGTTGAAGAAGAAACAATTCAAAATAATATACAAAAAGATGAAATATCATCACAAATCGAAGTTTTAGCTTTAGAAAAGCAGAATCTTTTGGATAGAAATAACCAAAAAAAAGAGACATCTGACGCTAAAAAAAATAACTTGGTAAGTAATAGTTCGGAAATTAATTCTTTAAATGATGAAATTGATTTATTAAATAAAACCAAATTAAGGTTGTACAACGAGCAATTAACACTTGAAAAGGATTTATCTAGATTTGAAAGTAGAAAAGAAGCTTTAAATGAATCAAGAGGTTCATATGCTCTCAGAATTCTTTTAGAGGCAGGGTTAGAGGGTATACATGGCTATGTAGCTCAACTTGGAGAAGTCAGTGAAAAAAATAGATATGCATTGGAGATTGCTGCAGGAAATAGACTTGGACAAATTGTTGTTGATAATGATCATATTGCAGCTAAAGCAATTGAAATTCTTAAAAAGAAGAAGGCGGGGAGATTAACTTTTTTACCTTTAAATAGAATTAAAAGTCAAAACAAGAATTATGCTACTTCAAGATTTGAAAATAATAGAGAGCCTGGATTTATTGATAAGGCTATTAATTTAATTACTTATGATGATGTTTATGCAAATGTTTTTAGATATGTTTTTGGAGATACCTTGGTCTTTTCAGACCTAGCTTCAGCTAGGTTATCTAAACAAAAAATTAGGTTGGTCACTTTGGGGGGTGAATTATTAGAGGCTAGTGGTGCAATTACAGGTGGCAGCAAGTTAAAGAAAGATTTAGCTTTTAGATTTGGAATTAATAATGATCTTGATGATTCTAGTCATATAAAAGAAAGATTATTGGTTATTTCAGAAGCTTTAAAAGAGTCAAATAATGATTTGATCATAAAAAATAATAAACTTAGTAAATTAAGTACTAATCGCAGTCAAATAATTGAAGACTGTGCCTCATTTAATAAAGAAATTGAAGTAAATAAAAATTCACTGAAGGTAGTAATCCAAAGAATTGAGGATTGTCAATCGAGATTAAAAAAACTAGTTATCGCTAATAACTTATTGGTTGAGGAGTTAGATCATTTAAAAAATAAATTGAAGCCTCTACATGATAAGTTGAATCAACTTCAGAATATTCTTCAGAAGAATTATGAAAAAAATCAAAAATCATCACTAATTACTTTTAATAATGATTTTAATAATCTTGATAAAAAACTTGAATTACTTATTGAAGAGAGAAATATCTTATTAGAGAAGAAGAACCAATGCGCTTTAAGTAAAGAACGTATTGATAATTCATTAAAAATTACATTGTTACAAGAAAAAAACTTGCAGGAATCTATCAAAAATCTTGCAATTTCTCATAATGAATGGATAGAAAAAAGAGATAAATTTAAAAAAGAGCTTTTAGTTCTTGATAAGCAAAAAAATTCTTTAGAGAAGGATTTAGGTTTATTGAGAAGGAAAAGAGATGAATTAAACGCTTCAATTTCAAATAAAAGGCAAGAACATAACAACTATCTTTTAAAGCTGGAATATCTAGAAAGAGATATGCAATCTCTAAAAGAAGAGCTTAGGAGCGAGAAAATAAAATTAGAAAATTTTAAAAAGGACCTACCTGATCCTTACCCGGAGTTTGGAGAATATAAAGGCAAGAGTCTTGAATATTTACAATCAGAAATCTCGATTATAAATGGACAATTACAAAGCTTAGAACCTGTTAATATGTTGGCTCTTGATGAATTAGAAGAATTGATTGAAAGATTAAATGGTTTAAGAGAAAAATTAGAAATTCTATCTAATGAAAGATCTGAATTATTGCTCAGAATAGAGACTGTATCTACTATGCGTCAAGAGGCTTTCATGCAAGCATTTGTAGAAGTTGATAAACATTTTAGAGATATCTTTGCCAATTTATCTGATGGCGATGGTTTTCTTCAACTTGAAAATCCAAATTCTCCTCTGGAAGGAGGCTTAACTTTAGTCGCTCATCCTAAGGGGAAAAATGTCAGGAGATTAGCATCTATGTCAGGTGGAGAAAAATCATTAACTGCTTTAAGCTTTTTATTTGCTTTGCAAAAATATAAACCTTCACCTTTTTACGCATTAGATGAGGTTGATAGTTTTTTAGATGGTATAAATGTTGAAAGGTTGTCAAAATTAATATCTAGTCAATCATCAAATGCTCAATTTATAGTTGTAAGTCATAGAAGGCCTATGATAAGTGCGTCTGAACGAACAATCGGTGTTGCGCAAGCAAAAGGTGCTAATACGCAAGTTGTTGGGTTACCAAATGCTGCATAAACACACTTTTTTAAATTTATACGTCAGAATGATAAAAAGGTATTTATGACTTTGTCTAACACATCTGCAAATAAGAATCGTCCTAATTCTGTTCCTAGTGAACGATTATGGTTAAGGTCGGAATTAATGGGAACACAAGTCATAACTACAGATACTGGAAGGCGCTTAGGTGTTGTTGGAGAGGTTGTTGTTGATATTGACAGAAGAGAGGTGGTCGCTTTAGGACTTAGAGATAACCCACTTACAAGATTTCTACCAGGTTTACCAAAATGGATGCCTTTAGAAAGCATAAAGCAAGTTGGAGATGTTATATTAGTCGACTCCTTAGATTCATTGAGTGACGGTTTTTCTCCAGAAAGATATGGAAAGGTAATTAATTGTCAAGTGATTACAGAATCTGGACAACCTTTAGGAAGGGTTCTTGGGTTTTCTTTTGATATTGAGACTGGGGATTTGATTTCTCTTGTTATAAGTGCAGTTGGGGTTCCTCTTTTAGGAGAGGGAGTTTTAAGTACTTGGGAAATTCCAGTTGAGGAAATAGTAAGTAGTGGTACGGACAGGATTATTGTTTATGAAGGTGCTGAAGAGAAATTGAATCAATTAAGTAGTGGACTACTTGAGAAACTTGGAGTGGGAGGTTCGTCTTGGGATGAAAGACAGACAAATGGATATTCAGCAAATCTTGTACCAGTTGAGAATCAGTTACTTTCTGGTTCAGAATCAGAAGTGCAAAATAATTTGGTGGAGGAATATGAAGAAGTTTTTGAACAAGATGATTATGAAGATGATTATGAAGATGAACTTGAATATGTTGAAATAAAGGGTTCTTCAGAGGAAATTAATAACAGAAAGAAGCTATATATCGATAATGATAATTCTGATCAGATCGAGAATCAAAATCGTTTAAATCAAATAGATGTAGAAAACAATATTGATTTTGAGCAAAAGAAACAATCAACTACTAATTTAGCTTCGAAAAGACCAATTCAAAATGCAACTGAAACGTTAGATATTGAACCACTAGATGAACAAAATTTAGTTAAAGATAATAAAAAATCAGAGAAGTTTGAAATTGATGATCCCTGGTAATGGTCAAAGTTTTTTTATTGAATTAACAATCATATAAGCAAGTTTTTTTGCGGCACCTTCATTGCCTCTTCCTTTATGTAGATTATCCCTTATGATTTCTAATTGATCTCTATTTTTAATAAGAAATAATGCTTCTCTTGCAATTTTTGTCGGCGAAATATTACCTATCCTTTCAGGAACAATCATTCTTTTAGCTTTAATATTTGGCCAAGCAAAAAACTTCTTTTTTTTAAAATAAAAATTTTTAATTATAAAAGCCAGGAATCGATTTATGAATGAAATTTTTCCAATTACCCCAAAAATACCATCCCAGGCATTCATCATATTTAAATGTTGAGTTGGTAAGACCACTAACATTGGAAGAGCAATTGCCGCTAGTTCTGCAGTATTTGCTCCTACAGTTGTAATTGCAAGATCACATTCTTTTAGTATTTCATAGCAAGGATGTTTCTTGATTAGGTAAATTTTTGTATTTTTTGATGTTTCGATTACATAATCAAAACAGGATTCTTTTAAGTTTTTAATTGTTTTGATTTTTGATGAGTAATATTTTGCAATTGGATTTTTGTCACTTTGAAAAAATAAATATTCACTTTTATTAGTGGTAGGGGCAATGGGAATTATGAAATTTATATTTTGGTTTTCTTTAGCTATATGATCTACAACTTCTAAGAAGAAAGGAATTCCAATAGAAAGCTTTGCTTTTTTAGAACCAGGAAACAATGCAATGTAATGTTTTTCTTTATTCTTTAATGATATTTCGCTATTCAGTTTGATATCTGCCATCAAATCGCCAATGATATCACATTTATATTTATATTTTTTAGGTATTGAATCTTTTACTTTTACATTCATAGCAGCAATTTTGTGCGTCCATTGAGGCCATCGTGAAATTCGTTCAGCATATGTGATATTTAAATAACCTAACCTTTTAGCTAATAAAATGCTCCAAAATTGATCCCCACCAAGGAAAATAACTACCCCTTTTTTTGGCCAATCAGCAAAAGAATGTGGTTTTATTAGTAATTTCCAAAAACTTTTGGATTTTGTAATTAATTCGAATTTATTCCATGAATTTGCAACTAAAAATTCTTTACCAGTGGCATTTGGGCAAGGAACTAGGACTAATCTAAGGATGAAATCGAGTTTATCGTCAATAAATAGTGATTTATTTATTTTTTCTAGCTCATTTACTACAGGATTTACCCATGTAGTTAATTCACCAGGACCATTGGATACTATAACTACTGCAACTGATTTTTTTTTCATTGCAGTTAAACCATAATATATTAAATGCGGACGGCGAGACTTGAACTCGCAAGGCCGAAGCCACACGCTCCTTAGACGTGCGCGTCTACCAATTCCGCCACATCCGCAAAGGGTTTTCAGCAACAAGGGGATGCCTAAACCTTAAAAATATCATACATTATTGGCTGAAATAAGGATGTAGTTTTAGAAGAGGTTTTTTGAATATGATGAATTATTTTTCTATTGCATAAAACAAATATTTATACATATATAACGTTCTAGGTTGTATTGTAAAAAATGTCCTCTGATCACTAAAAAAATTTTGTTAAATACTTTGGCAAAGAATTTTTATTTTAAGTCATTTTCATTTCTTCAATTTAATTTTCATAATGGTTGAAAAAGTTTTAATTGCTAATCGTGGAGAAATAGCTTTACGGATTGTCAGAAGTTGTAGAGAACTAGGTATTGCAACTGTTGCAATTTATAGCACTGTAGATAAAAAAGCATTGCATGTTCAGCTTGCTGACGAAGCGGTTTGTGTTGGAGATTCTTTAAGTAATAAGAGTTATTTAAATATTCCAAATATACTTGCTGCTGCTACTTCGAGAGGAGTTGATGCTATTCATCCTGGTTATGGATTTCTTGCTGAAAATGATAAATTTGCTGAGATGTGTAACGATCACGGCATAGTTTTTATTGGTCCATCTCCTAAAGCTATTAGATCTATGGGAGATAAATCTACAGCTAAAGAAACTATGGAAGCAGTGGGAGTTCCAACAGTTCCTGGTAGTAAAGGCTTGTTATCAAATGTTGATGAGGCTTATAAATTAGCAAATGAGATAGGCTATCCGGTAATTATTAAAGCGACTGCAGGAGGAGGTGGAAGAGGTATGAGGTTGGTTGAAAACTCTGATAATCTTGAAAAAATGTTTAAAGCAGCGCAAGGCGAAGCAGAAGCAGCTTTTGGAAATGATGGTTTATATATGGAGAAATTTATAAAGAAACCAAGACATGTAGAAGTTCAAATTTTGGCAGATAGGGCGGGTAATGTGATTCACTTAGGAGAGAGAGATTGTTCAGTTCAAAGAAGACATCAGAAGTTGTTAGAAGAGTCTCCTAGTCCTGCAATTAACCCGGAGCTAAGAAAAAAAATGGGAAATGCAGCTATTGCTGCTGCAAAAAGTATCGGTTACGAAGGAGCTGGTACAGTTGAATTTTTAGTTGATGATGATAATAATTTTTATTTTATGGAAATGAATACTAGGATTCAAGTTGAACATCCTGTTACGGAAATGGTTACGGGAGTTGATTTAATAGCTGAGCAAATAAAAATAGCGAGCGGAGCAAATTTGGAATTTAATCAGCATGATATCCACTTAAACGGTCATGCCATTGAATGTAGAATTAATGCTGAAGATCCTACGCATAATTTCAGACCATCACCTGGGAAAATAACTGGCTGGCTTCCTCCTGGAGGCCCTGGAGTAAGGGTGGATAGTCATGTTTATACAGGTTATGAAATACCTCCTTTTTATGACTCATTAATTGGGAAATTAATAGTCTGGGGTAAAGATCGTAATACTGCAATTAAACGCATGAATAGAGCTTTAAATGAATGTGCAGTAACCGGTATTCCTACAACAATTAACTTTCATCTAACCTTACTGAATAAATCTAAATTTAAGGAGGGTAAGATACATACTAAATATGTAGAAGAAGAATTATTGCCTAATTACTGAGAAATAATTAAATAATCCCTATGAAATATGTGTATGCAATGCAAGTTTTATAAGTCCTTGCTGACCAACTAAAATCTCTCTTAAAAAACTTATAACTCCAATCCAAATTACTGGTCCGACATCAACTCCTCCTATAGGGGGAATTAATTTTCTTGTTAAATTAAGAATAGAGCTTGATGGTATTGAAATTAATAACCATAAACCTTTACTTAAATCAATTTTTGGGTACCAAGTAAGAATTAACCTTATTAAGAAAACTACAGTTAGATATGAAAGAGAAATTCCTAAAATGACATCTAAAATTTCGAGAGAGTTTATAGGCAAGGAAATCACAATTATTTAATTCATCTTAATAAATAACCCATTAAAACGTATTTAATTCGTATTATAAATTGAGAATTTTAAATTTAAAAAGTGTTTCAAATCTCAAATTTATTAATAGCAGCAGATTTTTCTGCTGAAGTTGCAAATAATTCCGCAGTTGGAATGATAGGAAGTTTTATTGCTGCTGCTTTACTTATCGTTATTCCAGCTAGTGCATTTTTGATTTTTGTCAGCCAGAAAGATTCTCTCGATCGTACTTCTGCTGGAAGACGCTAGTTTTTGTAGAAGTTTTAAGTACACTATATATATAGGGTGATTTAAGTAACCCTTTAAAAATAAATTTTGGAGAAAGAATGTGGTCAATGCTAGTCTCAATTGGGCCAGTATTGTTGGTATTGTCCTAGCTGTATGTGGTGGAGGCCTGTATTTCTTAAGGTCTTTTAAACCTGCATTAGCAAGAGATTATGATGTTTTTTTCGCAGCTATAGGACTTTTATGCGGGGGAATATTATTTTTTCAAGGCTGGAGGTTAGATCCTATCCTTCAGTTTGGTCAGTTTTTATTAGCAGGAACCACAGTTTTTTTCGCATATGAAAGTGTGCGATTGAGAGGAGTGGCTACTGATCAAGCTAGAAGGTCATCTTATTTTGATGATGATTCTATTTCTGATGTACCTAGAAATTCTAGAGGACGATTTAATGATGATTACGATAGGTTTGAAGAAGCGGAAAGACCATCAAGAAGATTCAAACCTCAAGAAGATGAATTTGACGAAGATTATATGGATCGGAGATCTCGTAGGACCAATACTTCAAGAGCTATACCTTCTGCTGCTGCAAGTAGAAGCAGGTCTTCTACAGGAGAATCAAATCAGTTTGAAAATGACGAGCCTATAAGGAGAAGAAGAAGACAGACTTTAGAAGATAGAGCTAGTACTCAATCAGAACAGAATAACTTTGGTGAGAGACGTAACTTATCTCGTAATGAAGTTAAAACAGGATCAAGACCTAGAATGAGCCGGTCAGTTTCAAGACAAGATAATAGTTCTTCGCCTGATGATTCTTCTCCATTAAGAAAAAAACCGTCAAGATCTCCTATCAGGCAGCAAACTTCAACAGCTCAAGTAGAAGATGCTTCATTCAAAGATACTAATCAAGTCAAAAAAACTCGTGAGACGCGTAGAGCAAGTTCATCAGCTAGATCAAGTTCAAAAAATCAAAGTGGTAGATATACCGTTGGAACAAACAAAAAGAAACCTAGAGATAATAGTTCTAGATTTGATGATTAATTATAAGATTCCTGCCCATTTTAAAAACGATTGTTGACTAAATAATTCAATAAGTATTATTGCTAAGAATCCGATCATTGCAAATCTACCATTAGTTATTTCAGAGTAACTACCCCATCCGAATTTATATTTTTCGTCAATATTTTTTGATTCTTCATCTAATTGATTGTCTCCAGTGTTTTGATTGATGTAATTTTTATCTTTCTGCTTTTCTTTAGAACTCTCATTTTCTAAATTAGTTTCTTCTGAATTAGTTTGTTCTTCTTTCGAATTCATTTTTTTTGTTAATCCTTAAAATTATACTTATCAGACGTCAATAATTTCCAGTCTCCCTGTCCATTTAATTCTAAAATATTCTCGTGAAAATCTTTCAAGCTAGGTCTATGTCCAACACTAATAAGAGAAAGTTCTCTTTCCTTAAGTAAACCATATAGTTTTTTTTCAGTGTTAATATCTAAAGCACTTGTTGCTTCATCAAGTACTGCAAATCTTGGAGAATTTAGTAAGAGTCTTGCGAAAGCCAATCTTTGTTGCTCGCCTAAGGAAAGAATTCGTGGCCAATCTTGTTTGATATCAAGATTAGGATAACGATCAACTAAGGTTTTTAAATTTACTTCATGAAGTACAGAAGTAAGATGTTCATCACTAAATTTCTTGACTTCTGTGGGATAACATAATTGTTCTCTTAAAGAACCAAGTAGCATATATGGTTTTTGAGGTATGAATAATAATTCCCCAATTTTTGGTTTTTTAATTACTCCTTGATCGGGTTCCCATAAACCACTAATCATTCTTAGTAAAGATGTTTTTCCGCACCCAGATGGTCCCACTACCAAAAGTGATTGATTATTGTCGATGCTCAAATTTAAATTTTTAATTATTGTTTTATTTGATCCTGGAGGGCAAAGGTCAGCATTATTAATAAGAATTGATGGGTAATCTGAAATAACGTTTTGATTGCTTTTTGGGTTGGTTTGACTAATGGATTCAACTTTTGATTGGAATCCTTCTAATCTGCCAATACCAGCTGTAAATTTTGCAAGTTCTTCGATTTGATTAACAATGAAAAATAACGAACCTTCAACCATTCCAAATGCAAAGCTTGCCTGAATAAAGCGTCCATAATCAATATCACCTTTAAAGTAAGGGATTGCCATTATTAAATATGGAAAGAAATTTCCAGCATAATTAATGGATCTTCTCATGACGTCTATTATTACTCTCCAAATAATCAGTAAATTAAAGTTTCTAACCACTTCTCCTAAGCGTCTTTCAGTTTCACTTCGCTCAGGATTCTCCCCAGAGTAAAAGGCTATTGATTCAGCATTATCTCGAATATGTACTAAGCCATATCGAAAATCTGCTTCATATCTGAGTTGATCAAAGTCAATCTTTACAAGATTTTTTCCAGCAATTAAGAGGATAGAAGTTGCAAATGCGGCGTAACCAAATAAAGAAAAAGTAAGTGTTGTACTTATACTCCATAAAATAAGAATATTAAGTGAAAATGTAAGTAGTGCATCAAAAATACCTAATGTGAAAGAGAGACTTTGCCCGGTAAAAGCTCGGGTATCATCCGTGATTCTTTGATCGGGATTATCTACATCAGTTTGTTCTTCATCATTGGGATTTAACTGGTAATAAGCTTTATTTGTCATATAATCTTTGACTAAACTTTTAGAAAGCCATTCTCTCCAGATTATTCCTAACTTATATGTAAAAAATATTTGGGAAACACGTATTGGTAGAGCTACAGCGAAACAACAAGCGTAAATCCCCAATATCCGATAAAATCCATCTTCTTGTTTTTCTACCAAAGCATTCGTTAAATCTCTTGCGATGAAACCAATACCTGCATTTATTCCGTTTACAGCTAAAAGCATTAATACAATTATCGCGAGGAATAACCAATGTAACCATCTACGGTTTTTTAATTGACGTCTTAAGCTAAAAAAGCTACCTGATCCAATTAGAAATAAAGCAGAGAAAAGCAATCCCCAGCTTCCAGCCCAAATTGAATTGACAGTACTTACTACACCTCCGAAATACTTTTCAAGAAAAATTGGTTGAAAGCTTTCAAAAAAACTGATTATTCCTGTAAGACCTACAAGTACTACTCCACCAACACAAAATAAAAGAGAAATTAAAAGCCATATGAATTGGAATCCATTACATTGATCTATGGGAAGAAAAAATGGCTGAGATAACTTCCTTAATTTTTGTAATTGGTACAGAATTTTGGATTTATTATTAACTGCTTTATTCATTACTCTACTAGTGTTATGAAATAAATTATAACTTTTAGCAGTCTATTGACCAAAGCCAATAAATGAAAGTGCCCAGTCAGGTAAATTTAAGTAATTCAAGATTGTTGCATCAAATTCATGAACTTTTGGAAAAGATTTATCTAATGCCCACCATAGTAGAAAAGGTAAATTAAATAAAATTTGTAATTGCCATTTATAAGTTAAAACGTTCCAAATTTTTATTAACTTAGTTTTAAGCGAATCATCTAGCTCTTCCCAATTTTTTGAAATTAAATTGAATAAATTTTTAGATTCTGTATTTAAGGACTCTGGAGTATTCATTTTGTTTTTTATTTATTTATAACCCATTAATATTTCTTTCGAGAGTTTTAACCTGGGGGCCAATTCATTTTTCTTCCAGATAAAAAATGAATATGTAAATGAAAAACTGTTTGTCCCGATTCTGCTCCAGTATTAATTACTGTTCTCCAATTAGTTAAATTTCTTGATTTAGCTACTTTGCTACCAACAAAAAGTAAATGCCCTAATAAATTTGCATCTTCTTCAATACAATCTAATAAACTAATAATTGGCTTTTTTGGAATTACTAAAAAATGTACTGGTGCTTGCGCTTGGATATCATTAAATGCAATACAAAAATCATCTTCATAAAGCTTATCGCAGGGTATTTCTTCATTAATGATTTTTTGAAATATTGTAGTTTCAGTCATTAGATTAATTAATAGAAATTACGTCTTTTTCGTTGAATCCTTCCTTTATAAGTTCTTTGTTCAAATCATCTTTTGATGTAACTCTATCAACAAATAATATTCCGTTTAAGTGGTCCATTTCGTGTTGAATACACCTCGCCAGAAGTCCATCTGCTCTCATTTTACGTGGTCGCCCCATTTCATCTCTAAATTTTAATTTTATAGTTGATGGTCTCACT
Source organism: Prochlorococcus marinus CUG1435 (assembly GCA_017644375.1). Taxonomy (NCBI): domain Bacteria; kingdom Bacillati; phylum Cyanobacteriota; class Cyanophyceae; order Synechococcales; family Prochlorococcaceae; genus Prochlorococcus; species Prochlorococcus marinus. The sequence goes on from JAEPLP010000001.1 coordinate 727,054, forward strand.
ACATTCAAATATACGCCAGGTATACTTAGGCAGCCTTCTTCGTATGAATTAAGGGTTGTTCCAAAGTCTGTAATTTCTGGATTGATTAATATTAGAGGTTCTGCTGCTGAATCTTCAAAATTTACATCTATGACAAGAAGCTCTTTGTTGATACCAATTTGAGGTGCTGCAAGTCCGATTCCTTTAGCTGCGTACATGCTTTGAAGCATTTCTCTAGCAAGTTTTCTAATCGATTCGTCAACCTTAGTTATTCTTTTGGAATTTTGTCTTAATACATCATCACCAAGTTTATATATATCTAGAGATGGCTGACCTGTTTGTTCTTTTGCAATTTTTTCTAGGCTTCCATTAGTTCTTGACTTTTTTGCAAGTTGTGAAAAATGGTTTGCCACGTTAAAAAAGTTTTTAGATAAGAGTTTAGCTATAAAAATACTAGCACTTTAATTTACTTTCTTTATATTTTTTTAAATGAGTAATGTTGATAAGTTAAAAGTTAAGCAAATTGAATCTAAAAAAAATGCTTTCAAGGAATTAACTATTATTAGGGATACAATTTTTTGGATTGATGTTGTTGGTGAAGGTCAAAATGAAAATGCCATTTTTGCAAGACCATTTAATGTCAAAGAAGCTATTCCCCAGCAATTAACAAGTAAAAAATATATTATTAAAAATAATTTTCATGGATATGGTGGTAAATCTTATAAATGTGTAAACTTTAAAAATAATTTTTATTTGATATGGATAGATCAGATTACCAATGCAGTATGGTTTCAAATTTTTAAAAAGGCAGCGTCAACTGATAGAAGCCAAAATAAATATCTCGTTTCAGTTCAAGAACCTAATCAACTATCTAAATCAATTTATGGAAATTTTGATTCTTCATTTGTCATTTCTGAAAAAAATTTATTGTATGGAATTTGCGAAATAAATAATATAGATTATTTATTTTCATTAAATTTAAAAAAAACTAAACAAGATATTCATCTAATAAAAAAATTTAAAAATTTTGCTGGAGAATTATCTTCTAACAGATCTGCTAACTTACTTTCCTGGATAGAGTGGGATTCTCCATATATGCCTTGGGAGAAAAATGAGCTGTTTTTTGCTCAAATAGATCAAGATGGTGAGATACAAAAAATAAAAAAATTCTCAAATAAGCTGATAAATTCCAAAAAAAACGTTTCTTTTTTCCAACCCTATTGGCTAAATGAAACACATTTGGTATGTTCTGAAGATAGTTCTGGATGGTGGAACTTATTATTTTTAGATGTTAGTGAAATTGATAATATTTTTATTAAGAAAAGAGTAGAGAGAAATTTGATTGAATATGGAGCACCACAATGGGTCACTGGAATAACATTTTTTTCAGGGAATAAAAAAAATTTATTTTGTGTAGCAAAAAAAGAAAATAGTTTAATAGTGGAACAATATAAAGATCTTGAATTTGTTAAAGAATTTTCTACTCCTTTTACCTCAATTAGTGATTTCAGTGTTTTTCGGAAAAAAGTTGTTTTAAAGGGTTATGGATCTGATTTTTTGGGAATTGTATTTGAAATTGATTTTGCAAAAAAAGTTTTATCAAATTTTTCTGAGCACAAATATATTGATCATATGCAAGATTCTTCTAAACCTGAAACATTTTGGTTTAAAGGTTTTGAAGATAAATTAACTCATTGTTTTCTGTATAGACCGCTTGTTGAAAATTTTAGAAAGCCACCGCTCCTTGTTAGAGCACATAGCGGACCAACTTCATGTTTTGATGGATCATATAATTCTGAAGTTCAATATTGGACCTCAAAGGGATTTTTTATTGCAGAAGTCAATTATGGAGGATCATCAGGATTTGGCAAAGCATATAGAGAGAGGTTGAATTATAAATGGGGTATTGTTGATTCTTATGATTGCAAAGCACTAGCTCTTGAATTGATTAAATTAAATCAAGTTGATAGTGAAAAAGTAGTAATTTTTGGGAATAGTGCTGGTGGGTTAACTGCCCTGAATTGTTTATTATATGGTTCTATTTTTACAGCAGCAATTTGTAAATATCCTGTTATTGATTTGAAAGATATGCACTATAACACGCATAGGTTTGAAAAAGATTATTTAAATTCTTTGATAGGAAATTATGAAAAAAATCAAGATGAATATATAAATAGATCGCCAATAAGTCACATTAACGAAATAAAAAAACCCATCTTATTGTTTCATGGAAAAAAAGATACAGTTATTTCTTATAAACAAACTTTAAAAATTCAAGAAATTTTGATTCAGAACAATAAATATTCAGAAGTTATATTTTTTGAAAATGAAGGGCATGGGTTTAAAAACATTGAAAATAAAAAAGTAGTAATACAAAAATCTCAGCAATTTTTAAAAAATGCTTTAAATATTTAAGAATTGATTTTTAGAAAATCAATAGTATCTTTTAATTTTTCTATAAATATATCAATTTCTTCCTTATTTGTTGTGAAATTCATGCTAATTCTAGCCGTTGATTTAATTCCAATATATCTGTGAAGAGGTTGACAGCAATGATGCCCACTTCGGATGCAAATTCCTTTTGAATCAAGAATTTCAGCAATATCGTTTGAATGTATATTTTTTATATAAAAGGTGGCAAGTGATGCTCTTTCTGGATCTATCTCTGGCGATGGACCTATAATTTCAATATTTTCTATATGATTTAATTTCTCAAATAAATATTTAGTAATAGTCTTTTCATATTCATGAATTTCATTTAATCCAATACTATTTATATAATTAATAGCTTCTGCTAGACCTATTGCTTCTGCAATTGCTGGAGTTCCAGCTTCAAATTTATGTGGTAGCTCTGCCCAAGTACTTCTCTCTTCAAAAACATCTTGAATCATTTCTCCACCTCCAAATAGAGGAGGAATTTTTTCTAGGATTTCTTTTCTTGACCAGAGGAAGCCAATGCCTGTAGGACCGCAAAGTTTATGTCCTGATCCGGCTAAAAAATCTATATCAAGATCACTTACATCCATTTTTTGATGCGCTAAACTTTGACAAGCGTCTATTAATACTAAAGATCCTTTTTGTTTAGCTAGTGTAGTTATCTCTTTGATTGGATTACAGCAACCAAGAGTATTACTAACATGTACCAGGCTAACAAGCTTTGTTCTAGATGTTAGTTTTGATTTAAAATCGTCTATATCTAATTTTCCATCTTTATCTATACCTATAAATTTTAATTTGCATTTGTTTTTTGCTGCAATCATTTGCCATGGAACAATATTGCTATGATGCTCCATTATTGATAAGAGAATTTCATCGTTTTCTCTTAATGAATATTCTCCCCATGATCTAGCTGCTAGATTAATTGCTTCAGTAGCATTTCTTGTGAAAATAATTTCTTTTGCTGAATTCGCTTTTATATATTTGCTAATTAAATATCTTGCATTTTCAAATTCTTCTGTTGCTTTAGCACTTAATTGATGTGCTCCTCTATGTACATTGGCATTAAAGTTTCTATAATATTGATCAATTTTTTCTAAGACTTGTATTGGTTTTTGAGTGGTTGCAGCATGATCTAAATAAATGATTTGTTCATTACTTTTGAAGTTCTTGTTTAAAAGAGGAAAGTCTTTCTTAGTTATTTCAGGAATATTTTGAATCGTTTCCATTAAATCTCGTTTAAAAGTTTATCAAGCAAATCCCATCTATCTTTTGAAACGGGAATAAATGAAATTATTTCTTGAAAGTAAGAACTTAATTGTAGTTTATTTGCTTCTGGTAATGTGATCCCTCTTGTTCGCATATAAAAAAGTTCTTCTTCATTAAGTTGCGAAATTGTAGCTCCATGTTTACATTTGACATCATCAGCAATTATTTCTAATTGAGGTTTCGTATCTATTTGTGCGAGATTTGATAAAAGTAAATTTCTACTTAATTGGGAAGCATCAGTTCTCTGGGCAATTTTCGGTACTATAATTGAACCTTCAAATATTGCATGTGATTTATCGTCAGCAAGTGATTTGTTGATTTGATCTAGAAATCCATTTGGGCCATTAAAGTCTATTTTTGTATAAGTGGAAATTTGTTCATCTTTTTTGGTTATTTGCATACCTTTGATATTAGTTTTAGCGTTTCCTACAGATTGTTTAATACTAATTTCAAATCTTGCATAATTGAATTTGAAATGTAAGGAACCTAAGTTGTATTCGCTATTTTCTTGTTGAATTACATTGAGAGAATTTAGTAAATTTGATCTTTGTTCACCGTAAGAAACAATACCATGATTTACGGAACTATTTTCTTCTAATAAAAAAAAAGTTGACTGAGATAATGAAGAGTTTTCTTTTCCAAGATTTACCTGTAATAATTCTATATCGCAATTCTTTTCCAAAAATATTACTAGGGTTTTTGCGTTTAAAGAATTACTTAATGCATGACTAAAAATTTCAATAGGAGGGATTTTTGAACCATTTATTTTTAATCCCAATAAATTCTTTTTAGAACTTAAAGACAGATTTAGTAGGTCACTCCAATTTTCGTTTTGATCAAAAGAAGCTATCTGTTTTTTGATATATTGATTTAATTCATCCTCACTTAATTGCTGTATTGAATAATTTTCTTTTATTAATTTAATTTGGCAATTCTCACCAATTATTAACCGAATACTACTCTGAGAATTTTCTGGGTAAGGTATATCAAATTTTGAATTTTTTTCATTAAATGAATAGTCTAAAAAACTTGAAAATTTTGATTTATTAGAAAGTCTCCATAATTCACTTTTGGGATTAGGGAGGGGACTCGATTGTAATTTGTGAAGACAGATTTTTTGTATTTCTGTTTGAACGTTAGTTAATTTACTAGTTTTTATTTTTTCAATAATTTCCATTTATTTAAGTCTCTTTTACAAAGTTATCAGTCCATTCATAACCTTTTTTTTCTAGCTCTAAAGCAAGATCACTCCCACCAGTTTTTATGATTTGTCCGTCAGCCATAACGTGGACATAAGTTGGTTCAATTTCATCAAGCAATCGTTGGTAGTGAGTAATTAATATAATTCCAGTCTGTGCATTAGATATTTTTTTAATTCCTGATGCGACTATTCTAAGAGCATCAATATCTAGTCCAGAATCGGTCTCATCTAATATTGCTATTTTGGGCTCAAGTAAAGCCATTTGCAGGATTTCATTTCTTTTCTTTTCGCCACCAGAAAATCCTTGATTTACACTCCTTGATAGGAATGCATGATCCATTTTCACAAGTTCTAACTTTTCTTTAACTAATTCCTCAAAATCAAAAGTATCCAATTCTTCCTTGTTTAGGAATTTTCTTCTAGCATTCGTAGAAACTCTAAGAAACTCGAGATTACTAACGCCTGGAATTTCTATTGGATATTGGAAACCAAGGAAAATTCCTGATTGAGATCTTTCTTCAGGTTCTAAAGAGTTGATATTCTCACCTGAAAATTTTATGTCTCCATTTGTAATATTATACGAGGGATGTCCTGCAATGATTTTCGAAAGAGTACTTTTACCACATCCATTTCTTCCCATAATTGCATGTATTTCTCCAGGATAAACAGTTAGTGAAACCCCTTTCAAAATTGGAAGATTATCAGTAGATGCAAAGAGATTTTCAACTTCTAATATTGGATCTGATTCTTTCATTTTTGTTTGCATATCAGTTTAGAAATTGATTAATTAACCTACTGATCCCTCAAGTTTAAGTGCCAGTAACTTATCTGCTTCAGCAGCAAATTCCAAAGGTAATTGATTAAATACATCTCTGCAAAAACCACTAACCATCATAGAAACAGCTTCCTCAAATTCTATACCTCTGCTTTGGAGATAAAAAAGTTGATCTTCAGAGATTCTACATGTGCTTGCTTCATGCTCAATTTCAGAATTGGGTTGTTGAGATTTGATATAAGGGAATGTATTTGCAGAAGCTTGATCCCCTATTAACATTGAATCACATTGACTGTAATTTCTTGATCCTGCAGCTTTTGTTCCCATTTTGACAAGGCCTCTATAGCTATTGATTGAGTTACCTGCACTAATACCTTTGCTAACAATAGTTGATTTGGTTTTGGGGCCAATATGGATCATTTTTGTGCCGGTATCTGCTTGCTGAAGATTATTGGTGAGTGCTACTGAATAAAATTCCCCTACAGATTCTTCCCCTAAAAGGAGACAGCTAGGATATTTCCATGTGATTGCAGACCCTGTTTCAACTTGAGACCAACTAATTTTACTTCTCTTACCTAAACATTTTCCTCTCTTGGTGACAAAATTAAAAATTCCGCCAACACCTTCTTCATTACCAGCATACCAATTTTGCACTGTTGAATATTTTATTGAGGCATCGTCCAGGGCTATTAGTTCCACAACTGCCGCATGTAAGGTATTTGTATCAAACATTGGCGCTGTACAGCCTTCTAGATAACTTACAGAACTAGATTCTTCGGCAATTATTAGTGTTCTTTCGAATTGTCCAGAATCTCCACTATTGATTCTGAAGTAGGAAGATAGATCCATAGGACATTTAACACCCTTTGGGATATAAACAAAAGAACCATCACTAAAAACAGCAGAATTTAGTGCTGCAAAATAATTATCACTAGCTGGCACTACTGTACCTAAATATTTCTCAATTAAATCAGAGTGATTTTTTACTGCTTCACTGATTGAGCAAAATATAACCCCATGTTCAGCCAGTTCCTCTCTAAATGTTGTAGCTATAGAAACACTATCAAAGACTGCATCTACCGCTACATTTGTGAGTTTTTTCTGCTCAGTAAGAGGTATTCCCAATTTGTCGAAAGTCTCAAGAAGTTTGGGATCAACTTCATCTAAACTAGAAATTTTCTCTTTTTGTTTGGGAGCAGAATAATAAATAATATCTTGATAATCGATTTGTTTGTATCCCAATCCTGCCCAATCAGGTTCATCCATCTTTTGCCATTTTTTAAAGGCTTTTAATCTAAAATCAAGGAGATATTTTGGCTCTTCTTTTTTCTGTGAAATTAATTTTATGATTTCTTCATTAAGTCCCTTTGCTATTTTTTCAGTTTCAATATCCGTAACGAAACCATATTTGTAAGGCTCTTTTACTACATCTTTAACTAAATTTTCGTTGACCATGTTATCCAAAAATAACCTATTACAATTAGCTTTATATACTTTAACGAAATATACCCCCAATATTGAGTTTTTTTCCTTTATTAAAACTAAAAATTAATGTCTAATCATCTTGATCCCTTGGCAAACCCTTTAAACATTCAAACAATTAAGGAAATAGATAATCTTGATCTACCTATAATGCAGAAACACCATGTAAGAATACTCGCTCATTGCCTCCAGATTTTAAAAATTATCAATGTAGATGATAGTTTTGAATATCAAAATAAAAATCCTCTAAGGGAATGGTGTGATAATCAATCTAAGAAATTTAATGATAAAAAATTTAGTGATCTTTTGTATGAAAAATTAGAATCAACTTCAAAAAAATTAATTACTTTTTCAAAACAAATAGGTAAAGATATTGAGGATATGGAGATAGATGATCTAGTACTTCTAATTGAGGAATCCTAGATCACCTTCAAATTGATCCCGAAGAAAAAATATAATTTTGTTGAGTCGTTAACAAATTCAGGTAATAAAATTTAAAAAAAAAGAAAATTAATTTACATTTAAAAAAAACATGAAAATTAATTAAAGTCATTGATACCAATTGTTTTGACGATAAATAATTATTTCGAGAATTTTTGAGTAGTCAGAGGATCCTGACGACAGGCAAAAAAGACACACAATTTACAAAAAAAAAGAACATACTGATCCCAAACAAAAACGGAGATTTTAAAGTGCCTGAAGGGATCATGAATAAAGATCAATTACTCTCACTTACCCTCAGACAATTACGTCAAGAAGCAAGTAAATTATCAGTACCGCTTTACAGCCGTAAAACAAAGGCTGTTTTAGTTGACTTAATACTTAAATATCAGGAAAAATCTTCTAAGAAAACAAAAATAAGTTTATCAGAACCAGAATTTGAAGAAAATTTTGAGTCCAACACCTTAAATAGTAGTAAAGAAATTAAAACAAATGTAGTATTCCTACCCCGAGATCCAGATTGGGCTTATGTTTTTTGGCAAATTTCTGATGTAGATAGAGAAAAAGCACAATCTTTGGGAGCTAACAAATTATGCTTAAGGTTATTTGATGCATCTGGATCTGAAGGAAGCAACTTTAATCAAGGAACACTAAGGGAGATAGCAGTTGATAGTTATAGTACTGAGTGGTATTTGCCAATCCCACTTGCAGATAGAGACTACAAAGTTGAATTAGGTTATAAATATGGTTTTAACTGGATGTCATTGGCATTTTCTTCTATAAGCCATGTTCCTGGCTCTCATCCCTCTGAACAAATTCTTGATAAATTTGTACCTTTTAATTTGGATTCTACATCTGAGTCAATCCCTGATATTTCAAATCCTGTCGTTTCAGAACAAAATGGTATGCATGAAAGGTTATACCAAGCAGCAACTAACATTCCTCTAAGAAGAAAAGTCGGTTCTGAAGAATTTATGGAAAACGTAAATTCAACTAACCTTAATGATAATCTTACAGACTCAGGATCCGGTAAATGGTCATCAGGTTTAAATGATTCTGGAAGCGGAATTGTTAAAAATAGATCTTTTTGGCTCGTTGCTGATGCTGAATTAATTGTTTATGGAGCTACAGAGCCTTCTGCAAAACTGACAATAGGTGGAGAAGATGTACCCCTTGCTGCAGATGGTACTTTTAGAATTCAAGTTCCATTTAGAGATGGGACTCAAAAATATGATATAAAGGCTGTTGATGTATCTGGTGAGCAAGAAAAAAGTATATCAATGAAATTTGATAGAACTACACCACTTGACGATACTAATGAAAAAGACAATGCTGAGACTGAATGGTTTTAATAAATTAAATTAATGCTGAAAAAAATTGTAGCTTTTACTCCATTGTTTGGGGCATTAACCTTTCCACTAATAGTTCCAATCACAATTTCTAAACTTGGAGTTAACTATGGAATTCTTAGTGCATTATTAATTTCTTCATTATGGTTTATCGCTATGTTAAGAACCTCCGAAATGCCTCATTAATTTAGTTAGATTTTTGTAAGTTTCTTAAAAATATGTCTCAAGTTAATGTAATTAATATCAATTTTCCTTTTCTAGATCAAAAACCAGGAACTTCTGGTTTAAGAAAAAGTACTTTAAAGTTTCAGGAAGAACATTATTTAGAAATTTTTATTGAAGCAATCTTACAATCATTCGAAGATTTAAAAGGTTCAACATTAGTAGTTGGTGGTGATGGCAGATATGGGAATGTTGAAGCAATAGAAAAAATTGTTCAAATAAGTATTGCTCATAAAGTGCAAAAGATTATTGTTCCAAAATACGGTTTATTATCTACTCCTGCGACATCGCATTTAATTAGAAAAGAAAATGCTATTGGTGGAATTATTCTTTCTGCAAGCCATAATCCTGGTGGGATTGATGGCGACTTTGGCGTGAAATTGAATATCTCTAATGGAGGCCCAGCTCCTGAGATGATTACGAATAAGATTTTCAAGGCTTCTCAATTACTAACTAGTTATAAAATTTGTAAAATTCAATTACCTGATTTTAGTGAATATGGAACTTATGCTTACGGTGAAACTACCTTAGAAATTATTGATGGATTAAAAGATTATTCTAATTTGATGGAGAAAATTTTTGATTTTGATCAAATTAGTGATTTTTTAAAAAAAGATTTCTCTATAATCTTTGATGCAATGAATGCGGTTACAGGCCCATATGCAAAAAATATTTTTGTTAAAAAAATGGGACTTGCTCATGATTGTGTTATGAATGGTAACCCGTTAAAAGATTTTGGAGGTTTACATCCTGATCCTAATCTTACTTACGCATCCCACTTGGCTGATTTGTTACTAAATAAAAAATCTTATAGTTTTGGTGCTGCATGCGATGGAGATGGAGATAGGAATATGATTTTAGGAAGTGGATGTTTTGTAAATCCTAGTGATAGCCTCGCAGTTATCACTGCTAACACAAAATGTGTCCCTGGTTATAAAGATGGTATTACAGGTGTGGCACGATCCATGCCAACCAGCTCAGCAGTTGATAATGTTGCTCGAGCATTAAATATACCTTGTTTCGAGACACCTACTGGCTGGAAGTTTTTTGGAAATCTTTTAGATTCTAATTTAATTACTTTATGTGGAGAAGAAAGTTTCGGAACAGGTAGTAATCATGTGAGAGAGAAAGATGGACTATGGGCAGTTTTATATTGGTTACAAGTTTTAGCTGAGAAAAAATGTTCGGTAAGTGAATTGATGCAGAATCATTGGAAACAATTTGGTAGGAATTATTATTCAAGACATGATTATGAGGCAATCCCCTCAAATATTGCTAATCAAATCTTTGGTAATCTAACTTCTATGCTCGAAAATTTAAAAGGAAATAGTTTTGCTGGTCATTCAGTTACAGTTGCAGATAACTTTTCATATTTAGATCCAGTTGATAATTCCATAAGTGAAAATCAAGGTTTAAGATTGGTCCTTGATGATAATTCTCGAGTAATTGTGCGCCTTTCTGGAACTGGAACTAAGGGTGCAACATTAAGACTTTACTTTGAGAAATTTTTCGATCCTCAACAGAACCTTTCGTTAAATCCTCAGATCGCTTTGAAACCTCTAATAGATGATTTAGATGCTTTATTAAACATTTCAAAACTTACTCAAATGGAAACTCCTACAGTAATTACATAGAATTAAAAGTAATGATTTTTTGATTTTATTTATATGCATTCAGAAAATTTATTTACTAATTATTCTCAAATAGAAAATAATGCACCTTTGGCAGATAAATTAAGACCAAAGAATTTGGAAGATTTTTTTGGTCAACAACCAATCCTCAATGAGAATTCGCTTTTGAGAAGTGCAATATTAAACGATAAGATTAGTAATTTTATTTTTTCTGGCCCTCCTGGTGTTGGAAAAACTACTCTAATTGAAATTATTTCCTTTAATACGCGTTCAAAATTAATTAAGTTAAATGCAGTATTATCAAGTGTTAAAGAATTAAGAAATGAAATCGCTAATGCAAAAGATCGATTAATAAATTCAAAAAGAAAAACAATTTTATTTATCGATGAGGTTCATAGATTTACAGCAGTTCAGCAAGATGCTTTATTACCTTCAATAGAAAATGGAACTATAACTTTTATTGGTGCTACAACTGAAAACCCATTCTTTGCTGTTAATAAAGCGCTTGTTAGTAGGTCTCGTATTTTTACATTACTTCCTTTGTCAGAAAATGATTTGCAGAAAATAATACAAAAAGTTATAACTCATTATTCTAAAAAAAAAGATTCAAAAAAAGTTCATTTAACTCAAGATGCTATAAGTCATTTAGTTAAATTTTCTGGCGGTGATGCAAGAACATTAATCAATGCCCTAGAGATGGCCATAGAAACAACTGCTGAAAATGATGCAAAAGAAATCAACATTAATCTCTCAATAGCAGAGGATGCAATTCAAAAGAAAAATATTGTTTACGATAAAAATGGTCAAAATCATTACGATGTAATAAGTGCCTTTATTAAGTCCATAAGAGGTTCTGATCCAGATGCAACTTTATTCTGGCTTGCGAATATGATTGAGGCTGGTGAAGATCCTAATTTTATTTTTAGAAGACTTCTTATATCTGCCAGTGAAGATGTTGGAATAGCTGACCCTAATGCCATAGTAGTTGTACAATCCTGTTGTGATGCTTTTAATAGGGTTGGTTTTCCAGAAGGATTATATTTTTTAACGCAGGCTTCTTTATATTTAGCTATATCTCTAAAAAGTAATAGTACGAAAACTATTTTTAAAGCAATTGAAACAATCAAATCTACCAATGCTTTTGACGTTCCACTTCATTTAAAAAATAATTCTAATAGTTATGTTAATCCTCATAATTATCCAGGTAACTGGGTCGCACAAGAATATCTTCCCAAATCTTTAAGAGGTTTAAAAATATGGGAACCAAATAATAATGGATGGGAAAAAACTCAATATGAAGAACTTCTTAGAAGAAAAGAAAACTAAAATTTTTTCGAACAACAAATTATCTCATGATTAAAAGAAGTTTTTTCTTCGTAGGCTAAAGCAATAGTCCAATTATGGAAGTTAATCTTTGAATAATTTAAATGTATGTTTTTCTTCTTATGAATTAACTGTTTTGGCTTTTCAAAAAATTGCCAATGTTTAATGTCTTTAGCTAATCTTCCATGATCCCATTTTATAGCCGCTTCAACAGCACACCATTGATTTAATATCATATTTTTTGTCAAATAATAATTATGGTTTGATTTATTGGTATGAAAAAAATACTTTTCTGCAAATTTTATATGGTTAAAATCTCTATCAGTTCTCTCAATATCAATCCCTATTTTGCTTTTATGCCACACTATAGTAATGGCATCTTTACAATGGCTTAAACTGATATTTCCCATGCCAGAGGGTAAACTTGGAGGTTCTCCAGGATGAGCATTAATTGGAATTTCTAGAGGGTCTAAATCAAAAAGTGTTGAAAGTGATTGTCGTAAATAAGCTCTTGTTTCTAAAAAAATCTTTGATCTTGAACTTGTTAGTTTTTTTGCGGTTTTAATTTCTTCTACCGTTGCGACATCTTGCACACCTTTAACCTCATAAAACCAAATTTTTGGTATTTTATATTCATACTCATTTAATAATTTCAATGGCTCTTAAGGTTGGCGACAAAGCACCAGAATTTAAATTAAAAGATTCTTTTGAGAAAGAAGTTTCTCTTAGTGATTTTAAAGGTAAGAGAATAATACTATATTTTTATCCAAAAGATAATACTCCAGGATGTACTAAAGAAGCATGTAATTTTAAAGAGAATTGGGATTTACTCAAAAAAAATAATATTGTTGTGCTTGGTATTAGTAAAGATAACGCATCCTCTCATCAGAAGTTTATAGAAAAATTTAATTTACCTTTTATTCTTTTAACTGATCCTGAACCTTTTAAAGTTTCTTCTGATTACGATAGTTATGGACTGAAGAAATTCATGGGAAAAGAATATATGGGAATGATGAGAAATACTTTTTTGATCGATACTGATGGTAACATCGAAAAAATTTACTTAAAGGTAAAAGCAGCAATAATGGCTGATCATATAATTGCAGACCTTGGTTTAAGCTGATTTTTTTACGGACAGGTGGTGAATAATCATTCCCTCCATAACTAAATTAGGAGCAATAATAGTGTCTTTTTGAGTCTTTAGAGATTTTGCGAGTAATTGAGAGTCTCCTCCACAGATTATTAAAATATCTTTTGCGGGATTAAATAAACTATTAATCACGCTTGTAAGAGAGTTAATTACTCCTTTTAAAATTGCTTCTTCTGTATCAATTAAAAAATCTTTGATTGGAATATTATATTTTTTGGGAACTTTAAGATTGTTTGTATTTTGTTCCATTGATTTTAATTGTGTTAGAAAACCTGGAAGAAGTTGACCTCCAATAATAGATCCATTTGAATTTAATTTTGTTATTGATAATATTGTTCCAAAATCTGCAATTAGCAAATCTTTTTTGAAAGGGTTTTCAATAATTTTTAAAGCGGCAATACAGGCAAGAGCTCTATCAACTCCAAAATAATCAGGAAGATTTGATAACTTAATATCTTTAGTTTTTAATTCATTTTCTTTTTTCAGCAAAAAATTTGGTATTTTTCCTACAGAAGCCCAAATTAATTGATCAAGATCTATATTTTCGGGAACTTTTTGCTCTTTTTTGGTATGGAAGAATTTAGATTGATTTTTAGAATATTTTGCCCAATGAAGCCTACTATTCCCTACTAATAAAAAATTTATATCTGAGACCATTGTTCTATGATCAATTCAATTATTAGTGTGTATTCCACATTCTTGTTTAATCCCTCCAAATCTTGTATCTCTGCCCTTTGTCTTAATACCATCGGGACTGCTTGAATGCCAATCTCCTACAGAAGAATAACCTTTGATAAAAAGTGGATGTGCAGGTAAATTATTCTCTTCCATATAATAAAAAATATCTTTATTTGTCCAACTTAATAAAGGTCTTAAAGAGAGTCTTTGACGAATTACGTCTAAGAATTTCATTTTTTTTCTATTTTGTGTTTGACTTGATCTAACACCGCTTGCCCAGCAGAAAATATTATATTTTTCTAGACCATTTTCTAAAGGTTTTATCTTTCTCAATTCATGATACTTATCTAAATCACTCTCTTTATTTGTTTCCCAAAGTTTTCCATATTTGGCCTCCATTCTTGCTGGAGATAATTCACTTTGAAGAACTTCAACTTCTAAGGATAAACTATTAATAAGTTTTTCAGCATAATGATATGTTTCTGGAGGAAGGTAACCTGTATCTATCCAAAAAATTTTGATTTTTTTTTGTAGACGTAATTTTCTGACCATATTTAAAAGGACTGATGACTGTATACCAAAACTTGTTGTAATAGCAAATTGATTATCAAACTTTTTATAACCCCATGTAAGCATTTCTTGAGGCTTTATATCTACTAACTCTTGATTATATTTCCTCAAGTTGGTTTGAATATCTTTTTGGATTTTTTCAATCATTATTCAATTTGGTTATGAGTTTAATTTTATTTCGCTCAATTTAAAATTTATTCGTATAGTTTAATAATACATTTACGCATATCAATATTTCTCTAATGAAATCAATACAAAAACCAATAGTAATAGTTGGAGCAGGTTTTGCAGGTATGACATTTGCTTTGAATTTAAAGAATCTTAATCCTTCTTTACCAATTCTTGTGGTTGATTCTGAAACAAACTTTATATTTAAACCTTTAATGTACGAAGTTTTAAGTAAAGAAATAAGAAGTTGGGAAGCCACCCCAAAATTTGCAAATATTTTTTCTGATGCGGGCATAACTTTTTTAAGAAATTCTTTAACCAAGATTTCCTTTACAGAAAATATTCTTGAATTTAGTGACGATTTAAAATTAAGTTATCATTACCTTGTTATCTGTACAGGCTCTGTTCCAAATAGTTTTTTTATAAAAGGTGTAGATAAAAATTGTTATTTTTTTAATGACGTTCACGATCTAAATAAATTAAATTCTTTTTTAAAAAAATCACAAGATACTGCGTTGTATAAAAAGTTATTCATAGTTGGAGGTGGTCCCTCTGGTATCGAGTTGGCATGTAAAATTAAAGATTTATTTACAGACCAATTTGAAATTAATGTAATAGAAAAATCAAACGAAATCCTCAATAAAAACAAAATTTTTAATAGAGAACAAGCAGAGAAGGCATTAGAAAAAAGAAAAATCAACGTTCTTTTGAATTCCACAGTTAAAGAAGTCTCAGAAACTAAGATTAGTATTTCTAGTGAGGTTGGAATAACTTCTTTGGAAAAAGACATTGTTATATGGACTGCAGGCGTTAAACCTAATTTGTCTTACTTAGCAACTGATCAAATAACAAAAAAATTTGGACGAATTTTAGTAAATAACAATCTGCAAATAGAAAACTATGAAAACTGTTTTGCTATTGGCGATGTTTCAGTCATTGAAGGAATGGAGGATTTACCTATAACTGCTCAGGTCGCTATGCAGGAAGGAAATTATCTAGCTAATAATTTAGAACTTTTAATTCAAGGAAAGGATCCGTTACCCTTTGAATTTAAAGATAATGGTGAAATGATTAGTTTAGGAATAGGAGAAGCTTCAATTTCTGGCCTTGGGGTTACTTTATCTGGGAAATTGGCTTTTGAGGCGAGAAGACTTATATATGCTTCCAAGTTGCCTGATATTACTGAAAGCTTAAAATCTGCATCTTCATGGATATTCCAAAAAAAATCAATTTTTAAAAAGTTTCTGAAAAAAGATAATTTCAAGTAAACTTTTTTGAAATATTGTTTTTGGGTATATTGAGTTAAATAAGTTTCGTATGAATTTAATTGCAGTAGTTAGTAATAATTTTGATGCTTTCATAACGGTAGTTGTTTTAATAATGTCAATAATTTTATTTATTAAAAATACTATTGCACCAGAATTAACTGGTTTGTTATGTGTTGGAATATTTATAGCTACAGGGGTTCTTTCTCCTGAAAAAGCTTTAGCTGGATTTGGCAGCCCATCCTTAATTACCCTTATGGGTTTATTTGCAGTCTCTTCTGCATTATTTAAAAGTGGAGCTTTGGACAGAGTAAGAGAATTGATATCTTCTGAAAGTATTAGAACGCCAAGGAAATTAATTTCTTTAATAGCTTTTTTGATAGCTCCAATATCTGGAATTGTACCTAATACTCCAGTAGTAGCATCTTTGTTACCCCTAATTGAAGGTTGGTGTGAGCGAAGAAATATATCACCATCAAAAGTTTTATTACCTCTTTCTTTTGCTACTTTATTAGGTGGAACTCTGACATTATTAGGTAGCTCAGTAAATCTTCTTGTAAGTGATATTAGTCAACAATTAGGTTATGGAGCTTTGGAATTATTTAGTTTGACTTCAATCGGAATTCCTGTGTGGCTTATAGGCACAACCTATATGATTCTAGTTTCTGACATGCTTTTGCCGGATAGAGGGAGAGATAAGGAATTTATTAAAAATGGTGATATGAATATATACTTTACTGAAGTTACTATTCCCTCTACTTCAGAATTAGTTGGACAATCTGTCAGAAATAGTAGATTGCAAAGACGATTTGATGTTGATGTTCTGGAATTGCAAAGAAATGGAAAAGTTATTCTTCCTCCTTTGGCTGATAGAAAGATTGAACCAGATGATAGATTAATAATACGCGTTACAAGGGCAGACTTATTTAGGCTTCAGCAGGAACATACCATTCTGCTAGGCGAAAATAAAACATCTTTAGAAGGAGTAAATGTTTTCTCAGATGATGAAGGCACTAAAACCTTTGAAGCTCTTTTACCAGCTGGCTCAACTCTAGCTGGAGCAAGTTTGAGAGAATTAAGATTTAGGCAGCGTCATAATGCAACGGTTTTAGCACTAAGAAGAGGTCAACAAACTGTTCAGGAGAGATTAGGCCAAGCTGTTTTAAGGGCTGGAGATGTTTTATTATTGCAAGCACCTTTAGATTCAATAAGAGGTCTGCAAGCTAGTAATGATTTGCTTATTTTAGATCAATTCGAAGATGATTTACCTTTCTTGATAAAAAAACCTATATCGATTGCAATTGCAATAGGAATGGTGGTTTTGCCTTCGGTTTCTAATATTCCATTAGTAGGTTCAGTACTCTTAGCAGTCATTGCTATGGTTGCTTGTGGATGTTTAAGACCTGCAGAGATACAAAAATCAATTAGGTTAGACGTCATTTTATTGTTGGGATCCTTATCATGCTTTAGTGTGGCTATGCAAGTAACAGGATTAGCAGATTTAATTGCTGTTAATCTAAACTTTGCTCTTAATGGAATGCCTCTGTATTTTGCACTAGTCGTAATTTTTGTATCGACAGTTATTCTTACACAATTTATAAGTAATGCTGCTTCGGTTGCTTTGATTTTGCCTGTTGCTATTGAATTCTCAAATGTTATAGGGATTTCGCCAAGTGCTTTAATAATGCTTGTTTTATTTGGTGCAAGTCAATCTTTCTTGACTCCAATGGGTTATCAAACAAATTTAATGGTTTATGGTCCTGGAAGATATAGGTTTTTTGATATCGCAAAATATGGAGCTGGTTTAACACTTATAATGACACTATTAGTACCAGCATTGATAATTTTAAATTACGGATAAATAAAGTGAAATTAACTAGTAATGTTTATAAGTTAAAAGATGCTTACAAAAAGCTATCTGTGCCTCAATTTACTATTGTTACAGGCTTATTTATTATTTGCCTTGGAACTTTAATTTTGAGCTCTCCATTATGTTCATCTTCAAAGGTTGGCTTGTGGGAAGCATTTTTTACATCTACTTCTGCTATTACCGTAACTGGCTTAACCATAATAGATATTGGTGATGATTTAAATTTCTTTGGCCAGCTTTTCTTGGCTTTTATGCTTTTATCAGGTGGACTAGGATTAATGGCTATTACAACATTTTTACAGGGTTTTGTTGTAAAGGGGACAAAGCTAAGAACTAGATTAGACAAGGGCAAGACTCTAGATGAATTTGGAGTTGGAGGAATTGGTCGAACTTTTCAAAGCATTGCAATTACAGCGATGAGTATCATATCCTTGGGCGCAATTGTTTTATATGCTTTTGGATTTGTAGACATTCAAAATAATGGGGAAAGACTATGGTCCTCGATTTTTCACAGCATATCTGCATATAACAATGCAGGATTTTCTTTAAGTTCAAATAGTCTCCAAGACTATAGAACAAATTATTTGGTGAATAGTGTTTTTGTTTTTCTCATTGTTATGGGTGGATTGGGCTGGCGGGTTATTGATGATATTTGGAGTAATAAAAAAAATCTTTCTTATAAAAAATTAAGCCTTCATTCCAGACTAGTTATTAGGACAAGTTTGTCTCTAATATTATTTGGATCATTAGGATTCTTTATCACTGAATCATTGCTAAATAGTCAATTTTTTAATGATTTGAATTTGTTTGAACGGTTATTGTCATCAATTTTTGAGACAGTGAGTGCAAGAACTGCAGGCTTTACAAATTATCCAATATCCTTGAACTCTATATCAGATACTGGCTTATTGTTATTAATGACTTTGATGTTTATTGGAGCAAGTACTGGAGGTACTGGTGGAGGCATAAAAACAACTACTTTTATTGCTTTAATGGCTGCAACTAGATCAACTTTAAGAGGTCAGAAAGATGTAATTATTAGCAATAGATTAATTTCAGATAAAGTTATCCTAAAGGCAGTTGGAATCACAGTTGGATCTTTGCTTTTTGTTCTTTTAATGGCAATGTTGCTTAGTACAACAAATACGTTTGTTAAGAGAGAATCTTTCACATTCCTAGAAATTCTGTTCACTTGTATATCTGCATTTGCAACTGTTGGTTTTGATATTGGTTTAACTGCAAAATTAAATCATTTTGGTCAATTTATTCTTATTGTCGGTATGTTTGTGGGCAGACTTGGGATCCTTTTGCTTTTAAGTGCACTTTGGCAGGCTCTTTATAAGAGTAGAATAGATAGACAAAAGAGAATTGGCTATCCTAGGGCTGATCTTTATGTTTAGAATTGACTAAGTTTTATTATGGCTGATTGGTGGCAGTGGTCTCAAAAGAGAGAAAAAGAAGCACTCACTTTTGCAGTTGTCGGCGTTGGAAGATTTGGAACCGCAGTTTGCAGAGAACTTATAAGTAATGGTGCAGATGTTTTGGCTGCAGATTATTCAGAAAAAGCTATTGATGATTTAAGGCAATTAGAACCTTCAATAGAAGCAAGAGTTGTCGATTGTACTGATGAAGAGTCTATGAAGGAATCGGGAATACTTGAAATGAATACCGTTGTAGTGGGTATTAGTGAACCTATTGAAGCAAGTATAACTACAACACTTATCGCTAAAGATAGTGAGGGTAGCAAGGTGAAAAGAGTAATAGCGAGAGCAACTAGTGATTTGCACGAAAAAATGTTAAAAAGAGTGGGTGCAGATAAAGTTGTTTTCCCATCTAGGATGCAAGGAGAAAGATTAGGTTTAGAACTAGTAAGACCAAACCTAATCGAAAGATTGGAACTAGATAACCAAACTGGTATAGATGAAATAACTGTTCCAGAGGAATTTATTGGAAGATCTTTGAGAGATTTAAATTTGAGGAAAAATTATTTAGTAAATGTTCTTGCTGCAGGACCTGCTGAAGAGTTAACAGTTAATCCACCAGCAAAATATATTTTGGAAAGAGGAAATATTTTGGTAGTCATGGGTAAAACTGTAGATTTACAGAAATTGCCTCAAAATTAATTATTTTAATCAGATTTTTTATAGTATCTAATCCTTTGAGGAGCTCTTTTTAATCTTCTGACGCTTTGTTTCTCAAGTTCATCCCTAAATTTATCAGTATTTAAATTATTTTCTGAAACAGGTGATTTACTCTCTTTTTCGAAATATTTTTTTATACCCTCTTGTATTAACACTTTTGCCATATTACTTACTGTCCTAGATTCATTATCGGCCAAAATAGTTAATTGCTCACATATCAATTCTGGAAGAACTACTTGAATTCTGGGGGATTTAGGCTTCCCATTGGTTGAGTTTTGGCGGGTAGCCATGAGTCAAAGTTGATAACTGTTACTTATAAGTATACACAGTTAGTCAAGGATACTATCTTTGTGTATATTATTAGTAAGGAAATTTATGTCCGTATCAATTAATTGTTTTATTGTCCTATGAAAAATTCAAGAAAAATTGATTCTCCTAAAAGGTCGATAATTGATAAACCGAAAAAAAGATTAGTCAATTCTGATTCTCACGATAATGAAAATAGTGACGTTTTGGTATCAGCTGTAATTAGTCCATATTTGTTAACTCATCTTCACCATATTCTTCAGCAGTCTGAGTATTTTGCTCAAAAAGATGGCAGAAAATCTCATGCAGCTAACTTTGCGAAACTAAGAAAAGTTTTATGCCTAGACGCAAGAAGTATGGCAGATGCCTCTGCAAAAGAGATAAAAGATGTGGATAATGATTTATCTAATAATAAATATAATGAACAAAATGTAGCTTGAAGTAATAATCTATTAATAAATAGATTTTAAAAACATGTCCAGTAATGCTGAAAAGCTCTATAAGTTAATAGCCAACGATTCCAAAAAGAAACAAAGTTTGTTTATGACAGCCTTAACTAATCCTAAAAAAGCCTTAGATAAAATATGTGACATTGGCAACGAATTAAATATTTCTGTGACTAAGGAAGAGGTCATTAAATATTTGAGTACTATTGATGATGAGGCAACTAAAATGTGGTTAATTAAGGCTCGAGGAGGTCTTTAGGAAAAGGTTTCGAATAATTATTATTTGGATTAGGAATAGGTTTTATTCTTTTGTTGTAGCCACCTCCACCAGCCAAAGTCCAAAAAAACCAATAACTTGGAATTGCAAGGGCTGCAGCTATGAAAATCACTACAATTTGTTCAATTCTTTTCATGATTTAATTTTATTCCACAAAATATTTTTTAGTAAATAAGCCACAGATTTTGTAAATTCTATTTTTAAAACAGTGATTAGATTTGAAGGTGTAAGCAAAATTTATTCTACAGATGTTGTTTTAAAAAATATTAGTTGGGAGATTAAGAAAGGAGAAAAAGTTGGCTTAGTTGGTTCTAATGGTGCAGGTAAATCAACCCAATTTAAGATTTTAATTGGAGAGGAAGAGCAAACAAGTGGAACGATCATCAAAGAGGGAAATCCTAAAATTGCCCATTTAAAGCAAGAGTTTGATTGTAATTTGAATTTTTCAGTGAGACAGGAATTAGAAAGTTCTTTTAAAGATATACGAATTGTTGCCATTAAACTTTTAGAAATTGAGAATAAAATGAAATTGTTGGATATAAAAAAAAATTCCGATGAACTTGAAATATTTGTAAATCAACTCGCAAAATATCAAGCAAAATTTGAAGCTTTAGGTGGTTATAAAATGCAATCTGATGTAGAAAAAATATTACCAAAATTAGGCTTTTCTAAAGAAGATGGTGATAAATTAGTTGGCAATTTCTCAGGTGGTTGGCAGATGAAAGTTGCACTTGGAAAAATAATCTTACAAAAACCTGATTTACTTTTACTGGATGAACCAACCAATCATTTAGATTTAGAAACTATTTTTTGGTTGGAAGAATATCTATCATCGCTTAAAATTGCAGTTATAATAATCAGCCATGATAGATATTTCTTAGACAAATTATGTAAAAAAATAATTTTTGTAGATAGAGGAATATCTGAAACATATAATGGGAACTATTCTTTTTTTGTCGAACAGAAATCTTTGAATCAAGAATCGCAAAATAAGGCATATCAATTACAACAAAAAGAAATTGAGTTACAGAAGAGATATATAGATAGATTTAGAGCTAGTGCAACTAGAAGTTCTCAAGCAAAGAGTAGAGAAAAACAATTAAAAAAGATTTCTAAAATTGAGGCTCCCATAGCAAAATCAAAAAGTCCTGTTTTTAATTTTCCAGAGTGCCCTCGCTCAGGAAAATTAGTTCTAAATATCAAAAATTTGTCTCATAGTTTCGAGGATAAAATTCTTTTTTTAGATATTAATTTAAAGATTTCTTCTGGGGAGAAAATAGCAATATTGGGACCTAATGGCTGCGGCAAATCTACATTGCTGAAAATTATTATGAAAAAAATATCTCCTGAAATTGGAGAAATTAATCTTGGTAAACATAATATAATTACTAGCTATTATGAACAGAATCAGGCTGAAGCACTTTCACTTGATGAAAGGGTTATTGATTTAATATGTAATAAGTCTCCAGAATGGTCCCAAAAAAAAGTTAGAACATTTTTAGGGGGTTTTGGCTTTCAAAATGAAACTGTTTTTAAATATATTAAACAACTTAGCGGGGGAGAAAAGGCAAGATTAGCATTGGCGCTCATGATTATTAATCCTAGTAATTTCCTTCTTTTGGACGAGCCAACTAATCATTTGGATCTCCAATCTAAGGAAAACTTAGAATTAGCAATTAAAAATTATAAGGGATCATTATTAATAATTTCTCATGATAGGTATTTTATTTCAAAGGTTGCAAATAGAATTGTCGAAATTAAAGATTCAAAGTTATATTCTTATGAAGGTAACTACGAATATTTTTTAGACAAAAAATCAAAGTCATAAAAAATTTGTTTTTTTAATAAACTTTACATTTGGCTAAGCAAGATCACTTATTTTTCTTTACATAGCTCTGTGTAGTTGTCTAATCTTAAAAATACGAAAATTGATTTCCATAATTCACATGAAAAATTATGATTCCCAAGAAAAAAAGATTCAAATTTATGATCCTGTTGAAAGTTATTTTGAGTGCATTTCAACTTGCGATATAAAAGATGTTAATTGTATTTCTATATGTGTGGAACAACTTAAACAGAATGATGGTTGAAACTTTTATTTATTTTGTAGATTAGTAATATCAGTTGGTTTTACTCTTAATTTGATAAATTTATTTTTACGCTTCAATAATATATTTATTTGTTTATTAATACCATTTTTGTTAATTTGGCTTATAACATCCGAAGCTGTTTTAATCTCTTTATTACCAACTTTTATAAAAATGTCATTTACAAATATTCCACTTTTTTCAGCTGGACTATTAGGTACAACGTAACCAACTTTTACGGTATTATTATTTGTTTCAAAATTACTTTCATCTATTAGGCTCACTCCAATCATAGGATGTATAACTTTTCCATTATTTATTATTTGATAGGAAATTTCCTTAGCTTTATTAATTGGAATTGCAAAACTTAACCCCGCTCCTGGACCTGATCTGATCAAGGTATTAATACCAATTACTTCTCCGTTGCTATTTAATAGTGGACCGCCAGAATTTCCAGGATTAATAGCAGCATCTGTTTGAATAAGTTCCAGTTTTTTATCGTATATTCCTAATTGAGTTACATTTCTTTTTAGATTGCTAATAATACCAAGTGTAACTGTATTTTCTAATCCAAATGGATTTCCAACTGCGATTGCCCAATCACCAACTTTAATTTTTGTTGAATCACCTAATTTTGCTATTGGCCAAGGTCCTTTCCCTTCAATCTGAAGAATAGCTAAATCGGTAAATAAATCTTGACCTACTAGCGTTGCTTTAAATTTTTTACCGTTTGTTAAACCAACAATTACTTGATCCGATCCATTTACAACATGGGCGTTGGTCATTATGAGTCTATCTGCGAAAAAAAATCCACTTCCTTGGCTTTGCTCTATCCTAGGCCGATTGTCATCTGGTAAATCTAATCCAAAGAATCTTTCAAAATATGGGTCTAAAAATAATTGAGAATTTCTTGGAAATTTTCTTGCTTTAACATATCTCTTAGTTTCAATTGTTACTACAGAGGAACCTGTTTTTTCAACAGCTGCAGTTATAAAAGATTTGTTTGAATATAAATTAACTTCATTAATTTTTGGTTTACTTAATGGTTGAGATATGACTTTTGCAGGATATCTAAATCCCACTGTAGTTAATGAGGCGATTAGTAATAGCTTGTAGATGTCTCTTTTCAATTTTGATTTTTTATGTTCTTCGAAAAATTTAATACACAATATCAGTTTAACTACTAATTAAATTTATTGAATCTAGACAATAATTTAATAACGTAAAGTAGCTAAATTTCTTTTTTTCGGGCTATGATATTAAAAATATAACTAACTGTTTTATAAGATCGATGACAATTTTATTTCCAATAATATATTCTGCAGCCTTAACGTATTTAGTTTGGAAAGCTTTTAAAGTAATGTCTAATGGCTGGGGTATATCCGATAATAAAAATCAAAGATTGAGTACTTCCAGGTTTAAACAAAAAAAGTACACAATACATCCAGAACTTTTAGATAAATCAGGAAATATAACAGAAGAGGAACTACTAACAGTAAGATTTTCTAATGACAATGACTCTACATTAGAAGAAAAAGGTTCAACAACTGATTAATCAAAACTATATCTAAGGAAAAAATTGGAATTAAGAACAAAAATTGTCTCAGCGGTAATAAGATCACTCAAGTTGCCACCAAGGTTTCGTTTAAAAATGGTTAAAGAAGACCCAGTGCGACTTGAACTAAGTCTTACGCCTTCTTATGGTAAAAATCCAGTAATTGTTGGTATAGTTGAATCTTTAGACTTAGTCGCTCGAAGAGATAGAGAAGGTAGACTACCCAGAGATCTTCAAGGGACTTGGGACTGGACTGTAAGACATGGAAAAGTTAGTACTGGAGGTTGGAATCCTATGTTAAAAGAAGCATTACAAACAATGTTTGATACAGGATTGCCAGCCATTGTATTTGAGGAGTTAACTGGAGATGAGTATAGACCTGTTGATGGTGTAAGACATGTTAAATAAATAATTAATTATTTATCATAAATTATTCCTTAAAACGTTAAAATTATTAGATAGACAATCTAGTTAATTATGAATAATGACAATCAACCAAGATTTGGCTTCGTAAATTTCGCAGAAACTTGGAATGGCCGTATGGCAATGATGGGTATCTTGATTGGACTTGGTACTGAATTAATTACTGGACAAAGTATTCTTCGACAAATTGGAATAGGTTAGTATTTCACTTAATTTCTTCTGCTTTCACTTCAATGGTACTTTCACTAGGTTTTTTATCTAATTGATTTTTCTTACTTATATTCTCTAAATCTGCACCGCAATTCATGCAGGTTTCATTTAAACCTAATGATATTGCCCCACAATTACTGCATATATTAATTTTAGATTTGTAAGAGTTAAAACCTATAAACACTAAAACTAATAATAGAAGAGGAATTAAAAATAAAAGAAGCAGGATATTTCCAACAAAGCTAATAAAAAAGTTAAATCCAAAAATTGGAATAAAGATAAGTATTATTAAACAGTAGGTAAGAAGATCTTTATTAGCTTTAAGAAAATAATTCACCTTAGTTATCCTTTTCTATAATTTCTTTTTTTATTTACTAAAGACATCCTAGCAATAACAACGCTCCAGCACTGTCCAAAATATAAAATCACTCCTAATAGCCATACCCACAAAGTAAGTACGAGAAAACCTCCAATAAAACCATATGCTTGAAATCTTACACCAAGGGAGAGAATACTTTTACTTACTGCAAGGTTTAAAGTAGTTAGGCCAATTCCAATCAGAAAAGAGCCAGGCAAAAGTGGTTTTAAAGGAACTTTTCTACTAGGTAAAAGGGCCTGTAATAAAAGAGCCATTAAAGAAAAACCAATTAGGGGTATCGCAAATTGACCAACTTGTAATAGTGGCAACTTAAGTAATAAGTCAGCAATTAAATTATTAGATTTTGAAAGATTTTCTAAAACGTTACTTGGGATCATTCTTAAATTCGCACTAATCTGATCTAGTACCATTAAAAAACCTATAAAGAATACTATTAAAAAGGCTTCAACTCTATTTCGGAGAAACTTCGAAGCTTGGACTCTCCAAGCAGCGTTTACTTTTTTTGAAGGTAGTTCGTCTTCCCATAGCCTATCTGCACCTCTTTGAAGAGATAAATATGCATTGCCTGCCGTAAAAAGCAAGAACATAGCTCCTAGAATTCCTGCTCCAAAACCCTGTTCAATTAATTTAAATAAAGTTGTCTGAACCAATTCAATCACAGAATCGGGAACTATATCATTGGTTTGAAGAGTTTCTATTATTTTTTGGTCTAATCCTTCTTGTTTTCCTAGGAACCATGAAGCTATTGAAAGAGAAATTAGAAGGATGGGAAAAAATGATTGGAGTGTGTAGTATGCAAATGCAGCGCTTAAATCAACACAATCAGATTTACTCCATCGCTCACAAGCTTCCCATAAACTTTTCAGTATCCATGTTGAACTTCTTTGCATATTGATTTTCTTCAAATATTTATTTATTTACTTAATTTTTATTGTATCTAATTAAGAAATTTTTCAAGCAATTTTTTATTTATGATGCAACTATTTTTCTAATAATAAATTGCCCCATGGCTTTAAAATTTCAAATTTTTCTATAGATCTACAAGCAATTAATGGAAAATTTACATCGCTCAAGTCTTCTCCTGAAACTAAATTTAAAGGATCTGTTGCTAACCACTCTATAGAACAATTGAGTTCTTCTAATAGCAGCCAGGCTGCTGCAATATCCCATATCTTAGGGGTTGATTCTATCGCTCCGAAAGTTTGTCCCATTGCTACACTTGTAAGATTTAAACTCGATACACCTAAGAGTCTGATTTTGCCAGGAAATAATGAGTTTGGTTTTTTTTGTAAAATTTTTATTGATCTACTACATAAAGAAATGCAATCACTTTGACGATTATTTTGGCTAGGATCTACTTTATTGTTATTTAACCAAACCCCTTTACCTTTAATGGATACAAACTTTTTTTTCAATGTAGGAATTATTAAAAAAGAAGATTGTGGTTTACCATCAACGAACCTTGCTACAGATATAGACCAGTAAGGAATACCGGCAGCAAAATTTGTTGTCCCATCGAGTGGATCGACCACCCAGTAAGCTTTTGAATTTGGAATTAACTTTTGCCCTTCTTCACTAAGGACGCCTTCACCTGGAGCTATTGAAGCTAAGCCATCCACGATTGTTTTGTCACTCCATAAATCACAACTTGTTAGTAATGATCCGTCTGCTTTATTGCTAGCGCTAATATTACCAAAATCTTTTGTTTGACGTTGACTAACCAATTCAAATAAAGAATCTAATTCACGTAGTTGCTTATTAGTTAAATTTGGTGGATTCATCTTTATATATTGCAAATAGACTTTGTATCCTTAATTTTAGTATTTTTACTACCTAAACAATTTTTACTTTTATCAAGAAAAGTTAATGTTTCTAGTTCATCTATATTCAGATTGTAATTATATATTGCATTAATATTTTTTGATTTCGCATTACTTAATTCACTTTGCCTAACAAGCACATCTTTTAGAGTTGATATTCCGACATCATATCTAAGTCTGGAAAGCCTTACAGACTCTTTGCTAGATTCAATTTCTTTAAGAGAAGAGATTATTTTTTCTTCATTTAATTTAAGATTTAAATAGGCTTTACTAATACTTGTGGTTAAAACATTTTTTAGATTTTCATAAGCATATTTTTCGGATTCTGCATCTGCTATTTTGGATTTGTAGGAGTTCTTATTTTGTCCGCCATCAAAAATACTCCATGCAAAGTTAAGACTTATGGTATTTGTATAATTAGATCCAGATTTTTCAGAGTCGATATTAGTTGATAGAGAGTCACCCTTTGAAAATGTACTAGATAATGAATTACTGATATAGATATTTGGCTTATTTTGAGCTAAAAAGCTCTCTGCTTGGCTCATTTTGATTGATTTTTGAAGAATAAGGTTTTTTAAGGAAAGATTTTTATCCAAACCCTCATTGATATTCTTATTCAGTTTATGATTCCAAAACCCTATAAGATTTTGCTCTTTATTAGTTTTGAAATCTCCCTTAATATTAAGAATCTCTTTAAGAGAAATTTTATTAATTTCATGTTCTATTTTCTTTGCATTAAGTGATTGTTGATCTCGAGATAATTGAGCTTCTGCTTCAAGAACTTCAAATTTTGTACCAATTCCAGCATCTAGCTTCGCTTTAGCATTTTCTAAACTTGTAATTGATAAATCAAGTGTGAATTTTTTATTTTGTATATCTTGATATGATTTTTTGTATTTGTGGTATCTGATTCTTGCTTCTTGAATTAAATCTTTTTTCTTAATTTCATAATTATTTTCTGAAATTTTGTAATTTGTTTTGGCAATTTTAATTTCAGATCCTCTTAGTGGGGCAATTAAATCCCATTTGATATTCAAAGAGGGATTAGCCGTAAATTGAGATGTTTTTAAAGTAGGTGAATTGCTATTGTACTTTTTACCTGCGACATATTTTGGTAACCCACTGGCTTGAAAATCTAAGGATGGGTATCTTTTGGCAATTTGACTGGAAAGATTAAAGCTTGCAGAGGCTACTAGGTTTTGTAATGATTTTAATTCTTGATTATTTAATACAAGTTTTTCTATTTTTTGATAATCAACAAAAGTAATATTTGATTTTTCTTCTAAAATATTATCAATGTAATTTTTTGTTTCACTCGATAGAACATTAAAGGTATTCATACTGAGACTAAGCGGCAATAATAAGAAAGGATTTATTACTCTTCTAAGCATGTTTTATAGTTTCGAAAATATTCGATTAACCAATCAAAGTATTTATAATATCATTTGAATCATCAAGAACGTGAATTTTAGTATTTATTTGATTCTCAACTTCTTGAATATTTTTATCATCTAAAAATAAATCAGTGTTAATTTTTAACATAATAGACGGTATGTAAACAGCTTCTCCTAAATCTTTATCTTTCAGCCCGTAAATTAGATCTTCTCCAGTAAGAAGACCTGTAACAACTTGATCTTGACCCCAATAAACACTTGGCAAACCATATAAATTAATTGTTAATCCATTAATTAAGTTTAATTTTTTAACTGAAGGAATTAGGGCTTCATAAACTAACTTACCAACAATCCAACTAACTTTTTTTGGCTTTTTTACTTTTTGGGGTAAGTTTTGAGTCTTCTCTTTTAATGCTTCTAGAAAGTTTCTAATAGTCCCAACCCCATTAGATTCTTGTGGCATATTTTCGTAGGTTTTGTAACTAGGTAAATTTGTACCAGCAATTAAATACCATTCGTCTGCTAGCCAACAAAAACGAGTCCCAAGTGTAATTTGTAGAGAGTCTTGAATTCTCTCTACTTGTTTAATAGTTTTTTTTGCGTATTCTGGGCTTATAGATTTCAATCCATCATTTTCAGGTCTAAATTTTGTAAGTCCTACAGGAACTATTGCGACTGAAAGTACTGTTTGAGAGGTTTTTTTGTAGAATTCAGCAAGTTCCAAAATTGATTTCTCAAGAATATCACCATCATTTATATCTGGACAAACAACAATTTGAGCATGTATTTGAATAGAGTTTTTTTCAAACCAAGAAATTTGATCAAGTATCACTCCTGCTTTTTTATTTTTTAATAATTTTTCTCTTGTGGCGGGATCAGTAGCATGAACCGAAATAAAAAGTGGGGATAGTTTTTGTATAGCAATTCTTTCCCAGTCTTCTTTTTTTAAATTCGTAAGAGTTAAATAAGAGCCATATAGGAAACTTAATCTATAATCATCATCTTTTATATAAAGGCTTTTTCTTTTACCACTCGGCTGTTGATCAATAAAACAAAATGGACATCTATTATTGCATTGCTTGATTGAATCAAATAATGCATCTTTAAAATTTATACCTAAATTAACGTCTTGATCTTTTTCAATATTTATATTGTGAATCTCATGATTTTTATCTAAAACTGAGATGTCTAAAATTTCTTCATTAATCAGAATCTGATAATCAATTAAATCTCTTGGTTTTTTCCCATTAATACTAATAATTGAATCACCTGATTCAAATCCTATTTCTTCAGCAATAGAATTTGCTTCAATACTTTCAATCTCTGCAGGGTTTATTTTATAAGTAATATTAGGAACCAAAAGATCAATGGAATCTTCACTGTAATTAATTTCTTGCCACACAATTTAAGGCCAAATACTCTTATTTATCTTTATTCTAAACTTATATATGACTCAAAGTGTATTAAATACTTTTAAAAAACTAAATATAGGTTTGAAATTATGGCCCTTTTATTTATTAAAATGTGTCATTCGCAGTTTTCTAAAACACGATTTAGATTAATTAAAATAACCTTTTTCATTGAAAGAATTAATTACAAAAAATTTAGAATTAAAAGATAAATTCAACTATGAATCCAACAAGACAGTTGATTCATACGAAAATAGTTTCTTATCAAATCCTCTCTCTTTAAGATTGTGGTCTTCTTTTTTTGTAATTTTACCTATTTTTGTTCAAGCCCCTTGGGTTAGATTAGAACCAATAAGTGCTCTTTGTTTTACTTTTGTCATTGTCTTAGTGGCAATTGTTTTGAATCAGAAAGGATCTAATAAGTGGTTTATTGTCAGTTCATTATTACTTGGTATATCAGGTAGTTGGCTTGGTGGATGTTTGTTCTGGGGATGGTTAAGCCCATTTCCTATCCTACACATACCTGTTGAAGCTGTGGTTCTCCCATTAGCTTTAATTGGATTTGGTACTAATTGGAAAATAGGTTCAAGTTTTTATGTCTCTTCTTTATTTGGAACCGCAGTTACCGACATTACAATATTTTTAATCGGAATCATGGATCAATGGAGGCAGGTAATTACAGCAGATTCTGAAAATGCACCCATGATTCTTCAAAAAACTTCAGAGAGTCTTATTCAAATAAAATCATTATCTATTATCGTTTTTGTTGCTCTTATACTTTGGTTTATTTCAAAAGAAATTCTAGATTCTGGCACAAATAATACTACTAATGGTAAAGCACTCTTAGTTTCTGGTTACGTAATTCAAACGACATTAATTGTTGATGGTATTTTTATTGTTTTAGCAATTCTGCAACCAACTTTTAGTGGATTGGTTTAATGTTAAGACCTCCATTTTCGCAAGAACCGATACCAATAAATAATTGGGATGTAATCGTTATAGGCGCTGGAGCTGCTGGCCTTATGACTTGTCTTGAATTACCCTCAAATTTAAAAGTGCTTCTTTTAAATAGAAATACTAGTAAGATATCTTCCAGTAGATGGGCTCAAGGCGGAATTGCATCTGTTGTTAGACAAGATGATTCATTTGATCTGCATGCAGAGGATACTTTAAAAGCAGGTGATGGACTATGTGATTCTCAGGCTGTCGAAATGCTGGTTAAAGAAGCTCCAGGTTGTGTAGAAAGGTTACAGAATTTAGGGATGATTTTTGATCAAAGTTCTGATCAACTAGCTACTACTTTGGAAGCAGCCCATTCACGAAGAAGAGTCTTACATGTTAAAGATCGTACTGGACGAGCATTAGTTGAAGTTCTAGAAGATCATATTGAGAATCAAAAAAATATTCTTCACTGCAGGGGTGTAAGAGTAACTGAACTTCTCATTGAAAATAAAGAATGTAGAGGAGTTCAGGTTCTTGATGGAGCAAATTTATATTGGATCAAATCTAGAGCTGTTGTTTTAGCTACAGGTGGGGGTGGGCACTTATTTACAAATACAACAAATCCTGCTCAATCCTCTGGTGAAGGGATTGCTCTTGCATGGAAAGCAGGAGCTGCGATTGAAGATTTAGAGTTTGTGCAATTTCATCCAACAGCTTTAAAATTTTATGGTGCACCTTGCTTTTTAATATCTGAGGCACTTAGAGGGGAAGGAGCGATTTTAGTTGATAAAAATGGTGAAAGTCCAGTTAAAAATCTTGAAAATCGTGATCTAGCTACTAGAGATCAGGTAAGTAGAGCAATTATGAAGAATATGCATGATAATAATGTAGACCATGTTGGCTTAGATCTTCGGTATATTGACCCAGAAAAAATTGTAGAGCGCTTCCCCACGATCTTAAGTCGATGTCAGGATTATGGCGTTAACCCTTTAAATGAGGTTATTCCCGTAGCTCCTGCAGCTCATTATTGGATGGGAGGTGTTAAAACTGATCTAAATGCATCTTCAACAAGAAAAGGATTATATGCCGTTGGAGAAGTTGCTTCTACAGGTGTGCATGGTGCTAATAGACTGGCAAGTAATTCACTGATGGAGTGCCTTGTTTTCGCAAGAAAAATGTCTTCAATTGTTTTGAATGATTTTTCTAAAGTTGAAAAATTTGATAGATCATTTCAAGAGTTTGATATTGAAGATCCTAAAGAAAATCAGATTTCTATAATTGCTGAAAAAATTGATGAACTAAGAAAACTATGTTGGTTAAATTTAGGTGTATCTCGAAATAAGGTAAAAATGAGTAAATTTTTAAATTATATTCAAAATGATATAGATAAATTAAATAAAAATAATTTACTAAATAGTCTCGAAAAAATAAAATTTGATCAAAAAATAAAACTCAGTGAACGCAATAGAAGAGCATTAAATCTTTTACTTGATTTAAAGAATAGACAAATAACCACCCTAACTTTATTAAAAGCTTGTCTATTTAGAGAGGAAAGTAGAGGAGGTCATTATAGAGATGATTTCCCTGATAAAGATAAAATGTGGGAATGCCATACTAGACAACAGTTAGATCAAAAAATTCAAAAAAGATTTATTAAAAATTAAGATCTCCCTGATAGTCGGTTTTTGTTGCTAATTCATTTAAGTTACGCGTACCACTAATAATTTCTCCATTTATTTCCCAAGAAGGAAATCCACTGATTCCTTTCGTTTGGCATAGCTCATACTCATTATCTTTACCATCTTTAGCACACTCAACAACTTTTAATTCTTTAACTGCTTCCTTACCAAATAGTTGTTTCTGATCGTGGCAATGCGGGCACCAGTATGCACTATACATAACAATATTGTTTTCACTTAAAAATTTTGCAAACTTTACCTTCTGGGGAGAGCTTGAAGTGGTAATTATTGGCGATATATTTTCAGTGGGGTTTGCAACATCAATAGCATTAGAGGGGTCAACGTTTGTTGACCAAATTAGACCCCCCAGCAGGACACTAATGGCTACAATGAAACCTCTAAAAATCATAGGTTCTCTACTTTCGAACTTTGCTCCAATCATAGAAATAAAAAAAATAGAAAACGATAAAATTGCTGAAAGTATACAAAAAAAGCAATATGCTTGAATCTTAAAAAACATTATATTTATCAATAAAAAGCTAAATGTGGATGACGCACAAGAAATTAGAAATACTAACCACCATAAAAACTTATTGAGTTTTTCTTTTGGGGAAATTAAATTAAGCGAGAGTATTATTGTGATAACTAATATTGATAAATATGTTATAAATCCAGCTAATGAGAGAGGTATATTAAATTGATTATTTTCAAATAAAGTACCCCAAGGACTATTTAAAACTGTTTCACAACCATTTTTTATCCCTGGGCATGAAAGCGAAGTAAATAATCCCCAGTTTTTTAAAGTAATCGAACCTGTATCAACTATGCCTATAGTGCTAAGAATTGCGATTATGATTCTTGGCCATTTTAAATCTTTTTTATTTCTTCTGTTTAAAGTCTTGAGGGCCATGCAAAAAGAAAGTTTGTTATTTACATTATCTATCCTAATATTATCTTGGCATAAGAGTTATATCCGTAATGCTGATTAAATCTTTTAATTTTTATTTTTCAAGTTGTGAAACAAAATAGTCTCAATGTAAAAGAAAAAAAACTATCTAAGATTGCCTTCAGTCATGTTGGTTGTGAGAAAAATCTAGTTGATACTGAACATATGCAAGGCCTATTAGATAAGGAGGGTTATGAAGTTGACAGCAATATAAATGATGCAAATGTTGTTGTTGTAAATACTTGCAGTTTTATTGAAACAGCTAGAGAAGAATCTATTAGAAAAATTCTAGAATATACAAATCAAGGAAAAAAAGTAATAGTCGCAGGCTGTATGGCTCAGCATTTTAAAGATGAGCTTATAAAAGAAATCCCTGAAATAAAAGGTTTGGTTGGAACAGGAGATTATCAAAAGATAGCCAAGGTTTTAGACAGAGTAGAAAAAGGGGAAATCGGTAATGAAGTTTCAGAAATACCTGAATTTATTGCAGATGAGGAAATGCCTCGTTTTGTAGATAAAAATAAATTTGTTGCTTATCTTCGCATTGCTGAAGGCTGCAACTATAATTGCGCTTTTTGTATTATTCCTAAGTTGAGAGGTCCTCAAAGAAGTAGAACAATAGAATCTATAGTTTCAGAAGCCAAAAGTCTTGCAAAAAAGGGTATTCAAGAAATCATATTGATTAGTCAAATTACAACTAACTATGGTCAAGATATTTATGGAAAACCATTATTAGCAAAACTTTTGAATGAGCTTTCTAAAGTTCCAATTCCTTGGATAAGGATACATTATGCTTATCCAACAGGTTTAACTGATGAAGTTATTAGAGCTTTCAAAGATTCAAAGAATATAGTGCCTTACTTTGATTTGCCACTTCAGCATAGCCATCCAGATGTATTGAAGAGTATGAATAGACCTTGGCAAGCTTCTTTGAATGAATCAATTTTGGAGAAAATTAGAGAAGAAATTCCATCTGCCGTATTAAGAACTAGTCTCATTGTTGGTTTCCCAGGAGAAAAAAAAGAACATTTTGAACATCTTCTCGAATTTTTGGATAGGCATAAATTTGATCATGTGGGAGTGTTTATTTTTTCTCCTGAGGAAGGAACTGCAGCTTTTCATTTGCCAAATAAAGTATCTCTAGAGGTTGCAGAGGCAAGAAAAGATAACGTTATTACAGTGCAACAAAATATCTCTAAAGATAAAAATCAGAAATATGTTGGTTCAAAAATGAAGATTTTGGTAGAAAAAATATCAGACAATAACCAATTAATAGGTCGGTCCTACAATTTCGCTCCTGAAATTGACGGAACTGTAATTTTATCTGTTAAAGATAAAATTGATTTGAAAAATTATATTGGTAAATTTGTTGAAGCAAATATTTCTTTTGCTGATGAATATGATTTGTATGGAGAGACTATTAAAATTTTGTAGTTTTTTTAGATTAATTTAACTGCTCTTAAGAGCTTATCTAATGCGAAAGCAGCTCCAAAACCAAAACCAATAAAGGCAAAATAGAAAATGATGTTCATTAATTTTTTTATTTTTATTCAATTTAACATCAGATGAAAAGATTAGATTTTTTCGTTTAATTTCTTAATCTTGGATATAGGGTAATTTTTTGTATAAGCATTCTTCTGCTTTTTGTAGTTCCCGGCCTAAATATAGAGCATGGTCGAATCTGGTTATTAAGTCATTTCTTTCTTCAGTGATCAATATTCCAAGTTGTTTCGCACTAATACCTTTAAAAACTTCATTACTAACTCTTTTATTTTGAGAGTCGCATTTGATTGGTTCATTTGTTTCTGGGTCAAGCGCATAGCCTTCCTCATCGATGTTATTTAAAAAGTGCTCTAAAATTATTTTATTTTCTTCTAAATCTACTTTTATAATAAAATAACCATTTGGATCTAAGTCTATATAACGGTTGGATAGATTGTTATCAATCTTTATTTTTTCATCTAATCTTTTACTAGAATTCATCCTTAGAAGTTAATAAAAACTATATTACTAATATAATCTTTCGTAAAGCCAAATAATTTTTATTTAAAGGGTATAGATTTATTCTCAAATGCAATTTCCGTCTCTGTTTGTTTATTAACTTCATTTAGCCAAGGATAAATTATATTTTCCATATTTTTGTCAAACCACTTATGCAAGCTAATGGTGCTTTTTGCAAAAAAACCCCTCCGCCTTTTATGTTTACCACCTGCTCCAGGATCAAAAAAATGGATACTATTTTTTATTGCCCATTCAATTGGCTGGTAGTAACATAATTCAAAATGTAAATTAGAGATGTCTTCTTGACTACCCCAATATCTACCCCATAAGTTGTTTTTATTTTTAACGCACATCGACATAGCAAAAATATCATTTGAATCATTTTTTGATGCGCTAAAAAGTAAAAGATTTTTTTTATTATCAACAATTTTTTCGAAAAATGTAGATGTTAGATATTTACTTCCCCAAACTCCCCACCTTGAGCAATGCTGCTCATAAAAATTATGCATTTTTTTGAGGATTTCTTGGTTTATATCATCTTTATTAAAAATTTCTATTTTAATATCTTGTTTAGTAATTGATTTCCTTTCTTTTTTTATATTTTTTCTCTGATTAGAGTTAAATCTAGAAAGAAAATCATCAAACGTTTTTTCTCCATTACTCCTCCATTCACTGCTGGAATTTATCCATTCATAGTATCCCAAAGATTTAAGATGGTTGCTCCAACTCTCATCAACATATAAAAAATTACAACTTAAAATTTTGTTTGTAATCGCGAAGCTTTCGATATTGTTTATGAGTAAATTTGTAATTTCTTTCTTATCTTTATTTTTTTTATAAAGAAATTGATATCCATTTACAGGACTATAAGGACTCATTCCAATTAATTTAGGGTAATAATTTAAATTTAGCTCTTGAGCTAATCGTGCAAATGATTGATCAAAAATGAATTCTCCATAGCTATGATTTTTTAAAAAAAGTGGAGCAATTCCTAATATTTCTTCATTTTTATAAGCAACAAAATATAGAGGCTGCCAACCAGTTTCTCTTGAAACACTTTTTGATATTTCAAGGTTTTTAAGCCAAGTCCATTCATAAAATGGATTATTGATTTCATTTGCTAATTCATTCCAAATCTCCTTGGAGATTTCCTTAATTGACAATTTGACTTCAACTTTATCTATTCTTTGGTTCATTTATTACTGAATATATTTTAAATTTTTTTGTAATGAATATGTATTTCATTATTCATTAAATTTTTAATTGATTTTATTTCCCATTGTCTTTCGAGATTAAAAATAGCATTTGTTTGTTCTGGAGGGATCCATGTATATCTACCTCCAATAATTCGTGGAATTATTGTAATTTTTATATCTGTTATTAGATCCTCTTTTATAAATGAATTTATAAGTTTTGCGCCTCCTAAAAGAGCTAAATCATTTATCCCTTGTTTTTTGAGTGAAATTAAAGTTTTTTTCCATGAATCTTCGAAAAAGAGTTTTTTCTCGAATTCATTATTCGTCGAATTATCAACTTTATTTGTGCTTATTAGCCATCTTCTAATTGGTTGACGAAAGTATTTCCAATTACTGTTAAATTTTTTGCTATTTGAAGCAACTATAGAAATTGGTTGGCTTTTTGATATATGTAATTCGTCATTATCAGTGAAATTTTTAACTAGGTAAGTTGATTGATGAGCTTTTAAAGTACCTAAACCAAAAATGGTAGCGTCAACCATTGATAAGTTTTGATTTAATATTTTTTTATCTTCATCGCTTCCAAGATGCGATTCTCCACCTCCAGGAAATGCAATTCTCCCATCAAGACTTGATGCTATAACAATTATTACTCTTGGGATACTCAAGTTTGCGTGACTAAACTATTTTCAAATTTCAACTTCAATGAATTGGTTAACTTTTGATCAACATAAATTTCTGCAGCATTGTTTGGGCTCTCTTGGAGTCTTATTTTGTGTAATGTTGCACCAAGTTGATGTATTGGTTTTTTAAGAATATCAGAAATATATAAAGCTATATTTTCAGCAGTTGGAACACAATTATGGAAAAATTCGATGTCTTTATTAAGAAAAGTATGATCTAGTTGTTCAACAACTAAATCGTTAATTATCTCTTGGAGGGCAGATAAGTCGCAAACCATTCCTGTTCTTTTATCAATGTCTCCTTTTACAGTTATATCGACAAGATAGTTATGACCATGTCCATTAACTCTGGCACATTTCCCATATATTTTTTTATTTTCATCAAAGGATATCTCTTCTTTTGCAAGTCTATGAGCGGCTGCAAAATGAGTTTGTACTGTTAAAAATGCTTCCATGTTTTTTCCAAAATAATCTGCCCATAAATTTGGGTTTTCATAAAGTCTTAGACTTGTAAGAGGTAAATCATCCTTCAGACGACTCCAAATGACCTTTACTAATGCTTCAGTTGTGGGAAGTATACCCTCTTGATTATTAACATTAAATTCAGGCCAGACATCATTTAAAAAACGAAAATCTAATTGTCCAGTAACCTTATCTTTAATAGAGTGTTTTACATCAGAGAGATTAAGTACCATTCCATCAGAGTCTAGTTCTCCACCCATTGAAACAATAAGTTCATAATTATGACCATGACCTGGTGCAATACTGCACTTTCCAAAAAGAGATAAATTTTCTTCTTGGCTTTTTTCAGGAAGCCAATAACGGTGACTAGAACTAAAGCAGGCACGTCGAGTTATGACGCATTCACGTCCTTTGCCATGTAATGGTTTGGATTGTGTAGAAGTCATACTTGTCTGCGATAATACTATCTTAAGGTTTTAAATACGCTTTTGTCTTTATGGAACAATCCATTATTGAAAAAACAGTTAATACTATTAAAGGCAGAAGCATATTTTTAATAGGAATGATGGGCTCTGGTAAGTCACAAACAGGTTTGAAGCTGGCTGAATTATTAAAGTATAAATACATTGATTTAGATTCATTAATAGAGAAGTTGGCAAAAAAATCTATCAATCAAATTTTTAATGATGAAGGAGAAGATAATTTCCGTGAATTAGAAGCAAACTGCCTTAAAGAAACTATCAAAATTCCTTCATTAGTAATCTCAACTGGGGGAGGAATAGTTACCAAATCGGAAAACTGGGGAATCTTAAGACAGGGAATAATTGCTTGGATAGATCTTGATAAAGATATAGCAATTGAAAGATTGAAAAATGAAATTGAAAATAGGCCACTTCTTAAGGGAAAGAATCTAAAAGATCTATATATGAGCATTTTTCAATCTAGAGAAAATTTGTATTCTCAAGCAGATTTAAGAATTCAAGTAAAAAAAGAAAATATTGAAGAAGTTGCTATGAAAATAATTCATGCAATTCATAAAGAAATAATTAGTTAATCTGGTTCAATTCTTACTGCAAACCATTTGATAACGTATCCTAATTTTATTTCTAATTCATAAGTGCTTTCTAATAATTCTTCAAAAAATTCCTGATCAGGATCTTCTATATTTTGATATATTGTTTGTGTTTCTGTCTTACTAAGCCAATTCTTCAACCATAAAATTGCTTCTTGCTTTGATACAATTTTTTCTTTTGAATCTGGCTCTAATAATACATAATGATCTGATGCTCTTATTAGTGGATTTGACATAATGAAAATTCTTCTTGGATTAATTCTTTGCTTGATTTTTCAAGGAATTTTTTTAGAAAGTTCTTTTGCTTTAGTAGATTCTAACGTACGAGAGTTTTTGGAAAATCGTGTAAATCAATGGCCAGAATTATATTTGCCAAATTTTAAATTATCGGATACTACTAAGGATTTAATTTATCCTAAATGGTTTGAGGGGAATTGGCTTGTTACTTCTCAAGATATAGTAAATGATTCAGAAGAGCCAGTTATTTATGAAGTAAATTTCTTTAAGAATGATTCAGATTTAATTGTTGGTAATCGTGCAAAAAATTCTGAATCTATTGGAAAAGCAATATTTGGTGAAACCTTAATCAAGGTTGTAAATGATCCTCAATCTATTAATAATCAAATTACTTATTTAAAAGATGATTTTTATATCGATTCAAGAATTACAGGGAGAAATCAGATCCAAGATGATGATATTTTTTTCGCAGATGAGCTAGTTATACAAACAGCACATAAGCCAGGTGCTTCAAGGATTAATCAGGTAGAGACCATTAGTAAATTTCAAAAATGTTCCGAAGAAATATTGGAAGTTGATAATTCAATCAAACCATCAATTTGTGGAGTACAATATGTGGCTTCTTATGGTTCAAGAGTTGGTGATCCTTCTATTCATGCTATAAAAACAAATAAATATAAATTGAAGTTTGAATTTATTGAGAGTTAGCACTAAAAAGATATTCTTCTAAGTTGTTCCTCCAAATGAAAAGATTTTCTAAATAAGGGTTGTTTATGTATTCTTGGCACCCCTCTCCAGAAAGAATTGGTCCTGCAGACTTTGGAAATTTAAGAAGGGATAATTGAGCAGCAATTGAAATATCTGCAATTGATAAACTATCTCCAACTAAATATTTCTTGTTGATCAAAGATTTTGATAAAGCTTCGAGTAATTTTTGGAGTTCTAAATTATCTTTAGAAGACAAAACTACATTAGAAATTTTACTAAGATTTTCAAAAGGTAATTTATCAACAATACTTTTAACTGAAGAAGGTATTTCATCTGGAAGTAATGCAGTTCTTAGCTGTGGATTTTCTATTGCAGATTTTATTAAAGCTTTTCTACAAGTTGTAGCCATTGAAGTATCTGCCCAGTCTTCAATTAGTTTGCATTGTGCAAATAATATTGGGTCCTCAGGAAAGAGTGGATTGTTTTCATTTTTTTTATCTAGATATTCGCAAATAGTTGAAGAGTCATTAATAACTTGATCATTACTATCGACTATTACAGGTACTTGTTTTTGACCTGATAATTTAAAGATTTCAAATTGGCCTATTCCAGGTGTTACTTCTTCAACTCGATATTGTAGTTTTTTTGCATGAAGAGCCATTCTTGTTTTTAAACAAAAAGCACTATGCCTAAATTGATATAATGTAATCATGCTGTTTAATGTTTGTTAAAACTTAGCTAAAAAAGTAATCTATTTGTGGAGCTGATGGGCGAATTTTTCTCTAATGTTGCGAGATATCCAAAGTATTTGATATCCATAATTGTTGGGGGACTTGTTGCTTTGCTTGAACCTTTGTTCAAGAATAGATCAAATCCACTCACAATAGTGGGTTTGATATCTTCTGTCTTAAGTGCTTTCATAACTGTTTATTTTGTCTTGCAAGCGATGACAAACCCAATAAATTTACAACCATAATGCCAAATAATTACCGTCTTGCAAAAGTTTCTTCTCTTTTGAAAAAAGAAATAACCCTTATTTTGCAGAATGATTTGGAAAATGAACTTATTAAAGATTATTTCGTCAATATTTCTAAAATTGATTTATCAAGTGATTTGCAACACTGTAAAATTTACATAACTTCAACTGCTCAAGAGAAAGTGAGGAAAGAGATTGTGGCAAACTTGAATACTGCTAAAAGCGCTATAAGGCATAGTTTAGGAAAAAGAATAGAGATGAGAAGAGTTCCAGAGATCATTTTTAAAGACGATGTTGTTCTTGATAAAGGATTATCAGTCTTGAAACTTCTGGATGAATTAAAAAATAAAAATCAAAATAATCATGTTGAGGACAAGGATGCCAATAGTTGATCTACCCCTTGATCAAAGAAATATAATTATTACTCGATCAAAAGAAGGGATATTGGATATAAAAAAGATATTCACAAGCAAGGGCGCTAATGTATTTGATTTGCCTGCAATAAGTATTGGTGATCCTGATGATTTGAATCCTCTTGACGAAGCATTAAATCAAATAAATGATTTTCATTGGATTATTTTTTCCAGTAGTAATGGTATCAAATTTGTGGATAAGAGACTTAGATACTTTAATAGTTCGTTAAAAGAATGTTCTAAAAAAACAAAAATCGCCGTAGTCGGAGAAAAAACCTCAAAAACGCTTGATGATCTTGGGATTAAGGCTGATTTCATACCTCCAGAATTTGTTGCTGAAAGTTTAATTGATAATTTCCCAGTATCTGGTTATGGACTTAGAGTTTTTGTACCAAGAGTTCAAACAGGTGGTAGGGATTTAATTGCAGAGCAATTTAGAAAGGCTGGTTCTCGTGTATTTGATGTTGCTGCATATGAAACTAGATGTCCTGATTCAATTCCGGAAGAAACGATTGATATTATTTCTAATCGACAAGTCGATGCAATTATTTTCTCAAGTGGTAAAACCGTGGTAAATGCTGCTTTTTTATTAGAAAAAAAACTTGGTAAACAATGGTTAGAATATTTTGATCAAATTAAGTTACTAACTATTGGACCTCAGACAACAAAATTATGTAACAAGATTTTTGGAAGAGTTGATAGTCAGGCACAAAAATATACTTTTGAAGGACTACTAGATGTGGCAATTAATTTTTTTAGTTAGGAAAATTTTTTGTATAGTTCTTTTCAACTAAATCTTTGAACCTATCAATATTGGCCTGTAATTCGTTTGTGACCATTTTGCCTAAAATATTTTCTTCCATAAACCGTGCAATTATTTTTGGTAGTTCATAAGTTATAGCTAAATTTACAGTTGTGATTTGATCACTTTTACTTTCGAAAACTACTGATCCCTCAGTTGGTAAACCTCCTATAGATTTCCACTTAAGTTTGCTTTTTTCGACCCTTTCTGTAATTTGAGCTTTCCATTTGAACCTAAAGCCATTTGCAGCTAAAGTCCATTCTGTTAAATCTGGTAACGTATTAGTTTCTTCATCAACTGTTTTAACAGATTCAATCCAGCTCATCCAAAGTGACATTGAGTCTAAATCGCTCCATGTATTCCATACATTTTCAAGAGGCGCATTAACAACTGTTGTTACGTCATGTTTTAGCCAAGTACCCATTAATTAACTTACTGCAAGATTTTTTGCTAATTCTGCTTTCTTCTCTAAAATTGCAGCAGCAGCTAAATGACCACTCATTGTAGCTCCCTCCATGGAGTCTATGTAATCTTGTTTTGTGTAACTACCTGCCATAAAGAAATTAGATATAGATGTTTTTTGATCGGGTCTGAAAGGTTCCATACCGGGAGATTCTCTATAGAGTGATTGTGGAATCTGTACTACGTTACTCCAAAGCAATTTAAGGTTTTTTGAGGATGGGAATAGACGTCGAACCTCTTTATCTATTTCTTTTGTAATTCTTTCTGTAGATCTTCCCATCCATCTATCTCCGGGAGTTAAAACACATTGGAGAAGTGATCCCATATCTTTTTTTCTATAATCTGCTGGACTTGCTAATGCTAAATCAGCAAAACAACTGAAAGAAGCATCAGCAGAATAAAGGAGGTTATCTAGTCCAGTTGGTGTATTTCCAGTATTATCTTTTTGTAATTCAGTAACCCAACCGTCGTATCTTAATTGGATTGTGGCAACAGCAACTGCTCTAAGTTTTTTTAAACCTTCAAATTCTTTAAATTGATACCATTCTTTTGGAATGATTTTTTTTATTCCAGGAACATCACAGGCAGCTAGAAATTTATCTGCAAAAACTGTCTTTGTTCCTTCAGGGGAAGATATTTTTAACTGATTAACTACAAATGAGGAAGATTCTTTTTCATAAATAATTTCTTCTACCTTATGGTTAAGATGGATTATTGCCCCTTTTTTTGTGATGTAGTCGACTATAGGTTGAGTTAACCACTTATGAGGAGAACCTTTTAAAAGATTAAGTTTTGATGCTTCTGTTTTTGAAGCAAACATCATGAAGATAGTTAGCATGCATCTTGCTGAAATATCTTTGCAATTAATAAATCCCAAAGCATATGCGATAGGATCCCACATTCTTTCTAAACTTTTTTCACTTCCACCATGGTTTAAAAACCATTCTTTGAAACTAATTTTATCTAAATCTCTAATTATTTTCATTGCGCCTTCATAGTCTATCAATCCTCTAACTATTGGGCTTGTCCCTAAAGCTAAGGCATTTCTGAACTTATCTACCCAAGTAAGTTGTTCTGTCGTAAAAAAAGCTTTTAGTCCATTAAATGGAGCACCCAAAGGGAATCTGAAATCTAAGGATTTTAAATTACCACCATTATTAATAAATAGATGAGTATGATCTTTCGGGAGTAAATTGTCTAAAGCTCCCACTTTTTTCATTAATTTAAAAAGATTTGCATAATTGTAAAAAAATACATGTAAACCCATTTCTATATGGTTGCCATCCTTATCTTCCCAACTTCCGACTTTACCTCCCCAAAATGACCTGCTCTCGTAAATTTCTACATCATGACCTTCATCAACTAAATTAACCGCTGCTGTAAGACCAGCTAATCCAGAACCAACTATCGCAATTTTCACTTTTTCTTAAAATTATAACAAATCAAGTTTGGATTTTGTTTGTTCTATGCACCCTATCGATTAAGTTTTTATATTATGAATAGTAGGAAATTTTTGTTTATGGAAAATGTAGAACTTAAACAGGAAATTAAAAATTCCGATGATGGTAAAGGTATCTTAATTACGAATGATGCCATAGAGCAAATTTCAAATTTATTAAAAAGTCAAAGTGATAAAAAGGCACTTAGGGTAGGAGTAAGATCTGGTGGTTGTAGTGGGATGAGTTATACGATGGATTTTATAAGAGATAACGAAATAAA
This sequence comes from Prochlorococcus marinus CUG1435, assembly GCA_017644375.1. Classification (NCBI taxonomy): domain Bacteria; kingdom Bacillati; phylum Cyanobacteriota; class Cyanophyceae; order Synechococcales; family Prochlorococcaceae; genus Prochlorococcus; species Prochlorococcus marinus. The sequence continues at coordinate 771,608 of JAEPLP010000001.1, forward strand.
TCCCGATGATAAAGTTTATGATTATTCATTAAAAGCTGATCAAAACTTTCAAGTTGTTTGTGATCCTAAAAGTCTTTTATACATATATGGTATGCAACTAGACTTTAGTAAGGAATTAATAGGAGGTGGCTTTAATTTTGTAAACCCCAATGCTTCCCAAACTTGTGGATGTGGAAGTTCTTTTGCAGTCTAAATAATAATGGATAAAGAAATTAATCCCATTGAAGAGGATTTTAATGCAGCTCTATCGAGATATAAAGCTGGACAAGATTTAATTCCTATTGTTCAAGACTTTCAAGAAATTATACAGCAAATACCAAATCATTTTGCTGCTTGGACTTGCTTGTCATGGCTTCAATTACTTTTGAAAAATAATCAAGAAGCTTTGGCAGCTGCCAGGCAAGCTGTTCGATTAAATCAGCAAGACCCACAAGCAAGAATGAATTTGTCTTTAGCTCTTTTGGCAACCAATAATAAAGGTGTTAGGGATCATATTGAGTTAATAAAAAAAATGTCTTTGATGATGCCCGATGTGAAAAGTGAGTTGAAAGAATCTGTTGAAGACGGATTAAGTAGATATCCAGATTGGCCTGAGTTAACCAAAGTTAAAAAATGGTTGGAATTTTAAATTGTTTAAAATTTTAATATTAAGTAATGGGCATGGAGAGGATCTATCTGGGAGTTTAATTGCTAAGCAATTCGTAAAAAGTGGTTATTCTGTTCACGCTTTGCCAATTGTTGGTAAAGGAAACCATTACGAAAAAGAAAAAATTAAGATTATTGGAAAAACTAAAGAATTTAGTACCGGAGGAATTGGCTATAATTCTTTTAAGGGAAGACTAACCGAGATATTTGGGGGAGAATTATTCTATCTTCTAAAAAGATTATATTTAACTTATAAAATAAGAAAAAAATATGATTACTTTTTTGTTGTTGGAGATATTGTTCCAGTTTTTTTTGCATGGATTTGTAAGAAAGATTTTTTTACATATCTAGTTGCTTATTCTAGTCATTATGAAGGGAAGTTAAAATTGCCATGGCCCTCTAAATTTTTCTTACTCTCAAAGAAGTCAAAAAAAATATATACCAGAGATTCCCTTACAGCAAATGATTTAACTTTTCAATTAAAGAAAAAAGTATCTTTTTTGGGAAATCCATTTATGGATAAGTTTTTTTCTAGAGATAAAAAACAAAATAAATCTGAATTTAGTATTGGATTATTTCCAGGTAGTAGATTCCCCGAGATGCTAGATAATTTTGTTTTGATTTTGGAGGTATTAGAGAAACTTTCAGATTTAAGATATTTTCAAAAAATTGAATTTAATTTTGCAATAGTTAATGCTTTATCTTCATCAAAAATAAAGGATATATTTAAAAATAGAAGATGGTTATATCTAGAAAAAATAAAAGAGAAGTATCTCTTGAAATTTAAATATAAATCTTTAGAAGTGAATATATATTGGAATAATTTTGACAAAATATTATTCAAAAGTAGATGCTGTATCAGTATGGCAGGAACGGCAACAGAGCAAGCGATTGGATTAGGTAAACCAGTTATCCAGATTGAGGGTAAAGGTCCACAATTTACAAAATCTTTTGCAGAAGCGCAAAGACGTTTGCTTGGAAAATATGTTTTTTGTGCCAGCAATTATAAAGATAAGAATGATCAAGTCAATCAGACAATAAAATTGATCGTACAAGTAATATATCTAATGAAGCTAAATAAGAAGTTTTTGATCACATGCAATGAAAATGCTAAAAAAAGACTAGGTGAAAACAAAGCTTGTCCTAGGATGGTTGAGGATATGAATATTGTTATAAAAAATGACTAAGGAAAATAATCAAAATAACTTTAAACAAATTATTGATAATTTGTTGTTAATAAACTTATTTACGGTGATTTTTTTTGCATTATTTTTTATTTTTGCAATCATCATGCAATTAAATGGGATATTTATTTTTATTAATTTTATTCATATAGTTTGGAATCCTATTGTAGTCCCATTAATAACAATTTTTATTATTGGTGCTTTAGTAAACGGTATTAATTCTTGGTGGAGGCGTAAATTGCTTTCTCAAGAAGAGGATATTTAAAATCATAATTTTTGAGTTTACTGCTTATTACTTTTTGTCCTTCTAATACAACTTTTGCTCCATCTCCCAACAATATTTTTAAAACTGCTCCAGGTACTGGAAGTAAATTAGGTCTATTCAGACATTTGCCTAAAGTCTGAGAAAAGTCTTTCATTAATACTGGATTTGGTGCAACAGCATTAAATACTCCTGCATACTTTTTATTAACTAATGCTTGGGTAATTAATGCACATAAATCACTTCTATGAATCCAACTCATCCATTGCTTACCATCTCCAATTGGTCCACCTAATCCAACTTTAAATATAGGGAGCATTTTTCCGAGTGCTCCACCATCTGCCTCTATTACAATTCCAATTCTAAAAATAACTAACCTTGAGAAAAATGGTTTTTCAGCAGCGACAGCTTCCCATTTTCTGCAAAGATTAGCTAAAAAGTCTTTTCCTCCAATACTATTTTCAGTGAATTCACAAGACAAACTTGTACCGTAATATCCTATTGCTGATCCATTTATGATGACTTTTGGGTTGATTTTGAAATTTTTAAGGGTCTTCATCATAAATTGAGTAGTCTTAATCCGACTATTTTCAATCTCCTGTTTTTGTGCAGAAGTCCATTTTTTTTCTGCTATGGGTTCTCCCATTAAGTTAATAATTCCCTCTATCTCTCTTAAAATATTTAGAAAATTTTCGTTATTCCAGTTTTTTTCTTGTGATAAATCTAATTGAAAAAATTTAAATTTATTGAAATTTAAATTTAGCTTTAATTGACTTATGGGTTTTCTACTAACAATATGTATTTCGTGATTCTCATTGAGCAGTGTTGGTACTAATTCTTTACCAACAAATCCAGTGCAGCCAAGTAGTAAAAGACGCATATTTCATAGATATTTCTCATTTAAGACTATTAAATTTTTTAGAAGTTTGTAATTATTATTCTCTTATCAATTTTTTTAAATATTTATCAAACAAGTTTTTGTATAATAAATTTCAAAATAACTTGGTTAACTTTATCATGACAGATTCAATTCCAATGAAACCTCTCAAGAAAGGAAGCTTGGTTTTTGTCGATAGGGAAAATTATATAAAAAGTATCGAGGCACTAGCCAGTGATAATGATCTACCTAATTATGTCTTTGAAGGTCCAGGAGAAATTCTTTCAGTCAAAGATGAATATGCTCAGGTTCGATGGCGCAGGCCTGTTCCAGATGTTTGGTTGAAATTAGATCAACTTAAAGAATATATTTAAGAAGTTTTATATTTAGAAATTTTTATATTTAAAAGTTTTTCTTTTTTTTCTCTATAGACATCTTTGATTGGATTCTTTTTGCTTCTTTGATCATTTCTTTACCACCAAATAAATAATCATCTACATATCCTTGTGTATATCTATCAAATTCTGATAGTGCCTCTTTAACTTGTGAAAAACAATGATACAGATCGAGGCCTAAAGCTGAAATAGAAATTGGAACAATTTTTTTATTATAAATTTTTTCAACTTTTTCTATTTTCTTTTGAGAAAGACTTATATAACTGCAAAAATTTTCCATTAGTTGATCATCATATGGATCTGCAGATAGTTCTTTTATTTCGTTGTTCAAAGGTTTAATTATTTGGCTAATTAATCTATTGATAGGAGTGAAAATTTCTTTAATCCATGTTTCAACTTCTTTATCTTTAATTGACGAATTATATTTTTTTGAATTAAATTTCTCTTCCCAATTTTCATTAAATGAATCAAATGATGAACTGGAAGAGAAAAAATTTCTATCATATTGTTCTTTTTTGATAGGGTCATTTAGTGTTTCCCAGGCATTTTGTATTGCAAGAAATCGTTCTTTTTTTCCGCCTGCATCAGGATGATGTTGCTTCACTAAAGAGCGATATGAAGATTTAATTTCACTTTTGGTTGCATTTTTTTTGAGGCCTAATTCTTCATATAAATTTTTTTCCATTTTTATAAATCAGTGATTAAAGATAACCATCTTTTCTGGCTTGAATTGAGGTATTCGATTCAAACATTGCTGTTGATAAATATCTTTCCCCAAAACTTGGAAGAATTACTATCAATCTTTTATTCATGAGTTCTTTCCTTTCCCCGATTTTTATTGTTGCTGCTAAAGCTGCACCACTGCTTACGCCTGATAAAAGACCTTCCAATCGAGCTAATAAACGCCCATAATAAAATGCTTCATCATCATCTATTTTTATAATTTCATCAATTAATTTAGTATTAAGAACTTTTGGCACGAACCCTGCTCCTATTCCTTGAATTGAATGAGAACCAGCTTTTTCTCCAGAAATCACAGCACTTTTTTTAGGCTCTACAGCATAAATTTTGCAATTTGGATTAACTTTTTTCAAAAAACGTGCGCAACCAGTAATTGTTCCTCCTGTACCTACTCCAGTAACTAGTCCATCTAAATTATTATTGGATTGAGACCAAATTTCTTGAGCTGTTGTTCTTTCATGAATATCTGGATTAGCAAAGTTTTCAAATTGATTAAATTGGTAACTATTTACAATGGTCGAAGACAATTCATTAGCCAAATCTAAAGCGCCTTTCATTCCTTCTTCCCCTGGGGTTAGCTGTAATTCAGCTCCATATGCTCTCAACATTGACCTTCTCTCAATACTCATTGTATCTGGCATAGTTAATATCAATTTATAGCCTTTAGCAGCAGCCACCATTGCTAATGCAATGCCAGTATTTCCACTTGTTGCTTCAATTAACGTTGTTTTATCTGGTGTTATCAATCCTTCTTCTTCCGCTTTACATAACATCGAATAAGCTATACGATCCTTCACGGATGCTGATGGATTAAAACTTTCTAGTTTGGCTATGATCTCTGGATAACAATTAAAGTACTTTCTTATTCGATTTAATTTAACTAAAGGGGTATTTCCAACCAGAGAAGTTATATCATTTGCTATTTCCATGAAATGATTATTTAAATTGCAAAAATAAATCTCCTATCCATATCTTAATTGTATTTAAAGATCTTTTATATAATTTTCTCAAAAGAATTTAATTTAAATAACTTTCTGCGTAAAAATATTTATTATTATAAAAGGTAGTTTTTATACTAATTATGTATTCGCTGGAACTCAGTCTGAGATATTCACCTTTTCCACTTTCAATTCAGAAGAAAGAATTTGAAGATGTTAAACGAATTTATGATGAAATAAAAAGTTCTATGAATGAGACTTTAGAATCCTCAAACTTGATTGAATTAAGGTGTGACAAAGTCCAAGATAAAGTAATTACTGTCAGGACTCAAGAAATTATTTCTGTACAGATGTATGAAAAATCATCAGTTGCAGGAGGAGCTAAAAGGCCAGGATTTTCTCTAAATATAGATTAGAAGAATTTAATGAGAGCTTCTTTTAAAAATGAAATACCTTATATAAAATTCAAAGATGTTTCTTTTGCATATCCCGGGAAAAAAGAGAATTTAATTTTTAAATGTAGCTTCTCAATAAAAAAACCTGGATTTTGGATGGTCGTAGGTAAAAACGGGAGCGGAAAAAGTACTCTTTTAAAATTAATTAATGGAATAATCAAACCCAAAAATGGCGTCATTGATTTAAAAGCAAATATTGGCATGGTGTTTCAAAACCCTGATCATCAAATATTGATGCCAAATTGCAGTAGTGAACTTCTAATAAATATTAATCAAAATTTAAGTAAAAATGAAATTAATAAAAAAATTGAATATGTGCTTGATCTGGTAGGAATGACTGGTTTTGAAAAAAGGCCAGTTCATACTTTAAGCGGTGGTCAAAAACAACGTCTTACTATTGCATGCGCTCTTATTAGTAATAGAGATTTTATTCTATTGGATGAACCGACAGCATTATTGGATCAAACCAGCCAATTAAAAGTTTTAAAAACTATTAAAAATCTAACAAGTGATCATAAAAAACCCTTAGCCGCCTTATGGATAACTCATCGTTATGAAGAATTAATTTATGCTGATGCAGTAGCTGAGTTGGAAAATGGTTTTTTATCTAGCTGGCAAGAACCATCAAAATTTCAATATAATTAACTTTTTTACTTGTCATAAGGCACTTTAAAGAGTTAAATTCATCTTATATTCCTCGGTAGCTCAGCGGTAGAGCGATCGACTGTTAATCGATTGGTCGCAGGTTCGAATCCCGCCCGGGGAGTTTATAAATTTCAAAAAGATATCTAAAGTCACCCTAATAAAGGTGACTTTTTATTTCTTTGAGCTCTTTTTTTAGAACAGTTATTAGAACAGTTGTTAGAACATTAACTAAATTCTTATATAGGCGAAAAAAGTTCATTGATTGACTATTATGTTTTTAAAATTAAGTCATATTTTTATTTTATATTTTGAGCTTTTAGGCCATTCAGCAAATTCTAGTCATCCCACATATCTTTTTTTTCTTGATCTAAATTATTTCTTCCTAATAATTCTATCCTTCGTTTTTGATAATCAATTTCTGTTTCAAGAGCGTTTTTCTCGTCAATGTATTTTGTTTGTATTTCTAATATAACTATCTCAAATTGTTCTCCAAAAAAATCTGACATCTCTCTCCATGCTTCCATTTCTTCTTCTTTGTCAATAGTGTCATTTATTTGATGAGAAATAATTTCTAGTACATATTGTTTAAGCTCTTGATGACTCATCGATTCAACTTTTTTTTGAATGTAAAGTTCTTTCAGTTTTTCTAGTTGTTTTTTTGATAGATCAGAATAGATAAATGACTTTTTTTTCATAAATACTTAATTTTTTATAAATATAGACAAAATGATTAGTTTAAACATTCAGAAGAAATCAAAAATCGTAAACTCAATTAAAGCCTTTTTGAGAGTCAAGAATCACTATATTAATTTAATTTTTAATTACTAACTATGGTAATCCAAATTAGATATTTTCTTTAAATCATGTCATCAATTTTTTATAATATTCCTCTGATTATTAAGAAAAAGTAAATAGAATCGAAAGAAATTGTAAAATTTATACTTTTAAAAAACTCGCAATTTCTCCCTAATTCACTGTCATTATTGAGTTAATTGATAAATCTGATTGATAAAATTGTTTACACTAATTCAGCAATCTTCATAAATTCTTGAGAGAATCATAATACTAAAACTTAACTTTAATTTAATAGTTCATAGATATGAAAATTTCAATCCTGTTAATTGAAGATGATCGTGATATGCGTGATTTGGTTGCTAGGCATTTAGAGCACTCTGGTTTCGATGTTCAAAAAGCTGAGGATGGTATTAAAGGACAAGCATTAGCTCTTCAATACTCCCCGGATTTAATTCTCTTGGATCTTATGTTGCCAAGTGTTGATGGATTAACTTTATGTCAGCGACTAAGAAGAGATGAAAGAACATCAAATATCCCAATTATGATGATAACTGCGTTAGGTGGCCTTAAAGATAAAGTGACTGGGTTTAATTCTGGAGCAGATGATTACATTACTAAACCATTTGATCTAGAAGAATTACATGTACGTATAAAAGCATTATTAAGAAGAAGTAATAGAGCACAATTGAATTCTAGTAACCAGCAAGAAATCTTAAATTATGGTCCATTAACCCTTGTTCCGGAAAGATTTGAAGCTATCTGGTTTGAATCTCCCGTTAGATTAACTCATCTTGAATTTGAATTGCTTCACTGTCTTTTGCAGAGGCATGGTCAAACTGTATCGCCAGCACTAATACTTAAAGAAGTATGGGGATATGAACCAGATGATGATATTGAGACAATAAGAGTCCATATTAGACACTTACGAACTAAGCTGGAACCTGATCCTCGTAAGCCTCTTTATATAAAAACTGTATATGGTGCTGGATATTGTCTCGAGTTACCTATTGGTTCTCAAGTGGAAACTGCTAGGCAAGAGTTTATTCATGCAAGAAATCCTGACTTGATAAATTCTGCAGTAGATTAATCTAATAAATTTTCCATTGAAATTTTTAAAAAAGCTATTTCCCATGCCAACCTTGGTTGTATGTTTTTTCTTAAGAGGTATTTTAAATTTTCAAGTTTTTTAATTAAACTAATATTTTTTGTTTTTCTCCACCAAATTGTTTGAATTAAATTTACTAAACAAATCTGTTGAGAAATTTCTAATTTTTCAGATATTAATTTAGATATTTCTAATATTTCCAGACTATTTTTAATTGGAGAATCCAATTTACTTATAATTTCATCTGAAAAATCATTCCAAATTTCAATATTTTTCAATAATTGATTTGGAGATCCATTCGCAGAGTTTATTAAATCTTCAAATTTTAATTTTGTATTTATCTTTAATTTAGAAGTATCTAAATATTCTTTTAAAATTGACTTTATTTGCTTACTAGAAATAGATCGAAATCTGACGATTTGACATCTTGAAATGATCGTATCTAAAAGAAGGTTTAATTTAGATGTTAGTAAAATAAAAATTCCGTTACTAGGTTCTTCTAAGGTTTTTAAAAGGCAATTTGAGGCTGCTTCGTTTAGTAGGTGTGCATCAATAATCAATACAATTTTTTTTTCTGAGTTTATTGATTTTTGACTAAGAAAAGTTTTGATATTACGTATTTGAGCAATTTTAATAATCTCAGATCCACTTTTTATTTTTTTTTCAAGATCGAAACTTCCTGAACTTTTTGTTAGCAAAAGAGAATCAGGTTCAATAATTAAAAAATCAGGATGGTTATTGTTTGCAATTCTCTCTTCAACATTTTCGCTCGGTGAAGACTGTTTGAAAATTTCTTTTATAAATTGAAGAGCAGTTTGCTTTTTGCCTAATCCTTCAGCACCATAAAATATATAACCATTAGCCAATGATTTGTTTTTAATTATGCTCTTAAGAAAGGTATTGGCTTCTTCATTCAAGAAGAAATTATTTTTTTTAAACTCAATCATTTTTTTTAGAAAAATTCTTTAGCAAAGTCTCTTTAATTTGATTAGAAATAGTTTTAATATTTTGTGAAGCAGATATTACTTTCCAGTTTTTTTGTTTGGCAATTAGTTTGAAGCCTTCATTTACTTTTTCTAAAAATCTAATACCTTCTGATTCTATTCTGTCTGGAATTTCATTTTTTCTTCGGAATAAGCTCTCTTCTGGAGAAATTTCTAAGAAGAAAGTGAGATCTGGAGATACTCCTTGACAAACAATAGATTCAATATTTTTGATTATTTCTAAATTTATATTTCTTCCATAACCTTGATAAGCCAGTGTGGAATCAGAAAATCTATCACTTATTACCCAATCATTGTTATTTAAAGCAGGTGAAATAATTTTGGAAACGTGTTCAGCTCTATCTGCTGAATAAAGCAATAATTCTGCAAGAGATGAAGGTTTGTTATTTTCATTATTATCAAGAATCAGTCCTCTAAGTTTTTTTCCTAAAAGACTGCCCCCAGGTTCTCTAGTTGTGATTAATTTAGACCCTTTCTTTATTAGACCACTATTAGGAAGCCATTTAGATAGTTCATCTATTTGGGTAGTTTTACCACATCCATCAATACCCTCAATAACGATAAATTTTCCTTTCATTTAATCCAAAGATAAAGCATTAATTACTACTGTAATAGAGCTAATAGCCATCAATAATGCTGCTATTGAGGGAGTAAGAAGAATACCGTATTTAGGGAATAAAATGCCGGCTGCTAATGGTATAGCTAGTAAGTTGTAACCAAAAGCCCATGTTAGATTTTGCTTTATTTTTCTTATAGTTTTTTTGGCAAGATTTAAAGCGTAGGGTAATCCATTTAGTTGATCTCCCATCAATACTACATCTGCATTTGCCTTGGCTATTTGAGTTCCTGATCCCACCGCAATTCCTAAGTCAGAAGATGCTAAGGCTGGGACATCATTAATACCATCACCAATCATTGCTACTTTATTATCAATTTTTAAATTTTCTATAGTCTTTAGCTTCATTTCAGGAAGAAGATCCCATTTTACTTCACTTTCTTTAAAACCAATTTTTTTTGCTAAAGCTAAAACTGTTTGTTTCCTATCTCCACTTAAAATATTAATTTTAAATTTGTTTTTTCTTAAATTTTGCACTGTTTTAATTGAATCATCTCTGAGTAAATCTCCTAGGAAGATAAAGCCCAATAACTTATCTTTTATACTTACTCCAATAATAGTGTTCGTTTTTGTCTCTTCATTTTCAATTACTTTTTTGGCATCACTATCAATGATTGTTCCTTTACTTAGTAGCCATTCAATATTTCCAATATTAATAGGTCCATCAATTGATTCTAGTTCTCCAGAAATACCTCGGCCTGAATGAGTGATAATTTTTTTTATTGGAAATAAACTTAAATTTTGTTTTTTTGCTTCTTGAATCAACGCATCTGCTATTGGATGTCTGCTTTCCTTTTCTAAGCTGGCAGCTATTCTTAATAAAAAAGAATGATCATCATAATTTTTATAATCTACGATGAATGGCTTACCTCTTGTTAATGTACCTGTCTTGTCAAAAATAATGTGATTAATTTTTGAAGCCATCTCTATTTTGTCCCCGCCTTTAAATAAAACGCCCTTTTTTGCTGCTTTACCTGATGCGACAGTTATTACAGTTGGGGTGGCTAAACCTAATGCACAAGGACAAGCTATTACTAAAACAGCAATTGACAATTGTATTGCTAAACTAAGAAAATTCTCAGCATTACTACCAAGCGAACTATGAAGTGTATGGCTTGAGTGAGTTATGAGTTGATGATTATGACTTAATAAATCTGGCCAAATGTTTCTTGCCCCCTTCCACCAAAAGAAGAAAGTTAAGGTAGCAAAAATAAGGACAAAGTAGGTAAATTTGCCTGCAATTTCATCGGCAATTCTTTGAATGCGAGGTTTTCTAGCGTTTACAGACTCAATAAGATTTACTAGTTTTGCAAGAGAAGAATCCCCTCCGACCTTTTGAACTTTAAGTCTAAGAGTTGAATTAAGATTTAAAGACCCACTAGATAGACTTTCGCCTTCTTTTACCTCGATAGGTTTGGATTCGCCAGTGATATGTGAAACATCAATATACGAATTACCTTGAGTAACAATGCAGTCAGCAGGCACTCTGTCTCCAGCTAAAACTTGAATCTCTTGATTTGGTCTTAAAGTGTTTACTCTTATTGATTTTATTTGATTATCTTCTGTGTAGATATTTGCCATTTCAGGTTGAAGATCTAATAACTCTCCAATAGATGAACCAGTTTGGTATCTTGCTCTTTCCTCTAAGAAACGCCCAATCAATATGAAGCCTAACAGCATAACTGGTTCATTAAAAAAACAAGGAAAACCAGTGTCAGGAAACATTAAGGATAGAAGACTTGTTATATACGCGCTAGTTACTCCAAGAGCTACTAGAGAATCCATATCAGGACGGTTCTTAAAAAATGATTTAAAACCATTAATAATTATTCCTCTTCCAGGAAATAATAGAGCTAATGTTGCTAATGAAGCGTGAAAAAATATATTACCTAATATCGGAAAATTTATATATCTTCCTTCTGCTAGATGACCTAAACCTGAAAATAATAAAAGTAATAAAGCAAAAGTTAGTTTTTTCCATTGATTATTCCAGCTCTTTTTTTTTTCTAATTCTGCTTTATTTATTTTTTTTGAAAAATCATTTATGTAAATCTTTGATGGGAAACCATTTTCTTTTAGATTTTCGAGAACTGCTTCTAGTTCTATATGTTTCTGGGTAATTTCAAAATATGCACTTTCAGTTAGTAAGTTAACAGAAACATTTTCAATACCATCAGAATTTTTTAATATTTTTTCAACAGTGCTCACACAACCTCCGCACTTCATTCCTGTAATGCTTAATTGAATGCTTTCCATATTTTTCGCGATTGAAGCAAATTAATGCTCTGCCTATTTTTTAATTATAATAATAATTGTAATAGACTTTTTAAATAGTTATTTTTTAAATTACTATATTAATTTTATTAGTTTTAGAGCGGTGCCTAGTAATCAAAACAGAGACAATTTTATTGATAAAGCTTTTACTGTAATTGCTGAATCTATTGTAAAAATAATGCCTATTGCAGAGAAAGAAAAAAAGGCATATATCTATTACAGAGATGGCTTAGCCGCACAAAATAATGGGGATTATTCGGAAGCATTAGAGTATTACAAAGAGAGTTTATTGCTTGAAGAAAATAAAATTGATAGGGGTGAGACTTTAAAAAATATGGCAATAATATATATGAGTAACGGAGAAGAGGATTTGTCTATTGAAACTTATGAAAAAGCACTAGTAGAAAATCCTAAACAGCCATCATGCCTCAAAAATATAGGTTTAATTTATGAAAAAAGGGGAAGATATGCTGAGCAAAATGGTGATTTAGATCAGAGAGATATTTGGTTTGATAAAGCTGCTGAAGTCTGGTCTAAAGCAGTTAGGTTATATCCAGGTGGGTATCTAGATATTGAGAATTGGTTGAAAAACTCAGGCAGAAGCTCAATTGATATGTACCTTTGATTTTTTTATTTTGATAAAGAATAATCAACTGCTTCTTTAATATTGGATATCTCTTTGATATTTATTAATTCTTGAAAATTATTATTTAGTTCCTCCTCTAGTTTTGGCACTACGATATTTTTAATTCCTAGTCTTACAGCTTCTTCTATCTTTATCCGGAGGTTATTCGATTTTCTAACTTGACCGCTCAAACCCAATTCCCCAATAAATGAGGTACTAGCCAAAGGAGGAATATTTTTCAAACTCGATAAAATTGATATTGCTACACCTAAGTCAGATGAGGGATCATTAATTTCAAAACCTCCACCAGTAGCTACATAACAATCAAACTCAGATAATTTTATCCCTACGTGTTTTTCAATGACAGCAAGAATTTGATGCAATCTATTTATGCTTATTCCAGTTGTAGTTCGTCTTGGGTTACTGTAGAAAGTTTTATTTACCAGTGCTTGTATATCAACTGCTAATGGCCGAGTGCCTTCATTTGTAATCGTAGTTGTTACACCTGAAATATTTTCTTTATTTGTAAAAATTGAACTTGGGTTTTTTATCTCACGTAAACCCTCTTCAAGCATTTCAAAAATTCCAATTTCAAAGGTCGATCCAAATCGATTTTTTATACTTCTTAGTAATCTATGAGATGAAATCTTATCTCCTTCAAAGTTTATTACTGTATCAACTAAATGTTCTAGAGTTTTAGGGCCAGCTAAAGCACCATCTTTAGTTACATGACCAATTATTAGAAGCGCTATATTATTATCTTTGGCTAGATTTTGCAACTCAGAAGAACATTCTCTAACTTGAGAAACAGATCCTGGAGAACTTTGCATTTCATGATTATGGATGGCTTGAATACTATCAATAATTGCGAAGCTTGGATTGACACATTTGATCTCTTCAATAATTAAAGATAAATTAGTTTCTGCAAAAATTTTTAAATCAATACTATTTTGATTTAATCTTTCCCATCTAATTTTTACTTGTTCTAGGGATTCTTCAGCAGTTATGTATAACACTTTTTCATTGAGAGATATTTTCCCTGCTGATTGAAGAACTAATGTGCTTTTACCTATACCTGGTTCTCCTCCGAGTAAAACAACAGATCCAGGTACAATTCCACCTCCAAGAACTCGATCGAATTCCCTAAAACCACTCGAAAATCTTAATATTTTTTTTGATGAGATCTCATGAAACGGTATAGATTTTTTACTATTTTTTTTCTCTTGATATTTAGAGGTCTTACTTTTTATTTCTTCAACAATGGAATTCCATGAGTTGCAATTAAGGCATTTCCCAAAGTATTGAGAAGTTTCGGCTCCGCAATTTTGACAAATAAAAGTCGATAATTTGCTAGACATTTAGTCTCAAAAAAAAAATAATGGATTCAAAATGCTTGGGATATTGCCCCTCTACAAGTTAGATTAGGTAAATAATAAATTCTCTTACTGATTAGCTAATAGAAACAAATGGCTCTATCTAGTCAAACTAAAGAAACAATCCTTGTCGCAGATGACGAGGCAAGTATTAGAAGAATTCTGGAGACCCGTCTCTCCATGATTGGCTACAAAGTTGTAACTGCATGTGATGGTAAAGAAGCACTAAAGTTATTTAAAGATTATGACCCTGATCTAGTAGTACTTGACGTTATGATGCCCAAGTTAGATGGTTATGGAGTTTGTCAAGAATTAAGGAAAGATTCTGATGTTCCAATTGTTATGTTAACCGCATTAGGAGATGTGGCAGATAGAATAACGGGTTTAGAATTAGGCGCTGATGATTATGTTGTTAAACCATTTAGTCCCAAGGAACTAGAAGCAAGAATAAGGTGTGTTCTTAGAAGAATCGACAAAGAACAAATCCCTGGTATGCCTAATTCTGGTTTAATTTTGGTTACTGATATAAAAATTGATACAAATCGAAGACAAGTTTTTAAGAGTGATGAGAGAATTAGATTAACTGGTATGGAATTTAGCCTCCTTGAGCTTTTGGTGAGTAGGTCAGGAGAACCATTTAGTAGGGGAGAGATTTTAAAAGAAGTTTGGGGATATACACCAGAAAGACATGTTGATACAAGAGTAGTCGATGTTCATATATCAAGATTAAGATCAAAACTGGAGGCTGATCCTGCAAATCCTGAATTGATATTAACAGCAAGAGGTACTGGGTATCTTTTTCAAAGAATTGTAGATATTTCTCCTTTTGATGGTAAGTAAATGGTGAAAGACACTGTACATAAAATTAACAAGTCAAGAGCTATTAGAAGATTAGTTATTTGGTATAAAAGAAACTCTGCTGTAACTTCAATAGTAGATACTGCGGCCAGTTCTGCAGTAACGGCTAGTAATGTAGCAGGTAACGTAGTTTCAAGTGCTGGATCTGTTGTAAGCACAGCTAGTAATGTCGCTAGTAATGTTGCGGGTAATGTTGCAGGTAATGTAGTTTCAAGTGCTGAATCTGTTGTGAATACTGCTAGCAGTGTAGTTTCAAACGCTAGTACATTAGCTAAAAATACACTACAGCCATTAGTTTTTGACCCATTAAAAAGATTACAAAATAGTGACAACCTTTTGAATAAGGTGGAAGACTCGCAATCTAGTAGGATTTGGATTGCAGTTGATGGTATGGGGGGAGATTTTGCACCTGGGCCAATTCTCGAGGGATGTCTTGAAGCGATAAGCAGATTCCCCATAAATATAAAGTTTGTTGGCAAAATTCAAAATGTTAAAAATGCAGCAGAAAAAATTGGTTTATTAGAATTACTAGAAAAAGAAATAGAAAATAATCGTCTTGAATTAATTGATAGTGGAGATCCTATTGGAATGAATGAAGAAGCCACTGCAGTAAGAAAGAAGAAAACCGCAAGTATAAATGTTGCAATGGATTTAATAAAAAATAATAAGGCACAAGCAGTTTACTCAGCGGGAAATTCAGGAGCAATGATGGCTTCTGCCATATTTAGAATTGGAAGATTAAAAGGGATTGAAAGACCCGCTATAGGCGCATTATTTCCTACAAGAGATCAAACTCGACCTGTATTAGTTTTAGATGTTGGTGCAAATACCGATTGTAAACCTTCTTATCTTCATCAGTTTGCCCTTCTAGGCAATATTTATGCAAAAGACGTCTTGCAGGTAAAAAACCCAAAAATTGGTCTTTTAAATATCGGAGAAGAAGAATGCAAAGGTAATGATTTATCTTTAAAAACATTTGAACTATTGTCTAATGAAAAAAGTTTTAATTTTGCAGGTAATTGTGAAGGTCGAGATGTATTATCAGGTAGTTTCGACGTAGTAGTTTGTGATGGTTTTACGGGAAATATATTATTAAAATTTCTTGAGTCTGTAGGAGGTGTTCTACTAGATATTTTGAGATCGGAGCTGCCAAGAGGTAGGCGTGGAAAAGTTGGTTCAGCTTTTTTAAAAAGTAATTTACTCAGAATTAAGAAAAGGTTAGATCATGCCGAACATGGTGGCGCCTTACTACTTGGGGTAAACGGCATTTGTGTGATAGGCCATGGAAGTAGTAAGTCTTTATCAGTAGTAAGCGCTCTACGTTTAGCTCACTCGGCAGTAAATCATAATGTTATGGAAAATTTAAATCAACTTCAAAAGCTTCAAGTTTTAAATTCTTAAAACATATTTCGTCTAATTTATGTTTGACTTATATAAGTAATTAAAAAAACTCTTTTGGAAGGAATAAAGCCTAATCAGATTGGAGTCTCATTTAAAGGAAGTGGAAGTTATGTACCCGATCAAATACTAACCAATCAAAAAATTAGTCAAAAGGTTGATACGAGTGATGAATGGATAAAATCTAGAACCGGTATTTCTGAGAGAAGAATTTCTGGCTCAGGAGATAACGTCGCTGAGATGGGTTATAAGGCTGCACTTACTGCAATTGAAATGGCTAATTGGGATATTAAAACAATTGATTTGATCATCCTAGCCACTTCTACCCCACATGACTTATTTGGTTCAGCGCCATCCATTCAAGCTAAATTAGGGGCTAATAATGCTGTAGCTTTCGATTTGACAGCGGCGTGTAGTGGTTTTTTATTCGCCTTAATAACAGCTTCTCAATTTCTAAAAGGAAGAAATTTCAAAAGGGCTCTTATTGTAGGAGCAGATCAATTATCAAGCTTTGTTGATTGGAATGATAGAAGAAGTTGCATTCTTTTTGGAGATGGTGCGGGTGCATTAGCAATTGAAGCCACAAGTGATTTTGATAATTTAGTTGGTTTTGATATGAGAACTGCCGGTGATAGAGGTTCTTTTCTAAATCTTCCATCAAAAAATTACAGGGATTCAATAATTGATAATATTGATTTTTTAAGTGGAGGTTTTTCTCCAATTCAAATGAATGGTCAGGAAGTTTATAAATTTGCAGTTAGAGAAGTTCCTATTATTCTTGAAGATTTGTTTAAAAAAATGAATTATACTTCTGATGAAGTTGATTGGCTTGTATTACATCAAGCTAATCAAAGAATTTTGGACTCTGTAGGAGATAGGTTAAAAATTCCAAGAGAAAAAATACTAAGTAATTTAGAAAAATATGGCAATACTTCGGCAGCCACAATTCCATTAATGATGGATGAGGCTATTAGAAATAACAGAATTAAACAAAATGATATTATTGCTATGAGTGGTTTTGGTGCTGGGCTAAGTTGGGGTGCAGCCCTGATTAAATGGGGTTAAAAACAAAATAAGAACATTATGACAGTTGCATGGGTATTCCCTGGACAGGGCTCACAAAAAATTGGAATGGCAAAACAGATTGAAAGTTTGCCCAATACTAAAGAGAGGTTTAGTTATGCCTCTGAGATATTTGAGAGAAATTTATTTGAAATTTGTGAGTCAAATTCTGACCAAATAAATCCAATTAATGATTTGAATAATACAAGAAATACACAAATTTGTCTTTTTTTAGTCGAATCTATTTTATTAGATGCATTAAAAGATAACAGTTTTAAACCAACTTATGTTGCTGGGCATAGTCTTGGAGAAATTACGGCACTATATTGTGCGGATGTTTTTTCATTCGAAGATTGTGTATCACTTATCAAAGTCAGATCTCAATTAATGGAAAATGCTGGAGAGGGATCTATGGCAGCAGTAATTGGTTTTGATAGAAATCAACTAGATTCATTAGTACAAAAAATTGATAATATCGTAATTGCTAATGATAATAGCTCTTCCCAAGTTGTCTTATCGGGATCTAATGAATCATTAGATAATTTATCGAGAGATATTTCTTGTAAAAGATTCCTGAAATTAAATGTTTCAGGAGCTTTTCATTCACCATTCATGAATGAGCCCTCAGCAAAATTTTCTAAGTATTTAAAAAATATTGAATTTAAAAATCCTTCATGTCCAGTTATAAGTAACTATAAACCTACACTGTGTAGCGATCCAGATGAGCTTCAAAATAGATTGGATAATCAAATGTGTAATGGGGTCAGATGGCGAGAAACTATGGATTTAATGGCAAAAGATCGTGATCTTCATATTGTTGAAATTGGCCCCTCTAATGTACTTAGCGGTTTAGTGAAAAGACATTTGAAGGATGTAAAAATTTCTCAAGTTTCATCGTCTGATCAAATAACTTATTAATTCTTATGATAAATGATATTTTTCAAAAATTAATTTATCAATTAGTAAGCAAACTATTCGTATTACCTATTTATAAATTGGTATTCAAAGGTCATTTGATAGGTAAAGAAAATATTCCCCAAAATGATTCTTTTATAATGGTTTCTAATCATGGTTCTTTACTAGACCCCCCTTTTTTAGGTCATGCTCTTAGACGTAATATATCTTTTATGGCTAAGGCAGAGCTCTTTCAAATTCCCATTCTTGGTTTTGTTATTAGGGCTTGTGGAGCGTATCCTGTAAAAAGGGGAATTGCTGATAAAAATACTATTAAAACAGCATGTGAAAAATTATCAAATAACAATTGTATTGGAATTTTCATTGATGGTACTCGTCAAAAAAATGGGCGAGTTAATAAGCCAAAAAAAGGAGCTGCATTAATAGCCTTCAAAAATCAAAAATTATTATTGCCAGTTGCAATAGTTAATTCACATAAACTAATAAGATTTAACTTCTGCATCCCTTTCTTTTCCAAAATAGTTATTAGAGTGGGAAAACCAGTTAAGCCACCGCAAAGTTCATCGAGAGATGATTTAAATTCTGTAACACTGCAACTTAAAGATAGTATTAACAATTTAATTGGATGAATATTTAGTTAATTGGAGAAATAGGGTAGAGAGGAAAAACTTGTTGCCATGAATTTACGTTTGTATTTAATAAATTTTTACTTGATAAATCTAATAATTCTCTTAAATCTTCTTCCTCCTTATGATTAGCTTCAAAAAAAAGATCATTAGTCTCTAATTCTTTAATAAATTTTGGTGAAACCGTTTCTCGAATGATTAGATCCATATTTTTTTCTTCGTCGTTATGAGAAATCTCATATTTGCCAGCAATAAATCCCTTTCGTTTTAATTTTTTGTAAATCCAGAATGATTGATTGTTTAAAAAAATATTATTTTGCGATGCAATTCTCTTTGCCATGATTTCAAATGAACTAAAACTTTCTAGAGGACAATTAAGTTGTTGTGAGATAGTTCTTGCTAAAACTACAATGAGTCTTGAAGCATTGAAATTCGCTGGCCCTATGCTTACAGAAATTTTATTGACTTTTTGTAAATTTTTTTTTGGAATAAATTTGTTAAATTCAATAATTAATTTGTTACATAGATCATTATCAAATTTATTTATGAAAAATTCATCAGATTTTTGGTTATTGTTTTTTCTGTATCCAAATCCAAAAGAATTGTCTGTACTATGAATCACTAATGTATGGTGACTTTCTTTTTGTTTGCAATTTTGTGTCATCTATTACCCTTAAACAGGTAATTCCATTCCTGGATTACATTTAGACCATTTACCAAATTCATTTGAAAAACTTTCACAAGATTGAACATCCCAATCAGTTTTATAATCTCCATTTTTATCTCTAACTAAATTGACATGAATGTATGGTTTTTTTGCTTTAAAATCAGGTACATCACAAATATTATCAACACCATGATTATTTTCAACATCATGATAAGTGATGCATCTATCAACCCACTTACAGTTGATGCAAATGCACATAATTAATAAATAAAATGAAAAGAAGTATTCTCACAGATCATACACTAATAATTGATGAATTAGAAGAAAGTATAAAATTTCATAATTGGAATTCTATCTTGGCTTTTCTACCTAATGGATCATATTTGGTTGGTGGTTATATAAGGGACATTATTTTGAGAAGGGTAACTGAAGATATAGACGTTGATATTGTGGTACCTTTAAATGCTATAGCAATTGGGAAAAAGATTGCAGATAATACTGGATCTAAATTTATAATTTTAGATAATAAAAGAGAAGTGGTGAGAATTGTTCTTAATAATATTTATATTGATATTGCTAATCAGGTTTCATCAACTATAGAGGGAGATTTGCGTTCTAGAGACTTTTCGATTAATTCCATTGCTTTTTTATTCGACAAGAAGTGTTTGTTTGATCCATTAAATGGCCTTAAAGATTTAGAGCTCTCTATTCTAAGAACATATTCAGAAATAAATTTACTAAATGATCCTTTACGAATCTTAAGATGTTTTCGATTTGTTTCAGAATTGAATTTAAAAATTGATGCCAATCTACTTACTTTTATAAAAAAAAATAAAGGTAAATTATATCTTGTAGCTAAAGAGAGGATTAATTATGAAATACAGAAAATAGTAAATGGGGCAAATGCTCTTGAGGCTGTCATCCTAGTAAGAAAAATTAATATATTTGGTTCTGATAATTTATATGAAGATTCCTTTTTTTTGGAATTGGAGCAAATTAATTATTCAGAACTTGATCAGGAAGAAAATGAGAAATTTTTGCCATTATTTTTTATTGCCCAAATTTTAGATGTTGTATCTCTAGAGAAACTTAAATTTACTAAAGTTGAAATTGCAAAAATTAAGTTACTCCGA
The DNA here is from genome assembly GCA_017644375.1 of Prochlorococcus marinus CUG1435. NCBI lineage: Bacteria > Bacillati > Cyanobacteriota > Cyanophyceae > Synechococcales > Prochlorococcaceae > Prochlorococcus > Prochlorococcus marinus. The sequence continues at coordinate 792,201 of JAEPLP010000001.1, forward strand.
AAATGGCACTTTTTTTTGAAGAACAAAAATATCGCTCAATTAAATGAATTAGATAGATTTAAATTACATCAAGAATTAGAGACGTTTTTCCCATCTTTTATCTTTTATTTGCCACAAAATTTGCGCTTCGAGTGGTTAAACAGATGGCGTGACAAGGAAGATAAATTATTTCATCCCTCAAATTTACTTAATGGTGATGTAATCAAAAAAAATTTCAATATAAAGGATGGTCCTATCTTAGGAGAGCTTTTACAGTTTCTTTCAAAGGAGCTTGCATATCAAAGGTTGAATAATTTTGATGAAGCTATTTATAAAGCAAAGCAATGGATTGAACAAAATGCGCCAAAATGTGATTAAATACACATAGCTTAGTTTTGTTTAGAAGTTCAGACTTCAAAATCATCTTTAAAAAATTTATGAGCATTCGCATTTACATTGGCAACTTACCACAAGGATTTAATCCAAAAGAATTTGATACGTTTTTGAAATCAGTTTCTGATTCGATTAGATTTAAAGCAGTTTTAGATAAGGAAACTAAAGAATGTAGGGGGTTTGGTTTCGCGACAACAAACAATGAAGAGAATGCTAATCTACTAATTCAAAAATTAAACGGTTTTGAATTCAATGGTTCTAAATTACGAGTAGAGCTATCTGAAAAGAAAGATTCTGCTTCAAATAAAAAAAATAGCGGGAACTTAAATAAGAATAAAAAGAGGAAAGATTTCAAGAAAATTGTCCATAGTGACGCCCCTAATCTTGAAGCTCCTGATCCAAGATGGGCAGGAGAACTATCAAAATTAAAAGATTTGTTAGCTAATCAGAAAACACCTGCTTAGTTATTTGATGCGAGAAATTAAAAAAGATATAGGAATCTCAAAAGCTTTCACTGAATTTTTTACAAAAGCTCTGTTATTAAAGACGTCGTAGTCTAACCTTTCAATAGAATCTAAGATTCCTCTATAAAGACGTAGAGATGTCCATACTGGCCATCTTGCGTCAGAAGACAACCACTTAATACCATCTTCAGACTTTTGAAACCAATCTCGAGCTCTTTTTAATTCAAAATTCATTAAAGCCCTCCACTGATTGTTGATTTCACCTTTGAGAAGTTCCTCTTCAGAATAATTAAACTTCTTAATATCTTCTTGAGGTAGATAAATTCTCCCTCTTTGTCTATCTTCTCCGACATCTCTTAATATGTTTGTTAGTTGGTTTGCTATACCTAAAGCTATAGCAGCTTCAGAGGGGTCAGGCTTGGCACTCCATGGGGCTGATGTATAAGCACTATCTATCCCCATAACATTTTGGGTCATTAAACCAACCGTCCCTGCGACTCTATAACAATAGAGTTTTAACTCATCAAAATTTTTGTATCTAAATTTATTAAGGTCCATCCTTTGACCTTCTATCATATCTAAATAAGGTTGAATACTTTGTGGATATTTTTCGATTGTATCGAATAGAACTGCATCTAATTCAGACTGAATATTGCCTTTAAACACGTTCTTTGTATTTTCTTCCCATGCATCTAAATTATCTGAAAGTTCATCTTGGGATTTGGTTGAAGCTTCCAAGCTATCCATTATTTCATCAGTTCTTCTACACCATACATAAATAGCCCAAATAGCTTTTCTTTTTTTTAATGGTAAAAGGAGCGTACCCAAGTAAAAGGTTTTAGCCCATTTTTGGGTTTCTTTTCGGCATATCTCGTATGCTTGATCAAGTTGAGAAATTGAATTTTTCAAAAAGGTTTAGATGAATTTTTAAATTACTGGAATGTAAATCTCATAAAGAAACATTTTGAGGAGTTTTGGAATACTCTTTATTAATTGATTCCGCGCATAATTTACCACTTAAAACAGCTCCTTCCATAGATGCTAAATATTTTTGCATAGTATAATCACCTGCTAAGAAGAAGTTTTTTATAGGAGATTTTTGACTAGGTCTGAACTCTTGGCATCCAGGAACTGCCTTATAAACAGATCTTGGAGTTTTGACTACTTTATATTTTCGTAAGTTTGTTTTATCGTCTCCCATGAAATGCGTTGGGAATAATTTTTTGAGTTCCTCCATAGTTGCATCAACAATATCTTGATCACTCCTATTTATCCAATCTTTTGCTGGGGCAAAAACCAATTCAAGCATTGATCTATTTGGATCTTCATATTCCTTGCAGGTGATACTCATATCTGCGTAAACACTGAGGAGAGGTGATCTGCTGAATAATAAATGATCAATATCTGTTAATTTTTTGTCAAACCATAGATGGATATTAATGACTGGCACACCATTTAAACCATCTAATTTAGAAAATGTATCTAAACCTTTCCATTGTTTAGGGATCATTAATTTGAAGAGATCTACAGGCATTGCACTTACATAAGCATCAGCCGTTAGCTCTTTCTTCTGGTTTTTATCTAAAGAGGCAACAGTAAAACTTTTAACAGTGCTGTCCTCATTTAGGTTGATTTGCCTTAATGGACTATTCATGTGAACTTCCCCACCACGAGCAGTAATATAATCAACCATTGGCTGGCATAGTCTTTCTGGAGGAGCTCCGTCAAGGAATGCCATTTTAGAACCATTTTTTTCTTGTAGAAATCTGTTTAATGCTGTTAATAAAACTGTAGATGATATTTCATCTGGTCCAATGAAATTAAGAGCTTTACTCATTGCTATAAAAACTTCATCATTAACTCTTTCGGGTATATTGTGCTCTTTTAGCCAATCTGTCCATGATTTTGTATCACATTTATCTAAGTACTTTTGGCCTCTCAGCATTGCAGGCACTAAACCTAATCCAAATAGAATCTTTTCATTCCATGAAAGCATATCGTTATTGCTCAGTATTGCTGATACACCATTAACTGGAGCAGGTATATCGGGAAAGTCGAATCTACTGTAAGTTCCAGGCTCTGATGGCTGATTAAAAATCATTGAATGACTTTTCCATTGAAGTCTGTCTTCAATATCTAGTTCCTTAAAAAGTTGCAACATATTTGGGTATGCTCCAAAAAATATATGTAACCCAGTTTCATACCAATCTCCATCTTCATCTTTCCATGCGGCAACTTTCCCACCTAAAACATCTCTGGCTTCAAGTACAATCGGAATGTGTCCATTATCGACTAAATATTTAGCACAAGATAAACCTGCTAAACCAGCTCCAGCAATTACAACACGCATTATTAAATCAAGAAATAAATTAACACTTACTAATAAGCTACATTAAAGTTAGAACATATTAGTTTTTTTCGTTGATTATTTCGTAAAATTATGGAAAAAATGCTTTTAAAATCGACTACTAGGCATGTAAGAATTTTTACTGCAGAAGTGGTAAATGAAGAATTAAAGTTTCATCCCAATAAACTAACTCTTGATTTAGATCCCGATAACGAATTTATTTGGAACAAAGATTCTTTAAACAGAATAAATGAAAAATTCAATGAATTAATAAAAGATAGAGCAGGGAAGGATTTAGATGATTATGAACTTCGAAAAATAGGATCAGAAATCGAAGGTTTAATAAAATTTTTGCTTCAAAATGGTCAGCTTAGTTATAACCCTGATTGTAGAGTAATGAATTATTCGATGGGTTTACCAAAGACTAATGAAGTACTGTGAATAGACCACCATCAAATAGAAGGCCAAGAAGAGGCTCAAATAGAGGTTATTATCCTCCAAATCCAAGGGATATGGATTCGTATGGTCAAAGAAGCAATAGATTGCCTGCTTCTTCTGAACAAAAGATCAACTTTAGTACAGGAACCATTGCCGTACTTGCTGGAGTATTAATTTTAGGAGTTGGTATCGGGAGCGCTATTACCAGTACAACCGATGGCGGGCAGGGAAATATAGCAAGTCAACAACAATTAGATATGGCGGTTCCAGACCCTGAATTTTGCAGGCAATGGGGAGCTAGTGCTTTTGTAATTGATGTTGAAATGTATACGACTCTAAATCCATCTACGAGTTTTGTAACGCAACCAGCTCTTCAGCCAGGGTGTGTGATTAGAAGAGAGAATTGGACAGTGTTACAAAAGCAGGGCGCAATTAGTAATGAGGATGTAAGAGAATGTAAGCAAAGAATGAATACTTTTGCTTATATTGGTTCCATAAGAGATAAGCCAATAGTTAAGTGCGTTTATCAGACTGATGTAAATGAAAATAAATTTATAATAAAAGGCGATGGACAAGCCGAAGACGGAGGTGTAGGTATTAACAAAGAAGCGATTCAATTCTGATGGAATTTATATTTGCCTTAACGGGCTTTCTAAACTAGCAAATTGCGGCAAAATATTTTTTTTAAAGACTTCTGATGCTCTTGATGTATATCTTGAGGGGTTAGTAATTAGTTTCAGCTCTCTTTTGACTTCGAGATCAGCAAGGTAAGCTTTGTGGATTGTTCCAGCTGATAATTCTCTTTCAATAGAAACGACTGGCAAAAAGGAAGCTCCTAAACCTGATTGAACTGCATTCTTTATTGCTTCAAGAGAGTTAAGTTCCATCTCAATTTTTAATCTTTGAATGTCAAGTCCAGAATCTTGAAGAAGTTTATCAACCACTTTTCTGGTAGTAGATTGAGAATCTAATGTCACAAAATTTAATTTGTATAAGTCTTCTTTTAAAAGTTCTTTTTTGGTAGAAAGTGGGTGTTTAGAAGGTAAAACAAGCGCTAATTCATCTGTTGCATAAGGAATAACTTGAAGTAAATTTTCTAAATCGTTCGGTAATTGTCCACCAATAATAGCTAAATCAATTTGTCCATTGGCAACACTCCATCCAGTTCTTCTAGTACTATGGACTTGAAGCTGAACAGATACATCAGGATATTTTTGTCTGAATAGTCCTATCATTCTTGGCATTAAATAAGTTCCTGTTGTTTGACTGGCTCCAATAACAAGGGTTCCACCTTTTAAGCTATTTAAATCTTCAATTGCTTTGCAAGCTTCATCGCATTGATTCAAAATGCGTTCGCAATACTCAAGTAGTAGTCTTCCTGCTTCAGTTAAGAGAGCTTTTCTACCACCTCTGTCAAAAATAGTGATTTCAAGTTGTTTTTCTAGATTTTGAATTTGTAAACTAACTGCAGGTTGGGTTACATATAAGAGATCTGCAGCTTTTTTAAAACTTCCTTGAGCTGCTATAGCTTTTAATATTCTTAATTGGTCGAGTGTAAAAGGTAATTCTGGCATCTATTATGCCTACAATTTCTTATAATTCTAATGCTTAGGAGCATTCTTGTTAAGAACAAAAATTATTTGAACAATTTAAATATATGGAGACTCATAAAACTTCCCTAATCATTTCACTTTTGATTTTGATTTTTGCGGTAATTCATAGTGGGGGAGCTGCTTTAAGAATCAAAGCAGAATCTATTATGGGTCCGAGATTATGGCGTTTATGTTTTGTTTTTTTAAGTTTGCCATCTGCAATTATCTTGATTAGTTATTTTTTGGCTCATAGATATGACGGAATTAGATTATGGAATTTACAGGGCAATAATTTTGTTTTTATAGTAGTTTGGTTCTTAACTGCAATAAGTTTTTTATTTTTATATCCCGCTACTTACAATTTGCTAGAAATTCCATCGGTTTTAAAACCTAAAGTTCGAATCTATGGAACTGGGATAATGCGAATCACGAGACATCCACAAGCATTTGGTCAGATAATTTGGTGTTTTGCTCATACTCTATGGATTGGTACTTCATTCACATTAGTAACTTCTATTGGCTTAGTTTTGCATCATCTTTTTGCAATCTGGCATGGGGATAAGAGATTAGCAAGTAGATTTGGAGAAGAGTTTGAAAAGTTTAGAAAAAGTACTTCTATAATCCCTTTTATGGCAATACTTGAAGGGAGGCAAGAATTTAAAATTAAAGAATTTTTTAAGTTATCTCAACTTGGTATATTGATTGCAATAGGAGTGCTTTGGTGGTCCCATCAGTATATAAATATTGCTGTTAAAACATTTAATTCATCATTTTTGTCGGAATTTTTCAATTGACAGTTTAAAATCAAACTATAAGTTTTTTAGAACATGCCTCAAGCTTCAGAAATTGCCTGGTTAATTCCTGTTTTCCCACTTATTGGAGCAGTGCTTTCTGGTTTAGGCCTAATAAGTATTAACAAGAAAATTAATAATTCCAGAGAAATTGTTTCTGTAGGTCTTATTTCGTGTGTTGGCATTTCTGCGGTAATTAGTTACAAAGCTCTTTTTGAACAAGTTAATGGTTATCAATCTGTAGAAAAATTATTTGTATGGGCTAGTGCTGGGGATTTTACAATCCCGATGGGTTTTGTCCTTGATCCTTTGGGGAGTGTAATGCTTGCTCTTGTAACGACTATAACTTTGCTGGTAATGATCTATTCTCACGGTTATATGTCGCATGACAAAGGTTATGTCAGATTTTTTACATATTTGGCATTATTTAGTAGTTCAATGATGGGATTAATCGTTAGTCCGAATTTATTAGAAATTTATGTTTTTTGGGAATTAGTTGGGATGTGTTCTTACTTGTTGGTTGGTTTTTGGTATGACAGGGATGGCGCTGCCCACGCTGCACAAAAAGCATTTGTTGTTAATAGAGTTGGAGATTTTGGATTATTACTAGGAATTCTTGGCCTATTTTGGGCAACAAATAGTTTTGATTTTAATGAAATAGCCACTGGAATTTCTCAATCAATATCTGACAATTCGATACCTATTTGGGCTGCTTTACTGCTTTGTTTTTTAGTTTTTTTAGGGCCAATGGCAAAATCTGCTCAGTTTCCTCTTCACGTGTGGTTGCCTGATGCGATGGAAGGCCCGACACCTATTTCTGCACTTATCCATGCCGCAACAATGGTTGCTGCAGGAATATTTCTTGTAGCAAGACTCCAACCTTTGTACTCAATATTCCCCTCTATTCAGTTCATTATTGCTTTAGTAGGCACCATTACTTGTTTTTTAGGAGCCTCTATAGCTTTGACCCAAATGGATTTAAAAAAAGGTTTAGCTTACAGCACAGTTTCTCAGCTTGGTTATATGATGCTTGCAATGGGTTGTGGAGCGCCAGTAGCAGGAATTTTTCATTTAGTGACTCATGCTTGTTTCAAAGCAATGCTATTTTTGGGATCTGGTTCAGTAATACATGCTATGGAAGAAGTAGTTGGCCATCAGCCTGTATTAGCTCAAGATATGAGATTAATGGGTGGTTTAAGAAAAAAAATGCCATATACATCAACAACATTTTTAATAGGTTGCGTAGCAATTAGCGGTATTCCACCATTGGCAGGTTTTTGGAGTAAAGATGAGATACTCGGAAATGCTTTTATATCATTTCCAGCTTTTTGGTTTATAGGACTTCTGACAGCTGGTATGACTGCTTTTTATATGTTTAGGCTTTATTTCTTGACATTTGAAGGAGATTTCAGAGGAGAGAATAAAGAATTGCAAAAAGAGCTTCTAATAGCCTCAAAAATAAACCAAGATGAAGAAAATGAAGAACTGCATGAAGAGCATGGCTCTATTCATGAGTCACCCTGGTCAATGACATTTCCCTTAGTATTTTTAGCTGTGCCGTCTCTAATTATCGGTTTTATGGGACTTCCATGGGATAGCAAAATTGCAAATCTACTAGATCCTGAAGAAGCAGAGACTGCTGCAAAAGCCTTTGAATTTAAAGAATTTTTGCCGTTAGCGATAGCCTCAGTTCTTATCGCTTTAGCTGGAATCATTATTGCTTATCAGGCATATTTTGTGAAAAAAATTAATTTGTCAGTTCTATTTGCCGAAAAGTTTCCTTCCATTAATCAATTTCTAGCCAATAAATGGTATCTAGATGATATTAATGAAAAACTTTTTGTTAAAGGTAGTAGAAAACTTGCTAGAGAAGTTTTAGAAGTTGATTCTAAAGTTGTTGATGGAGTCGTTAATCTCACAGGACTTGTAACTCTAGGTAGTGGAGAAGGTTTGAAATATTTTGAGACTGGTAGGGCTCAATTTTATGCCCTCATTGTTTTTGGAGGAGTTATTCTACTTGTCGCCATATTTGGTTTTCAGTCTCCTCCAGTAACTTAATTACAATTGTGTGTCTTCACTGTTCATTGGGGTGAAAAAATACAGATAATTTCTAGACTTTATTTAAGATAAATTTCTTATTAAATTGAGTACTTATTATTTTACACATTTTGCTACAGAAATCCTGGGAACTTTGGGAGCTGGATTATCTAATTTTCCTTGGTTATCTACCTCAATTTTGTTCCCAATTGGTAGTGCATTTGTGATCCCTTTTTTCCCAGATAAAGGAGATGGAAAAGAGGTGAGATGGTTCGCATTGGCTGTTGCATTAATCACTTTTTTAATAACTGTAGGCTCATATATAAATGGTTTTGATATTAATAATGAAAATGTTCAACTTAAAGAAAATATTAGTTGGCTCCCTGATTTAGGTCTTACTTGGTCTGTTGGTGCTGATGGCCTTTCTATGCCCTTAATATTATTAACTAGTTTTATAACTGCATTAGCAGTTTTAGCTGCGTGGCCTGTTAAGTTCAAACCAAAGTTATTTTTCTTTTTGATATTAGTGATGGATGGTGGTCAAATCGCTGTATTTGCAGTTCAAGATATGCTTTTATTCTTTCTAACTTGGGAACTTGAGTTAATACCGGTATATTTATTATTGGCAATATGGGGCGGAAAAAATAGACAATATGCAGCGACAAAATTCATTATTTATACAGCTGGTAGTTCTATATTTATCCTTCTAGCAGCATTGGCGATGGGTTTCTACGGTACAGAAATTCCCAACTTTGAATTTTCTCACTTGGCTTCTCAAGAATTCAGTCAAAAATTCCAAATACTCTGTTATGTGGGGCTTTTAATCGCTTTTGGAGTAAAACTACCAATAGTACCTCTTCATACTTGGCTGCCAGATGCTCATGGAGAGGCTACAGCTCCTGTCCATATGCTTCTAGCAGGAATTTTATTGAAGATGGGAGGATATGCTCTTTTAAGATTTAATGCACAATTATTACCTGTTGCTCATGCTCAATTTGCCCCTTTATTAATTGTATTAGGAGTAGTAAACATAATTTATGCTGCATTAACTTCTTTTGCTCAAAGAAATCTAAAAAGAAAAATTGCATATAGTTCAATAAGTCATATGGGTTTTGTTCTTATTGGAATAGGTAGTTTTAGTAGTCTCGGAACAAGCGGAGCAATGCTACAAATGGTTAGTCATGGATTAATTGGGGCTAGTTTATTTTTTCTTGTTGGAGCTACTTATGATAGAACAAAGACTCTTAAACTTGATGAAATGAGTGGTGTAGGACAAAAAATGAGAATTATGTTTGCTCTATGGACTGCTTGCTCCCTTGCTTCACTTGCTTTACCTGGTATGAGTGGATTTGTTTCCGAATTAATGGTATTTACAGGATTTGTTACCGATGAAGTTTATACGCTTCCATTTAGGATAGTTATGGCATCTCTAGCCGCTATTGGGGTAATACTTACTCCTATTTATCTACTCTCAATGTTGAGAGAAATTTTCTTTGGTAAAGAAAATCGTAAGTTAACCGAAGAACGAAAACTTATTGATGCTGAGCCTAGGGAAGTTTATATCATAGCTTGTTTACTTTTGCCGATAATTGGAATAGGTTTATATCCAAGATTAGTTACTGAAAGTTATCTTGCATCTATAAACAATTTAGTAGATAGAAATTTGTCTGCAGTTAAAGGAACTGTGAAAACAAATATTTTTGCAGGAACTAAAAAAAATGAGATCTTAAAGGCTCCAACATTATAAAAATTTTAATAAATGCAATATTATTTGGCATTAAATAAATAAGAAGATATCTTATTAGTAGATATTAGCTATTTAAAAATATCCTATTTTAACGCTATTGATAGACAACAATTAGCACCTAGATTGTTGATTAAGTTTCTTCAAGACGCTGCTGGGAAAGGTGATCTTGATCCATGGGATATTGATGTAATCAGCGTAATTGATAGTTTTTTAGAGCAATATTCGCATAGCTTCGAAAAAACTCCAAATAGTCAAATTTCATATCGTAAAGATTTATCAGAGACAAGTGAGGCATTTTTTGCGGCTTCAGTACTAGTTAATTTAAAGGCTCAGGTTTTGGAATCTGATGTTTTCAAAGAAAATGAACCAATTTTTGAAGATGATTTTGATTTAGATGAACAAGATTGGATTGCTCAAGAATTTGATATTCCAAAATATCCTGAAAAATACCTAAGGAGAAGATCTATAGCACAACCAATTCTTAAACGTACAACAACATTGGCAGAACTGGTAAGTCAACTAGAGTCTATTGCTGAAGTTATAGAGACCGAAGATCTTCTTCTAATGAAGAGAAAAAGAAATAAAAAATTTTCTGATAAGGCCTTAATTTCTCAAGTTAAATCTTTAGCACATCGCGAGAAACTACCAGAGACGACAAAAGAATTAGGCAAATTTATTGATGGTTGGGAAAAAGCTTTACAATGGACAGATTTTGAATATTTAGTTAAGAAATGGCAAACAGTTGTAAAAAATGATTTAGATAAAGATCGTCTTGGGGTCTTTTGGGCTTTGTTATTTTTATCTTCTCAAAATAAAATTGAAATTAAACAAATTAATTCCTTATATGGCCCAATTCAAATTAAAAGAATTATTCCTGATGGAGGATTAGCTCAATTGCCTATAGAAAATCTTGAGGTTACAGATACTTCACCTTCTGCTGCTTAGAACCTTATTAATATTAATAACGTATAATCTTTTAAAAGAGGTTTTGAATTTATGAAGGCAATGATACTTGCGGCAGGAAAAGGTACTCGTGTTCAGCCGATAACTCATATCATTCCGAAACCCATGATACCAATTTTACAAAAACCTGTAATGGAGTTTCTTTTAGAACTTTTAAAAGAGCATGGATTTAGAGAAATAATGGTTAACGTCTCTCACCTAGCTGAAGAAATTGAAAATTACTTTCGCGATGGTCAAAGATTTGGTGTGGAAATAGCATATAGTTTCGAAGGTAGAATTGAAGATGGAGAATTAATAGGCGATGCTTTAGGTTCAGCAGGAGGATTAAAAAAAATTCAAGATTTTCAAAATTTTTTTGATGAAACTTTTGTTGTACTTTGTGGTGATGCTTTAGTTGACCTAGATTTGACTGAAGCAGTTAAGAAACATAAGGAAAAGGGTGCCATTGCAAGTTTAATAACTAAAAAAGTAACTAGAGATCAAGTATCAAGTTATGGAGTGGTAGTTTCAGATGATAATGGTCGTATAAAGGCTTTTCAAGAAAAGCCATCTGTAGATAAAGCGTTAGGTGACTCTATTAATACGGGTATTTATCTTTTTGAACCTGAAATTTTTAATTACATACCATCAGGTGAAAAATTTGATATAGGTGCTGATCTCTTCCCTAAACTTGTTGAAATGGATTTGCCATTTTTTGCACTTCCAATGGATTTCGAATGGGTAGATATTGGAAAAGTTCCTGATTATTGGAGAGCTATTCGTAATGTATTAGAAGGTAAAGTAAGACAAGTTGAGATACCTGGCAAAGAAATTAAACCGGGAGTTTTTACGGGATTAAATGTTGCTGTGAATTGGGATGCGGTCGATATTACTGGTCCAGTATACATAGGAGGAATGACAAGAATAGAAGATGGCGCAACAATTATTGGACCTTCAATGATTGGCCCAAGTTGTTACATTTCTGAAGGTGCAACAATCGATAATTCAATAATTTTTGATTACTCCAAAATTGGTAAGGGTGTTCGACTTGTAGATAAATTAGTATTTGGCCGTTACTGTGTGGGCAAAAATGGAGACCACTTCGATTTGCAAGATGCATCTTTGGATTGGTTGATAACAGATTCCAGAAGATCTGATATGACCGAGCCATCTCCTCAGCAGAAGGCAATGGCAGAATTATTAGGTACTGATTTGATTAATATTCCAGATTAAGATCAGCTTTTCTAAGGATCTCAGGGATTAAGTGTTCAGTTTTAACTGCCATTAAATGAATCCCATTCGCTATGTTAAAAAAATCTTGAGCTTGTTCAGCTGCAATTTGAATACCCTCTTCTAAAGGATTCTTGGCATCTTTAAGACGATTTAATATGTTCTCAGGTATGTTTGCGCCTGGGACATATTTGTTTATAAAGAGAGCATTTTTATAAGACTTTAATAGAAATACACCTGCAATTACAGGAATCTCTAGTGGTTCAGCTATTTCTTTGCAAAAACTTATTAAATTTTCTTTTTCCATAACCATTTGAGTTTGAATGAATTGAGCTCCAGCCTTTTTTTTATTTCTAATTCTATTTTCTAAACTTCTTTTATTTTTGCAACTTGGATCAGCAGCAGCTCCTGCAAAAATAAATGTTTTTTTATCGGGCAGTTCTCCAAAAGTAGGATCAATTCCTTTATTAAAGGCTTGAATTTGTTGTAGCAATCTTACTGATTCAAACTGGTGTACCGCTTTAGCATCTTGTTGATCCCCAGCTTTCACTGAATCACCGGTAATACATAAGATGTTTTGAATTCCTAAGGCATTTGCTCCAAGAATGTCTGATTGTAAAGCAATTTTATTACGATCCCTGCAAGATATTTGCATTATTGGTTCTATCTCATTTTCCAGTAATAGTTTGGACATTGCTAGGCTACACATTCTCATTACAGCCCTACTTCCGTCGGTAATGTTAACAGCATGTACCTTATCTTTCAAAAGTTGTGCTATTTTAATAGATCTTAAGGGGTCTCCACCTCTAGGGGGCATTAATTCTGCCGTTATTACCTTGGATTTTTTTTCTAAAGTCTGCTGAAGTTTTGATTTCAATTGCTTTTGTTTCCTAATTGGTTAACAAGTGTAGTGGGATTGCTAAACTTAATTAATATAAAAAAGGAACTGTTTAAATGCAAATGGTTGAAGAAGAAGTAAACAACATTGATATGATGGGTCTCTCAACAAGAGAGATGGAAATCATCGATCTCGTAGCTGATGGGCTTACAAATCAAGAAATTGCAGTAAAACTAACTATTAGTAAAAGAACTGTTGATAATCATGTAAGTAATATGTTTACAAAAACCGGTTCTAAAAACAGAGTAGCACTTTTAAATTGGGCAATGGATAATGGAAAGATTTGTAGAGATGGATTTAATTGTTGTTCCCTTCCAGACTCTGATCAAGATTAGTAAACTTTACTTTTTTTGTATCTTTGGCTAAATCCATTAAACAATAATTTGTTGAACCCAATTCGAAGAGTTCAGCATATGCGATGCAGGCATCTTTGTCTGAATCAACAAATCTCAATATTCCTTCCTTGTCATAAAGACCATACATTTGAAGAAAAGAAAATCTTATAATAAAATATAAAGAAAATATAAAGGATAAGTGGTTCCTTTGACTAGTTATTTTTGAGAGTTGTCAAATACTTCTACTTCCATTCTGAAAAAGGTTTGTTAGACAGACTGAAATTAGAGTAATGTTTCAGTCCAGTTATTTCTTTTGATATGAATGATGGGAGAATAAAATCTTCCTCTTCTTCAGATAGTTCAATTTCGGCAATTTTCAGTGGATAATTATTTCCTTTGAAACAATCTATAATCCAAGATTTTTTTTCAAATTCTAAAAAAAATCTTTCTTTTTTTATTGTATTTGAAAGATTCGACATTATTGTTTCTCCATCTTTTTGTGGGATGGAGTATTCAAATTCAAAATTGGTAAAGCTTTCGATATGTTTTTTTAGTGCAATTTTAAAGTCTTTGCCTGTAAGCCTTATCCTAATAATCCAATCATCTAAACTTTTTGATAAGTATCCTTGCTCAATAAAAATTTTTTTAGTGATGAATGTTTTCCAATCATCATTTTTTATTAGAAAACGTCTTTCTATTTCAAGGGCCATTTAATTTTTCTGATTTTTAAGAGATAAATCTCCTTTCCAATCTAGTTTTTTTATTAAAGTATTGTAATAGCTAGTGCTCTTTTTAAACCTAATTATTTTGCAGGGTCTTTCCCCTTTTTTGAACTCACAATAATAAGTTTCCTTAATGGTCATACATTTTGAACCGTCTCTCCATAATTTAAGTTCACCTTCGCTTTTTTTTACAGGTTTAATGATTACCTTACTATTATTAGGTATTACAATCGGTCTACTTGCTAAACTCATTGGGCATATAGGGTTAATTATCATTGCATCTATACTAGGATGTACTATTGGACCACCCGCAGCCATGGAGTATGCTGTTGAACCAGTAGATGTACTTATAATTAATCCGTCACCTTTATATTCGTTTACTTTCTCATTATCTATTTCAATTTGTATTTGGTTGGTAGGAGAAATATCTTCTTCAACAGACTTAAAATAAAAATCATTTAATGCTACATAACTTTTTATGATTTTTTTGTCAGGACTTGATCCACTCATACAAACATCACAATTTAATCTATTACGAAAATCAATAATGTATTCTTCGTTTTCAAGAATTTCAATGAAAGATTTGTCAAATAAAAAATCTTTTTCTTGAGTAAGAAAACCCAAATTACCACCAATATTAATACTCAATAAAGGAATATCATAAGCTTTTAATGCATTTGCACATTTTAGAAAAGTTCCATCTCCACCAAGAACGATTCCAATATTCGGTTTAAATTCTAAATTATAAAGATATTTTTCAATTTGATCTTTGTGAAAATCGCTTTCAATTCTTATTGATTTAATATTTTTGGCTTTAAGAACTTCTTCACAAAATTTAGACGCCTCTTGAGCGATACTACTATTTGAACGATATACGATGAGCACTAATGAAAGTTTCATTTAATGCTTTTACCATTTTAATAAATTAAAGCTTTCCATATCTACAGTCACTCTATTCCTATAAAGAGATAACAGTATGGCTAATCCAACTGCTGCTTCTGCGGCAGCAACAGTAATCACAAAAATCGTAAAAACTTGTCCTTGAATTAAATTATTATCAATATAGGAAGAAAACGCCATCAAGTTTATATTTACCGCATTGAGCATTAATTCAATGCTCATAAGAACTCTAACTGCATTTCTGCTATTTAATAATCCCCAAATACCAATGCAGAAAAGTGCTGAGGATACTATCAAAAAAGCTTGAAGAGGGATTGATTCTAAATTCATAATAAAAAGTCGAAAGGTTAATTTTTATTTGTAAGTAATGGTTCTGGAGATTTTTCAATTAACTCTTGATCCACAGGTAGTCCTGTTGAAATATCTTTGCTCATTACATCTCTTCTAGCTAAAACGATAGCCCCAATCATTGCCATTAAAAGTAAAACTGAAGCTACTTCAAATGGGAGTAAATAATCACTAAATAGATGTTCACCAATTCTTACAGTTGATTCTTCTCCAATAGAGTTTTGAGGACTGGAAAGACTCCATACATTGGTTAAATCAACTCTTATTAAGAGACTTAGAAGAGTTAAACATATCGATGTTGATATAATTCTTCTCGATTTAATGTCATTGATAGGCTTTAAATCTTCTTTTTTATTGACAAGCATAATTGCAAAAATTATTAATACATTAACTGCACCCACATAAACTAAAACTTGTGCTGCAGCAACAAAACTTGCATTTAAAAGAAGATATAATCCTGCTACACTCATGAAAACTCCCCCAAGGAGAAAAGCTGAATAAACAATACTTTCGAGCAATACAACACCAAGGGCTCCAATAATGACAACTAAAGATAGAACTGTAAAACAAATTAATTGTGTTGTTATTGCGATGGACATAAATTAATAGAAATTAACTAGTTGGATTAGAAACTTTATCTTTATTTTCATTGGATTCAGGCCTCATCCAATCATAGACTTCTTCAGGTAATTTACCAACTCTAGTATCTGAAGCTGCAATTTCATGAGGGTCCATGTCACCTTTTGGGAGATAGGCAAGTTCTCTTAGAGGTTTAACTGATGGATCTGTTGTGACGTTTGTAGGTAGTCTACCAAGTGCTACATTATCGAAATTTAGATTATGTCTGTCGAAAGTAGCTAATTCATATTCTTCCGTCATTGATAGACAATTAGTTGGACAATATTCAACACAATTTCCGCAAAATATACAAACCCCAAAATCTATTGAATAATTTCGAAGTTCCTTTTTTTTGGTTTCTTTATTCATTACCCAATCAACTACTGGAAGATTGATGGGACATACTCTCACACAAACTTCGCAAGCAATACATTTATCGAATTCATAATGTATCCTTCCTCTATATCTTTCAGAAGGTATTAATTTTTCATAGGGATATTGAACAGTAACAGGTCTTCTTCGAAGATGATCAAAAGTTACCGATATACCATTGTATAAATATTTCCCAGCATTAAATGCTTCCTTGATATAGCTATTGATTTGTTGAAGGAAATTGTTCATTTTGAAAAATTTACTTTGTTACTTTTATATTAGTGGAATAATTTTAAATTTAAGTATTTTTACTTAAATTTAACCACCAAAGAATTGCGGAAAAGCAAGTTTTAATCCTGCAGTTATCAAAAGATTAGCAAGAGAAATTGGAAGAAGAAACTTCCATCCCAGATCTAAAAGTTGATCTATTCTTACTCTGGGAGTTGTCCAACGTAATAATATTGCAATGAAAACTAAAAGATATGCTTTTAATACAGTCATTACAATACCTATTGATGAAGTGAAAACCTGAATTAAGGGTGCATTAATTGGCAAATTAAGAATCTTAGCTATTAATTCAACGGGAATAGGAAACCCCCATCCTCCTAAATAAAGTATTGATACAAGTAATGCTGAAAGAATTAAATTTATATAACTTCCAAGGTAGAACAATGCAAATTTCATCCCAGCATATTCAGTTTGATATCCTGCAACTAATTCTTCTTCAGCTTCAGGTAAGTCAAATGGAAGTCTTTCGCATTCTGCAAGAGCACAAATCCAAAAAACTATAAAACCAACTGGTTGTCTCCAGATATTCCAACTTAGGATTCCAGCACCACTTTGTTGGTTAACGATGTCAATAGTACTGAGAGAATTTGTCATTAGTACAATAGCTAGTACAGATAAAGCTAAAGGTATTTCGTAACTTATTGATTGAGCTGCTGCTCTCAAACCTCCTAATAATGAATATTTATTGTTTGATGCATATCCGCTCATAAGAAGTCCAATTGGCTGGATACTGCTTAAAGCGATCCATAGGAAAATTCCAATACCAACGTTACTTATTAAAAGATTTTGTCCAAAAGGAACAATTAACCAGGAGAGAATAACTGGGACAAGAACTAATATAGGTCCTGCAGTAAAGAGAATTCCGTCCGCTTTAGCAGGAATAATATCTTCTTTAACAAGTAACTTAAGACCATCTGCAATTGGTTGGAGAACTCCAAGCGCTCCTGCATATTCGGGGCCGATTCTTTGTTGAGCTGCAGCAGATATTTTTCTTTCAAGCCAAACTGTTACTAAAACACCTACCACTGCCGCTACTAAAACTAAGAGCATAGGCAGGGGGAGCCAAATTATATGAGCAATTTCACTAGAAAGGCCAAAACCTTTTAAGAATTCATTAAAACTATATTCGAGATCTAATCCGTATTCCAAAATTTTTATGTTATTTACTTAATACATTAACTCTTCATAAACAATATGTGTGTTTTTTATGAAAAGCTGCAAATATTATTCTCTATTTTCTAGGCTTATCCAATCTCTTGGCGCTGAACCAGTATAGATTTGCGATGGTCTAAAAATTCTATTTGCTCCAAGTTGTTCTCTCCAATGAGCTAACCAACCAGCAACTCTAGAGATGGCAAAAATTGGAGTAAATAAATCACGAGGAATACCAAGTTTTCTATAAACAAGACCAGAATAAAAGTCTACGTTAGGGAATATACCCTTCGGTCCAAGTCTTGAGATTGCCTCTGCTTCTAGTGATTTAGCAACTTCATACATTTCATCTGCTCCAAACCTAATAAAAAGCTCTTCTGCCAGTTTTTGAAGAATAATAGCTCTTGGATCTTTGACTTTGTATTCTCTATGGCCGAAGCCCATTATCTTACTTTTATTTTTGATTGCGTTATCCAAAAAAGGACCTGCATTTTCTGGGGTTTTGATTTCCTCTAACATTGCAATTACGTCCTCATTGGCTCCTCCATGGAGAGGGCCAGCTAAGGTTCCTACTGCAGAGGCAATAACAGCATATGGGTCTGTAAGAGTGCTTGCTGTCACTCTAGCGCTAAATGTACTGGCGTTTAAACTATGTTCGGCATGTAGAATTAGACACCTATCAAAAACTTTTGCAGCTATAGGATCTTGTTCTTTTTCAGTCAGCATGTAAAGAAAATTTGATGAGTAAGTTAAATCATCTCTAGGTTGAATTGGGTCTTGTCCTTTTCTAATAAGTTGAAAAGCAGCAATCATTGTGGGTATTTTCGCTATTAGCCTTATGACTGCGTTGTAGATGTAATTAGGATCATCTATTGCCCTGCGCGAATAGAAGAGCCCCAAAGAAGCCGCGCTAGATTGGAGAGCATCCATAGGATGACCTGTAGCAGGGAAACATTTCATCATATCTCTGACTCTAAAACTTAACCTTCGATGCATCTGAACTTCTTGTTCAAAATCTCTAAGTTGAATAGCTGTGGGCAATTCACCCCAAATCAACAGGTATGCAGTTTCTAAAAAACTGCTTTTTTTGGATAGTTCCTCAATGGAGTAGCCTCTGTACAATAATTTACCTTTGTTGCCGTCAATATCACAGATAGATGAATTAGTAACTGGGACACCCTCTAATCCTGGTTTTAAAATTAGTTTTTTATTGTCCAATTGCTTAATTCAATATCAAATACTTATAGATTAAAGATAGTCAAATAATTTTTAATTAACCACAAGTTATTAACTTCACAAAAATTTCAAATGATTGTCTTTGAAGCTTATTTGAATAACTTTATTAAGGTATTTTTAAACTTGTTTCTGTATAAAGAATTGGATTTTTTTCTGGAATAGATTGACTTATGATTTCTAGATATTCTTCATTTGATATTTTTAAAATATTTCTAATAAGAAAATTAAGATCTTCCACATCAGGTAAACATTTAATTTTATTTGAATTTTCATCTTTGATATCAACTTTGGCAAAAAGAAAAGTAGATTTATCTTTATAACTTTTTAGGTTGAAAAATTTTTTTGAGATTGTTTCTAGTTTTTTACTATCTATTAAAAAATTACTTATGAATTGCAAACCTCCTGATTCTATTGAATAGATATTTTCAAAAGTAAATTGTTTTATTGCATCGTTTTTTTCTTCAAGAATATCTTTGGAGTATATTGAGTAAATATCTTCATTTTGTTTTAAGGTATATTTGTTGAAATCTTTTAGTTTTTTCAAAGTACTTAAATCAAATTGATTTTCAGTATTTTTTTCAAATGTAAAAAGCCAATCTTTTTTTGAATTGAGAATTAAAATGTTTTGATTGGTATTTTGGTTAAAATCTTCAAAAAAACTTTGTTCAAAATTATTTATAAAAGGTTTTAGATATTTTTCAAAATTCTTAATTTCAGTGAAAATTGAAACTTGAGGATTTTCTTTATGCTTATTTTCTTGATTTATAAACTTATCATAAGTAAGAATATCAATATTTTTTTTATTATTTAGTAAATATGATTTTAAAATTAAATGTTTATTTTTTAAATCAAATGTAGTAGCTATAATATCCTCATTTTTATTAGGAAAAATTTCTTTATCAAAAAATATACTTTCCCCAAATTTTTTTGTAAATAATATATTTTTTTGATTTTTGAGTCCAAAAAGTTCTCCATCATATTGAAATTCTTTTTCTTTAAAATTATTACTAGAGTTAATACTATTTTTGATCAATTTTTTATCTGATGAAGCAATTATATAATTATCTTCGGTTCGATATATATAGTTAAGGAAATTTATTTTGCTTTCTCTATTAATTGAAATTATCTCATCAATTTGATCAATTTTATTAGGCAAATTTAATAAATCGTCTATTGTTTTTTCTGGCTTAATTTTAAAAATAATCAAAATATCATCTTTAAGATTTTTATTATTTTCAAAAAATGAGATTATAAGTTCATTGTTATAGATATCTTCTAATTTATTGTTGCCAAGATCTATACCTAAGTAATTTAATATAGAGTCTTTTATTAAAACAAAGTCATCTTGGTTTGTTGAATTTTTATCTTTTTCATTATTATTAATAATATGAAAACTATCTAAACTTGAAATAAATAATAATTTATCATTTTTAGGCATATATCTTAAGATATTTAGTTGATCAATATTTGTACTTTGCTCCTTATTTTTATTAGTAGAAACTTTTTTAAAACCAAAAAAAAGTAATAAAGATAATAAAAGTATTATTGCTACTACTCTAAGTTTCATTATCAATGTTTATTTTTATTTTTAACAATAAACTTCCTACTGCAACTTAATTTATTAAATTGTAAATAACACATAATTTATCCTATAAATTGGGAAGTTATCCAAAATCTATAAATGCTTCTAGTCTCAATGATTGGTTTAATTCTGAGAAAGAAGATCCAGTTTTGATTGATGTAAGAGAACAGTCAGAGCTTGAAATAGCTCGTTTCTCAAAAAAATTTTTACATATACCAATTAGTAAAGTCACATCTAAATATGTAGAAGAAATATTTGCTGGTTTATTAGACAGAGAAATTGTAGTTACCTGTCATGCAGGAATAAGAAGTTATAACTTTTCTCAATGGTGCTTGGATAATAATATTGTGAGCGAAATATGGAATTTGGAGGAGGGTATTGATGGATGGAGTAGATATATTGACCCATCAATCCCAAGGTATTGATTAAATATCTAATGAAGATGCAACAGTATTAACATCTTTGTCACCTCTACCAGAGCAATTGATCACTATGTGAGTATCTTTTTCAAGAGTAGGGCATAATTTATCTAACCAAGCAAAGGCATGGGAAGTTTCAAGTGCAGGTATGATTCCTTCTAGTTCACTAACAAGTTTTAAAGCTTCTAAAGCTTCTTGATCCGTGACTGATCCATATTCTGCTCTACCTATATCTTTTAAATGGCTATGTTCAGGGCCTACTCCAGGGTAATCTAAACCTGCACTTATTGAGTGAGCTTCTTGTACTTGACCATTATCATCTTGCAAGAGAAGACTCATTGATCCATGCAAAATTCCAACTGACCCTTTAGTGATAGTGGCAGCATGTTTGTCAGTATCAACTCCGCTTCCTGCGGCTTCAACTCCAATAAGACGCACAGAAGTTTCTTTAACAAAAGGATGGAAAAGCCCCATTGCATTTGATCCCCCACCTACACAAGCAAGCAAAATATCGGGCAAAGATCCAAATGATTCCAAACATTGTTTTTTAGTTTCTTCGCCTATAACCGCATGAAAATCTCGCACAATCTTTGGGAAAGGGTGTGGGCCTGCAACAGATCCTAAAATGTAGTGTGTGGTTTCGACATTAGAAACCCAATCTCTAATGGCCTCACTAGTAGCATCCTTAAGTGTTGCAGTTCCAGAATTTACAACTTTAACTTCAGCTCCTAAAAGTTTCATTCTGAAAACGTTAAGAGATTGCCTTTTTATGTCTTCAGCACCCATGTAGATAATACATTTCAAGCCAAATCTCGCACAAACAGTAGCAGTAGCAACTCCATGCTGACCTGCTCCAGTTTCTGCAATTATTCTTTTTTTGCCCATTCTTATTGCCAATAAAGCTTGTCCAAGAGCATTATTAATTTTGTGAGCCCCAGTATGATTTAAATCTTCTCTTTTAAGCCATATTCTAGGAGTTGCTTGTTTATTTTTGTAATGTTCAGTAAGTCTTTTGGCTTCATAAAGTGGTGTTTCTCTTCCTACATAAGTCTTAAGTAGATGATTTAATTCTTCTACAAAAAGTTTATCTTTCCATGCATTAGATGCAGCGTCTTCAAGCTCAAAAAGAGCGGGCATTAGCGTTTCAGGAACGTATTGACCACCATATTTTCCAAATCTTCCCTCTTTGGAGGGTTGATTTAAATCGTCATTTTTATAGTTTTGATCTTTGCGAGAAAATGTACTTACCACTTTTTCTATAGAATAAGTATTAACTAACTATAGATTATATTGAAAATAATGGGAAAAAAGAATTGGATCGAATTTGATAATCAAGAAAAGAAATCTGAAGAAATAGCTAAGGTAGATAATTTAAATAAAAGATCAAAAATTAGTATCTTAAAACAAAAAAAAGGTAAAAAGGGCAAGACTATAACTTTAATTAGAGGTTTAGGCACTCAGGATGAAATTTTATTAAAAGAATTACTAAAAAAAATTAAAGTTTTTTGTGGGACTGGAGGAACATTAATTGATAGAAATATTCAGTTACAGGGTGATATGGTATCGAAATCAATTGAATTTCTTCGTAAAGAGGGATTTCATAATTTATGAAGCAAGGGTTAAGATAGGTTTTTAATTTTGATGAAGTAAAAAATGAAAGAACAAAATCAAACAAAGTCAGCCAATATAAAGTGGCACAACTTAACTATTGATAGAGAAAAGTTAGAGAAGATGAGAGGTCATAAAGGTATGGTTATCTGGTTTACAGGCTTATCTGGTTCTGGTAAAAGTACTTTGGCCAACGCTTTAAATGAAGTTTTACACTTAGATGGTTTTTCGACTTATGTGTTGGATGGAGATAATATTAGACACGGTTTATGTAAAGATCTTGGTTTTTCGGATGAAGATAGAGAAGAAAATATAAGAAGAATTGGCGAAGTTGCGAATTTATTTATGAATGCTGGGATAATAACTATTACAGCATTCGTTTCGCCATTTATTAGCGATAGAGATAAGGTGAGAAAAATTATTGGATCTAAGGATTTTATTGAAGTTTATTGTGCTGCTGATATCACAGTTTGCGAAAATAGGGATACTAAAGGTCTTTATAAGAAAGCTCGTTTGGGAGAAATTAAGGAATTCACAGGGATTTCTAGTCCATATGAAGCTCCTCTTAATCCCGAAATTGTTGTTGATACAGGTTCGTTAGATTTAAATGATTCCGTTGAAAAAATTATTAACTACCTTAAAAAAGAAAACTTTCTTAACAAGGCCTAATAGAAAATATTAGTTCATTTATTTTGAAGATAATTGTCAGGTCCAATATTTGATAACTTACTATTTTTAGTTCTTACCTGTGAATGTAGATTTTCTCTGAATTCTTTCAAATTTTTCTTTATGGATTCATCAAATAAACTGATCATCTCTATTGCCAATAATCCAGCATTCTGAGCTCCATTAATTGCAACAGTTGCAACTGGAATTCCAGCGGGCATTTGAACGATTGATAAAAGAGAGTCAATCCCCTTAAGTGTCTTACTCTCTACTGGTACGCCAATTACAGGAATGCAAGTTATGGATGCCAGCATTCCTGGAAGATGAGCAGCACCCCCAGCACCTGCAATTATTACTTTTATGTTTTCTGATTCTGCATTTTTTGCATATTCCATCATTTCAATAGGTGTTCGATGTGCAGAAAGTATACAAACTTCGATTTTTATTCCAAATTCTCTTAAAATATCAATGGCTGGTTTCAATGTTTTTAGATCTGAATCACTACCCATTACGACAGCAATTTTATAAATATCTTTAGAATTCAATTCTGACAAAATAACAAAACAATTCTTTCCTATAATGGCGTGCAATTAATTTGGCGCCAGTTAGTTAGTATAAAAAGAATAAATTTTCATAGAATGTTATGACGTCAAATAAGATTATCGAAAAAAGTGAAGTAAGAGAGTATTTTAATGGTACTGGCTTTGAAAGATGGAATAAAATTTATAGCAAATCTGATGAAATTAATACGGTTCAGAAAAATATTAGGAAAGGACATCAAAAAACTGTAGATGATGTAGTCTCATACATCAAAAATTATCCTGAACTAACAAAAAAAAGTTATTGTGATGCAGGCTGTGGTGTAGGAAGTCTTTCCATACCTTTATTAAGACTCGGTATAAAAGAATTACAGATGAGCGATATTTCTTCTGAAATGATTAAAGAAACAAAAAAACGCATTCATGAATTAGGTTTGAGTCAAAGTAAAATTAAATATGAAGTTTGTGATCTGGAAAAATTAAAAGGATTATTTCATGTTGTAGTTTGTTTGGATGTATTCATTCATTATCCTCAACCGGTCGCAGAAGAAATGGTTCAACATCTATGCGATTTAAGCAAAGAAAAACTAATCGTTAGCTTTGCTCCTTATACTCCAGTTCTTGCTGTTCTAAAAAATATTGGAAAATTATTTCCTGGGCCAAGTAAAACTACAAGGGCATATACATTGAAAGAAAAGGGTATTATTAATGCTGCTAAAGAAAAAGGATTTAAAGTTGTTAAAAAGAAATTAAATCAAGCTCCTTTTTATTTTTCAAAACTAATTGAATTCGAAAAAATTAAATAATCTATTTAACTAAATGATTTTCAAGTGCATAACGAACTAATTCTGTTCGGCTAGATGTACCTGTCTTGATAAAAAGTCTACTTACATATTTCTCAACATTTCTAATAGATGTTTCAAGCTTTCTAGCAATTTCCTTGTTCATCAGTCCTTCTGCTACTAGTTGAAGCACACTTGCTTCTCTAGGAGTAAAACTAGGAAGATTTATTTTATTTTCTGGATTAGTTTGGTTTTGGTCTGTGAGCATAGATTTTATTTCAGTAATTTGTTTTGCCATTTTGCTTACGTCAATATCTGCGAATCGTGCCGCTTCTTTTAATAGTCGTTCTTGTCTGTTGATTACATTTTTAACTCTTGCAGCTAATTCATCGGGATCGAAAGGTTTGGAAATATAATCATCAACTCCTGCAAGATAACCTTCTGTTCTGTCTAGGGTCATTCCTTTTGCAGTTAGAAAAATAACTGGAGTTCCTCCTAATTTTTCATCCTCTCTAATTTTTTCTAATAAATCATAACCGTTGGCTCGTGGCATCATAACATCGCTAATTATCAAATCGGGGAAAATTGTTTGAGCTTTTTCCCAACCATCCTCGCCATCAACTGCAATAAATATTTCAAAGCCTTCATCTTCTAGAAATGTTTTAACAGCTGTTCTTAAACCAGGCTCATCATCAACTAATAAAATTCTTGATTTTCTTACCGGTTCATTATTTATTTGATTAATTTCATTCATTTTTTAAATTCTTAAATTTGATTTTCTAGTAATAAACAGAATTTTATATACTAAACATAATGCTTTCAACTCCCATACTACTAGACTATCAATCTTCGACTCCTTGCTCTAAAGATGTTGTTGATTCTATGAAACCTTTTTGGAGTGAGATATTTTCTAACCCTGCAAGCAAATCTAATTTGGCGGGGATTAACGCAAGCGCTATATTGGAAGCCTCAAGAGAAAAAATAGAACAAAATTTATTTCTTAAGAATAAAAAAGTTATTTTTACAAGCGGGGCAACTGAATCTAATAATTTAGCCTTATTAGGTTTTGCTAGAAATTTCTATAAAAAAACTGGAAATTATGGACATATTATTACCTTAAAAACAGAGCATAAAGCTGTTTTGGAGCCCCTAAACCAATTAAAAAAAGAGGGATTTATGGTTACAGAAATTAACCCTGAGAAAGATGGCTTAATTTCAGAAGAAGAATTCAAAAAAAATATAAGAGAAGATACATTTCTGGTGAGTGTTATGTTGGCAAATAATGAAATAGGAGTTATCCAGCCTGTAGAGAATATTTCAAAGATTTGTAAATCGCGAGGAATAACTTTTCACTCTGATTTTGCACAATGTTTAGGTTACATCGAGTTAGACAATCTTTTATCAGATGTAAATATGATAACTATGAGTTCTCACAAAATATATGGTCCTAAAGGGATAGGACTTCTTTTGATTGATGAAGAAATGAATCTTGAGCCTTTAATTGTTGGAGGAGGTCAGGAATATGGTCTCAGGTCTGGTACATTACCTCTTCCTTTAGTAGTTGGCTTTGCTAAAGCAATTGAGATAGCTGTTTTTAATCAAAAAAATAATGCTGAGAAATTACTTTTGCATAGAAATACCCTTTTAGAGGGTTTGTTAGAAAATAATTCTGGTTTATTAATTAATGGCTCCATAGAAAAAAGATTACCTCACAATTTAAATTTGACTGTATTGGATTTAAACGGAGCAAAGTTTCATAAACTTTTAAAATCTAAAATAATTTGTTCTAGTGGATCTGCATGTAGTAATGGTGAACCATCTCATGTTTTATTAGCCTTAGGTAGATCTTTTAAAGAAGCAGAATCTTCAATAAGGTTAAGTATTGGATTAAGCACTAATTCAAAAGATATAAAAAAAGCAATTCATATTCTTACAAATACGATCAGATCATTACGCTAGAAATTATTGGCTCTTATTTTAATTGAGCAATTCTTAATTTTCCACTTCTAGCTCTTTTATTGAGTTCGACTTCTTGTTCGGAGGGAGTTATTGGCTTTTTTGTCAGGTTTTTTAGTCTTTGATCATTCTTAAAAGAATTTTTAACTAACCTATCCTCCAGGGAATGAAAACTAATAATAGAAATAATACCTCCTGGCAAAATCCATTCAGGGACAACTTGCAAAAATTTTTCTAATACTTCAATTTCTTTATTGACAGCAATTCTTAGTGCTTGAAATGTTCTTGTTGCTGGGTGTATTTTTTTATATCTTTGTTTTGGTGGAAAGCAGCCTGCAATAGAATAGGCTAATTCTTTTGTCCCAGAATATTTCCCATTTTCCTTTAAATCCATTTTTATTTTCCTAGCAATCTTTCTTGATAATCTCTCTTCTCCATATTTATAAATTAGGTTAGCTAGATCATTTTCATTTAAAGCCTCAATTAATTTCTCTGCATCAATCTCAAGAAAAGGATTCATGCGCATATCAAGCGGACCATCTTTTTGGAAACTAAATCCTCTTTTAGGGTCATCAATTTGGTTGCTATTTACTCCAAGATCTGCAATCACAAAAGAAACTTTTTCTTTTGGCATAAAATCCGCAAAATTTGTAGCCCTAATATCAAGCCTATTTTTAAATTCATCAAGTTTTTTTGATGCTGATTTTCTCGCGAATGGATCTTGATCAAGTCCAATTATATTTAAATCCGAATATTTTCTCAATAAATGATAAGAGTGCCCGCCTCCGCCTAAAGTAGCGTCTATTCCTTTAAGTTGGTTGTTATGGATTAATGGGTAATGCTCTAATGAGGCCATAATCTCATCTGTCATAACTGATTTATGATTGAAAAAAGATGAATCAGATAGGTCAGTTTGCATAACTTTCGACTAATATTTATTTAGAAGTTAAATTTCGAATGGCTCAGCTAGAGACTAGAACAGAACCAATGGTGGTCAATTTTGGCCCCCACCATCCCTCAATGCATGGGGTTTTAAGGTTAGTTGTAACTCTTGATGGTGAGAATGTCATTGATTGTGAGCCAGTAATTGGATATTTACATAGAGGAATGGAAAAGATAGCTGAAAATAGGACAAATGTAATGTATGTCCCTTATGTAAGCAGAATGGATTATGCAGCAGGAATGTTTTATGAAGCTATTGTAGTAAATGCTCCTGAAAGATTAGCTAATATTCCAGTTCCTAAAAGAGCTAGTTACATCAGAGTTCTAATGCTAGAACTCAATCGTATTGCTAATCATCTTTTGTGGCTCGGCCCCTTTTTAGCAGACGTAGGAGCTCAAACTCCATTTTTCTATATTTTTAGAGAAAGAGAAATGATATATGATCTCTGGGAAGCTGCTACTGGACAGAGGCTGATAAATAATAATTTCTTTAGGATAGGTGGTGTCGCATGTGATCTTCCATATGGATGGTTAGAAAAATGTATAGACTTTTGTGATTGGTTTGGACCTAAGATTGATGAATATGAGAAATTAATCACAAATAATCCAATTTTTAGAAAAAGAATTGAAGGTCTGGGAACAATAGAAAGAGACCAGGCAATTAATTGGTCTTTGTCTGGGCCAATGCTTAGAGCTTCTGGAGTTTCCTGGGATTTAAGGAAAGTCGATAGTTATGAATGTTATGACGATTTTGATTGGCAGATTGCTTCAGAAAAAGAAGGAGATTGTTATGCGAGATATCGAGTAAGAGTCGAAGAGATGAGACAATCACTAAGCATCATTCGCCAGGCCTGTAAAATGATTCCAGGAGGTCCAACAGAAAATTTGGAAGCTCAAAGAATGGCGACTGAAGATAAGAAAAGTGAAATATTTGGTATGGACTATCAATATGTAGCAAAGAAGGTTGCTCCAACTTTTAAAATTCCTAACGGAGAATTGTATACAAGATTAGAGTCCGGTAAAGGAGAAATAGGTGTATTTATTCAAGGAAATAATGAAGTTACCCCATGGAGATTTAAAATCAGAGCAGCTGATTTAAATAATCTGCAAATTTTACCTCATATTCTTAAAGGTGCCAAAATCGCCGATATTATGGCAATTCTTGGCTCAATAGATGTCATTATGGGATCTGTTGATAGATAAGTTCTTTAAATGAAACCCGCTGACTGGTTGATATTGCAGAAGAAGGTAAGATTTGGTGATTGTGATTCTGCAGGTGTAATTCATTTTCATAACTTATTAAAATGGTCGCACGAAGCTTGGGAAGAGAGTATCGAAATTTATGGGATTCCATATCAAGATATTTTTCCAGATTTTTCTATACGTAAAAGTCAAATTATTTTTCCCATAGTAAACTGCGAAGCAAACTTTCTTGCGCCTATAAAAATTGGAGATTTCTTAAAAGTAAAAATTGCCCCTCATAAAATTAATACACATTTGTTCCAAGTAAATAGCTTTTTTATAAAAAATGGAAATAAAGTAGCAGAAGGAAAAATAATACATTGTTCTATAGATGTTGATTCAAGAAATAAAATAGAACTTCCGGATCAATTAGAAAGATGGATAGAGGCTTCAAATGTAAGCACAAATTTAAAAGAATGCTAATTATTATTTTTTAAATTTATAGTTTATTTTTTCTGCACTGGTATTTTTTTTAATAATCCACTTTTCAGGTTTTTCATGTTTAGGCCAACTTTGAGAAAATTTTTTTAATAAATTTAATGAATTTTCAATATTTTTTTGATTTGTATGTTCTTTATATTCCACAATTATTTTAATTTTATTTCCCCATAATTTGTCGGACAATTTTGAAATATTGAATTTATTAATTGGGATATTTTCTTTCCTAATGAAATCATTTAATCGAGATTCAATTACTTTTGGAAAAACGATTTCTCCTCCTGAGTTAAAAGCGTTATCACTTCTTCCAAGAAAGTTTAAATATAAAGAATTATTTATTTGATTAATTTCACCTAAATCACCGGTTTGCCACCACCCATTTTTATTTTTGAAATTTTCAGTTTTTGAAGAGTCTATTATTTCGATTCCAATTCTGGCTGAATTTATTTCGATTAATCCTTGTGCGTTAATTCTTATTTTTGTATCAGGTAGTATTTCTCCAACATTTTCAAAACCCATTAAGAATTCTTTTGGTTTTAAACTAGTAACCATTGCCGCTGTCTCAGTTGAGCCGTAACAAGGTGCTAATTTTATTTTTTCTTGTATGCATTTTTCTGAAGTTTCTCCTGAAATTGAAGCTCCACCTACCCAAATTAGATCAAAAATTTTTAGCCAATTAATACCATCTTTTTGAGTTAAAAGTCTTTGTAATTGTGTAGGTACTAATGACGTAATCAAGTGTTTTTTGTTTTTTTTAGATTTAATTGTAAAACGTAAAAGTTCTCTAGTTTTTTTTATTAAATTTGGAGAAATATTAATACAATCACATCCCCAAGCTTGACTTCTAAAAATTGGCATTAATCCACTTATATGGTTCAGGGGTAAAGTATTTAAAATTAAGCAGTTTTGCAGTTCAAATCCTTGCTCTATTAGCCATTGACCTGATGTAGCTGCAGATAATTTAATATTATTCAAATGGTGAAAACATTGTCTCGGTTTTCCAGAACTTCCACTACTGTTTAAGATAATTGCTGGCCCATTTTCAGTGATTGAATCTAATACATCTGCGTCTTCATAATATTTGTTTTTTATATAAATAATTTTATTCTCTCTAATTTTTTTAAGAATTTTCTCTACAGATTGAGTTTCGTTATTTTCAACTTCAATAGTATGAATTTTATTTTTCATAGGAGATCCCATATCTTTTTTGCTTCATTTAAAAATAGAAACGAATTAGGGAAATTATTCATAGCTAAACCAGGAACTTTTGGAGTTGGTCCTTGTAATTGTAGAGACGATAAATGATAAAGCCATCTCTTCCCTATACCAGTTTCAAATGAGGTACTTATAGATATTAAAGCTTTTTTATTTTCTAATTCTCTTAAAAGCTTAACTGGATTTTTTTCTTGAGAAGGCCTTCGAATTTGCCAACCTTTCCACTCATCAATCAAAGTTGGAAATTTTAAAAGTGATTCGTCCAAGGCTATAGGGATTTTTTTGTTGAGTTCTGTCAGTCCATCAATATCATCAACACAGAGAGGTTGTTCTAACCAATCTATATTTTCGATATCCTTCAAAATATCAGCCCATCTATTAGCTATCTCTCTTCCCCAAGAACCATTAGCATCTATTCTTATCTTAATATTATTCCCTATTTGGCTTAAAATTTCTTCTAAAGTTGCTTCTTCCTCATAGTTATTTTTTAATGCTACTTTCCATTTTATGGTTACTGATTTTTCAATATTAGATTGTCTTTTTTTAATTTCATTTAGATCTGAAATTACATTTTCAGGATTTAATAGTATGGCTGTTTTATCAATTTCATCAAAGTAATAGTTTTCTTTAAAAATTATTCTTCCATTTATCTCAGCTAATGCAGAATTTATTGCAGATTGAATGCATGGGTGAAAAATATTTATTTGCTCAGATAAACTATTTACGTCTACATACTCAGGGATCATATCTAGTTGTTTCGCACACTTTTTTAAGTCTTCTTCTGGAAGTGGTGATACTTCTCCAAACCCAATGTTTTTATCATTGCTTGTTAATTTAATTATCCAACCCGATTTTGTAAAGTAAGTGGTTTTAGAATTTTTTACTTTGGTGGGTAACTTGAAGCTATAAGATTTTTTTTTAAATATTAAGTTCATTTATTAAGCAAGTAATTAAATATTAATCCTGTGATTAAGCCAAATCCATTAAGAGTTTGAAATTTTATTGCGACGAATTTGGAATTTTTTGTTGCAGAAGGTTTTTTATAGGAAGATTTTAATAAATTTATGAGTCTTATTGCTTGAGGAAAACTAATCAAATAAAGGATACAAAACACTGGAATAAATCCAGTAAATATAGTTAAAAGTTGAAAAATATATATTGTAAAAATTATCCAAGGTACAAATTGAGAACCTTTTTTTGCACCTAGGCGCACTAAAGGTGAATTTTTCCCATGCTTTTTATCTTCAGAAATTTGATGAAAATGAGAACAAAATAATACAAGAGTTGTTGCCAATGAAGGTCCTGAACCAAGTAATAAAGAAACTTTCCAGGGAATATCTTCGAAGTAAATATTATAAGGATTTAACGCAATTAAGACTGCAGAGTATGCAAAAGGTCCAAATGCAAGCCAGCATAATGGTTCTCCTAAACCTTGATAGCCAAATCTAAAAGGAGGTCCTTGATATAAATATCCTAAGAAGCAGCAAGATGCCACCAAAATCAAAATGTTTATACTTGTTGATACTGAAATAATTGAAATTATTAATAAACCAATAACTAAAGATGTATATGCAATAAATAAAATTATTTTTTTATTTTTTACAAGATTTACAATTGAATGGAATTTAAATTCATCGATTCCTGTTTCTGCGTCGAATAAATCATTAGTTAGGTTTTCCCAAAGTAATATAAAAATTGCAGCTAAAGTAAATGCAATTAAATTATAAACTTTTACCTTTTCATATTCATTGAGTGTATAAGCCCCTGTTATTAAAACCGGAAGTATGGCAACAGAATAAAGAGGCCATTTTATCGCTTGTTTCCATAATTTTTTTTTATCTTCTTCCATTTTTATTTACTCACAAAATTCGATCATTATTAAATGTAGTTTATAAATTGAGTTACATTTTTTACTTTATTGCATGATTTTTAGTTATTTTCAATAAGTAATGAAAAATGATTTAAACTTAACAGATTTTTTAAAAGATGTATTTTCTTCTTTCGATAAGAAAGTGGAAAATTCTGGATTAGTAAGTATTTGTGTTGAGATTCCTTGTATTGATTTATTACAAGTATATGAATTGTTTATAAATAAATATCCGTTTTCTTCATTTTGGGAGGAATCTAATGGTATTTCATATATTGCTTTTGAGAAATGTAAATATGTTACTTTGGATGGTCCAAAAAGATTTGAGTTGGCCAAGGAGTTTAATTCTGAAAATTTTAAAAATTTAATTAATTTAACTAATGAAACAAATAATTTTGCACTTTCAAAAATAATTTATTTATTTTCTTTTTCTGAAAACTTGAATAATAAGAATTTATCTTCTGATGTCCCTAGTTTGGAGGCTATCTTACCAAAAATATTAATTATTAAAAGTAATAAGAATTGCTGGTTAAGAATCAATGGTCATGTTGAGGGTAAATCATCATTAAGAACATTAATTGAAGAAATATGGACAATTAGAAATCAAGTTATTAATTCTGGCTCAGAATTAATAAAATCATCTTGCTTAAATACTAGTTTTGATTTACCAATTATTGATGATTTCTTGCACTCCTTAGAAACTTCTAATACAAGTTTGAAAAAAGTATTAAATAGAGGAATTCAATTAGTAGAAAAAGGTATTCTCGAAAAGATAGTTTTAGCGAATAGGATTAAAATAAAATTTAAAAATAAATTAGATTTAATAGAAATTTTAAAAAGATTAAAAAAGAATCATCCAAATACATGCAGATACGTTTGGAAAAGAAATAGTAAGGATACTTTATTTGGAGCATCTCCAGAAAAATTATTTTCTTTTACTAAACCTAATTTAACTTTGGAGGCTCTTGCTGGAACTATCTCTACTAAATCAAATTTTAATAAACTCCTAAAAAGTACTAAAGACTTAAAGGAACATAATTACGTAACACAATATTTGATTAAATGTTTAGAAGTTTCAAAAATAAAAAACTTTAAAAAAAGTGATATAAAGGTAAATTCATTTGGAGATATTTCTCATTTGCAAACACTCATTTTCTCTAAAGTTGAAAATATATGTCCTTTTGAATTGCTTAAAAACTTACATCCATCTCCTGCTGTTTGTGGTTACCCAAAAAATGCAGCATTGGATTGGATAAACACTCTTGAATCTTTTCCTAGAGGAAATTATGCTTCTCCAATGGGTTGGGTTGATTCATCAGGAAATGCTTCTTTTCTTTTAGCAATAAGAGGAGCTAGGTATGTTGAAGAAAATATTGAATTTACTGCGGGTTCAGGTATAGTTTCAGGCTCCGTTTTAGAGAAAGAAATGGATGAGATTAAATTAAAATTTGAATCTATAGTAAAACAAATATTTTTCGCTAAAAGTCCTAGATAATTTCCAATAATTTTTCAATAACTTCCTCTGAAACATTTTTATTGGATAAATTTTCTATTTCTCTTAAACCTGTTGGACTGGTTACATTAATCTCGCTAAGCATTCCATTTATTACATCAATACCTACAAAAAATAAACCCTCATCTTTGAAGTCTTGAGATAATTCTGAGCAGATACTTTTTTCTTTTTCTGTTAATAATGTTGGTTCAGCCTTTCCTCCCATCGCTAAATTACTCCTAAAATCGCCTCCTTGAGGAATCCTATTTATTGATCCAATTGCTTCACCGTTTACGATAATTATTCTTTTATCACCCTCTATGACTTCAGGAATAAATTTTTGCATCATAACGGGTAATTCTTCTTGAGAAGTGATTAATTCAATGATTGATTTAATACCTGGAGATTTTTTATTTATCCTTATAACACCTTGACCACCTTTTCCTCCAAGAGGTTTTATGACTACTTCATTATTTATATTTGCAAAATTAATAAGATCTTTTACCTTACTCGCAACTATTGTAGGTGCCATTAAGTGGCTGTATCTCAAAGCACCTAGCTTTTCATTCCATGCTCTTAACGATGAGGGTTTGTTGATTACTTTTACTCCTTTTCTTTCGGCAACTTCTAAAAGATGGGTTGCATATAAATAAGCCTCATTTACAGGAGGATCTTTTCTCATCCAAATGCAATTAAATTCGGCGAGAGGTATGCAATCATTATCTTTTAAAGAAATCCACGGATTTACTTCAACTTTGACGGAAGATGCCCATACTTCATCACCTCTAGCTTCAAGGTCCTGAGGAGTACAACTCCAGATTTCAATATTTTTTTTTGATGATGCTTGCATTAAAGCAGCAGTTGAATCTTTTAAGGGATTTATATTTTTTATTGGATCTATCACGAATAGAAATTTCATAAGATCTAGTTTATTAATGCGTCTAATTTATTTTCATTTTCTAATGTGTAGAGATCATCGCAGCCTCCGATACCCTCATTATCTATAAATATTTGTGGTAATGTTCTTCTACCATCAGCTCTTTCAATCATCAAAGCTCTGGCATCTTCGTCTCCATCTATTTTATATTCTGTAAAATTTATATTTTTTTTCTTGAGTAGTGATTTTGCTCGAATACAAAATGGGCAATATTGCCAAGTATAAATTTCAACTTTGGACATTTCTTTAAAATAATACTTAGTTTATACTATTAAACAAAAGTGCCTGTTAGATTATAAATAACGATTAAATTCTATTTTGATAGATATTACAGATTTCAA
Organism: Prochlorococcus marinus CUG1435; assembly: GCA_017644375.1. NCBI lineage: Bacteria > Bacillati > Cyanobacteriota > Cyanophyceae > Synechococcales > Prochlorococcaceae > Prochlorococcus > Prochlorococcus marinus. The sequence continues at coordinate 827,056 of JAEPLP010000001.1, forward strand.
AAAAGATCTTTCGGAACTAACAGAGCGCCTGGGTAATGCTCAGGATTGTCTTTGACGTTCCAAGATTAAAAGCGAAAAGGAGAGAGTTAGAGCAAATTTCTGCTCAGCCTGAATTTTGGGAGAATCAAGAAGAAGCGAAAAAACAAATGTTAATCCTTGATGATGTGAAGGCACAACTTGAATTGTTGGATAAATGGAAAACTTTTGTTTCTGATGCTAATGCCTCTCTTGAGCTTTATTCTTTAGAACCAGAAGAGGAAATGATTTTGGAATCAAAGCAGGGATTAAAGAAATTAAGAGAGAATTTGGATAAATGGGAATTTGAAAGATTGTTATGTGGTGAATACGATAAAGAAGGAGCAGTAGTTTCTATAAACGCAGGTGCTGGTGGAACAGATGCTCAGGATTGGGTAGAGATCTTATTGAGAATGTATTCAAGATGGGCCGATAATAATCAAATGAGTTTAATTATCAATGAATTATCTCAAGGAGAAGAAGCAGGTATCAAAAGTGTAACTTTTGAAATTGAAGGAAAATATGCATACGGATATTTACAACATGAAAAAGGAACTCATAGATTAGTAAGAATTTCTCCTTTCAATGCTAATGGTAAAAGACAAACCAGCTTTGCTGGGGTGGAGGTCATGCCAAAATTAGATGACAATATTTCACTTGATATACCTGAAAAAGATTTAGAAATTACAACAAGTAGATCCGGTGGGGCTGGAGGACAAAATGTTAATAAAGTAGAAACAGCGGTGAGAATTGTTCATTTGCCTTCAGGGATTTCAGTAAGATGTACACAAGAAAGATCTCAATTACAAAATAAAGAAAAAGCTATGATACTTCTTAAGTCTAAACTACTAGTGATTGCTAAAGAACAACGAGCTGCAGAAGTCGCTGATATTAAAGGTGATATTGTGGAAGCTGCATGGGGCAATCAAATAAGAAATTATGTTTTCCATCCTTATCAAATGGTAAAAGATCTCAGGACTATGCAAGAGACTAACGACTTAGATAGCGTTTTAGATGGTGCACTTGAACCATTTATTCATGAATTATTACGCATGAATATTTCTTCTAATGAATCTATTGAATAACTAATGAAAAATAAAAACGAAAATATAGAAAAAAAAGTTTCTCCTCCAAGCTTTATAAAGCTTGCTATGCGGAATATGGTAAGGAAGGGTTCAAAAAGTATTTCTCATTTTTCAATAACCTTTCTAGTTTTAATTGGGATATTAGTACTTGTAGCCACAATAGGTAAGCCTAATATTCCTGTATAAGAATGTATGACAGAAAAAATTATTTCTGAAATAAATTTAGATTTGGTTTTTAAATGTAATGAATTTTCTCGATTTTCAAATAAGTTAAAAGATTCTAAAAATAAGCTTATCTTTGAATCGAATTTTTGGGAGAAAGTTTTTTTATCTTGGATAAAAATAATATTAAAAAAAGATGATAATAAATTGCCAACTTTCATTTTTAAAAAAAAATCTTTTTCATTAGGCTTACAGATAATATCTAATAAAGAAATTGCTTTTATGAACCAGAAGTGGATGCAAAAAAATGGACCAACTGATGTTCTATCTTTTCCAATCATTTCTGATGAAACTCTAAATAATTTAGATCATATAGAGTTGGGAGATATATTTATATCATTAGAGATAGCACTTGAGCAATCTTTTGAATATAAACATTCAGTCTATAAAGAAATGCTCTGGTTGGCTAGTCATGGATTTTTACATCTTTTGGGATGGGAACATAATAATGATCTTGATTTAGAAAATATGTTAAATTTTCAGGAATATTTAATTAAAAAATTAGATTAAAAATCTATGGACAAAAAAATAAACTCTCTAAAAAATAGAAAAGAATCATATAAAACTTCTAGTAATGTATTAAAAAGTTTTAAGTATGCTTTAAGTGGAATTAGTTACGTATTAAAAACTTCAAGAAATTTTAAAATTCAATTAATTTTTGCAGTTACAAGTTTAATAATTGGTTTTTTACTGAAAATTAGTCAAAGTAATTATGTAATTTTGATTGCTACAATTATGTCTGTTTTAATATTAGAAATATTAAACACATCTATTGAATCAATAGTTGATTTAGTAGTGAAAAAAGAATTTAGTAGTTTGGCTAAAATTTCAAAAGATACTTCTGCAGGAGCAGTGTTATTAGCTTCCATTAATTCTGTTATTATTGCAGTATATATTTTTGTTCCTAAAATTAAGTTTTTATTTGAATCTATATAAATATGTTTCTTGTTATTGATAATTACGATAGTTTTACATATAACCTTGTTCAATATTTAGGAGAACTTTCTGTTGAGCATGAAATAACTAGAGAATTAATAGTTAAAAGAAATGATGAAATTACTTTAGATGAAATTATCAAACTAAATCCTAGTGGCATCCTATTATCTCCAGGTCCTGGTAATCCAGATCAATCTGGAATTTGTATGCCAATACTAAAAAAATTATCTAAAAATATTCCGACATTAGGAGTTTGTTTAGGGCATCAAGCTTTGGCCCAAGCTTTTGGAGGTAAGGTTATAGTTGGGAAAGAACTTATGCATGGTAAGACATCCAAAATATTCCATAATCAAATAGGTTTGTTTGAAGATATCGAGACTCCATTTGTGGCGACTAGATATCATAGTCTTATAGTTGATTCAACTTCATTACCATCTTGTTTCGATATAACTGCTACGTTAGAAGACTCAACTATTATGGCTATTTCTCACAAAGACTATAAGCATTTACATGGAGTACAGTTTCATCCTGAAAGTGTATTGACGCAATTTGGTCATAAATTAATTAGTAATTTTCTAAAAATGGCTGAACAAAAGTAAAATATAAAAAAATTAATAATATGATTTCTCAAATTAAAAACATTTTCTTTTTTATATTATTTAGCTCTTTTTTACCTACATCATTATTGGCAAGGAATTTAGTAATAAAAAGTCTGGGACATAGTAGTTTCTTAATTAATAGTTCTGAAAAATCGATTCTTATAAATCCCTTTAAAGCAATAGGTTGTGCAAGCAATTTAAAAGAGCCAAAAGAAGTCAACGCAGATTTTATTTTGGCTAGTTCTAGGCTTCCAGATGAAGGATATAACCCTAATAATCAATTAATGTTTGTAGAGCCAGGAATCTATCAATTTGAGGATATTTTATTAAATGGAATTTCCGTGCCACATGACAGAGTAGATGGAAGAAGATTTGGGATGGCAACTGTCTGGAGTTGGGAGCAGAATGATCTTAAAATTGTTCATATGGGAGGCGCTGCTGGTGATATTGATATAAATAGTCAAATTATTATGTCTCGCCCAGATATCTTATTTATTTCGATTGGAGGAGGAATAAAATCTTACGATGGGGAAGAAGCTTCAAGAATAGTTAAGATCTTAAAACCAAATGTAGTTATTCCTGTTCACTTTGCTCGAGGTAAAAAAATTAACAAAAAATGTGATTTCTCAAATGCTGATTTGTTTATCGAAAATATGAAAAATTTTAAGGTAAAATATATTGAGAAAGATATTCAAATAAAACCTAAAAGTATCGATCAAAATACAATTTATATTTTTGGTAATTAATTTATTAAATCTAAGATCTTGTAATTGTCCCAGAAAAAAATCATTTGTTCTTTAGTTCCAATACTAACCCTTATTGAATTACCAATATCTTTTTTATTTTCCATACTTCTGATAAGAATACCTTTTTGTCTCATCTGTTGTATTAAAATTTTAGGATCTTTTTTGGGCCAAATTAAGAAATAATTACCACCATTAAAATGAGTTCTGATTTTTGTTGATTTAAATTTATTTAAAATCCATTCCCTTGCTTTTTTTACTTCTAAAACATAATTATCAATATATGATTTATCTTTAAGTGCTGCTAATGCTGCCGTTATAGCAAAGCTATTTACATCATATGGTCCTGTAACTTTATTAATGTAATTAATTAAATTTTTATTGCCAAAAGTAAAACCTATTCTTAAACCAGCTAAACCAGCTGTTTTTGATAGAGATTGGATTATTAGTATATTATTATTCTTTTCAAAATCTATCGATTCAAGAAGACTATCTCCATTAAATTTTTCATATAGTTCATCAACTATTATCAATGAATCTTTTTTGATATTTGCTAAGTTAATTATCTCTTGAGAACTTAAAACTGTTCCTGTCGGATTATTTGGATTACAAATAAATATTAACTTTGGATTATACTTTATAATTTTTTCACTAAATTCTTCGATGGGAAATAGAAAATTTTCTCCAATGTAAGAACAAGTTATTTTCTTCATTCCTCGCATTTCTGAACAAGGAGAATAGTAACCAAAAGTTGGATTCGTGGTTAGAAATATTTGATCTTTTTCTCCAAAGCAATCGAAGATTGCATTTATTGCTGCATCTGCTCCATTGAAAATTCCTATTTCATCATTATCAAATCTTCTTGAATCAAGATATTTATCACATAAAAATTTTTTTAATAAATTATATTCTGGATAAATTGAAATCTCATTTAATTTTATCGCTTGTAATGCCTCGAAAACTTTAGGACTTGGACCTAGAGTATTTTCATTAAAGTCTAGGCGGAGCAAATTTCTTCTATTTTCTAAAGGTGCAGAGTAAGACTGCATGTTTATTATTTCTTCTCTTGGTCTTGGGAAAAGATTATTTAATTGATCAAAATCATTCATTACATTCTTTCTAAAGTTTCAATTCCTAGAAGCTCTAAGCTTAATTTTAGTGTTTTTGCAGTTAGATCACATAAATTCAGTCTAGAAATTTTTATATATTTTTCTTCTTTGAGTATTGGAACTTGATCATAGAATCTATTAAAAGTCTGACATAGCTCAAATAGATAATTGCATAATCTATTTGGCATTAAGTCTTTTTCAATAGATATTATGACTTCATCGAACTTAAGTAATTTTCTGATAAGTTTCCACTCAGATTTATGTTCATAATTTTTATATTGAATATCTTTAGAGTCATAAACAAAATCATTTTTTCTTTTAATTCCTGCAATTCTTACAAGTGTATATAATAAATAAGGAGCAGTATTACCATTTAGGGAAAGCATTTTATCAAAACTAAATTGATAATTTGTAATTCTATTTTGGCTTAAATCTGCATACTTAACAGCTCCTAATCCAATTATTCTTGAAGTATTTTCAATAAAATCTTCTGTCTCATAACGATTTTCATCTTCTAATCTTTTCAATAAATCTTCTTTTGCTCTTCTAACTGCTTCTTTTAATAAATCTTTTAAACGTATTGTTTCACCTTCCCTTGTCTTTAGTTTTTTGCCATCAATTCCTTGAACTAAACCAAAAGGGACATGGTCTACTTGGCAATTCTCTGGGATCCATTTTGCTTTTTTTGCAACTTGAAAAACTCCAGCAAAATGATTTGCTTGTCCATGATCAGTTACATAAATAATTCTCGAAGCATCATCACCATTAGGAGGTTTATTGAATCTGTATCTTATAGCAGCTAGATCTGTTGTGGCATAGTTAAAACCCCCATCTTTTTTTTGAATAATTAGTGGTAAAGGTTTGCCTTCTTTATTATTCATCCCATCTAAAAATACACATTTTGCTCCTTGATCTTCTACTAATATTTTTTTTAAATTCAAATCCTCAATAACTGATTTTAAGAAGGGATTGTAAAAAGATTCACCTCTTTCTTCTATTTTTATTTTTAAATTTTTATAGATTTCATCAAATTCTTTTCTAGATTGATCACATAATAATTTCCAAGCTTTAATCGATTTAATATCTCCACTTTGTAACTTAACTACTTCCTCTCTAGATCTTTTTTGGAATTCATATTCATTATCAAATCTTTTTTTTGATTCTTTATAAAATTCAACTAAATCACTTATTTTAATTTTGCCTATCTCCTCTAAATCATTTGAATATAAATCTTTGAGCTGAGTAATAAGCATTCCAAATTGCGTTCCCCAATCGCCAACATGATTTAGTCTTAATACTTGATAACCTCTTAACTCGAAAATTCTGGATATTGAATCTCCTATTATTGTTGATCTTAAATGCCCTACATGCATTTCTTTAGCAATATTAGGACTAGAAAAATCTACAATGACTTTATTTGATAAGCCACTAACTAAATCTTTTTTAATTTGAGGTACTCCACCCCTTTGGCATTGAATATTTGATTTAATTTCATTTATTAGAACTTCATCCTTTAATTTTATATTTATAAATCCAGGTCCAGCTATTTCTAGACTCTTACATAATTTTGCTATGCTTTTATTTTTATTTAAAAGGTTAATAAAATCATTAGAAATATCTCTTGGATTCTTTTTATATATTTTAGATAAACTTAAACAAACATTACATTGATAATCACCAAATTCCTCTTTTGATGATTGTGTAATTAAATTTTTTCTAAGAATTTCGAATTCTCTTTCTTTATCATTTTTTTTTAGACTATCTAAAAGAGTTTGTTCGAAGTTATTTGTTAATTCTTTAAAAATGATTAGCATTATTTTTCAATTATTTATCTATATGATTAATTAATATAACGCATACTTAAATCAATCCAATTACTTTTGGTAATAGAAGAACTTGTTGAAATCAAATCAATACCTTTTATTAGATATTTACAAATTTCTTCAGGGTTTATTCCAGAAACTTCTATTATCAAATTTTTATTGACTTCTTTTTTTAAGCTATTAATTGATAAATCTCTTAATTCTTGAACACTTTTTTTGATTATTTCAGGACTAACTTCATCTAATAAGATACTATCCGCTCCCGCTAATACTGCTTCTTTTGCCTGTTCGATATTCTCAGCTTCAATTATGATATGAGTTGTAAAAGGCGAATTTATGCGAATTTTTTGTACTGCATTCTTAAGATTATCTGTCCATGCAATATGATTTTCTTTGATCATAGCAGCATCGTATAATCCCATTCTATGATTCACCCCACCTCCGCATTTGAATGCATATTTTTCAAATATTCTTAAGCCAGGAGTCGTTTTCCTAGTATCTGCTAATTTTATATTTGTGCCTTCTAATTTATCTATAAGATTCTTTGTATATGTTGATATTCCAGATAAATGCATTGCTATATTTAAGCTAATCCTTTCACTAGCGAGTAAACTCTTTGAAGGTCCATATATTTCTAGGAGTTTTTGATCTTTAACAAATTTATCTCCATCAGAGATATTAAATTTTGGACTGATTTTTAAATCAATTTTTCTAAAAATTTCTTTTATAATTTCAACCCCACAGAATATACCCTCTTCTTTTGCAATCCAATATGCATTACCATTCTCTTCCGTAATAGAGGGAATTGTAAGATCTCCCCTACCTATATCTTCATCGATCCAATTATCAATGATTTTACTTATTATTGGAGTATTTAAATCCACTAAACTAAAAATAATTAATTAATAAGAATTCTACTGAAGTTAGAGAATCAACTATATATCACTATGTAATTTAACTCAAATTTATTTACCAATACAAAACTTAGAAAAAATATTATCTAGAAGTTCCTCTGTTAATTCTTGACCAGTTATTTTAGATAAGTTTTGAATTCCATCTCTAAGTTCAATTGATAATAAATCAAATGGCAATTCATTTTTTATTATTTCATCAGTATCATTTAAATTAGATAGGCAAGCAGACAAATTTGTTAGATGTCTTTCGTTTAAAAATATATTGATATTTTCTACTTGTTTTAATTCGCATTTTTTTATGATTGTGTCTATCAATAATCTTTCACCATCATTATTCTTAATACTCATAAAAATTGTGTTTTTTAACTCATTTGAATTAATATTTTTGCAATCAATTAAATCTTTTTTATTGCCCAAAATAGTAATTAATTTTTCTTTGGGAATTTCTTGTATTATTTTTTTGTCTTCTTCATTAAATCCTTCTTCAAGACTATAAATATAAATTATAAAATCTGACTCTTTTATTTTTCCAAAACTTTTTTTAATCCCAATACTTTCAATTTGTTCATGAGTTTCTCTTATGCCAGCAGTATCAATTATTTTCATTGGAATATCATTAATAGTTAAATTAACTTCAATAACATCTCTAGTTGTTCCAGGAATATTAGTTACGATTGCTTTGTCTTTTTTTGCAAGCAAATTTAATAAAGAGCTTTTGCCAACATTTGTTTTACCTATAAGCGCAATGGATATTCCATTGTGAATATATGAATTTCTTTTTGCATTTTCTATTAGTAATTTTATTTTCTCTTTTACTTTTTTAATGTTTTTTAGATATTTGGTGTAATCAAAATCTGTGAAGTCTTCTTCAAAATCAACTCTCGCTTCTATTTCGCAAAGTTGATTTATAAGGTCATTTTTAATATCGTTAATTGTTTTCTTTATTTCTCCTTGAATCCCACTAAAAGCTAACTCTGCTGATCTTGTATTGCTTGCATTAATTAATTGATTAATCGACTCTGCTTGAGTAAGGTCTATTTTTCCATTAAGAAAAGCTCTTTGACTAAATTCTCCTGGGTTTGCAAGTCTAACTCTAGAATTACTAGATAATAATCTCTTTAGAACTTTATTCACTATGATAATTCCTCCATGGCAATGAAGTTCAACAACATCCTCTCCTGTGAAGCTATTTGGTGATTTCATTACTAAAATTAAAACCTCATCTATAAATTTATTTTGTTTATTTTCCTGAATAAAACCATGAAAAACTCTATGTGATTCCCATGCATATTTAGATTTAGTTTGAACAATCTTTTTGCAAGAATTTATTGATTCTTTCCCTGATACTCTTATTATCGCAACTCCTCCTTTCCCTATACTTATAGCTGAAGCAATTGCGGCTATCGTATCTTCTGTAGTAACTATCGAATCCATCTCTCGCTTTGTTATGGATAATTAAGTAAGATTATCAAGAATTTTGAAATTTTCTTTCTGAATGAGATTTAAAAGAGATATTACCTATAAGAAAATTCTATCATTATTTTGGAATCAGAATGGAAGTCCTTTCTTTAATGCTAAAGGTTTAGCTATAGGGGTATTTAGTGGCTGCTTTCCTTTTTTTGGGTTTCAGACTTTAATAGGAGTATTTTTTGCAAAAATAGCCAAGGGAAATATTGTTCTAGCAGCAATTGGTACCTGGATAAGCAACCCTTTTACTTATATTCCACTTTATTATTTTAACTATAAAGTTGGTTCGATTTTTTTAAATAATTCTTCTAATAAAATTCTTGAAAAAAGTTTAGTTATTGATGACTTATGGAAACAAGGTAGAATTTTTTCCCTAAAATTACTCTTAGGTTCATCTTGTGTAGGTATTATACTAGCTTTGATTTGCGGCAGTATTGTTTTCTTTATCCTCAAGGTAAAAAAAAAATAGATTGATCTGATTTTAAAATTAACTTTGTCCAACTCTAGCAATATCTAAAACATCTGCCATTGATTTAATTTGTTCAATTGTTTTGTGAAGTTGATTATAACTTTCAAGACCTACACAAAGATTTATAATAGCTGGCTTACCATAAGCAGTTTTAACATTGGCATCGCTAACGTTTATACCTTTATCAGATAACCGCATAAGAATATCTTTAAGAACTCCAACTCTATCAATTACTTCTATTCGTAGCTGAATTGGAAACTTATTATCGCCAGTTTTATTATCTTGATTCCAACCTACAGGTAATCTTCTCTCTATTGGAATTGGTATTACATTTTCACAATCTTCCCTATGTATAGTTATCCCATGGTTGCCGAGCGACACAGTTCCGATAATATCCTCGCCTGGGAGTGGGGTGCAGCATTTACCTATTCTGTAATCAAGACCTTCTATCCCGGAAATTGGCGATTTAGCTGCTCTATTAGATTGATTATTGGATAAATTGCTATTACTTTTAAGAGATTTTGCTATTTCAGAGTCAGAATCATTTTTTACATCTTCTGTCTGTAATTTTATTTCTTCTCTAAGTCTGTTTAATACTTGATGCAAAGTTAAACCACCAAAACCAAGAGATGCAAGAAGGTCTTCAGTAGTTTTTAAATTGCATCGATTTGCAACTTTTTTCATGGCTTCACTAGAAAGTAATGCTTCAAAACCGTTTCTACCTACTTCTTTTTCGAGTAAATCTCTACCTCTTTTAATAGTTTCATCTCGATGGCTTTTCTTATACCATTGGCGAATTCTATTTTTAGCAGTTGGCGTAACAACGAAGTTCAGCCAATCCAAGCTTGGAGTAGCATTATTACTTGTCAAAATTTCTATGAAATCACCATTTTGAAGTGCAGTAGATAATGGTGAAAGCTTTTCATTAATTCTTATTCCATTACAGTGATTTCCAACTTCAGAATGTATTCTATAGGCGAAATCTATCGCGGTAGATCCTTTCCTTAAACCAACAACATCTCCTTTTGGAGTGATCACAAATACTTCTTCATCAAATAAATCTTCTTTAATTGAAGCTAAATAATCATTATGATCCCTTTCATTACCTTCTTGTTGCCATTCTACTAATTGTCTTAGCCAATTAAATCTCTCGGCATTACTTTTAGCAGGAGAACCACCCTCTTTGTATTGCCAATGAGCGGCAATACCATATTCAGCAATTTGATGCATCGAAGTAGTTCTAATTTGAACTTCAATAGGTCGATGTCTTCCAATCACAGAAGTGTGTAAGGACTGGTATCCATTGGGTTTTGGTAATCCTATATAGTCTTTAAATCTACCGGGAATTGGTTTAAAAGTATCATGAACGACTGCTAAAGCTCGATAACAACTATCTGAATTGTCCACGATAATTCTTAGGGCAGCAACATCATAAATCTCGTGAAAATGCTTTTGTTGCCTTTCCATTTTGCTCCAGATGCCATAAAGATGTTTTGGCCTACCTGTTATTTCAAAATTTTTCAAGCCTGCTGAAACCAAGTTTTCCTTCATAAGATTCAAAGTTACTTTTAATCTTCTTTCTCTATCACTTCTTTTAACAGCGATTTGATCTTTAAGATCTAGATATTCTTTAGGCTCTAGGAATTTAAAAGCTAAATCTTCTAATTCCCATTTAAATCTGTTTATTCCTAGTCGATTAGCTAATGGTGCATAAATCTCTCTTGTTTCTCTCGCTATTCTTAGTTTTTTCTCATCATTTAGCCATTCAATTGTTCTCATGTTATGAAGTCGATCTGCAAGTTTTACTAAGACAACTCTGATATCGCTGGCCATAGCCAAAAACATTTTCCTAAGATTTTCAGCTTGTGCTTCAGTCCTGTTGTTAAAGTGAATGCCGCCTAATTTTGTTACGCCCTCTACAAGTATTTTTACTTCTAATCCAAAATTTGTTTCTATTTCGGATAAATCAATGCCAGTATCTTCAACAACATCATGTAAAAGGCCTGCGGCAATAACAGATGAACTAGCACCTATTTCTTTGAGGAGATTTGCAACAGCAACCGGGTGGATAATGTATGGCTCGCCGCTAGCACGGAATTGTCCATCATGAGCTTTATAAGCAAGTTTAAAAGCCTTTGCTATAAGGTTTTGATTCTCATCATTTTCTTTATTTGATTTTTCAAAATTATGAATATCTTTAAGAAGCCAATCGGGAATGTTTATTTGATAATTCAAAGATTCACTTTCATATTTTTTATTTTCAGGCAAAATAGTTTTGGAAACTTCAATTTCGTTTTTTTCTTTTGAATTTGCAGCTGCCTCGGACATTTTATATTGCTTTAGATGTATTTTATTTAGGTCTAGAAAAATTTGCTATAAATCATGGAAAAAAATAAAGAAAAAATTATTGTAGTTAAAAATCTTACTGTTAAATATGGTCTAAAACAGCAACCTATTATCAAAAATTTTAATTTGGAAATAGATAGTGGAGATCATTTGGCCATAATAGGACCTTCTGGATGTGGAAAGACCACTTTTGCAAAAACATTAGTAAATATATTGCCTGAAAAGGCCACTTCTAAAGGGTATCTATCGATTTCTAGTGTAGATCCTAGGAAAATAAATAACAAAGATGCACAATTATTTAGAAGAAATAATTTTGGATTTATTTATCAAGACTCTATAAAAAAACTTAATCCGCTAATGAGAGTTGGGGATCATTTACATGAATTATTTAAAACACATGATCAAACTAAATCATCTATAGCTATTAAAAAATTAGTAAGAGAAGTTTTTCAAAAAGTAGGAATTGAAGAAAGTAGACTTGATTCTTTCCCTCATCAATTTAGCGGTGGAATGAGACAGAGAGTTTCTATAGCAATGGCACTTGCTTTGAAACCTAAATTATTAATAGCTGATGAACCTACAACAAGCTTAGATACAAAAACAAGTTTTGAAATTATGCAAGAAATAATTCAACTATGTAATGAATTTGATACTACTTTAATTTTAATTAGTCATGATATTAATCTTGCAGCAAAGTGGTGTAAAAAAGTTGCAATAATTGAAAAGGGATCGATTGTTGAAAAAGGGAATATATTAGATATTTTTCAATCACCAAAATCAGATATCGGGAAAAAGTTAGTAAATGCTTCAAAAATAGTATTTGAACCAAATACAAAAAATATTGCTCGAGATCAGGTTGTTCTAGAGGTAAATAACCTAAGACATTGGTATAAATTAAATTCTTCAATTTTCATTAATAAATGGAATAAGGCTTTAAATGAAGTTAGTTTCAAGTTATATGAGAATGAGACTCTTGGAATTGTTGGTTCTTCAGGGAGCGGTAAAAGTACATTATGTAGGGCTTTAATTGGACTCATTAAAGTAAGAGGTGGTGAAATAAAAATTTATGATAAAAATCATGCATCCAAAAAAAATAAATCTTTTAAAAAGAATAATAATGTGCAAATAATTTTTCAAGATCCTTTTTCAAGTTTGAATCCGAAAATGACAATTAAAAATATTTTGGAAGATATATTTTTTATTCAAAAAATTTCAGATAAAAGAATAATCGAAAAAGAAATAAAATTAATGTTAAGAAATTTAAATCTTCCCTTAAATAATGCTTTTTTTAATTCTTATCCTAGCCAATTATCTGGTGGTCAATTGCAAAGAATTTCATTAGCCAGAGCGCTATTGTTGAAACCAAAAATTTTGATTTGTGATGAGAGCGTTAATATGTTGGATGCTTCAGTAAAAATAGAGATTCTTCAATTACTTAGATTCTTGCAAGAAAAAATGAATTTAACGATTATCTTTATTACTCATGATTTAGGTATTGCTAAAACATTTTGTGATAGGTTGTTAGTTATGAATCACGGAAAGATAGTTGATGAAGGAGAAAGTTCGACAATATTCACTAAAACTCAAAACACGTATACAAAATCGCTTCTAAATTCCTCTTTAAATCTTATTTAACTTTAAGAACACTTAGTAATTTTTGAAAATCTAATGGTAATTCTGATTCAAATATCATTTCTTTACCATTTATTGGATGTATAAGTCCAAGCTTAATGGCGTGCAAAGCTTGGCCATCTAATTTACATGGTAGTTTTTTACATCTCCCATATAACGGATCACCCACAATTGGATGATTAATGTGAGCGCAATGTACTCTTATTTGATGCGTTCGCCCCGTATCTAGTTTGAAACTCATTAATGAGTAATTGCCAAATCTTTCCACTAATTTCCAATAGGTACAGGCATACCTTCCTGAAGTTTCTTCAACTACTTTATATTTCAATCTATTTAATTTATCTCTGCCAATGTTTCCCACTATTTGGCCTTCTTCAGAATTAGGTGCTCCATGAATTACTGCAATATATTCGCGTGATGCTATTTTTTCTTTGATTTGTTTCTGGAGATTTACTAATGCCTCTTGACTTTTTGCAACCACCATACATCCGGAGGTATCTTTATCTAATCTGTGAACAATCCCAGGTCTTAGTTTCCCATTAATTCCAGGTAGATCTTTACAGTGAAAAAGTAATCCATTCACTAAAGTTCCAGATTTGTGTCCAGGGGCTGGATGAACAATTAGTCCTGATTGTTTATTAATTACAATGATGTGCTCGTCTTCAAAAAGGATATTTAAATCCATTTTTTCAGGTTTCAAATAAATAAGAGGTTCTGGAGGAGGCATCCATAATTGAATATTGTCGCCATTTTTTAATGGGGTCTTTGCTTTCGCGGTCTTATAGTTTACAAGTACTAAACCTGAATTTATAAAATGTTGAATTCTTGCTCTACTTTGTTCTGGCCTTTTACTTACCAACCATCTGTCTAGCCTCATAGGAAGAGGTAGCTCATAAATAATTTCTATAAGCTCACCTTCTCCAATACCGAAAGAATTTTGATTATTTAATTCCATAGTGGGACTTCTAAAGCAATTTTACCCAGCATTTGATTTCTATAATCTTCCAATAACTTATAAGACATTCTCCTTTTATCGCCTGAGGTATGTTTTGAAGCTGCTTCGTCGATCCAAGCAGAAGGACTCTTAAAGCCTTTGATAATATCAACTCCATATCTATTAGATATTTGTTCCACTGAGATATTTGCATTCTTATTATTGTTGAGAGTGGATATAATTTTGATAAATCCAATTGCGACACTCTCTATTTCATAAGCAGCTTCACCAATATCGTCACACAGTGCAAGATTAAGTGCTGATTTTTGATCTTCTAAATTTGGAGGTATAACACCAGGAGCATCTAGCAGATCTATACCACTTTCTAATTTTATCCATCTTAAATTACGAGTCACGCCTGCTTTCCTAGCGCTATCTACAACTCTTTTTTTCGCAATTCTATTAATTAATGCTGACTTTCCTACGTTTGGAAAACCAAGTGTAAGGGCTCTAATTGGCCTTATTCTCATACCTCTAGAAATCCTTCTATCATCAATCGAAGACCTAGAATCTTTGGCTGACTTACAAATTTCTTTAATCCCTATTCCTCTTTTAGCATCACACCAAAGAGGATATTGATCTTTAGCATTAAACCATTTATTCCAACTATTGATTGTAGTAGGGGAGATCATGTCTGATCTGTTAATAACAAGAATATGTTTTTTATTATTTATCCATTTATTTAAGTGTGGATGTCCTGTTGATAAAGGAATTCGTGCATCTCTAACTTCTATAACTAAATCTACTTTGTTGATAACTTCAGATAATTTCTTTTCTGCTTTTGCGATATGGCCTGGGTACCATTGGATTTTGGGTATGTCCACTTCAATAAATCAAATAAAATTTTGTATTCCTTTTAGTTTTTATAAGTTTCAAAAGTATCTACTTCTAAATTTTAGTATAAATTTAATGACTAAAAAATTTTTATAATCGTTAATTCTTAAAATTTATTAAGGCATAAGTAACAGTAACTACTTTTTAACCCAATAAGCCCAAATTAACGTTAGGGTCTTGAGATTATAAATTTAGCTTGTTTAATGTCAAAATTATCTCTTTCCAGTCTTGATAAGACACATTTAGAAGGAAAAAAAGTTCTTGTAAGAGTAGATTTTAATGTTCCATTAAATGAAGACGGTCAAATAACCGACGATACGCGTATTCGTGCAGCGATCCCAACTATTGAATATCTTATTAATCATTCTGCAAAAGTTATTTTAGCTGCTCATTTTGGTAGACCAAAGGGTCAGGTAAATGAAAAAATGAGATTAATTCCAGTAGCAGCAAGATTAAGTGAATTGTTGAGGCAAAATGTTGCTCTTACTAACAGTTGTATTGGTGATGAAGCAGTTGCAGAATCAAATAGCTTATCTAATGGAGATGTTCTTTTACTTGAAAATGTTCGTTTTTTTGGTGAAGAGGAAAAGAACGACTTGGAGTTTGCTAAAAAATTAGCATCACATGCAGATATGTATGTAAATGATGCTTTCGGTGCTGCTCATAGAGCTCATGCTTCAACTCAGGGTGTTACTAATTATTTAAGTCCCTCAGTAGCTGGCTTCCTTTTAGAAAAAGAATTGAAATACTTACAAGGAGCGATAGATGCCCCAAAGCGTCCATTGGCAGCAATAGTTGGAGGATCAAAGGTCAGTAGCAAAATAGGAGTGCTTGATTCTTTACTAGATAAGTGTGACAAAATTATGATTGGTGGAGGTATGATTTTTACTTTTTATAAAGCAAGAGGTCTAGATGTTGGAAAGAGCCTTGTAGAAGAAGACAAACTTGAGCTTGCCAAAGATTTAGAAGCAAAAGCAAAAGCAAAAGGGGTTGAATTATTATTACCTACTGATGTTGTTTTAGCTAATGAATTTTCTCCTGACGCCGAAAGTAAAATATCTCAAATTTATTCAATTAGTGGAGATTGGATGGGTCTCGATATTGGTCCAGATTCTATTAAAGTTTTTCAGAATGCTCTTGCAGAATGTAAGACAATAATTTGGAATGGTCCAATGGGAGTTTTCGAATTTGATAAATTTGCAGAAGGTACAAATGCAATAGCTACTACCCTTGCAGACTTAAGTGCTTTTTCTGAAGTTTGTACTATTATTGGTGGTGGAGATTCAGTCGCCGCTGTAGAGAAAGCAGGATTAGCTGAGAAAATGTCTCATATATCTACTGGAGGCGGAGCTAGTTTGGAACTTTTAGAAGGTAAAATTTTACCTGGTGTAGCTGCTTTAGACGACGCTTAAGCTATATTTTATCAACAATATCTATACTCTTTGTAAATGTAATCATCCCCTTGGGATGAGCTATGATTCCAGACCATATTTGTATCCCTGGCTTAGAAGGGGCTCGCGTCACTTTAAAAATTCCTCCCGTTGCTAATGGCTCTAATAATATGTCTTGTTCAAAAAATGAATTAACTTGATGAGGTTTTATACTACCTGCAATAATTATATCTTCAAGAGGTTTATTTAGAATGATATCAATATCATATTTTGAACCAGTAAGAACTTTATCAGGGATTTTAAAACTTATATCTATCTTATTACCATCATTTCTTATTGTCGTGAATAAATTTTTGATAATTCCTTGATCGATTTTCCCATTCACAATTGAAAATAAATAATCAAAATTGGATTCAAGTTTATGTATTTCTCCATTAACTATTTTTTCTCCCAAAACTTTTATTCGTAAAATATCTTTATTTCGAATGGTAGATTTTATTTTTTTAATCCTCCATTTGCTGTTAGGGAAATCATTAATAATCTTTGAAAATTGCTTTGGTATATTTTGATTCTCATCATCTCTAAAATTTTTTCTAATAAAAACTAAATCTCTCGAATTTAAAGAATTTTCTAGATTTTTAATAAAGTCACCTTTTAAAGTTTGCGTTATTGCTGAATAGGGAATAATGAGATAAATAAATAAGTAGAGAGGAACTCCTATATTTTTGAATAAGTTTAAATTCAACATTTTTTTTCAAGTTATTAACATTCTACTAATTTAGGGTTTTATGTCTAAAAAAAATAATTTATTAGTTGCAGCGAGTGGAACAGGGGGGCATATTTTCCCGGCTTTAGCAGTTTCTAAAGAAGCAGAAGATGAATGGAATATTCATTGGTTGGGAGTTCATCAAAGACTTGATGCAAATTTTATTCCTAAAAAATATAATTTGACGACTTTGAATTTAAAGACACCTAGAAAAAATATTTTTTTGTTTTATCAATATATAGAAATTTTAATGTCAACTTTCAAAATAATGCGTATTTTAAAAGAAAAAAAAATAAACTTAGTTTTTACTACTGGAGGTTATATATCAGCACCTACTATTATTGCTTCAAAACTTCTAAGGATACCAGTCATTATTCATGAATCAAATTTAATTCCAGGAATGGTCACACAGTATTTTGGTTTCTTGTGTAATTATGTTCTTTTAGGTTTTAAGAAAACAAATTCTTATTTAAGAAATTGCAAAACTATTTTTACTGGAACGCCTTTAAGACAGCAATTCTATAAATCTAATCCCTTGCCAGAATGGGTGCCAAAAGGAAAAGGACCTCTTTTAATTGTTATGGGAGGTAGTCAAGGAGCAAAAGCTATAAATCAAATTCTTTACGAATCTCTGGAATTTTTAATGAAAAAAAAGTTTCGAATAGTTCATATTATTGGTGAATGTAACAAATATACCTTTAATTTAAAAAATTCCAAAAATTATGTTCAAAAGAAATTTACTAATGAAATCGCAGGTTTAATTCAAAATTGTGATCTTGTAATATCGAGATCTGGTGCAGGAACAATAAATGAATTAATAGAGACTGAAAAACCTTCAATTTTAATTCCATTTCCTTATTCTAAAAATAATCATCAGGAGAAAAATGCAATGATTCTTGCCGAAAGTGGAGGCTCAGTTTTAATTAATCAAAATAATATCTCTAAAGAAGTTTTTGAAAAAACTCTAGAAAGAATTTTTAAAATAAAATTAAAAAACGGAAAAAATAACTACGAAATATTAGATCTCATGAAGAAGAATATGAAAAATAATAATAAAATGAATACTAAAAATAAGATCAAAAAATTTATTAATTATTTTTTAAAGGAATTTTGAATTTCATTACACAAAACAGTATTATTTTTCCTATTCTGCAAACTTATTCTTGCCCACTTGTCGTCAAGAAATTTAAAAGAATTACATTCTCTAAGCAATATACCCTTATTTTCTAGGTATTTTATATTTGGTGATAATGATGTTTTACTTTCTATTAAAAAAAAGTTGGTTGAAGAGTTATGAACTTTAAGGTTTTCTATTTTTGATAATTTTTTAGATACTCTCTCTCTTTCAATATTTATCCAGCGGTGAATCTGACTTGTCCATTTTTCATAGAATTTTTTATTATTTAGTAATTCAATTCCCGCTTTGATAGCAAAAGAATTTAAAGGCCAAGGGTCTCTATTGATTTTCCATTTCTTAAGTGTTGTCGAAGAGCCAACAACGTAACCTAATCTAAGACCTGGAATATTGAAGATTTTGGTTAAGCTTCTCAAGACTAATAAATTATCATATTTTTGAATTAATGGTATTAAAGATTCTTTGTCTCCATTCGGTGTTATCGATAAGAAAGCCTCATCACAAATTACTAATTTATATTTTTTTATAATTTTCTCTAATGAATACTTCCCCCATAATTGGCCGGTAGGGTTATGTGGATTTGTTATCCAAATAACATCACCTTTAGGATGAAGCGGAAATGATTGAGGAAAAACATTTTCCCAGTTTTTTGGTAATTCGTAATGAATGTAATTGCTATTCCAACAATTTAAAGATCTCTCATAATCAACAAAGCTTGGAGAGGGGATACAACTTATTCCAAATTTGGATGCTTCATACCCTGCCCAGGTTATTAGCTCAGAAGCTCCATTCCCAGGCAATATATTGTCTGGGTTTATCCTATGAAATTTACCAATTATTTCTCTCAAATCACTTAAGTTTCTCTCAGGGTAATATCTAAATCCAAGATTCTTAATTTCCTCATTTAATGAATCTATTAGTATCTGAGGAGGATCAAAGGGTACTAATGAGGCACTTGCGTCAATAATTTCAGAGGGTAATAAATTTAATTTCTTTGCTTTTGCATATACGTTTCCCCCATGTTTTAGGTTTGATGATTGCATGGTTAGTATTTTGTAATCATTAGGTTCCGGTTTATTCATTATTCATTTTCTTATTTTATTCAATCCATTTTAGATCTGATCCAATGGCCTCTTTTATATTTGATAATTTATGGATATTTAGTTGCTTGATAATTCCTTGGAGTATATCCGGTACTAATTGTGGACCCTTATATATCCATCCTGTATAAAGTTGAATTAATGATGCTCCAGAACAAATTCTTTCCCATGCTGACTCAGGACTATCTATTCCACCAACGCCAATTAAAATAATCTTTTTATCAATATTATGTATATGTTTGATTATTTGATTTGCTTTTTTTTGTAGAGGCCTTCCACTTAATCCTCCATCCTCTTCAGAAAGTAATAATCCGGTTTGCATGATCTTTCTATTTCCAAGACCTAATCTATCTATGCTGGTGTTAGTAGCAATTATTCCATCTATGTTTTCCTCGATTATTAATTGGCAAATATCTTCAATATCTTTAAAGCTTAGATCTGGTGCAATTTTGACAAATAATGGTGGACAACTGGGTAAGTTTTTAATTTCTTTAATAAGTTCTTTTAGAAGAATTGGATCTTGTAACTTTCTAAGTCCTTCAGTATTTGGAGAACTTACGTTGATTGCTGCATAATCACAATATGGAATTAATAATTTTAGAGAAGTTAAATAGTCATCTTGTGCTTGAGATAAATCTGTAATTTTAGACTTACCAAAATTTATCCCTAAACAAATATTATTTCTATTTTTTTTAAACTCAATTCCTTGTTCGACAAAGTTTTTAACTAGATTTTCAGCACCATAGTTATTGAAACCCATTCTATTTAATGCTGCCTCTTCTTCTGCTAATCTAAATAATCTTGGTTTGGGATTACCATTTTGAGGAAATTTAGTTACCGTACCAAGTTCGGCAAATCCAAAACCAAAATCTTTCCATATATTTGCGGCATTTCCATTTTTGTCAAAACCCGCAGCTAAACCAATTGGATTACAAAAATTTATTCCACATATGTTCTGAGTTAACCTTTTATCAACTACAGAAAATTCTTTATTTAGATTTTTGAAGATAGAAGAAACTACGGGCCAATTATATTTTCTTGAACTGAATGATAGGAGGCTAAGAGATAAATTTGTTAAGTATTCTGCATCAATTCCAGAGTCTTTTTTTAATACAGGGGTAATCAAGTTTTTATAAAGATTTTTAAATACCCCCTTTTGTAAATTCATAAAAAATCAGGATTCTTTTTTTCTATTATCCAATATTTTTTATCTTTAGGAATCAATCTCCAATTACGCCATTCAAAAAGTGAATATTGTTTTATCTTTAAGTGGTTTTCTTCACCTAATAAGGTGTCTAGTTCAGGTGAACTTAAAAGGTACTTTTTTTCTGCAAATTTTTTAATTAATTCATTGCGGGAAAATAATTCCTGAATTTCTGCAGGTGCATTTTTTTCAAAAAAATCAACAGAGGATTTTGCTTTTTTTAAGTTATTTTCTATAGATATACCTTTACTGTAATTAGTTGCAATTTTATCAACCCTATCATTTTGTTTATCCCCGCTATGACCTTTAACATATTCCATTATTAGGCCATTAATTCTTAATTGATCAATTTTTTGCCATAGATCAAGATTTTGAACTGGTTTTCCTGAACTTGTTTTCCATCCATTTCTCTTCCAATTAATAATCCATTTTGTATAACCCTCTATGACATATTTACTATCAGTTCTTAGTTTAAAGTTCTCTTTTAGTTGGTAGGTTTTTAATTTCTCAAGAGTTTTAATAGCCGCAGTGAGTTCCATTCTATTATTAGTAGTATTTTGCTCGGAACCACCTATTTCTAATTCGCTTTTATCGGCAAAAATTATTAAACCGCCCCAACCACCTGGGCCTGGATTACCACTGCAAGCTCCATCTGTTGCGGCTTCAATCGCAATACTATCACTATTCATAATTTTTGAAGCCGATATTAAGGTTATCGGCTTGAAAAAATGTACTCTTACTTAAGTGTAACTTTACCGCCAGCTTCTTCAATCTCTTTCTTTAAAGATTCAGCATCTGCTTTGGCAATTCCTTCTTTTACAGTTTTTGGTGCAGATTCAACAAGTGTTTTTGCATCGCCAAGACCTAGACCAGTTGCATTTCTTACAACCTTAAGGACTTTGATTTTTGCAGCTGCATCAAAGCTTTCGAGAACTACATCAAATTCAGTTTTCTCTTCAGCAGCGGCACCATCTCCATCACCGCCAGCTGCTCCTGGGGCTGCCATTACTACACCTGCAGAAGCTGCAGCAGATACTCCAAAAGCATCTTCAATTTGTTTGACGAGCTCAGATGCTTCTAAAAGTGATAGAGATTTTAATGATTCAAGAATTTCTTCAGTTTTTGCGGACATTTTCTTAAAGGTTAATTAGGGTTTGAATTTAAGATTCTGATTTTTCAGAATGTTGTTTAAGTGATCTTGCAAGCCCAGAAGGCACTTCATTGATAGAGATTGCAATTTTTGTTGCCACGCCATTTAGAGCGCCAGCAATTTTTGCCATCAATACTTCTTTAGATGGAAGACTTGCAATTTCTTTTATTTCAGAATTGCTAAGAAGTCTTCCTTCAAATAAAGCTCCTTTGGTCTCGGATTTTTTTGTGTCTTTTTGAAAAGATTGGATAGCTTTTACAGCACCACCAACATCTTCTTTAATTAAGACAAAAGCATTTGTTCCGGTCAGTAAAGATTCAAGATCGTTCCAATTACTATCTCCATCAATAGCTTTACGCATTAATGAATTTTTAGTAATTTTGCAAATGCCATTAGTTGTTTGCAATCTAGATCGCAAATCTGACATCTCTTTGATAGTTAAACCTTTATAGTCAAGAACTACAGCCATTTCCGAGTCGTTTAATAGAGATTTAATCTCAGTAACGATTTGTTGCTTATTCTCTAGTGTTCGGCCCATTGTTGTTTTTGGATCGTGATTTAGGGAGAGCAGGAAATGCGGCAAAGTCCTTTTAAAAGAGGCCGCTTTTATTAGATCCAAAAAGAAATAATTAAGACGAGTCCTCGGTAGGAATTAAAAATTTAGAAAAACTAAATTAACCTACTTTCTTTGGCCGTATTATTGCACTTTAAATTATACTACAAAGGGTTAACCTTCAGGTTGGTAATCTTGTACAGCATTTATGTCTAATTGAACTGAAGGCCCCATTGTTGAAGTCACATAAAATGTTTTCCAATACTTTCCTTTGGCTCCACTTGGTTTATTTTTATCAATTGATTCTTGTAAGGTTTTTAAGTTTTCAAATAGTGCCTCTTTTGTAAAACTTGCTTTTCCAAAGCGTACATGAACGATACCCGCTTTATCTGCTCTAAATTCGAGCTTACCAGCTTTGAATTCTTTAATGGCATTTGCAATATCGTTGGTTACTGTTCCAGCTTTAGGATTAGGCATTAAACCTCTAGGTCCTAAAACTCTTCCTAATTTTGCAACCTTTGGCATCATATCTGGAGTTGCTATAAGTAGATCGAACTCCATATTTCCTTTGTTTATGCTTTCCACAAGATCTTCCTCGCCAAATAAATCTGCACCAGCAGCCTTAGCTTTCGATACATTCTCACCGCTTGTAATTACTGCAATTTTGATACTTTGGCCAGTACCATGTGGTAATGCAACAGTGGTCCTTAATTGTTGATCAGTATATTTTGGATCAATACCTAAACGTATATGTGCTTCAATAGTTTCATCAAATTTTGCATTAGCATTTTCCTTGATAATACTAAGAGCTTCAAGAGGTGCATAAATGCGATCTTCTATCTTTGTTGATAGAGCCGCCATTCTTTTGGATAGTTTTTTCATAATAATATTGGGTGCAAACGGTTATTAACTAACCTCCCCTAAATAGTGAGAAATTTTGTATTGAACTCAATCAGTGATAGAGACGCCCATATTACGAGCAGTACCCTCAATTACTTTCATTGCTGATTCAACACTAGAACAGTTTAGATCAGGAAGCTTAGTTTTGGCTATTTCTTCTAATTGAGTTTTACTTATATTCCCAACAGAGCCTTTTGCGGATTCACCTGATCCTTTCTCTATACCAGCTGCTTTTGTTATTAAGACTGAAGCAGGAGGTGTTTTTGTGATGAAAGTAAAGCTTCTATCTTCAAAAACAGAAATCTCAACTGGAATTACAAAACCTGCTTTATCTTGTGTCCTTGCATTGTATTCTTTACAAAATGCCATGATATTAACACCATGTTGTCCTAAAGCTGGTCCTACAGGAGGAGCCGGATTTGCTTTGCCTGCTTGTAGAGCAAGCTTGATAACTGCAACAATTTTTTTTGCCATTAGATTAGAAAATTTAAGTTGAAGTAGAAAATCATAATTTTACTCGATAAACAAGAACATTTAGAAATTAATTTTGTTTATTGATTTGGGAGAATTCTAATTCTACAGGAGTCTCGCGCCCAAATATTGAAAGTAATGCTTTTAATTTATTTCTTTCCCCTGAAACTTCTATAACTTCTCCTTGGAAATCCTTGAATGGACCACTCGTTACTATGATTCTATCTTTTTCTTCAATATCTAACTTGATTACAGCTTTTTTCTCTGATGCGCGCTTAAAGATTCTATTAACTTCTTGTCTGGATAATGGTCGAGGTTTGATATGACCTCGCGATCTTCCGCTGCCTCTACCGTCTTCAGCACCAACAAAGTTAATTACATTTGGAGTACTTTTTACAGCCATCATTGTATCTTCATCCAAAATCATTCTTACGAGCACATAACCTGGGAAAACTTTTTCTTCAGTAGTTTGTCTGCTTCCATCTTTCTTTAATTTAATTCCAGGAGTTTGGGGAATTTCAATTTCAATGATTCGATTATTAACACCTAAAGTTACTGATCTCTGCTCAAGAGTCGCTTTTACTTTTTTTTCACAGCTTGATGCTACTTGAACTGCATACCATCTTGCGATGCTTGTATTTGCTTTTGAAGAAGCAAGGTTTGTAGTTAATTCATTACTCATTTTTTTATGGAAGCTTAATAAAGGTCTTTTTTAAATAGATATTCGGGACAAATTCAACCAAAAATTTGCGAGGCTGCCCATCCATAGAATCTGCTGACAGAAGCAATGGCTGCTGCAGAAAAAGATACCATAATTATAACTGCTACTGATTCGCTAAAAAGTTGTTGTTTGTTAGGCCATACGACAAGTTTAAGTTCATCGTAGGTAGATCTAAAAAAATTATTCTTTTTTTTAGGCTCTTCAATCTCAGGAGAATCCTTTTTTAGAGGTTCTTCATTAGTAGTAGGAGTTTTCACAAAATTTTTTTTGAAATTAAGCTTTCGCTTTAGTTATTATTTTAGCTTATTGATTTACTCCTCAGCTAGGTTTGAAAACGATCTCATCTTTTTTAGTGGGGTTAAGTTTAATTGCGATATTTTTTTTGTTTTTGAAGTTATCCTCTAAAAGTTTTGCAGCCAAGGGATTTTCTATTTGTCTTCTAAGTTCCCTGCTAAGTGGCCTAGCACCATATTCAGGTTCGAAAGAATCGTTTGCGATTTTATTAATAACTTTTTTGTCTATGGCGATATTTATATTCTGTTCAAGTAGCAGGTTTTTTAAATCTTCTGTTTGTAAAATAATTATTTTCTGAAGTTCATTAATAGATAATGGATCAAACTTTACTACCTCGTCAATTCTATTTAGAAATTCTGGTCTAAAAGTTGCAGACAATGTATTACTAATGATCTCATCTAGAGTTTGTTGACATATTTCTAACTTTCTATCACTTTTAGAAATCTTTTGTGAATACTCCAGTATAGATTTACCAGCTAGGTTGCTTGTCATAATGATTACGGTATTTTTGAAGTCTACAGTCCTTCCTTGAGAGTCCGTTAATCTTCCTTCATCTAAGACTTGTAAAAGGATATTAAAAACTTCTATATGTGCTTTTTCTATCTCATCAAGAAGTATTACTGAATAGGGTTTGCGTCTTACGGCTTCAGTTAATTGACCTCCCTCTTCATAACCAACATAACCTGGAGGAGCTCCCAAAAGTCGTGCAACGGCATTTTTTTCCATATATTCACTCATGTCTAATCTTAAAAGCGCGTCTTCTTCATCAAATAAAGCTGTTGCAAGAGATTTTGCTAATTCTGTTTTACCAACACCTGTGGGACCCATAAATAAAAAAGATCCGATAGGTCTTTTAGGACTTTTCATACCAACGCGAGCTCTTCTAATTGCAGCAGAAACAGCTTCTATAGCTTTTTCTTGTCCAATAACTTTTTCACTTAGTTCTGTTTCTAGATTGACTAATTTCTTACGTTCATTTGAAACTACTTTAGATATTGGAATACCTGTAATTTTTGAGACAACATCAGCAATATCATCAGGTTCAACTTGATATTTAAAAGGGAAATTTCTATTTTTCTTTATTTTATTAAAGTTCTCTTCAACTTTTTGTATATCATTCTCTATTTCACTTAACTCTTCTTCCAGCTTTTCTAAATAATCTAGATCATTTTCAATTTCGCGATTTGATTTTTCTTTAATTTGTTTGGTTAGCTTATCTTCTTCTTTCATTAAAATAGATAATTCCTCCATTTCTTCACGTAAATTGTTCCAATTTTCCAAAAGAACGTTCAATTTTGCCTCTGATTGTTTTCTATTACTAAATAGTTTTTCTTGAGCTTCGATATTTTCTCCTTGTAAATTATTCAATTTTTCATCAATAGTATTAATTTTGTTTTCTTGTTGGAGAATTATTGAAGGCATATTATTAGACTCGATTTTCAACTGTGCAGCTGCTTCATCAATTAAATCTATTGCACTATCAGGGAGACATTTATCGCTGATGTATCTGTCGGCCAATTTTGCAGAGTATTTTACAGCCTCTTCAGAAATTTTTATGCCATGATGTAATTCGTATTTCTTTTTGATCCCTTGTAATATTTTTGCGCTTAATTCTACTGAAGGTTCATTAACAGCTATCTTTTGAAAGCAATTATTTAATGCCTGATCTTTTTCAATAGTTTCACGAAATTTCTCAGGTGTTGTTGTACCGATACATCTAAGTTCTCCCTCAGCTAGTAGAGGTTTTAAGATATTACTGATGTCGGTAGAAGATCTGTTAGAACTTAATATTGAGTGAATTTCATCAATAAATAGAATCATTCCTTGGTTTGGATTATTTAGTTCCTGCATTATTAAGCTTAGTCTTTCCTCTAGTTGACCTCTAAATTTGGTCCCAGAAACTAATGCACCTAAGTCAAGTGAAATAATTTTTAAGTCCTTTAAAGTATCAGGAACTTTTTTGTCTACAATTAATTGAGCAAGTAATTTTGCAATTGAGGTTTTACCAACTCCAGGATTGCCAATAAGTATAGGGTTATTTTTGTTTCTTCTGCAGAGTACCCTCATTAAATTATTGATCTCATTTTCTCTTCCTAAAACGGGATCCAGTAAGCCTTTTTTAGCTGATTCTGTTAAATCTTTTCCATAAATTGAAAGAGCATTTTCATCTTTTCCAACTTGTTTTTTGGTTTCAATTTGAAGTTCACTTTTCGGTAATGGAACAATAGCTTTTTTCAATTTTTCTTCTTTAACTAAAGTTTCTTTGTCTGATTCAAAATTAGATTGATTATTTATTTCAATGACATTCCTATAATTAAAAGAATCTTTTGATTGATTAATATTTGGGTAAAACTTTAATTCTTCCTCTAATTTTTCCATTGAAAGGTTTCCTTCTTCAAAAACATAATTTCCAATTCTTAAATCTCTTCCAAGAGCAATTAGTAAATGAGGGATTTCTATTAATCTCGATCCCCATTGAGTTTTAATTTGATTCGCGTTATCTAATAAAATTTCTAAATCTTCTCCGATAGTAAAAATATCTGACTCATTTGTTGGTGTCTCTTCTAAAAAATCTTCTGTTATGTCTAAAACTGTATCTTGGTCGATTGATAATTTTTCAATGAAAGCAAAGAATTCACCTGATGTGAACAATGTATGAATTATGTGTTCAATATTAAATTCGCTATGATCCCATTTTTTTGCGGTTTCTTCCCCTAATAAAAGAAGGTTCCAGCTGATATCGCTAAATAGTTCAGGACTGGATGTAAGGGTTTCTCTCATAAACTATAAAACTACAGTTGATTATTAATATTCTAAATAGGATCTGCATTAATAATCATCCAATAATTTTCAAATTGTAAGATGAATTTTAAAAAAATTTTTTTGAGATGGGTTGCAATGACTTTGGAATTAATAAAAGTGTTAACTAATATCTAAACTGTTATGAAATAAAAAAATAATAATTATTTAACATATATATTTCAGATATTAGCCAAATAGTTCAGCTATTAATAGGATTTAAATAGTAATAATTAAATTGTGAAAGAAACTATTGATTTTCTTATTGATACTGTTGAAGCAAGGCAAGTCCTTGATTCAAGGGGTAATCCAACTGTAGAGGCAGAAGTATTCTTGGAATGTGGTGCAAGTGGTAGAGCAATTGTTCCCAGCGGAGCTAGCACTGGTGCTCATGAGGCACATGAATTAAGAGATGGTGGTTCGAAATATATGGGGAAAGGCGTTTTGAATGCTGTTAATAAAATTCATGAAACAATATCGCCGGCTTTATGTGGTTTGTCATCTTTAGATCAAACTGCAGTAGATAAATTAATGATTGAAATTGATGGAACTCCTAATAAGTCTAACCTTGGAGCAAATTCAATCCTTGCAGTAAGTCTTGCAACTGCTAGAGCATCAGCAAATGCTTTAGACATTCCCTTATATAGATATCTTGGAGATCCATTATCAAATCTTCTTCCAGTCCCATTGATGAATGTAATAAATGGTGGTGCTCATGCACCAAATAGTCTTGATTTTCAGGAATTTATGCTTGTCCCACATGGAGTTAATAATTTCAGTGAATCATTAAGAATGGGTACTGAAATTTTTCACTCATTAAAATCATTACTTGATCAAAAAGGTCTATCTACTGCTGTAGGCGATGAGGGTGGATTTGCCCCGAATTTGTCATCAAGCGAAGAGGCAGGGGACTTATTATTAGAAGCAATTCAAAAAGCCGGTTTTAAACCTGGTGAGCAGGTATCTTTAGCTTTAGATGCTGCTAGTACTGAATTTTATAGTGATGGTACTTATAAATATGAAGGGAAAAGTTTAAATAGTTCTGAAATGATTTCATATCTTTCAAGATTAGTTTCTAATTATCCAATAGTTTCAATAGAGGATGGTTTAGCTGAGGATGATTGGGAGGGTTGGTCAGAATTAAACAAAGAATTAGGAAATAAAGTTCAGCTTGTAGGTGATGATTTATTCGTTACTAATACAGAAAGGTTAAGGAAAGGGATTATGGAAAAATCTGCTAATTCAATTCTAATAAAGGTAAATCAAATTGGAACATTAACTGAAACTTTGGAAGCTATTGAGTTAGCTAAAATGTCTGGTTTCACAAGTGTTATTAGTCATAGAAGTGGTGAGACTGAAGATACAACAATTGCAGATTTATCTGTCGCAACAAGATCGGGTCAGATCAAGACAGGCTCTTTGAGCAGAAGTGAAAGGATTGCAAAATATAATAGGCTTTTAAAAATTGAGGAGGAATTAGGAAATCAAGCAAGATTCGCTGGAGCTTTAGGTTTAGGTCCCAAAAATATATAGTTTTTTAGCGCTTAAGTTTTTCTAAACGTGAGCCTTTTCTCATACTTAATTGGCACTTTATCCAGTCAATACTTATTGGTAGTGCAAAAAAAAGTGGCAATAATGCAAAATTATTTTGTTTATTGGTTACAAGTAAAGCAGACGCAATTGATAAGCTTCCTATAAGAATTGAATGGCCTAAAGTTTTTTGAGCAGTAAACATTTTTTTGAATTGCCTATCAGACTCTCCCATTCTTATTTGCAATTGTAAATCGCCCTGCTCTAATCTTTCTAAACTTTCATCTATTCTCTTGGGAATCCCAACAGCTTTTGATCCTAGTTCACCTACTTGCCTTCCAAATTGGTTAATTAAATCGTTGGGAGTTTGATTATTTGAAGTCATAAGTTCTATTAAATAAGGCTTGGTAACTGATACAAGGTTAAACCCTGGATCAAGCATTCTACCAACTCCTTCAAAAGTTGATAAAGCTCTCATCACAAAGATTAAATCTACTGGCAGTTGAAATGGTGTTTCATAAACAAGTTCGTATAAATCTCCAGATAATTTTTCGATAATATTTGGACTAAATGGAGGAGTTAAGGCTTCTTTAAGCATCAATCTGACTAATCTTCTGACTGGTCCTACATCTATATCTTTTGAAATTAGCCCAGCTTGTTGTAATTGAGTAACAAGTGATGAGGCGTCTCTAAGAGCAGCAGCCTTAACCATCCCCCCTAATCTTGTTTGAAGATTATTTGAGATATTGCCCATCATTCCAAAATCATAAAAAATCAATTTACCTTCATATGAAACTGCTAGATTCCCTGGATGAGGGTCTGCATGAAAAAAACCATAATTTACTAATTGTTTTAAATAGCTGATGGCACCTATTTCTGCAATCTTAGGTAAATCAATTTCTTGTGATTGTAATTTTTCTAAATCGCTTATTTTTGTGCCTTCTAAATAACTTAAACAAAGAACTTTTTCACTGCTCATATCCCAAATTACTTCAGGGACTTCAACATTTTCATCATCAAGAAATTGCTGTCTAAATCTTGCTGCATATTGTGCTTCACAATTAAAATCAAGCTCTTTCATGAGAACTTTCCTACACTCTCTAGCAATTTCAACCCAGTTTCTACCTCGACTCCAATTCTTGTTTTTCTGTAATAATCCTGCTATTTGCTGCATTATGCCCAAATCGATAATAAACAATTCTTTCAAATTGGGTCTTTGAACTTTAAATACTACTTTCTTACCATTTTTTAAAGTCGCTCTATGAACCTGAGCTAGTGATGCTGATCCAACCGGATCACATATTATTTGATCTATTTCATTAAACTTAGACCCTAGTTCATCTCTTATAGTTTCTTCAACTTGCGAAAATGAAAAATTAGGAACTTGATCCTGCAATTTAGACAATTCCTGTATCCAGGTATTAGGAATCAAATCAGGTCTCGCTGATAATAATTGTCCAATTTTAATAAATGCTGAACCAAGCTTTATTAATTGATTAGTAAACCACCTAGCTCTTTTAATTTGGACCCTACTTTTTTCATTGCTTTTAGTTCGGAGAATTGTAAATCTAATATTATCTATCCACAAAATTATTAAAAGTGAAATCAGAGTTATCCAAATAAGAAGGGCCCTCTTCAATTTTTTTAAACGATAATGAAAAATGTTATAGCTCATTTAATTTGATTATTTTTAGTTTTATTAAGGAGATCAATTTGCTTATTGATACCTTCAATTTCATTTAAAGCTTTTTTTATTTTGGAATCTTGATAAGTATTTGAGTACTCATTTTCTTGAATATTTTCCGCTTTTTCCATTCTTGAGGCTTCTTCGATTATGGATTCTTTCAAACTATCAAATTCTTTTTTGAGAATTTCTGGAGCATCTTGAGCAATATTTGTTGCTTCTTCAATTTTTTCAACTAATATCTCGCTTAATTTTTCGGTTACTTTCTTAATGGCAGCTTTTAAAAGGTAGTCAGAGTTGGTCATAAAAAATATATTGTTTCTTCGGCAATTGATTTTTCGATATGAACTAATAATAGATCAATAAAGAACATTTCACGTAACTGATCATTTTGATAATTAATTTTTTATGTTTTTCCTATGTAAGTTTGTTTCTATATTATGCTTTTTTCTTTTTTTTCTTCTAACTTATATCTATGTAAAGGTTAGTTATTTCATTAAAAATATCTTCTAACCAAGAACTCATCTAATTAACTACTAAAAAGGAGTTTTATTAAATTGGAAATCATTGAGTCAGATGTAGTTATTATCGGAGGAGGCCCGGCCGGATGTACTTGCGCACTTTATACATCTCGTTCAAACTTAAAAACAGTAATCTTAGATAAAAATCCCTCTGTTGGAGCCTTAGCAATAACCCATCAAATAGCTAATTATCCAGGTGTTCCGGTTGATATAAGTGGGGAGAAATTGCTTACTCTAATGAGAGAACAGGCTGTGCAATATGGTACAGACTATAGAAGAGCACAAGTATTTGGAATAGACACTAGTGGAGAATGGAAAATGGTTTATACACCTGAAGGCACTTTCAAAGCTAAAGCACTTGTACTTGCAAGTGGTGCAATGGGTAGGCCTGCATCATTTAAGGGCGAAGCGGATTTTCTTGGCAAAGGAGTAAGTTATTGTGCTACATGTGATGGGGCTTTTTATAAAAATAGAGAAGTTGCCGTTGTTGGAGTGAACAAGGAGGCAATTGAAGAGGCAACTGTCCTAACTAAATTTGCATCAACTGTACATTGGATTACATCAAGTGACCCTAAATCAGATAATGAAGAAGCTATGGAATTGATGGATAATTCAAATATAAAACATTGGAGTAGAACAAGATTATTGGAAATATTGGGTGATGAAATGGGTGTTAATGGGGTTGTTGTAAAAAATAAGCAAGAAGAAAATCCTATCAATTTAAATTTAGATGGAGTCTTTGTCTATATGAGTGGTTCAAAGCCGATTACTGATTTTTTAGGTGATCAAATTGCCTTAAAAGAAGATGGAGGAGTAATTGTGGATGACTTTATGTCTACAAACTCTGATGGAGTATGGGCTATTGGAGATATAAGAAATACACCATTTAAGCAAGCAGTCGTTGCGGCTTCTGATGGATGTATTGCTGCGATGTCAATTGATAGATATTTAAATAGTAGAAAAAATATAAGAGTAGATTGGATTCATTCTTAAAACAAAAATTTTAATTTTTTTTAAAGGGGTGTTGCTTCAGAAATATAAGCTACTCCTCCGTAGTAGCTTAAATCGTCCCTGATGTTATCTCTCATTTTATCTATCAATTCTTGCTCACAAAAAACAATTACATGAGCATTTGCTCCCAATCCTGTAAATTCCATATCTTCAGTAACAACTCTTTCAGGACCTCTGCCTGTAGCGTGTTTCATAACGGTATATCCAGGAACATTAGCTTTTTCTAATGTTTTAATGATTGCATCTAGTTCTCTTTCACTAAATATTAAGTCTAATCTTTTCATTTTTTATAGAGGGGAAAGTGGAATAATGGTATTTACTAAACTCATATATATTGGAATGCCAAGAACTATATTGAATGGGAAAGTTAGACCTAGTGTAGTTGAAATATAATAACTAGATTTAGCTTCTGGAACTGTCATCCTCATAGCTGCAGGAACTGCTAAATAAGAGGCGCTTGCACATAAAACCACAAATAAAAGTGCGTTGCCAGGTCCTAAAGATAAAAATCTTGCAACGAAAACACCAATAAATGCATTAAATAGAGGCATGAAAATAGCAAACCCAATCAAAAACGAACCCGCATTCTTCAATCTTGGTAATCTTTGAGCAGCGACTATTCCCATATCTAATAAGAAGAAGCATTCTGCTCCATAGAATAATTGTCCAGTAAAAGGCTCCATTTTTGTAATTCCTGAGGGATTACTGGAAGCAGTCAGAAATCCCACAATTAAGCTTGAAAGCAATAAATAAACTGATCCATTCAAAAGTGATTCGTGTAGTATTGCGCTTAGATGCATTTTTCTTGATTTTGGTCTATTTTTTGGAGCTGCAAATTTCACAAGTAATAATCCAACAATGATTGCAGGAGATTCCATTAAAGCTAAGGCGCCAACCATAAACCCATCAAAAGCTATTTTTTGACTTTCTAAAAAACTTTCTGCGGAAATAAATGTAACAGCACTAATCGAACCGTATGCTGCTGCTATTGCGGCTGAATTAAAGACATCAAACTTAAATCTTAAAATTAAAAATCCAATCAGAGGGATTACTAGTGACATCAGTATTGCAGCGCTTAAAGTAGGCAATACTTGATTTGTAAACCCACTTTTCTGTATCTCTATACCTCCTTTGAACCCAATAGCTAGGAGCAGATATAAGGAGAAAAGTTTAGGTAATGGAGCTGGTATTTCTAAATCAGATTTAAAGAATACTGATGTTGCTCCAATCAAAAAGAAAAGAACTGGCGGGGCTAATACATTTTGCAGAATTGGATCTATTTCCATAAATTACGAAGCTATTTCATTTAGAGCAGTTTCTAAAGCTTCTTTTCTTGTTTCAATAATCCCTTCAACTCCAAACTTAGCTAATCTATCTTTCACTTTTTCATTTGCACCAGCAACAAACGCTTTTCTGGAATTATTTTTTGCTTCTTGCATCATATCCTCTATTGCGAGAGTAGCCGTGACTCCAAGTCTTGGTACATCAGTGATATCTAATATCAAAACCTTGTAGTTTCTTACAAGCATCATTCTTTCAGATATTCCTTTAGCTGCTCCAAAACTAAGTGGTCCTTTTAGTCTAAATAACATTACTTCTCCTGAACATCTATCCAGAAGTGCTTTTTCATCAGCAGGCAATGCATTTTTTACTTGATCATTTTTTGATAAAGGATTATCCTCATCCATACCTTCTAGTTGAGTTTCGGTTATTGAATCAATAGTGAGCATATTTGCTATGAATACACCGACTAAAACTGCCCAAATTAAATCCCAAAAAACAGTCATTAAAAGTACCCCGTACATTACTACTGATGTTTTTAAAGATAATTTGTGAGCCCTCCTCAAGAATCCCCAATCAATAATATCTAGGCCTACTTTTATAAGAATTCCTGCTAGCAATGCAGTTGGTATTTGCTCAGCCAAAGGTCCAGCACCAACTAAAACTATCAACAATACAACTGAGTGAACCATACCAGAAATGGGAGTTGATCCTCCAGATTTAACATTTATAACTGTTCTCATGGTTGCTCCTGCTCCAGGTAAACCTGAAAACAGACCTGCTACAGCATTTCCTATTCCTTGACCAATAAGTTCTCTATCAGAATTATGTTTTGTTTGAGAGATATTGTCTGCTACTAGAGATGTCAGTAAGGAGTCAATAGCGCCAAGGACTGCTAGGACTAATCCTGCCTTGAAAATAATTGGGAAATATTGATTAAAACTTGGGAAATTTAAAGATGGAACTCCCCTCGGAATTTCTCCAATTCTATCAATAGATCCGTCTCCAAAAATTAAAATTGATATTGGAGTTACTATCAATAAGGCCAATAGAGGAGAAGGAACCCATTGACTTATTTTTCTAGGAGTTAGAAATACTATACCTAGAGTCATTATTGCCACTCCAATAGCAGCACCATTTGGCTGGAAATTTGAAAATACAGTAGATAAAGATTCGACTACCCCACCACGAGTGCTAATACCTAGTAATGGTCCAATCTGAAGTGCAATGATTATGACTCCAATACCAGACATAAATCCTGATACAACAGAATATGGAACTAAAGTAATATATTTTCCTAGTTTTAGAATCCCAAATAATATTTGCAGTAAGCCGCCAATGACTACCGCTGCCATCACTAAAGGTAAAATTTGTCCTGCAGAGAGATCTCTTGGAACCCCCACTGCTGCTAAGCCTGCTACTACGCCAGCAACAGTTACGCTCATTGGACCGGTAGGTCCACTAACCTGAGCAGGTGTTCCACCGAACAATGCTGCTAAAAAACCAACTACTACTGCCCCATATAGTCCATAAATTGCTCCGCCAGGTCCTAACGCAGCATTACCAAAAGCAAGAGCGAGAGGTAAAGCCACCACTGCGGCTGTGATCCCTCCTAGAATATCTCCTCTTACATTCTTTAGATGAAATCCATTAATTATTTTCAAAGATACTCTCCTTTAAATAAATACTTAACTAAAAGATATTATCTCTTTATGACGTACATTTGTGAAAAATGAAGTTTGTGCAAAATATTTTTGTAACTTTTTTTGCTTTTTTTAAATAAATTTTAGTTACTTTTCCTGAACAAAAGTAGTCTCTGATTGATTTATGTGCGAGGCAAGCGATTAATGTATTAGATAAATGTTTTTCAATTTAATAATATTCAAATGAATTCGATTATTCGTCCAAGAAGATTAAGAAGAACTGAGGCAATTAGAGAAATGGTTAGAGAAAACCATTTGGCGGCATCGGACTTTATCTATCCATTATTTATTCATGAAAAAGATTTTAAAGAGGAAATTTCCGCAATGCCCGGAATTTACAGATGGGATATTAATGGTTTATTGAAGGAGGTTACTAGGGCATGGGAATTGGGAATTAGATGTGTGGTTCTTTTCCCAAAAATTATCGATAGCTTAAAGACTGAAGATGGAGCAGAATGTTTTAATGAGGATGGTTTAATACCTAAAGCTATTCGAATATTAAAAAAAGAGATTCCAGGAATGGCAATAATGACAGATGTTGCCTTGGACCCTTACTCGTGTGATGGACATGATGGCTTAGTTGATGAAACTGGAAAAATATTGAATGATGAAACGATTGAAATTTTAAAAAAACAAGCTTTAACTCAAGCTAGAGCTGGAGCAGATTTTATTGGCCCTAGTGACATGATGGATGGGAGAGTTGGAGCAATTAGGACTGCTCTTGATAGTGAAGGATTTAGTGATGTAGGTATTATTAGTTATACAGCTAAATATTCATCTGCTTATTATGGTCCGTTTAGAACTGCTTTAGATTCGGCGCCTAGAGAAAATAGTAAGAAAGTAATTCCAGACAATAAGTCTACATATCAAATGGACCCTGCCAATTCAAAAGAAGCTTTAATTGAATCTGCACTGGATCAGTATGAAGGAGCTGATATTTTGATGGTAAAACCAGGAATTTCATATTTGGATATTGTTTATAGACTAAGCACATTTTCAAATAAGCCCATAGCCGCATACAACGTTAGTGGGGAGTATTCCATGGTAAAGTCTGCTGCTATGAAGAATTGGATTAACGAAAAAGATATTGTTTTAGAGACATTGCTTAGTTTTAAAAGAGCAGGAGCAAAATTAATACTCACTTATCATGCTTGTGATGCATCTCAATGGTTGCAGGATACTTAAAAACTCATTATTAACAAAAATTTGGTTTATTCTTAGATAAGTAATAAATTAATTGCTTTGTTTTGAAGTTTTCACAAGGAGTAAATAGGATTGGTCACATTGCACTTAGAGTAGAGAATCTCGAAAGGGCGAAATCTTTTTATATTAAGCTGGGTATGAATTTGGTTTGGGATGATAAAGATTGGTCTTATTTAGAGGCAGGTAAAGGGAAAGATGGCCTTGCGTTGTTAGGCCCTAGCTATAAAGCTGCGGGACCCCACTTTGCTTTTCATTTTGAAAATAAAAAAGAAGTGGAAAATATTCAAAATGATTTAAAAAATTCTGGTGTAAAAGTTGGTCCTTTACATGAGCATAGAGATGGAACAGCATCTTTTTATATGAAGGATACTGAAGGAAACTGGCTTGAGATGCTTTATGTTCCTCCTGAAGGGATTCAATCGAATGTTTGATTCTTTTTTTTGTATGCAAGAGAAAAGTTATTCTAAAAAATCATATTCAGATAACACCTTAGAAGAAGAATCTATAAACCTTTTAGAGTGGGATTCATTAAAAACTCATTTATCTTCATTCGCCTCAACGGAAATGGGTAAACGATCAATTTTAAGTTTTGTTATACCTTCAGAATACGAGGCATCTAAAAAACTTTTGAATGAAACTGTTGAAATTAATGAGCTAGAAAAAAATTTAGATAAATCAATTAGTTTTTCTGGTGTTTTTGATATTAGTAGAAATATTGAAATTTGTTCGAAGGGAGGTGTAATTTCATCTTCTGAATTGTTAGAAATAGCGAAAACAATTGCTGCAGCAAGAAATTTAAAAAAAATCTTAATAGATTTTGAACAAAGGCCTTATATTTCATCATTCACAAAAAATTTAACTGACCATCAGAATATCGAAACGATTTTTAAAAAAGGCATTGAATCGAATGGAAGGATTTCAGACAATGCTAGTAATGAACTATCTATTCTTAGAAAAGAATTTTTATCTAAGAAACTTGAAAGAAAAATATTAGTTGAGAAATTTATTCAAAAGAATTTAGCTTATTTGCAAGATACTACTATTGGAGATCGATATGGAAGGCCTGTTTTAGCAGTGAAAGTTAATTATGTAGATAAATTTAAAGGAATAATTCATGACTCTTCATCTTCAGGAAATACAGTATATTTTGAGCCTGAAAGTGTAGTAACTAAAGGTAATAAGATTGCTTCTTTAGAGGCTAGGATCACAGCAGAAGAATTTAAATTACTTAAGCAATGGTCTCAGGTTGTTAGTGATAATTCAAAAAATCTTATTGAAATGGCATCCATTTTATTAAGACTAGAAAATGCCCTAACTCGTTCAAGATATTCGAAATGGATTGGAGGTAAAACTCCTACATTTGAGAAAAATCCTATTATTTCTTTAATTGGTTTTTCTCATCCATTATTGATTTGGGAACATAAGAAAAAAGGAGCTCCCCCACCAGTAGCTGTCGATTTTTATATAAATAGAAATATTAAGGTTGTAGCTATTACAGGTCCAAATACTGGAGGTAAAACAGCAGCTTTAAAAGGTTTGGGCTTGTCTTTACTTATGGCTAGAGCAGGATTATTGATACCTTCAACTAATAATCCTATTATCCCTTTTTGTCCAAATATATATGTGGATATAGGGGATAATCAATCATTAGAAGAAAATTTATCTACCTTTAGTGGGCATATATCTCGCATAAAAGAGATATTAGATTCACTTGATGATAAGAAAGGATTATCAGTTGTTTTGTTAGATGAGATTGGATCTGGCACAGATCCTCTTGAAGGAAGTGCCCTTGCGATGGCTTTATTAAAAGAATTTGCAAATAAATCTGATATCACTTTGGCAACTACACATTATGGAGATATTAAGGCTTTAAAATATAACGACTCAAGATTTGAAAACGTATCAGTTGCCTTTGATGAAGAATCTTTGAAGCCAAAATATATACTTAACTGGGGTATTCCTGGGAGAAGTAATGCTTTGTCAATTTCAAAGAGAATTGGTCTCGATGAAAGCATACTCAATGAAGCTGCAAATTATCTAAAGCCAAAAGAAGTTGACAATATTAACAGTATTATTAAAGGACTTGAGGAAGAGAGGATTAAACAACAAAATTCTGCAGAAGCTGCTGCAGAATTGATTGCAAGGACTGAAATATTACATGATGAATTGAAGAGAAATTATGAATATCAAAAAATAAATGCTCAAAAAATCCAGGAAATTGAGAGGTCTAAATTATCAAAACATATCATATCCGCTAAAAAAGAGGTGATAGATTTGATTAAAAAATTAAGAGATAAAAATGTTAATGGAGAGGATACGAGAATTATTGGAAAAAGATTAAAGGAAATTGAGACGGAACATTTAACCCAAAAAAAATCTGAAAAGTCAATATCATGGGATCCTCAGATAGGCGATTTTGTAAAGATTAAAAGTCTAAATAGTAAGGGACAAATTGTAGATTTTGATAAAAAAGGTGGTTTCTATGAAATTAAATGTGGTTCATTTAGAAGCACATTATCTGTAAATGACTTTGAAGGTATTAATGGAGAAAAGCCTAATTTCAAAAGTTCAAAAATTGAAATCGAGTCTACAAGAGAAGATTTTTCTTTTTCTAAAATTAGAACGAGTAAAAATACAATAGACGTAAGAGGGTTAAGAGTTCATGAAGCCGAAATAATTATTGAGGAGAAAATTAGAAAATTTCATGGACCGTTATGGATTGTTCATGGAATTGGTACAGGGAAATTAAAAAAAGGACTAAGAAATTGGTTATCAGGTTTAAATTATGTTGATAAGATTGAAGATGCAGCCAACAACGAGGGTGGTCCTGGTTGCAGTATTGCGTGGATAAAATAAAATTTAAAATACCTAGAAAAAAATTTAATAAACGTATTAAGTGCAATTTATTGATCAAGCAAACATTATTCTTAAAGCTGGAAAAGGTGGAAATGGAATAGTTTCATTTAGAAGAGAAAAATTCGTTCCTGCTGGAGGGCCTTCGGGGGGAAATGGTGGCAGAGGGGGTTCAGTTATTTTGATGGCTGATAATAATCTTCAAACATTATTAGATTTCAAATTCAAACGTGAAATAATTGCTGAAGATGGATGCAAAGGAGGTCCTAATAAGAGATCAGGTGCTTCAGGTGAGGATACAATACTTAAGGTACCCTGCGGTACAGAAATAAGGGATATTAAAACCGGCATTATTTTAGGAGACTTAACTAAACATAAACAGAGTTTAACTATTGCCATTGGAGGAAGAGGTGGACATGGTAATGCTTACTATTTAAGTAATCAAAATAGAGCCCCAGAATCATTCACTGAAGGAAAAGATGGTGAGATATGGGAGGTTCAATTAGAACTAAAACTTCTTGCAGAGGTTGGGATTATAGGCCTTCCAAATGCTGGGAAAAGTACCTTGATTTCTGTTGTATCATCTGCCCGTCCAAAAATCGCAAATTATCCTTTCACAACTCTAATACCTAACTTAGGTGTAGTAAGAAAAATTGACGGGAATGGTTGCCTTTTTGCGGATATTCCTGGATTAATATCAGGGGCAGCTGATGGAGTAGGTTTAGGCCATGATTTTTTAAGGCATATCCAAAGAACGAAGATACTTGTTCACTTAATTGATGCAATTGCAGAAAATCCTTTACATGATTTTGAGATAATTGAGCAGGAATTAAAAAAATATGGAAAAGGTCTTTTAGATAAAGAGAGGATAATAGTATTGAATAAAATGGAGCTGGTAGATGATGATTATTTGAAAATAATTTCAAAAAAGTTAGAAGATTTATCTAAAAAGAAAGTTTTAGTTATTTCTTCATCTTTAAAAAAAGGTTTATCTTCACTGCTTTCTGAAGTATGGAAAAGGATCTAAGTTAAATTTAAAATTTTTTTGTAAAAAAAAACACTTGATTTAATAATGAAAATTAGTCATAAATAAGATACCTCTTTAAACAAAATATGAATTTCTATACTTGCTTTGATCAACAAGGAAAAATAATAGCTAGATGTCAAACCATTCAAGATATTGAGGTATTGAAGAAAATGGGAAGACCAATTGTAGAAGTCAAGGAAATGAAAAATGAAGAGTCGGTCGTATGTTCACTTACAGGAAGTCCATCCGACTTTAATAGAGATTACTAAATAGAATTAATAAATAAAAAAAAGGGCTTTTAGAGCCCTTTTTTATTGTCCATTATCTATCAAAAGAAAACTTAATCATCATAAACAAGACATTCTGGTTCGTCCGGGTTGGCATCGCAGAATAGTTCCAAAGCATTAGGGTCATGTTTATCATCTGGATGATGATCCTTATACTCTTCGAGTTCTTTTAGCTCTTCAGTTAAATGTCTGACCTTTGGAAGATTGCCCTCTGCTTTTGCAGATTCGATTTCCGATTGATCTTTTTGGATGTGTTCGTCAATGGATTTCATTTTAAGCTTTTCGTACTTTAGTAGACATACATAACATAGTTAATTTCTAATGAAATTGCATTAT
Source organism: Prochlorococcus marinus CUG1435 (assembly GCA_017644375.1). Classification (NCBI taxonomy): domain Bacteria; kingdom Bacillati; phylum Cyanobacteriota; class Cyanophyceae; order Synechococcales; family Prochlorococcaceae; genus Prochlorococcus; species Prochlorococcus marinus. Next base: position 868,164 of record JAEPLP010000001.1, read on the forward strand.
CTATGAACTAAATAAGTGTTCATTACAACATCATTTTTTTTTGAAATTGATTTATTTATTTTTTTAGGTCTCTACTTTCATTATTTCCATTAGCGAAGGTAAAACTGGGATTATTTGGTTTGGGTTTAAAGGGAATAAAGCTTTGTAGTAATCTTTTTTCCATTCATTGTCGAAGCATGTCCTATTTACGTTAGATAATTTAAAGAATTTTAATCTCCATTCAATAATCTTTTCAAAACTTGATAATTCTTCTTCAGTACATTTGAAAAGTTTGCTATATATCAATTCCCATCTTATAAGAGTTGGAAAAAGGTAAATATCTGCGTAGGTTAACTCTTCTCCAAATATCCAGCCCCCTTTATTTTTCTGTAATAAATTTTCAATTTCATTTATAGCTGCGAAAAGCTTTTTACTTGCTTTTTCGTAAGCTAACTGGTTTCTGGCGAAACCACATTTATATACGCCATCATTAATGCTTTTATTAATTAAATCTAAAAATTTTTGATTACCATCTTTAATACTTAATACCTTATATTTCGATTCACTTTTTATTGAATTGAGTAGTCTTATAATCTCTGAACTTTCATTAGACAGAATATTTACTTCATCTTTTACAAAGCTAATTAAAAGAGGTAATGTCGCTCTAAAAATAATCTTTTTATTAGCTTTTTTGTAAAGGTCTGAAAGTCTTATGCATCCCTTAATCTTTGTATTGAAAATCCATTCGCAATGCTCAACATCTGCCTTTAAAAAAATTACTTTAACTTTTTTAGATAAATCTTTTATTTCGTGTACAAGTAAAGTTCTTTGACACCATGGACAAGAATGACCTACTAATAAATAAATTTGTCCATTCTCATTATTAATATCGTATTCACCATTAATGGTTATACCTTTAGGTCTTTTATAATTACCATGTAAATCTGATGGCGCGAAGCCATTCATTAATTGGGTCCAAAACCAAAACCAGAATTTTCTGGAGGCCTTTATAAGGTATTTATTTTGCATAAAATTTTATTTTCAAAGAAAAAATGAATGTTCAGAGAATACTTATCGTTTCAGGCACTCATGGGAATGAAATTAATCCTGTTTGGGCTGTTAAGCAATTTAATAGGAAGGAAAATAGTTTAAATAATGGTATTAAGTATGAGTACATCATAGGTAATCCTGCTGCCTATGAAAAAGGTTGCAGATATATAGATGTAGATTTAAATAGATCTTTTAAAGAAAGTGAGAATTTTGATAAACATAATAATAGCTTTTATGAAATTAATAGAGCTAATTTTTTAGTAGATGAATTTGGAATTGACGGATCTAAACCCTGTCAAATTGCAATTGATTTGCACACTACTACTGCAAATATGGGAACAAGCATTGTTATGTATGGGAGGAGATCTAAAGATTTTTGTTTAGCTGCATTACTGCAGAACAAATTTGGATTGCCTATTTATTTGCACGAAAAAGATAAATCCCAAACAGGCTTTCTTGTAGAAGCTTGGCCATGTGGTTTAGTTATTGAAATAGGAGCTGTCGCACAAAATTTTTATGATCAAAATATTATAAATAGATTCTCTCTAATAATTAGCTCCCTAAGGGAAGAGATAGAAAAATTAAAAAATAAACTTATAGAACTTCCAAAGGATTTAGTGGTTCACGTTCATCAAGGGAGTATAGATTATCCAAGAGATGAAAAGGGAGATATTGATGGCATTATTCATCCTGAGAGAATAAACCAAGATTGGAAAATGATTAAAAAAGGAGATCCATTATTTCTGGATAGCCAAGGAATAATCCACAAATATGAACGGGACCAATTGATTTGGCCAGTTTTTATTGGAGAAGTTGCTTATAAGGAAAAAAAAATTGCCATGAGCTACACAAAAAAAGAAGTAATTTGTTCCAAAAAACAATGGGTTCAAGAGTTTGAATGTTTTTAAATTAAGAAACCGGAACAATAAATCGTTGAAAACTAATAAGGATTTTTTATTGTATAGATAAGTTTATTTAATATTTAATGCTTTAATTTTTTTTTCTAATTTTTAAACTTTAAAAACTTAAATTCTTTCACTCCAATATATAACAGCTCCAAAAGCCTCTAATTGCAGTCTTCTATGCTTAGCCTCTCTTAAGGAAACTACCTCTCTAGATCTTTTTCCATTAAGTAACCATTCGATTATTACCAAGTTGAATCCTCAATAACAAAGAAAATCTTAAGACATGGAAGTTATTTTCTCCTGTTTTCCAAAAAATAAGTTTACTTAAAGAAAAAATATTTACACATTTTTAGCGATTTTGGTCTAAAATCTTCAAAGCGGAATTTTATTTCCGTTTTTATTTACACGTCTCACTTTAGAGACATACTTTACGAACTCATGACAACTATTCAGCAGCAGCGTTCTTCGCTGTTAAAAGGTTGGCCACAGTTTTGTGAGTGGGTAACATCAACTAACAACAGAATTTATGTTGGTTGGTTCGGCGTCTTAATGATTCCATGCCTTCTTACAGCAGCGGCTTGCTTCATCGTTGCATTCATCGCAGCACCACCAGTAGACATCGACGGAATTAGAGAGCCAGTTGCTGGTTCATTCCTATACGGAAACAACATCATCTCAGGTGCAGTTGTTCCTTCATCTAACGCTATTGGTCTACACTTCTACCCAATTTGGGAAGCAGCTACTGTAGATGAGTGGTTATACAACGGTGGTCCTTACCAGCTTGTAATTTTCCACTTCCTAATCGGTATCTCAGCATACATGGGAAGACAGTGGGAGCTTTCATACCGTTTAGGTATGCGTCCTTGGATCTGTGTTGCATACTCTGCACCAGTTTCAGCAGCTTTCGCAGTATTCCTTGTATATCCATTCGGTCAAGGTTCATTCTCTGACGGAATGCCTCTAGGTATCTCTGGAACATTCAACTTCATGTTTGTTTTCCAGGCAGAGCACAACATTCTTATGCACCCATTCCACATGGCTGGTGTTGCTGGTATGTTCGGAGGATCTTTATTCTCAGCTATGCACGGTTCACTTGTTACTTCATCTCTAATAAGAGAAACAACTGAGACAGAGTCTCAGAACTATGGTTACAAGTTTGGACAAGAAGAAGAAACATACAACATCGTTGCAGCTCATGGCTACTTCGGTCGTTTGATCTTCCAATATGCAAGTTTCAACAACAGCAGAAGTCTTCACTTCTTCCTAGCTGTATTCCCAGTTGTTTGTGTATGGTTAACTTCAATGGGTATCTGCACAATGGCATTCAACCTTAACGGTTTCAACTTCAACCAGTCAGTTGTTGATGCAAACGGTAAGATTGTTCCTACATGGGGTGACGTTCTTAACAGAGCAAACCTAGGTATGGAAGTAATGCACGAGCGTAACGCTCACAACTTCCCACTTGATCTAGCAGCAGCTGAGTCTACAACAGTAGCTCTTTCAGCTCCAGCTATCGGTTAAGCTTAAAGTTCTTAAACTTACTAGCCCCCTTTTTGGGGGCTTTTTTTTGTTTAATTTTCAATTGGTTTCATATAATGTTTATATATAGATAAAACATTTCATATTTCTATGAGTAGTAGTTTTGGTAAAATTTTTCGTGTTAGTACTTTTGGAGAATCACATGGTGGTGCAGTAGGAGTTATCCTTGATGGATGTCCACCTAAGTTAAAAATAGATATAAATCTGATACAAAATGAATTAGATAGGCGCAGACCTGGCCAGAGTGACATTACAACACCCAGAAATGAAGAAGATAAAATTGAAATATTAAGTGGGATAAAGGAAGGCTTAACACTTGGAACTCCAATAGCGATGTTGGTAAGAAACAAGGATCAAAGACCAGGAGATTATGATAATTTGGAGCAAGTATTTAGACCTTCTCATGCAGATGGTACATATCATCTGAAATATGGAATTCAAGCAAGTTCTGGTGGTGGAAGAGCATCTGCAAGAGAAACAATTGGGCGAGTAGCTGCTGGTGCTGTAGCAAAACAATTATTAAAAAACTTCTGTAACACTGAAATACTATCTTGGGTAAAGCGTATACATGATATAGATTCTGATATAGATAAAGAAAAGATTTCTCTCAACAAAATAGATTCTAATATTGTTAGATGTCCTGATGAACAGGTATCAGCAGAAATGATCGAGAGAATTAAGGAATTAAAGCGTCAAGGAGACTCTTGTGGCGGTGTTATTGAATGTCTAGTTAGAAATGTCCCTTCTGGTCTTGGAATGCCTGTTTTTGATAAATTAGAAGCTGATTTAGCGAAGGCTTTGATGTCTTTGCCTGCTACGAAAGGCTTTGAAATAGGTTCGGGTTTCTCTGGAACTTATTTAAAAGGAAGCGAACATAATGACGCCTTCATTAAATCTGATGATATTAGGAAGTTAAGAACAATATCTAATAATTCAGGCGGTATACAGGGCGGAATAAGTAATGGCGAAAATATTGAGATGAAGATAGCTTTTAAACCTACAGCAACTATCGGTAAAGAACAGAAAACAGTAAATGCTGAAGGAAAAGAAGTTTTGATGAAAGCGAAAGGGAGACATGATCCATGCGTTCTTCCAAGAGCAGTTCCTATGGTTGATGCTATGGTAGCTCTAGTACTTGCTGATCATTTACTACTGAATCAAGCTCAATGTGGCTTAATCGATAATTAGTAGTTTTCTTAAATAAATTATATTTATCTTTGATTTAATTATTTTTGAGCCATTCATATATTTTTTGATCGAATTTTTTATTTATAATACCTTTATCCCCAATCACGATTGCTTTATATCCTAAAGATTTATAAGTTTTTACATCATTGATTGATAGGCCTCCAGCAGCAATGAAATCGATACTTTCAAAGTTGAGTATATTTATGGAACTAGCTTTACTTTTTATTGGATAAATTTTGATAATGTTGCAATTTAAAGTTATCGCTTCCTCAAGATCTTTTAAATTTTTAATTCCTGGAATTAATAAATAATTTTTTGACTTCGAATAATTGAAAAGATCTTTATCCCAGAATTTCATCATAGAAAAATTTAATCCAATTTTTAATGAATCTTCTATTGATTGTTTATTAACTATGGAGGCAGATCCTAAATTAATTCTTGGAAATTTGTGTTTGATTTCGGATACAAAATCCAACCACTTTTCGTTGTTTGACCAACTTATTTCAATATTCTTTAATCCTAATTTTACTAAGCCACCTAATTCTTCAAAAAATGAATTTCTTATATAAGTATTTGAGTAAATATTATCTTCGGGTTTTACGAGCAAAAAAAAAGATTCTTTTAGTTGCAAATCAGAAAAAGAATCTTCTTTAATATTCATTAAGTATTTATTTTTTTAAACTAGATATAATTCGCTACTTTAACTTCTGATCGATTAAGCAAATCTTGTATATCTTCAGTGTCTATAGTTTCTCTTTCAATTAGCATTTGAGCCATTTCGTCAAGAACAGTTCTATTATCGGATAATACTTTTGTAGCTCTCTTATAGGCAACATCAACAAGCTCTGAAACCTCTACATCAATTGTTGCAGCTGTGTCTTCAGAGAAGTCTCTTGTGGAACTCATATCTCTTCCAAGAAACATTCCACCTTGAGATTGACCTAGAGCGACTGGACCTATTTTGTCACTCATACCAAATTTAGTAATCATTTGTCTTGCTACATTTGCAACTTGTTGTAAATCATTAGAAGCGCCAGTTGTTACCTCTTCTTCCCCATAGACTATTTCTTCAGCAACTCTTCCACCAAGAGCTACAGCCATTTGATTTTGAAGGTAAGAACGTGAGTAAAGACCAGATTCCATTCTTTCTTCACTTGGAGTAAAGAAGGTTAAACCTCCAGCTTGACCTCTAGGAATTATTGAAACTTTGGCTACTGGATCGTAATCAGGCATTAATGCTCCAACGAGTGCATGACCAGCTTCGTGGTAAGCAACTAATTCTTTTTTCTTATCACTCATGACTCTATCTTTCTTTTCTGGGCCAGCCATAACTCTTTCAATGGCATCACCAACTTCATCATTACTTACTTTATCTAAATCTTTTCTAGCTGCTAATATTGCTGCTTCATTTAAAAGATTAGCTAAATCTGCACCAGTAAATCCTGGTGTTCTTCTAGCAACTTTATCTAAATCAACGTCTTTTGAAAGAGTTTTATCTTTAGCATGAACATTTAATATCTGTAATCTACCAGCGTAATCTGGTCTGTCTACTGTTACCTGTCTATCGAATCTTCCAGGTCGCATTAAAGCTGAATCTAAGACATCAGGTCTATTTGTAGCAGCAACTATTATTATTCCAGAATTACCTTCGAAACCATCCATTTCGGTTAGAAGTTGATTTAGTGTTTGTTCTCTTTCATCATTTCCTCCGCCCATACCTGCACCTCTTTGTCTTCCAACTGCATCTATTTCGTCAATGAACACTATACAAGGAGCATTCTTTTTGGCTTGTTCAAAAAGGTCTCTAACTCTGCTAGCTCCAACTCCTACAAACATCTCTACAAATTCTGAACCGGATATTGAGAAAAAAGGTACACCTGCTTCTCCAGCTACTGCTTTTGCTAGCAATGTTTTTCCTGTACCAGGAGGGCCAACGAGAAGAACTCCTTTTGGGATTTTTGCTCCGACTGCAGTAAATCTATCTGGGCTTTTAAGAAAATCTACAACTTCTGTGAGTTCTAATTTTGCACCTTCAACACCAGCAACATCTGAAAAGGTTACTTGTGTAGATGGTTCCATTTGTAGTCTGGCTTTGCTCTTGCCAAAACTCATTGCAGGGTTGCCACCTCCAGCGTTCCCGCTTTGAGATCTTCTGAAAAGAAAAAATAAGCCTCCAATTAAAAGTACTGGGAAAATCAAGCTGCTTACAGCTTGTTGCCATGGATTAGCTAATTTTGTGGGGGTTACAGCAATGTCTACATTATTTTCAGTTAGGATTTTTAATAAATCTTTGTCTGGGGCTAAATTGACCTCAGATCTGCTTCCATCATTTTCAACTACTTGAGCCGTCGCATTGTCTGGAGATATTAGTACTCTACTGATTTCTTTATCTTGAACTGCCTCTATAAAATCACTATATCTTAAGGTCTTTGTAGCATTTTCTGTACTAGGTTTATCAAATACAGAAGTACCAATGAAGATTACAGTAATAACAGCTAGAACATAAAGTCCTACGTTTCTCCAGCGTTTGTTCACGATAAATAATTTTTAATAATTACATGATACTAATAATAAAACATTATTAAGAGCGTCTAAGAACATCTACTACACTTTTGAATGCAAACCATTCAGGAATTGGTTCGCCACTCCTCAATTTCTTTCTAAATTCAGTACCACTAAGTTTCATGATTTCATAATTAAATTCTTTAGCTTCTTCAGCTGTAATATATCCTTTTTCCTTCGTATAAACTAAATTTTTTGAAGGAACAGTCTTCATCATCAATTCGTCTGCACATTTATTCGCAAAATTCTGGGCGTCATACGGGCCATAAAAATCTTCACCAGTTACTGATGACTTACAGCCAGCCATATCTCTACCGATAATAAAATGGGTGCAACCATAATTTCTCCTAATTATCATATGTTGAAGGGCTTCTCTTGGCCCTGCCATGTGCATTGAATAAGGTAAAAAAGCCCATTTTATTCTTTCATCAGATATTTCCTCTTCTAATTCTTTATACGTTAAATATCTAACTTTACCGGGGATATCATCTTGTTGAGTTGGCCCACAAGTTGGATGAACTAAAACAACTGAGTTAGAGGAGACATTATCAGAGAGTAAGGCATTAGTAAATAATTCATAATGTGCTCTATGAATTGGATTTCTGCATTGAAATGCAACTACATCATGATTTGATGGCAGTGTAGATCTAACTTCTTCTGGGGTTTTGCAGGGAAACTCTCTAATTGGTAGTTCGAAACCATAAATTCTTCCTCCTATATAAAATCTCCCTCTCTCATTAAAAATCATCTTAACAGCAGGATGATCTAGAGAATTAGTACCATAACAAAGTTCAGCTTCTAAGGATTTATCAGGCTCCCATTTAGAGCTAACTTCTAAAACGGCTATTTTTTGTTTTTTAAAAGTAAGCAATATTGTCTCTCCAGCTTTTACTTTTTCATTATTTGAATCAAATACAATAGGCAAGCCAAAAAGCAACCCGTTTGTGTTTCTATTATTTTTAATTACCGAATTGTAGTTATTCTCATCCATAAAACCTTCCAATGGAGAAAAAGCTCCAACCATCAAAAGTTCAACATCGCATGCATTTCTCTCGCTACATTCAAACTCATAAGTAACTTTAGAGATAAGATCATTTTTAAGGTTTCTATCTTTGATAATTAAATTTTTTAGTTCCCCTCCATAAGGCGGTATTAGTCCATTAGTATCTGGTTTAATTTTTTGTTGTAATTCCATTTTTTAAATTGATAAAGAAAAATTTTGAAAAAAAAAAGGGGGTTAAACCCCTTTTTTTCTTAAGTAGGATTTATGCCTTTCTTCCGTAAAGCTCGCCAATTATTTTCACATCAAGTGGATCCTTTGAACCCATATCTGTATCTGAAGGTTGGATAGCTTCAAAAGTACCAGCAAATTCGTCTGTGTCAGAATCTACATTGTTGATTGAAAGAGTAATAACTCCAGTACCGTTTACATCAACTTTAATATTTTCTTTTGCAAGTTCTTCGTCATCTCCTCCTAATGCAACTAAACCTTGAGCATATTCAACACCAGTATTTTTGGCTCTCGCCTTAGGATCTAGAAAATCACCAGTTCTGTAGTTAGGTGTAAATGTTGAACCACTAACCTCAGTACCTGGCTCAATAGATGAAGGTAAATCAGCCTTAAGATCTTTTGCTGAGAATGCAAATGGCACTTCTAAACCACCAGGGGTTAATACTGTAATAAGTTGAAAATCAATACCACCTTTTTCGGTGAAAGTTCCTGAATCTATATCTCCATAAACTTCTGTCACTGTGGTGTTATTTCTAGGACTAATAATTTTTGTAGAAACAAATTCTGCAGCTTTTCGTTTTGTCCCTGGCACTTTTACATATACTTCTGTTGGATGCATGCATATTCCTTTAAGGCTATCTCCATTTCCTAGAGATATTGATCCGACAAGAGATGAGTCTAATGTAGGGCAATCATTAGCTTTTCCTGTGTTAACAACATCTGTGAACTGTGCGTTTCCTCTTTCAGAAAAAGCAAATGATTTAACAGGTACGAAAGCAAAAGTTATACAGATTGAAATAACAAAAGCTAAGAAAGAACGAATTCTCATAATTAAAGTTGCAGTAAAGTTCTGTGACGATAGATTAAACGTCATCTAAATAGTTCAGTACGGATATTACAAGGAAAGGAAGATAAAAGATAGGACTTTTAAATCCTCGAAACAACCCGTAGCTTTTTAGATTTTAAAAAACTGGAATTATTTTAAGCTATCACATTATTTTTAATGATTAAGATTACAAAAAAATACAAATTAAAAAATTTTTTTTTATTTTTTTTATGAAATAATTTGGGTTATTAATTTATTTGCTAAGTCAATTTTTGATGTTTTGTTAATGTAGTGTTCATTATTGTTCGTATCGAAAAGCCAACCTTCATTTTGTGCCAAAAAGCCAAATCCTTGGCCTTCAAGATCAATTGGATTTGCGAATAGATAATCACAACCCTTTTGGATAATCTTTTCTTTAATTGTTATTCGTGCTTCTTGGATAGATCCTGTAAAAGCACAAAAGCCTATAAAAACTTGGTTATCTTTTTTTGATTTACTAATTGTTTTTAAAATATCTGGGACTAGCTCAAAGTTTTTATTCAAATGATCATTAATTTCATTTTTTGGTATTTTAGCTGAAGTTTCAGAGGTTAATTTGAAATCAGATACTGCTGCATTCATGAAAAAATAATCGCAATTTGATATTTCATTATTAAGTGTCTTAATTAAATCAACACTAGTTTCAATTGCATATCTTTTTATTCCATCAGTAAGATTCTTATCGATTTTCAGAGGCCCATGGACATATTTAACTTGTGCTCCTCTGAACCTAGCTACTTGAGAAAGAAGTAGGCCCATAGTTCCAGAACTTTTGTTAGTAATGTGTCTTGCCGCGTCAATTTTTTCTGAGGTGCACCCTCCAGTTATTAAAATTTTTTTATTGAGTAAATCTTTGCGATATTCATTTTGTTTATGTGAAGCTATAAAATCAAGAGCTAATTGAATTAGATCATTTGGAGGTATCTTACCGATGCCAATAGCATCACATGCTAGGAGGCCTTCACTTGGTTGCAAAGACAAAACATTTCCGTAATTCTGTAAATACTCATAATTTTTTTGGACGGCTTTATTTAGCCACATTTGCGTATTCATAGCTGGTGCAACAATAATTGGCTTTATATTTGCTATTAAGATGCTTGGGATTAATCCCTCTGCATTCCCAGTTACCCATTTTGCTAATGTTGTCGCTGTTAAAGGCGCGATGATTAAAATATCAGCCCAATTACCTAGTTCTATGTGAAGAGGTGTTGATTGATTATTGGACCATTGATCATTTTCTAAAATGCAAGGGTTTCTACTCAAGATAGAGAGAGAAAGCGGCTTTATTAATTTTTCTGCATTTTTAGATAAAACGCATCTTATTTCATAATTTTCTTTCGCTAATTGGCTAACTAATAATGGAATTCTTACAGCTGCAATACTCCCTGTTATTAATAAAAGAACCTTTATTTTGGTGTCATTAATTTTAGTTTTCATCGAAAGGTTCCTGATCGAGAAGATGGATATAATTAGTTGTTAATTCAGGTCTATTGATTGCAAGCGCCCTCAGTAAGTGCCAGTCTTTTAAACCATCAAATGGAGTATTATAGTTATCTTCCTCTAGCCTTTTAGCCAGCTCAAGGGTCATTTCTTCATCAAAAGAATTAACTAGTTCCGCACTTATTTGATTTTCAGAAATGAATTTCATATTGAGGCAAACAACATAATCTAATAATAAAGCCTCAAGTAATTATTTAAGATTGATACAAGCATTAAGTAAATATTTTCAAGGATATGGAAATTTCAATATTCATAAACTTCTCCAATTGTTGTTAGGTAATTTATCTTCATTCTCAATCATTAATATGCAATCTCTCCTTTTCAAAAATATTCTCTCTTAAGATATTAAAGTCATAATTCATATCATGTCGCAAACTAAAAGAGAGCAGGTCATTAGTCACATTCGCTATTTAAGACAAGAGCTCAGAGAAATGCATTTAGGAATAAAAGAAGATGATCTTTTCCCTGAACCTGGCGAGTTAAGGGGATTAATGGCTCAGTTGGAAGCATTGCTTGAATTAATAGAAGGAAATACTAAAATTCAATCAAACTCAGAAGCGGCTTAGTTTAATACAAAATGGTTGTTAAACCTCAAAAGACAAAATTTCAGCTAAAAATTGTGGAAAATATTCAGACATTAAGTATTTGGGCTAATAATCCATGGCGAAGATATTCAATTTCATTGATTACACTTTTAATTGGCTACTTTTTTGGGAGTTCTCTTGGTATGGTAAGTGCTGTTGTGGAGCTCATGGATCCTATCGCTGCGTTCTTATCAGTAGTTTTTATCGAGATCTTAATATTTCTAAGAAGAAATTTTAGATTTGAAAGGAAAAAGAAATTTTTAGTACTTTTAATAGATTCTTTAAGATTAGGATTATTTTATGGTTTCTTTACTGAAAGTCTTAAGTTGCTATAAATTTATTTGTTGTATTTTTGTAATAGATAAAGCAAAGCCATTCTTATAGGAATACCATTTGCAACTTGATTATTAATTAAGCAATTAGGATATTGATCTACTACCTTACTACTTATTTCAATATCTCTATTAATAGGACCAGGATGAAGAATTGGAATTTTTTTATTATTCAAGGATAATTTTTCTGGGGTTAAGCCATAATCCAAACTATATGAATCTATGCTACTTAGTAAATTCTCCATCATTCTTTCTTTTTGGAGTCTTAAAACAATAATCGCATCGGCGGTTTTTATTGATTCTTCCAATGATCTAGAAATTGTTATTGAACCTCTTGATTTAACAGGATCTTCTATTTGATTTGGTGCGGGTGTTTTTAAAAAATTGACAAATTCATCAGGTATTAATGTCTTTGGACCACATAAGATTATCTCTGCGCCGAATGCACTCAAAGCCCAAAGATTTGATCTGGCAACCCTTGAATGATTAACGTCTCCAATTATTAAAATTTTTTTGGAATTTAAAACCTCTGGATTCAGTGTTTTTTTGGAAAAGAATTTTATCAAAGTATAGATGTCAAGTAATCCTTGGCTAGGGTGACTATGTAATCCATCTCCCGCATTAAGAACGGAAGTCCTGGAATTTATAGCATCAAGTTTTTTAGCGATCTCAAAGGTTATGTAACTTGATGAATGTCTGATAACTAATGTATCCGCCCCCATAGCAGAATAAGTTATGGCTGTATCAATTATTGTTTCTCCTTTTGTTAAAGAGCTAGAGGATGGTGCAAATGTTTGGACATCAGCAGAAAGCCTTTTTGCTGCAAGCTCAAAACTATTTTTTGTTCTTGTACTAGCTTCAAAAAATAAAGACGTTACTAAAGTCCCCTGTAAAGCAGGTATCTTTCTCGTTCCTGCATTCTTTAGTGCGTCAAATCTATTAGCTAATTCAAATACTGACTCATAATCTTTAATTGAAAAATTAGCTAATGTATGAATATGTTTATGAGGCCAAATTTGCATTACGCTTAAAAAGATAAATGATTATTGAAATTTAGGTGTTCTGTCACCTTTTAATCTTTTACTTACACTCCCACTATTTTTAAGATACCAACGCCATTTTATATTTTTTGCCTTTGATATGCCAATTCTTGTAGTTTGAATAAGATCTTTTTCTTCTAGATTCCAGTCTCTTGGAGAAATCCATAAAGATTTGTTATTGAGGACTTCAAGTGAGTTAAATGAAATGTCTATACTGAACGCCTTAGTAACTAGGCCAGGTCCAGAAGCTAACCTTTCGTTCTTTTTAGAGATAAAAACTGATCTTATTAATACGCCACTCGCAAAATTTTCCTTATCTGTAACTATGTTTAAACAATGATGAATCCCATAAGATTTATAAATATAAAATGTCCCTGGTTTGCCAAATAATGATTTATTTGATTCAGTCATTTTGCGGTAGCCATGACAGGCCTCTTCTTCCTGTGAATAAGCTTCAGTTTCAACAATAACCCCTTTAACTTGATCTAAATTATTATTTTTTTTTATGAGGTAACAGCCTATCAAATCTGGTGCAACAAGTTTAGAGTGCCGATAAAAAAAATTTTTTGGAAATAAGTGTTTTTGTATTTTTCAAAATTAATCTAATATTACTTTTAGCTGAGAAAGATAATTTACGCCATTAATTTATATATTTACTTTCAATGAGATTTAAAAATTATTTTTTAATTATTCAAATTTAAAGAATTTATAGATAAGTGTTCTAAATAAACTATTATCTATTAAGAGGACATTAAAGTCATGACAAAAATAACTAAAGAGGAAGTGAAAAAAGTTGCGCATTTAGCAAGATTGGAACTGAACGAGGATGAAATTAATAATCACGCGGAACAACTAGAAAAGATATTGGAATATATAAAACAACTTCAAAAAATTGATACCAATGATGTGCCATGCACAACAAGAGCAATTGAGGTTACTAATGTTTTTAGAAAGGATGAAAGGAAAAATTCTGATTGCAAAGAAGAGCTTTTAGAATTGGGTCCATCTAGAGAAGATAAATACTATAAAGTGCCAAAAATTATGAGCGAATGATTTAGTTGCTTCCTATAAATGTTTTGTTGACAATCTTTAGTAAAAATTTTTTTATTTTATAGCCTGGATATAAATTTATGATTTTTCTTACCTTCCCCCTTTTTTTGCTATGGCTTCTTACACCTATTAGTAAATCATAAATAAAGTTAAAAATATCATCTTTACTTTCAAATATGCCAACTCTTTGAGGTGAGCCTTTCATATCGAGTAATGGCTTTGTTTTTTCATAGGCTACTTTGTATTCAAACCAGGGAATCGAAGGCCAAAGATGATGAATGAGATGGTAATTTTGACCCATTATTAATAGATTCATAAATTTGCTTGGATAAACTCGGGAATTTATCCATTTGTTTCTTGATCGAAAAGGTCTGTGTGGCAAATAATCAAAAAATATTCCTAAAGTAACACCTACCATTAATGCTGGTCCGAACCATAAATTATAAATTAGATTCATAAAGTCAAATTTTATGCCAGCTAAAATTATTGTAATGAAGATAGATCTTTCAATTCCCCATTGAAGTAATTCATATTTTCGCCAAAGTTTTCTTTGAAAGAAAAAAACTTCATGATAAAAAAATCTTGGAGCTATTAGCCAAATTGGACCAAAAGTACTAACGATGTGATCAGGATCATTTTTAGGATGATTTACATGAATATGGTGTTGTAGATGTACTCTTGTAAAAACTGGAAAACTAAATCCCAAAAGAATTGCTGATCCATGACCCATGGCTTGATTTATCCAAGGAACTGGGTGAGCAGCTTTGTGACAAGCATCATGAATCACAGTGCCTTCAATATGTAAAGCTAAAAAAGCTGTTGCTACAAGTAAAGGTAGAGGCCAAACACCCCTATACCATTGCCATATGCTAAGAAAAGCGAGGAAATATCCGCCAAAAAAAAGACCTAATGTTGGATTCCAGAAACTTGGCGGATCTACATAATTTTTTATCTCCTTTTGCCAATTAAAAGTTCTTGAAGAATTAGTAATTTTTGATGTATTTTTTTTGGTAAGGTTTGAAATCGTTTCTTATATTCTTTAACCAATATAACTAATATTTCTATATGATTGCATGCTTAGATCGGAAATTTTTTAAGGATATATTAAATTTAATTTTTATGTGTCAAATTAATCATCTTAAGTTAAAAATATTTTTAAAATAAACCTCTTTCAATTATTATTTTAATTAAGCGGTCGTGGCGGAATTGGTAGACGCGCGAGTTTTAGGTACTCGTATCTTCGGGTGTGGGAGTTCAAGTCTCCCCGACCGCACTTAAGGAAATTCTGATACTAAGTTTGTTTAACAACATCTACTTCTTATAATTAGATTAAATTCAGATTTTAATGAATAATTTATTAGTTTATTTGGGCTCTTTTTATATTATTACTGGGATTATATTTTTATTAGTACCTTTAATTTATCTTGAGTTAGGTAGAACAAAAGACCTATTAAAAGCTTTCTTGAATTTATTGATAGGTTTGATATTGATTCTCAAAAATAAAACTCTAGATGAATCTTTTGTTTTAATTTTCCTTTTTTTTACCGTACTAGCGGCTATTTATCTAGCAGAGATTTTTTCATTTAGATGGAATCAATTGACTGAGAAAGAAAAAAATAAATTAACTACCTTTCTGGAATTAAAAAATAATCTTTCAAAATTATTAGAGGCTTTTAATCTTGGCGTTAAGAATTTTACAAAATCTTTAAATTTTTTTAATTTTGATAATAATCAAAATATGAGCTCAAAAAAGTGGGTAAGAAATGCTAAAAATGATAATATAAAGACTTAAAAACAAATCATTTCGTTATTTAAAACATCCTAAAAAACTACAGTTCAATTAAAGAAGAATATAATAAATTAGATTTATTTAAACAATTCTTTGATCACCAATATACTTATATCGTCGTATGAAATCTCAAAATAACAAAGAACAAAAATCAGACTTTTCTTACAAAGAGACTTTAAATTTACTTAAAACTGATTTTTCAATGCGTGCTAATTCAGCTTTAAGAGAGCCTGAGATTCAGAAATTTTGGGCGGAAAATAATATTGATTTCGAATTAGGTTCAAAAAACACAGGAAAAACATTTACATTACATGATGGCCCACCTTATGCAAATGGAGCACTTCACATGGGTCATGCTCTTAACAAAGTTTTAAAAGATATTATAAATAAGTACAAAACATTGAAAGGTTATAAAGTTCACTATGTTCCAGGCTGGGACTGCCATGGTTTGCCTATTGAATTAAAAGTACTTCAGAATTTGAAGTCAGATGAAAGAAAGAATCTTAACACCTTAAATCTAAGAAAAAAGGCAACAGAATATGCATATATTCAAATTAATAATCAAATGGAGGGTTTCAAAAGGTGGGGCATATGGGGAAATTGGGATAACCCTTACTTAACTCTTAAGAAAAGTTATGAATCTGCTCAGATTGGAGTATTTGGGAAGATGTTTTTAAATGGATATATATATCGGGGTCTTAAACCTGTGCACTGGAGTCCAAGTTCGAGGACAGCATTAGCTGAAGCAGAACTAGAATATCCTGAAGAACATTATTCGAAAAGTATTTATGTTTCATTAAAAATTATAAAAGTATCTGATGAAATCCTTTTACAAATTTGTCAACAAAATCCCAATATCAAAAAGGATTTTTTTCTAAATAATTCTTTTATAACCATTTGGACTACTACCCCATGGACCATACCCGCAAATGAAGCAGTTGCAGTAAATCCAAAAATAAATTATGTCTTTGCTTGTGATGAAGAAAAAAGAATATACCTTTTTGCAAAAGAATTATTATCTGAAATTAGTAAGAAATTTAATAAAGATTTCAATATACTTTCGGAGGTTAAAGGCTTTAAATTAGAAAATATTGAATACCAACATCCTACTAAGAAAAAAAATTGCAGAATTGTAATGGGGGGAGATTATATTACTACAGAAGCTGGGACTGGAGTTGTGCATACCGCTCCTGGCCATGGTTTAGATGACTTTAATGTTGGACAAAAATACGATCTACCTACAACCTGTGTTGTTGATGAAAAAGGAAATTTAAATGAATATTCAGGACAATTCAAAGGTTCTAATGTTCTTAAAAACGCAAATGACTTAATTATTGAATATTTAAATCAAAAAAAATCTCTTCTATTAATAGAAAATTATAAGCATAGATATCCTTATGATTGGAGAACCAAAAAACCTACTATTTTTAGAGCAACAGAACAATGGTTTGCATCTGTAGAAGGTTTTAGATCTTCCGCATTAAAGGCAATAGAAGATGTTGAATGGATGCCAGCAACAGGCAAGAAAAGAATTTATTCTATGGTGGTTGGTAGAGGAGATTGGTGTATTTCTAGACAAAGATCGTGGGGGGTACCTATTCCAGTTTTTTATAAAAAAAATGGTAAAGAAATTCTCCTTAACAGCGAGATAATTAATCATATTCAAAAACTTTTTAGTGAACACGGAGCAGATATTTGGTGGGACTGGGAAGTTAAGAGCTTATTACCAGAAAAATATGTAAAAGAATCTGCTCTATGGGAAAAAGGTCAAGATACAATGGACGTTTGGTTCGATTCTGGATCTAGTTGGGCCGCAGTATGTGAACAAAGAAGTGAGTTGAAGTATCCGGCTGATCTTTATTTAGAAGGTTCAGATCAACATAGAGGTTGGTTCCAATCTTCTTTGCTTACATCTGTAGCTGTTAATAACAAACCACCATATAAAAAAGTTTTAACCCATGGTTTTGCACTTGATGAAAATGGGAGAAAAATGAGTAAATCTTTAGGTAACGTTGTTGATCCAAATATCATTATTGATGGAGGTAATAATAAAAAAACTGAACCTGCTTATGGTGCTGATGTTCTAAGGCTATGGGTAAGCTCGGTAGATTATTCAGTAGATGTTCCAATTGGTTCAAATATACTGAAACAGCTATCAGACGTTTATAGAAAAGTTCGTAATACAGCAAGATATCTTTTGGGGAATATCCATGATTATGATCCTAATATTGAAAGTTTTGAAATTAATCAATTGCCGTTATTAGATCAATGGATGTTAGGCAGATTATTTGAGGTTACAGAACAAATATCAAATGCTTATGAAAATTATGAATTTTCAAAATTTTTTCAAATTTTACAAAGTTTTTGTGTTGTAGATTTATCAAATTTCTATTTGGATATTGCAAAGGATAGGTTATACGTTAGTTCTAAATCTCAATTTAGGAGAAGATCATGTCAGTTTGTCATGTCTCAAGTTGTTGAAAATTTAGCTGTTCTTATTTCCCCAGTTCTTTGTCATATGGCTGAAGATATTTGGCAAAATATTCCATATCAAATTAAAGAAAAATCAGTTTTTGAGAGGGGATGGCCAACTTTTTCGCATTCATGGAAAAATGAAAATCTTAATGCGCACATTACAAATTTGCGAAATTTGAGAGTTGAAATTAATAAAGCTATAGAAGGATGCAGAAACAAACAAATAGTTGGCGCGGCTTTGGAAACAGAAGTGCATTATTTGCCTGAGGATAAAGTGGTAAAAGATTCCCTCACTTGGCTAAAAAAATTTGGTAATGAAGATGTAGATTTATTTAGAGATTGGCTTATCGTTTCAAAGTTTGAAGTTGTATCAAATTTGGTCGAGAATTCTCTAATTACTGATAAAAATGAATTCGGAAAAATTCAAATTCTTAAAGCAAAAGGTAAGAAATGTGATAGATGTTGGCATTATGAAAAAGAAACTTTTAATGGTATTCAAAATACAAATTTATGTCAGAGATGTTCGAGCATTATTAATCTTGAATTTAATTAAAACCAGTTTTTTTGATTTAAGAAGAAAAACGAGTCTTGATTTTCTCTGATAAAGTTATCTTCGCTTTCTATTAAGGGTGACTCATAAAGTTTAAAATTAGTAAGTGTATAATCAAATTCTATAACTTTTTTTTCTAAATCCATTTCAATTGGATGAGTAGTAGAGCTACTGAAACCTCTAAAAATAATTATTTCTAATTCTTCTTTGTGATTTTTTTTAATAATATAACCCTCTAGTTTAAGGATCCTGTTAGGTATCCCAGAGCTTATTCTTTCAAGACGATTAATTAGATCAATTTCTTCCATTTTCGGAGAAACAGGAGTTTCTTCCATTTTTAGGTAATTTAATTATTGACCATTGAATCAAGCCTAAAATATAAATTAATAATGAAAATAATCCTAAAAATTTTGCTAAGGGTTGAGTAAAGTTGGCCCCAAAGAAAAAATTAAATAGATTTTTGATGATCATCAAGAAATTTGAAGAAGGCTGAAGCCAAATTTCACACGCAGCTGAATTAATAAAAGAAAAGCATTTTAAGTTGTGTAAACTTTGAATTAAGAAATTGAGAGATATAAAAGTTAGAGACCATCTCCATACTTTTGTTGTTGTCACAAGGGTGTAGGACAAATCATATTCTTTTAACTCGTCATTAATATCGTTCCAAAACCAAACTGAGATTGTGATTAATAATGTTGAAATGTTTGTAACAACCAGCGCATAATTGTACTTACCTACAAGAAGTAAAAGGCTTATAAAAAATAAAAGGGATATTTTCCAATATATAGAAAGAAGCTTATTAACAGCTTTATGTCCTTTTTTTATTGACCAAAATGATAATGTAATAGGAATACCAATAAGGAAAATGAATGAAAGTTGAAAAGATAGCCAAACAGAAAGTTGATTAAGGACGTTCAAAACTTTTTCTTTTTAATACATAATTATTAAACATCAAACTGTCACTACTTAACTTATTATTGTCATAGTTATGAATATTACGCATTTTTGTATATTGCCTAGATTTAGCTTGATAAATTCATGAGACAGCATGTTAATCCTCTGAGTAAAAATTTTGATGAAATTGAGAGAATCCCCTCTTTGATTGAAATTTTTGATGATTCTAAATTAAATCTTCATTTAGATATAGGTTGTGCTTCTGGTGAATTTTTGTTCGATCTAGCTTTAGACAATTCTAATTGGAATTATTTAGGAATTGAGATCCGTGAGAAATTGGTTAAAACTGCTAAATGTAAAGCGAGAGAGAGAAATATTAAGAATTTACATTTTGTATTTGGAAATGCTTTTAATATATTGAATGATTTTCAAAGTAAAAATATTATCAATAAAATAAAAAGCATTTCCTTTAATTTTCCTGATCCATGGTTCAAGAAAAGACATTATAAAAGGCGTGTAATTCAGCCAGAGTTTATTGATATTCTTTCAAATTCAATGCAAACAGGGTCACTTATTTTTATTAAAACTGATGTAAAGGATTTATTCGAATATATGAATTCAACCATATCAAGTAATTTTAATTTTAGAAAAATAGATAAGGAGGAATTTAATTATTCAGAAAGTTATAATCCCAATCAAGTTCAAACTAATAGAGAAAAATATGTTTTTCTTAATGAACTTGATATTTTTGAGAATATTTATATGAAAATTTGAATAAAAATTAATTTTGAATTTTATCAATTGCCAAACTGAGTTTGTTCGTTATCTCACTTGATAAAAAATGAACTATCTTCTCATTTTTAGCTTCTACTAGGACTCGCATTAGGGGTTCAGTGCCGCTAGGTCTTATATAAATTCTACAATTATCAGAGTAGGTTGCCTGCAAATTTTCTATGGTTTGATCAATTAAACGTTTTGTTTTTGGGTTAATTTTTTGAATATTAAAATCTAAATTAATATTAGTTAGTTTCTGGGGAAAAGGCTCGAAACTACTTTTAAGCCAATCATGTAAGGTAATATTTTTCTTTTTACAGTACTTACAAATTTGAAGAGCAGTCAAAATTCCATCTCCAGAAAAATTATTTATTTTTGAAAGTATATGACCTGATTGTTCACCTCCTAAAACAGCGCCTTTTTCCTTAATTGCTTTATGCACGAATTTATCTCCTACATCAGTTCTATATAAATTTCCGCCAATCTTCTTCCAAGCCTTTTCAAGGCCTAAATTTGCCATTTGAGTGGATATTAGTAAATTCTTTGTAAGAATTTTTTGTTCCATAAGTTCTCTTCCCCAAAGAAAAAGGATATGATCTCCATCTAATACATTGCCTTTAGAATCTACCCCAATTACTCTATCGGCATCCCCATCAAAGCTAAATCCCATATCTGCAGGAGTTTCTCTTAATGCTTCTTTTAATGGTTTGAGGTTCGTAGAACCACAATTCATATTAATTTTTAAGCCATCTTTAGAGTTATTGATAACTCTTACGTCAGCCCCAATACTCTGAAAAATTTTTTTTGCGCAAATCGTAGCTGATCCATGGCATGTATCTAATATTATTTTCATACCGCTTAGATTTTCTCCACCCATAGTTTCAATAAGGCTTTGCATATAAATATCCATTAGCTCTGTATTTGTTTTTAAACAGATTTCTTTTTTATCAACTGATATATTTTGATTTGACTTTGCAATAAATGTTTGAATTTTATTTTCAAAACTTTTAGTAATTTTTTGACCATAATGGTCAAAAATTTTTATGCCATTATATTCGGGCGGATTATGACTGGCAGATATCATTAACCCACTTCCGAGTTTTTCTTGTTTGATTAAAAAAGGTATGGCTGGGGTAGGGCAGATTCCAAGATTTATAAAATTTTTACCACTTTCATTTATACCTTTTGTTAATCCTTGAAGCAAAATATCTCCACTAACCCTGGTATCTCTTCCAATTAATATTGGATTATTATTATCTAAATTCGAGCCTAGAGCATATCCAACTTTATAGGCTAGAGAATAAGTTATATCTTCATTAAATTTTCCTCTTATTCCATCAGTTCCAAAGATTGATTGCATAATTAGATTTCAGGAATTAAAAAATTTTTCATATTAATCAGTTATTATTTTATCAGTTAGTTAAAAGGTAAAACATTTAAATTCTCTATATTTGTTTAACTCATTTAAAATAAATAAACTTAATAAGTATTCATAATGGAATCTGAGGTTGGGGATTCACTTTTAAATAAACAAACAAAGGCGATACTTTTTTCCCTTGTTGCGATTGTTTTTTTCTTTTTGATTGTATTCAGGGGCCTATTTTTTCAATCTACTTACCTTCTTAAGAGTTTTGGAGAATTATCAGTTGATCCTGAAATAGCTTTTAAAAATAATAGGCCTACGTTTATTGAATTTTATGCCGAGTGGTGCGAAGTTTGTAAAGAAATGGCTCCACAAGTATCTGCTTTAAAAAAGGAATACGACAAAGATATTAATTTTGTTTTTTTAAATGTAGATAACAAAAAATGGGAAAACTATATCCGAAAATATGATGTAAATGGGATTCCTCAAGTTAATCTTTTTGATAGAAAAGGTAATTTAAAATCTACTTTTATTGGTAAACAAGAAGAATTAAAAATAAAACAATCCATTGATCTTTTAGGAAAAAATCAGGAATCTCAAAAGGAAATTGTTAATCTTGAATTTTCAGCAATCAAAGAAAATAAAAATATAGAAATTAACCCTCGGAGTCATAGCTAATTTTTACCAATCAAGAGATTTTGCCACAATTGGAAAACTTTCTTTGAAAATAGATTTGCAATTTTGGGCAATAGACTTGTGTTCTTTTTGTGTACCATGAGCTGATCTTAGATGTATGTAATGTATCCAAGATCTGCATGATCCAGACATGTAAATTCTCGTTGGAGTTGCTAATGGCAAAACAAATCTCGCACATTCTTTAGCTATTCCTTCAGCAAGTAGATCTTCATATAATTCTGAAGCTGCTTTGAAATGTGAAGCAATTTTTTCATTAAATCTTTTTTTTAAATCATCAGGAAGGTCAGGAATAGAATTTTGTCTATTTTTAAAATCTTGTCTTCTTAACTCTGGTAAAGGAATATTCCCTAGTTGAGAACTATCGGCATACCTCTGTGAGAATTCCTGAAAAGTAAATGATCTATGTCTTAAAATTTGAGCCGCAATTCCTCTGTTAGTTTCAATTTGTAGAGTCATAAATGACTGCTCAAAGACACTCCAATGCTCATTTTTAATACAGTAGCTCAATAATTTTGAATAATCTTCATTTTTTTGATTATTAGGATTGCTAACTCTTGCAATGTAAGCCATTGTTTTTTCTGCATCAGGAGTTAGTGAAATTAGTTCAACTTTACTCATTCTAGATCTTTGCTAAAGTTACTTTCTCTGGTTGGTTTTGGTATTTACCTTTTCTATCTTCATAAGTTGTTGAGCAAGGATCACCTTCAAAAAAGAGTAGTTGGCAGATACCTTCGTTAGCATAAATCCTGCAATCAGCGCCTGAACTATTACTAAACTCTAAAGTTAGGTGCCCTTCCCATCCGGCCTCGGCAGGTGTTGTATTAACTATAATTCCCAGTCTTGCGTATGTACTTTTACCTATGCAAATTACAGTTATGTTTTCTGGTACCTTCATTTTTTCTAAAGCTACACCTAAACCATAAGAGTGGGCAGGAAGAATAAAAAAATCTCCATCATCATCATGATGAAGGACAGTTTTTTCAAGATTATTGGGATTAAATTTTTTGGGATTCATAACCGTGCCAGGAATATGTCTAAAAATTAGAAATTCTTTTGAAGAAAGTCTTAAATCATAGCCATAAGAGGAACATCCGTAACTCAAAACTGGTTTTTGTTGATTATTAGGCTCCAGGTGTCTTACCAAATTAGATTGGAAAGGATTTATCATTCCTTCTGCTGCTTTTTGATTTATCCAGAGATCATTTTTTAGCATTGTTTTAAGAGCGTAGTTCTGTAATTTGGTTAGCCATTAATATTAGATCGTTAGGCATACTTGTTCCTGTTAGGATTACATCTCCTGATATAAATCGGTTTTCAAGTGTTGAAATCAAATCATCCTTATCGATAATCTTCATTTCAATAGCAAGAGAAATTTCATCAAGGATGATTTGATCATTTTCACCAGAAAGTAACTCTTTTTTGCAAAAATTCCATAATTCGAAAATTGATTCATGAATAGATTTTTTTAAATTTTTATTATTTTCAATTTCTTCAGAATTATATTGATCAAAGGAATGTGATGATCTTACCCAAGTTAAATTTCCACAAAGCTTTACTGAATTAGCAATCCCTTGGTTTTCTCCTCCTTTCATAAACTGTACTAAAAGTACTTTCCTACCAAAAGCAGCATTTCTTAGCGAGTCACTGATGATAGAGGAATAACTTCCTCTATGTGGAGACTGATAGATTTGTATTTGCCCGTTTTGTGTAAATCGTTTTACGTTTTTTTTGTTAACGTTACTTATTTCTAAAACATCAAGATTTCTTTTGGAATAATTGTTAGATGAGCTGATTACCATTATTTTAGATTTCTTTTCTACATGCAGTATAATTTGAATTCCATCACGCTGCATATAGTGTAATTTTACTTAAAAAAGACCATTGAAGCTTGAAAATAACGGAAAGAAGTAAATAGAGAAATTAAAAAAAATCGAAAAGTGTTACAGTTGATACAAGATATTTTAAGGTGCCTTCTTAAATTTTTTAATAGTTAATATATTTATGGTACCTCCTTCTCGCGGAATCAGCCGTTTTAGTTCGCAACAGTCTGGACAAGGTAAAATTAACTCTGTTGGAGAACGTTTCCCAATTAATAGAACTTTAATGGAAGTAATTAAAGGTCTAGAGGGCGCGAGCACAGAAATGGTTGAGAGATCTAAAACAATATTTTTTCCTGGCGATCCTGCTGAGAGAGTTTACTTAATAAGAAGAGGAGCAGTAAGGCTGTCAAGAGTTTATGAGTCAGGTGAAGAGATAACTGTTGCGCTTCTAAGAGAGAACAGCCTTTTTGGCGTTTTATCTCTTCTAACAGGCCATAGATCTGATCGTTTCTATCATGCCATTGCTTTTACAAGAGTTGAAATGATAACGGCACCTGCTAATTCTGTTTTAAGAGCAATAGAGGAAGATGCATCAGTTGGATTATTATTATTACAGGGCCTTTCAAGTAGGATTCTGCAAACGGAAACAATGATAGAAACTCTTACTCATAGAGATATGTCTTCACGTTTGGTAAGTTTTTTGATGGTTCTTTGTAGAGATTTTGGAGTTGCAAGTGAAAAAGGCATTACAATCGATTTGAGACTTTCACATCAAGCTATTGCTGAAGCAATTGGCTCAACAAGAGTAACTATTACAAGATTATTAGGCGATTTAAAGGATTCGGGACTCCTCACTATTGAAAGAAAAAAAATTACGGTATTTGACCCAATAGCTCTTGCAAAAAGATTTAATTGATTCATCATTGATTATGATGTAATCAATATATGAAAAAGCGTGGCTTGGGTTTTAATTGTTTTTTTGATATTACTCGGAGGATTAATTGCACCATTTGGGGATCTACTTGGTACAAAGATTGGTAAAGCAAGATTTAGTATCTTAAAATTAAGACCCAAGAAAACAGCAACAATTGTAACGATACTTACTGGAGGTTTTATTAGTTCTATATCTATAGGATTACTACTTTTGGTTAGTGAAGAATTTAGGCAAAGACTTTTTGTCGATATTCCTTTTTTACAACAAACTTTAGATGAAAGTAAAAAAGCTCTGATTCCTCTCAAAGAAGAAAGAAAAAAGCTTGAAAATAAGATTATTAATAAAGAAAAGGAATTAAATAAATTAAAAAGTGATATTAAAGAATTTAGAAGTGGCAATGTAGTTTTTAAAAGAGGCCAAACTTTATTTATTGCCAAGGTAGAATCTAATCCAGATATAAAATTAGATCTAGGAAAGATTTACAATAGCGCAGATAGATATGTAAGAAAAATTGTAATCCCTAGTAAAACTGAAATAAAAAATATCCTTTTGTGGAGAACAAGTGATATCTCTGAAATTGAAGAAGTCACCTCAAAAGGAGAGGATTGGATCATATTGATTAAATCAGCAACGAATGTTTTGAAAGGAGATAATTTTGTCTTTGTGTACCCAAAATTACTCCTAAATAAAATTATTGTAAGAAAAGGAGAAGTTCTTACTAGCGAAATTATTGAGAAAAAAGATCTTGATTATAAAAATATAAATTTAACAATTAAAACTTTATTGAGAAAAACAAGAGACAAAATTAAATTAAGAGGATCTATTGTTAACGAAATTACTACTAGAGGAGACTTTATTAAAAAAATTAAAGATTCTTTAAAGATTAATCAAGGCAATAAATATAAATTAGAGGTAGTTTCTTTAAAAGATAGTAAGACTGCTGACTCAATTATAGTCGAGTTGAATGTTTTAAAATTATGATCTTGTATGTTTAAATTATTATCAATAGATCCTGGGAAATTTAAATGTGGTTTAGTTTTAGCCGATAAAAGTGAAAAAAAAGTTTATAAAGCCGTAGTTCTTAAAAGTGAATTACTTGAAGATTATGTAAGGAATTTAAATACCTTTGAAGACATATCAAAAATTATCATTGGTAATGGCACAACCAGCAGACAGATTAAACAAAAACTGGGTTTTTTGGAAAAAGAAATAATATATTTTGAAGAAAAAAATACTTCTTATAGAGCCAAAGCAAGATATTTCGAACTTTTTCCAATTAGCGGTTTTAGGTTCTTAATTCCTAGGGAGGTATTTATTCTTAATAAAAATCTTGATGCATTGTCAGCTTTGATAATTTTAGAAGATTATTGTGAAATGAAGTTTAGTTTTGATCAAAATATAGATTTTAAAACTTGGCTGAAATAGTAAATTTATATTCGTTACCCGCTTCTAGTTCATAATCTTTTTTTAATAAAAATCTTAATAAAGCATCCTCAATTAATGCTCTTCCTAAAGGGGGGTTTACTAACAATGTGCCTTTATTAAAAAACCATGTAAAAGTCCATTTAAATTGACTAGCTTCAACAACTCCCTTGATTTGCTTTTTTGTGAAGCAATATTCCTTAACACTTAAATTTGCTATTGTTTCTGGTTTCGCCCGCATTTGTTAAATTTGGTTTTTATCAAAAGAATTTAATTCACTGATAATATATTCTTCCTTTTTAGTATTTATTTGTTCGAGGGACTCTATAACCTTCTTATATACTTTATCCAATATTGATTTTTCTTCTAAAGAAATATTGCCTAATACATGAGAAATTGTATTGAAACTATTTGTTCCTTTTATTAATGGAGGAGACCCAATACCAATTCTTATCCTGTTAAAGTTTTGAGTTTGCAATTGTTCAATGATACTTTTAAGACCATTATGTCCACCTGAGCTCCCTTTTTTTCTAAATCTTATTTTTCCAAGAGGAAGATCTTTATCATCGACTATTATATAGATCTGATTCAAATTTATTTTGTACCAATCAACTATTGCTCGGACAGCGTCACCACTATTATTCATGAAAGTATTTGGTAAAAATAACCTATAAGTTGAATCATTGATTTTAAATTCAGAGAAATAACTCTTAAGTTTATCCTTGAATAAAAAATGTGAACTATATTTTTCAGAAAGATTTTCAAGTAGTAAGAAACCAATATTATGTCTACTTTTGGAGTATTTTTTCCCCGGATTTCCCAACCCAATTAAATATATTTCATTCATGATGTATTTCTAAATCTCTTTTCATTGAGAATTATAGATAAACAAAAAATATAAGCTAAAAAGAAAGCATGAAAAGTTATTAAATAATATAGAAATAACTTAGTTAACTCTTTGAGATAATTTCAAAACTTTAGTTTCCATTCCAATCGACTGAGAATCCTTGTAGTAGAAGGGATTGGTTATAAATCTGTAAAAGAATGACTAAGAAGACCAAAAGTAATAGACCTATGACTGTCATAACAGGTACTGCTCCCCACCCGGGTACAACTTTACCTTGGCCTGAATTGCCAATAGCTTTTAAAAGACTTCCTAATGCTGTTTTTTGACCCATGTTGAAATCACAAAATCGAATATTATTTCGCTATTGTATAAGAACTTATACATAAATTGTTTACAAACTTATCAAAATTGATGCAAACTTTATCATCTGCTCCAGATCCTGCAGTTTCCATAGCAGTAACAATCCTGGCAATACTCTTAGCTTTAACTGGTTTTGGTCTTTGGACTGCATTTGGACCTAAAGCTGCAAAACTTACAGACCCATGGGATGATCACGATGATTAATTTCTCTTGAAGTATTTCAAAATTTTCCAAAAATACAAAAAGTAAACCTTTTACCATAAATTAAATATAAATTTAATAGGATATAAATCAGTCAGCACTCGAAATCTATGCTTGCCTTAAAAATTTCCGTTTACACTATCGTCTTTTTCTTTGTTGGAATCTTTCTTTTTGGATTTTTAGCAAGTGATCCTACTAGAACACCAAATAGAAAAGATTTAGAAAGTCCACAAGATTAATCAACTTATTAATTTAAATTGAATTCAGGAATATCAAAAAAATTTTTATTTTTTTCTTTCTTGTTTATCAATTTCATAGATCAATCAAAAGCTTCTTACTTTCATCAAATCAAAAATAACGAAAGATATAAATCTTCTCACATTTATTCTTCAAAAATACTTAATAACAAAAATTCATACAATTATTTAAAAAGTACCGATCATAATAATTTTGATTCTACTCTTTATGAAGAAAAATTTTTAAAGGAAAAATCAAAATCATTTATAGCAGACTTAAATAATAAGAAAGAAGAGTTAATTATTCAATCTGATAAACAATCTGACCAAAATAATGTTATTAATGCAAAAGGGAATGTATCTGTTTCATACAAAGGTAAACTTTTAAAAGCAGATAATTTAATTTACGATAAGTCAAATAAAAATATTACTGCTGAAGGAAATATAACTTTGATTTTTGGTGAGCAAATATTTAAGATGTCTAAATTAGAGTACAATCTTAAAAATGGGAAAGGGTATTTATCAGATGTAAACGGCTCCATAAATTCTGAAGTATTCCTAACTGACATTTCAGGAAATTTTGATAATTCAGATATTCAAAAGATTCATAACTTACTAAAATTAAAAAAAAAGGAGGTTTTGAATACTCCTGATAAGGTTCATAATTGGATTTTTTCTACAGAAAGAATCAGTATTGATGGAAATAAATGGAAAAGTAATAAAGCAATATTTTCTAATGATATCCTTGAATTTAAACAAGTAAAAATAGAGATTAATTCTTTGGAAGCTTATGCTTCAAGAGATCAACTAAGATTTAGATCTTCTTTAAATTATCTAGTTTTAGATAAAAATGTCTCAATCCCATTTTGGCTTGGTAATAGAGCCCTAACTAACTCTGAACAAGAAATTGATTCAAAAAGTAGTTGGACAATTGGTTATGACAAATTAGATAAAGATGGATTGTTTATTGGAAGAAAACTTAGTTCTATAAATTTAGATGATAATTTTATTATTGATTTAGAACCACAATTTTTATTTCAACGTTCAGTAAATGGAAATACAAAAAGTTTTGTAGGTAAAGGTGATTTAATAACTGGAGAAAAAGTAAAAAGAGATGTCGAATTTGCTGATTATTTTGGGTTTGAATCTCAAATAGGAGGGAAAGTTAATAATTGGAATTTGGAAATCAAAAATCAAATAAATACCTTTGATTTTAATAAATTCTCTGATGCAATTAGATTTAAATCTATTTTGAACAGAGAAATTAATCTCTTTAATGCTAAATGGGACAAAAGTTTTTACGGAGTTTATAGAGATCGAGTATGGAATGGTTCATTAGGGGAAGCTGAAATTTATACAGGATATGGTTCAAAATTAGAAAAAAAGCATACTTGGGAAGTGAATGGAATTACCAATACTGAAGTTTTATCTCTTGGTCTAGCATATTTAAAAGGAGAGGCGTTAAATAGCAAAAACTTGGTTGATAGTTTCAAAGGGAATTTGTTCTACTCCCTAGGTCAAAAAATTCCATTAAGCGTTGATAAATCTAGAAATAAAATTATTGATAGTTCCTATAAATATGTATATGAGCCAATTAAACAAGGACTAAGTTTCAATACAAGACTGACAGTATTATATTCTTTTTATGATGATGGAAAACATCAAGAATATTTTGGTTACGGTTTAGGTCCTGAACTGATTTTAGGCAATTTCAAATCTAAAGTCTTTGACTATACACGAATAAGTATTTTCCCTTTTTATAAATTGAATAACGGAGATAGTATTTTTAAATTTGATCAAATTGCTGACAAATTTACTATAGATATTGGTTTTGATCAACAACTCTTTGGACCAATTCTTCTTAAAAGTAGTGGAACATTAAACTTAGATAATGGTTCTGAAGATTATGGAGAATTTATAGATTCTACAATATCGGTAAATTGGAAAAAAAGATCTTTTGAATTTGGTATTTTTTATAAGCCACTTAATCAAGCAGGAGGTATTTCTTTTAGTCTCTATGGATTTAAATAGCTATAAAAAATTAGTATTAAATTTTATATAGGGTAATTGGTTAAATTTATTTTCTATTAAATTTTTATTATCAAGTAGTGTTGAAGTAGCATCCCATTCTCCTGATAAAAACATTTTTCTTGAGCTCTCTTTGATCTCAAGATTGAAATTTAAGTCTTTTGATTTTGCTAATGAATTTTTAAGATCAATTTCTAAAAGTAAAGATTGATTATTGCAATAGTTTTGTATTTCTTCTATGGATTTTTTAGGTAGCGTAAAACATGGAATTCCTATCGCAATACAGTTACTGTAAAAAATGTCGGCGAAACTCTCGCCTAGGATTGCTTTTATACCCCATCTCATAAGCGCTTGGGGGGCATGTTCTCTGCTGGAACCACATCCAAAATTGCTATTAACAACTAGTATTGAGGCATTTTTGTATTCCTCTAGATCAAAAGGATGATTTCCTTTAAAAGTTTTTCTATCGTCCTCAAAAACAGATTCACCCAATGAATCAAAGTTAACACACTTCAAAAAACGCGCTGGAATTATTCGATCTGTATCAATGTCATTTCCAATCAATGAGATACATTGCCCGTTAATATTTGAAATTTTTCCAATTGGCGGGGTGAAGTCTGATTTCATCAGTTTATAAATTCTCTAACGTCACTGACTTTGCCATTAATTGCAGCAGCAGCAACCATTGCTGGACTCATTAGCAGTGTTCTTCCACTGGGAGATCCTTGCCGACCCTTGAAATTTCTATTACTAGAACTAGCACTAACTTGATTACCTATTAGCTTATCTGAATTCATTGCTAAACACATTGAGCAGCCAGGCTCTCTCCATTGAAATCCAGAATCCTTAAATATCTGATCAAGACCTTCTTGTTTTGCTTTAGTGGCTACTTTTTCTGAACCTGGAACTGCAAATGCTTTGACATTCTTGGATACTTTTTTGCCTTTTAATACTTTAGCTGCAACTCTTAAGTCACTGATTCTTCCATTTGTGCAACTACCTATAAAACAAACGTCTACAGGAGTATCTTTTATTAATTGTCCAGGCTTGAAACTCATATATTCATAAGCCTCTTCTGCAACTAATTTATCATTTGGGGATAATTCATCTAAAAGAGGGATTTTTTGATTAATGCTTATACTTTGGCCGGGAGTAATCCCCCAGGTTACAGTTGGTTCTACCTTAGAAGCATCTAATTTAATTACGTCATCATAAATTGAATTTTCATCGCTTTTTAATGATTCCCACCATCTAAGCGCTCTATCCCAATGCTCATTTTTTGGAGCATATAATTTATTTTTAATGTAACTAAAGGTCTTTTCATCAGGGTTGATGTAGCCGCATCTTGCTCCTCCTTCAATAGACATATTACATATCGTCATCCTTTCTTCCATTGATAATTCATATATCGCAGGTCCTGCGAATTCATATGCAAAACCTACTCCTGCCTTTACACCGAGTTTATTAATTATATGAAGGACTAAATCCTTAGCATAAACACCCTTAGATAATTTATTGTCACACCAAATCTGCCTCACTTTCAATTTGTTCATGGCTAAGGTTTGGGTGGCAAGAACATCTCTTACTTGACTTGTACCTATACCAAAAGCAATTGACCCAAAAGCTCCATGAGTTGAAGTATGAGAATCTCCGCAAGCGATTGTCATTCCTGGCTGAGTTAGGCCTAATTCAGGTGCTACTACATGAACTATTCCTTGATTACCACTACCAATATTAAAAAATCTTATTTGATGTTCTAAGCAATTCTTCTCAAGTGTTTCAATCATCTGTTCAGCGAGATTATCTTTGAAAGGCCTGCTCTGATTATCTGTTGGTACAATATGATCAACAGTAGCAACAGTTCTATCAGGGAATTTTACTTTTAATTTTTTGTCCTTTAAAGCACCAAATGCTTGAGGACTCGTCACTTCATGGATAAGGTGAAGACCAATAAATAATTGATCAGATCCTCCAGGAAGACTCGAAACCTTATGTAAATCCCAAACTTTATCAAATAGGGTATCTTGACTCAATTTGTAAAAATAGTTACTTACTATTCGATAATAGGATTAATCGGAGGCTGTTCAAACACACATTTACACTTAGTCTTTGAATTTCTATTCGATTTCGTGTTGAGTTAAATAGTTTTTTTATATTAGTTATATGATTATTCGGTCCTGAAATGGAAATATAGACAAGTCCAACCGGTTTATCTTGACTGCCTCCGTTAGGACCAGCTATTCCACTAATTGCTATTGCCCAATCTGCTCCTAATTTCTCTTTTACATTAATTGCCATGGTCTCACAAACTTCTTCAGAAACAGCTCCATATTTTGTAAGTTTTTCTTTAGAAATATTTAATAATGAATTTTTTAGTTCATTACTATAGGAAACAATACTACCTTGAAAAACTTGAGATGAGCCTGATATTGAGGTTAGTGATGAAGATAGAAGGCCTCCGGTGCAGGATTCAGCAAAAACAATAGTTTCGTTCCTCTTGGTTAATTCTTTTATTAAAACGCTAGGAAGAGTATCGTTATCCTCTCCAAAAATAAATTTTGAAAAATCTTTTTTTAATTTTTCTTTAATAGGTTTAATTATATTTTTTGCTTCTAGGTCGTTCTTAGCTCGCGCGGTGATTCTTAGTTTAACCTCTCCTAAGTTTGCATATGGAGCAACGGTAGGGTTTTTAAGATTTAATAGATCATTAATTTTTTCAGCAACGCTTGATTCTCCAATACCCGCAAATTTAAGAGTATTTGAAAAAAAGGAATAATTATTTGAGAATTTGGTTTTAATGAAATTATACGCTGTCTCTTCCCACATAGTTTTCATTTCACTGGGTACTCCTGGGAAAGTAAGGATAGTAAAATCTTTTACTGGTTCCCAAATCATTCCTGGGGCAGTGCCCCTAGGGTTATTAATAATTTGAGCATTTTCTGGGAAGAAACATTGTTTCCTTAAGCTGGAGGAATCGTCCTTGAGCTTTGAGTTTGAAAGTTTTTGTTTAATTTCATCCCATAAGAGCGGTCTTTCAAAAAGAGATACATTAAAAGATTTGGCTATTGCTTCAATAGTTAAGTCATCTGGGGTGGGTCCCAAGCCACCAGTTGTAATTAGAAGATTACTTCTTTTCGATATTTCTTGAATTACTTTTATAATTCGATCACAATTATCACCGACAGTTGATTGCCTAAAGTGATTTAAGCCCAATTGAGATAACTGTTCAGAAATCCATTGAGCATTTGTATTGATAATATTTCCTAAGAGTAGCTCTGTTCCAATAGAAAGAATTTCAACTCCCTTGGAGTTAGGACTCATTTAATTGAAGCTTCCAGTTTGCCTTCATAAAGAGGAAAACGATTACATAAGATTAATACTCTTTCTTTACATTGACTTTCAATCAGTGAATCGTCTGGGTTAAGTAATCTATCAGCAATAATTTCGCCAACTTCAGCAAAAGCATCTTCATTAAAGCCTCTAGTAGTTAAAGCAGCAGTTCCCAACCTTAGTCCGCTGGTTACAAAAGGTGATTCAGGGTCAAATGGAACAGTATTTTTATTTGCAGTGATATTCACTTCACTAACAAGTAAGTCAGCAATCTTACCAGTCATATTGATACTTCTTAAATCGAGTAAAACAATATGGTTATCAGTGCCTCCACTAACGATATCAATACCTCTATTTATTAAAGTTGAAGCCAGAACTTTTGCATTTTTTATTACTTGTTGGGAATAATTAACGAAATCTGGCTGCAAGGCTTCTCCAAATGCAACTGCTTTAGCTGCAATTATATGTTCGAGGGGCCCACCCTGAGTTCCAGGGAAAACAGATTTATCAAATTTTTTTCCAAATTCTGCATCTTTACACAAGATAAGTCCCCCTCTAGGCCCTCTTAATGTTTTATGAGTAGTTGTTGTTACTACATCACAATATGGTATTGGATTTGGGTGAAGTTTACTTGCTACAAGACCGGCGATGTGTGCAATATCAGCCATTAAGAATGCACCAACTTCATCTGCAATATTTCTAAATGACTCAAAATCGATTGTTCTTGGATATGCAGAATATCCACATATGATTAATTTTGGTTTTGTTTCAAGTGCTATCTCTCTTATTTCATCAAAATCTAATTCACTAGTTTCTTTATTTACACCATAGTGAACTGCATTGAACCATTTACCACTCATATTTACTGGAGACCCATGAGTTAGGTGTCCACCATGAGATAAATCCATCCCCATGATTGTGTCGCCAGGTTTAAGTAGACTTAGGAAAACAGCAGCATTTGCCTGCGCTCCACTATGGGGTTGAACATTAGCCCAATTTGCATTAAATAATTTTTTGGCTCTCTGAATAGCTAATTCTTCGATTTCATCAACAAATTCACACCCCCCGTAATATCTTTTTTGGGGTAATCCCTCGGCGTATTTATTTGTAAGTACGGAACCTTGAGCCTGCATAACGGCAATTGATGCGAAATTTTCGCTTGCGATTAACTCAAGATGAGTTTCCTGCCTATTTTTTTCAGAGTTAATAAAATTCGATATTACTGGATCACTTTCTTTAAGATTTTGAAGGATATTCATTGAATTTGATAAGTAATACCCATAATATAGACGATATTTTTTAGAAAAATATAAAAAGAATATTTCAGAATTTTAAACGCGCCTGGAGAGATTCGAACTCCCGACACCCTGATCCGTAGTCAGGTGCTCTAATCCACTGAGCTACAGGCGCATAATTATGTAATATCTCTGTTTCAGGGTCTCTTAGTCAACTAGATTTCAGGTAAAATATCTATTATTAACAATCTAATTATTAATATGCCTATAAAGTGGTACGGAAATGGTAACTCAGAAGATCCTATCTATAAACATTTTTCTCGAATAGTAAATTTTGTTATTCACTGCATGATATTTACTGCGATTGTAAGTGGCACGTGGCTTTTAAAAGAGATTAAATATGAAATCAGCTATTTTAATAATTTTGCAATTGTCTGGTCAGTTCTTTTGGCCTCCCATTTACTTTTCGTAATTATAAAAAAACCTAAAGATACTTCAAAACAATCAACTTAAATAAATTTCTATTTATGGACTCTCAGATAAGTATAAGTGATCTGGAAAATGTTATTTCCGAAAAAATTTTTATAAAAATCGAAAAGTGGAATTTGTATCTTGGAGATGCTGGACTAGCTAGGCATCTTGCTATTGAATGTATCAGCAATAAAGATCAAGGCCCATTGGAGGCTGCAAAATTAAGTCTGAAAGCAATAAATGTAAAAGTAGGGGATGGTGTTAATAGTATTCCACTGATTAATTTAATCACTAATTCACAAATTCTAGAATTAGAAGAGATTTTGGAAAGTTTTTTTAAAAACTAAATCTCTTTTTTTGAAACTTTAAATTTATTTACTTTCAAGAATTTTGTAAGTAAAAAATAAATCACAAAAAAAGTTAGAGTTCCAAATATTAAATATAAAAATTCTGCAAAATTTGAATTGAAGTTATTCGTAGTTTGGAGAATAGTAAAACAAAGTGTGCTGTCTATAAATGCTGCTAATGACATGAGGCTAATTTTCCTCAATAAATCCAAGTTAGGTAAATGGATATCTTCATTTCCCAGATTAAAAGAAAGCAAAATACAGACTATAAGGTTGACTATTACTGAAGATAAAATTATTCCCACAACTCCAAAATTATATGGAGAAAGATTCCCAAAATTCTTAATTGGGGCACCAATTAAAAACCAATCAAAAAAAATGTTTAATATTATCCCTGCACATGAAGACTTAAAAGGGAAGTTAGTTTTCTCTATTGAATAGTAAGTTCTTATTAATAAATCTCTATAAAGATAAAAAGGTATTCCAACTGCATAAGCAATTAATATATTTTTTACTTTTAAAGCTGCTGAATAATCAAAAGATCCTCTTTGAAAAACTAATTGTACGATTTGATTATTGAATGTTATGAAAAATCCGGTTAAAAAAATAGCTGTCAAGAAACAGTACTCTATTCCTGATATCAATTCTTTTTGGAGACCTCTATCGTCTTTATTACTTCTCAATTTAGAGAATTTTGGAAGTAATGGCAAAATCAAAGAGTTAGATAATACGCCTAAGGGGGCTTGTATAAGAAAGTTTCCGTAAGCTAGTCCAGATGCCGCTCCTTGAAAACTTGAAGCAAAAAACATATCGATGAAAACATTAATTTGACTTAGACCTGATGAGATAGATGCTGGAATAATTAGTTTAAAAATACGCCTCTCTTCATTTTTAAATAAATTGGAGGTTGGCCTTAATCTCAAGAGACCAATTTTATTTATTTCCGAAATTTGAACAACAAACTGAATTAAAGTTCCTGTCAAAGTTGCAAATGCCAGTAATCCCGTATAAGTAAAGAAATTAGAAGATGTATTTTCTTGGTTGAAAATCCAACTAAATAAAATAAAAAAAATAATAGTTACGCTTGTTATTGCTGGACTTATACTTGATAAAAAGAATTTTCTTTGGGAATTTAAGGCGCCAAAGCTTAAACCTATGAAGCCGGATAAGGGGATGCAAGGTGTAAGTATTTGTAATTGGTAAGTGGCAATAGATTTAGCTTCGTAACTTAAATTCGGGGCCAATAAATCAATTAATAAACTGGAATTCGAGTAAATCAATATGGCTAAAATTAATAATAATATTGAAAGTTTTATGCTTACTTGAGTTAAAACAATCCCTCCATTTTTTTTGTTAAGCGGAGTTAAAACTGCAACGACTGCGTTATGCAATGGACCATTAATGCCCCCAATGATTATTAGCAAAAAACCAGGAATTATATATGCATAATTAAACGCGTCGTATGTTATACCAACCCCAAAAGCAGCAGCTATAAGTATTTGTCTTAAACATCCAGCTAATTTACTTAGACTAGTTCCAAACGAAATTGAAAAAACATTATTTTTTAAAAATGAATGCATTTGGATTCGTCTAAATTTTTCAACAAGTTTAAGTTTCAATTATATTTGATTTCAAACTAACGACATATTTATGAATGATCGGATAATTGATTTTGATCCATTAATTGAAGGGGTTTTAATTAAGAGGTATAAAAGGTTTCTCGCAGATATTGAATTAGAGAGTGGAGAGGTAGTAACTGCTCATTGCGCTAACACTGGCCCAATGAAGGGACTTTTGAGTGAGGGAGCAAAAGTAAGAATAAGTCTTTCCACTTCTCCAAAAAGAAAATTACCTTTTACTTGGGAACAGGTATGTGTTTCTAATGCAAAAAATGAGGAGGTTTGGGTAGGTATCAATACTCTATTTGCAAACAAGTTAATCAAAAAGGTTATAGAGAAAAATCTGCTAATAGAAATAATAGGTGAAATAGAGACAATTAAATCTGAAGTTCCTTATGGAAAAGATAAAAAAAGCAGAATTGACTTTTTTTTAACCCCAAAATCTTCAAATCCTGATAAACGTAACATTTACATAGAGGTTAAAAATACGACTTGGATTAAAGAAAATGTAGCTCTATTCCCAGATACAGTCACGAAAAGAGGCCAAAAACATCTCATTGAATTAAAGGAATTAATTCCTAAAAGTAAAAGTGTTTTAGTACTTTGTATGACGAGAAAAGACGCTTGTTTTTTTGCTCCTGGAGATGATGCAGATCCCTTATACGGCAGTCTTTTTAGAGATTCTCTTGGTGCAGGAATGATAACTATCCCATGTTCCTTTGAATTTCATAAAGACCATGTATCATGGAATGGAATTAAACCTTTAAAATAGCCAAAAAACTTGATATTTTGAAATCCAAAAAAAATAATTTTTAAATTTAACAAATAATTTTTTAAGGTGCAACTATAAAAATGGTATAAACAACTACTAGACACGGATAAGTTTTTTGAATAAATTTAAATTTGAAAGGAAACAGCACAAACTGTTTTTTTGCAGATCTAATTTTTTTTTATGACCACTGCTTTGCAAACGCCTCAAAGGCGCTCTAGGTCCAAACTTCAAGATGCAAGTCTTGTGAATGGACCTATGCTCCTTTTGAGGAGTATTCGAGGATTTAGTTCAAACCGCTCTATGTTGTGGCTTGCAACTGTTCCCCTAGCTTTGTTTGGTTTAGGTATTTTTAATCTTTCAGCTCACGCAGCTGATTTACCTGAGTTGAATGCAGCTTTTCTTGCTAACAATCTATGGCTTTTGATCGCTACTATTCTAGTGATCTTCATGAACGCCGGTTTCGCTATGGTTGAGGCAGGTATGTGCCGTTCTAAGAACGCTGTTAACATTCTTGCTAAAAACCTCTTTGTATTTGCTCTAGCTGTAACTTCTTATTGGTTTATCGGCTATTCATTAATGTACGGAGGAAGTGTTGCTGACGGCTGGCTTTATTTTGGCGGCTTATTTTTTGATCCAACAGTTACTGCAGATATGGTAACTGATGCTGGATTAGTCCCAACTGTTGATTTCTTGTTCCAGTCTGCTTTTGCAGGAACTGCAGCAACTATCGTTTCCGGTCTTGTTGCTGAAAGAGTTAAATTTGGAGAATTTGTTGTTTTTGCTGTTGTATTAACTGCATTTATATATCCAATTGCTGGTAGCTGGAAATGGAATGGTGGTTGGCTCGATTCATTAGGTTTTGTTGATTTTGCTGGTTCTTCAATTGTTCACTCAGTTGGAGCATGGGCAGGTCTTGTAGGAGCTATGCTTCTTGGACCAAGAATTGGCAAATACTCTGATGGGAAACCACAGGCTATGCCAGGACACAATATGGCTATAGCTACTTTAGGTGCATTAGTCCTATGGATAGGTTGGTACGGATTTAACCCCGGTTCTCAACTTGCTATGGATCAATGGGTTCCATATGTTGCTGTAACAACTACTTTGGCAGCAGCAGCTGGAGCTATTGGTGCAACTATTGTTTCAACATTAACTTCTGGTAAGCCTGATCTTACAATGATAATTAACGGAATCCTTGCTGGTTTGGTTAGTATCACTGCTGGTTGTGGTGATATGACTCTTGCTGGAGCCTGGTTCGCAGGACTAGTGGGAGGAATAATCGTTGTATTTTCTGTTGCAGCACTTGATGCCGCTGAGATCGATGATCCTGTAGGTGCATTCTCTGTTCACGGAGTTTGTGGTGTATGGGGTACTGTAGTTATCGGTCTTTGGGGTACAGCTGTACAAGGTGATGGAGCAGGTATGGGATTGTTCAATGGCGGAGGTATTACCCTTCTTCTAGTTCAAGCTCTTGGTGCCGCAGCTTATGCTATTTGGACACTAGTTACTTGCTGGATTGCCTGGTCTGTAATCGGAGGATTATTCGGAGGAATCCGAGTTTCTGAAGAGGAAGAGACTCAAGGCTTAGATATTGGAGAGCATGGAATGGAAGCATATCCAGACTTTGCATCTGCTAAATAATCTAACTGAAAATTGATTTAAGAAACCTGACTTATGTCAGGTTTCTTTTTTTTTTCGAAAAATTATTTAAAACGTTGTAGTATATAAAAATGGATACTCAAGCTTTTAGAAGATCTCTTCATCATTCTGATAGATACAATAGAAGGGGTTTCGATTCTCCAACAAAAAGAGCTCAAGCATTAGAAGAAGCTTACCAAAGTGATTTGATAAGTTCTATTAGGGATAATGGTTTTACTTACACTAAAGGCAGACTAAATATTAAGTTGGCCCAAGCCTTCGGTTTCTGTTGGGGAGTCGAAAGAGCTGTAGCAATGGCTTATGAAACTAGAAGACATTATCCAAATGAGAATATTTGGATAACAAACGAAATAATTCATAATCCCTCGGTTAATGAT
Source organism: Prochlorococcus marinus CUG1435 (assembly GCA_017644375.1). Classification (NCBI taxonomy): domain Bacteria; kingdom Bacillati; phylum Cyanobacteriota; class Cyanophyceae; order Synechococcales; family Prochlorococcaceae; genus Prochlorococcus; species Prochlorococcus marinus. Next base: position 908,188 of record JAEPLP010000001.1, read on the forward strand.
CATTTGAGAAAAATGAATGTAAAATTCATTTCAGCTAAAAATGGGATTAAAGATTTTTCTTTAGTTTCTAATGGAGATGTTGTTATACTCCCTGCTTTCGGAGCTACTGTTCAAGAAATGAAACTCTTGCATGAGAAAGGTTGTCATATCATTGATACAACTTGTCCATGGGTTTCTAAGGTTTGGCATACAGTTGAAAAACATAAAAAACATGTTTTCACATCTATTATTCATGGAAAATTTAAGCATGAAGAGACCCTTGCTACAAGTTCATTCGCTGGTAAATATTTAGTTGTACTTGATCTAGAAGAAGCAAACTACGTATCTGAATATATTTTGGGGCGAGGTAATAGGAATGAGTTTATGAACAAATTCGCTAAAGCTTTTTCTAATGGATTTGATCCTGATAAAGATTTAGATAGAGTGGGAGTTGCAAATCAGACAACTATGCTTAAGAGCGAGACTGAGGAAATTGGAAAGGTTTTTGAAAGAACGATGTTAAAAAAATTTGGACCAGAAAATTTGAATAGTCACTTTTTAGCTTTTAATACTATTTGTGATGCAACTGAAGAAAGACAAGATGCAATGTTCTCTTTGGTTGATGAAGACCTTGATATTCTTGTTGTTATAGGAGGCTTCAATTCTTCTAATACTACTCACTTGCAAGAAATAGCAATTACTAAAAATATTGCTTCTTTTCATATAGATACACCTGACAGGATATCAGTTAAAGAAAATTCAATTTTGCATAAACCACTAGGATCAGATCTAGAACTAAAAAATAATTTTATACCTAGTGGAAAAATTAATGTTGGAATTACTTCTGGTGCATCAACTCCTGATAAGGTTGTTGCAGATGTTATTGAAAAATTAATTGATATTGCTTCCTGAATTTATTATTTCATCTACAACTTTGCTTAGTTTTTTTAATTTATAAGTCAGATAATTCCAAAAGATCTACTTTATTAACTAGAATAATAAAAAATTAAAGAAGCATGGAAGACAAAGAACAAACTAATCAGGTTCAAACTGCAAGTATGAATAGAACTAAAGCTCCCCAAAAAGTTGAGGTTGTAGTTGCTAATTCATCTTCAGGGTCAGAGGTAAATATCCTTGGAGAACTATCAATTTTTGTTTTAAGAATCGGTTTTTGTGCTTTGATGATTCATCATGGTTTAGAGAAACTCCAAGATCCACAGGGTTTTGCTGAGTTTGTAGTTGGGAAGTACTTCCCATTTTTGCCAGGTGATCCTGTGATTTGGACTTTTGGTGCTGCGATTACTCAATTGGTATGTCCAGTAGGGTTGGCTTTAGGGATTTTTGCAAGGCTATCTTCTCTTGGTCTATTCTCAACAATGGCATTTGCGGTTTATTTTCATCTCTTGGATACTGGACTTGAAGGCTTTCCTCTGGCAGTGGTTGAAGGCCATAATTATGCCTTTGAATTATCATTTATATATGGAGCTATTTCTCTCTATTTCCTTTGCGCGGGACCTGGAAGGCTTTCTTTATTCAGAAAAACTAACAAGATCACATATTATCCAAAATCGACTTAACCTAATGCAAAAAATGCCTCTTTTGTGTAAATACCATTGAAATCCCCTTCGAATTACATATATCAATACTTTCTTGGTCTCTTAGACTCCCTCCTGGTTGGATTATAGATTTTATACCGTATTCATTTGCAAGTTCTACAGTATCTGCAAATGGGAAAAAACCATCACTGGCTAAGACAGCATCGGTACATAACTTTCCGCCTGCTTTTAATGAAATTTTTGCTGCTCCAACTCTATTCATTTGTCCAGCTCCAATACCAATAGTTTTTTGGTCTTTTGCAATAACGATGGCATTGGATTTAACGTGTTTACAAATTTTCCATGCAAAATCTAGATCTAAATTCATTTGATTACTAGGGGTTTTATTAGTTACTGAAATCCAATCTCCAGTTTTTTCTTCGTTATCATCGGTATCTTGAACTAGTAATCCTCCCATTATCGATTTAGTAGAAGTTTGATTTCTTTTTGGAAGTTGATTTTTTGAAATCTTTAAAATTCTTAAATTCTTTTTAATTTTTAGAATTTCTAAAGCTTCCTCATCAAAAGATGGAGCTACAACACACTCTAAGAAAATATCTTTGAGGTGAATTGCGGTCTCACTATCAATATGTGAATTAAAAGCAACTATTCCTCCAAATGCACTAACGGGGTCGCATTCTAAAGCATTCAAAAATGCCTGAGAAGCTGAATTACTTATAGAGGCACCACAAGGATTATTGTGTTTTAGAATAACAGAAGCAAACATTTCGTTTCTTAGTTCATCTTTTTCTGGGTAGCCAAATTCTAAAACTGTTGAAAGTGCCGACTCTAGATCTAATAGATTGTTATAACTTAAGTCTTTACCTTGTAATTGTTCTGCTGAGTTCCATCCAATGTTACTTAAACCATACCAAAAAGCTTTTTGATGTGGATTTTCCCCATATCTTAAGGTTTTGATTAGTGGATAAGATTCAATATATTTGGAAGATTGTAAACCTCTTTCTTTTCTTATCCAATTAGATATTGCAGCGTCATAGTCTGCTGTATGTTGAAAAGCTTCAAGGGCTAATTTTGCTTTATATGATTCCTTTAATTCACCTTTTTTACTTTCTTCAATAAAATTTTGATACTGACTAGGATCTACTAAAACGGAAACGTCTGTATGATTTTTAGCTGCAGAACGAATCATTGATGGACCTCCGATATCGATATTTTCAATAGCATCTTCCCATTTAGCTCCCTGATCTACAGTTTTTTTAAAAGGATATAAATTGACAACTACTAAGTCAATTAACTCAAGATTGTTAGCTTCTATATCTTTTTTATGTTCCTCGTCAGATCTTTTAGCTAATATTCCCCCGTGTATTTTTGGATGTAAAGTTTTAACTCTTCCTCCAAGAATTTCTGGAGAATTAGTAAAATCTGCAACTTTAATAACTGGAATTTTTGCTTCTATAAGATGTTTGGCAGTTCCTCCACTTGATAGGATTTTATAATTAAATTGCTCTACCAATTCCTTACAAAATGGGATTATATTTTTTTTATCAGAGACACTTACTAAAGCTAATGGTGACATTATGGAAAAGTTAACTTACTTAAGAATATAAACATGAAATATGCTATCAATCATGAATTTGTCTCGATTAGCTCTCAAACTGCAACTCATAGAATTATTTTGATGCATGGTTGGGGAGCTGATTCAGATGACCTTTTAACCTTTGGAAAGGAAATGACTGAAAAAATAAATCTTGATTTTGAGGTAATTTCTTTGAGGGCACCTGGATTACATCCAAGTGGTCAGGGAAGACAGTGGTATGCATTATATCCACATGATTGGAATGGAGCTCAGGTTGAAGTAAATAAACTTTTAGTTACATTAAAAAAATTTGATACTGATCAGATTCCACTAAGAAAAACAATTTTGTTGGGTTTCTCTCAGGGGGCGGCAATGGCAATTGATGCAGGATTTCAATTAAATTTTGGATTAATTGTTGCTTGTAGTGGTTATCCTCACCCCAATTGGATCCTTGGAGAAAAATGCTCACCATTGATTATTAGTCATGGTTTATTTGATGACGTCGTGCCTATAGATGCCTCTAGGACTATTTATGAAAAGGTAAAAAGTAAATCTTCTAAATTTTGCGAATTTTTAGAATTCGATGGATTTCATCAAATTGATTCAAATTTAATTAATTTTATAAGTTCAAATATAAGTAATATTTTTTAAACAAAAGCATATTCGTATTTTTCAATCTCTTCCCAATCATCTGCAGTAAGTTCTAGGCCTTCAAATATTTTTTCTTCACCAATTCCTTCAACTACAATTTTTAGTGATGGAAATAGAAAATGATTTTCTTCAGCGTATTGGGCGCTAAATAACCCTTTTTCTCCCCAAAAAAACCTATCAGTGGTATGTTCATTTCTTCTGACATTGAAAACTGAAGGCGCAGAGAGGCCATTTTCAGCTATGAATCTTCTTGCTGCTGTAACTGGTTTATGTTTGCCAGTTTCGATATGATAAATAGGTACATGTGCCATTACTCTTTGGCCAGCCAATCTTCTTCTGCTGATTCTTTTTCTTTTTTTTGACATTGATTGGTACTCCTGAAATTATTAATGAGATTAGTCTTATTTATTTTTACTAATCTTATATATGTGATTTTAAATTCACTTCAATTACATAGAGGACCCATCAACCCCTGATGTATCTTAAAATATGATTAAATATTCATATTTAAGGCTGGCTAAAGTCAGACCTCTTTATATATCTTAATACTTTTTTCATATTTTACAAGCCTTTTTTCAAGTTTTTTTTTTAAAAAATTTCTCAAATTTTCAATAATTATGAATCTTTCAAAAAAATTTGAAGAACTTATCACTAAACAGCTAGAAAGTTTTGGTTGCTCCATGGGCGTGACTAATTTAGTTATGTATCTTGCTTCAGCTAAGCAAGGAACTAAAGCATCTTTTGAGATGATTGGTCAATGGCCACAAATTGATAGGCTACTTACATCAATAGAAGATGATCCTTCATTAAAAGTTTCATCGCCAAATAGAAGATGGTACCCTCTTCAAGAAAACGATATTCTACTTGGTGTCCTTAGGGTGGAAACTGATTTGAAAGGTGGGAATTGGCCAATATCTCTTGACTCTAGATTAAAAGCGCTTTCAATATCTTTAGCTAAATGCGTCTCTATCGAATTAGAACGTCAAAATAAAAATCAAGAAATCAATTATTTAAAAAATCAAGTCAATGTCATAATCCATCAATTAAGGAATCCATTGGCTGCTATTAGGACATACGCAAAATTACTAATAAAAAGACTTGGTTCGGATGATGACTCTATTGAAATAGTCGAACGCATGATAAAAGAACAAAAACAAATTAATCAATATATGGATTCTTTTGCGCAATTAAATTCACCTATTCAACTTCCCCTAGAAATTGGAGAGGAAAGATTATTATTACCTCCAAATTTAGATAATAAAAAGGTAATAACTGTTCAGAGTTTATTGAGGCCAATATTAGAAAGGGGTAAAGCTAATGCGGACTTAGAGAATAGAGATTGGACTGAACCTTCTCTTTGGCCAGATTGGGCTTTATCGCCATTAAAGGCAAAATATGCTGTAATTGCCGAAATTGTGGCTAATTTATTAGAAAATGCTTTTAAATATGCCCAAAAAGATGCTGAAATTGGACTCGCAATTACGAGTAATGGACTTTTTATATTTGATGAAGGTAAGAAAATAACCAAAAATGAAAACGAGAAAATTTTTGAAAAAGGTTTTAGAGGATCTGCCGCTAAGAAGAAGGAAGGCACAGGTGTGGGTCTTTTTTTGGCGAGGAAATTAGCAAAACAAATTGGTGGAGATTTGAGATTGCTGGAAAATAACTCGATTGATAATACTGAGAAATTAAAAAATCTTAAGAAAAAAAATATTTTCTATTTAGAACTACCTATAAAAGAATTGCATGCATAAACAACATTGCAGTTTCAACTAGTACAACACTTGCACCGCAGGCATCTCCATTGAAGCCTCCAATTTTGTTACCCAGTATGTTTGGGATAAAACAGCTTAGAAAAATACCAATCAAAATAAGAATTAAAAATTTAATTAATATCGTTTGGGATGTAATTGAAACTAATTGGTATGCAATGAAAATTAAAAGAAAAATAATTGAGATCAAAGATTCTTTTTTAAATCCGTTCCAAAACTTTTTGTGGCTTATAGATTTTTTCTTATAACTAATATATTTGAACTTTTCTATAAAAAATAAATTTGAAAATCTTCCCCAAAATAAGCATATAGGTAAAACAAAAATTATTAGGTTTTGAATTTTCAGCATGCAAGCAACTTGAATTAAGGTTATAAAAACTAAAGCTTGAACGCCAAAGGACCCAACTTTACTATCTTTCATTGCTTTTAAACGTTTCTTTTTACCCGCAAAAATACCATCGAAAGTATCCATTAAACCATCAATGTGTAGACCACCAGTAATTAAATATCCTGAAGCCAAACAAATTAATGTAGATGCATAAATTGACCAAGAGTTTGTTCTTAAAAAAAGAAAAATAAAACTCTGTATAGTGCCAATAAAAAATCCTAAAGGCGGGGCAAATTGTGCAATATTTTTAAATTCAGGAATAATTAAAGGTATCTTTGGAAATGTCGTATAAAAAATCCAAGATCCTGCCAAATTTTTTATTAAATATTTTTTGATGAGATAAAAATAGATTCAATATTAAATAATAGGTTAGATTAATGAAAAAGGATCAAAAAATTTTATAAATTATCGTGTTTGAATTTGAAATTACATCGAATTGTAATAATACAGGGGCAAGAACTGGTATTTTTCATACACCAAATGGTCCGGTAAATACACCAAAATTTATGCCCGTGGGTACTTTGGCAACGGTAAAAGGAATTTCATCTAAGCAGTTAATCTCTACAGGGGCAGAAATGATTCTCTCAAATACCTTTCATCTTCATTTACAACCTGGAGAAAAACTAGTAAAAGAATCTGGCGGAATACATAAGTTCATGAATTGGCCTAAGCCTATTCTTACTGATTCAGGAGGATATCAAGTTTTTAGCTTGGCCAAATTAAATAATATTTCTGATAAAGGTGTGGAATTTAAAAATCCAAGAGATGGTAGTTATGTATTTTTATCACCTGAAAAAGTAATACAGATTCAAATGGATCTTGGATCGGATGTTGCGATGGCTTTTGATCATTGTCCTCCGCATACAGCTAATGAAAATGATATTGAGGACTCTTTGCAAAGAACTCATGCATGGTTGCAAAAATGTGTTGAGACTCATCAGAAATCTAATCAAGCATTATTCGGCATAGTTCAAGGTGGCAAGTATCCGAGACTGAGAGAATATAGCGCCAAATATACAAGTTCTTTTGACCTGCCTGGAATAGCAGTGGGAGGTGTAAGCGTTGGTGAGGCAGTCGAAGAAATACATAGTGTAATTAATTACGTCCCGAAATTCTTACCAATAAATAAACCAAGATATTTAATGGGAATTGGCTCTTTAAGAGAAATTTCTTTAGCTATTGCTAATGGATTCGATATATTTGACTGCGTTTTGCCTACAAGACTAGGAAGACATGGGACTGCATTTTTTAATGATGAAAGATTGAATTTGCGAAATGCTCGATTTAAAAATGACTTTTCTCCGATTGACAAAACTTGTAAATGCGAGACCTGTAAATCCTATTCTCGAGCATATTTGCATCATCTAATTAGAAATGACGAAATATTAGGCCTAACCCTCATAAGTTTGCATAATATTGCTCACTTAATAAGATTTACCAATTCAATTTCTACTGCAATTAGAGATAATTGTTTTACAAATGATTTCGCTCCTTGGAAAACATCCTCTATTGCTCACCATACGTGGTAACGTCTTATCATAAATAATTAAATTATTAAAAAGGTGCTCACTCTATTTAATACATTCGCTGAATTGCCTGAGGCTTACAAAGCCTTTGCTCCAACTGTTGATGTTCTTCCACTTATTCCTTTGTTTTTCTTTTTATTGGTATTTGTTTGGCAAGCTGCAGTTGGATTTAAATAAAATTCTTTTAGTTTAGATTGTTAGTATTAGAAGGGGTTTTCAAGTAAAATCGCATCTCCAGAATTATCTACAGCACTCTCTATAAAATCAGCAATTTTTAATGCTCTTGAGGCTTGCTCACCATCTACCTCAGGAGTTTCTTTTCCCTGAACGCATTTAAGAAAATGCTCCAGTTCTGCATAAAGAGGTTCTATGGAGGTTGTGCTAACTTCTTCAACATATCCATCATTTCTATAAACTAATTCTCCATGCTCTGCTGTGTATGATTCATGAGACTTTCGATGGATTTGTAAAGAGTGATTTAAGAAATCAGTTTCTACTAGACTGTTTTGGCAGTGAGCACTTAAATTTCTAATTTTTTTATGACTCATTTTGCTGGCAGTTAAGCTTGCAATAACATTATTTTTAAAAACTAAAGTAGCATTAACATAATCTATTAATCCTTCGCTATTTCTTCCTCCAACAGCTGCTAATTTTTGTATTTTTGAATTTACAAGCTCTAAAATAAGATCAATGTCATGAATCATTAAATCCATTACTACAGATACATCATTTGCTCTGTTTGCATGAGGACTATGCCTCCTCGCTTCTAAAACAACAATTTCTTCATTATTAACTATTTTATTTAATTCTCTAAAAGCAGGATTAAATCTTTCAATATGCCCAACTTGTAAAAGACATTTACTTGCATTAGCCGCCTCTATTAAGGATTTCGCTTCCAACTCATTAGCTGCAATTGGTTTTTCAATGAGAACGTTAATACCTTCATTTAGACAATCTAGTCCTACCTTATGATGAAGTAGTGTGGGTACAGCGATACAAATAGCATCAACTTTTGGAATTAAGTCCTTATAATTTCTGAACCATTCACATTGAAATTGCTCGATAGCTAATTTGCCTCTTTCTTCATTTGGGTCTGCAACTCCAATGAGATTTGCATCTTTGAGTAAACTTAATACTCGAGCATGATGCCATCCCATATTTCCTATACCTATGACTCCAACCTTTACGGGTAATGAGGTTGGTTTCATAACATTAAATCCATTTATTAAGTATTATCCTCCATAGGAAGCCACATTTAGCTTTAAGGAAGAATAATTTTAACACGATCAATTTTCGGACCTGACATAGAAATAACTTCAAATTTAATGTTATTGAAATCTAAAACGTCTCCAATTTTTGGAACCATTTGAAATTTTTCAAGTAGAAATCCAGCAAGGGTATAATAATCTGTACCCTCTGGAATAGAACATCCTAACTTTTTATTGATATCTATAATTTCTGATTTTCCAGTTATTGACCATTTTCTAGAGAAATTATCTAACATTTTCATATCTGAATAAATTCTACTATTTAGCATTTCTTCTCCAACTATTTCTCCATTTAGATCAGCTGCAGTTATGAGCCCCTCTGTTCCACCGTGTTCATCAACTACTAGTAAAAAAGGATTGTATTCTCTGACTATTGGTAATATTTCTGCTAATGAACTTGTTTCTATTATTTTTGTTACTGGTAATAGGAAGGGTTCCAATAATGTATCGGCTTGCATTTCTCCCTTTGATATTGGCTTAGCCAAATAACGCAAATCTAATACTCCTAATACATCATCTAGAGACTCATCAATAACGAAGAAGCGTGCATGTCGAGTTTTGTCTACTTGTTTCATGAGTTCTGAGAAGGTTATATTTTTTGGCAAAGTTACCATTTCAGATCGTGGAATCATTACTTCTTTTACCTGTGTATCTTTTAAAGCAAAAACTCCCTCAAGAATATTTTTTTCATCTGGTTTTAAACCTGTAACATTATCTGTTTCTATAAGAGTTTCTAATTCACTTGCTGATAAACCCGAATTTAAGGAATCCCATTTGTTATTTAAATTAAATAAACCTAAACAGGCGCTGGCAAAGAATTCAATAATCGTAACTATAGGTTGCATACCTTTTCTTACAGCATCAAATATGCTGGTTAACCTTAATGCTGCAGATTCTGGATTGTTGATTACAATTGCCTTAGGAATTAGTCCAGAAACAAGAGTAACTACTAAAACAATAAATAAAAATAGTACAAGATCATAAATTCTATTTGGCAAAATATTTTTTGTCCAATAATCATTCGCTACGCTATTGCTGAGCCATCCAATTGCAATCAACGAAATTGTTACTCCAAATTGAGAAGCAATTAAGGAAGATCTAAATCGCTTTTGAATTTTTAGAATTGAAAATGCTCCTTTCTTTTTTTCTTCTATTAGTCTTAAAACTTTGCTTGGCCTTATCAATAAAAAAGAAAGTTCACTCGCTGCGAAAAAAGCTGGGAAAAATAAAATAAATAAAAGTAGAGTTATTTTCATTCAATGACAAATGAATAATGGGGGTGGCGAGGATCGAACTCGCCTTAGCCAAATTATGAGTTTGGTGCATTCACCAGATTGCTACACCCCCAAGGGAATCGATGTAATTTCAATTACATTGAATTTCAATATACAATATAAAAATAATATTTCAAAAAATACCTCATTAGTAAGTTTTTGTGAGATTTCTTTTTTTTCTTCTAATCTTTAAATATAAATTAAACTTTAACTAATGGCTAATTTTTCGGAAAAGTATGATTTGAATAAAGCCAAATTACTAAGACTGTTAATTGAAAAATCCTATAAGCAAGGAAACTTCACTTTAGCTTCCGGTAAAAAAAGTAGTCATTATTTAAATTGTAAACCTGTTTCTTTAAATGGCGAAGGTCTCAACTTAATAAGTAATTTATTTTTTGATTTAAAAGACTCAAGGTCTAAGGCAGTAGCAGGAATGACATTAGGCGCAGATCCTCTAGTAAGTGGATTAATTGTAAAGGCAGCTTCTCAAGGTCAAAACCTTGATGGGTTAATAATTAGGAAAGAAATCAAAAGTTACGGCACCAAAGCTGGAATAGAGGGCCCTATATTAGAAGAAGCCACCTTGGTAACTGTCTTGGAGGATGTGGTTACAACTGCTGGTTCAGTTATAAAAGCTATAAAAAAGTTAAGAGAAAATGATTATGTTGTTGAGGAAGTTTTGTCTATAGTTGATAGGCAAGAAGGGGGATTAGAAGCCCTTAATGATGAAAATGTTAAATTGAAGAGTCTTTTTACAATAAAAGACTTTTTATGATTATTTCAAAATGCAAGATATAAAAAAAAAGTTTTGGCTTGAAAAATTTGATTGTTTTTCTATTACTGGAAAAGATGCCAGAAAATTTTTGAATGGAATAACAACTGGTAATATTCTTGATTCAGAAAATAAAGTTATCAAAACTTGTTGGTTAAATCCAAATGGGGTTCTAAGGGCATTAATTGAAATTATTTTTTTAGAAAGAAACTTAGAAGTAATTATCTTGGCGGGTAACACTAATGAAATAATTGATTTCTTTAATCTAATTATTTTTCCAGCGGACGATGTCCTTCTAAGTGAACCTTTCTTTGTAAATAGAATTCAGGAAATTGATGAATCTAGTTCATGGAGAACTTACAAGCCTATTTTCTTCAAAACAGAAGATGAAGAATTTGAAATATATAAAAATAAACTAAATTTACTAAATCCCAATGATTTAAAACTTTGGAAAATTAATCAGGCAATACCCTCATTAGAAATGGAAATAAACGGAAAAAATAATCCTCTTGAGCTTGGATTACAAGATCTTATAGATTTTAATAAAGGTTGTTATTTAGGACAAGAAACAATGTCCAAAATAAAAAATGTTTCTTCTTTAAAACAGGAAATAAGAATTTGGCAATCGTTTGAATCTAATTTGAATTTAGACGTAGAAGATAAAAATTTATATATAAATTCTGTCAAGGATATTTCTGTAGGCAAAATCACTAGTTTTTTTAAATCAGATTCTCAAATAAAAGGGTTAGCAATGATAAAAAGAAAATACTTAGAGGAAGGAAGTTATTTTTTTTCAGAAATTTTTGGAAAAATTATTATTAATAAATCTGTAGGATCAATTTTTCTTTAATTGATTTTTGATTAAATATTCTGCAATTTGTAGAGTAGCCAAACAATCATCTTTATTATATTCGATAATTTTTTTTAAAAATATTTCGTTTTCTGTAATTTGATATTGGATCCACCAATAAAGAGCTTTCGAGCCACTCACATTTTTCTGCATCCATTCAAATCCAAGCCAATTAGAAACAGTTTTTAAACTATAGTTTTTTAGCGGTAATATCCAAGACTTTCGTATTAAGGTATGTAAGTCTATAAATCTTGAGGCAAGTGAATCAATTTCTTCAAAACTAAAATTTAGGTTTTTAGCAATATTAATTATTGCTATCTTTTCAGTTTCTCCATAATGTAAAACTGGCCATTCCTTCTGTGAAGAAAGGATTTCAATAATTGTCATGTAAGATTCTCCTTTGTTGTTGAGATTTAAAATTGGTTTATAGATAAGATCTTCTTTTTTTGTAAATAAATTATTTATTTTTAAAAAACCATATAAAAAGTCATGCTTTTCATCTGGATTTGACTCAATATCAAATATATAAAATCCCGAACATGTTTTTTCTAGTAAATCGTTAGTATCATTTTTATTGGAAATGCGATATGGTTTCCCAGAAATATAAGCTTGTGCTTGCTTTACAAATAAGGACGCTTTTTCATGTTTTTGATCATTGAATTTAGATAATTTCTCTCCAAGTAGTTTTTCGCTATAAGAAGCTAATGTTTGGATATTAGATATTCGATTTTTTATGAGTAATATGGCCGTTTTGGATCCTATTCCATCTATATCTGTTAGATATCCATTTTCTTTTGCTTCTTTGTCACAAAATTTTTGCCATGAACAAATAGTACATTTTTTCCTATCTTGAGTTATTTCTGGCATAAATCCCTCCAAGCATTCATTCAAATTTAGAAAAACATTCAAAACTTTTTTTCTTAATTTTTTATTTAAATAGATTTCTTCAACATTAACCTTTTTATTACTACTTGAAATTACTAATCCTTTCTCAATTTTAGATTCTTGAAAAGATTCCAACAGCATAGAACTAAAAGCTAAGTCGAATAAATGTTCTTTAGTGGTTTTGTGGCCTAACTTATAAACAGCAGGTAAATATTTATATTTTCCCCATATACTTTTACCTTTAGTCTTTACAAGTAATTGTGGACGTATCTCTGCGTTAATATTTTGGATAAGATTCCCTTTGATTTTAAATCCAATTACCCCTTGATAGCCATTTTCACAGGCTTTTAATCCTGTGTATATTTCACTATTACAAAATTCAGAGAAAATTTGAAACTGATTAATTTTTTCTATAGCTTTATGAGGAGACCAAACTTCATAAGATTTTTTACCCTTAAAATCTAGCCATGCTTTTCTTTTGCATCTTGTAAAACTTTTTAAATGAAGAGAATTCAAATTATTTTTAAGGGCGGTTTTAAAATTTACTCATATAAATTAGTATAGATAATTAGAATAAATCAAGGAAATTTTAAATTTGACAGCTGACAAATTAGATAAGATAAAATTTGGAACTGATGGGTGGAGAGGAATTATTGGATTTGATTTTAATTTATCCAACCTTTCGAGAGTTGTTGTTGCTTCATGCCAGGAGTTGCATTATCAATACTATAAAGAAGTTAATTCAAAGAAAATTATTATTGGATATGATCGTAGATTTATGGCTTGTGAATTTGCCAAGCAAATAGTACCTTTTGTAAGAGGATGTGGTTTAGAACCGCTCTTATCTAATAGCTTTGTTACAACTCCCTCTTGTAGTTTCTATGCCAAAGAATTCAGATGTCTTGGAGCATTAGTAATTACAGCAAGTCATAATCCATATAATTGGCTAGGTCTGAAAATAAAGAGCTTTAACGGATGTTCTGTTGACGAATCTTTTACAAGTGAAATTGAAAAAAGATTAATGCTTGGAAATTCAATTGAAAAAGTAGATGGTGCTAATCAATTGGTAGATATTAAGAAATTTCATTTAGATAGAATAAAATCCCATTTTGATATTGACTTTATTTCCAGTAGATTGAAAAAAATGAAATTGAGAATTTTTGTAGATTCTATGCATGGTTCAGCTGCAAATTGTATGGCTGAGATTTTTGCTTCTAATGATCTAGAAGTTCTTTCAGAAATCAGGAAAGATTCTGATCCTTTTTTTGGAGGAAAACCTCCTGAACCTCTTTTAAATTATGTAGATGATCTAAATCAAATACTAAGGAAAAATTCAGCAAATGAAGAGAAAACTCTAGGAATTATATTTGATGGTGATGGTGACAGAATCGCGGCAATTGATGAAAAAGGAAGATACTCTAGCACTCAAGATTTAATCCCATACTTTATTAGCTATTTGGGCGAAATTAAAAATAATTCTTATCCAGTTTTAAAGACTGTTAGTGGTTCAGATATTATTAAGAATATTTCAGAGAGTCAAAATAGAGATGTTTTTGAACTTCCAGTTGGCTTTAAATATATTGCTGAAAAAATGATTAAAGAGAAAATATTTATTGGAGGAGAAGAATCTGGGGGAGTTGGTTTTGGTGACTTTATGCCTGAAAGAGATGCTGTATATGCAGCGATGGTTTTATTAAATGGAATTGCTGAAAAATCTCAATATTTATATGAAACCTTAGATGAAATTCAAGAAGATTTTGGACCAAGTTTTTATAAAAGAATTGATATTAAATTTCTAAATCAGTCAAAAAAAAATAACGTAAAAGAATTTATAATAAATAATATTCCTGAGAAGATTAATAATCACAAGTTAAAAAGTATCTCAAAGATTGATGGAATAAAGTTGAGAATTGATAAAAATTTTTGGCTTCTTTTTAGGTTTTCAGGAACGGAACCTCTATTAAGGTTATATTGTGAAGCACCAAAAGAATCTTATTTAGATGAGTTATTAGATTGGGGTCAAGTATTTATAAATTTGGCAGGAAAATAAGGATGAAAAATTTATATTTAGCGAGTAAGAATAAAGGTAAAATTGAAGAATATAAGAAATTACTTGCTGGAGTTAATTGTAAATTATTACTTCAGCCAGAATCATTAGAAGTTGAAGAGGATGGACTGACATTTAGAGATAATGCAATTAAAAAAGCGAGTGAAGTTTCGAGAAAAACAAATAATTTCTCAATAGCAGATGATTCAGGAATTTGTATCGAAGCACTAGATGGGAAGCCTGGCATTTACTCATCTAGATATGCAGAAAATGATCAGAAGAGAATTGAACGGGTTTTAAAAGAACTTGATGGAGTTCAAAACAGAAGTGCTTTCTTTATTGCCAATATTTGTGTTTGTTCACCAAATGGTGAAGTAATTATTGAATCTGAAGCCAAATGTCATGGCAATATTATCTTAAACCCAAGAGGAAAAGGTGGTTTTGGGTATGACCCAATTTTTGAGGAGATTTCTACCAGATTAACTTTCGCAGAAATGAATAATGATATTAAAGACTCTTGTAGTCATAGAGGTAAAGCATTAAAAGAAGTTATTCCAGATTTAATTGAAATTTTTTCTTAAATTCAATTAACCCAAGATCCATGAAGGCCATGAGGAATTGCAATGGGTAATTCATAAACAGCTAATTCTTTTAAGTCTTTTGCGTTTAAGATCACTAAATCGCTTCCTCTTCTTTCTCCGTTCCATAGAAGTATAAATAAAAATCCCTCATCTTCTTTTGAAGAGTTTTCTGATGGAACCATAATTGGTTCACTTACGAATCCACTTGGACCTGCTGACCAATAAGTCTCTTCCTTAGAAGTTAAATTTATTTTTTTTATTGCTTGAAGTGGAGCGTTACCCATCTTTTGAGATGTGCTTGCCATCCAACTAAAAGTTGTTGTTAATCCTAAGTTTTTAGGATTAACAACCGCAAATTCACAACATTGTTCGCTTAAAGTTTCAAGTTCACTAGTTTTTTTCTTTAGATCGATAATTGATCTTTTCAGTTTTCCTTCTGGATATTTATCAAAGTCAATATCCCTAAAATTTTCGTCTGGACCAACTGATGGGAAATCATCATAAAAAATACTATCTAATACGATTTTGGAATCTTTTTCAAATGCATTTACATGATGAAAAACGAATCCTTCTGGAGCATCTATTGTTAACGGTGGTTGACCTCTAAATAATCCACTTTCTCTGGGAATGATAAAAAACTTTGCCTTTTTATTTGGGTTTGACTTTAGACATTGTGCTGCTCCTCTTTGACCCATTACAAATGGAAGAGGATTGAAATCAATAGCATTCTGTAAAAATATTGCCCAATTAGTTGTAATTGCGAAATCATGAAGGAATGCAAAGCCATTAAAGGTATCTTTTCTGTCGAAAATAAGCTCTCCAGAATTTGTACCAGCATTATTAAATTCCATTAATCTAATGGTACTTTTTGGCCCGGTTTGTACTCCAAAAGTGACTAAAAGTTCTGAAGATGCATTTGAGTTTAGGTCTGTTTTGGGATGAGCACTGAACGCTTCGTTAGGCCCGAGTACACCTTTTAATGTTGTTAAACCAATAGTGTCAAGAGTATCAGGATCCAATGCATGTGGACCAGCTGCTTCCCATAATGCGAGAATTTCATCTCCTAATTTAACGACATGAGTATTAGCGATATTCTTAAATTTTAGATCTAATGCATTATTTATAATTCCGCCGCTTTTTTGGGTCCCGAAAACACCTCTATAAATAAATTTATTTATTTTTTCTTCTTCCAGATAACCTTTAGTTTTAACAAATCTATTTGTTAAGAATGGCTGACCATTTTCGAATTTTATGGATGTGATCATACCATCACCATCAAATGGATGATGAACCCATTGTCCTCCTCTCTTTAATATCCCTGGTCCATTTCTTAATAATGTTCCGTTTAAACTTTTAAGAATTTTCCCTCTGCTAATTATTAAAGGCTCATTGGTTAGCTCATTTTCTACATTTTGATACGCACTGGACCAGTCTTCTTTATTAAAACTTTTAATTTTATCAATTTTTTTATCTTGTAAATTAGTCACAACAAAATGATTTCTATATCTATCTTCTCCAAAAATCAACTAAATTGTGGCTGATTTGAAAAAATTCCTATTTTGTTGGATTTTCTAGCATGCCTTTACTGCTTGGAATTGAATCAGTTCTTCTCAGATCTATTTCGGTGGCCATTCTCATTGCTCTTGAAAAAGCTTTAAAGCAAGCCTCAACTATATGATGTGAATTACTACCTCGTATTTGATTAATATGCAGAGTAATACCGCTGTTATTTACAAAAGCAATAAAAAACTCTCTAACTAGTTCAGTATCATAGTTTCCTATTCTAGGAGCTTTTAATTGAAGATCATAAGATAGATGTGGTCTTCCAGAACAGTCTAAAGTGACTTGAACTAATGCTTCATCTAATGGGGCAAAGAAATGTCCAAATCTGCTTATTCCTTTTCTTTCTCCCAAAGCTTTTGAAAATGCTTTACCTAATGCGATTCCAACATCTTCATTTGTATGATGATCATCAATATGGGTATCTCCAATTGCTGTTATTTTTAAATCGAATAAACCATGACTTGATATTTGATGAAGCATATGGTCTAAGAATGGTATTCCGGTATCAATTTCAGAAATTCCATTGCCATCTATGTTTATAAATACAGAAATATCTGTTTCATTCGTTTTTCTTTTTATTTCAGATCGCCTTTGAGATGACATTTTTATGCAAAAAACTTAGTTTACATTCCATTAATGCAGTAACCCGCATCAACATAAATTGTTTGGCCTGAAATGCCGCTAGAGAGATCACTTAATAAAAAAGCAGCAGTATTACCTACTTCTGTTTGAGTGACTGTTCTGCGTAAAGGAGCCTTTTCTTCAACATTGTGAATCATATCTAAAATGCCACCTATAGCAGAACTCGCAAGTGTTCTTATAGGTCCAGCACTTATTGCGTTAACTCTGACTTGTTTTTCGGGACCAAGTTCTGCAGAAAGATATCTTACTGAAGCTTCTAAAGCTGCTTTAGCAACTCCCATCACGTTATAGTTAGGAATCGCCCTTTCTGAACCTAAATAAGTTAATGAGACAACTCCAGCACCATCACTAAAAAGTGGTTTTGCTGCTTTACATAAAGGTGCCAACGAATACGCACTTATATTAAGAGCCCTATCAAAACCCTCTGAAGTGGTAGCACTATAATCTCCAATCAATTCATCGCGTCCTGCAAATGCTAGGCAGTGAACTAATCCGTCAATTTGTCCCCAATTGTCTTTTATATTTTTAAAGATTTCTTCAATTTGAGCTGGATTTTGAACATCAAGAGGCAAAAATAACGATGGGTTTAAAGGTTCAGTTAGTTCTCTAACTTTAGACTCGAATCTTCCCTTATCATCAGGCAAATATGTGATGCCAAGTTCTGCGCCAGCTTTTGAAAGTTGTTGAGCGATACCCCATGCTATTGAACGATTGTTGGCAATCCCCGTAACAAGAATTTTTTTGCCAGTTAGATTTAGAAGCATTTTGTTTATTATTTCTATTATTCTCCTATATAAAAGTACCTATCTTTACGGATTACTGCAAAATATACAATAATTTTCAAATATCAAAGAATTTTTAGCTTGAACATGGTAAGAACAAATTCTATGGTTTTGGAATTAGGTTTTCAATTGCCGAATTTCGAAATGTTAAATGCCAATTCTTCAAAAAATGAATATTTTAATTCTCATAATCTAGATAATCGGCATTTACTTTTAATGTTTATTTGTGCCCATTGCCCATTTGTTAAATATATTGAGAATCAAATTTTCACCTTAAGTAAAGAAATTGAAAATACAGTTCAAACGATTGCAATTTCTAGTAATGATATTGTCACTCATCCTTCAGATTCTCCTAAAAATTTGAGATTACAAGCACAAACACAGGGATGGAGTTTTCCTTATCTATATGATGAAAATCAAAATTTTGCTAAGAAATT
Source organism: Prochlorococcus marinus CUG1435 (assembly GCA_017644375.1). Classification (NCBI taxonomy): domain Bacteria; kingdom Bacillati; phylum Cyanobacteriota; class Cyanophyceae; order Synechococcales; family Prochlorococcaceae; genus Prochlorococcus; species Prochlorococcus marinus. The sequence continues at coordinate 926,737 of JAEPLP010000001.1, forward strand.
AAAAGCGGCTTGCACCCCAGATTTTTATCTTTTTTCAAATAATGGAGATGGTGATTTTTTATTGTATTATCATGGCCAATTAGACGATAGTAGACCAGGTAATAATATCCCTCTATCTGGAAAAGATTTGCGCTCTGCTGTAAAAGATTTGAATCAAGATAATTCTTATCCTTCAAATCAGATGCCTTCTTTAGGTTGCAATATAAAATGGACTCCTGGTAAAGAACCAAGTTGGTTTAAATGAATTAAAAAGTTTTTTACCCATAGAAATATGGTTTAGGGTTAATATATTTACTATGCAGATACCTCCATTTACTTTAAATAGGCAGTACCACGAAATTGGCTCAGAAATTGAGAGTGAGGTTTCTAAAGTTTTAAAGGGGGGGCAGTATATAGGAGGACAAGAAATTTCCAAATTTGAGGAGAGTTTTTCAAATCTGATTGGTGTTGAAAATACTATTGGATGTAATAGTGGAACTGATGCTTTAGTATTAGCTTTGCGCGCATTAGATATTGGTGTGGGTGATGAAGTTATTACCTCATCTTTTAGCTTTTTTGCAACTGCAGAGGCTATTAGTGTTGTTGGTGCTAATCCTGTTTTGGTAGATATAGATCCAGAAACTTATCTCATTAATACTGAACTAATAGAACAAGAAATAAATTCTAATACCAAGGCAATTATGCCAGTTCATTTATTTGGTAATGCAGTGAATATGACCTTAATAAAATCTTTGGCCAAGAAATATGACTTAAAAGTAATTGAAGATTGTGCTCAGGCAACATGCACAATGTGGGAAAATTCTAAAGTTGGTAGTATCGGTGATATAGGCTGTTTTAGCTTTTTTCCTACTAAAAATTTAGGAGCTGCTGGAGATGGTGGAGCAGTAACAACTTCAGATAAGAAGATTGCAAAAAAAATTAGAGAACTGGCTGTTCATGGCAGCCCAATAAGATATCATCATACCCAAATTGGATATAACAGCAGACTTGATACCATTCAAGCTGCCATATTAAACATTAAAATTAAATATATTTCTAAGTGGATTAATAATCGCCAAAAAATTGCTAATAATTACCTTGATTTATTAGAAAAAAATCCATTTATTAGTTTTCCAAAAATTAGCTCTGATTCAATTTCCCATTCTTGGAATCAATTTGTCATCAAGTTAAGAAACGATAAATATTTTTTAAATGAAGATTTTTCAAATTTATTTGATACTGACTGCAAAAAATACTATTCCTTAAGGAATTTGGTAAAACAACAACTTTTTGAAAAAGGTATTAATTCAATTATTTATTATCCAATTCCAATACACGCACAAATAGCTTATAAAAATAAAAAATTTTCTAGAACAAAACTTATTAATACAGAGAGAATTTGTACAGAAGTTCTTAGTCTTCCAATGTTTCCTGAAATTTCTTATGAAGAGCAAGTTTATATAGCAGAAAATTTAAATAAAGTTTTAAAGAATTGTATACAGGAAATTCAAATTTCAGCATAAAGTGATTTAAATAATCTTTGTTGTATGTTGTGATTGACAATAGGGCTTGAATAATTATTTTTTTCTAAATTAGATATCTCCCCATTTAATAATTCTGAATTTGACACTTTAGATAATTCAGGAATCCAATATTTTATATATTCGCAAATCGGATCAAATTTTTTTGCTTGGGTATATGGATTAAAAATTCTAAGTGGTTTTGGATCCATACCGCTACTGGCGCTCCACTGCCATCCCCCATTATTTGCAGCTAAGTCTCCATCAACCAAAGTCTCCATAAATTTTTTCTCGCCCATTTGCCAATTGCATATAAGATCTTTTACCAGAAATGAAGCGACTATCATCCTACATCTGTTATGCATCCAGCCAGTACTATTTAGTTGACGCATTGCAGCATCAACTATAGGTACTCCGGTCTCTCCCTTACTCCAATGCTGAAACCATTCATTATTGTTTTGCCATGGAAAGTGATCCCATTTTTTTCTATATGGACCTTTCTCTAGCTCTGGGAAATGGAATAAGCAATGTTGATAAAATTCACGCCAAACAAGTTCTTTTTGCCAAGTTTCAATTGATAGGTAATTTCCTTGATTTGCAAAATCTGAATTTAAATTTAATGTGGCGTTCCAAATTTTTCTAATGCTGATGGTGCCGAATCTTAGAGATGCACTTAGAAAAGATGTCCCATTATGGGAAGGAAAATCTCGTGCAGAATTATAAGAATATATTTTATTTTCGTTAATGAATTTTTCTAATAATGTTTCTGCAGCATTCTCTCCAGGTCTACATGGACAAATATTCGAACCAGGAAATTTGATATTTTTGATAAATTTCTCTAAAACCGAATCAGATGAATTTATTGTCTTATCTTTGAGTTTATTATCTATATCTTTAAACTGGAAACTAACTTTATCTTGTTCATATGAACCTAATAAATTCATTTTTGATTTAAGGTTTTTGTAAAAAGGTCCATAAACTGAATAAGGATTATTATTCCCTGAAAATATTTTTAAAGGTTCTACTAATAAGTGATCCCAAGTTTCAATAACTTGAATATTTTGTTCCTTTAAAAATTTTTTTATTTGTAAATCGCGATTAATCTCATAAGGTTCAATTGATCTATTCCAAAAAACAAATTTAGCATCTATTCTCTTTGCTAATTGAGGAATTATTAATACCGGATCTCCTTCTTCCATAACTAATCTACTACCCATTTTTTTCCAATTATTTCCTAATTCTTGAAGCGAATTTCCTAGAAACCAAGCTCTTGCACTTGCATTGAAATCGTGTGAGTAATTTTTATCAAATATATAAGTTGAAGTAATAGCATTTGATAATGAAAATGCTTTGATTAAAGCTTGATTATCAAATATTCTTAAATCCTTTCTATGCCAAAAAAGTATTCTAGGATTATTCATAATTTATCTAAAAATTGTTTAGCTCTAAACCAAGCCGTCACAGTTTTTGCGTCAAGAATTTCATCCCCACTAGAAATAAGATTATCTAGTTCGTCTGGGTCTAAAATTAATACTTCTATATCTTCATCTAAATCTCCCTTTACCTCGGAATTGAGTTTGTTTAATTCACGAGCTAAAAATAAATAAATTTCTTCATCTGCATAACCAGGAGCAGGGACAAGAGTTCCTATTTCATCCCATTTGTTTGCACTGAATCCAGTCTCTTCTTGTATTTCTCTTTGAATTGAATTAATAGGTGTTTCACCTATTTCTAATGTACCTGCTGGAAATTCTAGTAAATACCTTGAAACAGCAAATCTATATTGCCGAAGAATGATAACTTTATTGTCTTTTGTAATAGGTACGGCTAATGCTGCCCCAGGATGCTTAATGTATCCATATTCACCTTCATGACCATTTGGAAGCTCAATTCTATTTATTTCGAAACTAAATTTTTTTGACTTTAACTCAGATATCTTTTCTTTAAAAATGGATCTTCTTATAAGGTTTTTATTGCCCATAATTTTTAAATAAAAATACCCTAACAGTTATTTTTTGGTTTTGTAAATTATTCATATAGACCATTTTGGGTCATCAAACTTTTTGATTTTTTGGGTTCTACTTAAGATTTCAGATAGTGGCGTAATAACGAAATTCCGATTCATGAATCTAGGGTGAGGTAATGTTATTTCCTCGTCAACGGTATGAAAATCTTCCCACCAAAGAATATCTAAATCGAGACATCTTGATAGCCATTTCTTACCCTTAGGCGTCTTTTCTCTTCCGAAAAATCTCTCTAACTCTTTTAGCTTTTTTAAAAGTAATTTCGCCTTTTTATTTGATGGTTTTGGAAAACAATTACTTTTTATAAGCAATAGAGCATTTAAATAATTTGGCTGCCCATTCTCAACTCCATGAGGTAATGTCTCATAAATTGAAGACCAAAAAAAGTTTGCATGAAATTTTCTTTTCTCTTCTTTTTGTTTGTTGGAATTATCTCCCCATTCATATATTATTTCTTCTATTTTTGGTTTGCACATTAATAGTGACTCAAGAGGGCTTCCGAATTTACTATCAATATTTGCTCCGAGGGATATACATAGTCCATTTTTGATATTAAGATTTGATAATTCCACTACAAAAAACAAAGTTATTGGATAAATTCTATATCAGGCATTTTTAAATTGATTTTGAACCCCGAGTTACAAGAAAAAGGAGAAATAAAAGATTTGATGAAGTCAAAGGATTCTTTTAGAGCTTTCCCTTTGGCGGCAATTACAGGTCATAGTTTATTGAAGTTATCTTTGCTTTTAGCAGCAGTTGATCCAAGTTTAGGAGGAGTTATTATCGCTGGCGGAAGAGGTACTGGTAAGTCAGTATTAGCTAGGGGTTTGCATACTTTACTCCCTCCTATAGAAGTATTAGATAATGAATTTATACTGGAAAAGCTAACTAAGAGAAATAGTAATACTTCATTGAGACCTATTGGTAGGAACCTGAATCCAGATAAACCAGAAGAATGGGATATTAGTACTAATAAATTGTTGGAGGAGGTAATTGGAAGTGATTATTTGAATCAAATTGAGGAAATTCCAAAAAAAGTAAGAGAGGCTCCATTTATTCAAGTTCCCATTGGCATAACTGAAGACAGGCTTGTTGGATCAATTGACGTTGCTGCATCATTAAGTACTGGGGAACAAGTGTTTCAACCAGGAATTTTAGCAGAGGCTCATAGAGGTGTTCTTTATGTAGACGATATAAATTTATTGGATGATGGAATTGTAAATTTAATTCTTGAAGCCACAGGAAGAGAGAAAAATAATATTGAAAGAGATGGTTTAAGCCTTTCTCATCCTTGTAAGTCACTTTTAATAGCAACTTATAATCCTGAAGAAGGTGCTCTTAGAGATCATGTTTTAGATCGTTTTGCCATCGTGCTTTCCGCTGATCAATCTATTGATAATGCGCAAAGAGTTGAGATTACAAAATCTGTTTTATCGCACGCAGAAAATAACATTAAATTTTCAGAAAAATGGTCTGAAGAATCTGATAATTTATCCACTCAATTAATTTTGGCAAGGCAATGGTTAAAGGATGTCAAGATAACTAAAGAGCAAATAACCTATTTAGTGAATGAAGCTCTTAGAGGAGGAGTAGAAGGGCATAGGTCAGAATTATTTGCAGTAAAAGTAGCAAAGGCTAATGCAGCTCTTCGAGGCGATGAGAATGTAAATTCTGAAGACTTAAAAGTCGCAGTTAGGTTAGTTATTCTCCCACGAGCAATGCAAATTCCTCCAGAAGATGATGATATTCAACCCCCCCCTCCAGAGGACCAGAGTCCCCCACCGCCTCCTCAATCTAACGATGAAGAGTCTGAACCTGAGGCTAATGAAAATGATAATGAGCAAGACCAAGAAAAAGAAGAAGATAATTCTGATGGAGAAGAAGAATCTACTCCAGAAATACCTGAAGAATTCATATTAGATCCTGAAGCATGTATGGTTGATCCTGATTTATTGCTTTTTTCATCAGCTAAAGCAAAAGCAGGCAATAGCGGAAGTAGATCAGTAATATTCAGTGATAGTAGAGGAAGGTATGTGAAACCTATAATTCCAAGAGGTAAAGTTAAAAGAATTGCGGTTGATGCGACTTTGCGAGCTGCAGCTCCTTATCAAAAATCGAGAAGATTAAGGAACCCTAATAAATCAATAGTTATTGAAGAAAATGATTTTAGAGCCAAGCTTCTTCAAAAAAAGGCAGGGGCTTTAGTTATTTTTCTTGTTGACGCTAGTGGTTCTATGGCTCTTAATAGAATGCAAAGTGCAAAAGGTGCTGTAATCAGACTTTTGACTGAGGCATATGAGAATAGAGATGAAGTTGCTCTTATTCCCTTTAGAGGTAATCAGGCAGAAGTGCTTTTGCCTCCTACGAGGTCTATAACCGCAGCAAAAAGAAGACTAGAAACTATGCCTTGCGGAGGTGGATCACCTTTAGCTCATGGATTAACACAATCAGCGAAAGTAGCAAAAAATGCTCTTTCTACTGGAGACATAGGTCAAGTTATCGTTGTTGGGATTACTGATGGAAGAGGGAATGTTCCATTAGGATTATCTTTAGGACAAAATGAAGTTGAAGCAAAAGATAAAGGAAATGAAAATATCGATTTAAAACAAGAGGTTCTTGATATCGCAGCAAAATATCCAATGCTTGGGATAAAACTGTTGATAATTGATACTGAGAGGAAATTTATTGCAAGCGGCTTTGGTAAAGAACTAGCAGAGGCAGCTAAAGGTAAATATGTACAACTACCAAAAGCTTCAGATAAAGCAATCGCATCAATTGCTTTAAACGCTATAAATGAATTCTAATATTACTCATGGATAAATTTCGTTAAAGAATTTTGAAAGTCCAATCACTAAATCTCTTATAGATTTAGTTAATTTTTTATCCTTAATTAATTTGTCAAAATCATTACTCACATAATCTATTTTGCTGGAGATAGATTTTGCAGCATTAATTGTCATTTTGAGATCATTAAGAGTTTCCTCGTCATCTATGGTAGATAAAATGTTGTTCAAATGATTAGAAGCAATTGTAATTTCTTTTATCAAAGGTTCAATTCTTAAGATTTCTTGTTTTGATAAATAAATTAATTCATCAAGATTTTCTTGTGTTTGATCAAATTTGTCGATTGATCTAACGATGTTCTCAATTAGGTTTTCTTGATTTGATTCTTTTAGAAGTTGGCTTATTCTACTTGTTATATTTGAAAGGCTTGATAGTTGTTTCCCAGTGATAATATCTCCCTGACAAATAATTAATTTGGTATCACATTTTTGGGATATAGGCTTTTCTATGTTTTTAGGAATTATTTTTTCGCTAGTTTCTAAAGCTACTTGCACATCTCCTCCGAGGAAAGAATTCGTTACTACCCTTGCAAATGTTGGTCTAGTTAGAATAAGGTCAGGATTTTTCAAAACAATTTTTGCTTTAATTGATTCATTAGTAAATGAGATATCTTCCACTGCTCCTACTAAAATTCCTCTGTAAGTAACTGGAGATCTTTTAGATAGGCCGCTTGCATTATTGAATTCTGCAAATATATGCCAATTTTTTGAAGATATCCTTACGCCTCTAAGCCAGAAAGAAAAAAATGTAAATACTAAAATTCCTCCCAACAAGGAAAATCCAACTATTGAATCTTGTAAGCTTCTACGCATAATTTCTAAATGTCTTTGGGTTGCATTGGACCATCAAGTTTCCCATGCCTAAATTGAAATACATAAGGATCATGACTTTCTTTGAATTCGTTAATAGAACCTGCCCATCTAAATTTACCTCCGTAAAGCATTAAAACTTTATCTGAAGTCCTTTCTATAGTACTCAGAACATGGCTAACCACAATAGATGATCCTTTGGCTTTATCATTTGTTTTATTAATTAAATCTTCAATTCTTGATGAGGCAATAGGATCAAGACCAGCAGTCGGTTCATCAAAAAGTAATAAAGGTTTAGTCTTTTCCTCAATAGTTGGGTCTGTAATTAAAGCTCGAGCAAAACTTACTCTTTTTTGCATTCCTCCGCTTAATTCATTGGGAAGTTTATCCTCAATATTAAATAACCCTACCTCAGCCAAGCATTCACTTACTTTTTCATTAATCAATTTTTTAGATAGTTTTTTATTTCTTTTAAGTTGAAAACCTACATTCTCTTCAATAGTTAAAGATCCTAATAATGCTGGATTTTGAAAAACTAGTCTTACATCAGGAGGATTATTTTGATCAAGTCTTAGATATTTTTGTTTTTCACCAAATATTCTTAATTCTCCTTTGGTAGGTAAAATTAGGCCTGCTAGTATTTTTAAAATAGTTGATTTGCCTGAACCTGATGGACCAACAATAGCTAATTTCTCTCCTTCATTTAGTTCAAAATTTAGTTGATTAAGTACATTAATTTCCCCCCAACTTATCGAGAGGTTTTTTGTCAATACTGCATGCTTTGATTTTTTCAAAACCTAAATTAAAAAAGTCATTTCATTTTACATATTGCCTTTTTTTATAAATAAAAAAAGCATGTATGAATTTGATTTATAATGATTATATGTAGTTTTTAAATTCGAGAAAAATAATTTAAGAGGTTCTTAATGAATAAGCGAAAAAAAATAATAAGAAGATACTATAAGGATTTTAAAAAATCTAATTTTGTTTTAAAGAAAATTTTAAGAATCTTGAGTTGGCTTTTACCAGGATTGGTAATCAAAAGATGGATGATTACATCTGCAGTGGGATTCATTACTTCATTATTAGGCCTTGCAATTTGGGCAAATTTAAGACCTCTTTATTGGCTTATTGAAGTATTTATATGGATAATAAAGAGCTTAACTAGTATCTTGCCTGTTTCACTATTGGGGCCATTAATTTTTGTTGTTGGACTTTTATTAATCGGGATTGGACAAAATAGAAGTATTAATGCTATTCAAAAAGCGCTAGTTCCAGAAAAAAGTACTTTTTTAGTTGATGCATTAAGAGTTAAGAGTAAATTAAATAGAGGCCCCAATATTGTCGCGATTGGCGGTGGTACTGGCTTATCTACTTTATTGAAGGGATTAAAAAACTACAGCAGCAACATCACAGCAATTGTAACTGTCTCCGATGATGGAGGAAGTAGTGGAATTCTAAGAAAGCAATTAGGTGTCCAACCTCCTGGAGATATCAGAAATTGTTTGGCTGCTTTATCAAACGAAGAACCAATTTTAACTAGATTATTTCAATATAGATTTTCAGGAGGAAGTGGACTAGAAGGACATAGTTTTGGAAATCTCTTTTTGTCAGCTTTAACAACAATTACAGGTAGTTTAGAAAAAGCAGTACAAGCTTCTAGTAAGGTTTTAGCAGTACAGGGTCAGGTTTTACCTGCCACCAATGTTGATGTTATGTTATGGGCCGAATTAGAGGATGGTGAAAAAATTTTTGGCGAAAGCAAGATAAGCAAATCAAAAAAATTAATTTCTAGGATTGGTTACTTACCAGAAAATCCCTCGGCACTTCCTAGTGCCCTTGAATCTATAAAAGAAGCTGATTTAATTGTTCTTGGCCCAGGCAGTCTATACACTTCTTTATTGCCAAACTTGCTTGTACCAGAAATAGTTGATGCTTTATTGCAAAGTAATGCGCCGAAAATTTACATAAGTAATTTGATGACTCAGCCTGGAGAAACAGATGGACTTGACGTTTATCAACATATCAAATCAATAGAAAAACAACTATCAAATTTTGGAGTTAATGCTCGAATTTTTAACGCAATCTTATCTCAGATTAAATTTGAAAAGTCACCACTAGTAGAGTATTACGAAAGTAGGGGGGCCGAACCTGTTAAATGTAATAAAGAAAAATTATTATCTGAGGGTTATTATGTTTTGCAGGCACCTCTATATTCAAGAAGAATAACTCCAACTCTTAGACATGATCCTAGAAGACTTGCAAGAGCAGTTATGTTTATCTATCGCAAATTAAAAAAATTAAATTGATTAATAAGCATCCTGCAATTCATAGAAGTCTGGCTGAATATAATCTTTTCTCAATGGCCAACCTCTCCAATCTTCAGGCATTAAGAGCCTTTTCGGATTTGGATGGTCAATAAAATTTATTCCATACATGTCATAAGTTTCTCTTTCTTGCCAATCGCTCCCTTTAAAAATTTTATACAAACTAGGGATTGATAAATCAGAATCTCTTTTTAAAAAGACTTTTAATCTGACTTCTTTAATTTTTTCAATTATTTGTATGTCATCGACAGTTATAAAGTGATAGAAACTTACAAGGTTTTTACCTGGTCCTTCATCATAGCCACCTTGACATTGAAGATAGTTGAAACCGTAATTCTTTAAGGCAGATACTGCTTCATATAATTTGCTAGGTTCCACAGAAATGTTTTCAATTCCTATGTGATCATCAGATAAAGATTGATTTGGAATTCCATCTTTAGACAAAGATTGGCTTATAAACCCTTCTTTTTCTATTGAAGTATCTGAGGATGTGGCTGTACCGTCTTTTTCCATCAATCTTCTACAGGATTAATAATTTCAGTTTTTTCGGTATCTTCAGGTAATTCGGTTATTTTTTCTTTTGTGGAGGGGGTTATTACGTTAGCTGAAGTTTTGTTTAGATATTCACCTGTATTTTCAGAGAAAACGAGATTCATTTCATGATCAGATGTTATGTATCTGTGAGTTTGCTCTGTTTTTGTGCGCTCTAAAATTGATTCATTACCAACTTTTTTTCTTAATTTAATAACAGCATCAAAAATTGCTTCTGGTCTTGGTGGACATCCTGGAAGGTATAAATCAACTGGTATCAATTTATCAACTCCTCTTACAGCAGTTGTAGAATCTGCGCTGAACATTCCGCCTGTGATTGTGCAAGCACCCATGGCAATCACATATTTTGGTTCAGGCATTTGTTCATAAAGTCTTACAAGCGCGGGTGCCATCTTCATTGTTACTGTCCCTGCAACTATTATTAGATCTGCTTGCCGTGGTGAGCTTCTAGGTACTAATCCAAATCTATCAAAATCAAATCTTGATCCAATTAAGGCAGCAAATTCTATAAAACAACAAGCTGTTCCGTATAAGAGAGGCCATAGACTGCTTAGTCTGGCCCAATTATGAAGATCGTCTAAGCTTGTCAATATAATATTTTCGCTTAAATCTGTAGTAACTTGGGGTGCCCCAAGAGGGTTGCAAGTCCCTTCTCGAATTTCTCTTATTGCTTTTGGGGATAATTGTGGGTTCAATTTTTTAACTCCATTCTAAAGCACCTTTTCTCCATGCGTATGCTAAGGCAATAACAAGTATTGCTATGAAGATTAAAGCCTCAATAAAAGCTAATAAGCCTAATCTATTGAAGGCAACAGCCCAAGGATAAAGGAATACTGTCTCAACATCAAATATAACGAAAACCAAGGCAAACATGTAATAACGAATATTAAATTGAATCCATGCTCCCCCAATAGGCTCCATTCCAGATTCATATGTAAGTTTTCTTTCCCCTGTTCTGCCTTTTGGGGCAACGATGAGATTAGTAACTAGAGCTAATACTGGAACAGCTGCGGCAATTAGAAGAAAACCTAAAAAGTATTCATAGCCAGTTAATAAAAACATCTTAAAAAATTAATTTTGAATAAAAGTCGCTTAATTAAGCAAAATCTTTTAAAGTTCTTAAAGAACAATAATAAACCGTGAGTGAAAACATTCAACCAGCCTCTGAGGAAAACAAAATAGTTGAAGACTTTCAGAAAGAAGACCTTTCTGAAAACTCCACAGGAGTAAATGTTGAAAAACCTACTCTTAATTTAGAACAAAATAGATTCGAATGTAGAAGTTGTGGATACATTTATGATCCGTCTGAAGGAAATAAAAAATTAAACATACCTAAAAATACTCCTTTTTCAGAGTTAGATGGGAATACCTTCGCATGCCCTGTTTGTCGAGCTGGTAAAAATTTTTATAAGGATATAGGTCCTAAATCTAAACCTAGTGGTTTTGAAGAAAATTTAGTTTATGGGTTTGGTTTTAATAGTTTACCTCCTGGACAAAAAAACATATTGATTTTTGGAGGTCTGGCGTTTGCGGCTGCAATGTTTCTTTCTTTGTACTCTTTGCATTAATATATACAAATGAAAAAAATTATTACTAGTATTCCCAATCTTCTTTTATCAGTTCTTATTTGTTTTGTATTGAGCAGTTGTTCATCTACAGGAGTAAAGATGAGTGATAGCAGCCCTTGGAAAACAATTCAGTTTGAGGACCAGGCTAATGCTTTAGATGTTGATTTTATAGATGATAAAAATGGATTTTTAGTAGGTTCTAATAGACTTATTATGGAGTCTAATGATGGAGGTGAAACTTGGGAAAAAAGAAATTTAGATTTACCTAGTGAAGAGAACTTTCGTCTTCTAGATATAGATTTTAAAGGGGAAGAGGGATGGTTAATAGGTCAGCCTTCATTAGTTATGCATACACTTGATGCAGGAAAGAATTGGACACGCCTATCTCTTGGTAACAAATTACCAGGCCAACCATTTCTAATAACAACTGTCGATGCTGGTGTTGCAGAATTGGCCACCACTGCAGGTGCTATTTATGAAACATCAGATAGTGGCGAATCATGGAATGCAAAAGTTGTAGATGCATCTGGTTCTGGAGGTGTAAGAGATTTAAGAAGAACCAATAAAGGAGATTATGTCAGTGTAAGCAGTCTAGGTAATTTCTTTTCTACTTTGGAAAATGACAGTGATGCATGGATAGCTCATCAAAGAGCCAGTAGCAAAAGAGTTCAAAGTATTGGTTTTAATCCAGAAGGAAGTTTATGGATGCTTTCTAGAGGCGCAGAAATTAGATTTAATGAAGATACTAATGATCTAGAAAATTGGTCAAAGCCTATTATACCAATTCTTAATGGATACAATTATCTAGACATGGGGTGGGATCCAAATGGTGATATATGGGCTGGCGGGGGTAATGGAACTTTAATAGTAAGTAAAGATCAAGGAAAAACTTGGAATAAAGATCCTATTGCTTCTGAATTGCCTACAAACTACATTAAAATAGTTTTTCTCGATAAGGATGCTTTAGACAATCAAAAAGGATTTGTACTAGGCGAGCGTGGTTATATCCTTAAATGGAATAGCTAATTTTAAATAACTCGAGTTAATAGTAAAAAAAAAATTAATTTTTGAAAGATTTAGCAACTGTCTGTAACCAACCTGTTAATTTCTTCGCGAACTTATGATTTTACACTGTAAGATCATAAGGTAAACATTTGTGATTATGGCCGCAGGTTCAACGGGTGAACGCCCATTCTTTGAAATAATCACCAGTATTAGATACTGGATTATTCATGCAGTAACATTACCAGCTATCTTTATAGCAGGCTTCTTATTTGTATATACAGGCTTAGCCTACGATGCTTTCGGAACTCCTCGTCCAGATAGTTATTTCCAATCATCTGAATCTAAAGCACCTGTCGTAACACAAAGATATGAAGCTAAATCTCAACTAGATTTAAGAACAAAATAACAATGACTAATTCTCAAGCTCCAATGCAGGCTGCGGAAGTCCGCGTTTATCCTATATTTACTGTACGTTGGTTAGCAGTTCACGCTCTAGCTATTCCATCAGTATTCTTTTTAGGTTCCATTGCTGCTATGCAATTCGTAGCCCGATAAATTTAAAAATCATGCAAGTAAACGAAAATCCTAACAAAGTTCCAGTTGAACTTAATCGTACAAGCCTTTATTTAGGCTTACTATCAGTCTTTGTATTGGGAATTTTATTTTCCAGTTACTTTTTCAATTAAATTAAAACTATGAGTAAATTAAAAGGACCTGATGGAAGAATTCCAGATAGACTTCCCGACGGTAGACCAGCAGTTGCATGGGAAAGAAGATGGACTGAAGGAACTCTTCCTCTATGGCTTGTTGCTACAGCAGGTGGAATTGCAGTTATCTTCGTTTTAGGAATATTCTTCTATGGTTCATACCAAGGCGTTGGAGCTGGAGGCTAACAAATCCTTACCTGACCTGCTAATCACTAATATCAAATAAGCCTAATAAGAATCTGTAAATATCCCAAGTTTCTCTTTTGTAAGGCTTGGGATATTTTCTTTTTGGGTTATTAATCCATCTTTTAATGAAAAATGAGACTTGCTTTTTGGTCTTTCTTTTTCAATTAACTTAGCTACTTCAAATATTATTTTATTAGCCACTTCAGTATTTGATTTAAGATTATCCAAAACCATCTCTACAGAAACTTCTTGATGGGTTTGATGCCAGCAATCATAATCAGTAACCATAGATAACGAAGAGTAAGCTATTTCAGCTTCTTTAGCTAATCTTGCTTCTGTGTGGTTAGTCATTCCAATTATTGAACATCCCCAACTTCTATATAAATTAGATTCTGCTCTAGTGGAGAAAGCGGGACCTTCCATTGCTAGATAGGTACCCCCTCTATGCAATTGTCTACCGCCAGGAATATTTTTTTCTCCGATTTCACTTAATATACGTGATAAATTAGTGCAGAAGGGATCTCCCATGGTTACGTGTGCGACTGCTCCCTCGTTAAAGAAGGTTGCAGGTCTATTTTTTGTCCGGTCTATAAATTGATCTGGGACCACTATATCAAGTGGCCTTATCTGTTCTTGTAATGAACCAACCGCTGATGGAGCAATAATCCATCTTACTCCTATTGATCTTAGAGCCCAAATATTAGCTTTGTAAGGGATTTCAGAAGGATTTAATCTATGTGTTCTGCCATGTCTAGGAATGAATGCTATCTCTAGATTCCCAAGATTATATACTTTTATTGAATCAGAAGGTTTACCATAGGGAGTATCGATTTCTAGTTCTCTTAAGTAATCTATTTGATCCATTGAATAAAATCCACTTCCACCAATCACTCCTAATCTTGATTTTTCAATTGGTAATAAATGTTCTTTATTCATAGTGTTGTAAATGACTTTTAATCATCTGGTACTAATTGGAGGAGGACACTCAAATGTTTCTTTATTGAAGAAATGGTTAATGTTTCCGAAATTAATGCCAGAAATTCCTGTTTCAATTATATCCAGAGATTCTCATTTGGTTTATTCGGCAATGTTCCCATCGGTGATTTCAAAATCAATCGCTTTAGAAGAGAGTTTAATTGATATAAAATCTCTAGCAAAAAATGCAAAAGTATCTTTTATAGAAGAAGAAGTAACGGATATTGATTTCAATTTAAAGAAAATTGTTTTAGGTAAAAGACCTTCAGTTAATTATTCGAAGTTGGTGATTAATTATGGAAGTCAAACAATAATTCCAAAAGAATTTGAATCACTAGTTAAAAATCGAAATGCTTTTTCAATTAAACCTTTTTTAAGGGCTTATGAATCAATACTAAAAGAGGACATTTTTGATTCAGTTAATGAACTTCCATTTGTAATTGTTGGAAGTGGCCTTGCTGCAATTGAAGTATCATATGCTTTAAGAAAAAGATGGGGAGATAGAGCTTTAAAACTATTATGTGATTCAAGAAAAATTAATAATAAAATTCTAAAAAGTTTACGGAATTCCAATATTGATTTAGTTGAAAAACTTAATTTTGATCATGGCAAGATTCTGTTATGTACTGGAAATACATCTCCTTTATGGGTACAAAAAAAATTATTAGATTCGGATTCTCATGGCAGAATAATCACCAATCAGAATTTGCAGATAAAAAGTTTCTCTGGAATCTTTGCTGTCGGTGATTGTGCAGTTGTAGGTTCAGCAAAAAGACCAGCATCGGGAGTTTTTGCAGTAAAAGTTGTAAATACATTAGTCCAAAATCTAAAAAAAGATATACAAGGAAGATCATTAAAAAAGTGGTTTCCTCAGAAGATCGGATTGCAAATAGTAAATATATTTCCAAGTCATCATCCAAAGTCTTTTGCTATTTATCGCAATTTTGTTTTTGGCCCTTCTTTTCTTTTTTGGATTTTAAAGTATAAAATTGATCTCAACTTTATTAAAAAGTTCAGATCAAAAAGGTTAATTATGAAAAGTAGTGAAAAAAATATTTCGTTGAATGATTGCAGAGGATGTGCAGCTAAAATTCCTCAGTTTGTTTTGAATAAATCATTAATTAATTCTAATCTAAATTCTTTCGCCTCATCACCTGAAGATTCAGTTGAGATATATCAAAATGGTCAAGATATTATCTTGCAAAGTGTAGATGGATTTCCTGCTTTGGTAAGTGATCCTTGGCTTAATGCAAAAATTACTACTTTGCATGCTTGCTCAGATTTGTGGGCATGCGGAGCAAAACTTTCATCCGCGCAGGCTTTAATTTCATTACCAAAAGTTGAAAGGGAATTTCAGAGTTTCCTCTTTTCTCAATCACTTCAAGGTATTAAATCAACGGTTGAGGATCATGGAGGTGAATTACTTGGAGGCCATACTTTCGAGGCAAGAAGTTTAGTAAATAAACCTTATTCATTAGGAATAGATATTTCTTTAACAGTTCAAGGCATTTTAAAAAATGGAGCAAAACCATGGCTTAAATCTGGAATGAATATTGGAGATATTCTCATGATGTCTAAACCTCTGGGCGTTGGGATTTACTTTGCCGGTCAAATGCAAAATATTAATATGCTAGGTAGTTCTTCTGAAATAATTAATAATTTAGTAGAGAGTCAGCAATATTTGATTGATGAAATTTATCTTTTTCAAAATCAATTTAAAGAATCATTAGTCAATGCTGCGACAGACATTACTGGATATGGATTTATTGGACATCTTAAAGAAATGGTTGAATCATCTAATTTATATAGGCAAAGCAATAATCTTGAGCCACTAAAAGTTTTATTAGATTTATTTGCATTTAAAGCTTATCCTGGAGTATTTGATTTAATAAGAAAAGACGTTAAAAGTACTTTCTTTGAATCTAATAAAGAAATTTTTGACAAAATTTATAAAGTAAATAAGCAGAAAAGAATAATTAATTTTTTAAACGAAAATTCATTAGATCAAAAGACTTTTAACGAGAGAATATCATTACTATTAGATCCTCAAACATGTGGACCCTTGTTGATTAGTTGCAATCGTAAATATGAAAATGTTTTAAAGGATAAATGGTACAAGGTTGGAGAGGTTGTAAAAATGTAATTAATTTCTATTTAATTTGTCAATTTCCAAATATCTTAATCTTTTAATTTCCTTTCCCATCTCCTTCCCTGGGTCCCATCCTTCTTTTTTTAATGTTTCTCCATCTTTTTTTGATTTTATGAATTTGTAAATAAATAACCACTTAAATAATTTACGCCAGTATGGTCCTCCATCACAAATTAATAATTTGACTGTCTCATCATTAAGGTTTTTGTCCTCAATAAATTCTGTCCAACTTGATGGAGAAAAATGATTGAAATTTTTTTGGTTTGTATTTAATATCTTTTTGATGTTTATATAATCTTCTAATATTTTTATCTCAGTATTATTTATCAAAAATCTTTGACATGCTTTTTCTAAATCTTCTGAATCTTTTAATAAGTAAAGTATATGATTCCCTTTTAACTTCTTTATCCAATTTAGTCCTCTTAAAAATCTTTTATCGACTTTAATATTTTCATTTAAGATTGAGATAATTTTCCATTTATGAATTATCGAAATCACATTAGTCAAATTATCGTGTTTGCATATTTCAGCTAGTTCCATCCTTATTCGTATGCCTAGTGCAGGAGGGTAAATCATTTTCTGATGATTTTCTGAACTTTTCCATGGCCATTGTCTAACTGTTTCTTGAGATTGTTTAAGGGAATTATTTGAAATATTGAAATCTAACCTTGAAGCATATTTTGCACATCTAATTAATCTACTTGGATCATCTGAAATACTATTACTATGAAGTAAGTTTAATCTTTTACTTTTTATATCAGAAATCCCTCCATAAGGATCATATATTTTCCTTGTCGAGACCTCGAAGGCTATTGAATTTATAGTGAAATCTCTCCTCTTAAGATCCTCCTCAATAGTACTTTTATTTACTGTGGGATTTAAGCCTGGAGCAGAATAAATTTCTTTTCTTGCAGAAGCAATATCAATTTTATAGTTATTAATATTTATTTCTACAGTGTTGTATAAATTGAATTCCTTGATTAAACATAAATCTACATTTACAATATTTTTTTTTATAAATTTGGCAAGAGAAATAGAGGATCCTTCAATAACAAGATCAATATCTACAGGTTTAGAAAACGATTTTTTGTGGAATTTACTAATTAATAAATCTCTTAAATAACCGCCAACAAAAGCTACTTTAGTATTGTTATTAGATTCTATGTATTTAGCAATTAGGTTATATAGATTAAATGGAGTTTTTATTAATTCACTTTGGATGTAATCAGAGATATCGTTCATGAGTTTTAACTTACATAACGAATTGGAGCTAATCTGGGATCTAGAATTTTACTTCCTTTATCACCAAATTTTACTGCTAAAGATATTTTTTCCCCACTCCCAAAAATATGGATGATTTCACCTTTCCCAAACTTTGAGTGAATTAGCATATCTCCAACCATCCAGCTTTTTCCTTTACTAGGACCTGAATATAATTTCCTTACTGCATTTATTGGTTTGTTAACAAATTCATTTGGATTGTTTCGATCAACTCTAGTTAAACGATCAAGATGCCAATCTCTTCTAATTGAAGCACCACCAGTTTGTGGTAATTCGCCATCCATTAAATCTTCAGGTATTTCCGAAAGAAATATTGAAGGAATTGTTGCTTCACGCATTCCACCCCATAATCTTCTTTCTCTGGCATGACTTAAGAAAACTCTTTCTTTAGCTCTAGTAATACCTACATAGCATAATCTTCTTTCCTCTTCAAGAAGTGAGGGAGTATCTATTGATCTATGGCTAGGGAAGAGACCTTGTTCTAGCCCAGTGATAAAAACATTTTGAAATTCTAAACCTTTACTATTATGCAGAGTCATTAGAGTTACAGAGTTAGGATTATTTTTCTGCGTATCATTATCAGTTGTTAAGGCTGCTGTAGAAAGAAATCCCTCTACATCTCCACTTTCTGTTTCTTCTTCATATTGAGTAGCTGCATTAATTAGTTCTTGTAAGTTATTTCTTCTATCTTCAGATTCTTCAGTCCCACTAGAGAGCAAGTCACTTAAATAACCACTTTTTTCTAATATAAGTTGTAGTAGTTGAGCGGGACCTGAATTTTCTAGGTAACACAGTAGATCATTCATAATTTCAGTAAATTTATTAATTCTTTTTGATGATCGGCCTATTGTTTCTTCAAGACTTTGCTTATCATTAAGAACCTCCCATAATGGGATATTTAAACTATTAGATAGTTCATTCAGTTTTTGAATAGTAGTCTTACCAATCCCTCTTCTAGGGACATTTATGATGCGTAAAAGACTAACGTTATCTGAAGAATTAACCAGAACTTTCAAATATGCTATTGCATCTTTAATTTCTCTTCTATCATAAAAACGCAATCCTCCAAAAATTGTATAAGGAATGCGCCACCTTACAAGAGATTCTTCTAAAACTCTCGACTGAGCTCTGGTTCGATATAAAATTGCAAAATTTTTCCAAATTGGGTTTTGATTATAGTTGTTGAGTGATTTTATTTTATTGGTAATTGCTTCTGCCTCGGAAATTTCATCATCACAGCTGAGTAACGTTAAAAGTTCCCCTTTTTCTTTAGTAGCCTTTAAAACTTTGTCAATTCTTTCAGAGTTGTTTTCAATTAATGAGTTTGCAGCATCAAGGATATTGGAAGATGACCTATAATTTTCTTCTAATTTAATTAAAGATGATTTTGTATCGTCGTTGATTGAAGTTTTAAAATCTTCTTGAAAACCAATTAAAATTCTGAAGTCAGCTGCTCTGAAACTATAAATACTTTGATCAGCATCCCCAACTACAAAAATTGACCGATCTTCCCAATTGAAGAATTTTTTTGGTTCAGTATTCCCAACCGTAATTAATTTTATAAGTTCATATTGTGTTCTATTTGTATCTTGATATTCGTCAACTAAAATATGTTTAAATCTTTTGTGCCAGTAATCTCTGACTATATCATTTTGCCTCAATAAGAAAACAGGCAAAAGCAGAAGATCATCAAAGTCTAAAGAATTATTTTTTGAGAGCGAAATCCTATATCTCTTGTAGGCTTCTGCAACTGTTTTATCAAAATTATTATCTGCTTTTTCTAAAAGATCATTAGAAGTAAAGCATTGATTTTTAGCATTACTTATTAATCTTTTAATCTTTTTGGGATCATACCTTTTTGGGTCAAGATTCATATCTTGACTGATAATTTCTTTTACTAATGTTTGAGAATCTGTTTCATCATAAATTGAAAATTGTCTTGTCCATTTTAGGCCTTCTGGATCAGTATATTTTTCAATATCGTATCTCAGAAGTCTTGAAAATAAGGAATGGAAAGTACCGATCCAAAGGTTCTGAAGCCTCTCTTGGTTAACGTTTGCTCTTAATTGATTTTGCTCAATTTCTTTGAGAGTTGTCCAAGGCTGACCAAATTGATTAAAAGCTAATTCTTGGGCTAAAAGAACCTCTAATCTTGCTTTCATTTCTTTGGCAGCTTTGTTAGTGAAAGTGACAGCAAGAATGTTATAGGGATCTATAGAGTTACCCTCAATAAGATTTGCAATTCTGTGTGTAAGAGCCTTAGTTTTTCCGCTGCCTGCACCCGCTACAACTAATAGTGGTCCATAAACATGTTTTACTGCTTGAAGTTGTTGATTGTTTAGGGACTTAAAAAGGAAATTGTTGGTTTGAGGCACTTTTGGAAGGGTTTTTCAAAAATCAGACTTTACTTTGAGATTCGGATTCCATTTCTAGATCTTCTAACGCTTTTTTTAAATTTATAAGTTCATTATTGTTATTAATTATTTCTTCAAATTTATTTTGAGGCATCTTTAATTTCATACTTCTATCTAGAATTTCTTTTTCCAATCTCTTTTTATATGAGGAAATAAGTTTCTTAGATAATTTTAAATCCTGTTGATCCAAAATATTAATAAAAATGTAATTTTATATTAGCGGAAAAAAATTTTTTATTTGAATTATTTCAACTATCACTTTGGAATGAAGTTATTAATTAAGAAGCGTTGCGTTAAGTTTGAAATTGGATTGTTTTTACTAGCTTTGTATTATTCTTAAGATCGGTCTTTAAATTTTTACTTCAGGAATGTCAGTATCAAATAATAATCAACTATTGTCAGCCGATAAGAAATTAAATGATTTAAGCAATATAAAAGAATTTATTAATAGTGCAAACTCAAGATTAGATGCAATAACCTCAATAACCAATAATTCACATGCAATCGCAGCAGACGCTGTAACAGCAATGATTTGCGAAAATCAAGATTCACTTAATTCAAAAATATCTTTAAATACAACTAACAAGATGTCCGTTTGTTTAAGAGATGGAGAAATAATCCTAAGGATTGTTGCTTATCTTTTAATTTCTAATGACCAATCAGTTTTAGAAAAAAATTGTTTGAAGGATCTTAAAAATACTTATCTTGCTCTTGGAGTACCTTTAAGAAATGCAAGAAGGGTTTTTCAATTAATGCGAGATGCAACTATCTCTGATTTGAATTCAACAGTAAATAATATGCCTGGAAAAAAAGACTTTCTTCCTAAATTAATATCTGAAACTGAGTTTCAATTTGAAAGGATAATTACTCTTTTAAACTAGCTAAATTCCTTATCTCTGAAGTATGAGAAGTTTGTATAACTGAGTTATTTTCCAGATTTCTAATAGTAGAAAATCTGGATCTTACATGAGTGGATAAAAATGAAATTCTTTCTTCGGAAACTGTTGATTTATAAATAGTTTTAATGTGTAAATTATTTTGTTCATCAACAAAATAATTTGATGATGAAATAAAGGATTCTGTGTAACCTTTATTTCTTAAAACAATTCCTGAATTTTCATCTTTGGGTAAAAAAATCAGAATAGTTTCATCTCCCTCACTGATATCATCATTGTCCCAATCACTAATAGCTTGCCATTTTATAGAAATGGCTATGCTGTCTAGGTTTAAACTAAATTTATAATTTTTAAAAATTTCAACGACTTTTTTATTTTTTTTGTTGATATGTTTTATATATATTTTACTAGTTGAGTTTTCAAATTCCTGAAAAGCTAAAGTGTGAGTACTTCTAATAGATTTCCACTCTCCTATGCTTTTATCAATTAATTGATTAATTATTGTTAGGTTCTTCGTCAAGTTTATCTTCTACCGAATGATTTTCTGCTTTTTGTATCATTCTCACCATTGAATCCACCATTAATCTCTTTGCAGTAGTTACTTTTAATCCAGAAGGAGTAGTTGATATTTGTTCTCCAGGGCGATCATATGAAGTTGGTCTAAATGGAATCATCTAATAACTTTAAAAATTAATCGATTCCTATTCTTGCATGAATCATTATTTATATAGTTATTGTTTGCGAAAATGTCATATCTTTCTTCTTTGATTACAGAATTATCAACTGTTTTGTTATTTAGGCATTTTATTTTTTGCCAATCCTGAAATAGTCGCCAAAGCAAACATTCCCAATAGAGCAATCCCTAGAAATAATCCTGCTCCCTGGCTAACTCCAGCTCCTACTGCTACTAGTATAGAGTCACTGATTAGAAGACTTATTAATAATGCAGGAGTAAATATTTTCCAGCGAGTTCCTCCAATACCAATTGCGTAACTTAGAAAATCAAAAAGGCCAGTCATTAGTAGACCTGTCATAAGAAAGAAATTTTCTTCTAACTGGTTTTGATTGAAACTTTCAATCTTTTGCATTGCTTTCGGGCCTACTAAATTACGTACAGGAACCCGACCATAATTTCTTGCGATAAAGAAAGCAGCTTGGCAAAAAACGATATCAGAAAAGATTATTGTCATGTAACCTTTTTGAAATCCTAGTAATGAACCCGCTAGCAGAGAATAAGCTGAACTTGGAAGGGCAGGTAAAATAATACTTACTCCTCTGAGTATGAATATTCCAAAAGGAGCCCAAATCCCCATACTTTCTATTTTGTTCCTTAGAGGTTCAATCCCATAATTTTGGATTAAATAAATCAATACAACAAATATTGCTATAAAAAAAACTACTGAGAAAAATTTCTGTATTTTATTCATTACTTTTCTAATAAATTTATTGGAAGTAAATTCTTAATTTTAATATTTGATTCTATCTATAATAGAAATACTAATCAATAAAAATTTTTACAAATTTTTAATCTTTTATTTCCTACTAATAACAAATTTTTGTATTACATAAGTTGTCATGATTAATTCTAAGAATAAAGTTAATTCAATATTTTTTAGAAATTTCATTAATTTAGTCCTTTCGATTATCGTTTTCTTTTGTATTTCAATAAAAAAATCAGAAGTTTTGTCTCATGAATGGGTTGGAGTCCCTAAAAGTGAATACGGAGAGCAGTTATGGGATAGGCAAAGTATAAAAAGGAATGAGGATGGTTCTGTAAGAGTATTGAGTAAATTTATTCCCAAAACAAAAAGTGAAATTACTAAGGATATTCTCTATACAATGGATATAAATTGTTTTGAAAAATCATTTAGAGATGTTGATGTCTCAATAGATGAAACAAATAGTAATTTTAATGATTTAGCTAATTGGCAAGATCCAAATGGAGATAAACTGATTTTGGGTGTTATTGGTCAAGTCTGCAGAGTCGAAAACTAAAAATTTTAAGTTATAAAAAAACGAAAAAATAAAGAGTTCTCTATGATTTGAAAGTATAAAACCCTGTCAAAGACAGGGTTTTAAAGGTGCCAGGACCCAGATTTGAACTGGGGACACGGCGATTTTCAGTCGCCTGCTCTACCAACTGAGCTATCCCGGCTCTAACCTATATACTTTAAATTAAGATGTGTAGTTTGTGAAACCCTTTTAATTAAAAATTTTATATCTTCATCAAATATCTAAAAAAAACTTTTATTTTGAGTTCATAGCTAGCAAGGCTGTACCAAATGAAGTAGTTTTTTTACATGAAACTATTGGTATATTGATAATATTCTCTCTTATTTTTCTCCACTGAGGGTTTTTGGAACCTCCACCAATAGTAATAATTTTTTTTGGAAGTGAACCTGTTAGTTCGCCTAGCTTTTCCCATCCTTTCAATTCGATCTTAGCTAGACCCTCGAATAATGCATGTAAATAAAGTGAGTCGCTTACTGGCCTTGGACCAAGTATCGGCTTTAAATTAGAATCATTAACAGGAAATCTTTCTCCTTTACTATTAAGAGGTAAAAGATTTAAAGAAGTGTTTTTTGATGGATTTATTTGTCTACTGAGCTCTTTTATTTCTAAATCAGAGAAAAACTGCGACAATATACCACAGCCTGCGTTTGATGCTCCTCCACATATCCAATTACCATTTACTCTATGGTTTGTAATTCCTTGTTTTTTTATAGGATTATCAATAATTTTCTTAACTACAATAGTTGTTCCTAAAACTGTGAGACCATCTTCTTTGCCTAAACCTGCAGCTATTACACTTGCATTAGAGTCAGTAGTGCCTGAGATTAATATTAATTTCTTATTCAAGTTAAATCTCTCTGCTAAATCAAAATTCACTTGTCCAATAATTTTCCCACTTTTTATTATTTCAGGCAGGCATTTTCCCCATGAAGTATCGAGATAGCTTTTTGGCCATGATTTTTTTTTTAGATCCCAACCAAGTTTTAGATTATTACCTTCTTCTCCATAAGTCCAATCTTTTAAAAACCAACCAGTGATCCAATCAGATTGATGTCGTAAAAGTATATTTGTCCCATATTTATCTATTAGTTTTAATGCTTTAGCAAGACTACTGTATGGAGTTCGCAGATGATCTTCTCCAGAAGTTAATGATTCAATAAGGATCTTATGTTCATTACATGCTTGGTCATAAGATATTGCTTCTCCGATTGGCTCTCCTCGTAAATTTGATGCTGTTAAAGTTCCTGATGTGCCAGATATAGCCAATTTTTGAAGGTTACTTTTTACCTCAATAGGTAAACACCCTAAGAGTTTTTCACAAGAATTGATCCAAGAATTTGGATTTTTGAAGCTACATAAATAAGGAACTGAATTTGAATATACTAATTTCTTATGAAAATTTATTATGGATATTCTTGCGCCACTAGTTCCAAAATCTAATCCCCCATAAAAATTATCTGGCATAGAATAAATATTTTTATAAAAATACTTTGGAAGCCTCCGCTAATTGGGCTGCTTTTTCTTCTACTTTTTCCCAAGGGAGATCTAGATCTCTTCTGCCAAAATGTCCATAGGATGCAGTCTTTCTGAAAAATGTACCACCCAATCTTTGGGGTAGATTTCTTAGATCAAATTCTTTTATAATTGCTGCTGGTCTTAAGTCAAAGTACTTATTAATGAGCTCAGTCAAATTAGCTTGTGAAATAACGCCAGTATCAAAAGTTTCAACAAGAATGGAAATCGGTTTTGCAACTCCAATTGCATAACTTAATTGTACTTCTGCCTTTTTTGCTAATTTTGCCTTAACTATACTTTTAGCCACATAACGTGCTGCATAAGCAGCTGATCTATCCACTTTTGTGGGATCTTTACCAGAAAAAGCCCCTCCTCCGTGTCTTGCGTAACCCCCATAAGTATCTACTATAATTTTTCTTCCAGTAAGTCCGGCATCACCTTGAGGCCCCCCTACGACAAATTTGCCCGTGGGATTTACAAGAAATCTTGTTGTATGAATGTTTGGTTTTATTTCTAAATCTTCAGTAGCAGGAATTACAACATGCGTCCATAAATCTTCTTTTATTCTTTGACGAATTTCTTCTTCATTTGTCATACCATCTATCTCAGGATTATGTTGAGTTGAAATTAAAATGGTATTAATCGATAGTGGTACTCCATTTTTATAATCAATACTTACTTGAGTTTTACCATCAGGGAGTAGATAATTAAGCACGTTTTCATGCCTTACCTTAGAAAGTTGAATGGCTAATCTATGAGCCAAGCTAATCGGTAAGGGCATTAATTCAGGCGTCTCATCGCATGCATAGCCAAACATTATGCCTTGGTCGCCAGCACCGGTATTATCTTCCAAATCATCGTTAACATCATCTGCTTCGTTTACTCCTTGAGAAATATCTGGTGATTGCTCGTCAAGTGCTACTAAAACTGCACAACTATTTGCGTCAAAACCACCTGCTCTATAGCCCTCATATCCAATTTCTTTAATTACATTTCTAACAAGTTTTATATAATCGACTTTTGCTTTTGAAGTTATTTCTCCAGTAAGTAGACAAAGACCAGTGTTAACGACAGTTTCGCATGCAACTCTGCTTTCTGGATCTTCTGTCAATAAAGCGTCTAAAACAGCGTCACTAATTTGATCACATATTTTGTCAGGATGACCCTCAGTTACGGATTCTGAAGTGAAAATGAAATCACTCATTTACTAATAATTTTGGAATTAGGAAATATCCTAAATTAGATTATCGTTACAAATCAATTATTGTTAATTAAAAATACTTGTATAAGAATAATAAGGCTTAAGTTCTGATATTCGTGCACTAAATAAATAAGTGAAGTTATACTGTTTCAGATGAAGCTGAGGCGATCTCTTCGTTCTCGTCAGTTTGTTCAAATAACATTTGTTTATATTTAGCAGCCATTTCTTCAGCTTTACTAAAAACTTTTTGAGGGTCAGTTAGCATATCTCCTGGTTCAGGTTCAAGTGCTTTTGTAGACAATGAAATTCTTCCTCTTTCCGAATCAAGGTCAATGATCATAACTTTCATTTGGTCATTAACATTAAGAACATTATGTGGCGTCTCAATGTGTTCATGGCTGATCTCAGAAATGTGCAATAAACCACTAACTCCTCCAATATCGATAAAAGCTCCATACGGTTTAATACCTTTAACATTACCAACAACAACTTCGCCCACCTCAAGTCTATTCATTTTCTTCTCAACCAAAGCTCTTCTATGACTTAATACTAGTCTATTTCTCTCTTCATCAACTTCAAGAAATTTTAAAGGTAAGTACTCACCTTCTAAATCATCTTTAATTTTTCGTGCACTTATATGAGAGCCTGGGATGAAACCTCTAAGGCCTTCTACTCTTACAAGAGCCCCGCCTCTGTTTGTTGCAAAAACTTCAGAATAAATTGTTGCATCTTCTTTTTGGAGTTGTCTAACCCTTTCCCACGCTCTTTGATATTCAATTCTTCTAATGGAGAGGGCTAATTGGCCATCTTCATTTTCTTCGCTCATTATGAAGAATTCTCTACTTTCTGAAGGTTGTAAAACATCATTAAGTCCTTCAACTCTATTAATTGATACCTCCTGAACAGGCATAAAAGCAGCTGTTTTTGCCCCTATATCTATCATGGCACCTTTGGGCTCTAGAGCAAAAACTGTACCTTTAACTAAATCGCCTGGCTTAAAGTTATAGTCATACTTACCTAAAAGTGATGCAAATTCCTCTTGTGTAAATCCTGCGTTGTCAAAATCAGTATTTGTTCTGCTAGAAGAAGAATCTGCTGAAGGTATCTCGCTCTTCTCGAATGATAAATCTTCCTCATTTTGGGATGCTGAATCCTTATCTAAATCAGACGGATTTTTGATTTCTTGATCCTCAGAAATTTCTTTAATAGTTTGGGAAGAATTTTCGTTCATTTGTTGTATCGCAGACTACCTAAGGTAGTTAGAAAGGAATGCTATTAGCCTGCAAACCAATAGCAAAAGCATTTGTGTTATGTATTCTACACTTTAAGATGCTGAATTTTATGAAATTGATGCTAATTGGTTTTTTGAACCACTTTTTAGAGACTCAAGAGTTGAAATAAAATCTTTTACCCCATTAAATTTTCTGTAAACTGAGGCGTATCTTATATAGGCGACCTCGTTTTCTTTCCTAAGATTTTTAAGTATTAATTCTCCGATTTGTGAAGATTTAATATCTTTATTAGAGTCTTGAACGATTTGAGATTCAATCCCATCTACGAAATTAATAATTGCTTCACTACTGAAGTTAGTCTTTTCGCAAGCTCTTGAAATTCCAGTAAATAATTTTTGTTTATCGAATAATTCTCTACCCCCATCTTTTTTAATAACTGAAACAGGCATTGTTTCAACTCTTTCATAAGTTGTAAATCTAAAGCTGCAATTTAAACATTCTCTTCTTCTTCGAACACTTTTACCACTATCAGCAGATCTTGATTCCAAAACTCTGCTATCTGTGTTTTGACAGGTTGGACACTGCATGTAGTGAAATAAGGTGAACTGTAACTCTAATAGTAGAGTAAAATCCTAATTATGAAAAGTAAAAAAAAACCTCTTGTTAAAGAGGTTTTTTAATAACATCATTTTTTATCGAATTTAGGTGGATCTCTAAAGGCGACAGCAAAGAATAAAGTTACAACTGCAAGAGTTAAAATAAGAACGTATGCGAAAGCTTCCATAAGATTAAGTAATAAAGTTTAGTTTAAACCCTTCCTGGGATTCTTCTGGTGGTTTCGTCACCAAGTTTCTTGAATAAACCAAATTCAACTTGGTCGCCAATCTCAGCATCAATACCAGCAAAGGAATTTCTGTAAAGAGTCCTTGAAGCATGCCACCAGTGGCCAAACAAGAATAGCAATCCGAAACATAAATGTGCATATGTAAACCATGCTCTTGGTGAGCTTCGGAATACACCGTCAGATTTATAAGTCTCTCTGTCAAACTTGAATGCTTCTCCAAGTTGAGCCTTTCTAGCTAATCTTTTAACTACTGCAGGATCAGTAAATGTTTGTCCATTTAAATCTCCTCCATAGATAGTTGCAGTTATGCCAGTTTGTTCAAATGAATACTTTGCTTCAGCTCTTCTAAATGGAATATCTGCTCTAACATTACCTTCTTTATCTTCAAGTATAACTGGGAAGTTTTCAAAGAAATTAGGTATTCTTCTAACTTCTAATTCGTTACCTTCCTTGTCTTGGAAAGAAATGTGACCTTGCCAACCAGTTGGTAAGCCATCACCATTAACAAGAGCTCCAACTCTGAATAATCCTCCCTTTGCAGGACTGTTTCCAACATAATCATAGAAGGCTAACTTTTCTGGGATTGATGCATATGCCTCTTCTTTAGTGGCACCATCATCAATAGCAGCTTGGACCCTTCTGTTAATTTCAGTTTTGAAATATCCAGAGTCCCATTGATATCTGGTAGGACCAAATAACTCGACTGGAGTTGTTGCTGAACCGTACCACATTGTTCCAGAAACAACGAAAGATACAAATAGTACAGCAGCTAGAGCACTAGCAAGAACTCCTTCAAGACTTCCAAGTTTTAGTGCTCTATACAGCCTTTCTCCAGGTCTATTGGTTATGTGAAAAATACCTCCAATAATACCCATTAGTCCTGCCGCAATATGATTTGCAACTATTCCTCCTGGATTAAAAGGATTAAATCCTTCTACTCCCCATGAAGGGGCAACAGGCTCTACATGACCAGTTAAACCATAAGGATCTGAAACCCAAATCCCGACGTTTGCGCAATGAAAAGCTCCAAAACCAAAGCATGTTAGTCCAGCTAGAAGAAGGTGAATTCCGAATATTCTTGGCAAATCAAGAGCAGGCTCACCAGTTCTTGAATCTTCCCATAAATCTAAGTCCCAATATGTCCAGTGCCAAATAGAGGCCAGCATCAGTAGTCCACTAAACACTATGTGTGCCGCTGCAACCCCTTCAAAACTCCAGAATCCAGGATCAACTCCTGTAGCACCCGTAATATCCCATCCGTTCCAACTACTTGTGATGCCTAGTCTTGCCATAAAAGGCATAACGTACATTCCCTGTCTCCACATTGGATTAAGAACGGCATCAGAAGGATCAAAAATGGCTAATTCGTAAAGAGCCATAGAACCGGCCCAGCCGGCTAATAATGCAGTATGCATAAGATGCACAGCAAGTAGTCGACCTGGGTCATTAATAACTACTGTGTGAACTCGATACCAAGGCAATCCCATCGGTTAATTTCTAGTAACTATGCTGAATAAACAGCTAAACATCACGATAGTAAGGGTTTTTTAGTCTTTGAGGGATTTTTGTAAATAAATTTATTTTCTTGCAAAAATTGGGTAAATCAATAAGCAGAACAGGAGTTACAAGGAATTTTAAGCTAAAAATTGTTAATATTTTGGTCACAATTCTCAAAGTAAAACGCCAAAATAAGAAAAATAACTAAAAAAAATGGCAACTATCAGATTTATCCGTGAGGATTTAGAGGTTCAATGTAATCCTGGTGAGAATTTAAGAGAATTAGTAATGAAAGAGAATTTACAACTTTATGGATTAAAAGGAATTTTAGGAAATTGTGGCGGAGCAGGGCAATGCAGTACTTGTTTTATTTCAGTTGAAGGAGGAAGCAAAAATTCTTTAAGTCCTCTTACATCAG
Organism: Prochlorococcus marinus CUG1435; assembly: GCA_017644375.1. Lineage (NCBI taxonomy): Bacteria > Bacillati > Cyanobacteriota > Cyanophyceae > Synechococcales > Prochlorococcaceae > Prochlorococcus > Prochlorococcus marinus. The sequence continues at coordinate 956,693 of JAEPLP010000001.1, forward strand.
TTGAAGAAGAAAAACTTAAAAATAGACCAGAAAATTGGCGACTTGCATGCCAAACATTAGTTAAATCCTCTACAGTCATTTTAACAAAACCACAATCTCCACCTTCAAATTTTGAAGAACTTAAAAAAAATAGCGAAAATAAAAAATTACCTCGCTAATTGTTTAAGACTGTTAATTAGTTGATAAAAATTTGTTTATTTTTCCACTTTATTTCAAGTTATATGTCTATAGTCTTAATACCTAATAGAACTGTCAACTAAATGGAAACAACTAATTTCGGATTCGTAGCTAGCCTTTTATTTGTAGGGGTGCCTACAATATTCCTTATTGGTTTATTTATTTCTACTCAAGATGGCGAAAAATCAAGCTTCTACTCAGAATCTGGTAAAGGTAAGCTTGGCCCAAAACGCTAAAGCTTTTATAAATGCTAAGCATTTCTGTAAAAGAAATTTTATTTTGGAAAAAAACACAACTTTTTAAGGGTGGAGATCATGAATCTCTTGCTTTTTTACTTGATTCTGTAGGCGGTATATCAACCAGTGATCTAAACTCGCTTAGTATAAATCCTGATAGAAACTTATATTTAAAAAAAAACTTAGAATTTTTAGAGTCTGTTTGGGAAGATCATTTAACAAGATCTTCCCCGATTCAATACCTTTGCGGAATAACTTATTGGAGAGACTTAAAATTAAAAGTTACAAATAAAGTACTTATTCCCAGACCAGAGACGGAGATGATAGTAGATATTGTCTTCAATATATTTAATAGGAAGTCAGAGAAATTATTTTTTGCTGAATTAGGAACTGGATCAGGCGCTATAAGTATTGCGTTGGCATTGGCTTATCCATTTAGCGAAGGAGTGGCAACTGATATAGATCAAGACGCATTAGAAATAGCTACTAAAAATTATATAAATTCTTCCAAACAATCAAATTTGAAATTTTATTGTGGAAATTGGTGGTCACCTCTTGGAAATTTAAAAGGAAAATTAGACCTTGCTATTTCAAACCCGCCATATATTCCTAAAGATACTTATGAAAAATTACCCAAAGAAGTTAAAAATTTCGAACCTAAAGTTGCTTTATTAGGTGGTGAAGATGGATTAAAACACATTAGGGAAATAATACAAAAAGCACCAATATTTCTAAAAGAGAAGGGCTGGCTAATTTTAGAGAATCATTTTGATCAAGGCGAAAAAGTAAAACAACTTTTTATTAAAAATAAATTTACATCAATAGAAATTGTGAAAGATCTTTCAGGTATTGGTAGGTTTACCATTGGAAGATATAAATAAATTATTAAAAGTTTATGATCTAAATGAATTTAGTAGACTGCAAATCCGCTTTGAAGACTCTTAAAAGTGGTTTACCTATAATCTTCCCAACTGACACATTACCTGCGATTGGATGCTTGCCAAAATTTTCAAATATTATTTATGAGTTTAAAAAAAGGGATAGAGATAAACCCTTAATTCTTATGGGGTCAGAACATAAACAATTAATTGATTATGTTCACGAATCAGCTAAAGAAGATTACGAAAATATAGCTTCAAAATATTGGCCTGGAGCTCTGACAATGGTTATTCCTGCTTCAGAAAAGCAGACTACTATCCTCACAAGCAATGATCTTACCCTTGGGTTGAGGATTCCAAATTCATATATGGCTCAATCTCTCATGAGAGAAACAGGTCCATTGTTAACTTCAAGTGCAAATATTTCAGGTTTTAAAGGATCTATTACAGTTGAAGGTATTGCTCTAGACTTCCCTTCTGTAAAGATTTTGGGTCCTATCCCCTGGGGCAAAAGAAGTGGAAAAGCAAGTACTATAATATTTTGGAAGAAAAGTGGAGATTGGAGACTCATTAGAGAAGGAGAAGTATTAGTAAGGGAATTGTATTAATGTTTTTATTATTATTTTTTGTTTTATTGATTCAATTTTTTACTTATTGGATATTTGAACCCCTTGCATCTTTTTTAGAGTATGTTCTCGAGATAAGATTTTTTCCCATCATTGCTCTTGTAGGTTTAATCTTTTTATTTTCAGCAAAGAATATTAAACAGAATTAAATAAATCAAAATGCCGGCTAACAGATTTGAACTGATGACCTTCGCTTTACAAAAGCGCTGCTCTACCGCTGAGCTAAGCCGGCAATTTCTACATCTTACAATTAGGGAGGGTCAACTATCAGTATTTTTTTAGCTTTTTTTAAATTTATTACTTTTTGATATCTTTATCAGCTTTATCAGTTTTATCGGTTTTATTAGTTTTTTTGAATTTTATTTCTCCTGAGATAGTTCTTTTGATTGGTAAATTGGCAACTAATGCAGTCATTCTATCCTCAGTCTCTAAACTTACTGCTACCTCTTCAAAATCAATTTCAACATATTTAGCAACAACATCAAGAATCTCTTTCCTCATTTTATCTAAAAGATCAGTTGTTAAGGAACTCATGTCAACTCTGTCATGAGCAAGTACAAGTTGTAATCTTTCTCTAGCTGTATTTGCACTAGACGTTTCTCTGCCTAGTAATTTATTTATAAGATCTCTAAGAGTCATCATTTTAAAAAACCTTTGTTTGCATTAATCTCATGAATTTATCTTTCAGACTTTTGCCTTCTTTTTTAGGATCAATAATTGGTACGTCTTTATTTGTAAGTCTTTGAGAAACATTCAAATAACATTTTTTTGCAGGAGATCTGCCATCTGAAAGTGTCAGTGGCTCACCTCTATTTGTACTTATTATTACCTGTTCATCTTCTAAAACAATACCTAGCAATGGCAAAGAAAGGATCCCTTGAACATCTTCGATAGATAACATTTCTTGACTAGCCATCATGTTAGGGCGAACTCTATTGATTACAAGTTGGATAGGCTCAATATCTGAAGTATTAAGAATCCCTATTACTCTATCCGCATCCCGCACTGCGGATAATTCTGGGTTAGTAACAACAATAGCTTCTTTACATGCTGCAAGAGCATTTTTAAAGCCATCTTCTACACCAGCAGGACAATCCACCAAGACAAAATCAAAGTTCTCACTAAGTAGCTCACTAATTTTCTTCATATCTTCGGGCTTCATCCAATCCAACATCCTTGGATCTCCAGCAGGTAGAAGAGCAAGATTGGGTTCTTTTTTATGTCTAACCAATGCTTGGTCAAGGCGACAATTCTTGTCTAGAACATCTTGAGCTGTATATATGATGCGATTTTCTAATCCTAGAAGAAGATCTAAATTTCTTAAGCCAAAATCAGCATCTAATACAGCAGTTGTTGCTCCGCTATTAGCAAGTGCAATACCTAGGTTTGCAGTTAAAGTTGTTTTACCAACCCCTCCTTTGCCTGAACAAATTAATATTGTGCGAGTTTTCTTCCCCACGATTTTAAAGATTTTACAAATAATAAGGCCACTTGCAAAAAGTTAAATCTTTTAAAGATTAAGTAATTCTTAAATTTATCTAGTTTGAATTAATTTATTTCAAATGATTGATTAATTTTTATTTTCGATTATGTGTGGTTTGATAATTATCGTTTGTTTATCTATTAATGCAATTTCTGGATAACAATTTTTGGGCTTATCCTTTGGACCAATAGCTATCACATCTGCAATTCTTAATTGTAAAGGGTTTAGATAAAGCGATGCAATAGAGGCATTTTTATTTCCACTTTTCCCTGCGAATGCTATCCCTAGTAATTTGCCCCAAACGTAAATATTTTTCTTAGCGGAAACTATTGCTCCTGGATTAACGTCTCCAATAATACATAGGTTTCCATTTGAAGATATTCTTTCACCCGATCGTACCGTTCCTTGGTAAAGAATATCGTTTTTCTTTTTTGAATTGAATGATAGTAACTTATTTTTAATCTCTTGCTCTCTTATAAAAGCTGATTCTATTTTTAAAAATTTTCCGCTTATTATCGTATCTCTATTATTAGAGTAAATGCGTAAGGAACAAATATTAATTTTGTCAAAATGGTTTTTTAATTTTGCTAATTGATGAGAACTTATTGATTCATTGACTGCGAAAATTTTTACTTCTACAGGTTCCTTGATGGAAGAAAATCTTTTGATAGTTTCATGGATATTATCTAAATCTAATAAAGTAAAAATCTCTAAATATTTACTTTTTGTATTTTTTAAAACTATTTCCATTGAATTAAATCTAGGAATTGTTTTTCATTAATGAAATTTCATTTTTAATTTCATTTTTGATCACACCTGGATAAATAATTAAAGAGCTTTCCTCAGATCTCATTAAAGTTTTTATTAATGCAGAACTATTTTCTAATGCGCTTTGATAAGTGCCGTCCCATATTTTTAATGCATTATTAGATTCAAAACCTTTAAAAGACCTTTCCTTAATCCCGCAAAATAGTTCTGAATCGTAACCATTCTTTTCACATAATTTTGTGGCAAATGCAAGGATTTTTAATCTATTCATTTTACTTAGAGAACTTATGTCTGATGCCTTTAATAAATCCCTGTCAATAAACATTTTGCATAGTGTAGAAAGTGGCTCAAAAGATTCATCTTTCCATCTAATCAAATGATAATAAAAGGTAACATCATCATTTCTTATGAAATCATCAAAATTAACCTTTGAAGGTGAAAAAATCCATTTATATAAAGAATTATCTAACCAAATTTTCTTTTCATAATTATGTTTTATTGTGTGTAATATTTTCCCCAGAATCCATGTTGATATTTCGTTTATCTTGTGATTGTAGATTGTTCTATACATCAAGTTTCTGAGTACAAGGAAATGCTCAATAGCGATCACTCCTTTTGGTTTGATTCCGATATTCCCATCAGGTGAAAAGGTAAGACCTGAAATAATTCTTTCTAAATCTACTAACCCATAATTAGTACCTGTGTTGTAACTATCGCGTAAAAGATAATCGAGACGATCGCAATCTATCTCACTACTTATCAATGTTTTTAAAGGTTTTGAAAATAGTTGTTTTGTTTGAAATAATTCTCCAATTTTTCTCGGTAATTCGTTGTCATACTTTTTGAGGATTGAATTTATTGGAGAATATTTTGTAACTAAGTTTTCAGACCATTGTTCGTGATCATGCTTGAATATTGTTTCACTGGTATGGCTTAAAGGTCCATGACCTAAATCATGTAGTAGAGCTGCTCCATAAAGAACAAATTTATTTTCACAAAATGAAGATTTAATTGTAATTAATCTCTTATAAATTTTTCTAGCTATACAAAAAACACCAATTGAGTGAGTAAATCTACTCGACTCTGCACCATGAAAAACCAACGATGCCGCTCCTAGTTGTTTTATTCTTCTTAGTCTTTGAAAAGCAACTGTATCAATTAATTCCATAATCATTAATTCTTCTGGCTTTCCTGCATCAAATACTATTTCTTTATGAATCGGGTCATGAAAAATTCTTTTAATACTCATATTTTTTAAGATTTTTTATTTTCAATCTTTAGTTTTTTCAAGATTTAATTTCTTCATTGTTTAATACAACAGTTTGATTTGAAACTTCTTCTTTTTCTAGAAGCGTCCCCAGAAATAATTCTGCATTCCTCACCCATTTATCATCAGTGCTTCCATAATCACTTGTATCCGGGAGATCAAGTAATTTGTCAGGAGTCATACCTTGGCCTTGAATATTATTACCTTTGGGGGTTAAGTAACTAGCCACTGTTATAGCAATACCACTATCTTCTCCCAAACTTTTTAGGGATTGAATTAAACCTTTCCCATAAGTTTTTTCTCCCATAAGAATTGATCTTTCATTATCTTGTAGAGACCCAGCAAGTATTTCACTGGCACTCGCAGTACCTTTATTAACAAGAGTCACCATTGGTCCATCAAAAAATGTCTCCTTTTGAGAAATTATTGCATCTTTGATTCCATTTCTATTTTTTGTCTCTACAACAGGTTTCTCGCTTAATAATGAGTTTGCAACTGCTATACCTGAGCTTACTAGTCCACCTGAATTATTTCTAAGATCTAAAATTAACCCCTCCACCTCTTTCTCTTTTAACTCTTGAAGTGCCTCTTCAACTTTTTTGGGTACACTTTCGCTGAATTGAGTTATCCTTAAATATCCTATTGTGTGAGAATCGTCTCTTAATCTTTTTGTTCTAACTGGTCTGAGATCTACTGATCTTCTCTCTAAATCGACCTCTTTTATTTCTCCTGATTCCGAAGAGATTTCAACCAGAACTTTAGTCCCTGATTCACCTCTTAACTTAGAGGCAGTATTGGCAAGGCCTAATTCTTTGGATAAAATACCATCAACTTTTTCTATGTAGTCACCGCTAACTATCCCAGCCTCTTCGGCTGGAGATCCTCCAAGAGTTGAGATAACTTTAATTTTTTTGTCATCATCTTCTCCTAATTGGAGCCCAACCCCATTAATCTCACTTCCAAAATTACTTGATTTAAGTAGTTCATAATCTTTTGGTCGTAAAATTCTTGTATACGGATCTTCTAAAGGTCTTAACATGTCTTCAATTGCGGAATAAGCCTCTTCAGTTGTTTCAATTTGTTTCTGTAATGTTTTTTGTCTTATTCTCTTCCATTGTATTTCTTCAAACTTTTCTGGGTCATAGAAGCCCTCATTCACCAAGGTCCAAGCGTCTAGGACTAATTGCTTGCTATCACTGAGAGCATCCACTCTTTCTATCAGTAAAATATTGATAGAAAAAATTATGATCATTGATGCAGTGATCAAAGTTTTGAATGTTAAAAGTTTGTTAAAAGATGAATTCATTGGGTTAAGTGTTAACACCAAGTATAAGAATTTTAAGTAAGCTCTTTATATCAAAGCTAATTTTTTTTTGGATGGCGAATTCTTCATCTGTTTATGACTGGTTTCAAGAAAGACTTGAAATTCAAGACATAACTGACGACGTAACTTCCAAGTACGTACCCCCTCACGTAAATATTTTTTATTGTTTAGGTGGCATAACTTTAGTATGCTTCCTAATTCAATTTGCAACAGGTTTTGCAATGACTTTTTACTATAAGCCAACAGTTACTCAAGCTTATAGTTCAGTAAGTTATTTGATGACCGATGTAAGTTTTGGATGGCTAATAAGATCTGTTCATAGATGGAGTGCATCAATGATGGTTTTAATGTTAATCCTTCATGTTTTTAGGGTTTATCTTACTGGTGGATTCAAAAGACCTAGAGAATTAACTTGGGTTACAGGTGTTGTAATGGCAGTCATAACAGTAGCTTTTGGAGTGACAGGATATTCTTTGCCTTGGGATCAAGTAGGTTATTGGGCAGTTAAAATTGTTTCAGGTGTACCCGCTGCAATACCAGTAATCGGCGATTTTATGGTTGAACTGCTTAGAGGCGGAGAAAGTGTTGGGCAATCAACTCTTACAAGATTCTATAGCCTTCATACTTTTGTCTTACCATGGTCATTAGCAGTTTTCATGTTGATGCATTTTTTAATGATTCGTAAACAAGGTATTTCAGGACCTTTATAAACACTTACAATAAATTCATAACAGGATTTCTTCCATGTCTACCTTAAAAAAACCAGATCTATCCGATCCAAAATTAAGAGCTAAATTAGCCAAAGGTATGGGCCATAATTATTATGGTGAACCAGCTTGGCCGAATGACTTGTTATATATTTTTCCAGTAGTTATTTTAGGTACTATCGCCTGTGTGGTTGGATTGGCAGTTTTAGATCCTGCAATGCTAGGAGACAAAGCAAATCCATTTGCTACTCCACTAGAAATACTTCCTGAATGGTATCTCTACCCAGTTTTTCAAATACTTAGGGTAGTTCCTAATAAACTTTTGGGTATTGCGCTTCAAACATTAATTCCACTTGGATTGATGATTTTACCTTTTATTGAAAACGTTAATAAATTCTCTAACCCCTTTAGAAGACCGGTAGCGATGTCAGTTTTCTTATTTGGTACTTTTTTAACTATATATCTCGGGATTGGTGCTTGTTTACCTATTGATAAGTCTCTTACTTTGGGCTTGTTTTAGTCTAAATTTTAAACATATCTAGATCGTTATTTTCTTCTCTTAGAAAGTGGTTCATTAACAAAAATCCAACAATTGTCCAAGTTTGGTAAGTTCTTGATTGTTGACCTACCCAAGTACCAGTAGGCCCATCAAAATATTCAGCCCACTCTTGCTTGGGCAATTGATTAAGCTGGCACCAATATGATTCTTCTATAAGTGATTTCATTTCTTCCATAAGAATTACATCATCAGAAGCGTAATTTTTTTGATGTAAAAGAACAGCAGCACCAAAAAACCAAAGTAAACTCGGCCAATGACCACCATTGTGGTAACTCCAAGGCCAATTTTTTGGATCCGATCCAGTTTTATTTTGCCATTCTTCCACATCCATATGAGGATGACAAATTCTCATAGGCATTTGAGCCATTAAATGTTGTCTGTTATGTAAAACCAATCTAAAGAGAGCTCTTTGTTCTGCCGGGGGAAGTACTCCAAACATGCATGCTAAAGAATTGCCTAAACTATAAAATCGAAAGTCAGGTCTTCCTGTTCTAATATTTCCTATTAGATAGCCACCTCTATTCTCTAACCAATCTTGGAGCCATGAAGGAACTACTTGTGGTTGAACGTTAAATTCATTGAAATGTTGGTCATCCCCATACTGCTCAGTGGGCCTTCTTCTTAAAACTTGCATTGTTTGGCTTGTAACCCAATAGTGTTTTAAGAGAAAACTTCCTAAATCCTTAACCCATTGATTTGTAAGAATAAGTCTTTGATCTAACAGTCTACTAACATGATCTGCTCGACTTAATTCCATGAGATTTATACAACTTTTTAAACATCCATGAAGTAACACTTCAACTTCTAGAGGTGCTCCCCATACATCCATAGGTCTATCAATCATAAATGCGCAATCTGGAACAAAAAGTACTGGAGTTCCTTCAAATGTTGGATGTAGAACTAGGTCTAGTAAAAGTTGAATACCTCTTTGAACGCTTTGACTTTTCCCAAAGGCATAATCTCCACTTTTGTTAACATAATACCAACATAAAATGGGCCACCATAAACTTGCATCAGCCGAAGTAATTCTCCCAATAGATCTCTGACCGTAGTCTCCAATGAGCTTCCCTTTTTCTTCAACAAAACTAGTAGGAAATACCCCCCGAGTTTGATAATTAGTGCTTTGTAATTCAAGGCATACATTCAGGAACTTTTTGACAATTTCGTATCGTTTTTGAGTAATGAGGTAAATCATTACTGGAACGTTGTCTCTTAAGAATATTTCACCATAATTTAACTTTTTATTTTTTGTTGGGTGTTCTAGTGCCGCAACACTGCCTACTAGTTCGCCAGATATTTCAACTAAAGTCTTTTCGAAGTGTTTTTTTGCATTTGTTACAATTTTTTCCTCATCGGAACTTGGCCTTACTCTTAAATTTTTTTGACTAAATCTTTCTGCCATTTCATTTATATCCCTCTATTTCAGCCTAGTTGTTTAATGATACTTTGAACAAATAAAAAATTAATAAAAAATTTTTGTATAAAAGGTTGCACAATTACAGTTGAATGGTTTACTATTTTCTTCTGGGCAAAAATATTCTTTTTGCATTATTCAATCCAATTATCTTAAATCTTGTTTTTGGTAAAAGGATGAATTTTTTGGAGATTTGATTTCGGTCAGTATTTTCAGCCAGAAGAAGGGTTTTCCCTTCTAATGAGTTAATCAATTCTTGTTTAACTCGGCACCTAGAAAATTTAAAAACTTAGGAACTGATGCTTTTATTGCGTCAAAATCTTATCAAATTTAGATTTGGTAATTTTGAGATGTATTTGCAATAAAGGTGTGAGGTCCCGTCAAGAATATATAAATTGTTTTCAATTGCTAACTTTTAGTTTTTTGGAAACCAACGGATCTGAGATCTGGAAAGTCACTTTAGAAATATTTTTAATGTGCACTCAAAGTAATCCTTAATTATTTAAGGAGGCTGAACCTAAATAAATTAAGTCAATCTTATTTTTATTTGGAGAATGCAATTCATATTGAGTAGATTTATCTACAAAAGGATTTGAACACAACGGAGAGTTTGATCCTGGCTCAGGATGAACGCTGGCGGCGTGCTTAACACATGCAAGTCGAACGAACCTTCGGGTTAGTGGCGGACGGGTGAGTAACGCGTGAGAATCTGCCCTCAGGAGGGGGATAACGGTTGGAAACGACCGCTAATACCCCATATGCCTATTGGTGAAATGAATTTCGCCTGAGGATGAGCTCGCGTCTGATTAGCTTGTTGGTGAGGTAATGGCTCACCAAGGCTTCGATCAGTAGCTGGTCTGAGAGGATGATCAGCCACACTGGGACTGAGACACGGCCCAGACTCCTACGGGAGGCAGCAGTGGGGAATTTTCCGCAATGGGCGAAAGCCTGACGGAGCAACGCCGCGTGAGGGACGAAGGCCTCTGGGCTGTAAACCTCTTTTCTCAAGGAAGAAGATATGACGGTACTTGAGGAATAAGCCACGGCTAATTCCGTGCCAGCAGCCGCGGTAATACGGGAGTGGCAAGCGTTATCCGGAATTATTGGGCGTAAAGCGTCCGCAGGCGGCTTTTCAAGTCTGCTGTTAAAACGTGGAGCTTAACTCCATCATGGCAGTGGAAACTGAAAGGCTTGAGTATGGTAGGGGCAGAGGGAATTCCCGGTGTAGCGGTGAAATGCGTAGATATCGGGAAGAACACCAGTGGCGAAGGCGCTCTGCTGGGCCATTACTGACGCTCATGGACGAAAGCCAGGGGAGCGAAAGGGATTAGATACCCCTGTAGTCCTGGCCGTAAACGATGAACACTAGGTGTCGGGGGAATCGACCCCTTCGGTGTCGTAGCTAACGCGTTAAGTGTTCCGCCTGGGGAGTACGCACGCAAGTGTGAAACTCAAAGGAATTGACGGGGGCCCGCACAAGCGGTGGAGTATGTGGTTTAATTCGATGCAACGCGAAGAACCTTACCAGGGTTTGACATCCTGCGAACCTCTTAGAAATTTGAGGGTGCCTTCGGGAATGCAGTGACAGGTGGTGCATGGCTGTCGTCAGCTCGTGTCGTGAGATGTTGGGTTAAGTCCCGCAACGAGCGCAACCCACGTTTTTAGTTGCCAGCATTTAGTTGGGCACTCTAGAAAGACCGCCGGTGATAAACCGGAGGAAGGTGTGGATGACGTCAAGTCATCATGCCCCTTACACCCTGGGCTACACACGTACTACAATGCTACGGACAAAGGGCAGCAAACTCGCGAGAGCTAGCAAATCCCATAAACCGTGGCTCAGTTCAGATCGTAGGCTGCAACTCGCCTACGTGAAGTAGGAATCGCTAGTAATCGCAGGTCAGCATACTGCGGTGAATACGTTCCCGGGCCTTGTACACACCGCCCGTCACACCATGGAAGTTGGCCATGCCCGAAGTCGTTACTCCAACCCTTGTGGAGGAGGACGCCGAAGGTGGGGCTAATGACTGGGGTGAAGTCGTAACAAGGTAGCCGTACCGGAAGGTGCGGCTGGATCACCTCCTAACAGGGAGACAACAAAATGTTAAATATTAATTTTGTCACCTTAGGTCGATCGGTATCTCACATTCTTAGTTTATTAAGAATTTTATTTCCTAAGTTTTTCTAGGTCACACCCATTACTTTTCCTGGGCCATTAGCTCAGGTGGTTAGAGCGCACCCCTGATAAGGGTGAGGTCCCTGGTTCAAGTCCAGGATGGCCCATATCTCTATGTTGGGGGTATAGCTCAGTTGGTAGAGCGCCTGCTTTGCAAGCAGGATGTCAGCGGTTCGAGTCCGCTTACCTCCACTGATTTCCACCTCTTCCATATTTTTAGAAGGGAAATGTTTTGAGTGGTGATCAAATTCTGAACGAATCTAGCTTCCTAATTAAATTTATTAAGATGCTGGACTCATTGAATTTAATTCATTGTTTTCAGAGAACCTTGACAACTGCATAGATTATTTTTAAAGACAATAAGCATCTTTAACGATGCAGATTTTTATTTGTGCGAATGCACTAATAACAATTCTATTAAGCTGATGCTTCAATTTTTGAAGTTATTGGTCAAGCTACAAAGGGCTCACGGAGGATACCTAGGCACACAGAGGCGATGAAGGACGTGGTTACCTGCGATAAGTCTCGGGGAGTTGGAAGCACACTTTGATCCGGGAATTTCCGAATGGGGCAACCCCATGTACGGCCAACTGAATATATAGGTTGGTGCGAGCTAACCCAGCGAACTGAAACATCTTAGTAGCTGGAGGAAGAGAAAGTAAATAACGACTCCCTCAGTAGCGGCGAGCGAACGGGGAATAGCCCAAACCGATAGTCTTGACTATCGGGGTTGTGGGACAGCAATATGGATCAACAAGTCTAGAAGAAACGTTTGAATGGCGTGCCACAGAGGGTGAAAGCCCCGTAATCGAAAGATAAGTTGACCTAGCTGTATCCCGAGTAGCACGGAGCACGTGGAATTCCGTGTGAATCTGCGAGGACCACCTCGTAAGGCTAAGTACTACTGTGTGACCGATAGTGAAACAGTACCGCGAGGGAAAGGTGAAAAGAACCCCGGGAGGGGAGTGAAATAGAACATGAAACCGTGAGCTTACAAGCAATGGGAGCCCGACTAATCGGGTGACCGTGTGCCTGTTGAAGAATGAGCCGGCGACTTATAGGCACTGGCGGGTTAAACCGGAAATGGTGGAGCCACAGCGAAAGCGAGTCTGAATAGGGCGTTTGTCAGTGTTTATAGACCCGAACCCTGGTGATCTAACCATGGCCAGGATGAAGCTTGGGTGATACCAAGTGGAGGTCCGAACCGACTGAAGTTGAAAATTCAGCGGATGAGCTGTGGTTAGGGGTGAAATGCCAATCGAACCAGGAGCTAGCTGGTTCTCCCCGAAATACGTTGAGGCGTAGCGTCTAGTGCTCCAGCAGGGGGGTAAAGCAACCATTTCGGTGCGGGCTGCGAAAGCGGTACCAAATCGATATGAACTCTGAATACCCTGTGTGTAACTAGGCAGTCAGACTGTGGGGGATAAGCTCCATAGTCAAGAGGGAAACAGCCCAGACCGCCAGCTAAGGTCCCAAAATTAACGCTAAGTGATAAAGGAGGTGGGATTGCCCAGACAACCAGGAGGTTTGCCTAGAAGCAGCCATCCTCAAAGGAGTGCGTAATAGCTCACTGGTCGAGCGATCCTGCGCCGAAAATGAACGGGGCTAAGCGTTATACCGAAGCTGCGGATAAATTTATTTATGGTAGGGGAGCGTTCTATGTAGGGTGAAGCGTTAGCGTAAGCGGACGTGGACAGCATAGAAGTGAGAATGTCGGCTTGAGTAGCGAAAACATGGGTGAGAATCCCATGCCCCGAAACCCTAAGGGTTCCTCCGGCAGGCTCGTCCGCGGAGGGTTAGTCTGGACCTAAGGCGAGGCCGAAAGGCGTAGTCGATGGATAACAGGTCAATATTCCTGTACCAGATGTGTTTTGAGAAGGGGGACGGAGAAGGCTAACCAGGCCAGATGTTGGTTACTGGTTCAAGCGTTCGAGGCTTTGAGAGATGGAGAAAACATCTTGAGCTAAGGCGTGAGTACGAGCTGCTACGGCAGCGAAGTTGGTGATGTCATGCTTCCAAGAAAAGCCCTATACTCGTTAAGACACAAATGCCAGTACCCGAAACCGACACAGGTGGGGTGGTAGAGAATACCGAGGGGCGCGAGATAACTCTCTCTAAGGAACTCGGCAAAATGGCCCCGTAACTTCGGGAGAAGGGGTGCCAGCGAGAGCTGGTCGCAGTGAAGAGGCGCAAGCGACTGTTTACCAAAAACACAGGTCTCCGCTAAGTCGCAAGACGATGTATGGGGGCTGACACCTGCCCAGTGCCGGAAGGTTAAGGAAGCTGGTTAGCTTTTAGTGAAGCTGGCGACTGAAGCCCCGGTGAACGGCGGCCGTAACTATAACGGTCCTAAGGTAGCGAAATTCCTTGTCGGGTAAGTTCCGACCCGCACGAAAGGTGTAACGATTTGCGCGCTGTCTCGGAGAGAGGCTCGGCGAAATAGAATTGTCTGTGAAGATGCGGACTACATACACCCGGACAGAAAGACCCTATGAAGCTTTACTGTAGTTTGATATTGTGCTCGGGCTCTGAATGCGCAGAATAGGTGGGAGACGTTGAAATAGTGCTTGTGGGTACTATTGAGTCATCGGTGAGATACCACTCTTTTAGAGCTAGGGTTCTAACGCTTACCCGTTATCCGGGAAGCGGACAGTATCTGATGGGCAGTTTGACTGGGGCGGTCGCCTCCTAAAAGGTAACGGAGGCGCACAAAGGTTCCCTCAGGCTGGTTGGAAATCAGTCGTTGAGTGCAAAAGCAGAAGGGAGCTTGACTGTGAGACCTACAAGTCGAACAGGGACGAAAGTCGGTTTTAGTGATCCGACGGTTCTGCGTGGAAGGGCCGTCGCTCAACGGATAAAAGTTACTCTAGGGATAACAGGCTGATCTCCCCCAAGAGTTCACATCGACGGGGAGGTTTGGCACCTCGATGTCGGCTCATCGCAACCTGGGGCTGAAGTCGGTCCCAAGGGTTGGGCTGTTCGCCCATTAAAGCGGTACGCGAGCTGGGTTCAGAACGTCGTGAGACAGTTCGGTCCATATCCGGTGTATGCGCAGGAATATTGAGAGGATTTCTCCCTAGTACGAGAGGACCGGGAGGAACGCACCTCTGGTGTGCCAGTTATCGTGCCAACGGTAAACGCTGGGTAGCCATGTGCGGAGTGGATAACCGCTGAAAGCATCTAAGTGGGAAGCCCACCTCAAGATGAGTATTGCCATGGCTTAAGCCAGTAAGGTCACGGGAAGAACACCCGTTGATAGGCTCTACGTGGAAGCTTGGTAACAAGTGCAGCGGAGGAGTACTAATAGACCGAGGGCTTGACCAAATAAACTTAATTTATTGTTTTTAATTTATATAATTTTCTATGCAGTTCTCAAGGTTCAAACTATCCTGGTGTTCATGGCGACGTGGAACCACTCCGATCCATCTCGAACTCGGTTGTGAAACGCATCAGCGGCGAAAATATTTAGGGGGTAGCCCCTTGAGAAAATAGCTCAATGCCAGGTAAAAATATTTAAAAGGGCTTACTCTTAATGAGTAAGCCCTTTTTTATTTTTGGCATTTAGGACACCAATGTGTACTTCTTCCAGTAATTTTTTGCCTTTCAATTAAATTTCCACATTTACGACATTCTTTACCAGTTCTCCTATAAACATTTGTCTGTAAACCAAAATTTCCATTTTCTCCTTCCAAGTCTCTAAAATCACTAAATGTAGTTCCACCAGAACCTATACTTTTTTTTAATACAGTTACAATTGACTCTTTGAGCTTTATTAACTCGTTCTTCTTAATTGTTCGAGCTTCCCTAAAAGGTGAGATACCAGCCAAAAATAAACTTTCATCAGCATAAATATTGCCTATACCTGCCACTATTGTTTGATCTAATAGGATAGCTTTTATAGATTTTGTTCTTTTGGAAATAACATTTTTAAGGTAATTTGCATCAAAATCTTTTGAGAATGGTTCTGGTCCTAATGAACCTAATCCTTTGATTATTTTTTTAGGCGACAAGCCATCCTTGATCCACCACATTTGCCCAAAACTTCTTACGTCAATGTATCTCAGCTCATTATTTTTTCTATCCAAAAATCTTATTCTTGTGTGTTTACAAGGCTGAGTAGAGTTATTAATCAATTTGAAATATCCCGTCATTCTTAGATGAACCACAAGAAATCCGTTATTTTTTGTATATTTTTTCTGCGGAAATTTACCATCCTCATTTTCCAATTTTTTTAGTTCAGCTATTAAATACTTTCCTCTTCTGTCCCATTTATATAAAAGTGAATTATGAAGTCCTCCAATAAATTCTTCTAAGTTGGTAGGAAAAGCAACAGTTGAATCCCTAAATATTTCTACTTTTTTAATAATAAAATTATTAAGCTTTTGCTCTAACCCTCTGCGAACAGTCTCAACTTCAGGTAACTCAGGCAATTATTTAAGCTTTTTCTAATTCACTTTCAGCGAAATTATTTGTATTAGCACCACCATCAGTTCCGCTTATACCGGCATAATTTACTTTATCGAATCTAACTACACAATTATATTTAATACCTGATGTGTCAACTGAAGCCACTTTGCCTATCTCATTGTACCAATATGATTCTGGTCTTTTTACTCTTACGAGGTCTCCTCTTGAAATTGCCATTACTTTTAGTTTAACTTCTAAAACAATAACTCATCTTTAATAATGTTAGACAAATTATTCACACATATTAATTAAAAGTTCTAACAAAAATCATTTATTAAATTGTTTTCGAATTCTTCTTTAGCAGGCTCAGATCCCCTCCATTTTCTGCCTGGAATTCTTACATTTATTTCATTCGTATCGCAATTGATTGAAAGGATCAGTTTTTTATTTTCTTGATTTAGGACATTTAAAACTTTTCTATTTCTAATCTTTTTATATGATTTGTTTTGAATAATTATTGGACCATAAATTTGTTTATCTAACTCAAGTAATTCATTATTATTTTTACTTATTTGGTTATTTTCTGAACTAGTTGTTTTATTTTTGCTTAAGAAGAGCTTTTGCCCAACTTTTAAAGAATCTGGATTCATAAGATTATTAATTTCTATCAAATATCCCAATTCCAACTTATATTTGTTTGATATTTCAGTAAGATTTTCACCTATTTGAACAATATGATAATTACTTATTAAATCTGATTGTTTTTTTAAGTTATTGTTAGATTCAGAGATAATAAGATTTTGTCCAACATAGATATAATTTTCATTTTTTAATTTATTTAATTCAATAATTAAATCTTTATTGATTGAATAGAGTTTTGAAATACTCGAGATTGTATCACCAATTTTTACAATATGAATTTTTCTTATTTCAGTTTTATCCTCAGGCGTTAATTCTCTTTCAGAAATATTCTCAATTTTATTATTTCCTGAATCAATCTTTTCTACGGACTTTAATGATGAGTCATTAAAAAAATTAAGAAGGATTGCAATTACTAAAAATAATAATTTCATTAGCTTCATTGTTTATTTAAAGATAATCTCTTAATTTAAAATCGCTAGGTTTTTGAAAACAATTTAAGTAATTTAAATTTTAAAAATTAACTTTAAAAATTTCTTAACTCTTTCGTATGGGGGATAGCGAAAGTTCAAATCAAACAAAAAACTTTTGAAAGTAATAGATTTTTGATTTGAAAAATTTCGAAAACCTTCCTCTCCATGAAATTTACCAATACCACTTTGCCCAACCCCGCCAAAAGGTAAATTTGGTATCAGGACTGGTAACATAACATCATTTATACAGATAGTTCCTGAACTGGTTACTCTTGAGATTTGATTATGGATTTTTTTATTGCCTCCAAATAAGTAGATTGCCAATGGTTTCGAAGTTCGTCTAATCTGGTCCAAAGCAGATTCTTTATCATTAATTCCAATTACTGGAAGTAGTGAGCTGAATAGTTCTTTTTGCAAAATATCTGTTTCATCTAATTTAGTTTTCAAAATTGTAGGAGATATTTTTAACTTTTTCTTACTAAAAGTTCCGCCATATAAAATTCTTTTTTCTTTTTTAAATCGTTTGAGAATTTCTACAGTCGATGAAAATTGCTTCTTTTCTAATTTAGATAAGTTTTCGGAAATAATTGGATATTCTCCGTAAAAATTAACTATACATTGTTTTAATTTTTCTATGAAATTATTTTCAATTTGTTTATCTATAAAGATATGATTAGGAGCCATACATGATTGCCCAGAATTAAAAAATTTGCCCCAAACAATTCTTTTCGCAGCAACATCTAAATTTGCATTCTTGAAAATAATTACAGGATTTGTTCCGCTTAATTCAAGAGTTAATGGAGTTAAGTTTTTTGAAGCCAATTTCATAATAGATTTTCCTGTTTCGGTACTTCCTGTGAAAAATATATGGTCAAAATTTTGTTCAATTAATTTTATGGATTTTTTATAATCTCCCTCAACTGTAAGCAGGGCATCTTTTTGGAAATATTTCGAAGTAAGCTTTTTAATAAGTTTTGAGGTCGATGGGCATTTCTCTGAGGGTTTTATAACTGCAGTATTTCCTGCTGAGAAAATATTTACCAATGGCTTTAAAACGTAAAGTAATGGATAATTATATGGGCCAAGAATTAAAACACACCCAAGAGGTTCATAAATAACTTTTGAGGATGATGGAAATAGATAAAAAGGTGTATTAATCTTTTTGGGACGCATCCAAGAATTAAGTTTCTTTTTAATCAGTGAAATTTCTTCTTTTACTAAAAGTATTTCTGAAAGCCCTTCAATTTCAGATTTTCCTAAATCAATAAATAGTGATTTTATTATCTCTTTTTTATTCTCATCCAAAAGTCTAGAAACTATATTGATTTGTTTTATCCTCCATTTTATGTTTTCCGTTTTACCTGTAAGGACTGTATTTTTTAATTTATTGATATTTGCTAAATGAAATTTATCAGAAATTTTCATTTTATTCCTAATGAATAGTATTAAATATATCAGAGGATAAATTATTAATAACTAAATTTTTTAGCCACCTAAGCTAAGGTGAATAATTTTTAAGCAAGAATTAAGTTAGTTAATATTACCTTATAAAATTCTAATTTTTCTTAGTTAATATATCTTTATGAAGGGAAAATTTTCAATTAGATTGATATGTACAAATGAAATAAAAGAAATTACAAATTGGGCAAAGTTAGAAGGATTTTCGCCTGGAACCGATGATGTATCAATTTATAGAAATACAGATAAACAAGGTGTATGGGTCGGCTGCATCGACGATAAGCCCATAGGTTCAATTGCATGTATTAAATATAATTCCTCTTATGGTTTTATAGGTTTATTTATCGTAAAAAAAGAATTCCGAAATAATGGATATGGAGTGAGATTATGGAAACATGCCCTCGAATATTTAAAAAATGTTGATTGCATTGGTCTTGAGGCTGCTCCAGATAGATTGAATGATTACGCAAAGTGGGGGTTTAGAAAATCTTCCATTACAAATCGATGGAAATTAAATGGGTCTCAAGATTTGCCATTGAGAAATTTCTATAAAGATCAATTTCATTCTTTTAAAGTTGTCCCCGGTACTAAAATTTCCTCTGAAGCCGTTTTAATTTATGATGATCAAAGAGAACCTAGTCCTAGACCACATTTTCTAAATGACTGGTTGAAAAATTCTCATGGGAATGTCAGTGCAATTGTTGATAATAATGGGATGTGCCATGGATTTGGCAGGATAAGACCTTGTGTATTGGAGGATAATGAGCAAGGCTGGAGAATCGGACCTCTTTTAGCGGATACTCCACCACTTGCTGAATTGTTAATAAGGGAGTTAGTTGGTGATTTAGATGCCCAAATTTTATTGGATTGCTCTAATCTGAATCCATATGCAAATTATCTTTTATCAAGTTTGGGATTTGAGGAAATATCAAAAACTTACAGAATGTATAAAGGCATTCAACCTCCTTGCCCAATGAATCAAGTATACGGACTTGCCTGCTTGGAACTGGGATAATTCCCTTTAATGCGAGCATTTTGCCTTTTGTTTTTGTAATACTGAAGGAAGTTTTTTTCATTATCCATAAACTCAACTTTCAGAAGGTTTCAAAATTTTTTCTACAATATCCGCGTTGATTATAGTGATCTCTCCATTATCAATATTGGCAACTTGAAACAAGGTCCATGAATTTGGATTTCTAGCTCCTCCAATACAGTCGATAACTTGACCGATCCAATAATTTTTATTCTTTTCATTAGTATTTTCGCAATTTTCTTTTTTAATTGCGACATAATCACCAGGCCTAACGAAAAGAAACTCAGGAGTTGCTGAGCTCACAATAAATAGTTAATAGTATATATGTACTATAGCCAGTTATTGGTTTTGTTGCCGAACTTTGAGTTATTTAGCAAACTAGAAGTAATTCAAAAATAAAATGGAATCAACTGAAATTGCTATATTTTCAACATTATTGGGGTTAATTTTAGCTTTAACTGACGCTTATATAGAAAGAAATATTCCTGGATAATATTTCCAATTCATTTTTAAATTAAATAAGATTTAAGCTGGTCTAATATGTCGGCACGGTTGGAAACTAATTTTGTAAAAACTAAATATATCAACCCTCCCATTGCGAGTCTTCCGTTAATTTTCTCTAACTGTTTTAATTTTTTCAAAAATTACTCTTGCGGTTAGACAAAATTTAAAGGGTATAGAAAATAAAAAAGTATTGATTACTTCAAAATTAAAAAAAATTTTAAAAAATTATAGAAATATTATTTCAAACACGAATTAAATTCAAAGCCAAGCTTCTTTCATCTCAAGATAAAGTCTCTCGCTCTCGGCAGAATTAATTTTGCTTTCTGAATAGGATTGTTGCTGTTGCTGCTGTTGATTCTGAGTTGAGTTAGTATTAGAATTTTGGACTTCGCTCATTGGAGGGGCTTGATAATTGTGTTTATTCTCTCATATATAGAGCTTTATTTGTCAATTTAAATTCTTAAATTTTATTTAAATTTTTTTAGTTTGACTGTTTTTTTAAAGTTATTTCGCTACTTTAGTTCTCGCATATAGGAATTTAACTTCCCAATACACAATTCCTAGGAAGATAGCACTTGCAATAATAATTTCAGAAATTGCCAACATTTTATTTATCAATACTATCTTAATTTTGGTATCAATTTACACAGAATGCAATAGGTACTAATTACATTTAAGATTTTAAAAATCTTACTAAATAAAATAAAGCGTCAAAATAATATAAAATTTTAAGTTAGATACATATTATTTTCGTGGGTAATTTCATAAATTCAACAACTCTAATACCTTTAATACCTCTAATTACGGCTTTATTTATTTTTATTTTATTGGTGAGTTTTAACAGAACACTTAACAGGTTAACTAAACCAGTTACTGCACTGGTTGCATTATCTTTATTAAGCTCTGCTTTTATAAGCTCATTTGACTATGTTAGGAAAATAGAAGAAGAAAGAGTTATATCTGAGTTTTTTAAATTTTTTGAATCAACAAATTTAGTTATACATCTGAATTTATTAAATGAAAAAATTTTAATTTTCTTCTCTTTGATAATGATACTAGTAATTGGTTTATCTTTTTATAAATTACCTAGAAAAGAAGGGTATGTATCATTGATGATTAGCCTTGGATTAATATCTTCTTCGGTGATGATCTCAATATTACTAATAGATTTTTCAGCTCTAATCTAAACTTTAGTCAGCATTGACAAGGCTTCATTAAGTTCTTTTACATGATTTAATTCATCTTGAGCTATCGCTTTTATTTTTTGATCATTTGGATGATCTTTTAAATATTTGGAATAAGTTGCAAATGCATGTTCTTCAATTTTTATGTTGACATCATAAGCATTAGCTGGAGAGAGAAAATAGTAAAAAACCATGATCCAGTAATAAACAAGCACAAGGTGTCTCGCAAAAAATCTATCAATCCAGAACCTATCTCCTCCTCTTTTCTCCATTTCTTTAAGATGCTCAGTTTCGTTAATAGCTTGATAAAAATGTTCTTTCATTAAAATCATTGTTTTTTCATTTTTAATTCCTAAGGATTCTTTAAAATGAAGTACTGAAAGAAATGCAAAATAAGGTGATCTAGCTATGACTTCTAAAACCCAAAATCTTTGCAAATTTCTGCCAGAGTAAATGAAGTCTAAGAAGTTAACAGTACTATTCAAAATCAAAGAGTTTAATTTCTTCATACTTTTTGCTTTTCTTTAAGTATAATTACTCAGCCTCTAGAAAAGTACATTCTATTCAGTAATTAACCAAAATTTAATATTTATAGTCTAAAATTTTGTATTTCATTGAAATATTTTTTTTTCATGCATTAATTGGATAGATAAAAATTTTATATGACAAACACTGAAAAAATTGCAAATGCAAAAAAGAGGATTGATGAATTAGAAAAACTTATAAAATATTGGAATGATTCAGAACTGGGCAACACAAAAATAGTAAATTTTCCAAGTCAAATTGAAAATAAAGTGGCTTAGATATTGATACTTTAGGTTTTTAAGTTTTATGAATCTTTAGATATTTAATATCTTTGAGTATATAAATTTTTTTACCCGTAAATAAATAGAGCAATTAAACCTATTTTCAAAAACACTAGGTAAGAAATAATCTAAAAGAAAAATATATATATGAAAACCTTTTCAAAAGAGTATTTAATTCCTATTAAATTTTTACCATGGTTTTTTTGGGTTTTTATATCTTTAGCTAGTATATATTTGTGTAAAACAGCCTGGGTAAGTTAAGTATATCTATATCGTAAGACTAACTTCTTCTAAGCCAATCAGGAGCTCCGCCAAACCAGTCAGACAAATCGTCTTTATTTGGGTTGAAATGGTTTTCTTTGTCGATTCCATCTATACCAAGTGATTGTAAAAGATTATCAATTCCACCATCATTTTTTACCCCATTCCTCCTAAAACTGTTTGCTTTCTTTAACCAAAGAGAAATTGTCGAATTGTGCTGTGCAAATTTCTCAACATATATTCTTTCTTCTAAAGAAATTGATTTATCTTGGGCGATTCTTTTGATTATCCCCTGAATTTTTAATCTTTTTTGATTACTCAAAAGCATCTAAAATCAAATAACTTCTCCATTTATAGGAGCGATGATTTAAAAAATCTTGTCAATGTTTATTTCAACAAATTCACTGTTTTAAAAGGTTTTTAAGCAAGAAAAGTCTTAAGACACTAAAAAAAGGGATCAATTAGTTACGCATGATACTTTTATTTATTTATCAAACTTATAATTCCTACAAATTAGATAAAAAAAATCAATCCATTCTCAAAGACACTTTAAAATTAAGAAAAAATCGATCCAATTGTTGCATAATAGTATAACTGTACTATTATTAGTACAGATGTATTATTTAAGATATGAAAGTGATTTCTTCTTCTCCTTATGCTCCTTTTAATTCAAAAGAGTGGAATTTTCTAATAAGCAAAAATGTAAAGTTTGAAAATACTCCAATAAAGATTCAAAAAAAATTTTATAGAACTTCTACTCTAAAAAAGATTGAAAAAGATAAACTTTTGCAAGAGAAGATTGAATTGCACCAACAAATGCAACTTGTATTCGGATAGAAAAATATTAACTAACAATCTTTTTATTGAATATTATTTTACGAGATCCAATTTTTTGTTAGATTAGTAGAAATACAAGAAGGATTTAATTTGGCTGTTGATCGAGAACTTTTAAAAGAAGTTACCCAAGAACTTTGGAATACCGTAAAAAAACTAAGACCTGAAATAGATCGGCAAACTCGACTTCAATTAGTTTTAAAGGCCTTATTAACTATTGGAGATTTACCAGATCAAATGCAAGCTGCCATGGTAGTAGGTGTTTGCGCAGAAATGGATAAAAGTGATGTTGATAATGTTGAAACTAATTCACAAACTAAAGTTTCAGGCGGAGTTGATACTTCTACAGGCAGAAAAGTTGTTAGAAGAAGTTCAGCTAAATAAACCTTAAACGATCATCCTTTAATTTTCTTTGATTCGTTTTTATTAAGTCTATTGAATAGGTAATATGAAATTACAAGTAAGAGAGGAACGAATATTGAGTGTAAAGTCATCATTAATTCTGTTTGGCCCATTCCTATAAGATTTGACTCGTTTGGAAGTTGTTCTGACCAAGTGCCAACTAAATGCCAGGCTTGAGGAATTGATAAGAAAAACATATAAGAGCTATAAGTTAAGTTTATGTTCAGATAAAGATTATCATTATTGAACGTTTTTGCTTTCTTTATTCTTATTTCTTAACTAAGTATTTGTAGAGTTATAAAAAGAACTTGATTCATAAATTTATTTTCTTAAGAAGAGTTTTAAATTCTTTTTTACCAATAATTTTTTCAGCTGCGTAAGCGCCGCTTGCCGAAACAGCAGGAATTCCAATACCTGGAAATGTACTTGCACCGCAAGTAAATAAATTTTTCACTGGAGTTTTGCAGCCTGGGAAAAGACCTTTTGCTGCAGATAATGCAGGGCCGTAACTACCGCAATAGGTATTTGTGAATTTTTTATGAGTGATTGGGGTTCCTAGCATCTTTAAATCAATCCTTTCATCTATATCAGGGATGAATTTTCGCACTGCATTAAGGAATATTGAACATCTTTCTTCTTTCAAATTTCTATATTCTAGTTCCTTTGGATTTAGGTTTTCCCAAATTTCCCAAGGTTCATTTGCGGGAGTATATCCATGAAGAACATGTTTTCCTTCAGGGGCCATATTTTTATCTAAAACAGATGGGATTGAAAATACAGCTATATTTCTTTCTGCGGTTATACCTTTTTCCCAATTATCAACATGTATTGCATGTATTGGCAAATTTTCAAGACCATCAGCATCAAAACCTAGATGTATATGAAGGAAAGAATCACATTTATTAGGGTACAAAACTTTTGTATTCCATTTTTTTGAAATTTCATTTGGAATTAACTTTTTTAAATTCCAAACATCAGTATTCGTGACAACAGATTCACAAGTATAACTAGAACCATTATTAAGAGTTATACCTGTCGCTAAATTTTTATTGAAGTTAATTGTCTTTACTCTCGAAGAAAGAATTAATTCTCCTCCATTTTTTTTAAATCCATTAATTAAGGCTTTTACTATGGATTCACTACCTCCTTTGGGGTATTCAAGGTATGAATTTGGTTCAAACCATTCGTTAAATAAAGTAGCCATCGCAGCTGTATTTGTATCATGCATTGACATACCACTTATCAAAAAGCTCAATAAATCAACCCAATTTCTGAGAAAAGGATCCTCTAGATGATTATTAACTAAATTCCCAAAGCCTTTATTAATTTTTGGTATTTGATTGATATTAGGTAAAAATTTTGAGGTTAAATTTATTAGATCTAAGAAATTTATTGATTCGGGAGAAAATGAGAGTAAAGGTATTTCATTTATTATTTGGCTAAGAGGTTTTATTCCGGAAATAAATGATTCCCATTCTTTAACAGATTTCTCACCTCTTAAAGTTTTAATTGTTTGTTTAAAAGGTTCTTCCCCCACATCAAGATTAAAATTGCCTTCTGGGACAATTACTTGCCAACCTTTGTATTGAAATAGTTCAACTTCTTCATCAAGTAATTTGAGAATTTGCCCTAGGGGATTAGTTGTTGGCCATTTACCTATTCCACTCCACAATGAAGGACCTGATTCGAAAGTGTAACCTTTCCTTTTGAAACTGTGAGCAACACCTCCAGGCTGTGTATGAGCCTCACATATAAGAACTTTTTTGCCTGATAAAGCTAGAATTGAACCACAACATAATCCACCAATACCACTACCCACTATTACAACATCGTATTTGTCCATTGAATATTTACTTTACTCTTCTCTTAAAACTAATGAGTTTTAGACAAATGTATTAGTTGAAGTTGTAATACTTAGAACAACAGCAAGGAAAAATATGTAAGGAACAGCTTTTAGGGGTATGTAGCCTTGGCTTTTAGAGATGAAGTCCATTAATTTAATTACTTTATGTAAATATAATAACGAGATCTTGTTCCTTATGTGTGTCAAAAAAATGTTTTTTTGGAAATATATTGAAACAAAGAAATCTTTTTGGAGAGATTTTTTAACTTAAAACATTTTTTATGAAGTTATCTTAGTATTTATTCTTAGATTAAAATCTTTTATGAGACAATTTCCTGATATTAATGAGATAAAACTATTAGAAAAAAATTCCCAAAAAAATGGTAGCGGAATTGTATATGAGGAATTGTTAGGAATATGGAAGTTTAAGTATGTATGGGGAAAGGAGTCAGATGAAATCAAAAATATACCCAGTTCGATTCTCCAAGTATTGTCGGCAAGACTCGAATTGATAAGTAAAAAAAAAGAGGATCAAATAAATTATGAAATAAAAAATTCAATTAATTTCGGATTATTAAATATTACTTTTATAGGCAACGCAGAATTAAAAGGGATTAGACCTTTATTGGCTTTCTATTTTGAAGAATTGAAAATCAGTATTAGTAGTTTTCCTATATTCAATAAGGAATTAAAAAGACCAGAAGATAAAAAAATGCCTTTTTTCTCACTTGTAGGAATTAGCACTAAAGATAATTGGTTATGCGCTCGAGGCAGGGGCGGAGGGCTTGCAATATGGGTTAAGTCTTAATTTAGTGGTATTCTCCTGGATGATCTACCTTCCTTACGGTAACTTTATCAACTTTTTGTCCACTAAATCTTAAGAGATCATCTCCTGAAAAGTCATAACCTAAGCGTTGACCTATTAGGGCTACATCATCTGCTGTAGAGGATGTAGTAACCTGCTTTTTTAATTCTTCATCAGATTGCATCTTAATTAAAAATTTTCTTATTTCAGAAAAACTCATTACTAGAATTTGATTGATTGATGTTAAAGAAATTTATAAAATCTTTTTCTTAGCAAGAACAAGATAAATAGATAGTCATTATACTATTTTTATGACATACTTATTCCTCTATATAGTTGGCATAATTTTAATATGGTGGACATATCGTGTCGGTTGGCTTGAGGCGCTCAAAACAGTAGTTAAAGTTATAGTTCCCTCAGCGCTTATTATTTTATTTAACATAAAAGCCGGAAGATTACTTTTTAAAAGTCCTGTAGTTGGTTTATTAAGCGCTTTGCCTACCTCTATTTTTATTTTTAGAGGTTCATTGCCTTTAGTTAGTTATATAAATAACTGGATTGAAAATAAAATAAATAAGGATGATGATTCGGAAGTTATAGATACTGATTCTGTGCCTTTAGATGATTAATTTATTCAAATCCAAGAAATAATTCTTTGTGTACAACAAGAACATCAAATAAAGTTGTTCCATGAATAGGACTTAATGGGATTTTGTCTATATTCAATGCTTCTGCGCAAATTAAATGAGCATCCCATTTTGTATTGTGATCACTTATTTCAATTGACCACTCAACTACTTTTTTGAAATGATCTGGCATCTCCGAACCAATTTTTCTGCAAATTTGACATAGAACTGACAAAAGAGGAGGTTTTGATGGCCTTTTTAAATCTTTAATAAGACTAGGTTGTGTAAAAACACTTGTATAGCGGATGTAGTCTATCAATTCATATTCTTCTTTAGTAAGAGCTGCTTTATCTAATGCTCTTTCAAATTCGTCTATGGGGGTTATGGGCCTATCCAAGATATTATTTTTTGCTGTTTTCTGAATCTATTTTTTCTTGATTAATTTCATTGGTTTGATTGCTTTCTATAGATTTAGGAGATTCATCTTTATCTTCTTCATTCATAACTTGGTCGATTTCATTTTGAAATTCATTCGACGCTTTTTTAAGACTTTTCAAAGTTTTACCAAGCTGTTTTCCTAATTCTGGAAGCTTTTTTGGACCAAAAATTAGAAGAGCTAAGATAAGTATTACAGTAACTTCAGGCAAACCTACACCAAAAATATTCATAACTGATAACTATTTAACTTATTAGGAAATCTACTATTAAATATAGTCATATCATGTGAAAATTTCATTCTCGGACAGCTTTTTTAATATTAAAAAATTTTGGAAAATATTATTGTTATTAATACTCCTTTGAAGAAAACTAACCAAAGTAATTGATAATCACTCAATTTGAATTTTTTTTGGTACCAATTTATAAGAGTTTTATGTTTATCTATTAATTTTCTCATTTTCACCGAGACTATTTATTATTATCACTTATTTTATCTTAATTTCTTTTATTATTATTTTATAGAAACCCTAGATTCAACCCAAAATAGATCATTCTATTAAATTTTAATCTTTTTCTAAATTAATTTTTTTCTAAATTATTAAAACTATTCGCTAAATATTTACTATTTATAAAAAATGAAGTACTTATTTGTTGTTTTTTACCTTTTTTTTCTAAGTTATCCAGCTGAAGCTGTTACCACAAAGATGTTTAAAGTATTGGATACGTGTGCAAGATATCGACTCGGTGAGATAAATGCTAATGAGGCTATAGAAAAGCTAAAATTAAAATTAACGGATTCTTCCACTAGTCAGCCAAAGGACCTAGTAAAAAAATATTGCTCAGTATTTACTCCAAATGAAAAAATTGAATTTTAACCTTAGTAAGACATATTTAATTATTCTTTTTTGAATAATCTTTAGCTTTGTTTCGGATTTCTTTAACTTTTTTAAAATTAGTTATTTTTAAATTAAAAATAACTCCCAAAAAAAGAATAAGAAATAAAGAAATATAAATTATTAATTCCATATTATTGAATTAATAAATTCACCTTAGTTTATTTCAATAATTTTTTAGTATCTTTTAAAACAAAAAAACTGACTTTAATAGCAGTTATTTACTTTGCGGCCACAAAAAAAACATATTAACCTCTAATATGGAATTTTATAAGAACTGTTGTGCAAATTGGAGATAAAATTCCAGAATTTTCTTTATTGGATCAAAATGGAGTTAAAAGATCAAATAAGGGATTAAAAAATCCCCTCGTTTTGTTTTTTTATCCAAAAGATGATACGCCTGGTTGCACTATAGAAGTTTGCGGATTTAGAGATAAATATGACTTATTTAAAGTATTAGGAGCGCAAGTTTGGGGAGTAAGTAATGGAAGCACCTCAAGTCATTTGGCATTTGCTAATAAAAATAAATTACAATATCCACTACTTTGTGATACAAATGACTCTCTTAGGAAAACTTTTAAAGTCCCTAAAGTATTAGGCTTTATGGATGGTAGGGTAACTTACGTTATTGATCGCAAAGGGATAGTTAGACATATTTTTAGAGATTTATTGAATGGTCCTGAACACATTAAAGAGGCAATTAGAGTACTTAAAGAAATTCAAAATCAATAAATTATTATTCAAAGAATTTTAGATTAATAACTTTTGTTTTATTATTGTTTCAGCTGTTTTTAAATTTATGCAGAAAATGGGAATGCAGGCTGTTGATCTTGCTATTCAAAATGGAGTGGATCTTGACGGTACTCCAATCCCTAAAAAAATGCTAGATCTATACAATAAAATTATGGATGAGGAGAATAAAAGACAAAGGAGCGGTGTTAAAAAATCAATGAGAAATAGATGCGTCAAAACAGGTTCTAAGCATTTTGATAAAGAAACATTGAATCAATTATTAATAGACTCTGGATGGGAAGGTCTTAAAGAAAAGGAAATTTTATTTTTTTATAGTTAAAAAAATTTTTTATTTTAAAAAAATCATTTATGGTAATTATTTATTTAAATTAAGACCTGAGAACTAATTAAATATTTTTTTAGATTTAATTTTTTGAATTATCTAAACCATCCATTTTTTTTAGAGGAAATTATTTTCTCTTTTTCAGCTTTTGTTTTATTACTTGCTTTTTTGAAAGCCAAGTTGGCTTCTATAATTGTAACTATTGATATAAAAAAAAGACCAGAAATTCCAATTATTTGTTCAATTTGAGACGGTTCTAAATCTCCCTGTAAAAAAAAACCTAAAGCGAACCATGCAGTACTAGCAGTGATGGTAAAAAAGTAGGGTTTCCATCTTCTTTGATATAAGTAACCCGATCCTAAACCAGGAAGAAAATTTAAAAAAGATGCTATCCACCCTTTTGAAGATGCAAGTATTTCATCTCTTGATGGATAAGACATCTTAATTAGGTATTTATTAAATGTGAATTTATATAAGCAAAAGATATTGCTGCACAAATTACCCAGCTAAAGGGTAAGAACATTCTTATTTTTTCTTTATTATTATTCATCTTTTAATTATGGAAAATATTTTTAAAATCTGTGGATTTAATGGATTCCTTAAGATTAAAAGAATTAAAAAAGACGGTTAAAAACCGTCTTTGGAAAAAATAATTTCTCTAAAAATAAATTATTTATCTTTTGAAGCTGAGAGTACTTTAAGTTCTTTTTTTACTTCTTTTTCTCTCTCTTGAAGATGTTTTAGTTGAGCTTTAAAAGCATCTTCAAGTCTTACTTTTTGTTTTGTAATTTCATCAAGCTCTTCTTGATGTTGGTTTTTCTTTAACTCCTTCATTTCACTATCGGAAATAACATATACTGGGCGATATGAAGGTGTTTCAAAAAGAAGATCAAACATTGAATACATAAGTGACCTTTGAATTAGTACAAACTTAATATCTGATGATTCTTTGAAATATGAAAGGATAAATACCGAAGATATTGATACGGCAAATACACCGAATTTCGGTTTACCTAACTTAACCGCCCAGTATTTACCGATCAAATTTCAAGATATGTTTTAAAGTATTAAGGAAATGATTCTAAAGATCTAAATCAAAAAGAAATAAAAATGGATTTAAAAATTACTAAAACATTAGTAATACCATCCAACGAAATTAAGTGGAGATTTTCCAGATCCTCCGGTCCTGGAGGACAAAATGTAAATAAAATTGAAAGTAGAGTAGAGATTATTTTTAATTTAGAAGATTCCAAAGTATTAAATGATTATCAGAAAGAAATTCTTAAGAGAAACTTGAAAACCAAATTAGTGAATAATAGCTTACGTTTAGCGGTTCAAGAACACAGAAATCAATTATTAAATAGGCAGCTAGCTTTAATGAAATTTAGTTCAATCCTAAAAAATGCTTTAAATAAACCATTTAAATTAAGAAAATCTACACAACCCACTAAAGCATCACAAAAGAAAAGAGTTGAAGTTAAGAAAAAACGTGGCGAATTGAAAAAAAGTAGACAAAAAGAAAAAACTTATCAAATATGAATAAACTAAATAAATATTTTCCTCGCAGATTGCAATTAAACATGTGATAAATTTAATTTAATTTTTGGTTTATTGAATTCAACTAATGATTTCTGGTTAATAGACTCCAATTTTGTAGGAGTGATGCGTTTCTACAAAGATAATGATCATTCTGATAAATCTATTGATTATATGATTATTGAAGAAGGAATTATTATGGGAATACATGGAGAAAATCCTCCTTTGATGAAAACTAGAAAAAAAATTTTTATAGAAGAAGCGAGATTATTGTGGCAAAAATTGTTAAATGAAGGTTGGCAAAAAACTAATAAAAAATGGTGAGTAGATTTTACAAAAACTTTTTTAATTTCAGAAAATAAATGAACCTTTAGGGTATAGCCTGGAAATTTTTTCCTGTTGTAAATATTTCTTTTTTTTGATGTCGTTTTCATATCTTCTCAACATCATTAGATAGTTTGTAACTCCAAAAATTACTAAAAAGACAATAAATCTTATTCCTGCCTCAAAGTTCATATGAGAATTAAGCTTTATTTTAATCTGACAATTACTAATCAAAAATCAATCGGTATTTATATCTAATTAATACGTTTAGTAAAAATCTTTTTTGATCGTACTGTATAAAAAATACATAATAAAAGTAATATTAAAATTGCACTAAAGCTTCCGATTGGGTTTGGAATATTTTGCGTAAAAGGCCCTGCTAACAAAGAAGGTGTATTTTCTTTGAATTCTATTAATCCGTTATTTAATAAAAACCAAATACCCACTAGTCCTCCATGAATTCCTATGCAATTCCATAAAGAACCTTTATCTCTAATTTTTACTAATGATAGAAATATCCCAAGTAAAATAAATCCCAAACGTAATCCTACTATGTTCCAAAAGATCTCATTTGATAAATTATGAACGAAGCTAAAAATTATAGCTTGTAAAGCTATTGATATTTTTGTACCATATTCAAATTTTAATTCTTCTAGTAACCAGCCTCTAAAAATTATTTCCTCTGCGAATCCAACACCTAATCCCAGTAAAATAGAATTTAACAATATTATTGGCGAGAATTGACCTATCCAAGAAATATAATTTTTTTGCAATAGTGGTACCAGAATTAGAATTATTAAAACTAAAGCAAGTAAAATACCTTGAGAAAAATTGAAAAAGTTTTTCAAGAATTTGTCTTTTGTTATCCCAAGAATTATCCAAGCACTTGATTTATTTCGTTTGATATAAAACCAATATGGGAGTAAAAAGATAAAAAGTAAGAAAGTAATAATAGTACCAATTAAAGATAAATTATCTTTTTCAAAATTAAACAATAAAAGTGGCTGAGATAAAGCCCAGCCAATTCCATAAAGAATAGGAATAAAAAATATAGTGGATAAAAATCTTGGTCTTAAAAGAAAAAAACTTCTAATTAGTATCATTAAATTTTTCATTTTAGTTTGAATATTAATTAATCCCAGCCTTTGCCTTTTATTATTCTAACTAATTGTTCAAAAAGTTTTAGCTTTTTCTTTTTACTAAAATTTATGTTTTTTGAAAGATTAGATAAATCTTTATAAAATTGCCGAGTTATTTTATCTTCTTTATCACTAGGCCATAGTAAGTCTGAGCCCTCTTCATATTCTTCTTTAAATCTTTCTTTATTCAAATTTTTTTTATATCGTAATAATTTAAATTTTAGTTATTGCAAATGCTTAAAAGTGATGTTTATTAAATTTGTGTATTTATTTAAAATTTATGCTGATTAATCTTTCAACTTTAGTTTTTACATTATTATCTCCATTGCTTATTTTTGCAGTAATAGTATCGGTTTACTTATTTCATTAGGAAGTATTTACAAATAAACTTAATTAATTTAAGGGTGTATTATGCCTATTTTTTCTAATGCAAATGATAAAACTGCAATTACAGCCATTAGTGTTAAGATCTTGTTCTTTTTGATGAAATCCATAATGCATATTAATAATCTTTTTATTAAATTCTTATATAAAATAATAAATAACTAAAATTATTATAACAATTACAATGGAACCCATATATATAGGAGATTTAGTTCCCTCAATAGCTTCTTATAAAAAGATAATTGAAAAATATGATAAAGGTATAAAAGAAGGGGAATTTTATGAAGAACCTATTGGAGGAGATTTTAATTACCCTGATTGGTAAATATGCTTACTACAAAAATAAATTTTGCCTTGGCAGATTGGATTAGAGAGTGGCGTAAGTGCCGGGATAAGAATCCTTCTATAGATGAGTGTGTAAAATTTGTTCAGTGGAAATTGGAAGATTATAAACTTTCTGATAGTGATAAAAGAATAATTGAATCTATTTTGCTCTATGAATCTGAATAAATAAGGGATTATAGACTTTGATTTTTATATTTATCTATAAAAAACAAAGGATCATTAAAATCCTCTTACAAATTAAGAAAAAAGTAAATCAGCATATTTACGGATTTACTGAAAATATAAAAAGGAGTAATTTATAAATGTTGAGTTCGGAGGCAATCTAAATGATTGATAGTCCGCCTGAAATTTAGCAAATTCCAAAATATA
Organism: Prochlorococcus marinus CUG1435; assembly: GCA_017644375.1. Classification (NCBI taxonomy): domain Bacteria; kingdom Bacillati; phylum Cyanobacteriota; class Cyanophyceae; order Synechococcales; family Prochlorococcaceae; genus Prochlorococcus; species Prochlorococcus marinus. The sequence continues at coordinate 990,083 of JAEPLP010000001.1, forward strand.
GGAAGCGTATTCCTGAGAATGGGATTATTCGAAAATTAAAGTTCAATCAATTAGTCTGATAAGACTTCGCTTTATAATTACTAGCGACAATAGGGACTGAAATTATCGAGAGAAATCCCCGAGTTCACGTATTCTAGGTTTATGAGTAAATAGACTTTAAAATATGTAATTTTATATCCTGTTAGAAGGAAATCAAATATCAAAAAGGACTGTACCACCAGTCCTTTTTTTTTAATAAACTACTTCTAAACTAGACTTCTTTTTGGATAATATGGATTTATTAAGTGTTTAAAAATATTTCACAATGAAAGATCAAGTCTTGTTTCCTAAAATTGAAGTTCGTGAAAAGGGTTTTTTACAAGTAAGTAATATTCATAGGATTTATTGGGAAAGATCTGGCAATCCAAATGGTAAAAAAATACTAGTTATTCATGGAGGCCCAGGAGGAGGAAGTCAACCAAGATATAGAAGATACTTTGATCCAGATAAATTTGATATTATACAATTTGATCAAAGGGGTTGCGGTTCTTCAACTCCTTTCTCCGAATTAAAAGAAAATACGACTAATCATTTAGTTGATGATATTGAGAAATTAAGGATTCTATTAAAAATAGATAGTTGGCATTTGTTTGGTGGATCTTGGGGCTCAACACTTTCACTTATATATGCAATTAAAAATCCCCTAAGAGTTACGAGCTTAACTTTGAGAGGAATATTTTTATGTAGAAAGTTTGAATTATTGTGGTTCTATCAATATGGTGCAAGTGAGATATTCCCTGATGAATTTGAAGAATATATTTCTGTAATACCAAAAGAAGAAAGAAATGATTTAATAAGTTCTTTTTATAAATATCTAACATCTTCAGATGCAAATCTTAGATCAAAAGCAGCAGCAGCTTGGACAAAATGGGAACTCTCAACTAGTCATTTAATAAATAAAAAATTTGATTTTGATAAGTCTCAAGTTAATTCTTTTTCAGATGCCTTTGCAAGGATCGAATGTCATTATTTTATTAATAATATTTTCTTAGAAGATGATTTTATTTTGAAAAATATAAGAGCAATAGAATCGATTCCAACAAAAATAATTCAAGGGAGGTATGACGTTGTATGTCCTGTTAGGAGTGCTTGGGATCTAAATAAGAAATTAAAGAATTCTGAATTAATTATTGTTAATGATGCTGGTCATTCAATGAGTGAAAAAGGTATTACTATCGAATTAATAAAAGCTGCAAAAGGAATTCAAAATCTCTAAAAAAGATAATATTCCTTTAAAAATTAAAGGCCATTTTCTTCAATATTTTGTGCAATACTCCTAAGAAGTTCGACGATATCACAATCTTCGCATTGAGTATCTTCTTTAAGCAAAATGCACTCGTCTCTAATACTTACATTAGTACTCCACCATATACCTGAACTATTGGTATCGTCCCATTCAAATCTTTCAGACATAATTAATAAATTCTAATAAATACATTAAAGCTTGCATTACTTCATCGTGGATTTATATATTCAATTTCAAAATTTAAAAAACTTAACTTTTCACTAAAAAGAATCTGGAAATTTCTGACAATTAAATTTAGAAATCTAATTTCAGTTCGTATTGTATTTCCTTTTCTTTAGAAACAATTTTTTTATTACTTATATTTTTTCTAAGCCTTTTTCTAGAACCATGTTTTAAATAAATTTCTTTTGAGATATCCCAATATCCATCCTTTTTAGTGATTTCCTGAATTTTCTTCTTTGCAGTTTTAGTGCTATTTGGGATGTCAATTATTGGTCTTATGTAATTAATTTGTTCATATTCTTCTTTATTAAATCTAGATAATAGCCATGGTTCATGAATGAAATTAAGTGATATATCCTTTAATTCTGGTATCCATTTTTTTATAAATTTTCCTTGAGGATCATGATCTTTTCCCTGCTTAATAGGATTATAAATTCTATTGGTATTGATAGATGTAGTTCCAGATTGCATTTGGCATTGGTTCCAATGTATTCCAGGCTCATAATCTACAAATTTATTTGCTAATTCTGAACCTGAATCTTGCCATGGTAGCCATAAATTATAGCTAGCAAAAGACATTAACATAGCTCTCATCCTGAAGTTAATCCATCCATTGAAATTTAATGAGCGCATACATGCATCTATAAAAGGAAAGCCTGTATTACCTGAACTCCATGAATAAAGTAATTCATTATTTTTTTCTCTAATGTTTTTAAAAAAAGGATGGAATTCCCTAAACTCTAGTTCTGGTTCACTTTCAAGTTTCTGAATAAAATGACAATGCCAAGTTAATCTGCTTTTTAACATCCTGGAATTATTTTCTTTTGATATATTTGCCTTTTTAAAAATTTCTTTTAATGAAATGCATCCCCAACAAATATATGGGGATAGTCTTGTACAACTATCAAATGATTTTTCTGGGCTAGATATATCTTTTGAATAAGAATCTAATTTATTACTAAAGAAGTATTGCATTCTCTCTAAACCTTTCTTTCTTCCACCTTTCATTCTTCCTGGACAAGTTTCTTTTTTAAAGGTAAAAATTTCGTCTGAGGGTATTTCTCCAATATTAAAGTTAATAGAATTAATTCTTAATGGAGCTTTAAGTAAGTTTTTTTTGGAATTTTCTTGCCATTTTTTAGACCAATTATTCCTATCTAAATTCCCTCTAAAAACTGAAAATTGTAGAAATTCCTTCCAAATAATATTTTTTCTTAAAGCCCATTCTCTTACTTTTTGATCTCTTTTATAAGTAAGCCAATCGCCGGTTTCTTGATGGCTATATATACCTTTGATTTTAAATGTTGAACTAATTTCATCAAAAATATTAATAACATTCCCAGTCCTGATAATTAATGGTTGTCCAATCTCAGCAAGTGCATTTCTTAAATCTATTAAACTTTCTTTGCAAAATTGCCATTGTCTATCTGAATGAGTATTTTGTCTCCAAATATCTAACTCAATAATATAAATAGGTAAAATATCATTATCTTTTATAGCCTCGCAGAGAGCTTTATTATCAAAAATTCTTAAATCTTTCTTGAACCATAAGATATTTATTTCTTTCATAATTTTTTCTTTTAATCCTAGAAAAATAAGATTAAGTTTGTAGGTAAAAAATATAAAAAATTTTAGAATAACTAAAAATCAAAAAAATGAAAATAACAAAAAAACTTTGGGAGGATAATTATGAGATTGCTTTACTAAGTTTAAATACAAAATTTGTTCAAGGTTTACAGAATGGAAGTCTCCCTAAAAATATATTTCAAGAATATCTAGCTCAGGATTATTTCTTTTTAGAGACTTTTGCTAAGGCTTATGGTCTTGCTGTTTCCAAATCAAAAGATAAGTACTCAATAAGGAAGTTAAGTGAACTTTTAATGGGCGTTTCAGAGGAGTTAATACTTCATGAAACGTATGCAAAAGAATGGGATATTGATTTGTCTAATAACTATATAAAAAAAGCTACTAAAAATTATACAGATTTCCTTGATGAAACTTCCAAAAGACTTAGCTCCGTTGAAATAATGTTTGCAATGACTCCATGTATGCGACTTTATTCTTGGATAGGGAAAAGTTTGTATAAGGAGGATTTTGATATTAAATATAAAGAATGGATAATTACTTATTCTGATGAAAGCTTTGAAAAGCTAGCAGATTCACTTGAAAATCTTATTGAGACTAATAAAGAAACATATGATATTAATCAGGCCAAATATTTATACAGGAGAGCTATGGAATTGGAGTTAGATTTTTTTAATGCATATTCAGATTTCTGATTTAAATTAAAATTTATTTATAGTATTTTCAAAAACGATTTTATAAATTATGTATTCTAAAATTGCACTTTCAATAGGCGGTAGTGACTCCGGGGGTGGAGCAGGCATACAGGCTGACTTGAGAACTTTCATGGCCCTAAAAGTACATGGATGTTCTGTTATTTCATGTATTACCGCACAAAATAGTATAGAGGTTACATGCGTTCAACCAGTAGATAAGAATACTTTATTAAATCAGTTAGATACTTTATTTGCTGATTTTGGTATTGATGCCTTAAAAACTGGAATGTTATTAAATGAAAGTATAATTAATGATACTGCGTCAAAATTAAATACATACAAAATAACCAAAATTATTGACCCAGTAATGGTTACAAGAACTGGTTCTAAATTGCTGGAAGATTCTGCTATTAATGCTTATAAAAAACTCTTATTACCAATTGCTGATTTAGTAACTCCAAATATTTATGAAGCAAATCTACTTTCTGGTTTAGAAATAAGGAGCAAAGAAGATATCGAAAATTCAGCAAGAAAAATTATTGGTCTTGGAGCTAAAGCGGTACTTATAAAAGGTGGCGGTTTAAAAGATATGAAAGGGAAGGATTTCTTTCTTGACTTAAATGGTAGAAAAGAGTGGCTATTTAATAATTTTGTAAATACAAAAAATACCCACGGAAGCGGCTGTACTTTGAGTGCTGCTATTTGTGGTTACAAGGCTTTAGGTTTTGATCTATTCGATTCCATACAAAAAGCGAAATTATTTGTTGAGAAATCTTTAGATAATTCTTATAAAATAGGTTCTGGCCCTGGTCCCTTAGGCCATCATTAATTATTTATAGAAGTGGAGTTAGAACCACCATTTCCTGTAGGGCTTTTTTAAAAATAAGATTTCTTCAGTTTCCCATCCTCCCTCCAACCACTCAAGATGCTCAAGTAATAAAGATTCACTCTCCCTTTTGCTTAATTGCCCAATTCTATTAGCAATACCATCGAACCTTACTTTCATCAATTCCTCGATCTTGATGTTATTCATAGGTTAAATAATAAATTTTTTCTACTCTCACTCGTATATATTTTCTTGTCAACGATTTAATTTTATTTGTTTACTAGCTGTTCTTAAATATGTATTAAATACAACTTTTTAAAATAGATAGTAATTAAGACTTATTCACATAGATTTAATTAAAGACTAATTTATATAAAAATACTCTAACTATGAATAAAGAAGAAACAGCAAAGCAAAAAACTATTTTAAATGTAGGCTATTGTGAGACGACCTCTGAATGGCTCAATAGAATCATTACTGAACTGGCAGATGAAAATAAAAATTTTGTAGATTTGTCAGTTATTTGTGCTTAATTTTTTAGAAAATATAGTTTATTTTGATTTGTTTTCAGGTTCCTATATAAAATTAAGATGAATTTTTAAAGATATTTTTGTGATGTGAATCCTAATAAAAAAAACATAGAAATAATTAAACAATTCAATTTATCTCCTCATCCTGAGGGTGGATGGTTTAGAGAGGTAGTAAGGAGTGAGAATTCTCTAATAAGGGAAGATGGCCAAAGTAGAAACTTTATTACAGGAATTTATTATCTTTTGGAGAGAGATGCAAAAAGTGCTTGGCACAGAGTAAAAAATGCTGATGAAATTTGGATTTATCTAAGGGGCGATCCTCTAAATTTATGGTGCCTAGATAATGATAATAAGTTAATAAGAAATTTAATTTTAGATTCCAATAATCCAGTAGAAATGATCCCATCTGGATATTGGCAAGCTGCACAAAGTACAGGCGAATTTACTTTAGTGAGTTGTTGTGTTGGCCCGGGCTTTGATTTTAAGGATTTTGAATTACTCAGAAATACAAATCATACTTCTAGATTGGATAAAGCAATTAATGATCTTATTTGAGACATTTTTTGTTTGTATTTTTGAAATGATCCTCTAGATTTACAAGGCTATTCAATCAATCTATATTTAATGAATCAAAATTCTGTCAAAACAATTGGTATTAATGATGAACCAAGAAAAGATTCATACTTAGTAAATGTAAATCAGGCTGATGGATTAAAAGGCATCCTTACTAGGGATTTTGATGAATGGTCGAATTTTGATAGTTGGGAAAGTATTTCAGTTCAGCAATGGATTTTTTATAGAGCTTTGGAGGTTTTCAGCGGTAAGAAAATTGATATTCAATGCGATTGTTGTGAACATAATAATTTAATCCCAAATGATTTTGAAAATATTAAAAAAGAAAAATGTTTTGGTAAAAAAAGTGCTTACATGATTGAAAAAGTTGTAGATGAAATTGTATTAGCTAAGGCAAGAAGAGAAAGTGATGGAACATATTCTGCGTAAGATTCATAAATATTCATGGAGTGAAAAATCTTTTACTTACCAGTGAAAATTATCAGAAGAACCAATCGTTAAATTTCTAGTGGACATCTTGTGGAACTTAAAGTGTACCGAATCACTGAACTCCTTTTCATCTGAGTAATTCACAAGATCCAATGGGTCGACATTTTCGTCGAACCATGCATCATATTCAATATGGTTAGGTTCAGCAAAATAACTCATAGCCAATTAATAGCTATTAATAAACATATAAACGGTACATGCGCTACCAAATAAAGATTCTTTTTTCGCGAATTCATATTAGAAAAGGCTTAAAAATCTAAATTTAAAGATAATTTAAATGCTTTTTTAAATATGCTTTTTAAATTGAAATTACATTCATGATTCTTATTTATGGCTTATTATCACGTTCATGGACTTATTCCAGACGGAATTTCTCAATCCGAAGGTTACAAGATGTTTGAGCAGTATATTGCTTCCGGTGCACCTATGGATAATTTTGATGGATTTGAATTGGTAAGTAGATTCCATGCTCCTGAAACAGGAGAGGTTTTTGTGACCTTCAAGGCTGATAATCACTTGGCAATATCTCAACATTTTGGAGTGTGGAGAGCGAAATTTGGTCTTGATTGGAATATCACTGCTGTTTTAAATGATGATGAGGTTATTCAAAGAAACAAACAAGTTGCTGAAGCTGTTTCCGCAATGGGATAATTTAATTGATTGACAGTCGATCTAAAATAGGGAGCAACTAGCTGCTTTTTTATGTCTCTTGAAACTACCGTTTTCATATTCAAAATTAGCGTCCCTTTTGAGGAATGGGCTGCGGTTTATGACAGCGAAGAAAATATACAAATGAATAAAGAACGTGGAATTGTTTGCTTATATAAAGGTGTAAAGAAAGATGATCCAACCAGTGTAATTCTTATTGAACAGGGTGAGGAAGGCAAATCAATATCTATGTTTGAAGATCCAGCAGTGAAACCATTAATTGAGAGTGCAGGTCATATTTATGATTCGACTGTCATATCAAGTTACTTTTAAATTTAGACTCCTAAAATAAGATTAATTATTTATTTATGCTTTTTCTAATTTCTTATAAATTTAATGATGCAGCCTCCCAAGAGAAGGGATCCAAAATGTTAAAAGAATGGTATCTCAACGGAGGGCCACAAAATAGACCAGAGGGTTATGACGTTAAATCTTGGATTTTCTTACCTCAACATGGCAATGGTTACTCTGTTGTAGACGCTGATTCTTTAGAAACTATTTGGAAGCAGTGGAGTCCTTGGAGAGAATTATTGGAATTTACTATTGAACCTTGTGCAGATTTAGATCAAACAGTAGCTCTATATTGTTAATCAAACGCGTTCTATTTTTACTTTTTAATTAATGGCTAAATCTCATTGGTTGATTAATCCAAAAAGAACAGAAGTAAAAAGGTTTTTAAAAAATGAAAAGAGCGTAGATGGTGTTTTTGAGTATATGTTTGTAGATACTGGAAAGATAGTTGGTGTATTAGGGAAAGAACCCCCCTTAATGACAACTACAGTTTCTGTAGATATAGAATTAGCCAGAGAGATATATGAAAGATTAATCTCTCAGGGATGGATGAAAACTGAGGAAGTTTGGAATAAAAAAGTGAGATAAGTATGTTTGAAGACATTACTAAATAAAAAAATGAAACGTTTACTACTGATTCCTATATTTAAAAGTTTTAATAAAAATGCTTTTTTCTCATCACTTAATCAGAATACTTGTCCTGTTTATGATGCCGAAGAAATAAAAAACAAGAACAACAAGAAGCTATTAAAAAGTTATACCCATAAAAAAAGGGCGTTAGCTTCGCCCCAACTAAAAAGCGGGATAATCCCCATCACCCGGCCTTTTATAGAATCCTAGCACTATATATGGTGTTTGTAAGTATTAAAAATTTACTATTGATGGAGTTGTTTGTTTCTAATTAATTTGTCATTATGGAAATCCCCATCACTCAGGCTCGTGAGAGTCTTTTTTTTGTCTAGTTTTTTAATCAGATAATTCATTTATGCTTCTTACAAAACTTAAAGTTAAGGAAGATAAGGTTTCAGAATACTTAAAAATTGCAAATAAGACAAATAAGCCTTTTGAAGCTGAAGAACTTGGAATGCTCCATCATACTTTTGACCAAATTATTGAAGCCATGAATGGATTAGGAGCCCCATATAAGATCTATAAAACAAAATTAGGATATAGCAAAGTTTAGGAATAAGAGTATTAACTAATTTGTTCGACTAAATTATTAATAAGAATCTGAGTGCAAGCGGTAACCACAAGCATAGAAGAAGCATTAGTAAAAGAGTAATAGCATGGATATTTGGAATGTTATGCTTTTTTAAAATTTGTGTTTTCATAATTTATCTAGCCTTCTTAAGTTTGATTTCTCTTCTGATAAGCAACGCTATAACTACAACACACATGTTCATTAAAAATACGTCTAATGGCATTTAATAAAAAAGTCTCCACTCAATTAATAGCAAGATTATTGATGTGCGAATCAATAAATGATTACTACTGTTTATTGGCTTAATAAAATGAATTTAAAAATTAAATTTATGCTTAAATATCTCAGTTCTTTTAACTATTAAATGGCTTATTCAGAAACAAGGATAGTAATTGGTGGTCTAGCCCATGTACCTGTTCTTATTTTTATAGCTAATTTTATTAAAGGTAAGCTTGGAATTAAAACTGAAGAGGCAAAAGATACTGTAGTTAAAGAAGAGCCAGTAAAGATTAATGAGGTAAAAGATACCACAGTTAAAGAAGAAAAAGCAGAAGCTTTAAAGGAACTTTCAAATAAGTTGGACAGTATTGAACAGAAGGCTGATGAGGTTTATGAAAAGTTAAAGAAGAAAAAAAAAGATAATGAGAAGAAGAAAAAAAAGAAAAAAAAGAATAACTAAATTGAAATTCTATCAAGCATTAATATATCTCGAGCTTGGACTGTATCTCTCTTATCTTCATCTTCGGGATTTTTGTAAGATTTAATTTCAGCTTGTATTTTTTTCTTATAAACTCCTTTGATATAGTCAATTTCTCTTCTCTCTTTATTCAAGATTGAGAATGGTGATCTTTTTAGGTTCATAACTTTCTCCTAATAAATAAGTTTTGATCAGCTCCATTTTTTATCAGCTTTAACAAAGCTATCCAATGTTTGCTGATTCCTGATTTCTTCCTCAAGAAGTTCTTCTTCTGATCTTTCTTTAATCTCAGATTTATGATCTTCTTTTAGTGTGGATTTGGTAGACATTTGCTCATGATGGGCTACATCTATGTTCTAACTAGTTAGAGAGGCCATTCGACTAATAAATATGTACGGTTTGAGGTACTCCGTTATACGGATAAAGGATCAACAATTCAATTTGAATATGGGTATAGTATCAAAAATTAATTATTTAACTCGCATATATATTAATCAAAGGTTACTCCCTTTTTTACTGGTTCTTTTTTTATATCATCCATCGCATTTCTGATTTTGTTGTAATAAGCCAACTCTTCTGGATCATCAGAACCAAGACCATAATTCATGGTTGCTGCAATATATATTCTGTGCATACGGTATGAAGATAGTTTCATTACTGAATAAAACCTTTATCAAAGGTATCTGAATTTCAGGTAAAATGTTGAGCTATGAGATGCCAGCTATATCAATCAATTGCCCAAGTGCCCTCGTCGGGACTTGAACCCGAGACCTCTCCCTTACCAAGGGAGTGCTCTACCGCTGAGCTACAAGGGCAAATTTTAAGTGGGCCGGGTTGGATTTGAACCAACGTAGGCAGAGCCAGCGGATTTACAGTCCGCCCCCTTTAACCACTCGGGCACCGACCCCTACTATTTGAACTTATCAGTTAATGGACACTTTGTGTGAAATTGTTTTGGTTTTTTTGTTTCTTTCTAGATAGCATTTATAAAGAAAAGACTTTATTGATGATGAATATTTTATTGATAAATGGCCCAAATCTAAATCTCCTGGGCACTAGAGAACCTGAAATATATGGTAATAAAACACTGAGTGATATAGAAAAAGATTTAACTAAAGTTGCCAAAGAAAAAAGTATTAATCTTGAATGCTTTCAAAGTAATCATGAAGGAGAAATAGTAGATAAAATTCAGGATTCTGTAAAAAGTATCCAAGGTATTCTTATAAATGCTGGCGCTTTTACTCATACCTCGATTTCTATTCGTGATGCTTTAATTGGATCAAAAATTCCGTTTGTAGAGTTACATATTTCAAATATTTTCAGTAGAGAGGATTTTCGTAAAGAATCTTTTCTTACAGATAAAGCTATAGGAATTATTAGTGGATTCGGCATATTAAGCTATTCCTTAGCTCTTGAGGGAATCATTGGATATTTAAGTAGTAAAGATTAAATGCTAGTCAATTTTAAAAGGCCCACTTCTCAAATTAAATATTTATCATCATTTACCTCAGATGAGTGGATCAAACTCGCAATATCTAATCCGATAGATATTCTTATTGACCATGCTCATTGTGAAAGAAAAGCAGCAGGAGTAGCTATTCAATTGATGTTTAGATATCCATCAGAACCAAATCTGGCAGAAGTTCTAAGTCCAATAGCAAGAGAGGAATTAGAACATTTTGAAAAAATACTTTCTTTTTTAAAGGATCTTGGACATTCTCTTAAGTCCTTAAAACCGCCTCCATATGGAGCTAAATTGTCCAAGAATATAAGCAAGGAAGAGCCCAATAGAATGCTTGATAGTTTCTTAATAGCAGGACTTATTGAAGCAAGAAGTCATGAAAGATTAAGCTTGCTTGCTCTGAATTCTGAAGATAAATCGTTTCAATCCCTTTATGAGTCTCTCCTTGAGAGTGAGGCAAGACATTTTGGAGTTTACTGGAAACTAGCGCAAACTAAATTCTCTAAAAATCAAACTTTCAAAAGGTTAGAGGAATTGTCTGAAATTGAGTCATTAATACTGGCTAAAACTTTTATGATGCCAAGGGTACATAGCTAAAGTTAATAAAATAAAAATGATAATAAAAAAGTTCTTAAGTTTACTTAATCGATATAAAACTGATTTGCCAACATTCACCATCGTTGGTGTAGGCCCTGGAGATCCATCGCTTTTAACAATTGCTGCTGTAGATGCTATAAAAAAAGCGAAAGTTATAGTTTTTCCAATATCGGATGATAATAAAAAGAGTTTCGCTGCAGAAATAGTCAAAAAATACACCAAATTTAAAAAAAATATACCTATTATCTTTCCAATGGCTAGGCAGGATTTTGATCCTGATGAAATATGGTCTAAAGCAGTAGAAAAAATTGTGAAATTTATAAAAAATGGTGAATCAGTTGTTTTGCTTTGTCTAGGAGATACCTCAATATTTGCAAGTTCTTCTTATATTTTGAGGCTAATAAAGCATAATTATCCAGAAATCAATACCAAAACCATACCTGGTATTTCTTCGCTATCAGCAACAGCAGCTTTGAATGATTTTGATCTAGTTAAAAAAGGCGAGACTTTAATAATCAAAGAGTGTCCCTCTTCCAATTCAGAATTAACATCCCTAATTAAGGAAAGTAGAGAAAATAAAACGGTCTTGGCCATTATGAAAATTGGGAAACGATGGAATTTAGTTAGGGAAACTTTAAAAAAAGAGGATATTATCAAAAAATCATTAATTGCTTTGAGTGTTGGTACGCCTGATCAAATTATTCAATATGCCTCTCAGTATAATAAGGACTTTATGCCTTATTTTTCTTTAATTTTAATAAGGTTCGATTAATGCATAAAAAAGAAAAATTCCTTGAAAATCAATTTACATGGCCAATATGTAAAGAATTATTATTTCTTGTTCTTGAAGATAAGGTTACTGATCTTTTTGTCTGTGAATTGGTTTGGGAAAGACTTTTTTATATTAAAGAAAAAACTTCAAATAATTGGGTTTCTAGTGCATTAACTCCTATTTATTGGTCAGAAAGCTTTGTACAGGCTCCTCAATTTATTTCAGAACGATTAGCATCAATTCATTTGACTCGATCTATCCCAAAGAATCATAAGCAGGGATTGAAAAATTTTCTTAATTTTAAAGGTTATAAAATTAATGAACTATATCCAAGAAGAACTAGAAGAGCTACCGCAGTAAATTGGCTAATTTATTGGGCTATAGAAAATGATTGTTTTTCAAATGATAATAATGTTATTCCAAGTCCGATTTCACCCCCTGCAAATCCATCAAAAGGACATTTTGGTGATCCAGAAATCAAATGATTTTTTTGAGGAAGGTAAATGATTCTATTAAAGGTATAGTTGTAAAAGGTACTATTTTCTTTGGAGAGAAGAATTGATTCTTCCCACAATAGCAATTATCGGAAGACCTAACGTTGGGAAATCAACCTTGGTGAATCGGCTTTGCCAAAGTAATGATGCAATAGTCTTTGATAAACCTGGTGTTACAAGAGATAGAACCTATCAAAATGCCACATGGGGAGGTAAGGAATTTCAAATAGTTGATACTGGAGGTTTAGTTTTTGATGATGATAGTGAATTTCTTCCAGAGATAAGAACGCAAGTTTTCTTGGCTCTAGAAGAGGCTTCACTGGCTTTGTTTGTAGTAGATGGAAATCAAGGTGTTACTGATGGTGATTTATCAATAGCAAAATGGTTAAGGAAATCAAACTGTAAAACAATTGTTGCTGTCAATAAATGTGAATCAACTACTCTTGGAATCTCTTTAGCTTCAGAGTTCTGGAAATTAGGATTGGGAGAACCCTGCCCAGTTTCAGCTATTCATGGTTCAGGCACTGGCGATCTTTTAGATCTAGTTATTGACGAACTTCCTGAAAAAAATATTCAAGATCAAGAAGAAAAGATAATGATGTCAATTATTGGTAGGCCAAATGTTGGTAAATCTAGTTTGTTAAATTCAATATCAGGAGAAAAAAGAGCAATTGTTAGTGATATCAGTGGGACGACAACTGATTCAATTGATACCCTCATTAAAAAAGGAGATAATCAATGGAAAATTGTTGATACTGCAGGGATTAGAAGAAAGAAAAATGTTAAATATGGGACTGAATTCTTTGGCATTAATAGGGCTTTTAAATCTATTGATAGAAGTGATGTTTGTGTATTGGTTATAGATGCTGTAGATGGAGTAACTGATCAAGACCAGAAGTTGGCAGGAAGAATAGAAGAACAAGGAAGAGCTTGTATAATTGTTGTAAATAAATGGGATCTTGTTGAAAAAAATAGTTCAACAATATATCAGGTAGAAAAAGAACTAAGATCTAAACTTTATTTTTTACACTGGTCAAAAATGATTTTTATATCTGCAAAAACTGGACAAAGAGTTGATAATATTTTTGATCATGCTCTAAATGCTGTAAATCAACATAGAAGAAGAGTTACAACATCTGTGGTTAATGAAGTTCTTAAAGAGTCTATTAGTTGGAAAAGTCCTCCAACGAAAAGAAGCGGAAAGCAAGGCAGGCTTTATTACGGTACTCAAGTAAAAAATAAACCTCCCACTTTTACTCTTTTTGTAAACGATCCTAAATTATTTGGAATAACTTACAGAAGATATATTGAAAAACAAATTAGATTAAATTTAGGTTTTGAAGGCACACCTCTAATTTTACTTTGGAGAGGAAAACAGCAAAGAGCATTACATAAAGAAGTCGAAAGGGAAAATATTGAGTTAATTCAAAAAGATTAATGAATATACTTACCAAATTTTCTGTAGGTCAATACGTTTATGGCAATAGAAGTTGGTTAAGAATTGTAGATAGTAGATTAAAAATAATTATTGTATTGATATTTTTAATCACACCAATTTGGGCAGGCCCAATATGGCGATTGAGTTTAGTGAGTTGTTTACTATTAATTACTTTTTTAAGTTTATTGCCATCTAGAGTATGGTGGAGATCATTATTTATTCTCTCATGCTTGTCTTTATTAATAGGATTTATATCTATAGTTGCTTCTTCTGATATTCAATCTGTTGATAGCGTTATAAGAAATCCGAACGAGTTGCAAGTGGTTGTAGAAAACTATAAAAAATGGAATATTCTGCAAATTCCTTCTCATAAAATATGGTTTATAAATTTTGGTCCCTATAACTTATCAAGAAAAGCTTTTGAACTAGGAATAAAAACCTCCACTTTGATATTTACCGTTATTCATAGTGTTAATTTAATGCTATTAACTACATTACAAGAAGATATTGTGTGGGGATTAAGTTGGTTTTTCTATCCATTAAAAAGAATTGGATTACCAATAAACAAGTGGCTTTTTCAGTTATTAATTGCATTACGTTTTATTCCCTTAGTACAGGAAGAATTTCAAAATATGATTAAATCAGTATCAGTTAGATCAATAAATTTTCGAAATTTAGGATTAAAGAAATCCTTAAATGTTTTATTAATTTTACTGGAAAGGTTATTTAAAAATATTTTTCTAAGAATTGATCAAGGAGCAGAATCATTGCTCTCTAAGAAAAAAATAAATATAAAAACAAATAGATTTAAAACTTTTTCTCCTTCAACATCTCTTACTGTAATTGTTAATACATTATCGATATGTTTTATTTGCATAGCAATTTTTCTTAGAAAACTGTATGGTGCATTATAAATAACATAAAATTTTAGTTTGAGTTCAGAGCGTTATTTAAACCACCCAACATTTGGAATGTTGTATCAGGTTTCTCCTGGAAACGATGGGAGAGACATATATGCTACTTTGTATGCTCAAAAAATGTTTTTTTTGGTTGAAATTAGACAGAGAGAAGTTTTTTTTGAAGTTATACCTTATTTAGATGCTCGTAATCAGGCAGAATTAAATCTTCAAAGAGCCAGAAGGACAGGTTCTGAAGATTTGTCCAAATGGGATAATTTATTCACACAAACTTTTTTATAAAATGTGAACCCCTCAAACTATTTAAAAATAAAAAATAAAATCCCATCTAATGTAAATATTCTTGCTGTAAGTAAAGGATTTAAAAGTCAAGAAATCAAGACTATTCAAAATTTTGGTCAGAATGATTTTGGTGAGAGTAAGTTTCAAGAGGCTTTTGAGAAGCAACTAATACTGAAAGACCTTAAACAAATAAATTGGCACTTTATTGGACGAATACAAAGTAATAAAATAAGAAAGATAGTGCAAAATTTTAAATATATTCATTCAGTAGATTCATTTCAAAAGTTGCAAAAGATTTCTAACATTTCATATGAAGAGAAAAAAAATCCATCAATAATGTTACAGGTTAAGTTAAGTGATGACCCTACTAAAGGAGGTTTTAATCCTGAATTTTTAATATTAAAGTGGAGAGAAATAAAAAAATTGAAAAATATAACATTGACCGGATTGATGACTATTAATCCAAGAGGACTTAGCTCTAAAGAAAACTCAGAATTGTTCAAGAAATGTCGATCCCTAGCCGATTCACTGCAACTTCCAGATTGTTCTATGGGAATGTCAGGTGATTGGGAAGAGGCTATTGATGCAGGGTCAACTTGGTTAAGATTAGGATCGTTAATTTTTGGAAATAGATTCTAAGATAGTTTTTTTTTATAAAAATCTTATATAGAAAACTTGCAGTACACAACAACTAACGTTATTTAAGTATAGGTAGTTTATTCATTTAAAAAATGAATCTATTACTTAAGGTTTTCAAACCTTAGTAATCAATTACAAGAGGATTTAAAAGGTGTCACTTATTTCTAGATTAAAGGCAGTTGTTGCAGGCGATGAGTATCTCGATGATGATTTTGATGACTTAGATTATGCGACTGAGGATGAATTGAATGACATTAACGATTTTAAACAAAATCAAAGAAATTCAAATGTACTTGCAAATTCAAATCCATTCGATTTTATGAATAATAATAGATCGTCGAAAGTAGTTGGAATGCCTGGGATCTCGAATACATCTTCAGAAGTTAGCTTAATGGAACCAAGGAGTTTCGATGAGATGCCTCAAGCTATACAAGCATTAAGAGAGAGAAAAACTGTAATCCTTAATTTAACTATGATGGATCCCGATCAGGCTCAAAGAGCGGTTGATTTTATAGCGGGTGGAACATATGCAATTGATGGTCATCAAGAGAGAGTTGGTGAAAGTATTTTTCTTTTTGCGCCAAGTTGTGTAAATGTAACTAGTTCTTCCCCAGAAGAAGCTTCTCCTTCTTCTACGCCTTTAGAAAATACACCACAATATAGTTTGGGTAAAAATACTACTCCTGAACCAGCATGGGGTAATTCTAAAATAAGCGCTTTTTCATGATTAATCTGTGACTGATAAAATTGCGATTATTGGTTTTGGGAATATTGCAAAAGCTATAATAACGCCTCTATTAGATAAAAAATTAATTCAGCCAGAGAATCTTTTTTGCGTAGTAAATTCAGAAAAAAGTTATGAAAATATAAAAAAAAATTATAAATATAATGTAAACGTTTATAAATCAGGTACTAAAGAGTCATCAATAATTTGGGATTGTCAATATAAACTTCTTTCTATAAAACCTCAACAATTTAATTATATAACTGAGGCCAATACTATAAAAAACGAGGATAATTTAATAGTTTCAATTCTTGCGGGAGTCTCCATAAATAAACTTAATCAAAAGTTTCCCAACCATAAATGTGTGAGGGTGGTTACAAATATTCCAATAATTATTGGAAAAGGTCTAACAGGAATTGCTTGGGGTGGAGAAATTACAAAAGATCAGAAACAATTTACAAAAAAATTATTTGAAAATACTAGTAAGATTTATGAATTTACTGAAGATTACCTAGATATATTTTTAGCCTTAACTTCATCAGGACCTGCAATTATTGCTTTGATTATAGAGGCTTTAAGTGATGGAGGATTGAGTGGTGGATTACCAAAAATACTTTCAGAGGAACTTGTTATGGAAATGATATTAGGGACTACAAGTCTCATAAAAGAAAATAAACTAACTACTTCTGAGCTTAAGAATTTAGTAACCTCTCCAGGTGGAACAACTATTGCTGCTTTAAGGGTTTTAGAAAAAAAGAGTGTAAGGTCTGCATTAATTGAATCAATAGTTTCAGCTAGTAATCGAAGTAAAGAGTTTCGTTAGGTTTTTCAATTATCTTTTAAATTCATATAAACTTTTTCAAGTGAATTTATATTTTTAGCAATTGTGTATCTCTCAAGTATACGTTCTCTAGCTTTTTCTCCAAGATCTTTTGTAAATGAAGGGTGCTCTATAAGAATTGGGATTATAGTTTTTAATTGTGCAGCCACATTATCAGTTGAAATTACTATTCCTGCTCCGTTATCTAAAACCTCACCATCAGCTCCGGCATCTGTAGCTACACAAGCAGTACCTGCAGACATTGCCTCTAAAAGTGATAATGATAAACCTTCTACTAAGCTTGGTAAGAAAAATACTTCTGCTATTTGCATTATTGCTATCCTAGTTTCTAAATCTAATTCGGCACCCCACCAAATCAATTTCTCATTACCAAGGTTAGAAAAACTATTCTCAAGTGTTGGCTTCATTGGTCCATCCCCAACAATAACTAATTTGCAATTTTGAGTTTTTGTTTGGCGCCAAGAACGTAAAAGTGCCTCGATATTTTTCTCATTTGCAATCCTTCCCATGTATAAGAAGATTCTTTCATTTCCAAGTTTGTTTTTTACCTGATCATATTTTTTACTTTTTTTGCAAAAAGGTCTCCAAATATTTTCGTCAACACCGTTTGGAATAATTATTTGTTTTTCTTTAGGTACTCCTAATTTCTCAAGAACATTTTTTTGAGGTTCAGAAAAAATAATTATTTTATCGAACTTTGCTAAAGAGGGAGCATAAAGTTGATATGTTAATTGTTGAGTGCTCGCAGTTAGATTTCTATTTTTTGCATCAAATGGTGGATGGAATGTTCCTATAAGAGGAACATTGATTTCATTACAAAGCTCTGGAAGTCTAAAGTCTAAAGGAGATAAAGTTAGGCTTGCATGTACTATGTCAGGTTTTAATCTTTCCAATGATAGCCTTAGCTCTTTTTCTGCCCTTGGTGAGGGTATTGTATAAACTTGAGATTTAATTAAATATGGGAGACTTACATCAGGATCATTTGCAAGAAATAATGGTTTTGATGAATTTGAACTAGAGGGATTGTCGAAATGAATAAAACTAATTTTATGCCCCCTGGCCTTCAATTCCTGAGTAGTTGAATTACCGTAAGTTACATTTCCACAAAAAGGGGATTTTTTTCCCAACCAGGCAATATGAACCACATTAATTGAATTAACTATTTATTAAGTTAACAGGCAAAGACGCCATGATCATATTTTTTTAATTTTTTAATGCTTCATGAAAATGCTAACTATATATTTCCCTCAACATTTTTAGTGAAGATAGCTCCTTCTCTAATTGAGTAGAGATCCATGTCTCAATAATGAATAATGTTTTAAGCCAGACTTTTTTGGGACCCAACAACTCTCCATTAGATTTTATTGGTAATTCTGGGAAAAGAAGTCTCTGTAATAGAGCAACTTCAGATGCATTTATTTTTAGATTACTTTGAGGATCTTCTATGGATGAAAACCCTTCCATTGGTAAAAAATAACAACTCCATTCCCAATTTCCTATAGGTGGAATAATAGGTTCTCCAGTTTTACAACAATGATGAATTGGTAAATTAATACCCCCGATGGCTAATAGATGGATTAAAGATTGAATACTCATTGAGAGCATTTTAATATCTTCTTCTTGAGACTCTTTAAATAAATAAATCCTATCAAGATGTGCAAGAACGCAAGATAAATAGTCTTGTTGCTTGTCATTATTACCTACTAATAAAAATGTTAATTCAGTTATTGCTTGCGCGGCTGCAAGACATTCAATATTTTTTCCTAGACCAGAATAGCTTTTTAATATTTTAATTTGACGTACAGATTTAAGATTTCTTTTTCCAAAAATCTGCAGACTTAAATATGTTAATGGAGTTGCTGCAGCAAGACTACTTTTTGGACGCCTAGCACCAGGTACCGCTAATCGAACAATCCCTCTCTCATCTGTAAGAACAGTAATTAATCTATCATTCTCGCCTAATGGAGAAGCCTTAATACAGAGACCTTTTAGTCTGCACTCACCAGAACCTGACATTTAAATTAAGTTAACTTCTTCAAAAATTTCACAAAAATTAGAAGTTCCAATGCAAGTAATTCCATTATCAAACAAATTAATAACTTGCGTCAGTTTTTTTATGCCACCTACAACTTTGATGTGATTTTGATAGCCTGTTATTTTTAGTATTTCGTGGACATCATTAGATGTAGGAGGAGATCCAAACCCGTCCCCGAATTGAAAATTTTTTATTCCTAATTCCAAACATATTTCTATCGCATTAATAAAAACTTCTTCTTGTAGTTTTGATTTATTTATGATTATTGAAACTGGTAATCCAGATAATTTAACTTGTTCAATTTCAGCGGCAAAAGTTTCTAAATTTCTTTTGGATAAATTAATAAAGTTTGGGATATATTCAATTCCTTTTGCACCGTTATCTTTTGCAAAACAAACTAATTCTTCAATAAATGAAACTGGTACATCTGCTAAAGGGTAAGAAATAAGTGCGTTTATATCCGCACTGTAATGACCCAAGCAGTTTTTAAGATCAGTTAAATAATTTAGTGAAGTAGAAATATTTTTGATATTGTATTTTCTTATTAAATCGCAATTCACACAGAAATCTTCCCATGATAAATAAGGGTTAATAATAATCGCATGAATTTTCTCGTTTAATTCATATTCAATATTGGGCATTTAAAACTTATTTAGATTGAATCAGTCCATAACCTCCATGATTCCTTTTATATATAACTTGAAGTTCATTATTTTTCTTGTTTCGAAAAACATAAAAATCATGATCAATTAGATCTAATTGTTTTCTTGCTTCGTCTGATGAAATTGGAGTCATTTCAAAGTATTTATTTTTTATAGATGGCTCAGGCAGACTTGCTTCAGTTCCTTCTTTAAAAAAATCTTTATCTAAAAAATTTGATTCCATACTTTCAATTGGTAAAGAATCTTTATTTTTAAATTGTTTATTATGAATTGTTTTATTGTTTCTTTCTTTGTATTTGCGTAATTTTCTACAAAGTTTATTTGAAACTAAATCAATGCTTGAGTATAGATTTTCAGTTTTTTCTTCAGCTCTAATTACGGTACCATTTGCAAAAATAGTAACTTCTGCAGTTTGGAACGAGACTCTTGGATTCTTTTCAATTGAAAGGTGTATGTCAGCTTCTTTAACGATATCCTTATAGTGATGTGTTGCTTTTTCTATCTTTGCCTCAGTATATTCTTTTAATGCTCCAGTGAGCTCAAGATTCTTTCCATGGATTAAAATTTTCATAACAAATCTAAAAATATTTACTTACTTTCTAAATCTACTTAAATATGGATAATAGAACAGCAATAATTAAACAACCTGATAATATTTCTTCTTTTAATGATGTTTATAAATTACAAAAAGAATATCAGGAGGCATTGATTTTAGATAATTCTAACCCTGATTTTATTTGGATAGGGGAGCATCAACTCTGTTATACATTAGGGAGAGGATCTAATTACGATAATTTACTATTTTCTCTAAATGATGCTAAATATGATGTTTTTAAGATTGATAGAGGTGGTGAGGTAACTTGTCATATGCCAGGACAATTAGTAACGTATTTGGTTTTAGATTTGAAAAATTTTAATAAAGATTTAAATTGGTACTTAAGAAAAATTGAAGAAATTATTATCAAAATCCTTGGAGCTTTTAATATAGATTGTCACTCTAGAAAAGGGTTTACTGGTGTTTGGATAGGAAATAAGAAAATCGCATCAATTGGAATTGGGTGTAAAAGATGGATTACGATTAATGGATTTTCAATCAATATTGACTGCGAATTAGAAAACTTTAATAAGATTGTTCCTTGCGGAATAGAAAATTGTCTTATGGCAAATATGATTGATTACAACAAAAATCTAAATATTCAAGAAGTCAAGAGAATTGTTAAAAAAATCATTCAGGAAGAATTTAATTTTGATTTTGTATCAAAATAGAAATTAAAATTTTAAAATCAATTTAATATGGGTGATTTAGCGTATTGGCCTTCAGCCAAAACTTTTTCTAAAAAAGATAAATTCGCAAAAAAAAGAGATTTTATTAAGAAACTGTATCATATTGATCAAATTTGGGAAAAATTAAAATTTAAATGTGGTGATACTTTAGCCGTTTGCGATTTAAGAGGTAAATACAAAGAAAAATTTTCTTATTCTGAGCTGGCTGATTTAATAACAAAAGTCTCCTTTTCTTTTAAAAATTATGGCTTAGAAAAAGGAGAAGTAGTTACTGTGATATCCGAAAATTCTCCAAGATGGCTAGTAGTTGATCAAGGCTTAATGCGTTTAGGAGCTATAAATGCAGTGCGAGGTGTTAATTCTCCTTCAGTAGAATTAGAATATATTATTGAGCACTCTAATTCAGTAGGTCTAATAGTTCAATCTAAGGAGATCTGGCTAAAGTTAAACAATAAAGAAGAATTAAAAAAAAGACTGAAATTTATAATCAATCTAGAAGATGAACAATTTGAAAATTTAATAAGTTGGAATCAATTTATAACTGCAGCAGAAAAAGAAAATTCAAAAAATAATAATCTTGAAAAATCTAATCCAAAAATTGATGATGTTGCTACTATTCTTTACACTTCTGGGACAACAGGAAAACCTAAAGGTGTCCCCTTAACCCATGCAAATTTCTTACACCAAATAGTCAATTTAGCCTATATCGCTGATCCAGAAACTGGGACCTCTGTATTAAGCGTGTTGCCTATCTGGCATTCTTATGAGAGGAGTGCTGAATACTTCTTTTTTTCATGTGGTTGTTCTCAATACTATACAATTCCAAAATTTCTGAAAGATGATATTACAAAAATAAAACCTGTTGTCATGGCTACTGTACCAAGACTATGGGAGGCAATACATGATGGTTTTTTTCAGGCGTTGAAAAAAATGCCTTCCAAAAAGCAAAAACTTATTAAGTATTTGATAAGTAATAGTTCGGTTTTCAAAAGAAGTCTTAGAAAGATAAGAAATATAGACATAAATCAAATAACTTTTAAATCAAAAATCCCCTTACTGGGTTCTGTTATTAGCCGATATCCTTTACATACATTGTCTACTATTTTTTTATGGCCGAATATTCTTAGACAACTATGCGGAGAAAAACTGAAATTTCCCATTAATGGTGGAGGTGCATTGCCAGAACATGTAGATCTTTTTTTTGAATCTTTAGGTGTAGATGTTTTGGTGGGATATGGACTCACAGAAACTAGTCCAGTATTAACTTGTAGGAGAAGAGAATTAAATGTTAGAGGATCATCTGGGCAGCCTCTATCATTTACTGAAATCAAAATAGTGAATGATGATAAAAAAAAGATTCTGAAGTTCAGAGAAGTCGGGAAAATTCTTGTTAGGGGGCCGCAAGTAATGAAAGGTTATCTTAATAATGAAATAGCTACAAATGATGTTTTATCCAAGGATGGTTGGTTTGATACTGGTGATTTAGGTTTTCTAATACCAAATGGTTCTCTCTTTATAACAGGAAGAGCCAAGGATACAATAGTGCTATCAAGTGGTGAAAATATAGAACCGAATCCGCTAGAGACTGAAATTCTTAGTTCTGAATTTATTAATCAGATTCAATTAGTAGGACAAGATAAGAAATGTTTAACAGCCCTTGTGGTTCCAAATGTCGAATTGGTTAAAAGCAAGTTTTTGGAAGAAGACCTTTCAAAATTAAACCTGAATAAGAAAATTGGTACATTTTTCAAATCACAAATTAATAATTTTCTTAAAAGTCGATTAGGAGCAAGATCAGAAGAACAAATATTAGATTGTTATTTTGTTGATGCCTTTACTCTAGAAAATGGGTTATTAACACAAACTTTTAAACAAAAAAGAAAAGAAATAGAAAAAAAGTATTCATTACAAATAGAAAATATGTATGAAAACAAATTTAGTAAGAAAATTTGATTTGTTCTATCTATATTGAAAAGGTAATTTAATTTTTTATGGAAACAAAAAACTCAATATCTATAAAGCGCTCAATAGCTATTAAAGCTGTAGTTACACCAACTTGGAAGGAAGATGCTGAAAAAGAATTAAGTAAAGCAATTTCAAACATTGATCAGCAATTATCGCAACTGGAGCAAGAGGGGCAGCAAATAGTAAATAATATTAGATCCCAATCGGTTAATCCCTTAGATCCAAGGGTTCAAGAACAGGTTAGTCAGGTGCAACAACAAGTCGCAGCAAAACGAAATGAAATTGAAGAACAAAAAAGAAATCTTCTTCAACAACAGAGTCAAGTTCGCGAATTAAAAATGGACGAAATTGTTGATCAAGGGCAAGTGGATAGTTTCTGTGATGTCAATGTGGGAGACAATCTTATTGAAAAAATGCAAGTATCGATTACGGTTAAAGATGGAGTTATTCAATCTATAGATAATAATTAAAGAGAAGATTTAGTATTTTTGATAAATATAAGTAAATCTTAATTTCGAAAATTTTTAAATTCTAATCGATCTAAATTATTACTTTCTTAAGTTTTAAGAGTTCCCACTGTGAACATGATTTCGTATAATTAAAACAAGAGTTTAAAGGGTTCTTAACCATAAAAACTTTAGGAAGTTTGGTAGAAATCCCTTGAAACTTATGCAATAACAATTTTCTTATGTCTCACGAAATATTCATGCCTGCCTTGAGTTCTACTATGACGGAGGGCAAGATTGTGGAATGGTTGAAAAATCCAGGAGATAAAGTTGAAAGAGGTGAATCTGTCTTGGTTGTTGAATCTGACAAGGCAGATATGGATGTTGAATCTTTTCAAGATGGATATCTTGCGGCTGTTTTAATGCCTGCTGGCAGCACTGCACCAGTAGGAGAGACTATCGGTCTTATTGTAGAAAATGAGGATGAGATAGCTTCTGTTCAAGAACAAAATAAAGGAAATCAACCCGAAGTTTCTAGTTCGGATCAACTTGAATTGGTAAGCAATAAAACTGAAGAAAAACCTGTAGTTCAAAGTGAAATTGTTGAAAAACAAGAAAAAGAAGTCGTATTAATGAGTGAAAAGGCAGCCTCATCTTTTAATAGTGATCAAATAAATGCTGCTACGAGTAATGTTTCTTCGAGGGTGATTGCATCTCCAAGAGCTAAAAAACTTGCCTCTCAAATGGGTGTTGATTTAGCAAAGGTTCATGGATCCGGACCTCACGGAAGGATTCAAGCCGATGATATTTTAAAAGCTAATGGCCAACCAGTCTCTATACCATGGATAGGTGAAGGTAGTTCTCCAGCAAGTATACCTGTTGCAAATTTGGGAGTTGAAAGTAAACCAGAAACTTCAGGAAATAGTTTTGGTAATCCCGGAGAAACAGTTCAATTTAATACTCTTCAAAAAGCGGTAAATAAAAATATGGAATCTAGTTTAGATGTGCCATGTTTTAGGGTGGGTTATTCCATTAACACAGATAAATTAGATAATTTCTACAAAAAAGTAAAACAGAACGGAGTTACTATGACTGCTTTACTAGTAAAGGCAGTTGCAAAGACACTAAAGAAACATCCTCAAGTTAACTCAAGTTTTTCAGAGAATGGAATTTCTTATCCAGAAAATATAAATATTGCTGTTGCTGTTGCGATGGAAGATGGTGGACTAATAACTCCAGTTTTAAAAGAACCATGCAATACTGATTTATTTGAATTGTCTAGGGAATGGAAAGATCTCGTAAAAAGATCAAGATCAAAACAATTAGAACCTGATGAATACTCAACGGGAACCTTCACTTTATCTAACCTTGGGATGTTTGGAGTTGATAGATTTGACGCAATTCTTCCTCCAGGTACAGGTGCTATTTTAGCCATAGCATCATCGAAACCAACCGTTGTTGCTAATAGTGATGGTTCAATATCTGTTAAAAAAATAATGCAAGTAAATCTAACAGCTGATCATAGAGTGATCTACGGAGCTGATGGAGCTTCATTCTTAAAAGACTTGGCTTCCCTAATTGAAGATGAGCCAGAGACTCTTGTCTCCTAAATTTAATTGATTTCTCAAATTAATAATGAAGAAAGAGATTATAAGCTTGAAGCTTATGATTATTTACTTGATCCTTCATTAATTGCTAGTAAACCCTCTGCAATTAGGCATGAATCAAGATTGATGATAGTTAGAAATAGTTTTTTAGAAGAAGACTGTTTAACTAATAAATTTACCAAGAATCTTTTAGATGAATTTAGAGAAGGGGATCTTGTCATTGTAAATAATACTAAAGTTATGAAAGCTAGGTTAAAGGTTGAATTAGAAAGTAAGACATTAGTAGAATTATTAGTTTTAGAAAGATCCCATGAATGTGTTTGGTTATGTTTGGCAAAGCCAGCAAAAAAGTTAAAAATAAATAGAAAATTAAAATTAAAATCTCCATTAGCACAAGATATTAATTTGATTGTTGATGGAGTTGATGAAGAAACTGGAGGGAGATTTATTAAATTTCCGGAAAATATAACTTGTCTCAATTCAATGAATGAACTTCTTGATAAATACGGGGAAATCCCTCTTCCTCCTTATATAAAAAATTCCGAAGAAGAATTTTTTCATGAGAAAAGTTATCAAACTGAGTATGCAACAAATCCGGGGGCAGTTGCTGCACCAACAGCTGGTTTACACTTAAGCAAAAGTCTTATTTCCAATCTAAAAAAAAAAGGCGTAATAATCTTACCGATAACTTTGCACGTGGGTTATGGAACATTCAAACCAATTGATCAAGAAGATTTAAGTAACTTAAAACTTCACAAAGAATGGGTAAGTGTTAATAAGGAAGTAGTGGAAGAAATAAAAAGAATAAAGAAAACAGATAGAAAAATAATTGCTATTGGCACAACTAGCGTAAGAGCTCTTGAAAGTTGTTATTCTCACGAAATTAATGACTTTATTCCCATAGCTAAATACGTAGATTTAGTAATTAAGCCAGGTTATAAATTTAAGGTAGTTGATGGATTATTAACTAATTTTCATCTCCCTAAAAGTTCATTATTACTTTTAGTAAGTGCAATGATTGGTAGAGAAAGATTATTAGATCTATATAAAAAAGCCATAAAAGAAAAATTTAGATTCTTCTCTTATGGCGATGCGATGTATATTTCACCAGATTCACTACTGGAGAAAAAATAGATTTAGGCTTTGACTGGTTCTTGAATGATTCCGCTTGGAACTTCAGTAAACATAATTGATGATAAATACCTCTCTGCTAAATCAGGTAGAACAACTACAATTGTCTTCCCAGCATATTCATCTTGTTCAGCTAATCTAACAGCAGCGGCAGCGGCAGCCCCACAAGATATTCCTACTAATAGACCTTCCTCTTTAGCTAACCTAAGAGCCATCTCAATTGATTCGTCATTTGTTACTTGTTCAACCTTATCAACAATTGATAAGTCAAGGTTCTTAGGAATAAATCCTGCTCCAATTCCTTGGATTTTATGTGGTCCGGATTTAACCTCTTCTCCATTCATTGTCTGTGTAATAACAGGACTGTGTGATGGTTCTACAGCTACAGAAGTAATATTTTTGCCCTTCTCTTGCTTAATGTATCTTGAAACTCCTGTAATTGTGCCGCCAGTTCCAACCCCTGCAACTAGGACATCAATTTCACCATCGCAATCATCCCAGATTTCTGGTCCAGTAGTTTTGAAATGAATTTCAGGGTTTGCTGGATTATCAAATTGACCTGGCATGAAATATTGAGAAGGATTACTTTCTGCAATTTCTTTAGCCTTAGCTATTGCTCCAGGCATACCTTTAGATGCCTCTGTTAAAACAATTTCAGCGCCCAACACCGCCATAACCCTTCTTCTTTCAATTGACATGGATTCTGGCATTGTAAGGATCAGTTTATAACCTCTTGCTGAAGCAGTAAAAGCTAGAGCAATTCCTGTATTTCCAGAAGTTGGCTCAACAATAGTTTTGTCTTTTGTGAGTTTCCCACTTTTCTCTGCATCCCATATCATGTTTGCGCCGATCCTACATTTGACACTGTAAGCGGGGTTTCTACCTTCAATTTTTGCAAGTACTGTAGCTTTCGCGTTTTTAGTAACTGATTTTAATTTTACTAATGGAGTGTTTCCAATAGCAAAACTGTTGTCTTCATAAATTTTTGCCATTTATATATTGAGAAAATATATATTAATACTAACTATTATTCAGAAAAAAAGTATATAAGTTTCTATACGGTAAATACTAGGAATTTAGAAATTATTTAGTGCTTCAGAAAAGGTTTTCCATAATTGATCTTGGTCTTCTAATCCAACTGATACTCTAATAAGGTGCGAGGGTATACCAAAACTTTCAGCCCAATCCAACTCGTCATAATGAGCTAGTAAAACGTAAGGACAAACTAGAGTAAATTTTGTACCTAAACTAGGTCCTTTAGACACTTTTAGAGAATCATAAAATTTTTTAGCTTTGTTCAATCCTCCATTTAATTCAAACGATAATAAGCAGCCGTATCCCCCATTAGAAGTAAGTAAAGAATTAAAATTTGGACAATTTTCAGGATGGAAAATATTTTTAATCTCGCTATGAGTCTCTAATCTTTTTTTTAATTCTAAACATGCTTTATTTTGTTCAAAAACTCTTTGATTTACATCTCTACTAACTTTCTCTAGATAAACTATATCTCCATCGGAAAGTATTGGAATATTAATCTCGTTTAATGCATTTCTAAAGTGATCAATCCATTTGCTTTTTGGATTTAGTATTAATGATCCCGCAAGAATATCACCACTACCTGAAAAAATTTTTGTAAGTGAAGTAAAAACTATATCTGCATGTTCTATGGAATTTATATTTAAATTCGAACCAATTGTATCGTCAACAATTAACGGAATATTTAGCTTTTTTGCAATTTTTGAAATTTTTTTAATGTTTACACATTTGAGCATTGGATTACTTGGAAGTTCAATAATTAATGCTGATGGATTTATTCTTTTGATTTCTAATTCAATATCCGCGCAATTTTCTTCTGTAATTAACTTTGCTCCGTGAAAGATTTTCATTGGTAATTTAAGTACATCTACATATGGAAAACCAACTTGGAGTGTTGGTTTAGCTGGAAATAATTTATATATAATTTCTAATGATGTATGCAATGCAGACATTCCAGATGAAGTTAAGTGAATATCATTAGAGTCAATTTTTGTAGATTTAGAAATTCTATTTTTTATTGTTTGAGAACATTCATTTACGTAAGATTTTGGAGGGCAATCTTCAAGACCTAGTTCTATAGCGGCAGCTCTTGAAGATAGACCAAGACCAGTATGTTGCCAAAAATATTTTGCATAAATACTTCCTTCTTTTTCAGTTATTAAGAAAGCTAAATTATTTCTTTTTTCTATAAACGAGAATTGTTCAGAAGTATTTCTATCAATGTATTTTTTAGCTTTAAAAGCTATGCTTTCATTAGGATACGGCCAGATACTTTTATTGTTGTAGTAATTTTGCTCTTTTACTTTTTCGCATAATCTTTTCACTATGGGGTTTAGCCCGAATCGTGGGTAAATGGACTTCAATAAATTCATGCATTCTTGATCTTTTTCCTCGTAATTTATTACATCATTCCAAGTTGGTAATGCTACAGAAACGGCATGAATACTATCAGGAATTGCATATCCCAACTCTAAATTTTTCCATATAGGTTTTTTAAGTAAATCTCTCAATTTTCAGAATTTATTTAAAGCAAATAAAATGTCCGAGATTAAATCGTTTGTATCTTCACATCCAATTGATAATCTTACAAGAGCATCATCTATCCCTAGTAGAGTTTTTGTTTTGTCATCAACAGAAGCATGAGTCATCGTTGCAGGGTGACAAATTAAACTTTCAACTCCTCCAAGGCTTTCTGCTAGAGAGAAATATTTGAGAGATTTGCAAAATTTAAAAGTATCCTCTTTATTTAAATTTAATTTTAGGGTAATCATTGAACCTCCAGATTTCATTTGCGATTTTGCTAAATTAAATTGCGGATGTTCTTGATTAAAAGGGTAAATTATTTTACTAATAATTTTATGATTACCTAATTCTTCAGAAATAAATTCTGCACTTTTAGTTTGTTGTTCGATTCTTAAAGGAAGAGTTTTTACTCCTCTCGTAATGAGCCAACTATCAAAAGGAGATGGTTGAAGCCCGAGAGCTTTTTGAGAGAAAAGCATCTTACTATTCCATTCCTCATTATTTGTCAGTACTGCTCCGCCAAGTGCGTCACTATGTCCATTAATGAATTTTGTGGTGCTTATAACCGATAGTGTTGCACCAAGGTCCAATGGTTTTTGAATAAGCGCTGTAGAAAATGTGTTGTCTACAACTACTGGTATTTCGAGTTTATTCGCTTCATCACAAATCGCCTTAATATCAAGTACCTTCAAAAGTGGATTAGTTGGACTTTCTAGCCATATCAAGGTTGGCTCGAAGTTTGAAATCTTTTTGATATTATTTTCGTTTGTAAAATCTGTGTATAAAACTTCTAGTCCAAATTTCTTGAAAACTTTTTCGAACATCCTCACCGTACAACCATAGAGATTTGACTCGCAGAGTATCTTGTCACCTGATTTTAGTGTTGAAGAAATTGCAGTTACCGCGCTAATTCCAGATCCAAAAACTGTACAGTATTTAGAGTCTTCTATTGATTTAAGTATGTTTTCTAGAATTCTAAAGTTTGGATTGCCTGATCTGGTGTAGTCGAAATTATCTTTATTTCCATGCTTGAAAGTAGATGTAGAAAAAATAGGAGGCATAACGCATCCAGTGTCTTCTGCAAATGTTTCCCCATGGTGAATAGATAGGGTCTTAAAACCTGGCTTTTTGATATTATTTTCCTTATTTCCCATTATTTTTAAAAATAAGAATTAAATTAAATCTCTCTTTTTTAAAAGATAGATTTAATAATCCAAAGAAAAGTAGTATTAAACTTTTCTTGAATAATATTCAACAACTAGTAGTTCGTTTATTTCAAGAGCAACCCACTCTCTATCGCATTTCCCATTTATTTTTCCCGTTAATTTAGGTTTGTCTAAATCAAGATGAGGTGGGACATTTGCTAAACCAGGGAATTCTATATTACCTTCTACAAGTTTTTTGCTTGCTTTGTTTTCTTTAATTCCGATTACATCGCCTGATTTGCATTGATAACCCGCAATATCAAGAACCTTTCCATTAACGGTTATATGGCCATGATTTACTAATTGTCTTGAGCCTGGGATTGTACCTCCAAAACCTAATCTAAAACAAACATTATCAAGTCTGTTTTCTAAAAGTCTTAGAAGGTTAGTTCCCGTAGATCCTTCTTGAGCTCTAGCTTTTTTTACATAACGTACTAGTTGTTTTTCAGAAACTCCATAATTAAATCTAAGTTTCTGCTTTTCTTCTAGACGAATTGCATATTCTGATCGCTTGCGACGGGCTTGGCCGTGCTGACCTGGAGGATTAGACTTCTTTGAAGCTTTCCTGGTGAGACCTGGTAGTTCTCCCAAGCGACGCGTAACCCTTAATCTGGGGCCGCGGTATCTTGACATAATTTTAAATTAAATAGAAATTTGCAATAAATTGGATAATTGATTAAATTCAATTAAACTAATTACTACTGGAAATACTATTTTACATCATCAAAGTGTTCAAAACTATTAATAGATCAATTACTTCTATACTTCTTTTTATGATTTCTTTTTATCAAAAGTGGTTTTCACCTTTTTTCGGACCAAGATGCAGATTTATTCCAAGTTGCAGCTCTTATGGATATGAGGCAATTACTAGACATGGTCCTTGGAAGGGAGGGTGGTTAACTTTAAGAAGATTGAGCAAATGCCATCCTTTAACTCCCTGTGGATGTGATCCTGTGCCTGACTAAATGAATGAAAATATTTATTTTTGTTAGGCAGGGATGTTGCCTTTGTGATTCATTAAAAAACAAACTGGCAAAAATAAATCTTAATGAGTTATTCCCTAATCTAGAGGAGCTTAAAGAAATTGATATTGATAGGATCGATTTATATAAAGATAAATATAAAAAATATGATTTTGAAGTACCTGTTATTGCTGTTGAAGGAATTAGATCCGAGGAGATTATAGAATTGCCTCGCATTTCTCCAAGATTAAAAGATGATCAATTAAAGAATTGGTTTCAAAAAAATATTAGTACCATTCTGGAGAAATAATTTTTTTATATGAGATCTATAAAATTACATAAACTTTTAGATTTGGTAGGAATTATTCCTTCATTAGATTTAATCGATCATGAAATCAATAATATTTCTTTTAACTCTAAAGAAGTACAAAAAGGAACTTTATTTTTAGGTATGCCTGGTTTAAATGTTGATGGAGGAAAATATTGTATTGAGGCAATTGAAAATGGCGCTGAGGCTGCCATTATTGGGTCTGCTGCAAAAGAGAAAATTGGATCTATTGATCGAGAAAGGATTTTGGTTATAGAGGATAATTTAGATTATATTTTTGGTCAAATAGTCGCTGAGTTTTGGAATAGGCCTTCAAGAAAACTTAAACTTATTGGTGTTACGGGTACTAATGGAAAAACGACAATTACTTTTTTATTGGAATATCTTTTAAAAAAATTAGGAAAAAAGACTGCATTATTTGGGACCTTGCTCAATAGATGGCCTGGCTTCTCAGAGGTGGCTACTCATACAACTGATTTCGCCGATAAACTTCAAAAGAAATTAAATGCTGCTGTTGAGGCAGAATCTGAATTCGCGATATTAGAGGTAAGTTCTCATTCTATTGCTCAAAACAGGATATCAGGATGCGAATTTGAGGCGGCTATTTTTACTAATTTAACTCAAGATCATCTTGATTATCACTCAGATATGGAATCATATTTTCATACAAAAAGAAAATTATTTTTCCCACCTTACTTAAAAGAAAAAGATGGAATTTGTGTATTAAATCATGATGACCATTGGATATCTAAATTGTCATCTGATCTTGAAAAAAGATCTTTATTAGTCTCTACAAAAATTACTGAAAGTGAATTTGAAAAAGATGATTTTTTTTTCGTAACAGATAAAAAATTTACTGAAAGTGGTTCCACCTGTATATTTCATACACCTAGTGAAAAAATTCAACTTTTTGTTCCACTTATCGGTGAATTTAATTTAATGAATGCTATTCAAGCAATAACAATTTTGTATAAACTTAATTTTTCTTTAAAAGATCTATCAAAGTTAATACAATCTTTCCCTGGCGCTCCTGGGAGAATGGAGAAAATACAAATTGATAATGATGTCGTTTTAAGATCACTTCCAACAGTAATTGTTGATTATGCCCACACTCCTGATGGATTAAAAAAAGTTTTGCAATCAATTAAAAAACTTTGTGAAGGGAAACTCATAACTGTTTTTGGCTGTGGCGGAGATCGAGACCGTAGTAAAAGGCCTTTAATGGGATCAATAGCTGAAGAGTTTTCTGATCAACTTTTTATAACTTCAGATAATCCAAGATCAGAAGAACCCCAAAAGATAGTAAATGATATTTTGATGGGTATAAAAAAAAGAGAAAAAATAACAATTGAGATTGATAGATTTAAAGCAATAAATGAATCTATTAAATTTGCCAATAAAGAAGATATAGTTTTAATTGCAGGAAAAGGACATGAAGACTACCAAATTCTCAATGATAAAGTTATTAATTTTGATGATAGAAAAATAGCTTATAAATTATTAAAAGAAAAAAGTAAATTACAATAAATTTCCTAATCAAATCAGAAAGATCTTTACGCAAATCACAAGAAAAGTTTCTTAGAATCAAGATAGTTATTTTTAAAAAAATGAAAGGCTTAGCCTTAGTTGTAGGCGCAGGAGGGATTGGAACACAACTAGCTAAAGATCTGAATGAAAGTGAAAAAGATTTAGATGTTGTATTGTGTGGAAGAAAAAGTGAATTTAATTCTTTTTGGGAATTAGACATAGAGGATTCTCAATCTCTTTTGCAATTGAAAAATAAAATATCAAATCATCCTTCAAAATTAAGACTAGTTATTAACGCTACAGGGAGACTTCATAGTGATTCTCTTCAACCAGAAAAAAGATTACAACATCTTGATAAAAAAAATATGATGGAAAGTTTTTCAATAAATGCTTTTTCTCCTATTTTATTAGCTAAAACTATTGAAGAATTTATACCAAAAGATTTTGATTTTAATTTTGCAAGTATAAGTGCAAGAGTGGGAAGTATTGGAGATAATCAAACTGGAGGATGGTATTCATATAGAGCTGCAAAATCTGCCCAAAATCAATTTTTTAAATCTTTAAGTATTGAGTGGGCTAGACGTTTCCCAAAGGCTACTATTACACTTCTTCATCCAGGAACAGTAGATACTGATTTATCTAGACCTTTTCATAAATTTGTTCCAGAACATAAATTATTTAGTAAAGAAAAATCATCCCAATTTTTGATCAATATTATTAAGAATCAAACTCCAGAATCTACTGGAAAATTTATTGCATGGGACAGCTCGGAGATACCTTGGTAAATTAAACTTTATCTTTATATCAATAGATTTTTAATTCAATATTTTTTTTATTTCTTTAGAAAGTACATCAATCTCAGCTTCTGTAGTCATTTGATGTACACATGCTCTAAACCATTTTGGATCTTCTAAAACTCTAATCCAAATTTTCTTTTCTCCAAGTTTCTTAACAAATTTATCCTTATCTTCAATATTTTCGATATTAAAACTAACTATCCCATTTAAGTATTTTTTTTCTAAAACTAATTCAACTCCGTTTAATTGATTTAATTCATCCCAAAGTTTCTCACTTAATCTTTTTATATTTTTTCTCTTTTCTTTTTCATTGCAGTCTTTATCCAAAAGATCTAAAGAATTACGCAGCCCTGCAAGTAAAGGAATACAAGAGGTAGCTACTTCAAACTTCCTTGCATCATCATGAAAAAGATTATCTGAAGGCTCATAAATGCCTTGCTCTTTTTTTAATGATTTCCAACCAATTATTGTTGGATCTGTTTCATGAATAAATCTATCTGAGACATAAATGGCTCCAAGTCCTTCTGGTCCGCATGCCCATTTATGAGAAGTTATTGAATATAAATCAGAATAAAAAACTTCTTCTTCAATTTTTATGTGTCCAAAGGTTTGAGCACCATCAACCAGTAGATAAGAGTTTTCTCGATTATTTTTTAATTCGATAGAAATTTGTTTTAAAGGAATTTTATATCCAAAGTTCCATAAGATATGAGAAATAATAAGGATCTTGGTCTTACTATTTAGATTTTTCAAAATCTCTAAAATTATAGTTTCGTCGTTTAGATTTTTAATTTTTTGGATTGGCAAGATTTTGAATATTAATTTATTTCTTCTGCAAAATTCTCGACTTGCAGCCACTATTCCAGGATGTTCACAGTCACTTATTAACAACTCTTCTCCCTCTTCTACTTTTATTCCCCAAAAGGGCAAAATCATACCGGAAGAGATATTTTCGGTTAAAGCTACATTCTTTGAATTGACACCTAATTTTTGCGCAATGAGTCTTTTTGTAGTCAATATTTCTTTGTAAATAAAAGGCCACATATCATTGGTAAATGGTCCTAAATCTTGGATAATTTCCCAAGTTTTAACTATTGCTTCTAGAGAAGATTTTGGTAATGGTCCTTGACCACCATAGTTGAAATAATACTTATTTTTTAAAGCGGGTATTTGATCTCTTAGATTATTTCTCATAGAAATTTATATTATATTTTCAACTCTTGAATTTTTTTAAATATTGCCCACTAAAGTTACTGTCCTAAATTCAATATCCTCAATTACTTTCCAAGGTTCAGCACTCCTTTCTGCAAATTTTAAATTTTTAAATCCTAGTTCTTTAAAATCACTTATAAACTCTGGCTCATACCATGCACCACTAATACATCCTGTCCATAGATCATGATCATTTTGCAATCTTAAAGGAACTTTTTTGTTAGAGACGATATCGCTAATTGCAATTCTTCCATCATCGTTTAAAACTCTTTTTATGTTATTTAGAAGTTTATTTCTAGATTCTGGACTTACCAAGTTTAAAACGCAATTACTTAAAATAATATCTACTGATTTATCTGCGATTAATGGATTTAAATCTTTATCTAATTCATCAAGTTTTTCAATTGAACCTTTTAGAAATTCTGTATTGTTGAAACCTATATTTTTTGTAACTTCTTTAGATGCTGATCTAGATAAAGAAAGCATGTCAGGATTCTGATCAACTCCAATAACTTTCCCTTCTTTCCCCACAATTTGGGCACAAATAAAAGCATTTTTGCCGCTACCACTTCCAAGATCTAAGACTATATCATTTTTTTGAACATATTTTGTTGGATCACCACACCCATAGTCTCTTTCTATAACCTCTTGAGGAATTGCTTCAAGTAAAACGGGATTAAACCCAACTGGTGTACAAAGACAACTTTCTTTTTCTTGTGCGGCTGAGCCATATCTTTCTTGAATCGCATCTTTATGATCGAATTGATTAGGTGCTTTATTCGATGTGTTTGTATTACAGCAACTTTCAGACATATTTTTTAAAGGACTCTTGATAAATATAGCCAAAAAAAAAGCCCCTGAAAAAAGGGCTTTTAATTTGTTTAATTAAATTATTTAGTGTAATTAACACCTCTGTAATTTAATTCTGCTTTTTCATTACTTGAAGAAGCGTCATCCATTCTATTGGTGTATACGTTTCTTCTGTAGGTAAGTTCAACAAGTTGCTTTTTAGCAGCTTCTTTGTTTTGAACGTAGTTTTTACCTCTGTAAGTTAAAGTAGTCATGTTTCGATGTGACAACACGGCCATCCCCCGTTCCATGGTATGACTCGAACTGCGCCCTCAAGTGAGGGTGAACGAAAAAGTAGCGATTGCTACCAAATTATTATAAGCGTATTTTCCTAGGGATGTCTAGCTTTTACAAATAGAAACGAAGATTTAATATTTTTTTAATTATTATCTTAGGTAAATTTTTTTATAAATAGTCTCTAGAAAGGATTATGTTTATATTTGGTTTAATCTTCATGTAACTATTTATTTATGACAGGTTTTTTATATTTCTTGGGTAATACTTTAAGGTGGCCAGTCCTTAAGCCAAAAGAATTTTTTTCCTTACATGCGTATTTTTCAATTATTTATTTGATAACTTTTACTCTTAGTAAATATGATGTAAGCCAATCAAATTTTGTTTTTACTCTAGGGATTCTTGCACCTCTTTTAATCGCTATTGGGCAAGGACTTCCAATTGATTGCCTTGATATGGAATCTTCTTTGATGAAGGAATTAAAAACTAAGTAATATTTTTTTAGTTAGAAATTTTTATAAAACCTGAACAACCTCGCTTATTTCAGGAATCATTTCTTTTAACTTTCTTTCAATACCCATTTTTAAAGTCATAGTACTACTTGGGCAACTACCACATGCCCCTTGAAGTCTTACTTTGACTATTGGACCATCTATTTCTGCAATCTCTACATTACCTCCATCAGATATTAAAAAAGGTCTAAGCTCGTCAAGAACTTTTTCTACATTTTCGTTTGTCAGCGAGAGTGTTTCAGTACTCATAATTTTGGATTAACTTTATAATAAGCCTAGAAAGAAATTTGATTTATTGCAAAAAAGATAATTTTCTGTTGTGACTGAATTTAAAAATCCCACAAATGACAATAGCTACTTTGATGCAGTCCTAGTAGGAGCAGGGATAATGAGCAGTACTTTAGCTCTCCTAATCTCAGAAGCTTTACCAGATATAAAGTTCCTTATAATAGAAAAATTAAATGCTCCAGGAAGTGAAAGCACTGGTGCTTTTAATAATGCAGGCACAGGACATGCGGCTAATTGCGAATTAAACTATACCCCTTTAGATGAAAAAGGAAATATAAAAATAGATAAAGCGCTCTCAATAAATCGTTCTTTTGAAAGATCTATGTCTTTATGGGCTTCATTATATGAAGCAGGGAAAATTGATATTAAAAAGTTTTTAAAATTTATTCCTCATATTAGCTTTGTGTCTGGTCAGGATAATATTTCCTTTTTAAAAAAAAGGTTTCAGAAAATGAACGAAAATCCTGAATTTATTGATATGGAATTTTCTACATCTTTTGATGAAGTTTCATCATGGGCTCCTCTAATAACAAAAGATAGGAATCCATTTACTAAAATTGCTGCTACCAGAATAGCTAGAGGAACAGATATTAATTTTGAGGCCCTCACAAAAGAATATCTGTCATTAGTTTCTCAAAATAAAAATGTTGAAATTAGATATAAAACAGAATTAGTAGATTTAAAGAAAATTGATAAAAAAAAATGGGAACTAGAAATTAGTTCAGAAGGTAGAAAAACTTCAATTAGAACTGGCTATGTTTTTCTTGGTGCTGGTGGAAAAACAATTAATTATTTGCAAAAATCGAAAATTCCAGAAGCAAAGATTTATGGTGGATTTCCTGTTAGTGGAAAATGGCTTATTTGCGAGAAAAAAGATCTAACAGAAAAACATAACTCAAAAGTTTATGGTAAGGCTGATCTTGGATCGCCACCAATGTCTGTGCCTCATTTAGATACTAGATGGATTGATAATAAAAAATTTCTTTTATATGGACCTTTTGCTGGATTTACAACAAAATTTCTAAAGCAAAGTTCATACTTTGACTTATTTAGTTCAATTAAGAAGAATAATATTTTTTCTATGTTAGACGTTGGTTTCAAGAATAACGATTTAATTAATTACCTAATATCACAATCATTAAAGAACCATAACTCAAGAGTTGAGAATTTAAAGAATATGATGCCATCAGCTAATCCTTCTGATTGGTATTTAAAGAATGCTGGTCAACGAGTCCAAATAATTAAGAAAACTGAAGGTGGTGGTTCTTTGAAATTTGGAACGGAGATTGTAAATTCATCTGATGGATCATTATCTGCTTTGCTAGGAGCTTCGCCGGGCGCAAGTACTGCGGTTTCAATTATGGTTGAGGTTTTAGAAAAATCTGTTTTATTTTTAAACGATAAGCATAATCTTCAGAAAAAAATAAATGACTTAGTTTATCCAGAACTATCAGTCTCTGAAAATAACAGTACCTTCATAAAAGACATCAAAAAAAGAAATAATTCCATTTTTGGTTTCCATCCATAATTCTAATTAGCTAGTATTAATCAAGATGTAATAAGAGGAGAATTTTTATTTCTATATGACTGATATATCGGTATCAAAAATTAGAAATTTCTGCATAATCGCTCATATTGATCATGGTAAATCTACCCTTGCAGATAGGTTACTCCAAGATACTGGCACTGTGCAGCAAAGGGATATGCAAGAGCAATTTTTAGACAGTATGGATCTCGAAAGGGAGAGAGGAATTACTATCAAGTTACAAGCCGCTAGGATGAAATATAAAGCTGAAGATTCTCAAGAATATGTTTTGAACTTAATAGATACTCCAGGGCATGTTGATTTCTCTTATGAGGTTAGTAGATCTCTTCAAGCTTGTGAAGGCGCTTTACTAGTTGTTGATGCAAGTCAAGGAGTAGAAGCTCAAACCTTAGCTAATGTTTACCTTGCCTTAGAAAATAATCTTGAAATAATTCCTGTTTTAAATAAAGTTGATTTACCAGGTGCTGATGCTGAAAAAATAAAACAAGAAATAGAGGAAATTATTGGTCTTGATACATCTAATGCAATAAATTGTTCAGCAAAAACTGGAGTTGGCATTAAAGATATTTTAGAAGCAATCGTAAGAAGAGTACCTCCTCCTCAAGATGAAATTGAACTTCCTACAAAGGCACTCATTTTTGATTCTTATTATGATCCCTACAGAGGGGTTATTGTTTATTTCAGGGTGATATCTGGGTTTCTTAATAAGAGAGAAAAGATATTATTGATGGCGAGTAAAAAAAATTATGAACTAGATGAGATAGGAATAATGGCACCTGATCAGCAGCAAGTTGATGAATTACATGCAGGAGAAGTTGGTTATTTAGCTGCTTCTATAAAATCAGTTGCTGATGCGAGAGTGGGAGATACGATTACTCTTTTAAATTCACCTGCAAATGATCCTTTGCCTGGTTATAAGACAGCAAATCCTATGGTTTTTTGTGGCTTATTCCCGACTGATGCTGATCAATTCCCAGATCTAAGAGTATCTCTTGAAAAATTACAATTATCTGATGCAGCTTTAAAATATGAGCCCGAAACCAGTAGCGCAATGGGATTCGGATTTAGGTGCGGATTCCTTGGACTTCTTCATATGGAGATTGTTCAAGAAAGATTAGAAAGAGAATATGACTTGGATCTAATTGTAACGGCACCATCAGTTATCTATAAGGTTAATTTAAATCAGCAGGAACATATCTTTATTGATAATCCTTCTACAATTCCTGACCCACAACTTAGAGAATCAATAGAAGAGCCTTATGTGAAAATGGAAATTTATGCTCCCAATGAATTTAATGGAACACTAATGGGTTTATGTCAGGAAAGAAGAGGAGTATTTCTAGATATGAAATACATAACAACAGATCGAGTTACTTTAATTTATGAAATTCCATTAGCAGAAGTAGTTACAGATTTCTTTGATCAAATGAAAAGTAGAACCCAAGGTTATGCATCTATGGAATATTATTTGATTGGCTATAAAAAGAATGATCTCGTTAGATTAGATGTTCTGATAAATTCAGAAAGAGCAGATCCATTAACTTCTATTGTTCATAAAGATAAGGCTTATGGAATTGGTAGATGTTTAGTCGAGAAATTAAAAGAACTAATTCCAAAACAACAATTTAAAATACCTATTCAAGCATCAATCGGCAGCAGGATTATCGCAAGTGAAAGTATCAGTGCATTGCGAAAAGATGTTTTATCTAAATGTTATGGAGGAGATATTTCTAGGAAAAAGAAACTTTTAAAGAAGCAAGCCAAAGGTAAAAAGAGGATGAAGGCAATGGGTAAAGTTGAAGTCCCTCAAGAAGCTTTTATGGCAGTCCTGAAATTAAACCAGTAATTTTTTAAAATTTAAAATTTATAGCTATTTATTTTTTAAAGAATTGGGTATATTTCAGTCATATCTGTAAAAAAGATTTTGGATATTAACTCAT
The DNA here is from genome assembly GCA_017644375.1 of Prochlorococcus marinus CUG1435. Classification (NCBI taxonomy): domain Bacteria; kingdom Bacillati; phylum Cyanobacteriota; class Cyanophyceae; order Synechococcales; family Prochlorococcaceae; genus Prochlorococcus; species Prochlorococcus marinus. The sequence continues at coordinate 1,030,439 of JAEPLP010000001.1, forward strand.
TTAATCGTGTCGGCGCAAATATAAGAAAAGCTGGATTTCTAATTGTCCTTTTTTATCTTCTTGTTGTTTTAATAATGAAATTTTTAGAGGCCAATAATTTTTTTGGTAATTCATTTTCAACGTTAAGCAATGATATCTTTGCCCCTCCTTCGCTTAATCATTTCTGCGGCACAGATAGACTAGGAAGAGATGTTTGTTTAAGAACTTTACAAGGATCATCCTTAGCTATAGAAGTTGTATTCTTAGCTATTCTTTTTTCATTAAGTTTGGGCTTGCCATTGGGATTATTAAGTGGATATTTGGGTGGTTTTTTTGATAAATGCTTATCACTAATAATGGATACTATTTTTTCAATACCTGTAATTTTACTTTCAGTTGTTGTTGCCTTTGTATTGGGTAAGGGTATCCTTAACGCAGCTTTGGCATTGTGTATTGTTTACTCTCCTCAATATTTTAGATTAATCAGAAATCAGACAATATTGGTTAAATCCGAAACTTATGTGGAGGCAGCTCAGGTTTCAGGAGCTGATGTTAAAACAATTATTTTTAAATATATTCTCCCAAATGTAATAACACCTTTACCCATTTTGCTTACCCTAAATGCTGCGGATGCTGTTTTGGTATTAGGAAGTTTAGGATTTTTAGGTCTTGGTGTTCCTGCAGATGTCCCAGAGTGGGGAAGTGATTTAAATCTTGCTCTTGCTGCTTTACCTACAGGCATATGGTGGACGGCTTTATTCCCAGGTTTGGCAATGTTTTTTTTAGTTTTAGGTCTTTCTTTTATAGGAGAGGATCTTGAAGAAATTTTTGATAGTCAAAATTCTGAATAAATTTAGTTATCTGTCATAGGATCAAGTTCTCCTTGATCATTTAACTTTGGATATTCTTTAGCTGATTTTTGATAAACCGCAGCTAATTCTGGGTAACACCATTCAAAAAGTGTTTTTTTATATTCATCTATATTTAAACCTTCTCCATTAGCGGGCAATATACCTTTATTTTTTCTTTGGCGAATAGCTTCAAATAATAATATGGAAGCAGCAACTGAAACATTCAGGGATTGAACCATACCTCTCATAGGTATAAAAATTGATTGATCAACCATTGATATAAGTTCATTACTTAGTCCCCATTTTTCTGCTCCTAAAACAAAACATGTATTTTGAGAATAATCAAAATTTCTATAATCTATTGATTCACTATTTAGAGTCGTTCCATATAATTTAAAACCCTTATTCTTTAGATCAGATATTGCTGTGATAGTGTTTTCATGATTATTTAGTTTTACCCATTTTTGACTGCCTTGAGCAGTACTATTGAAAGTCTTAACGGCATTCGTTTTGCTAATAAAATTTGCTTCGAAAACTCCTGCTGCATCACACGTCCTTAATATCGCGGATAGATTGTGTGGTTTGTTTACATCCTCAACCAAAACAGTCAAGTTTTTCATTCGGCAATCTAAAACACTTTTGATTCGTTCAAATCTTCTTGGCAAAATTGACATTTATAATTTTTCTCACTTTTAAATTATATTCACAAAATTTTGATTATCTATTAAATCTATTGGTTTATAATATTTTGGTAGTTTGAATTAAATCAATGGCATACATAGAATGGGACTATACAGTAATAACAAGTATGGTAGAAAAACAAGGGTGGGATTTACCTGATCGTGAATCGGAAGAATGGAATAAATTTAACGATGAATTAGGAGAAAAAATGAGAGGTGTTGGACTTGTTTTTGAAAAATATTGTACATTTACTCCTGACGTAGGAGAGGGTGTTCATCTTTTAGATGACTGATCATAGTAAGTTTTAAACCATTGAAGTATCCCTTTATCAATGGTTTATTAATTTATAAGATAATGTAATTTTATTAAAATAGAACCGGCAATTATTAAGGCTTTATAAAGCTTGTAGAGTAAAAAAAATTTTATATCCCACAAAAAAGTTTTTTAATTTCTATATTTGTATAAAAATATGAAAAAAAAATTAACCTTTTTATTCGACGGTGGCTGTCCACTTTGTTTAAGAGAAACAAATTTTCTAAAAAAGAGAGATATCTCAAATCAGATTTCATTTATAGATATTAATAGTAAGGATTACGATCACAATCTTTTTATGGGCATCTCATATTCAGAAGCTATGTCAAACTTGCATGGGATTATGGAAAATGATGAAATTATTAGGGGACTAGATGTGATTGCATATTCTTATGAATTAGTTGGTTTAGGTTGGGTTTATTATCCCTTGAAGATTAAATTCTTATCTCCCATATTAAGACTGGTTTACAGATATTGGGCAAAATACAGACTTCAAATTACAGGTAGATCAGATATTGAAAAACTTTGTACCTCCCAATGTGAACAATAAATATGGAAAATATCGATATAGACAGAATAATAGAAATGTGTTGGGAAGATAGAACACCGTTTGAAGCTATAAAGTATCAATTTGGTTTAAAAGAAGAAGATGCGATAAAAATTATGCGTCAAAACCTTAAACCCAAATCCTTCAAAGTCTGGAGAAAGAGAGTTTCGGGAAGAAATACAAAACATATGGCGCTTAAAGATTCAACTAGATTTAAATCTACTCATAAAAGAAAACTATAGATTTTGAAAAATCTCTCTACCAAAACTTGTCCTGTTTGTAATAGGCCATTCGAATGGCGTAAAAAATGGAAAAGCTGTTGGGATGAGGTTATCTACTGTTCAAAAAGATGCAGTAACAGGAAATCGCAAAGATGAAACAAGTATCAATTATTTTTCCGAATCAACTTTTTAGAGAAAGCCCAATCTTAAAAATAAATTGTGAAATTTTTATTTTGGAAGACTCATTATTTTTTGGAAATGATAAATTTCATAAATTAATTAACCACAAAAATAAGTTAGTTTTTCATAGAGCTTCTATGCTTGCTTATAAAAAATATTTAGAAATATCTGGCTTTAAAGTTTTATATATCGAAAACAAGAAAAATATTTCTACAGTTGATTACTTATCGGAATTTATTAAAAATAAATATCAAAAAATCAATCTCATTGACCCCCATGATTTTTTAATAATGAAGAGGATTAATAATTTTGTTGAAAGTAATAATTTAGCTTTAAATCTTTTGCCTTCTCCTATGTTTATGAGTAGTGAAGATTTAAAAGAGTTATTTGTATCAAATACAAAAAAACCTCTTATGGGGAGATTTTACGAGAATCAAAGAAAGAGCCAAAAGATATTAGTTAATTCGGATGATACACCTGAAGGTGGTAAATGGAGTTTCGATGAAATGAACAGAAAAAAATTACCAAAAAAAATTAATATACCTGATACTCCTAAATTAAAAAAAAATAAATTTGTAGTTAATGCAGAAAGGTCATTAGCCAATTTTGATATTGAGTTTATTGGAGAAAGTAATAACTTTTTATATCCAACTAATTTTGATGAGGCAGATGAATGGTTAAATTATTTTTTTAAACATAGATTTTTCTTATTTGGAGATTATGAGGATGCTATTTCTAGAGAAAATTCTTTTTTATGGCATAGTTTACTTTCTCCTCTTCTAAATAGCGGCTTATTAACTCCAGATGTAGTAGTAAATAAAGCATTACTTTTTGCAAAAAATAATAATGTTTCTATTAATTCTTTAGAGGGTTTTATTCGTCAAATTATTGGATGGAGAGAATTTATTTGTCTAGTCTATAAAAAGTATGGAACAAAGATGCGAAACAGTAATTTTTGGAATTTTGAAAATAAGCCAATTCCAGAATCTTTTTATCAAGGAAATACAGGAATTGAACCAGTAGACGTTGTTATAAAAAATATTATTAAATATGGTTATTGTCACCACATTGAAAGGTTAATGATTATTGGTAACTTCATGCTTCTATGTAGAATTCACCCCAATCAAGTTTATAAATGGTTTATGGAAATGTTTATTGATTCCTACGATTGGGTTATGGTCCCAAATGTTTACGGAATGAGTCAGTTTAGTGATGGAGGTATCTTTTCAACAAAACCATATATATCAAGCTCTAATTATGTTAAAAAAATGTCTAATTTTAAAAGTGGCCCCTGGTGTGAAATATGGGATGGCTTATTTTGGAAATTTATTAAAGATAATGAAAGCTTTTTTAGAAAGCAATATCGCCTGGCAATGTTAACGAGAAATCTCGATAAAATGTCAGAGGAAAAATTAAATAATCACTTAGAAACAGCCGATAAATTTTTAAGAGATATTCAATAAATTAATAGTGATAACCTACAGTTGCTTTTGAAAAATTAAAAGAATATTATATTATTACGAAATATTACAGACCGATGTTATTTTAAATTAGATTTAACCAAAAAATGAGTATTGGAATACTTTTTTTGAAAAGTAATTTGACTGGTATCATCACTTTTTCTGAATTAGATTGGATAACAACCCATCAATCTAATTTTTCAAGGTTAGAGGAATCTATAGCCATCAAGCTAGGAAGAATGCTTGATGCAGGCTTTATAAATATAGGATGCCGATTGAATACCTGATTAAGTTTTATTTTATTAATGAAGTATAAAGAAGAGAAAAAATTATTTTTTCGGGAAAAAATTCATTCTTTAAATATCTTTCTTTTTTTAGGATTTAATTTGACACTTATATCAATCTTGGGTTTTATTTGGTTCAATTCCTCAATAGAAAAAGTAGTTTAAATTTTTAAATTTTTTGTATATTAAAGTTATCTTTAAAATAAATTTATATTTTGAGCATAGGATATTTGCAAAGGAAAGCAGCTTGGGAAATTTTATTAAAAGTTAGTAATGGTGATTTTTCTGATCATGCTCTTGATAAGGTTTTAAAAAATTATCAATTTAATCCTCTTGATATTGCTTTTATTACTGAATTATCTTTTGGATGTATAAGGTATAGAAAATTTCTTGATCTTTGGGTGGATCATACATCAAAAATAACTCATAAAAAGCAGCCTCCAAAATTAAGATGGCTTTTACATATAGGTTTATATCAACTATTGAAAATGGATAAAATTCCATTTCCTGCAGCTATTTCAACCACTGTAGAAGTAGCAAAACAAACAGATTTAAAGGGTTTAGCAGGAACTGTTAATGCGATATTGAGAAATGCATCTAGGAAATTAAAAGATGAAATTTTTCCAAAATTATCTTCTGATAAAAAAGAAAGAATCTCATATCTAGAGTCATTGCCATTATGGCTTGTAAATGATCTTTATGAATGGTTAGGCAATAGCAAGGGTGAAAATATTGTTAAAGCATTTAATAAAAAACCTTCAATTGATTTAAGAATTAATCCACTAAAAACTGATTTAGATGAATTTCTGAAAGTACTTCATAAAAATAAAATTGATGCAGAAATTATTAATGAATTAAATAATGGAATTACTTTAAAATCTAATCCAAGATCTATTAAAAATTTACCAGGATATAGTGATGGACTTTGGACAATTCAAGATAGATCTTCTCAGTGGATAGCCCCTCTTTTAAATCCAAAAGAAGGTGAAAAGATTTTAGATGCTTGTGCAGCGCCAGGAAGTAAGTCTACCCACCTAGCAGAATTAGCAAATGACAATGCTGAAATCCTTGCTGTAGACAGATCAGCAAAAAGATTGAAAATACTGCAATCAAATTTAGAAAGATTAAATTTGAAATCTGTTAATACCCTTCAGGCTGATGCTGCGAATTTGATTGAATTAAATCCTAAGTTTATATCCTATTTTGATAAAATTTTATTAGATGCTCCCTGTTCTGGCATTGGAACTCTTTCCAGGAATCCAGATTCTAGATGGTCTTTAAGTAAAGAAAAAATAAAATCTTTAACTTTATTGCAGGAAAAACTATTAGAAAATATTTTTCCTCTTTTAAAAAAAGCTGGAACTTTAGTTTATTCAACTTGTACTATCTGTCCTGATGAAAATAATTTATTAATTGAGAGATTTATTGAAAAAAACGAAGTTTTAAAGTTGGTTAGCCAAAAGCAAATTTTACCTAGCTTAGACTATCCTGGTGATGGATTTTATTCTGCAATAATTTCTTATAAATCTTAAAAATGAAATTTATTTTAAATCGGGATTTTATAAATTTCAGATATAAATTTTTTCCATAAATAAGCTGCATTTCCACTAGATAATTCAGATTCTTTGTTATCGTCGTAACCTATCCAGACACCTGTTGTAAGATTATCAATTGAACCAATAAACCAGAGATCTTTATTTCCATCTGATGTTCCTGTTTTTCCATAAATTTGCTTCCCATTTATAGAAGCTGCTTTTGAAGTGCCTTCATTTACAGATTTTTCAAGAAGTTTATTTATTTTCTTGTTTACTTTTAAATCTAATATTTTCTTGGAAATAGATTTGTTTTCCCAAATAGATTGCCTATTAAAAGATTCTATTTTTTCTAAGATGTTAGGGCTTTGTATATTCCCATTATTATTTATTGCAGAATATGCATTTGTAATGTTAAGGAGATTATCTCCATAGGAACCAATAGCCAATGATGGGAATTCCTCGAATTTTTGCTCATAACCTAGACCAAAAGAATTAGCTAGATTAATAATATTTTTTAAACCGATTTTTTTTGTTATTGATATTGGAACTATATTGGATGAACTTTTAAAAGATTCAATCAAAGATATTGAACCTCTATACTCTTTGGAAAAATTTTTTGGGCAATAACCCTCCCAGCATTTTGGCAAGTCTTCAAATTTATCACTTAATTTTATCCCTTCTATTAATGCAGCAGCATAAGGAATTATTTTAAAAGTAGAACCTAAAGGTCTTACAGACGAAATCACTCTATTATATTCATTAATTGATGGATTTCTGCTTGTTATCATCGTCCTGATTAGTCCGGTGTTTGATTCGATTGATAAAAGAGCAATTTCGAGTTCTTTAGGTACAACATATCTTGAAATTTTTTGGGCTTTATCTTGCCAATCTTTAATGATAGAAGATTTAATCCTTAAAAACTTATAATCATTTTTATTTTCAATTTTTTTATCTGTTTCCTCAAGAATAAAATTTATTAGTAATTTATCATCTAAAAAATTAGAAGCTGTTTGATAATTTAAATTTAATTTCTCTTTAATAGCCTTATTCTTATTTTCAAGAGAAATATATCCATCAACATACATTGATTCAAGAACTTTATTTCTATTTTTAATAGCTAGTTTTATATTTTGATAAGGTGAATAAATTGATGGAGCTGGAGCTAATCCTGCAATTAATGCGATCTCAGATAATGTCAATTCTTCTATAAGTTTTCCAAAATAAACTTGGGAAGCCTCGTTAACCCCGTATGCGCCTGATCCTAAATAAATATTATTTAAATATAATTTTAAAATTTGATTTTTGTCATATCTAAATTCAAGTATGAGGGATATAAATATTTCTTTGATTTTCCTTTGAAAACTTAAGTCATTATTTAGAAAAAGTAATCTAGAAACTTGTTGAGTTATCGTACTTCCTCCCTCTTTTACATAACCACTTCTAATATTTTGAAAAAGTGCACGTGAAATACTTTTTAAATCTATTCCGTTATGTTTATAAAATCTTTTATCTTCAGAAGATATAAAAGCATGTTTTAAAAAAAGTGGAATTTTATTTTGACTATTATCTATTTCAAATTTGCGGCTTAATTTGCTTAGTATCTTATTATCAGAAGATAATATTAAATAAGAATAATTGGTTGAGCGAGATCTTTTATTTTTAGATATGTCAAAATTTAATGTAGTAATTATTAGACTATATATATAAAAGGATATTCCAGAAAAAATTAATATTGGAATTATTAAAACAATAGATTTAGATTTAATCTTTTGCACCCTAAGCAACTAAAAAACTATGTCCTATCGCTAAAGCTGTGACTAACATCCCAGTGATAAGAAAGGGTTGGGCACTTGCTTGATATTTGACATCAAACTTTAGAGGATCTCTTAGTAACCACATATCTTGAAATGTAATTTGTGGAATTACCAATAAAACTAAAATTACAGAGGCTAAATGTTGACCAATAATGACTAACACTACAACCATCGCTAATTGAAAAATGTCGATTAGTCCTGCACTAATTCTACTTGCATTTTTAATTCCAAATACTACTGGTAACGAATTCAAGCCTAGCTTTGAGTCTCCTTCAACGCTTTTGAAATCATTAATAACAGCAATACCAAGTCCAGAGAGGCTGTAAGCAAGTGTTAGTAATGCCGTCACAAAAGTTAATTTCCCAAACAAGGCTTGTCCTGCCCACCAAGGTAAAGCTATATATGATGCGCCTAATGCATAATTCCCTAGCCAACCATTTTGTTTTAATTTAAGGGGCGGAGCAGAATATATATAACTAACAAAAGATCCTCCTAATGCTAAAAGTAAGACGGAGGGAAATTTATGTTGAGCATATAAATCTAATAGATAAGCAACTAATAAGCCTGCAATAAGTAATACCCAGATTTGAATTTTTACATCTTTAATTGAAATTTTTCCAGAAGGAATTGGTCTGTTTGGTTCGTTAATTGCGTCAATTTCTTTATCAAAAAAATCATTTATGGTTTGTGTATAACCTGCCAGAAGTGGTCCACTCATTAACATGCATGCCAGTGAAGCTAAAACATTACTAAATGTCCATTCAAAATTTCCACTTGCAGCTGCACCACAAATAACACCCCATATCAAAGGGATCCAAGTAATTGGCTTCATTAACTGTATTCGGAGCTTCCATATACTTGAAGTTTCAGAGGCGCCCTTAATTCCTAATAGTTGTTTTGGATCATTCACTTTACTCTTTAACCTTTCTCAATTTCTTCTGGGAAAAACCAGTTTTGCTCACCATTCTGAAATTTTGCGGTGATTCCAATACTCCTGCCATCTGTCATTTTATAGCCTGTTATTACGGCTTTAGGATTAGAGGATATTTGATCAATTAATTTCGCTGGTAGTCTATCTTTTACTTTGTTAATGTTAATTTTGATTTTACTACCGATTTTGGGTAATAATTTTGTTTCAGCCATAAGAGGTAAAATGGAAGCTATTATGCAAGATTAACAGCATTTGGACAATTTTTACTAAAATGGTAGCTCTTCGTTTAATTCCTTGTTTAGATGTCGCCAATGGCAGAGTGGTTAAAGGTGTAAATTTTGTTAACTTAAGAGACTCAGGCGATCCTGTTGAATTAGCTTGTAGGTATTCTGATGAAGGCGCAGATGAATTAGTATTTTTAGATATTAGAGCAAGTGTTGAAAATAGGAATACATTAGTTGACCTTGTTTCTAGGACAGCAAAATCAGTCAAAATCCCTTTTACTGTAGGTGGAGGTATAGATTCTGTTTCTTCTATTAATGATCTTTTAAGAGCGGGAGCGGATAAAGTGAGTTTGAATTCCTCAGCTGTTAGAAATCCTGAATTAATTGCTAAAAGTTCTAGTGAATTTGGTAATCAATGCATCGTAATAGCAATTGATGCTAGAAGAAAAGTTAACAAGGTTGATGAATGGGAGGTATATGTAAAAGGTGGGCGAGACAATACTGGAATAGATGTATTAAGTTGGGCAAAAAAAGTTGAGGAATTAGGCGCAGGGGAAATTTTACTAACTTCAATGGATGGTGATGGAACTCAGAATGGATATGATTTAAATTTGACAGAATCCGTTGCTAAGATTGTTGACATTCCAGTAATTGCTTCAGGAGGAGCAGGCTCTTTAGAAGATATCTATGATGTTTTCAAAGAAGGCAGGGCATCAGCAGCACTTTTAGCATCATTACTTCATGATAAGAAACTTACTTTACAAGAAATAAAAGCTTTCCTCCTCGAAAAAAATCTTCCAATTAGACCATATGAATAAAAATTTAAATTTATCCCAAAAAGAAATTACTTTAAAGTTAAAAAATGAAATTCACAAAAACTATCGAAGTCAAAAATATATTTAATAAGATTTCTTATAAATATGACTTTTTAAATAATCTATTAAGTTTTGGTCTGCACAGATTATGGAAAAGAAAATTAGTTAACTTATTGGAACCTTTAAATGGTGAAGATTGGGCTGATTTATGCTGTGGAACTGGAGATTTAGCATTCTTAATTTCTGAAAGAGTTAGTCCAATGGGCTCAATTACAGGGATTGATAGTGCAGAGGATATCTTAAATATTGCAAAGAAAAAATCAGAACTAAAAAACAATAAATTTATTAAATGGGAAATTAAAGATGTTTTAGAAATAAATGATTATTCAAAAAATTTTGATGGGATTTGTATGTCATATGGACTAAGAAACTTGAATAATGTTGAAGAAGGAATAAAAAAAGTTTTTTATCTTTTGAAGGATAAAGGAAGGGCAGGATTCCTGGATTTTAATCACTCAACAAAAAATTCTTTATCAAATATTTTTCAGAAAATTTATTTGAAATTTATTGTAGTAACCATTTCGCGGCTTTTTGATTTAGGTCCAGAGTACGCATATATTGAAAAAAGTATTAGAAATTTTCCAAAGAAAAATGAGCTTATAAACATTGCTAAGGAAGTTGGATTTGTAAAAGCTGAATATAGAACTATTTTGGGCGGGCAAATGGGAATACTAATTTTAAATAAATAAAGAATTTAGTTATTTTTTTTTCTCCAACAAAAAGAACACTTCCCCCATCTTTTAATTTCGCCCTCAGGAGTTGGGGCATTACAGAGAGTACAAATGCACATATTATTTTGATGGATTCTGCTTGGATGTTTTGCCCAAACTACCTTTGCATTAGTAGCTTTAATAATTTTATTTTTAATTTCATAATTTTGTATTATTTTTATTTCATTCAAAGTTATCCCAATTTTCTCGATTCTCTCTTTTAATTTATGCTTGTTATAGATTAAGGCTTGGCGCCACTGTGGATGATTTACTGCAATAGTAAGTATTTTGTTTTCAATATTTAATGGTTTGCATTCTTGAAATAGCTCCAAACCGATTAAGTTCTTCCAGTTTTCGTTGATTTTAGAAAGTTTATCTAAGTCACCCCATGATTTTTTGAAATTATCAAGACAATTTTTTAATGGATCTGGATACCTTCTATTCACTATTGGCAAATACTTTTTGTCCAATTTGTAAAATTTACTTATTAAGACTAAAGTTAGTCTAATCTTCAAAAAGATGCTTGTTGTTTTAATAAAGAATTTGTGAAAGTTATTGGATCTGCAGCTAAGACAGTTTTTTATTTAAAAAAGATTCAGGGTCAATATCCAAGTTGGAGACTTCTTTACAAAATAAAATGTAAAAGTACCGAAAATGAGCTAACAAACTTACTTGGATATTCTGAAATAAAGAAAAATCAGCCAGTAGCGATAATCGCAAGAGAACAATTCTCAGGGTTTGGCCAAAACTCAAAAACTTGGGTTTCTCCAAAAGGCGGGATTTGGTTAAGTGCAGCTTATCCAATATTCTCAAAAGAATTTGCAAGTCAAATATTTAATTTGTCTTTAGGTGTCAAGATATGTGAAATGCTTAGACAAGAGAATGTAGATGTTTGTTTGAAATGGCCAAATGATATTTTTTTTGGTTCAAAAAAGTTGATTGGATTTTTACCAAGGGTGATAACTAGAGGCAAAGAAATTATCTATGTAAGAATCGGACTTGGTATGAATGTCTTAAATTACACTCCATCAGAGGGTATTTCATTATCAAAAATACTTCAAACTAAGAATATTAATCAACATTATTGGACAGCTAAAGTTCTTAAAGCTTTTCATGATTCAATTGAATGTAATAAGAAGAAAGAATATGTGATTGAATCTGCAAATAAGTTTCTTTCCAAAAGTTTTTTACCTAGTGGTTATTGTCCTAATACATGGAAAATTAAAGATATTGATTTAAATGGGAATTTAAGAATTGAAAATGAAACTCAACTTAAGTTAATTAGAAGGTTTTAAATTAATTAACTTTTAATTCAACTATTCTTCCATCCTTGAATTTGGCTATTTTTTTTGCTCGATTTGCAACTTCATCTTCGTGTGTAACTAAAACTATAGTAATTCCAGATTCATGCAGTTTGTCAAAAAGATCTAATACATCTTCAGTAGTTTTTGAATCTAGTGCTCCAGTAGGTTCGTCTGCTAACAAAATTGCAGGGTTATTTATAATAGCCCTCGCAATTGCAACTCTTTGTTGTTGACCTCCGGATAGTTGGTTTGGGCGATTATTCATTCTTTCTGAAAGGCCAACTTTTTTTAAGGCATTTTTACCTCGTTCTAATCTTTGCTCAGGCTCAATACCAGCATAAATCATAGGCAAAGTTACGTTTTCAAGGGCAGTTGCATCTGAAAGAAGATGAAATTGTTGAAAAACGAAGCCTAATTTTTGGTTACGTATTTCCGCGAGCTCATCATCGGATAAGTTCTCAACAGGAATACCATTTAATTTATAAATACCTTCAGATGGTCTATCTAGACATCCAATAATATTCATAGCTGTACTTTTGCCTGAGCCACTAGCTCCCATTACAGCTAAATAATCACCTTTATAAATTTCTAAGTTTATGTTGTCTAAGGCTTTAACAGTTAGATCCTCTTTCCCATATGTTTTAGATAAATTTTCTAAACTAGCGACTTTCTTAGACATTTATTGAAGACTTCTTCTAGGAAATATTGTTTGCTGTTGCAATAATATCTTTTAAGAAAGGAGTCTCTGAAACTGCTGTATTAGCTAATTTAAAAAGAGGATTAGATAGAATTCCTCCAAGAGCGGTTACCGCTACGCAAGTATAAAGCGCAATTCTTAAGGGAGGTAATCCTACAATTCCCCAGTTTATTTCAGGATATGATTTGACTATTTCAGAAGCTTCTTGTGGCTCTTTAACCACCATCATTTTGATCACTGAAATATAGTAATAGATAGATATAACTGAAGTTACTAATCCAACGATTACTAGTAGATATTGATGATTTGCCCAACCTGCAAAGAACAAATAGATCTTTCCAAAAAATCCTAACATTGGAGGTAAACCTCCAAGAGATAGGAGACAAAGGCTTAAACCTAATGTGATGAGAGGATCTTTTTGATAAAGTCCAGAGTAATCAATAATTCTGTCAGAACCAGTTCTTAGTGAGAAGAGTATTACACATGAAAATGCTCCCAGATTCATAAATAAATATGCAGCCAAATATAAAACAGCGGCTGATAAACCATCTTGTGTCCCAGATACTATTCCGATCATTACAAATCCTGCTTGTCCAATAGAACTGTAAGCTAACATCCTTTTCATTGAGGTTTGAGCTAGCGCTACAACATTTCCTAGAGCCATGCTCAAGATGGCCAAAATAGTAAATAATAGTTTCCATTCTTCATCGAATGAAGAGAAAGTAGTGCTTAATATTCTTATCGCAAAAGCAAAACCTGCTGTCTTTGAACCGACGGATAAAAAAGCAACTACAGGTGTAGGTGATCCTTCATAAACATCAGGAGTCCATTGATGAAAGGGAACTGCAGCAATTTTAAAAGCAACAGTTGATAAGACAAATACGAGAGCTAGAGAAGTGATGAAGGAGGGTTTATTTATAATCTCTAAACCAATAGTTGTTAAGTTTGTTGAACCACTTAATCCATAAAGAAAAGAGGAGCCATACAAATAGACAGCAGCAGCAGCTGACCCAACAAGCAAGTATTTTAAAGCTGCTTCTGAACTTCTTGGATCTCTCTTGAGATAACCAGAAAGTAAATAGCTCGCTACAGATAAAGTCTCAAGTGATATAAATACACTAATAAGGTCAGTGGATCCACACAAAAGCATTGCTCCAAGAGTTGCCGAAAGAACTATCGCTGCGAACTCCCCAATAGGGCTTCCACTTTGTTCTGTGTAACGCCAGCTAATAAGTAAAGAAACTAAAGTTGATAAAGCTATTATTGCTCTAAATGCGATTGCTAAATTATCTGAATTAAAGGAACCTAGAAATGCACTATTTACTGGATCAGTCCATTGCAAGGCTAAACTTAAAAGAGAGCTACCAATTGATAAATAGCAAATTATTGGTGCCCACTTTGATGCAGTTTTTTCTCCTGCCAAATCTACAAGAAGTGTCCCAACAATGCCTAGTAAGATAAAAGCCTCTGGAATAATGGCTTGAGCATTTAGATTAATTGTAAAGATTTCGTTGGGCACTTTATTAAATAGGATTAAATAAGATGATTGATTGTAATGGTCAAAGAGTTAATCTTAACTTGATTATAATTTGTGGGTATGATTTTTGAAATTTTCAAGAGAAATTACTTGAAAAAGTTTCAAATAATCATAATATGCCCTAACTGAACAAAAACACCAATTTTTGAAATAAACCTTGGATCACACACTTGTTATTGTTGAAAGTCCCACCAAAGCAAAAACTATAAGAAAGTTTTTGCCTTCTAATTATGAAGTTCTTGCTTCAATGGGACATGTAAGAGATCTTCCAAAAGGGGCGGCTGAAATCCCTGCTGCAGTTAAAAAGGAAAAATGGTCAAGGATTGGAGTAAATACAACGGAAGATTTTGAACCACTTTACATAGTTCCTAAAGATAAGAAAAAGGTTGTTAAAGAGCTGAAAGATGCTTTGAAAGGTGCTACCCAACTATTACTGGCAACTGATGAAGATAGAGAGGGAGAGAGTATTAGTTGGCATCTCCTGCAAATACTTAAGCCTAAAATACCAACTAAGAGAATGGTTTTTCATGAAATTACAAAAAAGGCAATTAATAAAGCTTTAGACCAAACAAGAGAAATTGATATGGAACTTGTTCAGGCACAAGAAACAAGAAGAATCTTGGACAGGCTTTTTGGATATGAATTATCTCCTTTACTTTGGAAGAAGGTAGCTCCCCGATTATCTGCGGGTCGTGTTCAATCAGTTTCTGTTAGACTTCTTGTTAGAAGAGAGAGAGAAAGAAGATCTTTTAAAAAAGCTAGTTACTGGGGGATTAAAGCTTCCCTAGTAAAAGATAATGTTACTTTCGAAACGAAATTATTCAGTTTAAACGGACAAAGAATTTCTAATGGTACCGATTTCGATGAACAGACCGGTAAATTAAAACCAGGAAATAAATCTCTAATAATTGGAGAAGAAAAAGTAAATGATTTATTGAAGACTTTTTCTTCAGAAGATTGGGTAGTCTCAAAAATTGAAAAAAAACCATCCACTCGTAAGCCAGTTCCTCCATTTACAACAAGTACATTGCAACAAGAAGCAAACAGAAAGCTTCGTTTGTCTGCAAGGGAAACTATGAGATGTGCACAAGGACTTTATGAGAGAGGTTTTATAACATATATGAGGACTGATTCAGTTCATCTCTCCGAACAAGCTATAAGAGCTGCTAGAGAATGTGTCAGTTCTATGTACGGAAAAGAATATTTATCTAATTCACCAAGACAATTCAATTCAACTGCAAGAAATGCTCAAGAAGCACACGAAGCTATTAGGCCGGCAGGTGAGGTATTTAAAACACCAAAGGAAACTAATCTGACTGGTAGAGACTTATCTCTTTACGATTTAATTTGGAAAAGAACTGTAGCTAGTCAAATGGCGGAAGCTAGGCTAACAATGATTAATGCTGAAATTAGTGTGGGGGATGGATTATTTAAATCGAGCGGCAAAAGTATTGATTTCGCAGGATTCTTCAGAGCTTATGTCGAGGGAAGTGATGACCCGAGTTCATCCCTTGAACAGCAAGAAATTATTCTCCCAAACCTAACAACTGGAACAAGTATTGAAGTTACTAATAAGGAATCTACTTTTCATGAAACCAAACCGCCAGCTAGATATACAGAGGCTGCATTAGTTAAAGTTCTTGAAAAAGAAGGAATTGGAAGACCCTCTACCTATGCAAGCATTATTGGGACAATTGTTGATAGAGGTTATGCAAATTTATCTTCAAATACTTTGGCGCCAACTTTTACAGCTTTTGCGGTTACTGCTCTATTAGAAGAACATTTTCCTGATCTGGTTGATACTACTTTTACGGCTAAAATGGAGTCTTCATTGGATGAAATATCTTCAGGCAATCTTGAGTGGCTACCATACCTAGAGACTTTCTACAAAGGCAAAAATGGCCTAGAGGTAAAAGTTCAGAAAACAGAGGGTGATATTGATGGTAAGGCTTATAGACAAGTTGATTTCGAAGACCTGCCTTGCGTAGTCAGAATAGGTTCTAACGGCCCTTGGCTAGAGGGTATAAAAATTGATGAATCTGGTAATGAAATTCAGGCTAAAGGTAATCTTCCAATGGATATAACTCCTGGAGATTTAGACATTAAGCAAGTTGATCAAATTTTAAGTGGCCCATCAGATCTTGGAACTGATCCAAAAACTGGGGAAAAAGTCTTTTTAAGATTTGGTCCTTATGGACCTTACGTTCAATTGGGAAATAATGATCAAGATAAAGCTAAACCTAGAAGAGCTTCATTACCCAAAGAGTTGAAAACTGATGATCTAACTCTAGATGAGGCTCTTGTACTATTAAGTTTGCCTAGATTGTTAGGAGTTCATCCTGAAGGAGGTTTTGTTGAGGCTGATAGAGGAAGATTTGGACCATATATTAAATGGATTAAAAATGAAAATGAATCTGAAAACAGATCATTAAAGAAAGAGGATGATGTTTTTACAGTTGATATAAAAAGAGCATTAGAAATTCTTGCGATGCCAAAAATGGGTAGAGGCGGTCAAGAGGTAATTAAAGACTTTGGAAAACCGAAAGAATTTAAAGAAAAAATCCAAATATTAAATGGAAGATATGGGGTCTATTTAAAATGTGGCAAAACTAATGTTTCGATTCCCAAAGATACTGACTTAGAAAAATTTACTATAGATGATGCCGTTTCTCTTTTAGAAGAAAAACTAAAAGATAAAAAAGCCTCTATTTTAAAAAAAACAAAAATAAGTAATAAAAAAACTATAAGTAAGAAGAAAAGTTAGAAATAAATATGATTTTTAAAAAAAAAGAATTTTTTTTATTAATTTTTTTAATTTTCTTGCAATCATGTTCTGGAGGGAGGATTGGAAATTTTCTTGAAAGTAGTTTTAATGATTTAGAAAAAACAAGACAAAATGAAAATTTACAAAATAATTTAGTAAATAAAAAACTTTTATTAAGAGAAAACAAAGAAATTGATTATAAAAAAAATACAAAAATAAAAAAAGTGCAAGAGTCAAAAAATACTTTAGAAAATAAAAAGAATACAAATTTAGAAAAAGAAAACAAAGAAATTGATGACAAAAAAAATAAAAAAATTAAAATAGCAGAAAATATAGAAAATCTAGAAGATCCTAAAAATTTTCAAAAAAATAAAAAGGATATAAATTTGCAAAAGATAACAAAACAAAAAAATAACACAATTAAAAAAATTTCAAAAAAAAGAAAAAATGAGCTTCAATCTTACAAAATAATATTCATCCTAAAAGATGTAGATCCAAAAGATCCCACGGAAGAGTTAAGTTCCATATTAAGTAATTATGAGGTAAATTTTGAAATAGAAAAGATTGAACGTATCTTAGATTCGCAAAAATTAAAGTATGAATAAAAATTAATTAAAAATATTCAAAAAAAAATGAAAATAACAACAAAAACTGAAGCATTAAATATTGTTGAGACCTCATATTTAGCTTCTCTTTCGTCTTTATTATGGGTAGCACTATATTATTTGCCAATTGGAGGAGCTTTATTAAGGTTGATTTTACCCCTTCCAATTATTTTGTTGCACTTAAGAAGAGGAACGAAAATTGCATTGGAAGGACTCTTAATACAATTTCTACTTTTATTCATAATTATGGGTCCTGTTAGAGGAACTTTATTTTTATTTCCTTATGGGATCTTGGCTTTTTGGTTGGGGTGGTGTTGGTTTAAAGAAAAGAGTTGGGGACTTAGTTTAACTTTAGGAGTTATTATTGGAACCCTTGGCTTCTTACTACGCGTAATAGCATTATCTACATTGGTTGGGGATAATCTTTGGGTCTTAATTACTAGAGCGAGTTATGGTCTAATAGAAAAGTTAATTGGATTATTTAATTTACCTCTATATCCCTCAATTTTGAGTATCCAATTAGGTGCAATTTTATTAATAATTTTTCAAGAAATAGTTTATGTTTTAACTGTACATATAGTTGCCTATTCTTTGTTTCCTAGATTTAAATTAACTATCCCAGATCCTCCAAGATTATTGAATAGCTTAATTGATCTAAATAATTGAAAAAAGTAAGAATGTACAGTACAGAATTAGGGATAAATTTTTTTGGTAATGAATCCAATAAAAAAAATAAACTTAATAAGATAGAAATAATGAAAAAGAATATAAATAATTTCAAAATATTTCTTGTAATTGCAGGCACTAATACATCTCAAATTCAAGGAATTTCTGCTGCAGGTATTAATGCAAAATCAAGGAAAAAAACTGCGCTGGCAGATGCCGAATTTTTGCTTAAAGGTGCTTCTAAAGATCATAAATATAAATTGCCTCTACTCAATGCAGGAGTAACTCCTGCCCTAATAAGTCATGTTTGTTCAAAACTTATAAATATTTATCCAGTCATTGTTCCTCTCGGAATAGGAGTAAAGCCTTATTTTAATCATTTGGTTGTAGAAGATAGAGATTTGGGCCCATCAAATTGTCTTACTACTGGTAGATCTATGTCCAAAGAGAGAGTTATAAATCTCTATGAAAGAGGTCTTGCGATAGGAAAATCATCAAAACAACCAATCTTAATTTCTGAATCTGTACCAGGGGGTACCACAACTGCTCAGGCAGTAATGGAAGCTTTTGGTTTGCGAGTCTCTAATTTAGTAGGGAGTAGTTTATTTAAAGCTCCAAGAGAACTCAGAAGAAAAGTAGTGCAAAAAGGACTTTTAAGCGCAAATCTCAAAACTGATTTTGACTCTTTTGATGTTGTTGCAGCAGTAGGTGATCCTTTCCAAGCTTTCTCAATGGGTCTATTAATTGGTGCCAGATTAGCAAGCCAACCTGTCATATTGTCTGGCGGAAGTCAGATGATAGCTCTCATTGTGCTTGCATTAGAATTTTTAGATGTAAAAAATAAAGATGACTTTATTGAAGATGTTTTTATTGCGACAACTGGTTGGCTTTTAAAAGATAATTCTCTAAATGATTTATTAAATCTAATTAATGAAAAATATGAAGTCAAATTATTAGGTTTAGCAAGTCCTTTAAATTTTAAATCATCAATATACAAAGAATTGAAAGATTATGAATTAGGTCATGTAAAAGAAGGTGTAGGTGCTGGTGGAATATCATTGCTTGCTTTTTTATATGGATTTAAAAATAGAGAAATAGTTTCATTGTGTCAACAAAATCTGGAAATGATGAAGTACCTAGGTCAAATTTCTTTAGAGAAGGATTGCTGAATGTTTTCAAAATTTGCAACCAGAAGAGAATTTTTAAATTGTGGTAAGCTTTCGCTTTTATTTCTCTTGAACTCATGCAGTAATCCTAATAATAAAGTAAAAATTGCACTTCAAAATTCTTTTTATCCAGAATCTTTTAAAGATATGATTCCAAAAGATTGGAAGCAGGAAAAATTTAATTTTGAAAGTATCCAGCTACAAAAAAATAGAAACACAATTTTTAATTCTGACTTTACTTTAATAAATGATGGATGGATTACTAGTATAGATTTTGCAGAGTTCGAAAAAATAAATGAATATCCACTCATCGAAAATTTGGATAAGAGATCGATAGATTTTTTGGGAAGTTTTAATAATAATCAGAGAAGTAAATTATTTCCTATTGGTGTGGTACCTTATGCAATCATCATAAAAAATAATAAAGAATTAATAAATTCTGCCAAAAATTCTTGGGATTTTCTTCTTAATAAAAAATTAACTGGAAAAATTATTTTTCCGCAAAGTCCCAGAATAATATTGTCAATTGCTCAAAAAATTAATTCATCTAATTCTTTAAAAAAACTTAAAAGCCAAGCGATGTTATTTGATGATAAAAATATGCTCAATTGGTTGATTAATTCTGACGCTTGTGTCGCAATAGTTCCTTACAGCCTATGCTCAAAATATTTAAAAATAGATCCAAGGCTTTCTTTAGTTTTCCCAAGCAAAGGAGTACCATTGATGTGGCATTTTTTACTTAGTAGATCAAATCTAAATAATACAATCTTAATCGAATGGATTAAATCTTTAGAAAATAAATCAATAGTTGATAAATTAGTAAGCCAGGGTTGGTATCTGCCATTCAGTAGTAATTATTTGCAAAGTAAATATAACTCTGAGACATACACCAAATCAGGCCCTTCTAAGAAATGTTGGGATAATAGTTGGTCTTTCCCTGTACTTACAAATGAACAAAAAATTAATCTTGAAAATGACTGGGATGAATCTTTAACCCCATAATCTTTTTTTAGGACTTTCAATTAATAAGTTATGGGTTTGCTTTAATAAATTTGGTATATCTAATTTACTAGGACATTTAGGAACGCATTCATTACATTCTTGACAAAAGGAGGCATTTTTTTCTTCCCACCAGTGGCCAGCTTTTCCTATTAAATTGTATCTTTCTTTTGAAAATTCTAATTGACCATAACCAACAGATATATTCCTTAAACGAAGTATTTCTGGAATAGGTATTTCATTTGGGCATGGAAGACAAAATCTGCATTGTTCACATTTTGTTGAGCTTAATCTTTGATTAGCCACTTCCTCAATTTTATTGAGAGCTCTTTTTTCAGGTGCTGTTAGCCTTTCGTAAGAGTTTCTAAGTTTATGAGCAAATTCAAAATCTTTTTTGTTTGTAGCCCCCAAGGATAAAGTCGTAATGCCTTTTGCTAAAAGAAATCGATAAGCTAATTCTAATGGATGAAAGGGCTTAGAGGCCTCTAACAAAATATCACTTGGAGAATATAATCTACCGCCTTTATCAGCGGGCGATATTGCTAATACTCCCATACCTTTTTTAATAGCTTGCTCTGCCAAAGTAAGTTTGGATTGATCTAAGTAATGTAAATGTAGACTACAAAAACTAAAAACTTCACAGTTAATTGCTTCTTTAATTAGTGAATAACTTCCATGTGAACTAAAACCAACTTGATCAACTAGTTCGTTCTCAAGTATCCACAATATGAATTTCTTACCTTCTCCCGCTAGAACCCAATCTAGATGTTTTTTTAAGTTAAGTCCATGAATTGCAAGATTATTAATTTTCTCGCGATTTAAATTTTTAAGGGAATTTTTAAAATTCTTTTTTAAAAAGTTAAAATCACCCTTTGGTAAAACTTTGGTAGTAATCACCCAGTTTTTTTCGGATATGTTGTCTTCTAATGCTAGTTTTTTTATTGAATTTCCAATAAGTGATTCAGCATCACCATAAGAAGGCGCTGTTTCAATGTGGTTGATTCCTACATGGTATGCATTTTTTAATATGCCATACATTTTTTCGAGACTTTCAGTTGCTCGCATTGTCCCTAAAGTGAATAAGCTCACTTTCGCCCCTCTACCAAATGATCTTTTTTGTGAATTAATAATCATCTAAATATAATCAGTTTTTTTTTATTTACTCTTTAATTTATTTATAGTTGAAAATGATTTAAAGTAAATTAAAGTAAATACAAAATTTTGCAAAAATATTTTTCTTAAAGCTATGTTTACAGGAATAATTCAATCAATTGGAAAACTAAAACAAGAAAAAAATATTTTAGAAATTGAAATTCTCGATAACTTATTTGATATAACAATCGGCGACAGCATAGCTGTTGATGGAATTTGTTTGACAGTTAAAGAGATTTTTCAAAATAAATTTACTGTTGATGTTAGTGAGGAAACATTAAAAAAAACAACTTTAGGAGTTAAGTCGAACCTGAATCAGATTGTTAATTTGGAACCCGCTCTTAGGGTGTCTGACCGTCTAGGAGGGCATATAGTCAGCGGACATGTTGATGGCCTTGGAACGGTCGAGAATATAGAAAAATTAGAGAAATCTTGGCTTTTATCAATAAAGTGGAAAAATAATAATTTTTCAAGATACGTAGTAAATAAAGGGAGTATTTGTGTAAATGGTATAAGTCTTACGATTGCCAAATATGAGCAGGAAGGAGAAATATTTACTATTGCGATAATTCCTCATACTTGGCATAACACAAATCTGAATAAATTAAATGTTGGTGAAAGCGTAAACCTTGAGGCAGATGCACTAATTAAATATGTAGAGAAATTACTTTTGTTTAATAAAAATAGTAAAGAAGATTTGTCTTCAAATAATCTTTCTTCGGAGTGGCTTAAAGAAAACGGTTGGTAAAATATATTTTTAATCTAATGGAATCAGATAAATTGTTTTTGACTCTTTTTTTAGATCGATTTTAAATTCCTGACCAGGCTCTAGACCTAATTTTTTGGTGTAGGCATGACCAATTAAAAGGTTCCCATTACCATGAACTTTAGTTTTGAATTCTGCCTGTCTGCCTCTAGAAGCTCTATTACCATTTTTCCCCTGACGACCATTTCCTATTTTGTAACCCTTAGCTTCTATAAGCGCTTTGTAAAAACTTTTTCTTAAGACTCTACCGCTTGGACCAACGTATCCACAGCCTTTGGCTATCTCATCCTCAGATTGTTTACTTAATAATTTTGCTTTCTCAAGAAGTTCTTTTCCTTCTAGCATTATCTAACAAATTTCTAATTATATATTCTTACTAAAAAGGAGAACTGTGGCAATATAAATTAATAAAAAATATATTTAATTTTTAAAATTTAGTTTTTTTATAAAAGATACAAAATAATAAATAAAATAACCCATATTCCATCTACAAAATGCCAGTACAATTCAACAGCTTCCAAAGGGAACATATTTTGACTAGTTAATCTTCCGCCCTTGATTCTCGATTGCCAAGCAATAATTAAAATCATTAAAGTGCCTAAAGTGACATGTAATCCATGAAAACCAGTAAGAGCATAAAAAGTACTTGCAAATAAATTATCGGTTAATCCAAAAGGTAAATGAAAATATTCAAATAATTGACATATTAAAAATATAATTCCAAGAAAAGCAGTAAAAAATAACCATTTTTGGGATTCAGAGTTTTTATCTTTTAAAAGTGCTTTTCCTGCTTTATGGAAAGTTGCACTACTAACAAGTAACAAAATTGTATTGAGTGTAGGTATTGGTAGTTCTAATTCATAAATAGCACCATCAGGTAATGGATTTACTGCTTTATAAGTTAAATAAGCAGCAAAGAATCCAGCAAAAGTCATTCCGTCCGCAATTAGGAAAGTTATAAGACCAAACATTCTGAAGTCATCATGTGTTTCAGTGGCTTCAGAATTATTTTTTTGAAGTTCTTTTGAGCTATCTAGAGTTGTCATATGATTTTATTTTTTTTCAGAAATTTCTTTACCATAACCATATGGTTCTTCAACTAATGGAGCTTCTCCCTCCCAATTTTCAACTGGAGGTGGAGAAGATGTTAACCATTCAGGTGTAAGAGCATTCCAAGGGTTATCTCCAGCATCTTTTTCATTTCTCACACTAAGGAATACATTAATTAAAAAAGGAATTGTACTTATAGCCATCAAAAGAGCCCCAAGACTACTTATTTGATTAACGAACTGGAATTGAGGATCATATTCTGCAACTCTTCTTGGCATTCCATTTAAACCAAGCCAATGTTGAGGAGCAAAGCACAAGTTAAATCCAATAAAGGTAATGATAAAATGTAAAATTCCTAATTTTTCATTGAGCATTTTCCCAGTTACTTTAGGGAACCAATGATAAATTGAAGAGAAAATAATAAAAACAGTCCCTCCATAAACTATGTAATGAAAATGGGCTACAACGAAATAGGTATCATGTACGTGAATATCGAAAGGTACCTGTGCCAAAGCAACTCCTGTGATACCTCCAAAAACAAAATTTATAATAAATCCGCAAGAGAATAACATTGCACTATTGACGGAAATTTTACCTCCCCATAATGTTGCAACCCAATTGAAAAATTTTATACCTGTTGGAACAGCAATAAATGCCGTGGCAATAGTAAAGAACAATCTCATCCAAGGGGGCGTTCCACTCGTAAACATGTGATGAGCCCAAACAACTAAACCTAAAACTACTATCCCCATTATTGAAAAAACCATTGTTGTATATCCAAAAAGTGGTTTTCTAGCATGTACAGGAAGTATTTCACTAACTAAACCAAAGGCAGGAAGAACCATAATGTATACAGCTGGATGAGAATAAAACCAAAATAAATGCTGATAAACTACAACATTGCCTCCCAAGACAGGATTGAAAAACCCTGTATTAGCGATGATATCGAAGCTAAGTAGAATTAAAGTGCCCGCCAATACCGGAGTTGACAAAACAACTAATATACTCGTTCCAAGCATTGCCCAACAGTACATTGGCAATTGCATAAGTTTTAATCCTGGCCTTCTTAATTTGATAATGGTCGCGATAAAGTTTATTCCACCAAATATAGAGCTGCCTCCAAGTAATAGAACACTCAGAATCCAAATAATTTGTCCCGATTGAGGAGTAGTTATGCTCAAAGGTGGATAAGCAGTCCATCCAGCCTGAGCAGCACCATCAACAAAATAGCTTGCTACCAGCATCAAACCTGAAGGAGGAATTAACCAAAAAGCTACTGCATTTAATCTTGGGAATGCCATATCTCTCGCACCTACATAAAATGGAATTAAATAATTTCCAAAAGCACCATTTACTACGGGCACTATCCAAAGGAATATCATTATTGTTCCATGTAGGGTTAAAACTTGGTTATAAACATCCCTTGGCATAAAATCAGACATTGGACTAGCTAGTTCAATTCTTATAGCACTCGCTAAGGTTCCGCCTATTAAATAGAAAAGAAAACCGCAGATCAGATATTGTATCCCAATTACTTTATGATCAAGGCTAAAACTAAAGTACCTAAGCCAGCCTTTAGGTTGAAGACTTTCATTATTAGTTTTTTGTGGATCAATTGATATTGTCATAAATTTACCTCTGGTTTTTTATTTTTGTTAAACCATTCGTTGTAATCAGATTCTTCTTCAACAATTATCGAGGCTCTCATTCCTCCATGATATGGGCCACATAATTCTGCACAAATTATCGGATATTTTCCTACTTTTGTAGGAGTGAAATTTAAGATAGTCGGTTGTCCGGGAATAATATCCTGCTTAATTCTGAACTCTGGTACCCAAAAAGCATGAATGACATCTTTGGATTCCATTTTCATTGATACTTTTTGATCAACAGGAACGTGTAGTTCTCCTGATATGAAATTGCCCTTGGGATAATTGAATAGAAATGCAAATTGCATAGCTGAAACTTCAATTGATAAATTATTTATTGCTATTTCATTATCAGAAGTTTGACTTATTCCAGCCCATATTTTTTCAGTGTTAGAATTCATCATTTCATGGTTATGATTTAGTTCTTTCATCCCTCCCATTCGATCGTAGATGTTGTAGCTATATAGACCTATTAGTAAAACAATTATTGAAGGGATAATTGTCCATACAATTTCTAAGCTTAAATTTCCCTCTAAAGCTATGCCATCGCCTATCTGATCATTTCTTTTCCTAAATTTAAATAAGCTATAAATAACTGCTATTGTCATTCCTATAAAAATAATTAATCCAATAATGAAAAGAATTTTAAAAAGTTCATCGTAAATTGGTGCATTAATACTTGCTTCCGCTGGGAGCAAATTTACATTAAAACCAATCCAAAAAGATATAGCAAAAACGAGGGAAATAATTAGTATTAAATAAATGGTTTTATTTAACAATTGATTCCTTGAGAATTTGTATTTATATCCTCAAGATATTCAATTTTTTTAATCCTGCATCCTTTGTTAAAAGAAAAACATTTAAATTCACAACTTCTTAAGATTTATGAAATAAAAGGCGTATTATTAATAACTTTTTAGAGTTAATTGTCAGGGAAAAAAGATTAAATTACTAAATTATTTTTTAAATTTAACATATTAATTTTTAATTAATGTTTGGTTTTTGAATCTAATTTATTATGCAAAATAATAGGTTTTATCCATTTGATTAATAACCAATTATATAAATCAAAATATCTGACAATTTTTAAAAGGTTGGGAAGCCATAGTGTACTCGCACTCATCGCACTAATCGTAATTGGAGGTGCTACGAGAGTAATGGAGGCGGGACTTGCCTGCCCAGACTGGCCATTGTGTTATGGATCTTTTTTGCCTTTTAATCATATGAATTTAAGAGTATTTCTAGAGTGGTTTCATCGTCTAGATGCTTTTCTGGTTGGAATATTAATTCTTTTCAAATTTGCCCTTTCAATAATTTGGAAAAATGAAATTCCAAATTGGTTACCTAAAACTTATTCATTATTGCTGTTTCTGGTTATTGTCCAAGGATCTTTTGGAGCTTTAACAGTAATAAACTTGCTTGATTCATATACAGTTACTGGCCATCTTTTAATAGCTTTTCTACTTCTCATTACAACAATTTCAATAAATCAAAATTTAGAAAAAGACGACATAGAAGAGCCATTAATTTGGTGGAGATTATTATTGTTTGTTCCTCTTTTACTTACTCTGATTCAATCTTTTATTGGAGTTAGGCTCTCATCAACTTGGTCAGCACATATTTGCTTATCTTTTAATAATCAATGTCTAATGCTAAATACTCATAAATTATTTGCTTTTCCAATTGCTTTTTCAATTCTATTGATTATTGCTACTGCAATTTATAAGAGAAATTTGCTTAATGAAAATTGGAAATATCTCTCAGCACTTATTTTTCTCTTATTTTCCCAAATTGTTTTGGGTGTTTTAAGTCTTAAAACAAATTTGAATGAACCTTTTTTTATTATCGGTCATCAACTTAACGCCTCTTTATTTATTGCGATATTAACAACATTAATTTTTAGAAATCCTTTTACCAAAAAAGGCCTAGACCACTCTCTTAATTCTCAAATAGTTGGTTTCAATTCATGAACAGTAGTAACTTAGAAAACTTGAACTATAAATCTTCAATTAGGGATGAAGTTGTACCTTCAAGAAAAAAAATAACTTTGCCGCCTTGGCTTGAAGTAGCAAAACCCAGATTAATCCCACTTTTACTGGCAACCACTTTGGGAGGAATGGCTTTAACAGAGGAATGGCCTTTGTCTTCACCGAAACTTATCTGTACTTTAGGAGGCGGAGCTTTGGCAGCAGCTGCAGCAGGAGCTCTTAATTGCTTGTGGGAAATGGAATTAGACAAGAGGATGATAAGAACTAGCAAAAGAGCCTTGCCAGCAGGAAAGTTGTCATCTGAGACTGTATTTTTAGCTGCTGTATCATGTACTTTGGCAGCCTCTATGCTTTTAGTAAGTGGTGTAAATTATTTAGCTGCGGGATTAACTCTTCTTGGTTTATTTAGCTACGTAATTTTATATACAGTTATTTTGAAACCTCGTACAACAAAAAATATTGTTTTCGGAGGAGTTGCTGGTGCGATACCACCTTTAGTTGGAGCATCTGCTGCCACAGGGCATGTAGGTCTTAGTGGTTGGTGGTTGTTTGGTTTAGTAATGTTATGGACTCCAGCACATTTCTGGGCACTTGCAATTTTGTTGAAGGATGATTACGCATCTGTTGGTATTCCTATGCTCCCCTCTGTTAAAGGATCTGTTTTTACTGCTAAAGCAATTTCTCGTTACGGATGGGCAACAGTTTTAATGAGTATTATGGGAGTTTTTGCTTTACCTGAAGGGGGGCTCTTATACGGAATTATGTTATTGCCATTTAATGGAAGACTTTTGCAATTAATAAATGAATTAAAGAAATCTCCTGATGATCTTTCAAGAGCAAAGTCTCTTTTTAGGTGGTCTATTCTCTATATGTTTGGTATTTGTCTTTTGTTATTAATTTCCAGAACCCAACTATCCGTGGAATTTGAGCAGCAATCAATGCAAATATTTTTCTCTATAGTGTCCCTGCTTAGTAATTAAATTAGATGTAAAATGTTTTTTAAGTAAAAAGTAGATTTGATGAATTATATAAAAGTCAAAGGGCTCTCAAAATCTTATTCAGATATCAAGGCATTAAAAAATTTATCGATGGAAATTGAAGCTGGCACGTTGTTCGGAATACTAGGCCCAAATGGTGCTGGTAAATCAACACTAATAAAAATACTCGCTACTTTAATAGAGCCTGATAGTGGAGAAGTTTTTATAAATAATATTAATCTAATAAAAAATTCAAGGAAAATTCGAGAATTAATTGGTTATGTTGCCCAGGACATCTCACTTGATAAAATATTAACTGGACGAGAGCTTTTGGATTTTCAATCAGATTTATATCACATCAACAAAAACAAAAAATTTGAAAGGATAAAGAAATTAATAGATCAATTAGAAATGAATGATTGGATTGATCGTAAGTGTGGAACTTATTCAGGGGGAATGAAAAGAAGAATAGATCTGGCAGCTGGACTTTTACATTTGCCCAAATTATTAATATTGGATGAACCTACAGTTGGTTTAGATATTGAAAGTAGGAACATTATATGGCAACTTTTGAAAGATTTGAGAAATAGTGGGATGACTATTATTTTAAGCAGTCACTATCTTGATGAAATAGATAAATTGGCAGACAAATTAGTGATAATTGATGATGGAAGAGTTATAGCACAAGGGGCTCCTGCAGAACTCAAAAATAAATTAGGAGGGGATAGAGTAACTTTGAAAGTAAGAGAATTTAGTAATCAGGAAGAAGCAAAAAATATATGTCAGATTTTATCTTCAATAGATGGAATTAGTCAGATCATTATCAATGAAGCGCAAGGCTTCTCTATAAATTTCGTAGCAGATAAGGAAAAAGATTTACTTACGAAGCTCAAAGTGGAATTAGCCTTCTCAAAGTTTGAAATTTTTTCTCTTACCCAAAGTCAGCCAAGCTTGGACGATGTATATCTTCAGGCAACCGGGAAAACTTTATTGGATGCCGAAATTTCTATGGCAGGGAAAAGAGACCTTAAAAAAGAATCAAAGCAATCAATGCGATAAAAAATTTTTGTTAACTAACTATAATGAATACTAATTACTACTAATTATGGAATTGAAAAATTATAATTTATTTTTTTTATATCAAGAAACATTTGCCCTAACAAAAAGATTATTTATTCAATTAAAAAGAAGACCATCAACTCTTTTAGCTGGAATATTACAACCCATAATTTGGCTTTTTTTATTTGGGGCATTATTCTCTAAAGCTCCTGAAGATTTTTTACCAGGAGTTGATTCTTATGGAAATTTTTTAGGAGCAGGACTTATTGTATTTACTGCTTTTAGCGGAGCCCTTAACTCTGGTCTTCCTTTAATGTTTGATAGAGAGTTTGGATTTCTTAATAGATTACTTGTAGCTCCTTTAACTAGTAGATTATCCATAGTTTTATCTTCTTTTTTTTACATAACAATCCTGAGCTTTGTTCAGAGTATTGTAATAATGATTGTTTCATATATTTTGGGTTATGGATGGCCCAACTTATATGGTTTAGGGATTGTGTTTACAACACTCATCCTATTAGTTCTGTTTGTGACATCAATAAGTTTATGTTTAGCGTTTGTTTTGCCGGGACATATTGAATTAATCGCTCTTATATTTGTAATAAACTTACCTCTTCTTTTTGCCAGTACTGCTTTAGCTCCAATATCTTTCATGCCAAATTGGCTTGGGTGGTTAGCTTCATTAAATCCATTAACTTTTGCGATTGAACCTATTAGGACTGCTTATACACAAACTATGGATTTAGAATTAGTGGCTTTACATGCCCCATATGGTGATTTAACTTGTAAGAGTTGTATATCAATTTTATTTTCTTTAACAGTTTTTTCTTTGATTATTATAAGACCTCTTTTAAATAGAAAGTTGAGTTAAAAATTTATGGTTTTTAAAATCATCTAATAGAAGTTTTTCAAAAGGCTTTTTACAAAATAATTTTTTGCTTGATGAAAATATTCTTTTTAAATGGGCCCATAGATTTGGGATTGATTCTTTAAATGATTTGATAATCAATAGTTCAGTACCAAAAGAAAATCAGCATGAACAAGAAAATCAAGAAAAAACTAAACTTGAATTATCAAAAACTTTTGAAAAATATAGAAGAATGAAATTGGAATTAAATTTTCTTGAAACTTTTAGCATTAATGGAATATTTAGCAAAGATCAAAACTATAATGATATAAAAGAATTTCTGATACCCAGAGACTACCACTGTCTTAGTATTAAAAATTTAGGAAGGTGGATTAATAACGATAAAAAAGCAAGTTAAATCTTTACATCATTCCTGGCATACCCATGCCACCCATTCCTGGCATACCCATGCCACCCATTCCTGGCATTCCCATGCCACCCATTCCTGGCATTCCCATGCCACCCATTCCTGGCATTCCCATACCACCCATGCCTCCCATTGGATCTCCACCCGGTACTCCAGGGGCCGCTGCTTCAGGCTCTGGAATGTCAGCCATTGCAACTTCTGTTGTGAGGAGCATAGCTGCAATAGATACTGAATCTTGAAGAGCTAATCTTATTACTTTGGTTGGATCTAATATTCCTGAATCTTTTAAATCCTCATATTTCCCTGAATTAGCATTAAAGCCTTTTTTAAGTCTTTTAATTTCAGCGACAACTACATCACCGTTAAAACCAGCATTTTTTGCTATTTGTTTGGTAGGTTCCAAAAGAGCTTCTTTAACTATATTTATCCCTGTTCTTAAATCATCCGAAGATGATTCGCTTAAATTTAAAAGGTCATCTGATATTTCAATTAAAGTTTGTCCTCCTCCAGAAACAACACCCTCTTCAATAGCAGCTTTTGTAGCATTAAGGGAATCTTCGATTCTCAACTTTTTATACTTCATCTCTGTTTCTGTAGCTGCTCCTACTTTGATAAGAGCTACTCCTCCGGCTAGTTTGGCTATCCTTTCATTGATTTTATCCTGATCATATTCTGATTCAGTTATATCGACTTCTCTCTTTAATTTCTCTACTCGGGCTTTAACTAAATCTTTAGTGTCTTCGAAGGCAACAATTGTAGTTTTATCCTTTGTGATAGTTATTTTTTTTGCTTTTCCTAAATCATTTATCGAGACTTTATCAAGTGTCATCGATTTATCTTCGCTAATTAACTTAGCCCCTGTAAGAATTGCAATATCCTCTAGGGCAGCTTTTCTTCTCTCACCAAATAATGGAGCTCTCACGGAAGCAACATTTAAGACCCCACTATTCTTATTTAAAACCAGAGTGGTTAAAGCCTCTCCTTCAATATCTTCAGCAAGAATTAGAAAGGGTGAGCCTGACTTCTGAATTTCTTCAAGTATTGGAACTAGATCAACTAAAGTTGAGATTTTTTGATCAGTTATTAATATTTTAGGGTTTTCAAGTTCACAAACTTGTCTTTCTTGGTCTGTTACGAAATATGGAGAACTATAACCTCTATCAAAAGACATTCCCTCAGTTATATCTAATTCTGTTTCCAGTGATTGAGATTCTTCAACAGTTATTACACCATCTGAAGTAACAATATCCATCGCTTTAGAAATTATAGATCCAATTTCTTCATCACCTCCAGCACTGACTGTTGCAACTTTTTGGATATCAGAACCACTTAACGAAATACTTTTAGAACTTAATTTTTCTAAGACAAAAGTCAGGCCTGTTTCCATACCTTTTTTTAACTCCATAGGATTGGCACCAGAAGCAATATTTTTTAATCCCTCTTGAACCATCTTCTGAGTCAGAATGGTTGCTGTTGTTGTTCCATCCCCAGCACTCTCTTTTGTCTTGGATGCAACTTGTTCTATTAATTTCGCACCTAAATTAGAAATAGGGTTTTCAATCTCGATCTCTTTAGCAACTGTAGATCCATCTCTTACTATATCTGGCGAACCAAATTTCTTTTCTATTACAACGTTTTTTGCTTTTGGCCCAATAGTAACCTTTACTGCATTTGCTACGAAATTCACACCTTTTTCTAGCGCTTCTCTTGATTCATTAGAAAAACTTAACTGTTTAGCCATGTTTATTTGATCTTTAATCTTATTCTAATCTCCCATAGAATCATTTTTTAGGGATATTTAATTAAGTGGGGAAAGCCGAATTTCTTTTAATGAGACATACAAATTAACTAAAATAAGAGTATCTTTAAGTTATGGAAGAAACAAATAATCTTATTTTTACTCTTACCGCAATCCTCGCGATTGCTATGACACTAATATACTTTCCTTTAAGATTTTTCTTGACATTAACTGCTAGAAGTCGAAGACTAAAACTTTTACAAAAAATCAGAAGATTAAGAGATGAATTGGGCCAGCCCTATCAAGGTACATAATTAAATACTCATACCTCCGTCAATACTGATTGTTTGCCCCGTAATGTAACTGCCTGCATCACTTGAAACTAAGAATGACACTAAGTTTGCAATTTGCGTACAACTTCCTAATTTCCCTAAAGGGATAACTTTAAGAATCTCCTCAGTATTAAGTTTTTCAGTCATCTCTGTTTCTATAAAACCTGGAGCTATTGCATTTACGTTTATACCTCTTGAGGCAAATTCTTTAGCGCAAGTTTTGGTAAATCCAATAACTCCGGCTTTGGCGGCAGAATAATTTGCTTGCCCTGGATTACCAATTATTCCAACAACAGATGAAATATTTACGATGCTACCACTTCTTTTTTTCATCATAAATTTTGAAGCATATTTTGTGCAAAGAAAAACTCCTTTTAAGTTTGTATTTAGTACGTCATCCCATTGTTCCGATTTCATTCTCATCAATAGTCCATCTCTAGTAATACCAGCATTGTTAATGAGGATATCAATGGTTCCATTAATTTTGATTATTTCTTCAAAAGCTAAACTGACAGAATCCTCTTTTGAAACATCAAATTTTAATTTATGAGCTTTACCTCCCGAATTTTTTATTGAATTTACAACTTCTTCAGCTTTTTCATCAGAAGAAGAGTAATTAATAAAAACTTCTGCTCCTAAGCGGCTTAGTTCTAAAGCAATTTCTTTACCAATCCCTCTGCTAGCTCCAGTGATTAAAGCAACTTTGCCTGATAATGAATCTGTATTGGACATTATGAAATTTTATAATTTTCAATCGTAGTACTATTTGTGTAAAGATATTGCTTTTATTTATAATTGTCTAGAAAATATTAAGACCTTCTATTGTGCACTTTTTAATACCAGCTGCAGGAAGCGGCAGCAGAATGAAAGCTGGAAAAAATAAATTACTCATTGATTTAGAGGGAGAGTCTTTGATTTATTGGACACTTAAATCTGTATTTTCTGCAAGCTCAACAAATTGGGTTGGAATAATTGGACAACCGAAAGATAAAAATTTATTATTAAATTCAGTAAAGAATTTTGCTCATAAAGTTCATTGGATTAATGGTGGTGACACCAGACAAAAGTCAGTTTTTAATGGTTTAAAAGCGTTACCAAATGATGCTGAAAAAGTTTTAATACATGATGGTGCTAGATGTCTTATTAAACCTGAATTAATAGACCTTTGTGCCAAGCAATTAGATGAAAATGAAGCTGTAATTTTGGCTACTAAGGTAACTGACACAATAAAGATTGTTGATAATGAAGGTTTTATTCAAGAAACACCAGATAGAAATTATTTATGGGCAGCGCAAACTCCTCAGGGCTTTTTAGTAGATAGATTAAAAAAAGCTCATAGCATGGCAATTAATAAAAACTGGAAAGTCACAGATGATGCCTCACTATTCGAAATGCTTAATTGGAAAGTTAAGATTATTGAAGGGACTTATTCAAATATAAAAATTACATCCCCTATAGATTTGAAAATAGCAAAACTTTTTGTGAAGAACCCCTAGTTAGAAAGGAGTATCGATACTAAGAATGCCATCATCACCATTTAAGGTGGCTTCGTATCCTAAAGGAATGCAAGCATTTCCAGATATGTGGCCTACTGGGAGGTCAAAAAGAATAGGAAAATCAAACTCCTGGAGTCTTTCAATAATGCAGTTTTTTAGTAAATCTTTCCATTCAAGGTCGCAGGAATCATTAGAAAAACTTCCGAATCCAATACCAGCAATTTCAGTCAGTGTTTTAGTCATTCTGAGGTAAGTCAACATGCGATCAATTTTATAAATATCTTCATTAATATCTTCAAAAATTATTATTTTTCGTTTGCAATCTGGAAAGTGATTAGTACCAATTAAAAAAGTAGCAATAGTTAAGTTAGAAACGATAATTTCTCCTTTAGCTTTCCCACCTCTTAAAGGAATTCCTCTTATGTCATCAACATATCCCTCAAAAAGTAAATTTCTTAATCTCTCAAGACTCCAATCTGGCTCTTTGAAAAGGCCAGTAACCATTGGCCCATGAATAGAACCAATAAATCCTTGAGAATATTTAGATAGTAATAAAGAACAAGTATCTGAGAATCCAAGCATTAAACCATGCTGCCAAGAAGGTTCTTTTTCTAATAGTCTTGCTGAACCCCAGCCTCCTTTCGCAAAAATGATTAGCTTACTATTTTGTGATTTTTCTAATTCTTCAAATCTAGTTAGATCATCACCTGCAAAATAACCAAATTTTTTTGATAGAGAATTATTTTCATTAATTTCCAAGCCCCAGTTTTTTAAAATTTCTATACCTTTTTGAAAATTTTCGTCTTCATCAATAAAGGAACCTGGAGCTAAAATATCTATTAGATCACCTTTTTTTAATCTAATAACCATATTTAGAATTCATGAGGCAATAATAATTCCCAATAAAAGGACTCCTCCATAAATTGATTGATTTTTGAAGTGCTTCCCAATGTTCTTTATTGATTGCTTTTCCTCTGGAAATACTTTCAGTATATCCCTCTGCATTAAAATTGACGTTGTAAGCCAAATTGGCCAAAAAATAAAATCCATTTGATTAATTAATCCGCATAATGCGAGAAAACTGGAAGTTAAAAAATAACAAATTTGAATAGTTATTCTTGTACTTTCCTGGAGATTAATAGCGGAACTATTTATTCCAATTTTGATATCATATTTTTTATCTGCTAAAGCATAAATCGTGTCAAAGCCAAAAGTCCAAAAAATGGTAGCTAGCCAGCAAAATAATAAAACAATACTATTTAGATTGCCTTCATTTGCGGCCCAGGGAATTAAAACAGCAAAACCCCAACATATTGATAAGATTAATTGAGGATATTTAAACCATCTTTTAGCAGAAGGATAAATTAAAATAATGGGTAAAGCTAAAAAAGCAAGTGAAATGGAAAGAGTTCTTCCAGGTTGAGGAAGTGACAAAGTTAAAAAGAAGCTACATAAAATTAAAAAGAAAAGAATTGAATAAGCTGTTTTTAGACCGATTTTATTTGCAGCTAGAGGTCTATTTTTTGTCCTAAAAACTCTTTGATCAATTTTTTTGTCCCAAATATCATTAATCACGCAGCCTAATCCACTTACTAGTACTCCTCCCACGATTATTCTTAGCAACATTAAAAGTGTTGGATTAGCATCTGGGGTTAAATATAAGCTCCATCCAGCAGGAATAAGTAAGATCATTCTTCCAGTAGGCTTATTCCACCTTAATAATTCAAAAAAAGTACTTAATTTAATTTGTCGATTTTTATTTTGCATATAACCTATTGTATATTTCATAACTTAAATAATCTTACTAGGATTAAATGATTTCTATTATTTAATAATCAATCTTGGGTATATTTATTAATGGATTAAAGATATCTGCATCCTATAAAAAATGATACAGAAACAAGATTTAAGATATTTTCAAGAAAAGCAAATTTTAGTAGCTTCCATTGATATTGGAACTAACTCTACACATCTCTTAGTAGCAGAAATTAATCTAGAATTAAAATCATTTTCAATAAAATTCACTGATAAATCAACCACTCGTCTTGGAGAAAGAGATGAGGAGGGTAATCTTACTGAAGAATCAATCCAAAGAGCATTAGTTACTCTTAAGCGATTTAGGGAATATTGTGAAAGTAATGGAGTAAAACAAATAGTAACAGCAGCAACAAGTGCAGTTAGGGAATCTCCAAACGGTCAAGATTTTATTAGAAGAGTTCTTGATGAAACTGATATTCAAATAGAAATGATAAGTGGTTCTGAGGAAGCCAGATTAATTTACCTTGGTGTTCTTTCTGGAATGTCTTTTGAAGATCAGTCTTTTGTAATCATAGATATTGGAGGAGGATCTACAGAATTAATACTTGCAGATAAAAAAGACGCTATAGCTCTTACCAGTTCGAGGATTGGTGCGGTAAGACTTAAAAATGATTTTTTAAATAAAGAGTCTATATCTTCAGAAAGATCGAGTTTTCTAACAACTTTTATTAAAGGATCCTTAGAACCATCTGTTCGAAAAATAAAGAGTAGATCTAAGGGAGATAAGCCTTTATCCATGATTGCAACCAGTGGCACTGCAACCTCATTAGGAAATTTGATTTCAGATGATTTGGGAGAATCTAAGCAAAAGTTGCATGGTTATAAATTTAAAAGGGAAAATTTACAAAATGTATTGGAAAAACTAATTAAATTGCCAGTTTCGGAAATCAAGAAAATACCTTCATTAAGTGAGAGAAGAGCAGAAATAATTATTCCAGGAGCATTGATACTAAATAGCGCAATGGAGATGTTGAACTTTAATGAATTAATAATAAGTGAGAGGGCACTTCGAGAGGGTTTGGTTGTAGATTGGATGCTTCGTAAAGGGATAATTAAAAACGAGTTAAATATTCAAAGCAATATTAGAAAAACAACTATAGTTCATCAGGCCAGAAAGTTTGGAGTAGATAATACAAGAGTTGAGAAAGTTGTTGATATTGCCTTTCAAATCTATGATCAGACTAAAAATATCTTTCATAGCGATAATGACCCTAAAGCTAAAGAACTTCTTTGGGCAGCTTCTAATCTTTACAATTGTGGGAAATACGTGAATGTTGGTTCATATCACAAACACTCTTGGTATTTAATAAAAAATTGTGAGTTGTTGGGATATTCTGAAGCAGAAACAAATATTATTGCTTCAATTGCTAGATACCACAGAAAGACTCTACCCAAGAAAAGACATGAGTCTTGGCAAAATTTAATATCCAAAGAAGATAAAACATTAGTTCTTGAAATGTCATTAATCCTGAGACTAGCATCATCTCTTGATCAAAGACCTGACAAGGTGATCTCCTCTGTTCAAATAAAATTGCAGCAAAATATTCTTACATTTGAACTTCTACCTTTAAATAGAAACCAGGATCTTCTTCTTGAAAAATGGAACTTAGGATTATGCCGTAATGCAATAAAAGAACTAAAGAATTTGGATTTAAAAATTATTTAGTTTTTTTAATAAGTTCTTGTTTTGGAGTTTGATTTTGAGAAGAGTCTGAAAATAAATTGAAAATTAAAGACGAGGCGATTAGTCCGAGAAAGCCTGAAATTAAAATAAATATTAGGAACCCTACTGGATTAAGATTATTAGATTGCCTAGATTTGTAATTTTTTTTTGAGACTTCTTCAACTATTTCTTCAATTTTCACTTCTTTCCTCTCCGTCTTGAATTCATTCATTATAAATTCTGTATCAAGTTTGAGCTTCTGTGAAATTCGTCTAATCATTGCTTTGACAAATACTTTTTCAGGTAGCTTTTCTTCATTACCTTCTTCTATGGCTCCAAGTTGATGAGATCCGATTTTTAAATCAGAAGCTAATTCTTCAATAGATTGATTTCTACTTAACCTAGCCTCTTTAATAAAATTTCCAATTCTCTTTAAAGAAGAGTTTTCTCCTTTATTGTTGTTTCCCGCAACAGATTCTATTTCTTTCAAAGCAAATTAATTTTTACTAATTATAGTAATTAATATTTTTCTATCAACTTTTAAAACTATTTATTCCTAAAGAGATGCTTATAAGATGGATTATAAAGATTAGATCTTTTTTTAGAATTACTAATTGCTGGGCTAATTATGTAAATGGTTGTTCTAATTAGTTTTTTCTCAATAGAAAATTTTTCCATATCTTTTAATTCTATTAATGATGTCCAACCATCATCCCAAGATACTCTAAATCCAACAATCACTTTAGTCTCTGGAGGGTAAAACTCTAGTAAAGTTTCTTGAGACCTTTTCACATGCCTAGCACTTAGATATAGACATATAGAGGAATTGTGTTTCGCAAGATCTGTCAGAGATTCTTTTTCGGGCATCCCTGTTCGCCCTCCTGCCCTAGTTAATATTATTGTTTGCGTTACGTCAGGGATGGTTAACTCAGCTTCATGATATGCTGCAGCAACTTGAAAAGCACTTACTCCAGGAACAACCTCGATTTCAATTTTTTCGTTTTTTAAAATGTCGATTTGCTCTCTAATTGCTCCAAAAAGGCAAGGGTCTCCATCATGCAACCTAACAACAGTTTTCCCTGCCTTAAATTTTTCTATCATAATTGAGGTGATTTGCTCTAGGTTAAGTGAACTCGTTTTTATTTTTTCAGAACCTTCTTTAGCAGAATCTAAAATTTTTTCAGGAATTAGAGAATCAGTCCAAATAATGACATCTGCAATTTTTATCTTTTTTAGTGCTTTTAAAGTTAATAATTCTGGATCGCCTGGACCAGCACCAATAAAGGATATTTTGTTATCCATTCTTTCTATTTTTCCCACTATATGTTCTCAATCTTAAAAAAAATATTCCAATTAATCCAGAAGAAAATAGAAAAATACTTATAAATTGAGCCATTCTTATACCGCCATCACAGAAAGGTGGAAGTCCACCAATGCATAGTGGGTCAGTTCTTAAACCTTCAATCCAGAATCTTCCAAAGCTATAACTTATTAAATAAAGACAGCTAATAAAGCCAGGCCTGAAAAAATCTGTTTTATTTTGTTTATTAAAGGTAATAATAAGGAGGATGAAAATTAAAAAATTCCACAATGACTCATAGAGAAATGTAGGATGAAAAAATTCATAATTAATAAATTCTAAAGGCCTATTTTGGATAGGTATAAATAATTTCCAAGGCAAATTTGTAGGAACTCCAAAGGCTTCATTATTGAAAAAATTTCCCCACCTTCCTATTGATTGTCCAAGAATAATCGAGGGTATTAATATATCTATAAAAGTTTTTAAATTAATTTTTTTTGACTTACAGAAATAGATAATAGATATTAATCCTCCAATTAGACCTCCATGTATTGCTATGCCTCCTTCCCAAACTGCAAGAAAAGAAGGTATTTGAATGATGTTATTGAATAGTTCAAAAGAAGTAAAAAAGTTCTCTCCGCTATATTGCCTCCACTCAAAAATTACGTAATAAGCTCTAGCTCCAATTATTGAAGAGATTATTAATGATGGAAGTATTTCACTAATGTACTCTGGGTTAATATTTCTTGCCTTTGCTAGTTTTTTAGAGACAAATAGGCCTATTAAAACTGAAACCGAAATAAGAAGTCCGTACCATCTAATAGTTATAAATCCTAAATTTAAAAAAGTTTCTCCTGGAGATTGTATAAAAGCTTGAAGTATAAGCATTTAGAGAAAGTTAGATACCCTCTGCTGCTTGCACTTTTTCTACTTGTTTTTTCTTTAATACTAAAAGTATTTGTGTTAGGCCTACACCAATGAAGAATGCAATCAATCCAATAACTCTATAAGGGCTCTGAAGTACAACCTCAGCATCTAATTGCCCAAAGCCACCAACGTTGGGATCATTAGTAAGAGGGTCGCCTACATTAATTTTGTCTTGAGCTTTTACGATAAGTTGAGGACCAACAGGCACTGCTTCAGTAGTTATTTCACCATTATCGTTTTCTATATTGACTTGATAGCTCCCATCTTCAATTGTTTCTATTGAATTTATAGTTCCTGCGGTGGAAGAAGTAAATACTACATTATTGCTCTTGTCTCCAGTTGGATATACCTGACCTCTACCTCTATTGCCTCCAATGTGTAACGAGTATTTCCCATAGTGATATTCTTTATTAGTGGATGGGTCAGGGGAAAGTACAGGGAAAACGATTTCTTTATTGGTATCCCCAGGTAAAGGTCCCACAATAATGATATTATCTTTCTC
The DNA here is from genome assembly GCA_017644375.1 of Prochlorococcus marinus CUG1435. NCBI lineage: Bacteria > Bacillati > Cyanobacteriota > Cyanophyceae > Synechococcales > Prochlorococcaceae > Prochlorococcus > Prochlorococcus marinus. The sequence continues at coordinate 1,070,472 of JAEPLP010000001.1, forward strand.
TTCACTGTAGTTAGTGAAATAAACCCCTTCTGTCTCCTCTTTTATTTCTTCGGTCCATCTTTCTTGAGGAGCAAGTTTAAAGCCATCAGGCAGCATTACAACAGCACCAACTTGTAATGGGACTTCTGAACCATCAGCCCCTATCTCTTTTAAATCATTTTTGTAAGGTATTTTGACTACAGCTTTGAAAACACTGTCTGCTCCAACAGATTGTGGAACCTCTGCAATTGTAGGCATCTGAGCTAGATGACAATTTGCACAGACTATCTTACCTGTGGCTTCTCTTGGGGATTCGTAGTTTTGCTGAGCCCAAAATGGATAAGCAAAACTCATCTCTGGATAAAATACAATGCTTGCAATGAAAAGCAGAGTACAGATAAATAAACTTGTTTTTTTCATGATTTGATTTTTAAGACCTTTCATTTTTTTTATGCCCACCATGGATTTTCATTAGTTCTAAAGTCAGTTTCTGACCATTGTTTGACGAGCACAGCATCATCTTCAATATCAACATGAGCTAGAGCTAAAGATAAAGGCGCAGGCCCTCTTACTACCTTCCCGTTAGTATCGTACTGGCTGCCATGACAAGGACATATAAATTTATTGGCACCACTATCCCATGGAACAACACAACCTAAATGAGTACAAATTGCATTTAAACCAAATTCTCCTATTTCCCCACCGTCATTAACTATTAAATAAGTTGGATCTCCCTTTAGACCCTGAACTAGACTTCTGTCTCCTGCTTGATGGGTAGCTAACCAACCTGTCTTAGTTATTGGATTCCCTAATTCATCTTTAGCAGAAGTTCCACCTCCACCACCGCCTGCTCTTAAAGGCATGAAATAATTCGCTACAGGGTAAAGGGCTCCTAAAGCCACACCAGTTGCAGTACCAAATGTAAGAAGATTCATAAATTGCCTTCGACCCATAGAAGGGACATCATTGGAACTTAATTGAGTCATTCGCTACTTGGTTCTGTTATTTATTAGTTATTATGAATCAGATTGTTCAATTTCTGTTGCAAATAGATAGGACTTTTAATAATTTAAAGTAAAAGTTTAGGAAGTCTTAATTAATTGATTTAAATGAACCCGTTGCTAGTAGATGAAGTCATACATTATTTGATTCATCGCTGGGGGAAAAAATATGATTTTAGACTCTTTAGGAGAGGAAAATTCGTTTATTTTCAAATGATGTGGGGATTTCTTGGACAGGAATCTTTCCCTTTAAGTGAAGATGAATATAAAAAATCGATAGCTGATAAAATCGAGATTTTAAATAGATGTGGATATTCAGAAGAAGTAAGGGAATGGCTAAAGAAAGTCAATGCTAAGCCAAGGTTAGGTAGAGCTGTCAGCTTGCAATTAGATCTTAATGAGAAGATGAAAGAGTTTTTGACTTAAGATTTTCTGATAAGTAAGTTAATCCAGTACCCACAAAAAATAAAAACACAATCGATATAGATAGCAATGACATCGTTAATGGATCTGTTGAAGGGGTAATCACTGCAGATAATATTGCGGAGGAAATTACAACTATCTTCCAATTCGAAATCATTTTTTCTGTTGTGATTATTCCAAGAGAACCAAGAATAAATTGTAATACTGGCAATTGAAAAGCTATTGCAGTGCTGGACATTAATAGGAGAACAAAATCAAAATATCTTTCTATGGACCAAGTTGGTTCAACAATATCAGCACCGAAACTAATGAAGAAATTTATTGCTGCAGGGACTAATATCCACCATGAAAAAATTAATCCTAAAAAAAATAGAAGACCTGAACCAAAAACTGCAGGCAAGATAAGGCTTTTTTCTTGTTTTGTTAAACCAGGAGAAATGAATAATATTATTTGATAAAAAATATAAGGCATAGAAACTATTAATCCGCTGTATCCTGCTACTTTAATAGCGACAAATAAAAACTCTCCTGGAGCAAGTTGTAGTAAATGAATATCACCTGCTGGAATTTCTAAAAAAGATATTAATGGCTTTATGATGAGAAAACTAAAGAATATTGAAATTAGTATTGAGTAAATTGAGTTTAGTATCCTTTGACGAAGCTCCTCTAAATGATCACTAAAAGTCATCGAATCTGATGATTTTTTTTCACTTTGACCTGTTCCTCTCATTATTATTTGATAAAAATTGTGTAAGAAAAAGGTTTAAAACTACTATTGTCAAAGTCCAATTTATTTTTCGATAAACTTAATTATTTGCTTAATTTAGGATTTGTTGGATCTGGTAATAAGAAAGGAGGAGCATCATTTAAGGATGATTCACCATAAGTTTCATATTCTCTGTATCCACCCATTTTCCCATTTGTTTTCATTAAAGCACTTACGAAGGCAAGTAGTAAGAAAACAGTAGGAGCTCCAATTATTAATGCAGCACCAAATAGATATCCAACAATAAATTCTGGAAAACTATGATTTCCTAAAAATTCATGAGTGCCTAAAAGAAAATCAAACATTTAGATTTAAAAATTTTTTATATTATAAACTAAATTACTGTTTTAAAATTTTTTTTAATGTAATCTTCTCCTCTTGTAGGATTTCCCCAAATAATTTCTCCATTTTTAAAGGAAACGCAACCCGGTCCTCCGTTTTTGATTTTTTGCAAATCTTTAATTTTTACTAAATTAATTGGAACTTTAATGTTTCTTTTTGCCTTACTAAATAAAGCAGCTAAATCTGCAGCTATTTGAAGATCTTGTTCAGATGCTACTTGAGATGAAGACTTCAAAACTACATGACTGCCTGGTGATTCCTGTGCATGAAACCATAAATCGCCTTTTTTTGAGAACTTAAAGCTTATTAAGTCATTTTGCCTCATATTTCGCCCTACCTGAAGCTTTAATCCTGTGGGAGTGTCAACTTGAATTGGTGAAGACTCTATCTCATATGTACTTTTCTGATCTTCTCTTTGCTTCTTGATATTGATATTAAACTCGTTACAAATTTCTTCCATAATTTCTTCAAGCAGTTTGATTCTCATAAAAAGTCTTTCATGATTTAAAGAATTTAAATTTTCTAGAAGCGTAGTGAATTCGTCTAATCTCTCTATATTTGTTTTGTAAATATTTAGTCTTTCTTTAATTAATTCTCTAGATCTCTTTAGTTTTTTTGATTTTTTATATAGTTTTTGTCCCTTTATAATGTCTTGTTTTTTAATTTCATGTGAAGAGAATATATTATCAGCTTTTTCTTTATATATCTCGTAGTTTTCTGATTTTGTAAGAAGATCATATTGAATATTTAAATTCTTTTTCTCAGTATTAGTCTGTTTAAAAATTATCCCTTCAATTTTTTTTTCCAATAATTCAAGTTTTTTTTGTTTCAGATGATAATCATAATAATTCTCTAAGCTTGTGCATAAATCTATTTTATTTTCGCAATTAATTTCCTTATCGAAAAACCAAACGCAATAAAAATCTTTGTTGAATGTAGAAAAGTTAAAGTTATTATTTTTAAACCGATTTATCCAAATCTTCCAATTTTTAAATATCTCCTTTAAGTCTGAATCGCTAATGAAATCTATATTTTTTCCCATTATTTCCGGATTGTCAGTTTTGCTAACAACCTCTAATTGTTTTGTGAGGATAGGGCTTACTCCTTGGTAGGTATTTATTAAACTGAATTTCAAAGACTCAGGTACTGTTGAAATTGATTCTTTCCATGACTGAAAAGACTCATCTTCTCTAGGTTGTTTTTTAAGATTTACTGGAGGGTTAACATAAATTGATCCTGTTGATATTGTTCTAAAACTAGATTGGTTTGATTTAATTTGTTTACCAACTGCGATGATTTTATGTTTATTATCCAAATAAAAAATATTACTATGCTTTCCCATTAACTCAAAAATTAAATACTTACTAATTTCATCTCCAGGTTTTTTTGCAAAACCAAATTTTATGACTCTTTCGAAATCATCTTGATCAATCGAAATTAAAGCCATATATCTTAATCCGTATCTTATTTGTTTAGAAAGTGTACTTTCTCTTCCAATTTTTTCCGGCTTATTTATTTTTAGAATTCTAGGAGATTCACCATTCCATGAAACTTCCAACCAAGTTTGACAATTAACTCCTCTGAAACATAATTGAATTGTATTAGGCTCTGGTTGTTGGGCAGTCTCAAACTTTGTAGGTAAGATGTTCTTTGTCAAATAATGCAAGACAGATCTAATAGATGTAATATCCATTATCTGTGGAACACCTTTTTGCATTATTCCTTTTTTTATTCACAAGACGTTTATTTTACTGTAAAAAATTTAATATGAAAAATCAAAGAAAACTTATTATCCTCACTGGACCCAGCGGGGTGGGTAAAGGAACAGTTGTTAAAGAAATATTAGGTAAAGAAAAAAATTTTTGGCTTTCAATATCTGCAACTACTAGAGAACCTAGAGAGGGAGAGAAGGACGGAGAAAATTATTATTTCTTAAACCAAGAAAAGTTTAAAGAAATGATTGAACAAAACCTTTTCCTTGAATGGGCTCAATTTGCTGGAAACTACTATGGAACGCCTTTGTCTTCTGTTAATGAGAAAATAAAAAAGGGATTTACCGTACTACTTGAAATTGAAGTAGAGGGTGCAAGGCAAATAAAAAATAAGTTTCCTAATTCACAGTCAATATTTTTACTTCCTCCGGATAAAGAAGAGTTAGAGAGAAGAATAAGAAATAGAGGTACAGAAAAAGAAGAGGCAATTAAAAAAAGACTCTCAAGGGCTAATTATGAGATTTCAGTATCAAATGAATTTGATTTTGCATTAACAAATCACAATGTTGATGAAACAGCAAAAAAAATAATCAAGTTAATAAAAACTTGATTATTTTCTATTTATCAACTCATTGGATGGAATAATAAATCAGGAAAAAACCTATTAAATTCGATAATTATTCCAGCTGTAAGGCTTAGCCAAATTGCTGCCACTACTGGAGCAGATCTAACAAATTTTGTGTTTAGAATTTTGAACATTTGTTTTTATAAAAGTTTTTTTAGATGTTTAGCGAGGACCATTAAGTGTAATATTATTGTCTTTTTCTCTTAAATCCCCATTTCTGCCTTGTTTATTAGCAAGAAGAGGCCATTGTGCACCTTTTATAAGACATTTTCTGGCTAAGTCAAGATCAATAATGATCTCAAGATCTGCTGGATTCTTAGTCTTTTTTGATTCAATTAAATACTCTCTCCCAGACCAGCCTATAATCCCAGCAATGTAAATGAATAATACTCCTGGAATAAGTAAATCTCCCTCATGGCCTCTATTTAAAAGAGCTCCCCATGGCTCAAGTGGAGGTCCAATAATTAAATGTGGAAGACCATCATCTCCGCATGATGCTTTTCCATACCTTTCAAATCTTGCTATATCTTTTTGAGTAGTTGCAGAATTTGCTCTTTCAATGAATTTAGGGTTTTCAGAGCATTTTGTGAGTGCTGTTGCAGTGAATTCTGTGCTAGCTCTGTCTGCGTTTAAGGCAGGGCCATTTGCAGCTAGAGCAGATGTAGTAATTCCAAGGAACAGAAAAACCGAGGTTATGATTGAAAAAAAGAATTTCATAAGTTGCAATCTTTAATTCCTTATAGTGTGTTATGTAAGAAATTAATATTAAAATAGAACAAGTTGAATCAAATATGGGTAAAGTTTTAGCTATTGAAACAAGTTGTGATGAGACCTCTGTCTCAATTGTTTCTAATATTGGCGATACTTTCAAAATACATTCAAATATAATTGCATCTCAAATTGAAGATCATTCAAAATGGGGAGGAGTTGTTCCCGAATTAGCAGCTAGAAAGCATTTAGAATTATTACCTTTTGTTTTAGAAAAGGCTTTAAAAGAATCAAAAATCAGAATTGAGGAAATTGATTATATTGCATCAACTGTAGCTCCTGGATTGGTTGGGTGTCTAAGAGTTGGATCTATAACTGCGAGATCACTTTGTATGTTACATTCAAAGCCATTTTTGGGAATTCATCATTTAGAGGGACATTTATCTTCAATTTTATTTTCAGAAAACTATCCAAAGAAATCTTTTCTTACATTACTTGTTAGCGGCGGACATACTGAATTGATAAAAGTTGATGATAGAAGAGGTATGCATAGACTTGGAAAAAGTTTTGATGATGCAGCTGGAGAAGCCTTTGATAAAGTTGGAAGATTATTAGGTCTTAGTTATCCGGGAGGACCGGCAATTGAAAAGATCGCTAAAAATGGGGATCCCTTCAAATTTAATTTACCAAAATGTAGGATTTCTGATAGAAAAGGTGGGTATCTTAAATATGATTTCTCTTTTAGTGGTCTAAAAACTGCAGTTCTAAGATTAGTCGAAAAAATAAAATTAGGTGGTGAGATCGTCCCAGTTCCTGATGTTGCTGCAAGTTTTGAGAGAGTAGTGGCAGAGGTCTTGGTAGAGAGAACTATAAGATGTGCAGAAGATCATAACTTGGAAGATGTTGTTGTGGTTGGTGGAGTGGCTGCTAATAATACATTAAGAAAAATGATGATTAGGAAAGCAAATGAAAAATCTATTAAAGTTCATTTAGCTCCCCTTAATCTTTGTACAGATAATGCGGCGATGATTGGAGCAGCGGCGTTGTTCAGGATCAAATTTAAGGATTATTCAAGTTCCCTTAAATTAGGTGTCACAGGAAGACTATCAATTGAACAAGCAAATACCCTTTACGAAGAAAATCCTCCTTTCTAACTCCAATGAACAAACAACCTAAATTCGAGATTAAAGAGACAAAAAACTTTGTTGATAAAAAGGAACTGAATTTGTGGAAAAGAGGTTTTACCCCTCAAGCTGAAATATGGAATGGAAGAATGGCAACTGTTGGTATAGGAATAATTTTTATTATTATTGCTTTAATAAGCCAATTTTCTTAATAAAAATCAAATTCATATACTTAAAAGTGATTTGAAGCAATTTAATAAATTTAGTTTTGTTCGGATGAATAATTAAATTAAAAAGTATTGTATTTATTGGACTTGCATAAAGATTATTGATTTAATCAAAATAATTAATATTTTTACTATTTATAATTATATATGACGCCTGAAAGGCTTGGATTACTTTGGGGAATAACTGTATTTGCAGGTGCTTGTGCTCGATTATTTTCTTCTTTTACGGGATTCCCAAGTGTTGTTATTTTATTAGTTTCTGGATTATTTATTGGCAGATCAGGTTTAGGACTTGTTGAGCCTTTAGATCTTGGACAAGGACTTGAAACTATCGTAGGGCTTTTAGTCTGTTTGGTTCTATTTGAAGGGGGGCTAAATTTAAAATTGCCTGAGGGGAATATAAGAAATACTGTTTTGAAAATCTCATTGGTTAGACTTTTTATTTCATTATCAGCTGGAATTTTTATTGCTCATTGGTTGGCAGGCCTTTCATGGCAAGTTGCAGGAATATATAGTGCCATAGTTTTAGCTACTGGACCAACAGTTGTCTCTCCATTAGTTGAACAAATAAAATTAGCTTCCCCATTGTCGGATGTTCTAAAAGCTGAGGGGTTGTTACTTGAACCAATTGGTGCAGTGCTAGCATTGTTACTTTTAGAACTGACTTTGGGGGATCTGCGCGGGATTAATGATGTATTTATTGCATTAATGCAAAGATTAGGGGGCGGAGTTGTAATTGGATTAAGTGCTGGTTGGTTGCTATCAGAAATTTTAAAAAAAATAAAAAATGAAGCATCATTTGGTATAGAGCTTCAAGTTACCCTTGGATTTATTTTTCTTGTTTATGGAACTTGCGAATATTTTTTGCCAGAATCAGGCTTGCCTGCCTCTGTTGCAGCGGGTTTTATTGTAGGTAAAAGAGAAGTAATAGATAAAGAGAGATTGGATAATCTAATAGGTGAATTAGCTCAATTAGCAATAACAGTTCTTTTCCCTCTTTTGGCAGCTGACGTTTCTTGGGGTGAATTAAGTCCGCTAGGTTGGGGAGGGATTGTTTGCGTTTTTATGTTGATGGTAATTGTCCGTCCTATCTCTATCTGGATAGCAACAATGGGAAGAGAATTAGACTTGAAAGAAAAAGTATTTTTAGCCTGGTTAGCCCCAAGAGGTATTGTTACTGCAGCGGTGGCCTCTCTTTTTTCTATAAGATTAGAACAGGCTGGTATTCTTGGTGCTGGACGTCTTCAAGGTTTAGTGTTTCTTACTATATTAATGACAGTAGGAATACAGGGTCTTACAGCAAAACCTTTAGCGAGTCGACTTGAATTAGGCCAAAAAAATAATTTTGATTGATTAAAGACATCTTTCAATTCGAGTTCTATCAGTTTTAGTCTCTGCGAAAAGCTCCCAACTTTGAATTAAATCTGGCCCACTGAGAGATCCAAAAAAGGCTACTCTTAATGATTTCATTAATATTCCTTTTTTAATATTATGCTTTTTTGAGATTTCGTTTATTATTTCTTTGACGTTCTCTTTGTTTAGTTTTATAGTATTTTTCTCAATTAAATAATTTAAGATTAGTTTTAAAGATAATTTGCTTTCCCGGTTTTCAAGAAAATCTTGACCTTCTTTTTGAATAGTAGGTATTAAGAAAAATGGTTTTGATTGATCAATTGAATCTTTTAAAAGAGTCATAGAGTCTCTAATCAAAATTAATAATTTATTAGCCCATTCTTGAGATGGCGGCTCCCACCCATTGTCATCCCAGTATTTTCTAATGATCTCAATCAACTTTGTTGTTTCCATATTTTTTATATATTGAGAATTAATCCAGTTGAGTTTTTCCCAACTAAATTTGGCTCCAGCTTTATTTATTTCTGATAAGTCAAAAATTTCAGATATCTCTTCAAGTGAAAGTATTTCTCTTTCGGCAGATTTTGGAGACCAACCTAAGAATGCCATATAGTTCGATAGGGCCTCAGGTAAATATCCCATTTCTCTAAATTCGTCGATTGAAGTAACGCAATCTCTCTTAGATAATTTTTTCCCTTCGCTATTTAGTATTAAAGGTGTATGCGAAAAAGTTGGTAAATTAAAATTTAATGCTTTATAAATCAATATTTGTTTTGCAGTGTTCGAGATATGGTCTTCACCCCTTACAACGTGAGTAATATTCATGAAATTATCATCAACTACAACTGCAAGATTATACAAAGGATCACCAATCTCATATCCCTCAGCCCTTCTTGATAAAACCAAATCACCGCCCAAATCCTTCCCTTGCCATTTGATTTCGCCTCTTATCTGATCTACCCATTTTATATCAATTTTTTCATCAATCTTAAATCTTATTACTGAAGTCCGCCCTTGGGATATGAATGTTTCTATTTCTTCTTTTGAAAGACTTCTGTGTCTATTATCATGCTTTGGAGGTAATCCTTTCTTTTTTTGTTCTTCTCTCAATTCAGATATTTCATCTTCTGAGGTAAAGCACCTATATGCAGCTCCACATTCCAATAGTTTTTTGATATAACTTTTGTGAATCGAAATTCGGTCACTTTGCTTTATAGGTTCTTCATCCCATTTAAGTCCAAGCCATTTCAAGCCCTCTAATATATTTTTTGTATATTCAGATTTAGATCGAATAAAATCTGTATCTTCTATTCTGATGAGAAATTTTCCACCTATTTTTTGTGCATACAACCAATTGAATAGTGCTGTTCGCGCTGTCCCAATATGAAATAAACCCGTTGGACTCGGCGCTAGTCTTAAACGTTTTTCCAAATTTCTTTTAGAAAAAACGGGACCGACGGGATTCGAACCCGCAACTTCCGCCGTGACAGGGCGGTGCTCTAACCAGTTGAACTACGGTCCCAGAGTTTTGTTCTAAATTTATTTAGAACTTCATTCTTAAAATTATCAGATCATAATACTTAATTTATGAGGTTGTAATAAAAAAAGTTTATTAATTTGAGGATTTACAAAAATAATTAGTTTTTTAACTGCCTTAGTGTAAACAAATATTTATTTTTGAGGTCTAAAACCAGCAGGTTCTATCAACCTAACTTGATTTCCTCTAGCAGTAAATTCTCTGCCTTGGTCACTTTGTACGACAACTCTTCCACCAGATTTAACTCTGATAACTCTTGCACGAACCCATCCTAAAGCTGCTGATTCGAGGACTTTAACTACGTCCCCAGGTTGAAGATCTAACTCCATCTTATGAAAAAATGATTTACATAATGTTGATCAAACGCGTCGTGGAGGACTTGAACCCCCGACATCAGGTTTTGGAGACCTGCGTTCTACCAACTGAACTAACGACGCATTTAAATGATTATAAGCGTCTTTGTGACCAATAAGTTGATTAATTTACAACTTTATCGATCAAAGCGTTGTTTTACGCGAGTAGCTTTTCCTACTCTATCTCTCAGATAGAATAACTTAGCTCTTCTTACTTTACCTCTACGTTCAACTTTTAGAGAGGCAACCTGTGGACTATGTAGCATAAATACTCTTTCAACACCTATACCCTGAAAAATTCTTCTAACTGTAATAGTTTGGTTAATTCCTCCATGTCTTTTTGCTATGACAACGCCTTCATAGGGTTGGACTCTTTCTTTATTACCTTCTGTAATTTTCACTCCAACTTTAACAGTGTCCCCAACATATATTTCAGGTAATTCTTTTTTTAATTGTTCTTTTTCAAATTCCTCAATAAGATTGGATGCACTTAAGGTTTGCGTAGTTTCAGAAACCGTATTTTTTTCTTTTTGTTCAACTGCTACATCGACTGATGCGTCAGCTTTAATACCGGTTTCTAAATCCTTCTCTTGTTTCTCTTTGGCCATTTTGGTCATTATTGTCCTACAAGTTCTATATCTTAACCTTTTGACTCGCCTTTAGTAACCTTTTTGGTAAATGAAATTGTTTTTGAAAACATTTGGAATCCTGTGACGAGCATCCATAAAACTCCAAGGGAATTCAATATTACGTATATAAGTTCTCCATTATCTCCAAGCCATTCGCCCTCATGGAGAGACATTAACCAATGAACTTGTTCTCTAGAGTAACCCAGTAAATCTTTGGAAACCCTATAAAGAAGGCCAGTTATTGAAGATATAAATAATGGAAGAAAAATCCAGGGCGCCAAAGCCTTATGAAATTGCCTAGAATTAAATAAAGTTTTCATTTTCGTTTCTTTCCCATTGTTATTGATAGATTTAAGGTAGCCAAGATCATAAAGGCTATTTTGAAGATATTTACCTATTACTATTATTTATTCCAATGAGACATTTTGCAGATCTTTTGTTAAATAAAAATAATTCCAAAGCTAATGATCAAGTTCCTTTTATACAGAGGAGAAGAGGAATCGAAATAAAGTCTTCACGTGAAATAAATTTGATGAAAAAATCTAGCAGAATTGTAGCCACTGTTTTAAGAGAAATTAATGACTTAATTAAACCTGGAATGAGTACAAAAGATTTAGATGATTTTGCAGAAAAGAGGATAAAAAGTTTTGGTGCTGTGCCTAGTTTCAAGGGCTACCATGGATTCCCTTCCAGTATTTGTTCTAGTATTAATAATGAGGTTGTCCACGGTATTCCAAGTAAAAATAAAATAATTAAAAATGGTGACTTGGTTAAAATTGATACAGGGGCATATTTAGATGGTTTCCATGGAGATAGTTGTATATCAATTTGCGTAGGAGAAGTTAGTCCAAAGGCTCAAAAACTTAGTGATATAGCTTTTAAAGCATTGTATGCGGGGCTTTCGAAAATCAAGGCAGGGAATACACTTCTAGATGTGGCTGGGGAAATCGAAGACGTTGTTGTAAAAAATGGCTTTAGTGTTGTAGAAGATTATACAGGTCATGGAGTTGGACGAAATCTTCATGAAGAACCATCGGTATTTAATTTCAGGACCAAAGAATTGCCTAATGTCGTCCTTCGCGAAGGGATGACATTAGCGGTGGAACCTATTGTTAATGAAGGGACTAAATTTTGTAAAACATTAAATGATAGATGGACCGTAATAACAAATGATGGAAAATTATCGGCTCAATGGGAGCATACAATAGTTGTTTTAAAAGATGGTATTGAAATATTGACAGATAGAGATTTCTAGAAACTAAGATTTGTACCTATAGATAATTTGGCAATATAAAAAATTAAAGAATTCTTTCAGTGGGAAAAGTAAATATGTCAAAGGGTTTGGACTAATTATTATTAAATAATTTTTTGAGTTGGCAAAATCATAAATTTTTTTTGAAACAAATTTTGGACTCATTATTCCGATAGGATTTAGTTCTGATTTAAAAGGCCCTAAAATGATCTTCTTTATTATTAATTTTTTCTTGGTGTTTTTGTCTAGAAGATTTTTTTTGAAAGAAACTAATTGACCAATAAGAGATTTACTAATCTCATATGACGGATTTAGGGCCGGTAATAGTTCTGCTTCAGATGTGTTTATCCAAATTTCTTTTTTTATTAGTGAATCACTGGTTAGAGCAATATCTTCAAATAAATTTAAAATTTTGAATTTGCTTAATGCATTTATTTCTATTGAATTTTCATAATTAGCATTTTCTCTACTCAGATTATAAATTCCATGGTTCAAAATTAAAATATCTATTTTTTTTAGATGCTTTTTTAATTTAGATTCTTTCCCACATTCCCATTTAATCCATTCATTAGGAGATTCAAGATCTACCTCAGATCCAGTTTTACTATGAGTAAATCCAATCACTTTATATCCTTTTTGACGAAATAATTTCGTTAATTCTCTTCCTAGCGTTCCAGAAGCTCCTGTAATTCCGATAGTTTTTTCTTTTTTAATAGAATTTATCATTTTTCTAATTTTGATAAAATATTAAAGGACTAAAATTAATTTACCTAAAAAATATTTATGTATTTATTTGATTAAAACTCATAAATAAATATTTGTTTAGTTCTAAAAAAAATATTATCTTAAACCTATGGATAAATAATTTACTAATTATGAGCGATATATTGTTAATTGGTTCATGTGAGCCATTTAGTGGTAAGTCTGCATTGGTTCTTGGGATAGCAAAAAGACTTTTACAGGAGAAAAAAAAAGTACGCATTGGTAAACCATTAGCAACATGTATCGAACTTACTAATTTACCTTCAATGTCTTATGAAGGATTAATAGACGATGATGTTAAGTTTATTGGGTCTACATTAAATATTGAAGAGAAGAATTTAATTTCTTCAGTAGGATTATTGGATAATATATCAGCTGAAAAAAGAATATCTAATAAAGATTTACTACCAGGAAAAGGTTTTGATCAAATTGAGGGATTGGTTAATGATGATTTTGAAGGATTGAATATTCTTGAAGCGGCTGGAAGTCTTCATGAAGGAATGATCTATGGCTTAAGTCTCCCACAACTAGCTGAAAGTTTAAATGCGAAAGTCTTAATTGTGAATTTATGGGAAGATTGTAAAAGCGTAGATGCATTACTTGATGCGAAAAAACAATTAGGAAAGCATTTGGCTGGAGTGGTTTTGAATGCTGTTTTGCCTCAGGAAGTCGAAAAAGTTAAAAATGAAATTATACCTTCTCTAAAAGATCTGAATATTGAAGTATTTGGAGTCATGCCTAAATCACCATTACTAAGAAGTGTAACTGTCGGTGAACTCGTAAGACGACTAAATGCCCGTGTAATTTGTTGTCCTGAAAAAGATCAATTACTTGTTGAGACATTAAGTATTGGTGCAATGGGAGTAAATTCTGCAATGGAATTTTTTAGAAGAAGAAGAAATATGGCTGTGGTTACTGGAGCTGATAGAACTGATATCCAACTTGCGGCTTTGGAAGCTTCGACTCAATGTCTTATTTTAACTGGCTTGGGAGAACCTTTATCCCAATTGATTCATAGAGCAGAAGAATTGGAGGTGCCAATTTTAAAGGTGGAATTAGACACTCTTGCTTCTGTAGAAATTATTGAACAAGCTTTTGGGCATGTAAGGATACATGAATCAATCAAAGCTTCTTATGCAGTTCAATTAGTGCAGGATCATGTGAATCTCAAAAGAATTCTTGAAAAGATAGATTTTCCCTGCAATTTTTCAGATAAATGCTAATTTCAAATATAGAAACAATTTTATTTTGAGTCGCTCTTTAGATCTACCAGCAACTGAAGGTGTTGATGCCTTAGCTCAAGAACTTGCAAAACTCCAGGATAATGGAAAAAGAAGGATTGCTTTTTTGGGCAGTAGACATGTACCAGTTGTTGATATCCACTTGATCGAGTTAATAGCAAGATCGTTAGCAGAGGAAGGACATAATATTCTCACATCAGGATCTCAAGGAGTAAATGCTGCTGTTATACGAGCTGTTTTAGATATTAACCCATCATTATTGACTGTTTTATTGCCACAAAGTCTTGATAGACAAATCCCCGAAATCAAAGAACAACTTGAGAGGGTTATGCACTTAGTTGAAAAAAGTGAAAATGATGAATTGCCTTTGCCACTAGCGAGCAGCCTTTGTAATCAAGAAATTATTACAAGGTGCGATCAATTAATTTGTTTTGCATTTCACGATAGTGAAACCTTACTAAACAGTTGTAGATGTGCAGAAGAAATGGGCAAAGTGGTTAGCCTGTTATTTTTTGATTAAATAAACTCATCCTTATTTATTTCAATACAAATTATGCTAATAATAGTCTTGAATTTAAAAATTTACTATGGCAGAAAGTTTTTCATTTGATGTAGTCTCTGATTTCGAAAGACAGGAATTAGTTAATAGTTTAGATCAAGTAAAAAGGGAAATTTCTCAACGTTATGATCTGAAAGGAACTGACACAGTAGTTGATTTAGATAAAGAAAATATTTTTATAACGACTAATAGTGAACTTACCCTAAATGCTGTCAATGACATAATCAGACAAAAGGCAATAAAAAGAGACTTATCTTTAAAAATTTTCGAGTATGGTCAAATTGAAATAGTGAGTGGTAATAGGGTGAAACAAACAATTCTATTAAAACAGGGAATCAAACAAGAAATAGCCAAAAAAATCAGTAAAAATATTAGAGATCAAATAAAAAAAATCAATGTCAGCATTAATGGAGAAACACTAAGAGTTTCTAGTAAAAGTAAAAATGATCTTCAATTAGCAATTAAGCTTGTTGGTGAATTGGAAGAATCTTTGGATATTCCCCTAAAGGCAAATAACTTTAGATAAAATCTTCAATAAATATATCAAAATAATATGGCAGATTATCCAGAATCACTTATTAAAACGTTATTTTTAAAGGTCAAAGAATATCCTCGTTTTTCATATGGAGAAGTTGAAAAATATTGTTGGATGGCAGTGCATGAGCATAAGCATGGTGTGTTGCCCTCTGAATATGATATTAGAGAGATAGATGAGAATCTTTTTTTACGACTGTTGCAAGAATTTAAACAAAATATCTAAAATAATATTTATTTCCCTTTTTACAATTATTAAAAAAATATATTAATTAAATGCCTTATTAATGCACTAATTAATTAGATTAAATATGATTGATTAAAAGTAAAAATTAAATGTCAACATCCTTTAAAAATGTCACTCCGACTGGTCCCGGGGGGACAGCAACACTCTTAATTGTATTGTCTTTTACTGGCTTTCTTTTGCTCACTCAGTCTCTCTTTGTTGTGCCCTCTGGACAGGTTGCAGTAGTAACAACATTAGGGAAAGTAAGTGGTCCTTCTAGAAGAGCTGGTCTAAATTTTAAACTGCCATTTATTCAATCTGTATATCCGTTCGATATTAAAACTCAAGTTCAACCTGAAAAATTTGAAACTTTAACAAAGGATCTTCAAGTTATTAGAGCTACAGCTACTGTAAAATATTCAGTTAAACCAAATGAAGCAGGGAGGATTTTTGCCACTATTGCTAGTAGAAATAGTGATGTTTATCAAAAAATTGTTCAGCCATCTTTACTAAAAGCTCTTAAGTCAGTCTTCTCTCAATATGAGCTGGAAACAATAGCTACAGAATTTGCGGTTATTTCTGAAAAAGTTGGAGATACCGTTGCAAAAGAACTCAATTCTTTTGATTATGTAGATGTTAAAAGTTTGGATCTTACTGGACTAGAGATTGCTGAAGAATATAGAGCTGCTATAGAACAAAAACAAATAGCTGGTCAACAATTATTAAGAGCAAAAACAGAAGTGGAAATTGCTGAGCAAGAGGCTCTTAGATATGAAACCTTAAATAGAAGTCTTGATGATCAGGTTCTTTTCAAATTATTTCTTGACAAGTGGGATGGTAGCACTCAAGTCGTACCAGGCTTACCAGGTTCAGAGGGAGGCTCTCCTCCAGTAATAGTTGGTGGTAGAAGATAATATAAATTTATCTTTTTTTTTAATAAATAAAAAATTTTAGTTTTTTAAGGCGCAAAAAGATTGATCAAATGCCTCGATAGTCTTCTCAATTTCTTCTTCGCCATGTGCCAAGGAAGTGAAGCCAGCTTCAAAAGGACTTGGAGCTAGGTAAATTCCTCTTTGTAACATCTCTCTATGCAACTTACCGAATAGTTCGGCGTCATTTGTTTTTGCTTCATCAAAGTTTCTTACTGGCCCCTCACATAAGAAAAATCCAAACATAGCGCTTACATTCCCACCGTAAATTGCAATTCCATTACTTTCTGCAGACTGAAGTATCCCTTCAGTTAACCTAGAAGTTATTGCATCTAATTTTTCATAGGTGCCTTCTTGTTTGAGTAGCTCGAGGGTTTTTATACCAGCAGTCATTGCTAGTGGGTTTCCGCTTAAAGTACCTGCCTGATAGACCGGACCTGAAGGAGCAACCATTGACATTATTTCTTTCTTACCTCCATAAGCTCCGACAGGAAGACCTCCACCAATAACTTTCCCTAGAGTAGTTAAGTCAGGAATAACTCCAAACTTTTCTTGAGCACCACCATAACTGATTCTGAAACCGGTCATGACCTCATCAAAAACTAATAAGGATCCATTCTCAGTGGTTAATTCTCTTAACCCCTCCAAGAAACCTGGCTCAGGAGTAATAAAGCCGGCATTACCTACAATTGGCTCAAGAATTACCCCAGAAATGGCATCAGGATTTTCGGAAAATAATTTTTTAACTGCTTCTAGATCATTATAAGGTGCAGTTAGTGTATTAGCAGTTGTTGTGCGTGGAACTCCTGGAGAATCTGGCAATCCTAAAGTAGCCACTCCTGATCCGGCCTTAACCAAAAACATATCTGCATGGCCGTGATAGCATCCGTCAAATTTAATAACTTTATCTCTTCCAGTAAATGCTCTCATTAGCCTTAAAACAGCCATGCAAGCTTCAGTCCCGCTATTAACAAATCTGACCATTTCTACTGATGGGACGGCATCTATAACCATCTCAGCAAGTTTATTTTCTAAAATACATGGAGCTCCAAAGCTGGTACCTTTTTCAATTGCTTCTTGTAATGCTGTTGTCACTTCAGGATGAGCATGTCCGCATATGGCAGGTCCCCAACTACCTATATAGTCAATATATCTATTTCCATCGATATCCCAGGCGAAAGGGCCTTTAACTCTATCAAACACAATTGGCTGTCCGCCTACAGACTTAAAAGCTCTTACAGGAGAACTTACTCCTCCAGGCATTAATTCTTGGGCTGCGGAGAAAACTTCTTCTGATTGGGTGCAATTTAATATGTTAGTCACAGTTTAAATAAATGAAGCTTTAAGAAAATAATCAGTCATGTTCTAAATTAGAAATAACTAAAAATTTTGTCAATCAATTTTGAAATTCTACATTATGACATTTATATTGCGTTTGTTTGGATTGTAAATTATTAATTTTTAGAAAATGATAAAAACAATTTAATATTTACCTTGATAGCTCTCTATTAATAAGCGTTTTCAGGCCTGAAATGAAAATCATCTAATTTGTTTATATTTCGAAAAAATTATCCTCTTCCTCAAAAAAATCTATATTTGTGTCATCTAAGTTTAGATTTATCATTACCGGGGCATGATCACTTGGTCGTAGATTTGCTCTAGGTAAGCTGTCTATTACACAGTTTTTAAGGTTTGATGATAGTTCTTTACTGATGTAAATATGGTCTATCCTCCAACCTTTATTTAATTCATATGCATTATTACGGTAATCCCACCAACTCCAATGACCAGTATTTTTTTCAAAAATCCTAAATGTATCTATTAGTCTCCCTTTCAGTACATTCCTTAGAGCATTTCTCTCAATCTCAGATGCCATTATTCCCCCTTCATATTTCTTTGGATCATGAATATCTAAGTTAGATGGAGCAATATTAAAATCGCCCATCAGACAAATAAACCCTCCTTTTTTTTCTTGTTCATCCAATAAAGAAGCTAAACAATTTAACCAATTAATTTTGTACTCAAACTTTTCTGACTCTAGTGAAGATCCATTAGGAACATATACATTTATGATTTTAATACCATTAATATCAGCAGAAATTAATCGTTTTTGATCTCTGAAGATTTCAATATCTTGGTCAGAGTTTTTACAACCGTAAAATCCTTTTTTAATATTTTCGGCTTTAATTTTAGAAATAATTGCAACGCCGTTGTAGGACTTTTGTCCGTAAACCTCTACCGAATAGCCTAATTTTTCAAAAGGTTCAGTCGGAAAACTATCATCTACTACTTTTGTTTCCTGTAAACATAGAATATCTGGATTGACCTGATTAATCCAATCTATTATTTGTGAAAGTCTGGTTCTAATAGAGTTAACATTCCAAGTTGCTATTAACAAATTTCTACTAAATTATGTAAAATTAAGTTAGCAAAAAACTTTGGCCATTAAGGAATTTTGAAATTTAATAAAATGAATAAGTATTTTTTTAAAAACTTTTCTAAACCAATACTTATAATTATGGTCTCTTTGCTTTCGATCCCTTTTAAAAGTGATTTCCTTAATGCAGAATATTTATTTGATGAATTGAAAATCGATACCTCAACGAAATCAAAAGAAGATGGGTCTGCTATTCCAACAAATCCATTTGAACTTGTTGAAATGATTAGGAGAAAAAATAGTTTGAATGATGCGACTAATCCCTCTGATGCAATTGATGATGCGTTAAAGTCTTTTAATAGTTTGGAGGGAAAACAAGAAATTTAATAAGATCAATTTCAATTTTTAAATCTTTAATATGTTCAAAAATCCTATTCCACAAGTTACTGATCCATTTCAATACAGAGCTATTGGTATTGTGAATGGAAAGTTTACGCCTCATGATAGTGAGCAGTTAAATAGAGGCTTGATAACTGATAATGAAGGCGAAAAAATTGAAACAGTAGTACTAGGTAAAGCATTATCACTTTTAAAAAAGCATATTGATTTAAATAAAAATTATTACTGGGTTGTTTATCCAAAGAATAAAAATACTCAAAACTTGCATTTACAGGTTGCAGGTATCTGGGATCCTGTACTACTTAACGATTTACCAAAGAATTCGTCAAAAATTAACTTCTCTAAATTATTGGAAGAATTAGATTTAAAAGATAATTATTTTTCTGTTAGAGGAGAGCTAGTTTTTGTCAATAAATCAAAAAAAGAAATCGTTATTAAGATCTGTTCTACTTCAAAAATAAAGAATTTAAAAAATAAAAATTTTAAGTTAGTCATAAAAGGTGAGCTTTCTCTCGAACTTCTCAATAATTTTCTAGGTTTAGATGTCCATAGAGATGGTAATTCTTTGAAATTACTTAATTACGAAGTTATTGGCAAAAATCTTTCTAAAAATAATTAGAATGTAAAATTGATATTTATCCCAATTCTTATCAACCAAGAAATCTAAGATTTATGGAAGATGTTTTAATTGAATGTTCACCAGGAATCTCTGGGGATATGTTATTAGGAGCTTTTTATGACTTAGGTGTTCCTAAACAAGTTATTGAACAACCACTTATTGATCTTGGATTAAAGGATCTCTATCATCTAGAGTTTAAAGAATCGAAAAGCTCTTCAATCCGAGGGATAAGTGTGAAGGTTGAGACTATTAGTCGCAGTCCTTTCAAAAGAACTTGGAGAAGCATTAAAGAACTTATTTCAAATGGTCACTTAGAAGATAAATTAAAGCAGAAAATTTATGAGGTATTTGAATCTTTAGCAAATGCAGAAGGAAAAGTTCATGGCATCAAATCTGAGGATGTTCATTTTCATGAAATTGGGGCTATCGATTCATTAGTGGATATCGTAGGAGTATGTGCTGCATTTAATTACCTAAATCCTAAAAAGATTTATTGCAATGAACCTATGTTAGGGAAGGGCTTCGTTCAAACTGAACATGGGAGATTATCCGTACCCCCTCCTGCTGTAATAGAGTTAATAAGGCAAAGAAATATTAAGGTTTTATCAAGTTTTGACTCAATAGAGGGTGAACTATCGACACCAACGGGCATTGCTTTACTTTCTAATTTTGTCCAAAATCTGCAACCCCCATCAAAATATTCTGTTAACTCTTATGGAGTAGGCATTGGCAACAAAAAATTTCCATTTGCTAATTTGGTGAGAGTTTATAAAATTGCTTCATTTGATGATTATTCTATTTATAAACAAATTAATCCAAAGTTCGAAGAGATATCTGTACAAGAAGCCTGGATTGATGACCAAACACCTGAAGATATATGCAATTTTGTAGAGAAACTGAGAATTGAAGGTGCTTACGACGTTTCTTATCAAGCTATCAATATGAAAAAAAATAGAATTGGATTCTCTATTCAAGTAATCTTGCCAATAGAGAAAAAAGAATTTTTTAGGCAGCTATGGTTTGATTATTCCAATACTATTGGAGTTCGTGAAAGGATCCAATCAAGGTGGATATTACTTAGAAGGAGAGGAGAATGTTCAACGACTTTTGGAAATATAAAAGTTAAACAGACTATGAAACCAGATGGATCAATAACTATGAAGCCTGAAAATGACGAAGTTATAAGATTAAAACTAGAGCATAAAATATCAACTGAAGAAATAAGAAAAATAATAAAAGATTCCAGTAAAAAATTTCAAGCATTTGAAGACTGGAAATGAGATTCAATTTAAGTAGTCAATCATATTGGAAATTTCTAAAAAAATTTAATTTTGGAATTTTAAAGAGTACTTTCTTTATTTCAAGCTTGTTATATTTTTGCATCTATTTTTTTTATAATATTGATCAAATTACTTTTGATATTAATTTAGAAAAAAATGGAATTAATTTATTTTTATCATTTTTATTTTGTGTTTTAAGTATTTACCTGAACGCATATGGATGGAAATATATTGTTAAATGGTTTGGGAAAGAATTTAAAAGTAATAATCTAGTTTCTTTTTATGTCTTAACTAATATTCTAAAATACGTTCCTGGAGGGATTTGGCATTTTGTTGAAAGATTTAATTTTATAAAAAAAATAAGTAATCCCCAGATTGCTTTGTATTCGACACTTATAGAACCTTATTTTATGTTGAGTGGATCTTTTCTCTTGGCATCGCTGGGATTAATTTTTTCACCACTTTATTCTTTTTTAATTTTTCCTTTAGTATTCTTAAATAGGAAATTAATTTATTTTATCTTAAAAAGATTAAGAACCCTTAAGGGAAAAGTATTTGAGGTTTTGAGACTTCAAAATTTAAATGGCCAATTTGAAGAGAGAACAAATATAATCTCTTTTTTTCCTAGTAGAGCTTTATTGCTTGAAATTGGATTTGTTTTATCTAAATTTGTTGGGTTTTATTTTTGCTTAAATACTTTTTATCAAAGTAATACTTTGGACATCATATTTTTATTAGTAATCTTTTCTTTGTCATGGTCTTTAGGATTGGTAGTCCCAACAGCTCCAGGAGGAGTTGGTGTTTTTGAAGCCTGCCTTCTTTTTCTTGTGGGCAGAAATATCCCACAGAATGCAATTTTTGTTTGCTTAATTTATTTTAGAATTATATCTACATCGGCAGATTTGTTGTTAAGCTTCCCTTTTTTAATTAGAAAAATTTTTAAAAGAATTTAGTTTTTTTTCTCTAAACTTGGTATTAATGTAATTGATGCAATAAGGCCCAGAATCATGATAAAAATAGCTGGTAATATTGCTTCTACCATTCTTTCATCTCCAGCATATTGATATATTCGAACAGATAATGTATCGAAATCGAATGGTCTTAAAATAAATGTTATGGGTAATTCTTTTATCGTGTCTACAAAAACTAAAAGTGATCCGACAAAGATTGGTCCTTGGAGTAAAGGCAGATGAATTTTTTTGATGATTCCCAGCCAATTCTCTCCTAAACCAAGTGCAGCTTCATCAAGACCAGGAGAAATCCTCTCAAGACTTGAATCAATAGAACCCTTAGAAATAGTTAGAAATCGGACAAGATAACCCCAGATTAGTAAGCAAATAGCAATGAAGTTTAATTTTGAAGAAGAAACGCTTATTAAAGATAAAGCTAAAACTGTACCTGGTATTGCGTAACCTATCCCCGCAAGGTTTGTTATTAGTTCTAGAAATAAGTTTTTATTTGGACGTCTAGCTAAGGAAATTATTAACGAGAATAGCATTGTTATTAATGCTGTAAAAAATCCTAAACTAATAGTCCTAAATGATAGGTTGAGTAATTCTAAAGACAACCCTTTATGAATTTGATCGATATTTAGCAGAACCCAAAAAAAAGGAATTCCAAAAGAGAAAATTGGAGGGAATAAGGATATGATTATTGCCAAAAAAGCTCGATTTTTTTTTAATTCCCACCCTTGAGAATCTTTTGATGCAGGATTTTCACTCCACCTCTTTGATTTTCTTCGCGAGAATTTTTCAAAAATAATTAAAGTAAAAATTATTGACAAGGCTACCAATGATAGTCCAATAGCACTTTTTGGATCACCCTCAATTATCCAATTTTCGGCTATACCTGTAGAAATACTTGGAATATTTAATAATGCAAATGTACCTAACTCATTCATTACTTCCATACACATTAAACTTATTCCTGTTATCAATGCTGGCATCGCCATTGGGAAAGCTATTTTAAAGAAGCTCCTCCATGGCCCAACTCCTAATCCTCTACTAGCATTTATTTGATTAATACCAAATTTATTAAAACTTTCATTTGCAAGAATGAATACATATGGATACGTAGAAATCGAAAGTATTAAAACCCCCCACCATAAACCAGTTACCTGATACCCAAAAATACTTCCTAAATCCTGTAAAACAGCTGTTATTAGATATGCTGGGGCAGCTAATGGAACTAGCTGAAAGATACGAAGAATTTTTCTGAACTTAAAATCGCAATTTGAAAGTAACCATCCATTTATTGTTCCCAAGCCTCCCCCAAATAAACTTGTCAGTGCTAAAACTTTTAGAGTTCCTAATACCTCTTCTCCTCCAGCAATACCCAATGAAAAATTTCCACTTAAAACATATTGAATTCCCTCAAGAAGAAAATTGCATATTGGAATGATTACTAATATTGAAACAATAACCGATATGGTAAAAAGAAGTTTTAATTCGTTTACTGCTTTTTTAAATCCTTTAATTAGTATTTTCAAAAATTAATTAAACCCTAATATGTATACTCTAATCTGTACTAAATCTACACGATGAGAGTTGCTTCTTAATAGTTTGATGATCTAAGTCTTTCCCAATTAAAACTATCTTGTTAGATTTTTCTTTTGTCCATTCTTCATCATCTAGAGAAAATCGTTTTCCGGATAGGTGAAAAATGTGTTTTCTTTCACTCTCCATAAACCATAATATTCCTTTTGCCCTAAATACATTTTGTGAGATTTGATTATCTAAGAAATATTGAAACTTCCTTAGGGAAAATGGTTCAAATGTCTCATAAGAAACTGATGTAAAACCATCTATATTATTGATCAAATCGTGTGAATGAGAGGAGTGATCGTGTGAATGAGAGGAGTGATCGTGTGAGTGAGAGGAGTGATCGTGTGAGTGAGAGGAGTGATCGTGTGAATGAGAGGAGTGATCGTGTGAGTGAGAGGAGTGATCGTGTGAATGAGAGGAGTGATCGTGTGAATTGTCTTTTACATCTTCTTTATCCTTATCGAATTGAAAAGTATCTGTTTCAAATAGACCTACACTCATTATTGTTTGTAATCCAACTTCACTATTTGTTGATCTCAATATCCTTGGTTCTTTTTTTATTTTATTTATAAATTTTTCGACTTTTTTTAATTGTACTTCGTTGACTAAATCACATTTATTTAGGAGAAGGATATCTCCGTATAAAATCTGAGAATAGGCGACACTTGTATTATTAATTTCAAAATCAAAATTTTCTCCATCAATGACAGTGATGATTGAATCTAATCTTACTTTTTCCCGAAGATCTCCAGCTGCAAAAGTCATGGCTACTGGTAATGGATCTGCAAGCCCAGTAGTTTCCACAATCAAATAGTCTAATTTTTCAGCTCTTTCTAAAACTTTGGATACGGTATTTAATAATTCGCCATTGATAGAGCAACATATACATCCATTATTTAATTCGATCATATCTTCTGAGCCTTCTATTATTAAGTCATTATCTATTCCTATCTCTCCAAATTCATTAACCAAAACAGCTGTTTTAAGACCTACTTGATTTTTTAAAATATGATTTAGAAGTGTAGTTTTGCCAGAACCTAAAAATCCACTAATAATAGTAACTGGCAATAAATTTTTAGACATTTTGAATAGTTGAAAACAAGTTTATATTTTTATTGATCGAAAATTTTGTTAATTTCCGAAGCTAATGTTTGATCCAGATTCGTAATGCCTCCTAGATCATGTGTATTTAATTTAATTATTACTTTTGCATACACATTCTCCCAGTTAGGATGATGATTATATTTTTCACAGATTAAAGCAACCTTAGTCATAAAAGCAAAGGCTTCAATAAAATTAGCGAAGTTGAATTCTCTTTGGATTTGTTTAGATTTAATTTCCCAGCCAGGTATTTTGACAACTAATTCATTCAATTCTTCATCTTGCAAAATGTAGGGTTCCATTAAATAAGAAATCTGACTTATTACATTATAGATATCTTACTTTTTCTCACCAATTATATGTACATTAATGATTCTTTCCTTTTGATCAAATCGATGTTCCCATAAATAAACTGCTTGCCATGTGCCAAGCATAATTTTCCCGTCTTGAAAACTCAAAGATAAACAAGTGTTTGTTAGTGATGTTTTAATATGTGCTGGCATATCGTCAGCCCCTTCTTGATAATGTTTATAGGATATTTCTTCTCTATTTTTTGATAAGGTTAGGTAGGAATCATAGGGAACTATCGATTGCATATACTGTTTTAGGTCCCTCAGTACATTTGGATCTGCGTTCTCATTAATAGTTAAACTGCAACTTGTATGAAGTGAAGTTAAATTTAAAATTCCGGAATGAAAATTATTTTTTTTAACACATAAATTTAAATCATATGTGATATCAATAAAACCCTCGCCATGGGTAATGAATTTTAATTTTGAAAATATTTGTTCCATATAAGTTAAAACTTAATTAATCAATATCCTATTATGGATAAAAATGCATGTTTTACTGCAGACATTAAAATTTTTATCTTAAGATAAATTTAATTTCCATTTAAATCTTTGGCTGAAACTCATTGGAATAAACTGGGTGCTTACCTTAAAGAAACACAAATATTAGGTTCAATCCAAAATACACTTTATTGGGATCAGAATACTGGAATGCCAAAGAAAGGTGCTTCTTGGAGGTCTGAACAACTCACTTATATTGCAAAAGTATTGCATGAAAGAAATTCTTCCGAGGAATTTTCTAATTTAATACAATCTGCTAAAAATGAACTAGCAGATATTGAACGAAATTCCGATAATCAACTTTTCATAAAAGATAAAGAAAGAAATATTAGTCTTTTATTGAAGGAATTTAATAGAGAAAGAAATTTAGATCCTAAATTAGTTGAGTCTCTAGCAAAGGCAAAATCTAAAGGGTATGAAAGCTGGCAAGAAGCTAAGGAAAAATCAGATTTTAAAATTTTTCTTCCTTTCTTTGAAGAATTAGTTAAATTGCGGATTGAAGAGGCAAAACAAACATCAGATCAATATTCACCATGGGAAACTTTAGCCCAACCCTTTGAGCCTGAATTAACTTTAAAGTGGCTGAATAAAATGTTTCAGCCTTTGAAAGACACTCTCCCAGAGTTGATTAGAGGGATTAATAAATCTAAG
The DNA here is from genome assembly GCA_017644375.1 of Prochlorococcus marinus CUG1435. NCBI lineage: Bacteria > Bacillati > Cyanobacteriota > Cyanophyceae > Synechococcales > Prochlorococcaceae > Prochlorococcus > Prochlorococcus marinus. The sequence continues at coordinate 1,096,575 of JAEPLP010000001.1, forward strand.
AAATATCACTGGGATTTGAGTCCAGAATCTCAACATAATTTATGTTCTCAATTACTTGATGAGTTTGGGAGAGATAAAGATCTAGTTGTTGTTGGTAAATCTCCCCATCCTTTTTCGATTACGTTAGGGCCTAATGATTTCAGGATTACGACAAGAATTGTTGAAGGTGAACCATTATCAAGCTTTCTAGCAACTGCTCATGAGTGGGGGCATTCTATTTATGAGCAGGGTTTGCCATCTCAAAGTCATCAATGGTTTGCTTGGCCTTTAGGTCAAGCAACCTCTATGGGTATTCATGAAAGTCAATCTTTATTTTGGGAAAATAGAATAGTTAAATCCAAATCTTTTTCAAAAAGATTTTTTAACAAATTTGTTTCGGCTGGATGTTCTCTTAATAATTATTTAGAACTATGGAAATCGATTAATCATTTGGAAGCAGGATTAAATAGGGTTGAAGCGGATGAATTGACTTATGGCTTACACATATTAATAAGAACCGAACTTGAAATAGATTTAATTGAAAGAGGGTTACCTGCTGAAGATATTCCAAAAGAATGGAATAAAAGATATGATGAACTCCTAGGAATTAAACCCTCTAATGATTCAGAAGGTTGTCTTCAAGATGTTCATTGGAGTGAAGGGGCTTTTGGATATTTCCCCTCATATTTGTTAGGACATGTTATAAGTGCGCAAATATCTTCTCAAATGGAAAGAGACATAGGTTTGATTGACAACTTAATTGAAAATGGTGAATATCAAAAGATCATCTTTTGGTTAAAAAATAATATACATAAATATGGTAGATCAGTTAATTGTATGGAGTTGGTAAGAGCTGTAACTAATGAAGAACTATCGCCAAACTATTTTATTAATCATTTAAGGTCTAAAATAAATGATTTTTGCTGAAACATTACTTTTAAAGAATTTGGTTAGGTGTGAGGATGTAAGATAAACAAAAATAATTTCTTGATGGCAAATCTAAATCAGCCCCCAAGCAGGGTTACTCCAAATTTATTGCACATACTAAATGCTTTCACTGATAGCTCAAATACAATAATAAACACTATTGTTGAATTGAACTCCAATACCATAAATAAATATGAATTAATTACAGAAACGGGCCATCTTAAACTTGATAGGGTAGGTTATTCATCACTTGCTTATCCTTTTGCTTATGGATGTATTCCAAGGACATGGGATGAAGATGGAGATCCGCTTGATGTAGAAATTGTTGGTGTAACTGAGCCATTGATACCCGGATCTATTGTGGAAGCAAGGATTATTGGGTTGATGAAATTTGATGATGGTGGAGAGGTCGATGATAAGGTAATAGCGGTTCTCGCAGATGATAAAAGAATGGATCATATCTCAAGTTATGAAGAACTTGGAGATCATTGGTTAAAAGAAACAATGTATTATTGGGAGCACTACAAAGATCTAAAAAAACCAGGAACATGTACTGTCAATGGTTTTTTTGGGATAGAAGAAGCTGTTAAAGTGATTAATGATTGTGAAGAGAGATACAAAAAAGAAATTGATCCTAAGTTAGTAAATTAACTAATTTTATTTTTCTCTAAATTTTTCAAATATTTCGCTTAGTATTTTTTCGGCACCTTGCTGCTTTAATTTTTTAGCTAGTTCTTTGCCTACTTCTTCGGGATCATTAATATTGCCAATATATTGATCTTTAATAAGCCTTTCTCCATCAAGAGATGCAACCATACCAGTAAGGCAAAGTTGTTCATTCTGAATTTTACTATTCACACCTATTGGTACTTGGCATCCACCTTCAAGCTCTCTTAAAAAAGCCCTTTCTGCTAGACATCTTTGACTGGTGGGTTTATCTTCTAAGGTATTTATAATTTCTAAAACTTTTTTATCATCAGATTTGCATTCAATGCCTAGTGCTCCTTGGCCAACGGCATGAAGGGAAACTTCACTTGGGATAATCTGGTGAATTCTTGATTCAAAGCCTAATCTCTTTAAACCAGCGGCTGCAAGAATTATACAATCAAATTCTCCTGCATCTAATTTTTCAATTCTTGTAATAACATTTCCCCTGATATCTTTGAAAACAAGATGAGGGTACTTATTTCTTAATTGTGCAAGTCTTCTTAGGGAGCTTGTTCCAACAATCGAACCTTCAGGTAAGTTTTCTAATTTATAACAGTCATTTTTTTTGTTTACTACTAAAGCATCTGCAGGATCCTCCCTTTTTGTAATGCATCCTAATTTAAGGCCATTAGGCAAATTGGTTGGTAGATCTTTTAAAGAATGTACTGCTATATCTGCATGGCCTACGAGCATTTGTGCTTCAAGTTCTTTTGTAAATAAGCCTTTGTCGCCTATTTTTGCTAAGGCTACATCAAGGATTTTGTCACCTTGAGTTGCCATAGCTTCTATGGATACCTCTAAATTGGGAATATTCCTTTCTAGTTGATCTTTAACCCATAAAGTTTGAACCATTGCTAGCTTACTTCTTCTACTAGCTATTTTTAGCTTAAAATTAGTCATTAAATATTATTTTGAGTTTGAATTAAAAATTAAGTCGAATTTATTTTAAGCTATTATTTTGCCAGTTTTTAAAGCTAATTATTATACTTAACTTTTTTTATTTTATATATTCTTTTAAAACCCCATTTCGATTTGGATGTCTAAGTTTTCTTAGGGCTTTTGCCTCTATTTGTCTAATTCTTTCTCTCGTCACATCAAAAATCTGGCCAATTTCTTCAAGAGTTTTCATTCTTCCATCATCAATTCCATATCTCAATCTGAGAACATCTCTTTCTCTTGGACTAAGAGTGGCTAATACTCCTTCCAAATCTTCTCTTAGTAAAGTTTTAGAAACATCTTGCTCTGGATTTTCTATATCAGCCTCTATAAAGTCTCCTAGTCTTGAGTCTTCTTCTTTCCCTATTGGAGTTTCTAAAGAAATAGGAAGTTGCGCACTTTTAGCTATAAATCTTAATTTTTCGATTGTCATTTCCATACTTTCAGCGATTTCTTCTTCAGTAGGTTTCCTCCCAAATTCTTGGCTAAGAACTTTTGTGGTTTTTTTAATTCTGGATATTGTCTCGTATAAGTGAACTGGCAATCTAATAGTTCTACTTTGATCCGCAATTGCTCTTGTAATGGCTTGGCGAATCCACCAAGTTGCATAAGTGGAGAACTTATAACCTTTTTCATGGTCGAATTTTTCAGCTGCCCTAATTAGACCCAAACTTCCTTCTTGGATTAAATCTTGAAATGATAAACCTCTGTTCATATATTTTTTAGCAATGGAAACAACTAATCTTAAATTTGATTGAACCATTTTTTCTTTAGCTCTCCGCCCTAAGAGAAGTCTTCTTCTAAATTTGGGAAGAGGCATATCTATTAACTCGGCCCATTCTCTTACAGATGGGAAATGTCCTTTTTCTGACTCATATTGAGTTGCTAGCTCTTCTAATTGGAGTAAGTCAGCAATTTTTCTTGCAAGCTCAATTTCTTCATCTGGTCTTAAAAGTCTAATTCTTCCAATTTCTTGGAGATAAACTCTTATTGAATCTTCAGTGTAGATACCTTTTGGCCCAAGTTTTATATTCCCGAGACCTTTATCTTCTTCAGAATCACTAAATTCATTATTGTTATTTTCAATATTGCTTTCGTTTAACTCAGCAGATGTCTGTAAAGTTTGATTATTTTTATTACTATCTTCTTCAACTACTGTTTCTAAATTTGTATTCATTTTTTTATTGATCTTTTTTTTTGAACTAGGCTTGGAATTCTTTGATTCTGCTGCGACTGGACACATAATTGACTCCTTTCTACGGTGAATTTAACTAGATAAAATTTTATTTAGGGCTAATTTGAACATTTAGTAGTAAAGTCCCCTCAATGTTTAAAAAACTTTTCAAAAAATGAGAATAAGAAAAGTTTTTTAAATTGTTGAAAAATTTAAATAGTGCTATAGATTACCTAAAGTAAAAAGTCTTGGGATTTCTCAGACAGGCAGATCATTTTTGAATTTTCATTAAATGATCAGAGCTTCATGTCTCCCTTAAGAACAGGATACTTACAATGTGCAAAAAACACTTTGTGGAATGTTCAACAATCCAATACTAAGAAAAAGTTTTGAAGCCGGCAAGTAATCAGTTATTAAATATCTCCTATAAATTGGAAATTTTGCTTGATATAGGTAGTAGTAATGAAAGCTTTTACTATTTAGATGGTAATAATCTTGGAGCAGAAGTTGGAGATATTGTAAGTGTGAGACTAAGGGGGAGATTATTGAATGGGTTGGTGATCTCCAAAAAAGACTTTTCGAGAATCAATAATGATGAATCAAATATTGCTGGAGGAAAAAGCATAAGATATTTGTTTGTTGAAAGTATTTTGCAGAAAAAAATAATTGATGAATCTTGGAGAGAATTGATAGACTCACTAGCCTCTTTTTATATGGTTAGTAATTTAAAAATGTTTAAAACTGCTTTTCCTCCTGGCTGGATTGGTAAATATAAAAATTTCTCTAAAGGTTTAAAAGATCAAATATGGATTGAAACAAAAAAAGAATTTGATATTGAGAAAAATGGATTAACCAAAAAAGAATTTTTTTTAATGGATACTTTATCTAAAAAAGGTAATTGGCAAAGTGAATTAATAAAGTCTGGTTTTAATTACACTCTAATTAACTCAATGGTCAGTAAAAATTATCTTCTTAAATCTAAAAGAAAAAAAAATATAAATAGTAAATTAAATTCCTTTTTTAAAGATCATATCGCAACGAAAAAACCAAATCTTACAAATGAGCAAAAAATTGCATTTCAAGAATATCAAATAATGAAACCAGGAGATGCATTACTTCTTTGGGGCGAAACAGGTTCAGGTAAAACAGAAGTGTATATGAGAATTGCTGAAGATCAATTTCTTAAGAAAAAAAGTTGTTTGATATTAGCCCCAGAAATCGGATTAATTCCACAACTTATTGATAGGTTTAGTAGGCGATTTAATAATATTGTTTACGAATATCATAGTAATTGTTCTCCCGATCATAGAACTTTAGTTTGGAAGAAAATTATTAATGCTAATGAACCTTTAATAGTAATAGGTACAAGGTCGGCAGTTTTTCTTCCAATCAAAAATATGGGAGTAATAATAATGGATGAAGAACATGATGTTTCTTATAAGCAAGATAGTCCCATGCCTTGCTATGACGCAAGAGAGATTGCTATTGAAATAGTAAAAAGGAATTCTGCAAAGTTAATTTTTGGGAGTGCAACCCCATCAATGAAGACTTGGAAAAAGTGTATTTTTGAAAGGAATTTTAAATTGGTAAGAATGATTCAAAGGATATCCAGTAATGAGACTCCTGAAATAAAAATTATTGATATGCGGGATGAGTTCAAGAATGGAAATATGAAAATTTTTTCCAATGAATTATTACAATTGCTTCCTCAACTATGCTTAAAAAAAGAGCAAGCAATAATTTTGATCCCTAGGAGGGGGCATAGTGGATTTTTAAGTTGTAGAAATTGCGGATATTTAATAAATTGCCCAAACTGTGACGTCCCTTTATCAGTTCATCTCGGAGCACAAGGAAAAAAATGGTTAAGGTGTCATTGGTGTGATCATAAATCAAGATTGATCAATCGTTGCCCAGATTGTCATTCAACTGCTTTCAAACCTTTTGGAATTGGTACGCAAAGGGTAATAGAGTTTTTAAATGAAGAATTTCCTGACTTAAGAGTACTTCGCTTTGATAGAGATACAACTTCAGGAAAGGATGGTCATAGAGATATTCTTTCAAAGTTTTCTAAAGGTGATGCTGATATTCTTGTCGGTACTCAGATGTTGGCAAAAGGTATTGACATCCCCAATATTACTCTTTCAGTAGTTATTGCAGCGGATGGGTTGCTTCATCGCCCAGATATTTCAGCAGAAGAAAAATCATTACAATTATTTTTGCAAGTAGCAGGAAGGGCCGGAAGGGCACAAAAAAAAGGGAAAGTAATTTTTCAAACATATAAACCTAACCACCCGGTGATTTCGTATCTTCAAAAAAGAGATTATGAAAGATTCTTAATTGAAAACTCCAGATTGAGAAAGGATGCTAATTTATTTCCATTTTGCACAATTTGCCTACTTAAATTATCAGGTGAAAATTATGAATTAACTGAGTCAATTGCAATAAAATTAGCAAAATATCTACTCAGTTTTTGTGAGAAAAAGAATTGGAAATTAATTGGTCCTGCCCCTAGTTTAATAGCTAAAGTCGGTAAAAAATTTAGATGGCAGATATTAATACATGGTCCTGAAGGAACAAAGATACCTTTACCTGATAGATCAATATTATGGAAACTTATTCCAAAAAATGTTTTTTTAACAATAGATGTTAATCCAGCAGAGTTGTAATTACTTTGATGGAAGTTGAGGTAAATCTGAACCTAATTTAAATCTATAGAATCTTAATAAATAAGCCAATATTATAATTATTAAAATAATAGATATCCCAATCAAGAGTTTGTTAGAGCTCCAGAAAGAAAATTCAAGACTATTTATCTGCCCTTGAGTTAAATCCCAAATTATTAGATTTTTTATGATTTCTAAATTTGAATTATTGTTGTCGGTAAGGATAGCTTTATTAGGGTGAATAATTTTGAAAATGAGTTCTAAATTATCAATGCCTTTAATAGAATTTAGATCCAAATCTAATCTGTAAAAGTATTTTTTAAAAAAAATGAAGTTTTTTTGAGTAGTATTAATTTCTATATTTGTTGATTCTCCCGCTAACTCTCCAGCTGTATTTTGGGTAATTTTAAGAACTTGCTTTGTATCCTCTAAATTGAGATTTTTATGTTTCAAAGAAAAGGTTGATTCGTCTTGTTCAATTTCTGCGTCAGGAAAAATATCTTTCATCTTCTCTTCAAATTTTAATTGCCAAGGAAATTTCTTTATGTATTTACTCTCTATCACTAAATTATTAGTTATTGAATCAAGTTCACTAAGATCAAGGGTATCCTCAATTTTTACGCAGCCACTTAAAAGTGGAATTAATAATAATAGTATTAAAAAAATGATCAGTGAAAAGCCTTTCTGAAAGGGTTTTGTTTCACCAGTTGGTGTGTCAGTTACATTAATAAATTTTTTTTTCTTCAATACTTCTCTTTTTTTGCGCAGTGAGTTAAGAGATTTTTTATTTAGTGATGGGTCGCTTTCAAACTGTACGTTCCAATTTTCTGGCTTTTTAATGTCAGGAGAGTCTATAACTTCCATCAAATATTTTGCATTTTCTCTCGTCTTATTATCGTAAGATTTTAGAAGTTCTTTACAAAACCTTTTAGCCTCATCCCTTTTATTGATACCACATAGAGCAGTAATTAAGATTGTTCTTAAATTTACTCCCTCTTTGCTTGATAAAGGAAATGATTCGATTATGGACAAAAGAAATTCAATGCAATAGTGATATTCACCTTTAGCTAAAGCAAGTTCTACTTTTTCTAAAACTTGCTCATAAGTTTTCATGGGTTAGGCGACTATCATTGTACCTATTCCTGAATTTGTAAAAATCTCAAGAAGTAATGAATGTTCTATCCGTCCATCAATTATGTGAGCTGCTTTGACTCCTTGGGCTAAAGCTCTTATACAGCATTCTGTCTTTGGAATCATACCTTCAGTCACAATTTTTTTATCAATAAAATCTCTTGCCTCTTTGAGATTAGTTTTTTCAACAAGACTATTTTTGTTATCTTTTTCTTTTAAAATACCTTGAGTATCAGTAAGAAGAATAAGTTTTTCTGCATTTATTGCAGCAGCAATTTCTCCAGCAACAAAATCTGCATTAATGTTATGGGAAATACCCTCCAAGGTTGATCCAATGCTAGAAATAATTGGGATGTATCCTTTAGAAATAAGAGGATCTAATATTTCAGGATTGATTTTTGTAACCTCTCCCACTAACCCATGGCTACCATCTCCTAGTTCTCTAGATTGAATTAAGTTGCCATCAAGACCTGATATTCCCACAGCTAAGGATCCAGTTTTATTAATCCCTTTTACAATTTGTTTGTTAACTCTACCCATTAGAACCATCTCGACAATTTCCATTGTTTTTTGGTCAGTAATTCTTAATCCATTTTCGAATTTTGGAGATATTTCTAATTTCTTTAGCCAATTATTAATCTCTGGTCCACCTCCATGAATTACTATCGGACAAACCCCAACTGTTGATAAAAGTGCAATGTCTCTAAAAAAAGCATTTTTTAAATTATCATTCTCCATAACAGAACCACCATACTTGATAACAATTTTTCTACCTGAGAAACTTTGTATATATGGAAGTGCTTCGCTTAATATTGATACTCTTTGAGAATCATTCATTATTAAAATTCATTAAAACTTGATTGAATTGAGAAATTAGGTTTTTACAAATATATCCCTATATTCAATAAAAGAGAATAAAATCAAATTCTTTTTTATTATCGTCGATAATAAATTCTGATTCAAGACCTTTGACGAAAAACCTATTTAATCTTTCTTGTTTTTCAATCCATTTGTCTAGAGGGACAGCGTTTAACTCGAAACGCATTCTGAGACCATTTTTTTCTTCCTTTGTAATTTCTTCTATTTCTTTTAATTGAGGGGGGTTATCCTCGTCCCACAAATTTAAAGATTCTAATGACGATTCAAGATGAGCTTTTATCCCATACCTCCATCTTGTAACATCTTTAACTAATGCTGTTAGTTCTTTTGGTCTATTAAATTTATTTGTCGCAAAATTTGTCTTGTCAAATAACTTTACAGGAGGTATTTCGGAAGTCTTTAAGCCTAAGCCAATTAGGAAAATAGGTACTCCATAAAAAAAAGTAGGTACACTTAAATTCACTGAGTCTGTAAAATAAGCAGTCATTCCAACAAAAGCTAATATACCCCCAGCGGTTACGATTAAGTTTCCAGGTGATAAGTATTTCTTCATTTGGATTTAGTAGAATGAGTTTTAAATGGGCTAACAAGTATTATGCAAGATCCTAATACTGCAAATCAAGGAGATTTAATTTTTAAACTTGATCAAGACAGAGCATGGCTACTAGAAAATCTTGATAAGGGTAAATGGCCAGAAATCAGAAGCGAACTTGCCTCGCTTGAAAGAAAAATAAGCAAATTAATTATAAGTGTTCAAGAAAATAATGTTGATATTTGATTTAAAAAGGTATTTCGTCTACTTCAGGTACTAAAGGTGAACTATCCCAACTAGATTTCTTGGCGGTTTCTTTATTTTCAAATGACTCATTATTTTCTTTTTGATCAGACTTAATAACATCAACTGGCGATATTTTATGAATTTTTGAAGCTGTTAGTTCTGGTTGTTTTTCTTTCGTTCCGTCTTTTCTAGTGACAGAATTCATCTTTAGACGTCCCTCAATAACAATATTTTGCCCCTCCTTTAGTTCATCTACCATTTCTTGGGCAATATTTCCCCATCCTATGATCTTGAGATCTCTGGTTGGATCTTCACTACGTAATCCTTTAAAATTAACAATCATTTCTGCAATTGGAGTTTGGTTTTCTTTGGTAAACCTCATTTGGGGAGCGCTATTAATGACCGCCTGAATTAAACAATGATTCATTACTTACTATTTAATTAAAGACATACTGATGCAGAATCAAGGAAATTGCTATAAAAATGTTTGGATCCTATCAGGAACTTCGGATGGACCTGTAATAGCTAATAAGCTTCTTAAACTTAATTATTCAGTCTTTGCAAGTGTTTTAACTTATAAAGCAGGGCAAGCTTATATTGAAAATCCAAAGTTACATATCATTACGGGGAAATTAAATAATAAAGATCAAATAATTAATTTCATAAATAAAAATAAAATCACATGCGTTGTCGATGCTACTCATCCGTTTGCCGTAATAATTTCTAAAAATCTTAATAATGCATGTAAAGAAATTAATACCCCTATTTTACTATTTGAGAGGAAATCTCTAATAAATAACACTAATAATTTTTTTTATATTGATAATTTAAAGGATATAAATAATGTTGATATAGAAAATAAGAATATTCTTCTTGCAATAGGATCAAGATTCCTTAACGATACAGCTAGTTATTATATGAATTGTAAAGCAAATGTATTTGCAAGGGTCCTTCCAACTTATGAAAGTATAACTAAAGCTTTTGGATCATGTATTAAAAATTCAAACATAGCGATACTTGAACCGAGTAAAAATAATGAAAAAATTTTAGAAAAAAAACTTTGTGATTTTTGGGATATAGATTATGTTCTATGCAGAGAATCTGGAAGTTATTCTCAGAAAAACTGGGAGAGTATAGTTTCTGGAAGTAAGATGAAGTTATTTTTGGTTAAAAGGCCGAAAGTTAAAAATGATTATTCATACTCTTTTGATCAATATCACAATTTGATAAATCACATAATTAAAAAATATTGATGTTTAATTCATTATGGAAGTATTAGTTATGATCACAACTGAATCAAGTAACGCAAATGCTTTGCGAATGGCTAAATTACTAATACAAAATAAACTTGCAGCTTGTGTTTCGATAAAGCAAATTTTTTCAATTTATAAGTGGGGTGATGATATTGAAGAAACTAAAGAGTTTGAAATCACAATAAAAAGTAAACTAGAATTTAAAGATTGTTTAATTGATTTCGTGAATAAAAATTCCACATATGATGTCCCTCAGATTATTTACAAAAAATACCATGCTGAGATGAAATATTATGATTGGTTGAATAAGACTATTTGATTAATCTATTTTATTAATCTATTTTATTAACTCTTTAAGATCTATATCCGATCTGGATCCTAATTGCGTAATTATATGCCCAGCACAAATTGAACCTAACTCTCCGCATTGTTTGAGGGAATAATTATTTATTAATCCATGGATAAATCCTCCCGCATAGATATCTCCAGCTCCTGTAGTATCAATGACTTTTCCTTTATTGATTGACATAATTACTTCAATGTCATTTTTGTTAATTATGAGAGAACCATTGCTACCAAGAGTCACCACGACTAATTCACATAGTGAAGAGAGGTCTCCTTGGCAGTTTGCTAATTTATCCTTTTTGAATAAACTTAAAACCTCCGATTCGTTACAAAAAACAATATCTACATATTCATCAATTAATTGCAAGAAACTCTCTCGATGCCTATCTACACAAAATGAATCAGACAATGAAAGGATTATCTTCGTATTAGATTGTTTTGCAATTTGAGCGGCTTTAAGAAAAGCATTTTTAGCTAATTCGCTGTCCCATAAATAACCCTCTAAATATAAGTATTTACTTTCTTTAAGCACACTAAAATCAATGTCTTTTTGTTCAAATTCTATAGATGCTCCTAGGTAAGTGCACATAGTTCTTTGAGCATCAGGTGTAATCAAAATAATTGAATGAGCTGTTGAGGCGCCTTCATTAGTGGGTGGAGTATTAAAAATAGTTTTACTTTTTTTTATGTCAGAAGAAAAGAAATCCCCAAATTGATCATTCTTAACCCTTCCAATAAACTGCACATCATTACCTAATTCTGCTAAACATACAATCGTATTTGCTGATGACCCCCCTGATACTTGTTTGATCACTTTGCAATTTTCTAACAATTTCTGAGATTCATAAGAATTAATAAGATTCATTGATCCTTTCTCTAAATTATTTATCTCAAGAAACTCATCTTCAATATTTACAATAATATCTACTATTGCATTGCCCAGACCAATGAGATCAACCTTTTTATTATGTTCAGAATGTCTAAAGGATTCCTTCATTAATTTGGAAGTAAATTACCTTAGAAGTGCTCTTTTAGGCCCATGAATTGGGTCTTCAATTACTATAGTTTGATCTCTATTTGCCCCCAATGAGACAATGGCAATTGGAACCTCCATTAATTCAGCTAAAAATCTGAGATAATTCATAGCATTCTCTGGGAGATCAGATAGTTTTCTGCAATCTGCAGTTGAGCATTGCCAACCTTTTAATTTTTTGAAGATCGGCTTACATTTTTTTAAGTCATCTGAATTTGTTGGAAAATAGTCTATTTCCTCACCATCTAAGTCATATGCAATGCAAACTTGAATCTCATCTAATTCATCTAATACATCTAGTTTTGTAACTGCTAAACAATCAAGTCCATTTACAGATACGGCATATTTACCAATAACTCCATCAAACCAACCACATCTCCTTCTCCTCCCAGTAGTGGTTCCAAATTCACTGCCTCTATCGCAAAGTTGATCATTAATACTTCCCTGTAATTCCGTTGGAAATGGACCCTCACCAACTCTTGTCGTGTAAGCTTTGGCAACTCCGATTACTCTATCAATTAAAGTGGGACCAACTCCAGCTCCAATACATGCCCCTCCAGATATAGGATTTGATGATGTGACAAAAGGATATGTCCCATGATCTAAGTCAAGTAGAGTACCTTGAGCACCTTCAAATAGAATATTCTTCTTATTTTTTGAGGCTGCATGAATAGTTCTTGTACAGTCAACAACATGCTTTGATAATCTTTCTCCATAGTCGAGATATTCTTCAACAATTTCTTCTAATTTAAGTGGTTTAATTCCATAGATTCTTTCTAGTAGACCATTTTTTTCTCTCAATGGAATTTCGATTACATCATTCAGCCTTTCCTTAGTTAGCAAATCTCTTACTCTAATTCCATTTCTTTGGGATTTATCAGCATATGTTGGTCCAATCCCCCGACCTGTAGTCCCTATCTTATTTGAACCCCTATCAGCTTCCATTGCTTCATCTAATATTCGGTGGTAAGGCATAGTTACATGTGATGTAGATGAAATTTTTAATCCTGAGATATCAATTCCATTTTCAATCAACATATCAATTTCTTTTAGTAGGATTTTTGGATCTACAACTGTTCCTGATCCAATTAAGCAAGTAGTATTTTTATAAAGTATCCCTGAAGGTATTAAATGTAATTTTAAGACTTTATCATCTACAACTATAGTATGCCCTGCATTTACTCCCCCTTGGTAACGTACGACAACGTCAGCCGAACGACTAAGTAAATCGGTTATTTTACCTTTTCCTTCGTCACCCCATTGGGCTCCGATTACAACAACATTAGCCAATTTTAGAAGAGCATTATTTTTGTGAGAATATTTAATATATTCAAAAATCTTGGTTTACTTTTAAAAAGTAAATGAATTGTATCAACTTTCTCTGAGAACCATTTTTTCAGCAAGAGAAAATTCTTTTGTTAAACGCTCCTTAAGCTTATCTGGTAAAGGTCTACTTGCAAAGTTTTTGTAATGGCCTGCCATTGCATTTAGTGCTGTTTGCATGGTGGTAAACGATTGAGTTTTGTTAACCATACCTCTGTTTCTATATCTAGAAATATAGTCAGTTATGAGTGTAAGAGCTTCACTTCTTACTTCATCTTTATTTGGAGAATCTTTTGGAGTATCAACAGCTATTTGTAGTGTTTTAACAACTGAAATTGTATCTTTTGCGTAATCACCTGTCATTGAGGTTTTAACAGCTATAGAAGGGGAACTAAACAGTGTAAAAATAAGAACCAAAGAAAGTGCAAAACATATAGCTTTAGTAAGATTTTTAAAAATTAATTCTGATGTCCATTTCAATAACATAACTAAGCTCCAAAAAATTTAGCCTTAAGATTTTTTATTGTACATTATTTCTGATTCGGAAATAAATAATTCCAACAATTTATCAGTACTAATTGTTAATTTAGTATTTTTTGTTCTGCATATAAGTTCTACTTCTTTGTTAATAGAATCTCGACCAATAATTATCTGAAAAGGAATTCCAATTAATTCTGCATCTTTAAATTTCACGCCTGCCCTATCTTCCCTATCATCAAGAAGAACGTCAATTTTATTAGTTAAAAAATTTTTATATATTTGCTCAGTAAGTTCTCTTTGAGTCGGATCTTTTAGGTTTGTTGGAATAATAATCACTTCAAAGGGCGAAATCTGGATTGGCCAACAAATTCCCTTTTGATCATGATTCTGTTCAATTGCAGCTTGAGCTATTCTTGTTACTCCAATTCCATAACAACCCATCCACAAATTTTTTAATTGACCATCCTTATCTGAAAATTTAGCATTTAATTTTTCACTATATTTTTGACCTAGTTGGAAAATATGCCCAATTTCTATACCTTTTTTTTCGTTAAGTTCCTCATTATCATCAATTTTTATTTTATCTCCTTTTTTAGCATTCCTGATATCCTCAATTAGGTAGTCTGTTGAAGAAAAAGAAAATTCCTGAAAAACCTTGTGGAAATCAACTTTATTTGCGCCGCTTATAAATTTTGAAAGACTACTTGCAGAATGATCTATTATTCTGGTCCATTTCTTGTCCCAATTAGAACTCTCTTTAATAGTTTGATTGTCTAGGTCTGGACCTATAAAACCTAAAGGAAAATTAACCAGGTTTTTTTCGATGATGTTTTTGTCTTCAATCTTCTTAAGGTTAAGGAGGTTGAAAGTATGAAGTCTATTTATTAAGTTAAAAAGCTTTACTTCATTTATATGTTGATCGCCTCTTATGCATGCAAGAATTGGCACCTCCAATTTATCTTCAAACTTTGCCAGGAATAATACGACCTTAATAATCTGAGTTGGGTCTAAATTGTTATTTGCGCAAACTTCGATGATTGTTTTTTGTTGAGGTGTTTCTATGTACCCTGAAATATTTTCTTTTAACGGAATTGGCTGTGAGGGTATTGAAATAGCTTTTTCTATATTTGCGGCGTAAGAACCGCTTTTGGTAAATAAGATGGAATCTTCACCAACATCTGCAGTAACCATAAATTCTTTGGAGGATGCTCCGCCAATGGCCCCGCTATCCGCTTCAACTCCTACTGTCTCTAGTCCACAAGATTTAAAAATATTTTCATAAGCATCGCCCACCTTTTCATAGAAAGAAGCAAGATCGTTTTCTGAAGAATGAAAAGAATAACCATCTTTCATTATAAATTCTCTACTTCTCATCAATCCAAACCTTGGCCTTATTTCATCTCTAAATTTTGTCTGAATTTGATAAAAACATTGAGGTAATTGCTTATAGGATTTGATGGTCTCTGATGCAATACTCGTGATTACCTCTTCGTGAGTTGGAGCTAACCCAAATTCTTTACCTTGTCTATCTTTGAGATTAAACATTATTCCTTCCCCTGCGGTATATCCTTCCCACCTTTCACTTTTTCTCCATAAATCTGCAGGATGAAGTTGGGGTAATAGTAATTTTGTACAGCCAATGCTATTAAGTTCTCTCTCTATTATTGCGGATATTTTTTCAATTACTCTAAGCATTATTGGCATGTATGCATAAATGCCACTGTTAACTCTGCGAATATACCCAGCTTTTAAAAGTAATTGATGTGAAATAATCTCAGCTTCAGAAGGTGTGTCACGAAGTGTCCCCAGAGGAAATGAGGTTGTCACGCGCATACAAAAAAATCCTTAATAATATTTAATTTTATCAATTAAGATGAAAAAATAATTTAAAGTGTCTTGAGTCCCTCAACGCTGCTAGTCTAAAAATATTGTTTCTGCTAACTTCTTCAGTAATGAAGTTCAGATTCTTTTAAAAGTTCATTACTACTAAAACATTTTCTTAAGTTTATGGAAAATATAGATTCTAATATTTCTAGCGAAGAAGAATTAGTAGGTATCGATGAAGTTCAAAAATTCCTTAACAGATCAAGAGCTTCTGTCTATAGGTATACAAATACAGATTTAAGAAATCTAAACCCTAGCTTTAATCCAAGAAAATTAAATCCCGAATTTAGAACTGATCAAAAAGATCCCTTAAGATTCCATCCTAATGAAGTAGCAAGATTTGCAAAAGATATTTTAAGAATTAAGGAAGTTACTGTAGAGGTTTTTAATACACCTTCCTCCGCTGCTCAGAATATAATGGTGCAAATATTAGACGAACTAAAATCTATTAGGTCTTTGCTTGACAAAGAATAATTAGAAACTCAATTAAGAATGTTTTGATTTATTGACATTAAGAATGTAGTATTAAAGGTGTTCAATTATCTCCTTAACCTTTACCAATTTAAGAGTTCTTGAGTTATACGAAATCAAAGCACTCAATAAAAAGTAAATCAAGCGAAGATTCTTCCCTTGGTGCTGTTCAAAGTGAATTTGAAAGAGATGATGATGACCCCTTAAGTATAAGGAGTATATCTATAACATCTTTAGGTATTATTTTGGCTGTTTTGACAATTTTATTACCTTCAATCAGTATTTTTATTGGTAGATCTTCCTCTCAAGAAAAAGAGGTAATTTTTAATCAGGATTTTAAAAAAGATGGATCTTAGTTCGATACCTCCATCTCCAATGAAGGGAATAGTTAATATAGTTGTTGAAATACCTGCAGGCAGTAGGAATAAATATGAATATTGTTCAGAAGCAGGAATAATGGCACTAGATCGAGTATTGCATTCTTCAGTGAGGTATCCATTTGATTATGGTTTCATACCAAACACTCTTGCTGATGATGGAGCTCCTCTTGATGCGATGGTGATAATGGACGAACCTACTTTTGCCGGCTGCTTAATAAAAGCTAGACCTATTGGAGTTTTAGACATGCATGATTGTGGTGCATATGATGGAAAACTTTTATGTGTGCCAATGGCTAATGCGAGACAGGCCAATATAGTAAGTATTAATCAAATTGCTCCTAATCAGCTTGAGGATGTTGCTGAATTTTTTAGAACAAGTAAAGGACTTGATGGAAGAACAGTTCAAATTGATGGCTGGAGGGATTTTGATGCAGTTGAAAATTTATTAAAAACTTGTACTCCCCTAAAGAAGAAAAACTTTAAAGTACTAAAGAAAGCAACCTTTAGAAAGTAAATTGAAAAAAATAATTTTTTATAGTTATTTAAAATGCTCTACTTGCATAAAAGCTGCAAAGTGGCTTAAAAGCAGAGATTTCGAATTCCAATTAATTGATATTGTAAAAGAACCGCCACTTGTTAATTATTTAAATCTAGCTTTAGAACAATACTCTGATGAGAAGAAAAGGATTTTTAATACAAGAGGTAAAGCTTTTAAAACTCTCAATCTTGATATTTATGGCTTGTCAAGGGAAGAAATTATTCAACTTCTTTTGGGTGATGGCAAATTAATAAAAAGACCATTTTTGATTTACGAGGGGAAAAAAGTAATATTAGGTTTTAACGAAATTGAATATGCCAAACATCTTATATAAGGTTAGAAATCAAAACTTCATTAATTTTATGCATATTTCTATGAAAAGTTTTTTAAAAGAATGGGGCCTACTAATTCTATTAACTTTTTTTGTTTCTTCTTGTAGATCTTTTCTGGCAGAACCACGTTATATCCCTTCTGGTTCAATGCTTCCAGAATTACAAATAAAAGATAGGCTAATTATTGAAAAATTTTCTCTAAGAAACTCTTTACCAAAAAGAGGAGATATTGTTGTTTTTAACTCACCCTACTCCTTTGACGAAAAATTAATTTCATCAAGATCTAAGCCTCTACCAAAAAAAAGATATTGTTTTTTTATGAGTTTTCCTCCAATATCGTTTATTCCTGGTTTGAGGGATCAAGCTTGCGATGCATATATTAAAAGAGTGGTGGCACTTCCAGGAGAAATTGTGAGTATAAACACGAAGGGTGAATTATTAATAAATAATAAATTAATTCCTGAACCTTATGTCTCTTACAAGTGCTCATTATCCCTCTTTAATAAATGTGGTAAATTTGAAAATATAAAAGTTCCTGAAGATCATTTTTTAGTTCTAGGCGATAATAGGTCAAATAGCTGGGATGGTAGATATTGGCCTGGAAGTAAATTTCTTCATAAAAAGGAGATAATTGGTAAAGCATATTTCAGATTTTGGCCTCTTAGTCAAGTTGGCTTTTTCAATAAATAAACCGCTTTTTCTGCATCTGACTTTATCAAAATAAATTTTAAAAAAGGTTTTAATTTAAAGTGCTCCTGAAGCAGTTGAATCAATTATTCCTCCTAGGTGGGTTGTAATGTTTAGAGCGCTAATCACAGGGGGCTTATTGGGATCATTAAAAAGGTCAATTATCGTTATGCCACCATTACCTTGTTTAATCATCCAAATATTTGAATAATTAATGCCAAGGATGTTGCAAATTAGAGTTTTGTTAACTGCATCATGTGCAACTAGAAGGCTTAGATCATTATCCTTTTGAGATGAACAAATTTTGTTAAAAGCTTCTACGGATCTCTCTGATACATCTTTTATAGATTCACCTTCGGGCATTATTACTTCTTCAGGTTTATCATGCCATTTTTTTAGTAAATCAGGCCACTGTTCTTTTATTTCTGTTTCCAGTTTACCCTCCCATAATCCGTGACTAATTTCTACAAGTGAATCTATTCTTTCTATTTTTAAATCTTTGCTATTTTGAAGGATTATTTGTGCAGTCTCATAAGGTCTATGCATTGAACTTGAAAATGCCTTATTGAAAGAAATATTTTTCAAATATTCGAAAGTCTTTCTAGCTTGATCTTTTCCATTTTCATTTAAAGGGATATCAATTTGGCCTTGAAATCTACCTTCTTTGTTCCAGTTAGTCTCACCATGTCTTATTAGAAATATTCTGGAATCTCCAATTTTATTTGGAATATTTTTATTAAGATGGGAAGTTTGATTTAAGCATTCAATTTGAGTCTTAAAAGAGTTATCTTTCCTTGAAATATTGAGTATCGAGAAAGAAGCATTTTCTAATCTTATTTTTCTAAAACCTTGCTTAGGCTTTCCTAATAAAAAGAGTATTAAACATCTGAGAATCGCATTATGTCCAACAACTAAAATATTTACATCATCTTTGTCTAGATAAATTTTAAAAATATCTTCTACAAAATTTGTTGCTTGAACAAATAACTCTTGAATTGGTTTATAAGTTTTATTGTCATTTCTTTTTAAAATAAGGTTTTCTGGATCATTTTTCCAGATAGGGTAAATTTCTGGAAATTTCTTTTTTATTTCATCAATGTTCAGACCAGACCATTCACTAAGATCTACCTCTAGCAAATTATCGTCGAATACAATATTTTGTTCTTTATTGAAGGTCTTTTTAATTGTTTTTGCAGTCTCGGCAGCTCTCACAAGTGGGGAGGAATAGATTTTATCGAATTTTATTTTTGATAATGCTTTTCCTGCTTTTCGAGCTTGTTCGTATCCTTCGTCAGTTAATAATGAATCGTCTGTTCTTCCCTGAATTAATCCTTTTGCATTGAAACTGCTTAGTCCATGCCTAACTAAAACTAATCTTATCGCCATTATATAAATTTGAAAATTAAGATGATTTAATCATCTCATGGCGTGATTAAAATAGATACATAAATATAAGGAAATTAAATGATAACTAACTTTAGTTTTCAAGAATATAATGAGTTATGATCCTTAAAAATATTTCTAATTCAAAACTCACTTTAGCTTTTATTTCTATCGTCATAACTTTTTTTGTATGGCAACAAGGCTTAAGAGATAGTTTAAATAGACCATCTGTCTCATTTGATATTAGTCAAAAAGAGCAAGAAATTGCTGAATTATCTGTCCAATCAATACCTGTAAATCTTAAAAATTTTTTTATTATTGATGATCCTGTTGATCAAATAAATAAATCACTCTCAAATGTTTCATTTGAAGAGTTAACAGAAAGAAATAAATTAATTCGAATAATTACTTCAGAATCAAATGATCCTACAATCTATAAAAATATATCCAAAGATTTTGAAAATAAAAACTTTAAATTTCTCATTGATGAGATAGAAAAAAAATCTAATAATAATTCATATAAAGCAAATTCTGATAAATTTGATTTATTTAAAGATGATAGATTTTTATATCACCTTTTAAGCCGGAAATTTGATTTTGACGATAGTGCATTAATAACAAAATCATTTTCAAGAAAAATGTTTTTAAAAATATTAGCCATAAGACTGATACCACTTTTAACAATACTTATTGGCTCTATTCTGGCATTAAAAATAACATGGACAACCATATCTTTGAAAAAGTTTGGTTGGAAAGAAATTAAATCCTTAGATTTAGAATTAATAGATATGGTTTTATTAATTGCAGGTGGATTTGTTGTTTTAGGAGAAGTAATATCACCTTTGTTTTCTATCAGTTTGGTTGAACTTTTTTCAAAAAATATCTCATATGAATTGTCTCAATCTTTAAAAATTTTCTTTGGATATCTTTTTATGGCTATTCCGCCATTATGGATAGTTTATTATCAAATTAAATCTTTGAATGGTGAATTTATTTTTAAAAAGGATTATTTACAGTTCAATTTCTTGCCAATAAAATATGCAATTTTTCAAGGAATTAAAGGTTGGTTAACAATTGTTCCTTTTGTTTTGTTGATCTCTTTAATTATGAATAGTCTGATCGATAATCAAAACGGTAGTAACCCTTTGCTGGAAATTGTTCTTAATAATAATAATTACTTATCATTTTTTCTATTATTTGTTACGACAACTATGTTAGCGCCTTTATTTGAAGAGATTATATTTCGCGGTATTTTACTACCGACTCTTTCAAGAGATTTTGGAGTAATTTCGGGCATCATAGTTTCAGCTTTTATCTTTGCATTAGCCCATTTAAGTTTGGGAGAAATGCCGCCATTATTTGTTCTAGGGATTGGATTAGCAATTACAAGAATTGCTTCAGGGAGTTTGTTTTCCTCAGTGATTATGCATTCTTTATGGAATGGATTGACTTTCTTAAATTTGTTCTTATTGAGGACATAAAGAATTTAATTTTTTACTTGCGAATTAAACAAAAAGATGTTTATTTAATTAATAACACTTCTTTTATTTAAAAAATAAACCATAGATGAAACCTTATGGGAATCAACTTAACTTAACAAAAAAAGTTTCATATGAAAGTAAAAAAAATTCTGAAAAAATATCCATAATTAATCTCAAATTAATACATCAAGTTTTCGACACTATTAATATCTCTCTTTTGGTATTAATTTTCACCTTTTTTTTCTTGTCTGTTAATAGTCAAAGAAAATGGTCAAATACATATAAAAACTTATCTAAAACAAGAGCTATCAATAATAATATGATTGATTTTATTTCTAAAATTGAGGAATTTTACATTAGTGAACTTGAGTCTATTAATACTTATAGAAAAACTAAACCTAAAGATTTAATCTATCTAGATAAACTTCCAGAAAAAAAAGAAAGTTTATTTAAGAAAAATTTAAGTAGTTTCCTTGAAGGTTTAAGTAATAGCAAATATCAAAGAGGATATTGATGAAAAAATATAAAAAAATTGTTCGTTTAGCATCCCTTGATCAAAGAAGATTTAAATTTCTATATATTTTTAGCTTACTCTTAATATTTTGTTTGTTTGGTAGGTTAGTTAAATTGCAAGTCTTTAACGCCTCTGATTTGCAAAGGAAAGCTAGATTAATTCAGTCTTCTAAAACTAATGCCTTAAAAAAAAGGAGAGCGATTGTTGATAGAAATAATAGACTAATTGCTTATGATAAACCGCTCTATAAATTATGGGCCCATCCAAAATATTTTAATTTTCCTGGTGATTCAATTAACAGAGTTCGCAGTATTGAAGAAGTTACAGAAAAATTGTCACCTATCTTGGATATAAATGGTGAAATACTCTTGAGTAAATTTAATAATAAAATAAGTGGTATCAAGCTTTTGGATAAAATTTCCGAAGAAAAGGCAGAAAAGATTAAAAACCTTCAAATAAGCGGACTTGATTTGTTTAAATATTCGCAGAGATATTATCCACAAGGGGAGATTTACTCTAATCTTGTCGGTTTTGTTAATGATGAGAATATAGCTTCAGCAGGTTTAGAGCTTCATTTAGATAATCAAATTAAAGTTTTTAATAAAAGTAATTTTATAAAAATAGGAGGAGATGGAACACCTTTACCGGATAATTCAGCTCCAGGTGATTTTATTTCTGATTACAAAAAATTAGGCCTGACTATAGATTCAAAATTACAGAAAGCGTCATTCAATTCATTATCAAAGCAAGTAAGCAAATGGAAAGCAAAGAAGGGATTCGCCATAGTTATGGACGTTAATGATGGTCGGATTCTCTCCTTAGTTGCAGTCCCGTCGTACGATCCAAATAAATTTTGGCAGTATGATTCTGAACTTTTTAGGGGTTGGTATTCTCAAGATTTATTTGAGCCTGGATCAACTTTTAAACCTATTAATCTTGCCTTAGCTTTAGAAGAAAAAGTAATCCAGAAAGATGGAGTAGTTGAAGATATTGGAAAAATTAATGTTGGAGGATGGACACTTTCAAATTGGGATAAAAAAGGTAATGGATATATTGACTATCCAAAAGTTTTGCAGGTTTCAAGCAATGTTGGGATGGTAAAAATAATGCAAAATTTAGACCCCACAATTTATTGGGATTGGCTCAAAAATTTAGGTATAAATAAAAATTTAGAGACTGACTTATTTGAATCAACTGCTGGCCAGCTTAAAAGAAAAGATTTATTTGTAAATCAATCAATTGAGCCTGCCGTAACTTCTTTTGGTAAAGGGTTTTCAATCTCGCCACTTAAATTGCTTCAACTTCATGCAGCTCTGGCAAATGGAGGGTTTGAAGTAACTCCTCATGTAACCTCAACCTTCAAGGAAAGATTTAATAAAAATCCAAAAAAACAATTTTTTTCACAAGAGGTTTCTGAAACTGTTCTTGAATGGATGGAGAGCGTAGTTGATAAAGGTAGTGGATCTGGAGTGAAAATCGAGGGTTATAGGATTGCTGGAAAAACAGGCACTTCTCAAAAAGCCTTAAATGGTTCGTACACAAGCAAAAAAGTTTGTAGTTTTATTGCGACCTTACCAGTTAATGATCCAAAATATGCTGTACTTGTAGTCGTTGATGAGCCATCTAAATCATATGCATATGGTTCAACTGTTGCTGTACCAGTTGCGAAAGAAATTATCGAGAGTTTGATTGTAATTGAAAAGATACCTCCCAAAATTAAAGATCATGGAATGATTGTTAAAAAACCATAAAATTTTCCAATTTTATAAATATTTAGTTCATTATCTGATGATTTCATCAGGAATAAAAGCTAGTTTATATGTATACATGATTATCTGGATATGAAATCAATTTTAGAACAATTGTCCTCAATGACTATTGTTGTTGCTGATACTGGAGATTTAGATTCAATAAAAAAGTTTCAACCAAGGGACGCCACCACTAATCCATCGCTGATACTTGCTGCTGCCAAGAATCCTGATTATGTGAAACTAATTGATAAAGCCTTAGAAAGTTCAGAAAATTCATTGCCCAAAGGATTCTCGGAAATTGAATTAATCAAAGAAACTGTTGACCAAGTTTCAGTATTTTTTGGAAAAGAAATATTGAAAATTATTTCAGGGCGGGTATCTACAGAAGTTGATGCAAGACTGAGCTTTGACACCGAAGCTACGGTAGAAAAAGCGAGAAAATTGATCAATCTTTACAAAAATTTTGGAATTGAAAAGGAAAGAATTTTGATTAAGATTGCTGCAACTTGGGAGGGAATTAAGGCAGCTGAAATTTTGGAAAAAGAGGGTATTAAGTGCAACTTAACTTTACTTTTTAACTTCTGCCAAGCGGTAACTTGTGCCAATGCAAAGATAACTCTAATTTCTCCATTCGTTGGCCGTATATTAGATTGGCATAAAGCAAAAACTGGTAAAACTAGTTTTGTTGGTGCTGAAGACCCTGGTGTTATTTCGGTTACACAAATATACAAGTACTTTAAAGAAAAGGGATTTAAGACAGAAGTAATGGGAGCGAGTTTTAGAAATCTTGATGAAATAAAAGAATTAGCAGGTTGCGATCTTTTAACAATCGCACCAAAATTTCTTGAGGAACTGAAAAAAGAAAAAGGAGAGTTAGTTAGAAAATTAGATGTAAGTACCCAAATCAATAATTCTATTGACTACGAATTTGAAGAAAAAGATTTCAGATTAAGTATGTTAGAAGATCAAATGGCAAGTGAAAAGCTTAGTGAAGGTATCACTGGATTCAGTAAGGCTATAGAAGAATTGGAAGAGCTGCTAATAAAGAGATATTCAGAGATTAAAAATCATAAGTTGATTTCTACTAACTAAATTTAATTTTAATTTAAAAAAGAATTAAGTCGCATTTTTTGTTAAAAGTCTTCTGATAACTCTTTTTGCAATATCTTCATAACTCATTTCTCCTGATAATATTTGGGCAATACGTTTAGGTGCTGTTTTTCTTTTGACACCTAATTTATATCCAGTTCTGGGAAATCTATAAAATACTTGGGCTATTCTCCTGCCCCAGGCCATTGATTTCCCCCAAATGTTATTAATTTTTTTCGTATAAAGATTTAAATCATCCACTTTTCCTGAAAGGCACTGATCTATGTATTCTGCAGCATAAAAACTGCTAATTAAAGATGGTCTAATTCCTTCAGCTAAAAATGGATCACATAAAGATGCTGCATCTCCAACCGCTAAAACTTTGTCACCATTAATTGAGTGGAAGCCATTCCATATTCTCAGTTTCTTACTAATTGTTTTATGAGGAAAATCATCAAAACCGAAGCTTCTGATTACTTGTTTATTTATAGCCTGATTTTCTAGAAGACCATTATTTATAAAAGTACCTAAACCAATATTTAAGCTTTCTTTTAGGGGGAATGCCCATGCAAAACCATATTTTATAAATCCAAATTCAAATCTAACTGCATCTTTAGGTATTTCACCTAACCCTTTTAATCTTAATGAGATTGTGTTGGCAAATTTCGGTTTTCTTGGCCCTAAATTGAAAAAACTCGCCCATTTCGATTGTGAACCATCTGCAATTACTAGAAATTCTGCAATATATTTTTTTTTGTTATTGCAAGAAATTTCCCATTTCTCATTTTTTTTTGTGATTTTTTCTATCAATAATGGTTTTATTATTTGAACTCCATTACTCAAGGATTCATCAAGTAATAATTGATCAAGTTTCTCTCTTTTGATAATCCAAAATGGCGATTCACCGGAAAGATCAGCAATTACATTGTCTGAAGCTTTCCATCTGAATTCAACATTCTTAATTTTTGATTCAATGGAATCTGTAATGTCCAGAGGGAGAAATTTTTGCATTGAAGATGCCATCCCCCCAGCACATGGTTTGTAATCTTGGAATTTTTCTTTTTCAATAATTAAAACTGAATATCCTTTTTTTGATAGGTTAAGAGCTGTAGAAGATCCTGATAAACCTCCACCAATTATTACGACGTCAAATCCTTTCAAACTTTTAAAATTTCCGTCTCTTTTTCAGACAATTTAGTTTCTATTAGAGTAATAAATTTATCAGTAATTTTTTGAATTTCAGCTTGATTATCTCTCGATTCGTCGATAGAAATAAGACCATCTTTTTCGTCTTTTTTTTCTTTGTCAACAGCATCTCTTCTAATATTCCTCAAAGCTACTTTTCCTTCTTCTGCATATTTGGAGGCTAATTTACAAAATTCCTTTCTTCTTTCCTCTGTTAAGGGAGGAACATTTATTCTTATTACTTTCCCATCATTATTTGGAGTAATACCTAAATCGCTCATTGAAATAGATTTTTCTATCGCTTGTAAACATGAAATATCGAACGGTTGTATTGAAATCGTTTGCGAATCAACAGTACTTATTGAGGCGAGAGATTTGATTGGAGTTTCTGCACCATAGTACTCAACACTTATCCTGTCTAGAAGTGAGGCATTAGCTCTGCCAGTTCTTATAGTATTAAAGTTTCTTTGAGTGGCTTCAATACTTTTATTCATATTTTCTTGAATTTCTTGTGCTTTCATAATAAAAAAATTTTTAATAAGCTTTAACTAATTAATGAACCTATTGGTTCCCCGGCAACAGCTTTGGAAATGTTCCCTTTTTTGAATATATCAAATACCATAATGGGAATATTATTGTCTTTGCAAAGCGCAATTGCAGTACTGTCCATTACTGCAATTTCATCACTAAGAACTTGCTGATAACTAAGAGTAGAAAATTTCTTTGCATCTTGAAATTTATTGGGATCACAATTATATACTCCATCAACTTTGGTAGCCTTCATGACAACTTCAGCATTAATCTCTGCTGCTCTAAGAGCAGCTGTAGTGTCAGTTGTAAAAAATGGGTTTCCGCATCCACCTCCGAAAACCACAACCCTTCCTTTTTCTAGGTGTCTCATGGCTCTTCTTCTAATATAAGGTTCCGCAATTTCTTGCATTTCTATTGCAGTTTGAACTCTAGTTGCTACTCCTACCCTTTCCAAGCCATCTTGAAGTGAAATGGCATTCATTACTGTTGCTAGCATTCCAACATAATCAGCCGTTGCTCTATCCATACCATCTGCAGACCCTTTAAGACCTCTAAAAATATTCCCACCTCCAACAACTATTGCAAGTTGTACATTATTTTCGACTACTTTTGAAACGTCTTCTGCAATTGACTGAACAATAGCAGGATCGATGCCATAAGGTTTTTCACCCATTAGTGCTTCACCACTAAGTTTTAAAAGAACTCTTTTGTAAGTCATTCAATAATCATACTTTTAAGACCTTAGCAAGTAAATGTACCGAATTTATTTTTTGTTCAGATATTGCTTGCGTCTTTAAACATTTCTAAACTTGCCTAAAGAGTATTAAATTAAAATTTGTTTTAACTAGAACTCAACGCACTTTTGCGCTTTTATTCCTTGTTCTTTGAAAGGATGTCTTATAATTGCCATCTCTGTAACTAGATCAGCGTAATTGATAATTGAATCAGATGCTCCTCTTCCAGTTAAAACAACATGATTTTTTCTATTATTTAAGCTTTTTAAAAAGGTAATTATTTCTTCTGAAGCAAGATAGCCAAGTTTTGTGGCTATATTAACTTCATCAAGTATTATAAGTTTATAAGCTTCATTCATGATATATTTTTTGGCCAGTTCCCAAGCTTCCTGAACTAATTTTTCATCCCTAATCCTATCTTGCGTCTCCCAAGTAAATCCCTCTCCTAATGAATGCCAAGATATGTTTGAAGACAAATTTTTAAGTGCCTTTTCTTCTCCGGTATTCCAACCTCCTTTAATAAATTGAATTATTGCCACTTTATAACCGTGCCCTATGGTTCTCAAGGCCATACCTAAAGCTGCAGTTGTTTTACCTTTACCATTCCCAGTAAAGACTATTAATAATCCTTTTTTCGTTTTTCTGATTCGCAGTCTTTCAGCTTGAATATCTTTTCTTTGTTGCATCCTTCTTTTATATAAGCTCTCATCGCTCTCTGGGGATATTTTGCCTCCCATGCCAAGCTCTTTAGCTTGACTATCAAGATTAAATATTTTTTTCTCGGAAGGGAAAGGTTCTTCTTGCATAAAACTATAATTTTATTAAGTAATTATAAATCTTTAAATACTTTTAGATCTCTTAACTTTTAAAAGAGCATTATTAACGGCTTGTTGTTGATCTCTTTTAGTAATCCAGTGGTGATAAGTTTGAGTATGTAGACTAACCGAATGACCCATCATTCTCGCAGCTACAGTATCAGGTAAATCATAAAAGATTGTTCTAACTGCCCAGGCATGCCTGAGATCGTAAGGTTTTATTTGTAAAGAGTAGCGCTTAAACTGGTCTGTAATTTTCTTTCCAATTTTCTGTAAGGTTGTAATCTTAAGATCATTATTAATATTTGGTAGTAGCTCTGGATTTTCACCAAGTTTTGATAATTCGAACTTTTCTACCCATTCAGGATGGAATGGCCAAACTTGATGCTCGCCTGTTTTAGTCGTAGGTAAAACTCTAATAATTTTGTCTCCAAAACTAGTTAGAGAACTTAAATCACAAAAAAATACTTCATGATTTCTCAATCCATATGTTGCCATTAAACCAAAAACAAATTTCCAAGATTTGTTTGGTATCTTCTCCCAAAGTTTCTCTATCACTTCGTCAGTTGGGAGATCCCTAAATCCTGCTTTATTTAAACCATATCCTTTAGAATTTAATTTCCAATCATCTGGAAGTTTAATTTCCAAAAACTTAGCTAAAACACTTAAAGAAGTCGCGCATTGTTTTCTACTTCTGCTTCCTTCTTGATAACTTTCAAGTGTTTTTTGAAATATTTTTTCTAAATCTTCACCAACACATTCATTATAAAAATTGAGGATTCTTTTCATATAAGGTTTGTAAGAACTTCTCCAAGTAGTTTTTCTTGTGCTGCTTAAATATTCACTTTTACTTTCTTTAAAAAAAAATTCCTCAAATTGATTTAATCTATCTGGAAATTTAAAATCATTTTTTAATTCTTTTTTATTGGTGTTAACTATCCAATTAATCCAGTCAAATTGATTTAATTCCAATTGTAAATTGATTAATTGTAATTTTTTCTTGGCTTCCTCTAATCCATATATATCAGCATTCAAACCAAGAGATATTCTCTGAATTTTAAAGTTGCTCTTATCTTCTTTTGAAGGTAATGAACCTCTAATATTCAGTTTCGCTCCTCTTTTTTCAATTCTTAGTTTGCTGCCTTGAGTTGCAAATTTATCATTGACATTATTTATTTCCTGAATTACGTTCATTAACTTATATAATTGTCCTTATAATGACGTTTTTAATGTTGAATTTCAATCTCCATAAATTTTAAATGGATAAAGTAGGCGTCTTACTAATGAATTTAGGAGGGCCTGAACGTATTAATGATGTAGGTCCATTCTTATATAATCTTTTTTCTGATCCAGAGATAATCAGGACCCCTTTTCCTGCTTTTCAGAAACCTTTAGCTTGGTTAATTAGTACGCTTAGAAGTACTACTTCTCAACAAGCTTATCTCTCTATAGGCGGCGGTTCTCCTATAAGAAGGATAACTGAACAACAAGCAAGAGAATTGCAATCTAAATTAAGGGATAAAGGGTTGAATGCTACTACCTATATAGCTATGAGGTATTGGCACCCTTTTACAGAATCAGCAATAGCTGATATGAAAGCAGATGGTATAGATCAAATTGTTGTATTACCTTTGTATCCACATTTTTCTATCAGTACAAGTGGTTCAAGCTTCAGGGAACTAAAAAAATTACGTGATTCTGATAGTGATTTTAAGAAAATTCCTATGAGATGTATAAGAAGTTGGTTCAGTCAAGCAGGTTATTTAAAGTCAATGGTTGAATTGATTTCCGAACAAATTTCACTTTGTGAATCACCTTCTAATGCTCATATATTTTTTACTGCTCATGGAGTTCCTAAGAGTTATGTAGAGGAAGCTGGAGACCCATATAAACAACAAATTGAGGATTGTTCTTTATTGATAATAGATGAGTTGGAAAAATATTTAGGTCATAGCAATTCTTATACACTTTCTTATCAAAGTAGAGTTGGCCCAGTTGAATGGTTGAAGCCTTACACAGAAGAAGTGTTAGAAGATCTTGGAAGGTCTAAAGTCAATGATTTGATTGTTGTCCCCATAAGTTTTGTTGGAGAGCATATTGAAACATTGCAAGAAATTGATATTGAATATAAAGAAATCGCTGAAAAAGCTGGTATAAAAAACTTTCGCAGGGTTAAGGCTTTAAATACTCATCCTACTTTTATTGAGGGTCTTAGTGATCTGGTATTTTCTTGTTTGGAAGGACCTCTTGTTAATATTGAAGAGGCTTCGCAGTTGCCTGAAAAAGTTAAACTTTATCCTCAAGAGAAATGGCAATGGGGTTGGAATAATAGTTCTGAGGTTTGGAATGGGAGAGTTGCCATGATAGTTTTTCTCATACTTTTTATTGAACTCATTTCAGGTTCTGGTCCATTACATAGTTTAGGAATTTTATAAAGATAAATTTATTATTTTTCTTATAAAATTGGAATTTATTGAAAAATTTCTAAATACATTTCTGACATTACATTTCTAAATTAGGCAAAAGTTTTTGATTAAGTTTAAAATTTATAATAATTATTGGATTTTCTTTAGTGACTCTTACTTCGAGATCCTTTTTAAAGGATGGCTCAAAAAATGAACAACCAGTTTGGATAACTGGTGCAGATGCACTAATGGATTCTCTAAAAATTCATGGGGTAAAGGTTATATTTGGATATCCTGGAGGTGCCATATTACCAATATATGATGCGGTTCATAAGGCAGAGCAAGATGGTTGGTTAAAGCACTATATGGTGAGACATGAACAGGGTGGTTCTCATGCGGCTGATGGATATGCAAGATCTACAGGTGAAGTAGGAGTATGTTTTGGAACCTCAGGCCCAGGTGCCACAAATTTGGTTACTGGAATTGCAACTGCTCAAATGGATTCAGTTCCTCTTGTAGTGGTTACAGGTCAAGTTCCAAGACCTGCTATTGGGACTGATGCTTTCCAAGAAACAGACATTTTTGGCATAACTCTTCCAATAGTTAAACACTCATGGGTAATAAGGGATCCTTCAGACATCGCGAAGGTAGTTTCAGAAGCTTTTTTTATTGCCTCTTCTGGTAGACCAGGCCCTGTTTTGATTGATGTACCCAAGGATGTAGGTCAAGAATTCTTTAATTACCAAAGAGTTTTGCCTGGTGAAATTATTCCAAAGGGATTTAAAAGAAATGGAGATATAAATGATTGTGATATCAAAAAAGCAATTAAATTAATAGAGGAGTCTGAAAGACCTCTTCTTTATGTTGGTGGTGGTGCAATATCTTCAGGAGCTCATGATGAAATAAGAACTTTAGCGAATAATTATCACATACCAGTAACTACAACCTTAATGGGAAAGGGTGCTTTTGATGAAAAAGATAACTTATCAGTTGGGATGCTAGGCATGCACGGAACTGCTTACGCAAACTTTGCAGTTACAGAATGTGATCTTTTAGTAGCTATTGGAGCTAGATTTGATGATAGGGTGACAGGAAAATTAGATACTTTTGCTCCTAAGGCAAAGGTCATTCATATAGATATTGACCCAGCAGAAGTTAATAAAAATAGACGTGTCGATGTTGCAATTGTCTCTGACGTTTCAAAAGCTGTTCGTAAAATTAATGAAAAATTTCTTAATAATAAATCTGCTTTTAAGACAAAGAACTGGTTAGAAAAAATAGATTTTTGGAAAAAGAAACATCCTTTGTATGAACCGCCTGAAGAAGGAGAAATTTATCCTCAGGAAGTTCTTTTGAAAGTTAAGGAACTTTCACCGGAAGCTTATGTAACTACAGATGTGGGACAGCATCAGATGTGGGCTGCTCAATATCTTAGGAATTCCCCAAGAAAATGGATCAGTAGTGCAGGATTAGGAACTATGGGTTTTGGATTGCCAGCGGCAATTGGAGTGAAGGCAGCCTTACCTAATTCAGATGTAATTTGTATAGCCGGAGATGCAAGTGTTTTAATGAATATTCAAGAATTAGGTACTTTGTCACATTATGGTTTAAAGGTAAAGTTGATCATCATTAATAATCGCTGGCAAGGGATGGTAAGGCAATGGCAAGAAAGTTTTTATAATGAAAGGTATTCCTCCTCGGATATGAGTTGTGGTGAACCTGATTTCGTAAAACTTGCTGAGTCTTTCGGAGTCAAGGGATATCTAATTTCTGATAGAGAAAATCTACAGAATGAATTGCAACATGCGTTAGATCATGACGGACCTGCCTTGATTAATATTCTTGTTAGAAGAGGTGAGAATTGTTATCCAATGGTACCTCCCGGGAAAAGTAATGCTCAAATGGTTGGATATGTTAATTGTGAAGACTAATTTTTTTTTTAAATTCGACATTTTAAAAAATTAAACTTAAAATAATCAAAAATTTAGATATTTCTGAATTGAAAAATTTATCAAAAATTTTAATTATAATCTGCTTGATTGTTCTCAGCCCTGTAATGGTTGATTCGGCTGAAATTCTTCAAATTAAAAGTTCAGATACTATTTTGGTTGGGGACCAAAATAGGAATTTAACCATTGGATTATTTTGTGTAGATGTAAATGAAAATGATGAGATAGAAGCCATTAATATACTTAAGACTGAGTTCCCAAGGGGAAGCAAAGTAAAAATAAAACCTTTTGGTTTTAAAGAGAATTTATTGTTAGCCAAAGTTTTTAATATTAAAGGTTCAAAGGAGATGACCGAATTATTAGTCGCTAATGACTTAACTAGTGAAATTTGTCCTAGTTAACTATCTCTATGAGCAAATAAAGTTCCATTGCCTCGAGGTTGTTTTGCTCCTTCTCCAGGAATTAAATTCACTTTTTAATTTGTAAGTACATAAATTTGAGATGTTTATATTTGTTTTAGGAATGTTCTCATTTAAAAGTTGTCTATAAGCAGATCTTTTAAGATCAAGTTTGTTTAAATTTTCCTTTTTTAAGTGATTTGAATCACAAAAATAAAAATCTTTTTCAGTGTTGGTCAAATTTACCGTTATTTTTTTGTTTTCGGTCTTTCTATAAAATTCTTTGAGTGTCATTTTATCAACTAGATAATTTTCCTTCGATATCGAGGGCCCTATCGCAACAAGTAAGTCATCTCTACATGTCCCTAAATTATCAAAAATTTTAACCAAATTTTTTATTATTTTTTTTTCTAAACCTTTTCTTCCACAATGCAAGGCTGCTACATTTCTTGTCCTTTTATCGGCAAAAAATATTGGCATGCAATCAGCTGTGTAAATCCATAAGTTTTGATTGAATTTATCACCTACAAGACCATCTGCATCAGTCTTACTTACTTCTTGCGAATTTGATCCAAAAACTACCATATTACTGTGAATTTGATTAGGAATACAATTTATGTAATTTTCATTAAAGTGATTACCTAATAGTTGAAGAAATTCCTTAGAGCTAGACTTCGTAAAGTATGCATGTTTGAAATTATATTTACTAAGAATAGGTGATAAATAATACTCAAACTTTTTGTTTTGAACAAAAATTTCAGCTTTCGAGAAATATATTTCTTTGTAAGGAATAGTTCCTGCTCCCAAACTGAATTTATGAAATTAATTCAATATCTCTCAAGATCCAGAATCCTGCAAATTTTTCAATGTATGGGGTCGACTGTATGGAAATGAATTGATAACCAAAAGAATTTTTTTTATTCTCTAAAAACTTCTTACTTAAAATGTTTGCATCTTTTTCTGGTAAATCTGTTACGAGCCACTTATCGTCTTCTGAAGCTTCTAGGATGAGTTGATTCTTTCTTATAGCCAATTTAATAGGCTCTAAACAACTGAACCAAGCTGAAAGTGCTAGAGATCTATCTTTGCTAAAAAGTCTTAATCCTGGCACTAAATTATTATCATACAAGTCTTTCTTAATTGGGAAAATATCTCCAAATTCCATAGGCCAATTTTCTGCTGATTTTAATTCGCCAATAGATATTTCAGAGATAGTTAAAGCATCACCTCTCACTGCTTCTGGTAAAGGTTTAGGGGAGTTTTCCATTTTGGAAGTGAAATTAGGAGCTAGTACCCCTCTTACATAACCTTTTTCCTTTGGATAAATCTCTTTTTCAAGGAATTCGATTCTATCGAATAAATCGTAAGTTCTTCTACTAACAAGAGCCTCAATACTTGTAGCCTCAAGAGATTTCTTAATGATAGATTTCATTGACGATCTCCAAAACCTAACTATTGAGGGTTTTGCCCAGCCTTCTTTTTTTGCATCATTAATTGCTTCATTTAGTGCCTTTGTAAGCCATACTGAATTAACTTCGTTAGCAGGGCATTTTTTATTCCAAAGAAAAATATTTTCTGTCTTATAACTTCTTTTAGAACAAATAATTAACTCCCATCTTTTTTTTCCATTTGATTCAATAATTGGTCTCGAGTAAAAGTCTAATTCCCAATCTGAAATTTTTAATTCAAGACTTGGTTCTGTTTTATTATTGATACTCATTTATCTTGTTCTTTTTTATCAAAGAGTGCTTTGGTTTTTAGTGCTCTATCTGTAGCTTCTTGCATAACTTTTTGCTTATCAATAATTAATTCTCCGGCAGAGTTTTCTAGGAGTGCTGTATTAAGACCAATGCGCCCTTTTTCGAGATCAATTTCAGATATTAAAGCTTTTATAATTTCCCCTTCTCTAAAAATTTCTCGTAAAGAACGAATCGATCCATTTGTTAGTGAAGATTGATGAAGAAGTCCACTAGCCCCTCCTAAATCAATAAAGAATCCATATGGTTTTACTGCTAAAACTTCCCCTTCAATTAATTGACCCAATTCTAGACTTGTAAGTTTAGAGACTAATGATGCTTTCTTTTCAGAAAGAACTAATTTTCTTGATTCTGGATTCACCTCAAGAAAGGCTACTTTTAAAGTTTTGCCAACAAAAGATTGATGATCTTGACCATTTTCAAGTTGGGATCTTGGGATGAATCCTCTTAATCCATCCACATCACACGTAAGCCCACCTCTATTAAAACCATTAATTAAAACGTCAATTAATTCACCATTTTTTGCGGAACTTGATACTTTCTCCCAACTTTGCCTGAGAATTAATGCCCGAGCGCTCACTGTTACCATCCCATCAGCATTTTGTTCCCTGATAACCAAAACTTCCATTTCAAGGCCAATAGAAAATTTTTCTTTAAAGTTTGTTATGACGCCTAACCCACATTCTTTTTTGGGCATATAACCAGGTGCTTTTCCACCAATATCAATATATAGTCCATCACTTTCGATCGCTATAACCTTCCCTGAAATTGTTTCTCCTGTAGCCCCAATCGGCTCATTTGCATTTAAAGCCTCTAAAAAAGCACTTTCGTCAAAATCGAATTCATCAACTGTTCTTTCTAATTGTAAATCTGTACTTTGCTCAGAAAAATTAAGGGGTCTATTTAAATTTTGTTGTGAAATATCAAAATTCTTAGTGTTTTCATTACTATCCTCAATTTCTTTTACTGAATCATCTTTAAATATTTGAGGTTTGGTAGCAATATTTTCTCTTTTAATTTCTTCTTGCGAATTGGTTTGCTCATTAGTTATCTCTTGAGATTCTTTTTGAGTATCTTTCTTGCTTATATGAAGTACCTGAAGAGGTTTTTTACTGCCCTTTTGTTGGATATTATCTTGGGTATTTTTATTATTGACTCCCATCGTAGGTAAAATAAGAATAATTAATTATTAACATACTCTAAATGTTAGTACTCAAAATTAAAATTAATGAATTTTAAACCAATACCTAATAAATTCGAATATTTAAATTGGCAAGAAATTGAGAGTATTGCAAAAGATAAAAGATCAACAGTGATTTGGCCATTCGGTGCTGTTGAGCAACATGGACCGCATTTGCCTCTTGCTACAGATAGTATTTTTGTTGATGAAATCATTAGCGAAGTTTTTAAATTATTCTCTCCAGATATTCCATTAAAAAAACTTCCAACTCAATATATTGGTTTTTCTCCTGAACATAAGGGTTTTGCAGGTACAATTTCACTTTCCTCGAATTTAATAACCTCAATGATTAAGGAAGTTGGAGGTCAATTATCTGAAATGGGTTTTAAAAGATTGATAATGATTAATGGGCATGGAGGTCAAATCTCACTTCTAAACACAGCTGCAAGAGAGCTAAGAAGTTTCGCACCTGGGATGGCAGTTTTCCCTTGTTTCTTATGGAGTGGTGTTAATGGACTAAATGAATTGTTAACAAAAACGGAGATAGAGGATGGATTGCATGCTTCTTTAGCTGAGACAAGTTTGATGCTTGCTCTAAAACCAGAATTAGTAGGTGATGAACGTCCAAATGAGGGTATTAAAGGTCAGATCCCAGAAGGCTGGAGTCTAGAGGGTAATGCGCCTACTGCTTGGCTTACCGACGACTTCAGTAAATCAGGTGTTATAGGCGATAGCAGAGGAGCAAATGAGTCTTTAGGAAAAAATTTAAAGGAATTATTGATTAATCATTGGTTCAAATTGATTATGAATCTGATGCAATCAGATTGGCCAAACAATTCTTAAATAAGTCATTAGTAAAAAATGTGACTTAACAATTGAAACTATTTTCATGATATTTAAATAAACTCTCTATAATAATGTAATATTCATGCATAATGAGCTAAAGACTACCGACATGCAAACTCTAGAATCAAATAAAAAAGCTATTGAAGAATCGACTAATCCTATTTCTCTGGATTTACCCGATTTCACTACAGATTCTTACAAGGATGCATACAGCAGAATAAATGCAATTGTTATAGAGGGAGAGCAAGAGGCTCATGATAATTACATTTCAATAGCAACTTTAATTCCAAATGAGTTAGAGGAGTTAACTAAATTGGCGAGAATGGAAATGAAGCATAAAAAAGGCTTCACTGCATGTGGAAGAAATTTAGGTGTAGTAGCTGATATGGAATTTGCTAAAAAATTCTTTTCTAAATTACATGGTAATTTTCAAGTTGCTCTTGAAAAAGGAAATTTAACGACCTGTCTTTTAATACAAGCCATCTTAATTGAAGCATTTGCAATTTCTGCTTATAACGTCTACATAAGAGTTGCGGATCCTTTTGCAAAAAAAATAACAGAGGGAGTGGTTAAAGATGAATATCTTCATTTAAATTATGGTCAAGAGTGGCTTAAAGAGAATTTATCTACTTGTAAAGAGGAATTAATGGAAGCTAATAAGGTTAATCTTCCGTTAATTAAAAAGATGTTAGATGAAGTAGCAGATGACGCATCAGTTTTAGCTATGGACAGAGAAGAATTAATGGAAGAATTTATGATTGCGTATCAAGATACATTGATGGAAATAGGTCTAGATAATAGAGAAATTGCAAGAATGGCTATGGCAGCTATCGTCTAATTATATTTCTAATTAATTAAGTCTTTTTAATAATTAATCAATCCTATTTAAGTAGTTACCTCTGTGCTATTGTTCATAACATCGTATAGAAACCATTTATAAATTTTAAATGTTTGGG
Source organism: Prochlorococcus marinus CUG1435 (assembly GCA_017644375.1). Classification (NCBI taxonomy): domain Bacteria; kingdom Bacillati; phylum Cyanobacteriota; class Cyanophyceae; order Synechococcales; family Prochlorococcaceae; genus Prochlorococcus; species Prochlorococcus marinus. The sequence continues at coordinate 1,133,450 of JAEPLP010000001.1, forward strand.
TTAATAGGCCACTCAACCAGTTTTGAAGATGCAAAAAGAAAAGCTTCGATGTTAGGCTTTGATCATATTGCTGATGGCGACTTGGATGTTTGGTGTACTGCTCCTCCTCAGCTTGTTGAAAATGTAGAAGTTAAGAGTGCTACTGGAATATCTATTGAAGGTTCTTATATAGATTCGTGCTTTGTTCCTGAAATGCTTTCTAGGTTTAAAACGGCTAGAAGAAAAGTACTAAATGCTATGGAACTAGCTCAGAAAAAAGGGATTAACATTACCGCTTTAGGAGGATTTACTTCTATTATTTTTGAAAATTTTAATCTTCTACAGCATAAACAAATTAGAAATACTTCATTAGAGTGGGAAAGGTTTACTACAGGCAATACTCACACCGCCTGGGTTATTTGTAAGCAACTAGAAATAAATGCTCCTCGCATTGGAATTGATCTTAAAAAAGCAACCGTTGCTGTAATTGGTGCTACAGGTGACATTGGTAGTGCTGTATGTAGGTGGCTTATCAATAAAACTGGGATTTCAGAACTTCTTATGGTAGCAAGACAACAAGAACCATTAGCTCTGCTACAGAAAGAGTTAGATGGTGGCACCATCACAAGTTTAGATGAGGCATTGCCTCAGGCGGATATTGTTGTATGGGTTGCAAGCATGCCTAAAACTATAGAAATTAACACTGATAATTTGAGAAAACCATGTTTAATGATTGATGGCGGATACCCAAAAAATCTTGATGAGAAATTTCAGGGTGAAAATATTCATGTTTTAAAAGGGGGTATAGTAGAGTTTTTTAATGATATAGGTTGGAATATGATGGAACTTGCAGAAATGCAAAACCCTCAGAGAGAGATGTTTGCTTGCTTTGCAGAAGCTATGATTTTAGAATTTGAAAAGTGTCATACGAACTTTAGTTGGGGAAGAAATAATATTTCTCTTGAAAAGATGGAATTTATTGGAGCAGCTTCTTTAAAACATGGGTTTTCTGCTATTGGACTTGATAAACACCCTAAAGTATTGACTGTCTGAATTATGGCTAAACGTTACCTTCTTGATTTTGAAAAGCCTCTTGTTGAACTTGAGAAGCAGATAGAGCAAATTAAAGAATTAGCTCGAGATTCAGAAGTTGATGTTAGTCAACAGCTTCTACAGCTTGAGACCTTAGCTGCCAGGAGAAGAGAAGAAATATTTAAATCTCTAACTCCTGCGCAAAAGATACAGGTGGCTAGACATCCTCAAAGACCCAGCACTCTGGATTTTGTTCAAATGTTTTGTGATGACTGGATTGAATTACATGGAGACAGAAACGGAGGCGATGATATGGCACTAATTGGAGGAATAGGTTCAATAAATAATAGACCAGTGTTGATGTTAGGGCATCAGAAAGGAAGGGACACCAAAGAAAATGTAGTAAGAAACTTTGGGATGGCCAAACCAGGAGGTTACAGAAAAGCTCTTAGATTAATGCAGCATGCAAATAGATTTTCCTTGCCAATTCTGACATTTATTGATACTCCTGGAGCTTATGCTGGTTTAAAAGCTGAAGAACAGGGGCAAGGGGAGGCAATTGCAAGAAACCTAAGAGAGATGTTTGGAATGCAAGTCCCAATCGTGGCTACTGTCATTGGAGAAGGCGGTTCAGGAGGTGCACTTGGAATAGGTGTTGCCGATAAGTTACTAATGTTTGAACACAGTGTATATACAGTTGCTAGTCCAGAAGCATGTGCATCAATTTTGTGGAGAGATGCTGCAAAAGCGCCAGAAGCTGCATCAGCACTTAAGATTACAGGTAAAGATTTACTTAAATTGGGGATAATAGATGAAGTATTACCAGAACCTTCTGGGGGAAATAATTGGGCTCCTTTAGAAGCAGGCAATACACTAAAGAAGGCTATCGAGAAGCACCTTAATGCATTGCTAGAAATGACTAAAGATGAACTCATTGAGGAAAGATATAAAAAATTTAGGGTTCTAGGTAAATTTATCGAAGCAAATAATATTGAAGAGATTTATAGTGAAGTTCCTCAAAAAACTGAATAAATTGAAATTAGCTTTTATAACTGGCGCTACAAAAGGTATTGGTAGATCTACCGCAATTACTTTCGCAAATGCAGGCTGGGATTTAATTTTACTTTCCAGGAATATGGATTTAATGGAGAAACTTAAGGCTGAACTATTAACTACTAGATCAAAAATTAGTCTGGTTAAATGTGATTTATCTAATCCTCAAGAAATAGAATATTGTGTTAAACGGGCAATTGAGAAATATGGTTGCCCTTCAGTCTTGATAAATAATGCCGGCTGTGCATTCAATGGGTCCTTAGTTGAAATGAATCTAGGTCAATGGGAACAAACTATTCAAATAAATCTCACAAGTATTTTTCAAATTTGTCGCTCAGTCATTCCTCAAATGAGAAAAAATGGTGGTTTAGTTATTAATGTTAGTAGTCATGCCTCTTATAATGCATTCCCCCAATGGGGAGCTTATTGTGTTTCAAAATCTGCACTAGGGATGTTTACTAAATGCTTGAGGGAAGAAGAAAGATCTAATTCAATAAGAGCGTGTACAATAACTCTTGGTTCAGTAAATACTCCTCTTTGGGACTCCGAGTCAATTAATTCTGATTTTGATAGAACTTCTATGCTCTCCCCAAGCGAGGTATCAAATACTATTTTATATATGGCTCAAAAACCTGAATCACAATTGATAGAGGACTTGACTTTGATGCCTTCTGGTGGAGCCTTTTAAACATTCTGTTTATCTGATTAATCCTAAAATAGTGATTTTTTTTAGTGCTTTTTGAACCCGATTGAACAAGAGAATGTGATATAGTAGATTAGCAATTAAGCTTTTGGAAGATACAGTTAATCAAGTTGTATACAATTTTCTGTTTAGAATTTTATGACCTCTACATTACCCAACGATAATATTAGAAACTTTGACGACCAGATTACTAATAAACTAATTTCTGAAATTATAAGAGACAGAATTAAGAATTCTGGTACAAGATTTAGTGCTAACGATAATATTTCTGATTTTATAAATCCTGGTGAATTAGAAATTTTAGAAAAAGAAGTAGCCTCAAGAGTTAAAGACTTACTAAAGTCCCTCGTAATTGATGTTGAGAATGACCATAATACTCAAGAAACTGCTGAAAGAGTCTCAAAAATGTATCTAAATGAAGTTTTTAAAGGTAGATATCATGAACAACCTAAAGTTACAAGTTTCCCTAATGACAAGAATCTTGATGAAATCTATACAGTTGGTCCAATTTCTGTAAGATCTGCATGTTCACATCATTTAGTTCCAATTCTAGGAGAGTGTTGGATAGGTATTAAACCTGGAAATAAAGTTATAGGGCTTTCAAAATTTGCTAGGGTTGCTGATTGGGTTTTTTCAAGACCCCATATTCAGGAAGAAGCTGTAATGATTCTTGCAGATGAAATCGAAAAACTGTGTGAACCTAAAGGTTTAGGTATTATTGTAAAGGCCCAACATTATTGTATGAAGTGGAGGGGAGTTAAAGAACCAAATACAAGTATGATTAATTCTGTAGTAAGAGGTGATTTCAGGCACGATTTAAGTTTAAAACAAGAATTTTTTGAGCTTGTAAAACAGCAGTCCGCTACTAATAATTACTAATTTCTTTTTAAAAACTTAAATAGTTCCTCTGTTTTTTTTATATCTTTAAAACCTGGGGATGTTTCAATACTGCTAGAAATGTCTAGTCCATTTGGTTTGACTTCATTTAAAATTTCATCAATCCATTTAATTGATATTCCACCTGCTAACCACCAAGGTTTGGTAAATTGCAGATTCTTTAGATAAGTAGATTTTATTTTTTCCCCTGAACCTCCATAAGTTTTTTCATTCCAAGAATCAAGTAGTATTGCATCTACAAAATCTTCAAAAGGTTTTATTTTATCCAAGTCTTGTTTTGTTTTTATCCTGAAAGCCTTCCATATGCCAATATTTGGAATTTTTTCTCTTATTTTTTTGCAGTAATCAATATCTTCATCTCCATGTAATTGAATGATAGTTTCACTTGGGTTGCCTAAGAAGTCTTTGATAATTAAATCTATAGGACAATTTTGGACAACGGTTACTCTATCGATTTTTGGATAAAAGCTTTCCAAGGTTTTAAATATTTTTTTCTTAATTTCAGCTGAGACATACCTAGGGGACTCCTCAACCGAAATAATGCCTATAGCATTCGCTCCTAATTTAGCGACTTGAATAGCTTGTTCTTCAGACGTTAGTCCACAAATTTTAACTAGAGGATTAGTCTTGGGCATATCATTATCCTGCGTGTAAAATTGATATTATTGCTAAATATAGCGGAGATTATTTTTGAGAAGTTGGCAAATTTTTAAAATGTGGGGAATTCCCTTCAAAATTCATCCCTATTGGTTTGTTATTCTCTTTTTATTCTCATGGAGCATAAGTAATCAGGTCAATTTATCTTCTAGCGATATATACAATACTAAAGAAGCTTGGATTATAGGGGTTTTGACTTCTTTTTTCTTATTATCTTCTATTATTTCCCATGAGGTTTTACATACCTTTGTTTCCTTAAATCAGGGTGTAAAAATAAAGAAAATTACTTTTTATTTTCTCGGAGCAATTTTACAAATAGATAAGTATTGTCAAACGGCTATAGGTAATATAAAAATCGCAATTGTTAGACCCCTATTATGTTTCGCTACAGCATTTATCCTACTTTTAATTAGTAATTATAATGCATCTCAAGACATAATATCTATCAATATTATTTCTAGAGTAGGTATATTAAATTTATTCTTAGGTTTCTTAAATTTGATTCCTATAGGTTCTTTAGATGGAGGAAATTTATTAAAAAGCATTATTTGGTATTTCTCAGGTAGTAAAAACAAAGGAAGAAAATTTCTCAACAAAGTAAATTTATCTTTATCTTTTTTAGTTCTCATATTTGGGATAATTTGTTTGTTTAGATTTAACTTTTACTATGGTTTTATTCTTTCTTTTTTAGGATTATTTGGAGTTAATTCTTCAAAGTCAGAAAGTCAATTTTTTAAAATTGAAAACATACTAAAATTTAGTAAAGTTTCTGAGCTTAAATTAAAGCCTTTAAGAAAAATTGAATTCGATTCTAATTTCTCACAATTAAATACTTCAATAAAGAATAAAAAAGATGCATCAGATAAATATTTTTTTGTTACGAATAATGGAAGATGGACTGGTTTTGTTGATGTGACAATCTTAAAAAAAGTATCCATAAAAAAATGGGATCGCAAATTTGTTGGAGATTTTAAGAAGCCAATCGATAGTTTTGTTAGTGTATATAATGACGATAAATTATGGAAAACTATAGAGAAAATTGAAGAAACAAGAGAAGGTTTTTTATTGGTTCTCAATGCTGCAAATATCCCTTTAGGGATAATTGATAGGTCTAAAATTGGAAACTTCGTATTGAATAAATTAGGATTTAATTTGCCATCTGAGATTGTCAACAAATTAAATTACAAAAATCAATATCCGTTGGGAATTCAATTGCCAAAAATTATTAATTCAATGAAGCAGAAAGGAGATCTTTAAGAATCTGTGTCACAATAATTTTTAATATTTTTATTATCTATTACTATATTTGTGAACTTTATATTTGATTTATTCTCCAAGAATGAATTTCTTAAATGCTGAACTATTTCATCATTTGTTAGGTCTATATTCATTTTTGGTGGAGCTTCTTCTTTAAATAATTTGAACCATAAATCTTTTGAAGGATTTGTTTGAATCTCTCCATGTTGAAGGAATGCACCTTTTTTACGAAATTGAGCACTTCCTATTCTCTTAAAACCATCTTGATCAACTAAATCAGAAATCAATGAAGTCCCAAAACAATTTGTTTTAATGCGTGATTTTCTTGAATTACCATATTGCAATTTTAGACCTAATTCTCTAAAACTTTTAATTAACCAATTATTAACCATTTCATAACTTAAGATTTTATAGTAAGTTTTTTTAAATGTTAATGCATACGTTATGCCTCCTGAATGCAAAACAGCTCCCCCCCCAGAGGGACGTCTGACAATATTAACTTCTCCTTTTGATAATAAATTTTTCCAATGAACAGGAATTTCCTTTTGGTGATATCCAATTGAAATCCAATCCCCAGTCCAATAGTAGAAGCGCAATGTGAGAATTATTTCAGGATTCGAATTTGTCTGATCTAAAGATTTTAAATCTAAAGCCATTTGATCAAATCCAGGCAAATTATTTGTCGAAAAAATTAAAGCCTGATTTTCTATTCCCAAAATTAACTTTGTAGTTTTATTTATGATAATTTTCAATAAATTTTTTCTTTCAATTTGTTAATTACGTAACATCATTTTGTAATAGTGTTTCAAATTCCCTCTTTTCAGAGGAGAATATAGGAAATATTTTTTTTAACATGGAGCCAACTCAAACAATAAATCTAATTGCATTAAGCCTCATAGTAGTTATGCATGCAGGAGTTTTAGCACTAAGACTAGGAATTAGTTTAGGTAGGAACTAAAATCTATTAGTAAAATTTAAAATTATAAGGTAATAATATAATGAGACTAAATTGATTTATTCAATAAAAATATCAATTTCCAAATGTGTCAAAATCTTTTTATAAAAATAGTATTGTTTACAAAAATTATCTAGGGTCTAGATTTATAAAAAGACAGCAGAAACAGTATAATTCTGTGTCTTTAATTTTTTTAATTATAAAATTTTGCTTTTCCCTTTTAGCAATAATAAGCTTGATTAAACTAGGCTATAGCTCAAAAGTAAGGCTGACCAGATTAAGGGAAATTCAAGACTCATTCTCATATGAAAAATATAGATTTAATGTTTTAACAAATAAGTTTGATGATTTATTTTCATCTGAAGGTGAGCAAAGATTTATGAAGGATCAGGATCAGATAATTTCTAGGGACATTATCAGAGTAATATGGCGTTGATAAGGATGATCTTGAATCATTCTTTTCATTTTCTATTAACTTTTTTCTAGTGAGTAAGAACATTAAGGGTTTAGTCCTAATAACAGGAACAACTTCAGGAGTTGGATTAAATACTCTAAAACCTCTATTAAGATTTGGATGGGAGGTTATAGCGGTTAATCGATCAAATAAAAGAGCTACAAAAATAGCTGAGGAATTCTTGACAGAAGAGGAAATTAAAAATGTTAACTTTATAGAAATAGATCTTTCTAACTTGGATGATGTGAGAAAAGGTTGCAAAGAAATATTAGAAAGATTTAAAAAACCAATAAATTCTCTTATTTGTAATGCGGCAGTTTATAAGCCGAGACTAAAGAGACCTGAAAGATCTCCTCAGGGTTTTGAAAACTCTATGGCAGTAAATCATTTTGGTCATTTTCTTATGATAAACCTTCTTATCGAAAATATTTTATCTTCAGAAAGAGAAATTGTTTTAAATGGCAAATCTACGGTATTCAAGCCGAGAATAACAGTATTGGGGACTGTTACGGCTAATTATTCAGAACTTGGAGGAAGGATCCCGATCCCTGCTCCAGCTGATTTGGGAGATTTATCTGGATTTAAAAATGGTTTTTTATCTCCAATAAGTATGGCAAATGGAAAGAAATTCAAACCTGGCAAGGCTTATAAGGATAGTAAACTTTGTAATATGGTAACCGTTCAGGAATTATCAAAAAGATATCCTGAAGAGAAAATTATTGTAAATTCTCTATATCCTGGATGTGTTGCTGATACAAAACTTTTTAGAGATACTCCTTGGTTATTTAGATTCCTTTTCCCGATCTTTCAAAAATTCATAACAAAAGGATATGTTTCACAAAGATTGGCAGGGGAGAGGGTCGCTCAAGTGGCAACTTATAAAGAATTTGCTAAACCATCAGTCCATTGGAGCTGGGGTAATCGACAAAAAACTGGTAGAAAAGCTTTTTCTCAAAAGTTGTCAAAAAGAATAATTGATACGAAGACTTCTAAACAAACTTATGATCTAACAAGCAAATTGGTTGGATTAGATTAATTTAGACTAATCAAATCCTAGTAAATCAAAAATTTCTCTATCTTTAAGCGGATTTCCTTCTAAAGGTTCTACGTTTGTAAGCATATTTTGGGCAAGAGATAAATATTCATTTTGAACTTCAATAACATCTTCAGTTGGTTCCATTTCAAAAATAGTACATTTTTTTAGCCTTGATCTTCTGATGGCGTCGACATCTTTAAAATGAGCCATAGTTTTTAAACCTGTTCTTTCATTGAATTTATCAATTTGGTCTGTATCTTTTGATCTATTGGCGACTACCCCACCTAATCTCACTTTATAATTTTTTGCTTTTGCTTTGATTGCTGAGACTATTCTATTCATGGCGAATATTGAATCAAAGTCATTAGCAGTAACAATTAGACAGTAATTTGCATGTTGCAATGGAGCTGCAAATCCACCACAAACAACGTCTCCAAGGACATCAAAAATAACAACGTCAGTATCTTCTAATAAGTGATGTTCTTTTAATAACTTAACTGTTTGCCCGGTTACATATCCTCCGCACCCTGTCCCAGCAGGAGGGCCTCCGCTTTCGACGCACATTACTCCATTAAAACCTTCAAACATAAAATCAGTTGGCCTCAATTCTTCGCTATGAAAATCTACCTCTTCGAGAATATCTATAACTGTAGGAACCATTTTGTGCGTCAAAGTGAAGGTACTATCGTGTTTGGGATCACATCCAATTTGAAGAACCTTTTTACCTAACTTTGAGAATGCTGCAGAAAGGTTTGATGATGTAGTTGATTTTCCGATACCACCCTTCCCATACACGGCAATCACTAAAGCCCCTTCTTCGATATTTATTTTTGGATCTTGCTTTACTTGAACACTTCCTTCTCCATCAGGAGGTCTGTTTATAGTACTTGTCATTTAAAGCTTAAAACACATTATTATTTATATTCTTGCAGCGTAGATACACATGAAATATATTTCTAAACAAATATTTATTTAATTGTATTAAAAGTGGGTAATATGTTCTTATAACTGAATTTTTAGGATTAAATCTTTTAGATTATGAGTGAAAATACTCATGACTTAATTATAATTTACTAGTACAAATTTAACTGAAATATGCTTTAGCATCGTAAAGAGTTTCATCGCTTATCTCTGGAATTCCTCTCAAGATTGCGTATTTTTCAGTATTTGTTTTAACTTTACCTCTTACAAAAAATGGAACTTTTGTTAATTCAGCTCTACCAGATTCAGTCCAGATAATTCCTTCTTTACTATTTTTTTCTTTTTTCTCCTCAGAATTTAAAATGTTATTTGTGTTTGTCGCTGTATGCCCTAAATGGCTTTGATGACCATCAACAAACTCAAAGTCATGTTTGAACATATCAATAAGATGCTCTTCTAAGCCCATCATTAGGGGATGTACCCAGTCATCAAAAATCACATTTGCTCCTTCCCATCCCATTTGAGGGCTATATCTTGCAGGAACATCTTGAACATGCATTGGAGTACTAATTACTGAGCATGGAATTCCGAGTCTTTTTGCACTATGCCTTTCCATTTGGGTCCCTAAAACTAGTTCAGGGGCGGTCTTTTTCATGGCATCTTCCACTTCTAGATAATTGTTAGTTATCAGAGCTTCTACATTTAGATCTTTTGCAGTAGCTCTTACTTGCCTAGCCATCTCCCTGCTGTATGTTCCAAGACCCACTACTTCAAAACCCAATTCTTCCTTAGCAATTTTGGCTGCTGCAATTGCATGTGTTCCATCACCAAAAATAAAAACTCTTTTACCAGTTAGATAATTAGAGTCAACTGATTTTGAGTACCAAGGAAGTTTTGATTTATTTTCTAATTCTTCTTTATTCGTTAAAGGAAGATCTAATTTTTCATGAACTTCATTTATAAATTCAATTGTATTTTTTATTCCAATAGGAATAGTATTCGTATATTCCATTCCAAAGTTCCGTTTAAGCCACTCACATGAAGCTTCAGCAATTTCTTGATAAAGACAGATATTAATTTCAGCATCAATTAGTCTTTCAATATCATCAGGACTAGCACCTAATGGAGCAACTACGTTTGTATCTATACCTTGTTCCGAAAGGATGCGTTGGATTTCGATTACATCATCTCTGCATCTAAATCCTAGTAATGAAGGGCCAAGTATATTAACTTTTGGTCTCCTACCTAATTCCCTCCACCTAAGGGGATTTATTTTGTCTGAAGAACTTACTTTTTCTTTTAAAAGGGTTCTTGTTAGTTGATAAAAGGTTTCTGAGGCCCCCCAATTTTCTTTCTTGCTATAAGCAGGTAATTCAAGATTAACAATCGGCATATCAAACCCCATCCCTTTTGCAAGTGCTCCAGGTTGGTCTTGGATAAGTTCTGCTGTACAACTTTCTCCGACTAAAAGAGTTTTGGGTTTGAATCGTTCAACCGCTTCCTTAATATTTTTCTTCACTAATTCTGCTGTATCGCCTCCAAGGTCTCTAGCCTGAAAAGTTGTATAAGTTACTGGAGGCCTTTGCCCCCTCCTCTCGATCATGGTAAAGAGAAGATCTGCATATGTATCTCCTTGGGGGGCATGAAGCACATAATGAATGTCTTTCATTGACGAGGCAATTCTCATAGCACCAACATGTGGTGGTCCTTCATACGTCCAAAGAGTTAATTCCATAGTTTTTAATGCGTTACTAAAGTTTTTGAAGTTAGTATTTGATTTCTTTTTAAAGGTTTGGAGAAGAGACCAGCCAAATCTGCGGCTTGATCAATTCCATGAATTGGACTGAATACCATTTCTATTGACCACTTAGTACTAATCCCCTCCGCCTCAAGTGGGTTAGCTAAACCCATGCCACAAACTACTAAGTCTGGATTAGATTCTCTCACTCGATCTAATTGTTTTTCTACATGTTGCCCTTCAACAATTTTTGTATTATCAGGTAATAAATTAATCTCCTCTTTCATTAAATCCTTATTTAGGTAAGGAGTACCTACCTCTATAAGATCCATTTCGCATTCATTATGCAAGAATCTTGCCAAAGATATCTCTAGTTGCGATTCAGGAAGAAGGAATAATCTTTTCCCCTTGAGTATTTCTTTGTGTGAATCAAGAGCAAGTTTTGCTCTATTGATTAAAGGCGAAATTATTTCATGAACTTTAAGTTCACTAATGTTGAAAGCTTTGGCAGCAGCTAAAAACCATTTTGTACTGCCTTCGATACCTAGAGGAAATGGAGCTGAAATTATTTCACAACCCCGATGTTTGAGGTCTCGTACCGTATCACTTAAATAAGGCTGAGTTAATAATACTTTTGTATTTTTGCCAATCTTTGGTAATTCTGTTGATTGCCGTGGTGGAAAGCTCTCAATATTTGAAATTCCTAAATTTCTAAAAATCTTTTTAAACCTATCCTCTACATTATTTGCGAGAGTCCCAACCAATAATAATTTTTCCTCATTTGATGACTCCATTAATGGAATTAAAGCTTTTAAGGCGCCATCCTCGCCTTGGGTAAAAGTTGTTTCTATCCCACTGCCAGAGTAATTAACGAATCTTACTTGACCTAAAAATCTTTTATTTAATTTCTCTGCGACAGTTGCAAGATCTAGTTTAATTACTTCACTTGGACAAGATCCAACTAGAAAAAGAGTTTTTATTTCTGGTCTTCTTGCAATAAGATCATTAACCACTCGATCTAATTCTTCATGAGCGTCAGCAAGACCAGCTAGATCTTTTTCTTCAAGAATAGCCGTCCCAAATCTTGGTTCAGCAAAAATCATAACTCCAGCAGCGCTCTGAATTAAATGAGCACATGTCCTTGAACCTACTACCAGAAAAAACGCATCAGGCATTCTTCTGTGGAGCCAAACTATTGAAGTTAAACCGCAAAAAACTTCTCTCGGTCCAGTTTCCTTGTTAAATTCAACTTTACTCATTAAAAATTTTCAAGAGCTTATATTTCAAGCTTGCATAAACTTTTTAATTTAAGAAAGTAATTAATAAGTTCTCTTACAAAATGAACACATTTAAAAAACTTATATGAATGTTTAAATACTTAAATGGGAATTATGAAAAAAACTTTTTGGGCGTATTTTAATTTCTGTAGAAGGAATTTCCTTGACTTGTTTTTGAGATTTTCCATACATTTCTAGCTATTTTCGTTGCTAATAATCCTGCTCTTTCTAACTTAGATTTTCCGGGCTTTGCTCCAATTAAAGCTGTCACTTCTGAAGTGGTTAAAGGAGCTCCAGTATTTATAGCTAATTGCGTTAACTCCAATCTATCTCTAAGGTTCTTAAGATTTACCTTCTCGATTTTATCTTCTTCTAACCAACTAAAAGATGGATCTTTCTGAGATAATTTTTGCATCAAGCTTAGGCTGACTAATCCAAGAGTTTGATCAGGAGTTAATTCTTTTTCAGTGCCAGAAACATTTGGTTCTTTTTTTTGAGAAGTTCCCATAAAAATGCATATCTTTTACTTGAAGTTATCGTTTTGTGGGAAGCATGCAAGTAAATTTAATGGAAAAAATGAACCATTATCCGTTATAGTCGCGTGAATGGAACCAACTTCTAGTTTAAACAGAGGGGAACGAAAGAAAGGGAGTTCTCTTGTCACAGGATCTGAGGTGCAATCTCAGGCTAGTGGTGCAAGCTGTTTTATTACAACTGACTCAGAAAAGTCTTTGGTATCCAGACAAGCAAGTCAAGTAGAACAAATTGAGTTAAGAACATATGTTTTTTTAGATTCTCTTCAGCCTCAATTGGCGGCATATATGGGAACTGTTAGTAGAGGTTTTTTACCAATCCCTGGAGATTCATGCCTATGGATGGAAGTTTCACCTGGGATGGCCGTGCATAGAGTCACTGATATTGCCTTAAAGGCTAGTAATGTAAGGCTTGGACAGATGATCGTTGAAAGAGCATTTGGTTCTCTTGCTCTTTACCATAAAGATCAAAGTACTGTTTTGCATTCCGGGGATGTTGTTCTAGATGCTATTGGTAGTGAAGTTAGAAAAAGAACCAAACCTTCAACGAGTTGGACAGAAGTTATTCGAGCAATTACTCCAGATCATGCTGTTTTAATTAATAGACAAAACAGAAGTGGATCAATGATTCAATCTGGAATGAGCATGTTTATATTAGAAACTGAACCAGCTGGGTATGTCTTAAAAGCAGCAAATGAAGCAGAAAAAGCATCAAATATAACTGTTGTTGATGTAAAGGCAGTTGGCGCTTTCGGTAGATTAACTCTCGCTGGGAAAGAAGGAGATGTAGAAGAAGCAGCGGCCGCTGCTATAAGAGCAATTGATGAAATTTCAAATTATTGATAATTTTCTAATTTAAACCAATTTCTTTTTTGAGGTAAGGGGACATAATTTTGGCAGCTTTACCTCTACTACCTAATTTATTTAATTGTGATTGTGAGAGCTCACCGTAAACACAGTTAGACTCTTTTACCCAAAAAATAGATTCGAATTCCCCGTTTGGATATTTGGGGTTCTTAAGAATTTCTCCCCAGCATATTCCTGTTGTATCTTTAACTAAGTTTCCTGAGGGATCGCACAAAACCATACAACTTATAAATCTTGCACTCCTATAAGGACTATCAGAAAGTTCATTAATTAATTTTTTAATTTTCTCATCATTAGTTTTGGCATATCGAGCAGAATAAATTCCTGGCCGACCATCTAAAACATCTACTTCAAGACCCGAGTCATCAGCTAATGCCCAAGTTTTAGTCTCTAAAGCAGCTGCTTTTGCTTTTAGAAGTGCATTCTCAAAATATGTGTTTCCAGTCTCTTCGACATTTAAATATTCTGGTTGCTTCTGAACCTTTAAAGACAAAACATCCAGCATCTCTGAAATTTCAGATACTTTTCTTTGATTGCCACTAGCAATAGTTAGAACTGGAAGGTTCAAAATAACAAATAAATTTATTGTGAATATTATCTTACTTCAAAGCTTGATACGGAGACAGGAAAGGTTGAACATTCCACACCTGTGTAGACAGGGCCTGCCTCGTACGGAAATAACATAATGTAAATTTTTTCTTAACACAACAGTATGTTTTGATGCACTAACTAATTTGCATAAGTATTGACATATCAATAGTACCAAGGGTGATAAGTTTAACTTATGAATGATAGAAAAAACATTAATGGAGATTTTGTCGAAAACGCTTGACTTATAAGTACTTAATGAAGCATTCTTCGAATTGAACATTCCACATTTAGTATTTAGTAGACAATGGCTACAGAAACAATGGGTATCGCTCTCGGCATGATCGAGACACGCGGACTTGTACCTGCAATCGAAGCAGCAGACGCAATGACAAAGGCAGCAGAAGTTCGCCTTATTGGTCGTGAATTCGTAGGTGGCGGTTATGTCACAGTATTAGTTAGAGGCGAAACAGGCGCAGTTAACGCAGCTGTAAGAGCTGGTGCTGATGCTTGTGAAAGAGTTGGTGACGGTTTAGTTGCAGCTCACATTATTGCTCGTCCTCATAGAGAAGTTGAACCTGCTCTTGGTAACGGTGAATTTCTTGGTCAAAAGGACTAATTAAGTAACGCAAAATTTGTAAATTTTGCACAATAATTATTTTCCCTACACAGACCTAAATTTATCCTTATGAGTAAGAAGTATGATGCAGGGGTAAAGGAGTACAGAGATACCTACTGGACTCCTGAATATGTACCCCTAGACACCGATTTATTAGCCTGTTTCAAATGTACAGGTCAAGAAGGTGTTCCCAGAGAAGAAGTTGCAGCAGCTGTTGCCGCTGAATCTTCAACAGGTACTTGGTCAACAGTTTGGTCCGAGTTACTTACAGATTTAGAATTTTATAAAGGACGTTGTTATCGAATCGAAGACGTTCCTGGAGATCCTGAAGCTTTTTATGCTTTTATTGCATATCCTTTAGATCTTTTTGAAGAAGGTTCTATTACAAACGTATTAACATCTCTAGTAGGAAACGTTTTTGGATTTAAAGCTCTAAGACACTTACGTCTAGAAGATATTAGATTCCCAATCGCTTTCATCAAAACTTGCGGCGGTCCACCAAATGGAATCGTAGTTGAAAGAGATCGTCTAAACAAATATGGAAGACCTCTTCTTGGTTGTACCATTAAACCTAAATTAGGATTGTCTGGTAAAAACTATGGTCGAGTTGTATATGAGTGCCTTAGAGGTGGTCTTGATTTAACGAAGGATGACGAGAATATAAACTCTCAGCCATTCCAACGTTGGAGAGAAAGATTTGAGTTTGTTGCAGAAGCAGTTAAACTTGCTCAACGAGAAACTGGAGAAGTTAAAGGTCACTATCTAAACTGTACTGCTAACACTCCTGAAGAACTCTACGAAAGAGCTGAATTTGCAAAAGAGCTAGATATGCCAATCATCATGCATGATTATATAACTGGTGGTTTTACTGCAAATACTGGATTAGCAAACTGGTGTCGTAAAAATGGCATGCTTCTTCATATTCATAGAGCGATGCATGCTGTTATTGATAGACATCCAAAACACGGTATCCATTTCAGGGTTCTAGCAAAATGTTTGAGACTCTCCGGAGGAGATCAATTACATACTGGAACAGTTGTTGGAAAACTAGAAGGTGATCGTCAAACAACTCTTGGTTACATAGACAACTTAAGAGAGTCATTTGTTCCTGAAGATAGATCAAGAGGTAACTTCTTTGATCAAGATTGGGGTTCAATGCCAGGAGTATTTGCCGTCGCATCAGGTGGTATTCACGTATGGCATATGCCTGCACTCTTAGCAATTTTTGGAGATGATTCTTGTCTTCAGTTCGGTGGAGGAACACATGGTCATCCATGGGGTTCAGCCGCTGGAGCTGCAGCTAACAGAGTTGCTTTAGAAGCTTGTGTAAAAGCACGTAATGCTGGTCGCGAAATCGAAAAAGAGAGTAGAGACATTCTTATGGAAGCTGCTAAGCATAGTCCTGAATTAGCTATTGCTCTAGAAACTTGGAAGGAAATTAAGTTTGAGTTTGACACTGTCGACAAGCTTGATGTTCAGGGTTAACTCAAGTTTCGGAATTGAGGAGATTTATTCTCCTCAAACTTATTAAAATCTCGTTTTTACGAGTAATTTCATTCACATTTTGATTAATTATGCCTTTCCAGAGCACAGTAAGCGACTATCAAACAGTTGCAACCCTGGAAACATTCGGTTTTTTACCACCGATGACCCAGGAAGAAATATATGACCAAATTGCGTACATAATTGCTCAAGGTTGGAGTCCTGTTATTGAGCATGTTCATCCTAGTGGATGTATGCAAACTTATTGGTCTTATTGGAAACTCCCATTTTTTGGGGAAAAAGATCTTAACTTGATCGTGAGCGAATTAGAGGCATGCCATAGAGCATACCCTGATCATCATGTAAGAATCATCGGATACGATGCTTACACTCAAAGTCAAGGAACAGCTTTTGTAGTTTTCCAAGGACGTTAAAGCTACTTATCGTAGTTAATATCTTTCTCCAAAAAAATGTTTTGGAGAAAGTTTTTCAAAAGAGTTTCACATTTGAAGATTATGTCAAAAAAAACCAGTAGAGAGATTGCACTAGAAAGAAGAAAGGCGATGAGTGATAGCGGTAAAAAAGCCGCTGCTTATTCTTCAACTACCAAAGATAGAGTTCGATCTTCTCAAGATATACAGATTTCTGGGACTCAGTCTTCTCATAATAATATTTCTAAACCAGCTACAAAACATATTCCAAAAACTCAAGTAAACAGAAATTCTTCAACAACTTTATCTAGTAAAGAGTTAGTAATAGAGAGAAGAAAAGCAATGTCTACCCATGGGAAATCAGCTATAACTTCATCTGATAGAACCCGTACTGATGTTAAAAAAGAAAGTCCTGTAAACACAGTTAAAACTACCACAAGCGAAAATCAAGAAGTTCAAAATTCACATAATACAGAAATTAAAACATCAAAACCAAACGTTAAAAGAAGAATTAATCAGAAGAGAAAGCCTATTACCAATACAAGTAGAGATATTGTTTTAGCGAGAAGAGAAGCTCAATCTAAACATGGTAAATCAGCAACTAAACAAAATACTAGTGCCGCTTCCTTAGCTAGAAGGGGAGACCCAGATTTAAGTAGTAGAGAAATTTCTCAGAGAGTGAGAGAGCTAAGAAGTAAAACTGGTGCCACAGGCAAAAAAGGTAATGGTAAATGTAGACCATGTGGTCCAAATAAAAATGGTGCCAAACAAAATATTGCAGATGCTAGCTGGAAAGTTGGTAAAAGTGAAACTGATTCAGGTCAAATAGTTACTGGAACTCAAGCTAATAGATCTGTAAAAACTACAGGTAATGAAGCAAGTACATGCAGAACTGTAACTGGTACCCAATATATGGGATCAGAAGTTATTGATCAATTTTGTCAAGATAGACCAAGTTATAAACAACCACTTAGATCTACTGTTACCTCTACAACATCAGGTAATAAAGTAACTGGAAATGAAGTTGGTAGATCTGATAGTGTTACAGGCGATGAGCCAGGAACTTGTAAAAACCTTACAGGTACTGAATATGTATCTTCTAATCAGTCGCAGAAGTATTGTGGTGATGTCCCAAAAAATCCTTCAAAGGTTAAACACAGCACTACAACCGATGGATTAAAAGTATCTGGATCACTTCCTGGTAGATCAACCCTAGTTACTGGAGATGAATCAGGTTCTGGACAACAATTAACTGGAGATCAATATCTTGGCTCTGAGCCAAATCCAAAAGGTAAAGCATTTGAAAAAGTAGGCAGTTACAACACTCTTAATGGGAATAATGTAACTGGTACAGGGGTTGGAAGATCAGACCATATGACAGGCAATGAACATGGGAGTTGTAAGAATGTAACTGGCGATGAGTACATAGGATCTCAACAATATGAGAAGTTTTGCGGTTCAAAACCAAAACCAGAAGCCAGAAAAGTAGGTTTAAGCCTTTCTTCAAAGTCAAATTTAATAAGCGGCACTATGACAGGAAGATCAGAAATAGTAACTGGAGATGAACCAGGTTCATGCAAAGTGTTAACAGGAACACCATACGCAGGCTTAGATCAGATTAATGAAAATTGTAGTACTGAGATTTCAGAAGATATGAAATCCCGAGCAACAGTTAATTCTGGAAATAATTCAAATGCCAGACTTACAGGACAGCAACCAGGAATTGGCGGAGTAATGACAGGTGCTAAGAAAGGTGCTTGTAAAAATCTAACAGGTACTCCCTATGTTGGTGGAGATCAGCTCTCACAAGCTTGTGATAATCCTCCACATGATGCGGCTTATGCGAATCCGGAAAAGTCGGCAGCTAACTCTTGGAACGAATTCTCTGTTAAATCTCCATCAAGAGATAAATATTCTGAAAAAAATACTCAAGGAGTTACAGGTAATGAATATGAAAATGGTTCAAAGGTAACAGGGCCTTTTGATATGGCAGTTGATAAGGTCACTGGCACTGAAAAATTTAGATTTGAACCGAATAAAAATATTACTTATAAACAAAAAATGGAAATTGAAGAGGCAGACCGTGCTGCAAAAACACCAGAAAAAAGAGTCGCATCAAGGATTACTGGTGAAGGTCAATCAGTAGGAAACGTAACTGGTGATGATTGGGATCGCGGCGATAAGGTAACAGGTACAGAGGGAGCTTCTTCTAGAAAGAGAAATCCATCAAGAGCAGGATTCATGAGCGCAATGCCCCCTATGGATGTTAAAAGAAATGAGGAAACAGAAAAACCAGATTTCTTGATAACTGGATCTAGTGGAAATACTCGTGAAGGACAACTTGTTACCTTTTCAGGTGGTGCAAGAGGTTAAGTAAATAATGCCTTTAAGAGGACTGGCTAAAGCCAAGAACTTCACATTGGGGCCAACAGCTCCAATGAAAACTTTTACTGAAAATGTCCATACACAAAGTAAAGAATCAAATAATTTCCGAAATTCTGGAAAGTCTCATAAATTAACCAATAATATCCAAAATGAAAATCTATTTAGGTATGAAAGCAAAATAAAAAGTGATTTTGATGAAATTGTTCCAACTCTCAAGGAAATTGCTCGAATTCAACATCACGAAGATTTTATAAATAAGGCACAGAAAATATCAAGAAAAAATTTGGGAATAGATTTACCCCTACATGTATTAGATAAATCTTGGGTTAAACCTCTTGATATGAGAGCTTTATATGCATGGTGTGCTTTCAAACAGCATGAGAAACTAAGCGACAATTTTTTTAACAATGATCCACTTGAAGGTGCCGCTGGAAGTAGGGATGCGGAAGACTTTGAAAAATTCCTCTTAGATTGTGGAATACATTTACTTGATATAACTCCTTGTTCAGATGGAAGATTAGCTCATTCAGTTGCTTATGTAATGAGAATACCTTTTAGTTCAGTAAGAAGAAGATCCCATGCTGGAGCACTGTTTGATATTGAAAATACCGTTAATCGATGGGTAAAAACTGAACATAAAAGATATAGAGAGAATGTTCCTAATGAAGCTCATAAAGATACCAGGTACTTAAAAGTTGTAACTTATCACTTTAGTTCAGTAGATCCTTTGCATCAGGGATGCGCAGCTCATGGGAGTAATGACGAGTTAGCTGCAGCAGAAGGTAGAAATAAATTATATGCTTTCAAAGAGGCTGTAGAGAATAGCTTTTGCTGCGGAGCTTCTGTGGATTTAATGTTAATTGGACTTGATACAGACACTGATTCATTAAAAATACATTTATCAACTAGCGATGGCGCTATAGATTTAGAAAAAACTATTTCTACATTAGAAATTTATAATTCAACAATAAATTTCTCAAGAGAGGATGCAGAAAGAGAAATTTGCCAGACAATTTCTAAGCAATCTTCAAAAGATAAACTCAGTGGACTGGAAAAATTTACGTATAAATTAATTGTCAATAATATTTCTCAAATTGATTATGTTAAGAGTTTTCATAATGGTTCTTATGAAGATATTGGACATGCAGAGAGGTTTATTGGAGTAGGTATAGGTTTCAAAGAAGTACATCTCAGGAATTTAACTTATTTTGCTCATTTAGATACAGTCGAAGAAGGGGCTCCAGATTTAGATGTAGGAGTGAAGATTTTTACTGGATTAAATGTTTCTCAAGATCTACCTATTCCGGTAGTAATAAGATTTGATTACTCTGGAAAAGTCCCCGGCGCAAAAGAGAGGGCAATAAATGATTGTGAAAGAGTTAATAATGCGATATCAATTAGATATAAAAATTTAGTTGATCAAGGGTTGTTACACACTTGCTCTACTATTAGAGATAGGGACAACATTCATTCCGCCCAAATTATTGGAATGTCTTTAGATAAAAAAACAGAGGAGGCTCACTAATTATGTTAATTTGCAAGGTTGTAAAACCACTTGTTTCTACCAATAGGATTCCTGGTTTTGAACATAAACATCTGCAGGTTGTATTAGATGGTTCTTCAAGTAAAGTTGCAGTTGATGCTGTTGGCTGTAAGCCAGGAGATTGGGTTATTTGTGTTGGAAGTTCTGCAGCTAGGGAAGCAGCGGGAAGTAAATCATATCCAAGCGATTTAACGATTGTTGGAATAATTGATCATTGGGATCCTGACAAGTCATAAAAAAGGAGGATATAAATTGTGGAAATTATGAAGGTACTTGGAAGGATGGTATGCACTCAAAGAGTCGCTGGCTTAGGTCATATGAATTTACGAATTTTAGAAAATAATAAAGGAAAGAAAGTAGTTGCTGTTGATCCAGTTGGAGCAAGAGAAGGTAACTGGGTTTTTACTTCTAGTGGCTCTGCCGCTAGATTTGCATGCCCTAATCCAGAAGTTCAAACCGATTTAACAATTGGAGGTATTATTGATTATTGGGAGATTGACTAAAAATTTTAACTTCAAAAATTTATTGAGAAACTTTATTAAAGGTATAGTGTAATTAGTCTTGAATAAATAATTTAATGTGGAATGAAAGAGAATCACCTTTGAGGATTGAAAAAAGATTTGAATTTAAACAGTACTCAAAAATTAGTAAATTCATGGAGAAAATTGAGAAATTATGTAAAGAAAGAGATATCTATCCAAATATCAGCTTCGGTAAGACTTTTGTAAGTCTTTCAATTTTTTTAGATAATAAAGAAATATCAGACATGGAAAAAGACTTTTCAAAGGATATTGATAAATATTATTTAGAAGATTAGTCCTTTTTAATAACTATTTGGCTTTGCAATATCTCTTTTGATTAAGGCCATTAAATATGTTGGGGCTTTATATCTACCAGGTAGACATCTATTTAAAGTTTCGAGATGACTCCAACACACTGTCTTTTCTATATCTTTAACTGAGTTACCTTTTAGAATTAATAGTCTAAGAGCTTTGCAAAATAAAGGATAACCTGCTTCTAGTTCATCTATATTTAGCTTTGCTGCTGACATAGATCAAAGATGAATTATCAACTAATAATCTATACAAATATGGTGCAAAATTGGTTTATATTTCAAATTTCTCAATAATTAGAAATTAATCTAGAAATGCGACGCAATCTATCTCAACTAAAACTCCTTTTGGTAAAGATGAAACTTCCACACAGGCCCTTGCAGGAGGATTCTCTACATTGAAAAAATCACTATATATTTTATTGACAATTTGAAAATTACTTAAGTCAGTTAAGTAAATTGTCGTTTTTATTACATCCTCTATTTTTGCTCCACCAGCTTTAAGAACTGCTGCGAGATTTTTTAAAACTTGAATAGTTTCCTTCTCAATATCACCTAAACATGTTATCTCATTTAAAGCTGGGTCTATAGCAATTTGACCAGAACAATAGATAAAATTCCCAGCTTTTATTGCTTGATTATAAGGTCCGACTGGATCTGGAGCATTTGATGTTTTAATTACTTGTTTTGAGGACATTTATTTAAGAAGATACCTATCTATTTAAACCCATAAATCTTTATTTGCTCTTAGAAAAGTAAATTCTTCTAAATTTTTTGCTCTTAAGAAAAGATTTATTTTCATCTCTTCATCAAGTAAAAATGGAATTGTCAATTCATTAAGAGAAAGTTTTTCTTCAACTTCCGAAAGTTTATTTTTTATATCTTGATCTTTAGGCTTGAGATTCAATGCCCACAAAATATTTGACTTAGTATATTCATGTGCACAATATATAAGAGTATTTTTTGGTAAAGATTTGATTCTTTCTAGTGAAGAATACATTTGTTGATAAGTTCCTTCAAAAATCCTTCCACAGCCTCCAGAAAATAATGTATCACCTATAAAAAGAATAGGATTTTTCCCATTCAAAAAGAAGGCAATATGTGAGCTTGTATGCCCTAATACTTCAATTATTTTTACTTCTTCACCTAAAATATTCAAAGTTTCTCCATCTTCTACAGATACATTTTGAAAAGGTATTCGTTTTTTTTCTCTTGAGGATGCAATCACCTTTACTTTTGGCCATCTTTCAATAAGAGACTTCGTCCCTCCAATATGGTCTGAATGATGATGAGTTTGCAAAATAGCTTTTAAGTGAAAATTATTTTCATCTATATATTTAATTACTGGTTCGTGAACAGATGGATCTACAACAACAACGGATTTATCTTTTACCCACAACCAAATGACATTGTCATTTAAAACTCTGAGTCCGATTATATTGGAAGCTTTATTAAATTCCATTGTTAACTTAGAATGAAGAATCCTTGGAAGAAATTGATCTATGTTTACTATAGCTTTACCAAAAGGAGCTCTGTTAAAAGATTCAATTTCAACTTTTAAAAGAGCTGGGTTAGATTTCGCAGATGCGTTGGACGAAAATAATAGATCATTAACCTTTGAATCAAATTGCAAACGGGCAAAAGCTTTATTAGTAAGAAATGGAGATGTGCCTGTTTATGTAAGTTATGGTCAGGCTGATTTGGGTATTGTTGGGTATGACGTTTTACGGGAATCTGAATTAAAAGTCGCAAAGTTATTAGATTTAGGATTTGGTGGTTGTCATATGTCGTTGGCGGTTAAGAAAAATAGCAATTATTCAAAACCAACTGATCTTCCAGCGAATTGTAAAGTAGCAAGTAAATTTACAAAAACAGCAAGAGCTTATTTTGAAGAATTAAATATTCCTGTAGAAATAGTTCATTTGACAGGATCAGTCGAGCTTGGTCCTATTACAGGTATGGCAGAGGCAATAGTTGATTTGGTGGCAACAGGAAAGACTCTTAAAGAGAATGGTTTAATAAAAATAGATGATCTTTATTATTCGACTGCAAGACTAATTGGAAATCCATTGTCTATGAGGTTAGATGATAATCATCTCAGAGATACTATTTTATCAATAGAATCAACTAATGCTTTATAGAAGATTAGCTAAATGTTTTTTAAAGATTTTAGAAGGATTAAAAAGTTAGGTAAATATTTTACTAAAGATAAAAAAACAATCTATCTAATCTTGATAGTTTTGTTACCTGTCTCTTTCTCTGGAGCTATTCAACCTTTATTAGTTGGTCAAGCAATTACTATTCTAAAGAACGAAACTACAGATGTTTGGCTGAGTAAAACTTTCTTTGGGCAGTCAATAAATGCCATAATCTTAACTTTATTTATAACTGTATTATTAAGATTAGTTCTGCAGGGATACCAAACTTACAATATCCAAGCAGTGGGACAACGTTTGACAGCAAGAATAAGAAGAGAACTTTTTGATCATTCAATATCTTTATCTCTTAAGTATCACGATAAAATGCCTGTTGGGAAATTACTAACGAGATTAACAAATGATGTTGATGCTTTAGCCGAGGTCTTTGGTAGTGGGGCAGTTGGAGTCATTGCTGACTTCGTCAGTCTGATAGTAATTTCTTTGACAATGCTGTCAATTGATCGAGGGCTTGCCATTTTATTACTTTTGACTCAAATCCCAGTTTCATATTTTATTATTTGGCTTCAAAAACGTTATAGAAGAGCAAATTATCAAGTAAGGGAAGAATTGTCTCAACTTAACTCTGATTTTCAAGAGAATCTTCAAGGTTTAGAAGTCGTTCAGATGTTCAGAAGAGAGGCTTTTAATAGTAAGAAATTTTCCAAAACTGGAGTTGCTTATAAGAAAGCAGTTAATGGAACAATATTTTATGACAGTAGTATTTCGGCATTTATAGAATGGATTTCTCTTGCTGCAGTTTCCTTAGTTTTGGCAGTTGGAGGTTATCTCGTTACTTCTGGAAATATTGGTTTAGGAACATTAACAACTTTTATTTTATATTCCCAAAGACTTTTTGAACCTCTACGGCAGCTTGCAGAAAGATTTACTCAAATACAAGGAGGTTTAACAGCTGTAGAAAGAATAAATGAATTATTGGATGAAGAAATACAGATTAAGGACTCTACTTCCGCAAAACATTTTTTAGAAAATGTGAAAAATGTAAATAAAAAATTTAAGGGCAAAATTGAGTTCAAGAATGTTAATTTTTTCTACAATGAGGGAGAGCACATCATAAAGAATTTATCGTTCAGGATCAATCCTGGAGAGCATGTAGCTTTTGTAGGGCCAACTGGTTCAGGTAAGACCACAATAATAAGACTATTATGTAGATTGTATGAGCCTCAATCAGGCCAAATATTAATCGACGACATAGATATCAAAGATATTCCTATTGCAATTCTTAGAAATATGTTGGGAGTAGTTTTGCAAGACACCTTTATCTTTAGTGGAAATGTTGCAGATAATTTAAAATTAAATTCCAATATAGACAATCTTGAATTAAAAAATCTTTGTAACGAATTAGGGTTAGATAATTTGTTAAAAAAATTACCAGAAGGTTTGAACACCTTTTTAAGAGAAAGAGGGGGAAATCTCTCTTCTGGAGAGAGACAACTTCTTTCAGTAGCTCGAGTAGCGATTAGAAATCCTGTTGTTTTAATAATGGACGAAGCAACAGCGTTTATGGATCCCTCTACAGAGGCTACTTTGCAGAAAGATCTTGAGAGAATTCTGTCAAAAAGAACAGCATTAGTAATAGCTCACAGATTAGCAACTATTGAAAGTTCTGATAAGATTTTAGTCTTGAAAGGGGGATCATTAGTTGAAGAGGGAACCCATAGTGAATTGAGACTTAAAAAGGGTTTATATTTTCAGCTCTCTGAGCTTCAACAAAATGGATTCGTGAATTTTTAATGATTTTTAGAAACCAAGGATCGTTAATAAAAAAAACAAATACTATATCAAGGAATGATCTGATAGATCTCTATGGTTTAAATTCTTGTGAGTTCACTCAAACAAATAAAGAAGAAATATTTATATGTAGTAAAAATAAAGATTTAGATCTAATAGAACTTGATCAACTTTTGCAAACTGTTGGTTGGAGCAGAAGACCTATAAGGAGGGTAAAAAGAGCTTTAGATTTCAGTATTTTGGTGGTTGGGTTATGGCGTCATGATGATAAATTCCCCAGACTAGTAGGATTTGCACGATGCACTGGCGATGGAATTCTAGAAGCAACAGTCTGGGATGTGGCTATTAACCCTGTCTATCAAGGACTTGGATTAGGGAAAGAGTTAATGAAATATGTCCTAAAAGAATTGAAAAGTATTGGAATTTTTAAAGTAACCCTTTTTGCTGATGCTGAAGTAGTTTCATTTTATAAAAGACAAGGTTGGATATTAGAACCTAGAGGCTCTAAATGTGCTTTTTGGTATGCAAATTAATCATTTTTTGTAGTAATCAGAATATATAGATTTTAACGATTCACCTTTTAACCATCTTCTTCTAAAGTGCCAGTTCTTAATTGCTTGAAAAAAAATATTAGTTCTTTCCCATTTTCTTGAATTTATAAAAATTGGTAAATTTAATTGTTTTAAATAATTTTTTTTGTTTAATCTCCTTATAAAATCTACATCTTCCATCAAAGGTATCTTCCTAAAACCATTATTCTTAAAATAGGTAGTTCTATGAATTATTAAACCTTGATCACCATACGGTTGTTTAAAAAATCTACTTCTACAATTCACGAGAATTTCGAGGACTCTATAAATTATCTTTTTGTTATTAATTTTGAATTCAAAATAGTAGATACTATTCTTATTTCCCTTTAAAAATGAATTTATTTTTTTATACCAATCATGAGTTAATCTTGTGTCTGCATGTAAAAAAATGAGCCACTCTCCTTTTGAATTTTTGGCTCCAATATCTAATTGCAAACCTCGATTCCTTTCTTTGGATATACATACTTTAGCTCCATAAATATTTGCTATATCAATAGTTTTATCTTCACTTCCACAATCAACAATTATGATTTCGACCTCTTTCTGAATACTTGATAAGTCTGAAAGCAATAATGGTAAATTATTAGCCTCATTAATTGTTGGAATGATAATTGAGATTTTAGACAAGTCGGTTACTTTCTATTTTCAATATCAATAATTGTATCTATATCAATTTTTTTATCTAAAAACTTATATTTTAATTTTGTAGAAGCAAAATTATCAATTGTATTCTGTAGAACATTTTCTGTCCCCCACTTTATGTTGATAAAAGGTAAATATAAATGCGATGACATTATTTTTTCTGATAAACCAATAAGCCAATATCCTCCATCATTAGATGGTCCTAAAATAAGATCATTTTGTTGGAGCTCTTTTAGAGTATTCAATAAATCTTGATGGCATAAATCTGGAAGGTCAGTACCAATAAAAATAATATTTTTGATCTTATGTCTTGCACAAAATTTTTTGTTGATAATTATTTGCCGTTTCATTTTTTCTCCCAAGCAGCCTTTCCCCTGTAAATTAAATTTTTTGATACCTAATGCTCTAGTCCATCTTCTACAGTTACTTACACCCAGACCAGATATAGCAATAGAAATATCAATTAGTTTATTTTCTTGGAGAAATTTTGCGACTGAAATAGTATGTTTGGTCATTACACTTTGAACCTTTGCAGAATTACTTTTTCCTATATCTTTAGATAATCTTGTTTTGCATCTTCCAAAACCATGCCATTTTGCCATGATAATAAGTAATGCTTTATCCAATAATTTAGTGCGATTAAAATAATTATATGCCTAAAAAAAATAAATATTTTTATAAATTTGTATGATGCTTTGTTAAGTAATTTTAAATTTGTCGTGATCTTGTGATTTCCTAATGGCCAATTATTAAATTCCAACTAGATTAATAATCTAGAGAATAAAATTTTGCAAGCAATTAATCCTATTTGGGCGGAAGTTCAACAATCACTTCAAAAAACTTTAAGTAAGCCTTCATTTGAGACATGGATAAGGCCTGCTAAATTTAATTGTTTTGAAAATGGCTTATTAACCTTAATTGCTCCAAATACATTTTCAAGTGATTGGTTAAGAAAGAACTATTGTCAAACTATCGAAAAGGCTGCAACAGAAATATGCGGCCATGATGTAAAAGTTGTTTTTAAATCGGAAACAAATATTAACAGCGATTCAACAAATAAAGAGTACCTAGATGAACAGATCGTGAATCAAAAAACAAAATCATTTTCTAATAATACTTTAGATATTTCTTCAAAAAATCGATCTAAAAATCCCAACGGTCTAAATTTGCGCTACGTTTTTAAAAGATTTGTAGTAGGTCCAAATAGTAGGTTGGCTCATGCCGCTGCTTTGGCAGTTGCCGAATCACCTGGAAGAGAATTTAATCCATTATTTATTTGTGGTGGAGTAGGTCTCGGTAAAACTCATTTAATGCAAGCAATAGGCCATTATCGAGTAGAAATAGATCCAGAAGCAAAAGTTAAATATGTATCTACAGAGACTTTTACTAATGATGTTATTAGTGGTATTCGAAGAGATGGAATGACAGCCATTCGAGACAAATATAGAAATGTAGATTTGATTTTAATAGACGATATACAGTTCTTAGAAGGCAAAGAGTATACACAAGAGGAATTCTTTCATACTTTTAACGCTCTTCACGAATCAGGAAGTCAAATAGTTATTGCAAGCGATAGACCTCCAAATCAATTGTCGGGAATTCAAGAGAGATTAATTTCTAGGTTCTCAATGGGTATGACCGCTGATATTCAACCACCTGATCTTGAGACGAGGACAGCCATCCTTCAAAAAAAGGCAGAGCAAGAGAAGATGAGCCTTCCAAGAGATTTAATTCAATTTATAGCAGGAAGATTCACTTCGAATATTCGAGAATTGGAAGGAGCATTTACTAGAGCTGTTGCATTTGCATCAATAACTGGCTTGCCAATGACAGTCCAATCAATTGCTCCAATGCTTGATCCGAATAGTGTAGGAGTAGTTGTTACTCCAAAACAAGTTATTAATAAAGTGTCAGATTTTTTTAAAGTTTCTACTGATGAATTGATTAGTTCAAGCAGGAGAAAACCAGTAAGTCAAGCTAGGCAAATAGGCATGTATCTTATGCGACATGGAACGGATCTAAGCTTACCAAGAATTGGAGATGAGTTTGGGGGCAAAGATCATACAACAGTTATGTATGCTATTGAACAAGTTGAAAAAAAATTGTCTATTGATCCTAATATCGCAAGTCAAGTTCAAAAAATAAGAGATTTACTTCAAATAGATTCAAGAAAAAATTTATAGTTTCAACATTAACTAGAAGCAAAATTTCTAGGATCTTGATCATATCTATGCCTGAAAGGTATCTTATCTATCTCATTGATATCACTACGTGATTCAATTTTATTTAATGATTGTCTTAATAACCTTGCCGAAATAATTGGCATATCTCTTGGAACTGAGATTCTATTTTTTAAGTATCTTAGGGAGATTCCTGAAAGTTTTTTAGGGATTATTACTTCACCTGTGATCATATGGGTTAATGCTGATCTCAATGATTCCTCAAATGATTCTTTATTGTATGGGTTTACTTTTAGTAAATTTTCTTTATGCTTTATCACTCTATCAAGAGCAATTTTAGCGAAATATTTTGAATCATAATTTTTGTTTAATTCATAATTACCTAGACCCTCTCCAGTATCTATAAGCTCAGAGAAAATAATCTGTTGTTTATTGCTTTCTTTATAACATCCACCCATTTGAGGAGGTAAATCATGAGAGTGAGTATGAAAATCTCCTTGAGTGCCTCTATAAACACTTGTCCCTTCAAAAAGGGTAAGCCAGTTATCTACATAACGGTAATTAGATCTTAAATTAAACCCTTTATAGTAAATCAATGATGCATTTATTCTCTCCATATAGGGAATAAAAATTATATCTCCAACACCAGGCTCTATATCACCCGTATTAGATACTGATGGATCAATAAAACCTGATTTTGATCTACTTAAGATTTCATCGAGTTTTGAAATGGATTCTTTAAAACTTTTTTTTCTAAAAGAGTTATCTATAAAATTAAAGCTTTCTCGGCAGAGCCAACTACACCAAGATCTGAAAATTTCTCTTTCTAATTCTCGAATTTTGATAAGGTGACTAGATGTTAAAAAAGATCCAAGTGCTCCAAATTCATTTTCTAAAAAAGCAATGATATCGTCACTTTCAGTTATAACTTGCCCTTTAACTTCAATTGCAGGTAATTTCCCCGATCTGACTTTTTCAAGGAACCAACTTTCTTTTTGACCGTAGCAAAACATATTTATTTTTTTGACTCTGTATGGAATTCTCTTGAATTCAAGCCATAACCATATCTTCTGACAGTAAGGACACCAAGAATGCCTATCCCTATAGAGGGTAACTAAAACATCATTTTCACTGTGCCCAAATAATCTTAAATTTGCGTAGGAATTATTTATACCATGGACTCTATCAAGATCTTCAACTTCAAATTTATTTAAATCATTCCATGTCAAAATCCCATTCATTATTTGAATTAAAGCTATAAACTAACGTTATAATAATTGATTTAAAAAAGTCTTGGAATTTGAATTTGATTTAATTGTTGTTGGCGCTGGATCTGGAGGACTCGCGGCGGCTAAACGTGCGGCTAGTTATGGTGCAAAAGTCGCAATCATAGAAGTAAATCAAATAGGAGGAACTTGCGTGATAAGGGGATGTGTCCCAAAGAAATTGATGGTTTATGCAGCAAAAAGTAAAAAAAATATGGATTCTTCTGAAGGATATGGATTAAAAAATGAAGGTATTAATTTTGAATCAAATATTCTATTAAAGAATGTTAGAGAGGAGGTTTCTAGACTAAGTAATTTACATAGAAATTCTTTAAAAAAATTGAATGTGACTGTTTTTGAGGGCTTAGGAAGATTTACTACTCAAAATGAATTAGAAATTATTTGTCCAAAAACGAAGAAAATTAAAAATAAAATAAGTTCAAAAAAAATTCTTATTTCAGTTGGAGGTAAACCAAAGAAATTAAATATTCCTGGAGTAGATTTGGCATGGACTAGTGATGATATTTTTGAATTAGAAAAGTTTCCCGAATCAATATTAATAGTAGGAGGAGGATATATTGCTTGTGAATTTGCTTCTATTTTCAGAAATTTAGGTACTAGAGTAACTCAATTAATTAGAGGTCAACATTTACTTAATGGTTTTGATGAGGATCTTTCTTCATGCTTAGTGGAATCACCTACTTTTACTGAAATCAATATAATCTCCAATACTCAATTAAAGTCTATAAACAGAGTAAATGGAAATCTGGAATCTATTCTGGACTCGGGGGATAAACTCCTAACTAGTAATATCCTTATTGCTACAGGAAGAGAACCAAATCTTTTGCCTTTAAATTTAGATTTTTTAAATCTAAAGATGGATGGCCTATATTTAGATGTTGATGAATTTAATCAAACAAGCAACTCAAACATTTTTGCAGTTGGCGATATCATAAATAAACCAAACTTAACTCCAGTAGCAATAGAGCAAGGGAGAGTTTTTTCGGATAATTTTTTTAATGATCAAAAAAGAAAAGTAAATTATGAATATATTCCTAAGGCCGTCTTTACTATTCCAGAAATTTCAACAGTTGGCTTAAGTGAGAAAAGAGCTAAAGAGATTTACTCTGAAAAAAATATAAAAATTTTCAAATGCAAATTTACCCCTATGTCTAATACCTTTAAAAAGAATAAATCAAAATGTATGTTGAAGATTGTAGTTCATAAGCTGACTGACAAAGTCCTGGGATGTCATATGTTTGGTGAAACATCATCTGAGATTATTCAAATGGCATCAATTTCATTAAATGCAGGGATAACAAAAAAAGACTTTGATATTACTATGGCTTTGCACCCAACTATCTCAGAAGAATTTGTAACTATGTATGGATAAAATTATGAATTAGAAAATTTTAATTTTTCTTGGATAATCAGAAACACTACAAGCAAAGCAAAGTAAATAAACAAACCTATTCTTAATACAGAAAGGAAGTTAAATCCATTTAGGAAAAGTATCTTATCGAGAATGTAGAAAATATAAAGATTAAGCAAAATAAATCCTTCAATTCTGGTGATTTTCCCTTTGCTCCAGAAAATTGGTAAGCAGGCAAAGGTAGTTAAAACCATAAAAGGTAAGTCAACTTTTATTAGACTTTGTTCAATTACTAAACCTTTAAATCCTGAAAAAATACTGCAACTTCCCAGGATTAGAAGTTGATTGAGCAAATTGCTTCCAATTACATTCCCAATCGCAAGATCTGTTTTGCCTTTAAATGCAGCAATTATTGAAGTTACTAATTCCGGTAAAGATGTCCCAGTTGCGACGATAGTTAAACCAATAACAATTTCATTGACACCCAAAAGAGTAGCAAGCGTTTGAGAACCATTTACTAAAATATTTGAACCAAAGCTTAAAAGAAATATTCCCAATATTAACTTTAGTAAAAGATTAATCTTTCCTTTATAGTTATCTTGTAATTCTTCTATCTCTGGTTCAGCATCTTTTGTCTCCTCTCCTTTCTCATTGATAGTTTTGATTTCCCATATTGTATTTAAGATTAAACAAAATATTAGAAAAACCCCAGCTTGTAATGTTAATAAGCCTGTTGATGACATAGCCCAAACTGCACAAGAAATTGCCATTAAAAGAGGCACATCTCTTCTGACTATTCTGCTTTTTACTTTAAGGGGTGTTATCAATGAGCTTATACCCAAAACAACGAGAACATTAAAAATATTGCTTCCAATTACATTGCTAGCCGCAAGCGAATCACTCCCTTTTAAAATTGAACTTAAACTTACCAATAACTCAGGAGAGCTTGTTCCAAGAGAAACAACGGTTAAACCAATTACTATTTGAGGTATTCCTAAAATTAAAGATAAAAATATGGCTCCTTGAATAAAGAACTCTCCTCCAGCAAAAAGTAGAACTACGCCTAAAACTATTTCTATTATTGGAAATAAAAAATCACTCATATTTAGGCTTTTATTTAGATAATAAAAATTTTCATAATTGTTTAATAACTATCCTCGAATATCTATAATTTATTGTCAATTTTAAATTGCTGTTAAAATTGATTAAATAGAAAAAATTTTGAAGACTTTAACCATAATAAAACCTGATGATTGGCATTTACACTTAAGGGAAGGTCTTGTATTAAAAAATATCATTCATTTTACTTCAGAATATTTTGGAAGAGCTATCGTTATGCCGAATACTAAAACTCCAATTACATCTGTTGAAAGCGCTACCTCTTACAAAAAATCTATTTTTGAAGCTTTACCAGAAAGTTCTAAGTTTGAACCATTAATGACAATGTATCTTACAGATGAGACTGATAAAGCAGAACTAATAAATGGTTTCAAAAATAATATCTTTTTCGCAGCAAAATTATACCCTGCTAATGCGACAACAAATTCCAGTCATGGAGTTAAGAAAATAGAAAATCTATATAAGATTTTCGAATCAATGCAAGATAATGGAATTCCTCTTTTGATTCACGGGGAAGTGACTGATTCTGAAGTAGATGTATTCGATAGAGAAGAAGTTTTTATAGATAAAGAACTCTCTCAAATAACTAAAAGATTTCCAAAATTAAAAATCGTTTTAGAACATATAACAACCTCTTATGCAGTTGATTTTGTTCAAGAAAATAATATTGGAGCTACTATCACTCCCCATCATTTGCATATAAACAGAAATGCAATGTTTTTTGGAGGCTTAAATAGTGATTTTTACTGCTTGCCAGTTGCTAAGAGGGAAAATAATAGACTCGCTTTAAGGAGAGCTGCAACAAGTGGAAAAAAATGTTTTTTCTTGGGAACTGACTCTGCTCCACACCTTAGGAATTGGAAGGCTTTTTGTGGATGTGCTGGCATTTTTAATTCGCCAGTAGCAATAGAAAGCTATCTAACAGTATTCGAAGAAGAAGATGCTTTAGATAATTTTGAAAAGTTTGCAAGTTTAAATGGCCCTAATTTTTATAATGTTTCCCCAAATAAAGAAAAATTAAAATTAGTTTCTAGACCTAATAAAATTAAAGAATTTATTGATGTCGTTGAAGAAGAAACTATTGTCGGACAAATAAAACCATTTCATGCAGGCGAAATTTTACAATGGCAAGTAGAAGGGATAGTAAATTAAAAAATTAGATTTAATCTGACAATTAAAAGTGTAAATATTCCAATTTTTCTTGGTTAAATGGGTTGCTTTCGGCTACGATAAAAAAGCGCAAATTCCTTTTGGGAGTGTGGCGGAATTGGTAGACGCGCCGGACTTAAAATCCGTCGAGCGATTTAGCTCGTGGGGGTTCAAGTCCCCCCACTCCCATTATTTAATTATTTATTTTTAGTTCTGACGATAACTTCCAATAGTTGTTATGTTTTAACTAAGAAAACACAAATCAAAATGGAAAGTTTTTTTAATAATTCATTCGCTACTTTAATTGCCTATATTGGAATTATTTCTACCTATTTATTGGTTATTCCATTATTTCTGTTTTACTGGATGAATAATAGATGGAATATTATGGGCAAATTTGAAAGATTAGGAATTTATGGCCTTGTATTTCTTTTCTTCCCAGGTTTAATTTTATTTTCTCCATTTTTAAATCTCAGACTAAGAGGAAGCGGTAAAGGGTAAATAATTGACTAAAGGTAAAGTTATACAAATAGGATTATTTATTTCATTTATAGGATTAATTAGTTATAAATTTGCACCGCAAATTGGTATCGACAATCTTACCGCTACTACACTCTCAAGTTGTATTTTGATTTTGATTGTTATTACATGGGTAACATCTTATGTTTATAGAGTTGTAAATGGAAAAATGACTTTCATGGAACAAAGGAAGCGTTATAGAAAAGAGTATGAAAAAGTTGTTAATGATAAACTAGAAACCAAATTCAATGCATTATCAAAGAAAGAGCAGCAAAAACTAATGGAAGATTTGGAGAAAAATCCATAAATTTTTCATAGAAAAAATTAAAAAAATCATGAAAGATAACAAAATGCAAATTACTAAAAATGAGTCTTTATCTAAGGTAGATGAGAAGTTTTGTGAGTTAAAAAATAATAAAAAATTAGCTTTGATGCCCTTTATAATGGCTGGAGATCCCAATATTGAAATAACTTCTGAGATCTTATTAAAGTTACAAGAAAATGGAGCTGACCTAATTGAATTAGGTATCCCTTACAGTGATCCACTTGCAGACGGACCTGTTATTCAAGTGGCTGCCTCTCGCGCCTTAAAGTCAGGTACTAACCCAAGAAAAGTAATTAAACTTTTAGACTCTTTAAAAGGTAAATTAAATATTCCCATCATCCTTTTTTCTTACCTAAATCCATTACTATGTTTTGGCTTCGAAAAGTTTTGTGAGATTTCATCTAATGCTGGAGTTTCTGGACTAATAGTTCCTGATCTACCTCTGGAGGAAGCTTATAAATTTTCCAAAATAGTTAGTAACTATTCTATGGACCTGATTTTATTGGTTGCTCCAACTACTCCTTTTGAAAGAATGAAACAAATATCAAATCATACAAAAGGCTTTACTTATTTAGTTAGTGTTACGGGCGTCACCGGGGAGAGAAACGAGATGGAAAATAGAGTAGAAAATCTTATTGCTAAATTAAAAGAAGTAAACACTAATCCAATTGCGGTTGGTTTTGGCATATCCACCCCTGAACATGTGAGTAAAGTGCGTGAATGGGGAGCAGATGGAGTAATTATTGGTAGTGCATTTGTAAAACGAATATCTAGTTCAAGTGGGAAAAATGTTGTCGATAATGTTGGCAAATTTTGTAAGGATATGCGTTTAGCTGCTGATCAAAAATAAATTATTTTACTAGAGAATAATATGATTAAAAAAATTAGATTAAGGGATTTATAGACTAATTATTAAAAATAATTTTATTATCTTTAGTGATCTTTGGTAGGTAATAAGCTTATTATTTTACCTTTCTTTTTAAACTTGATTTCAAAATTATCACCTGCTTTTAGGTCTAGAAGTGTTGTGTATGCTTTGCCAATTAAGAGATTACCATTCCCCTGGACAGTAGCTATGTAGCTCAATTTCCTTCCCCCTTTGCCAATTCCACCCGTTTCGCCCTCGCTGCTACTTTTATATCCTTGAGCTTCAGCAATAGCCTTATAATATGCATTATAGTTTTTTCTTTTCTTACCATTTTTGGATTTAGAAAAATATCCACAAGCTAGGACTCTTTCTGATTCACTTACACCTTTAAGTTCCTTAGTTTTTGCGATTAATTCACTTCCAGTTAGCTTCATAAATAATAAATAACAGCTACCAGAATAACATAGCAATTTGTGAGTAATATATGCAATTATTGATTATGTTTTATTCTATTAATTATCTTTAAAAATGGAAAAATTTGTAGTTTTTGGTGAGTACTGTAAAGATGTAATGATTAAAAGAAAACCTTTTCGCGATCAACATCTTAATAGACTTAAAAAATTAAAAGATCGCGATATTCTTGTTACATTAGGGCCAACAAAATGTACCAAATATTTGTTTGGAATTTTTAATGCTAATGATGTGAAGGAGTTGAAAAATCTTATTGAGGAGGACATATATTGGGAAAAAGGTATATGGATTAATTATGATATTTATCCATGGATTCAGGCATTTTGAATATGATTTACGAAAATATTTAAGTAATTATTAATTATTAATTGAAAAAAATTAATTTAAATGAAAACACATAATATTTTTGCTTTAATAATATAGTTATTTATCATATTTAGGATTTAACACTATATTTAGTTAATAGTTAGTTTTAAGAGGTTATTTTATTTTTAAATAAAAAATAATGTTTTAAATATTATTTTAAATATTATTTTAAATATTATTTTAAATATTATTTATTCGCTAATATCTTCATTTATCTGGTTTACTAATGAGTCGATATCTAATTGATTATATGGAGGTGTTTCTTTTGTTCCTCGATAATCATTATTGATATTGTTTAACCATTTTTGCTCAATCAAAATAAGATTTTTTGCAATATTGAAGATGCCGCCTTTTTTATATAATTCTTTAATTTTGAGAATAATCTCAGAGGTTCTGCTAGATTTAATGTCTAATTCATTTGCTAAGTCTTTTTGGGAAAATCCATGAGATTTTAACCATTCTTTAATGAATGAGATGAGTTCTTTTTCTTCCTGTATAGATAATTTACTCATTCAATAAAAAGGAAATAACTTATTAAGCTTATTCTCTGCTCTTGCTCTTATTGAAGGAGTCATGTATTTGCTCCATATGCTGAGTACCGCTGTTAGGGCTACAAAATCATCACTAAAACCAACTAAAGGCATAAAGTCGGGGAAAAGATCAAATGGCATAATTAAATAGGCTAACGCAGCCATTAATGAAACTCTTACTTGTGCTGGAGTATAAGGATCTAAAGCCATCTCTAAAACTTCTAAGGCAGGTTTGGCAATTGTTCTTCCTGCTTTAATAAGAATTTTGATAATGATATTTTCATCAAATGTTGAACTCTCTAAAACTTCTGCATCATAGATTTTTTCTTGGCTTTTGTAATTCTCTTTCATCCTTATAAATGAAATTTAAATATTTTTAATAGAAATTTTAGCTAATACTATCAACTAATCCATTCTGTATTCCTGCTTTTCTAAGTTTTCTTAAAGCACGTTGAACAACTTGTCGGCAATATTCCCTGCTACAACTCATGTGTCTTGCAACTTCAGCTAAGGTTCTCCATTCATTTGAGCCGTCTAAACCAAATCTTAAGCTTACTATCTTTCTTTCCTTCTCAGTTAAATTTGCTTTATCTAATAATTTCCAAGCCGAGGCTGTCCTTTCGGCTAATTCCGCTAACTCCATTGGAGCAACCTGATCACTCGGAAGGATGTCAACTAACTCTGAAGGATCTGATTTTGATTTAACGGTACCTTGGAGACTAACAGTGATGCTTCTCAATTCACATGAAAGGAGTTCGTCAATTTCCTCTTTAGTTATTTTCAATTCTTCAGCTAGCTCATCACTACTTGGAGGAATACCCTTAAGTTGCATAAGCTTTGACTTCGCTGACCTTAGTTTTGTAAGTTTTTCATTAATATTAACTGGGATCCTAATCGTTCTACTTTGAGTTGACAATGCTCTATTTAAACCTTGCCTAATCCACCAATAAGCATAGGTAGAAAATCTATGTCCTCTAGACGGATCATATTTTTCTACTGCCCTTGTAAGACCCAATGTCCCCTCCTGAATTAAGTCCAGTAATTCTAATCCTTTCCCTTGGTATCTCTTGGCAAGGTTGACAACTAGTCGTAGGTTAGCTGTTATCATTTCGTTTTTAGCTTTTTCACCAATTTTGATCTTTTTTCTTTCAGCTTCAGAATATTCACAGGCAGGGCCTTTCCCTCCGGCCTCTTGACATCTATTAACAAGCACAACCATTTCTTGGACTTTTCTGCCCATAGTGAGTTCTCTTTCAGGAGTCAAAAGTTGATGACGACCTATTTCACCAAGAAAATCGCTTAATGAACTCACGATTTACCTCATTGTCGATATATTTAACTTATAGTTAATTCAGTAATAAGCCATACATGTAATAATTAATTAATAATTAATTAATAATTAATTAATAATTATTAATTGGTTGATTAACATTTTTTTTTTTAATATTTAGTTAAAAAAAATTATAAATTCTAGATTTTAATTATTTAGTTTTTTCTTCTTGATTCAAGAACAGCAAGTACATCTCTCCACTCAATACCTTTATACATAAGGGCTACTTGCAGATGATAAATTAAATCGGCAGCTTCATTTGAGATTGAATTTTTATCATTATCTTTGCAAGCCATTATAAATTCTGCGGATTCCTCTCCTATTTTTTTCAAAATAGTATTACTGCCTTTTGTTAATAAATGATTTGTGTAACTTTTTTCTGATGGATTTGTTGATCTTTCGTGAATTGTATTGAATAATTCAGAGCAGATATTTGAGAAGGGAGTTGTTTTTTTCTCTTTTTTATCATTTTTATTAATTTGAATTTCGTTGAAAAAACAACTTTTTTCCCCAGTGTGACATGCTCCTGAACCATTTTGTTCAATCAAGAGGATTAGTGCATCATTATCGCAGTCAAATCTTATCTCCTTAAGTATTTGGGTACTTCCACTTGTAGCTCCTTTTCTCCAAATTTCCGATCTCGATCTACTCCAGTAATGAACGTTTTTGGTTTCAAGTGTCATTTTTAAAGATTCTTTGTTCATCCAAGCAAGCATAAGAATTGATCCGTCAAGCCAATCTTGTGCTATTGCAGGGATTAATCCATAATTATCAAAGCGTAGATCTTCTATCGAAAAATTAGTTGAATAAGTCATTATGTTCGTTATGTTAAATCCTATTCAATGTGTTTTATTAAAAATTATCCTAACAGTTAATTGATGTATATTCATTCTCTGAAATTTTCATGCAGCAAAAGTTACGAGGATTTTCCCTGTTCACATAGGCAATGGCGCCATAAAGGCCACTGCAGATTTGTGCATGGATATTCCAGATCATTCACCTTTTGGTTCGCTGCAAAAAAATTAGACCTAAATGGTTTTGTTGTGGATTTTTCAAGTCTAAAGCCCCTAGAAAATAGACTAAAGGAGCAGTTTGACCATACTTTTTTAATAAATAAAGATGACCCTTTGTTGAATTACTGGGAAAGATTACATGACTTAGATGCTTTAGATCTGAGAATTATGGATAATGTGGGAATGGAGTTCACTTCTGAATTGATTTGGAGATGGGCTAATGAATACTTACAGGATAAGGATAAGGGCAGAACATGTTGTTGGAAAACAGAATCAAAAGAAAATAAATCTAATAGAGCAAGCTATCAGGAAATTCCTGATTGGTTCAAATCTTAGATTAAATTTGTTAAATTTTAAGCCATATAGAATTTTTTAATTTAGATTTTTAATCAACAATTATCTCTCCATTAACTAGATAAATATTAATCTCGTCTTTTTTTAGGTAATTATTATTCAATATATTGTTTGAAATTTTTGTCTCAATTTGTTTTTGAATAATTCTTTTTAAGGGCCTTGCACCATAGGTATGATCGAAACTATTTTCGACCAGTTGGTTAATTGCCTCATCCGTGATTTTGAATTTTAAGTTTTTTTTGTTAAGTCTTTTTTCTAAATTGTGAAGCTGGATTTTTGCAATTTCTTTTATGTCATTTAATTCTAAATTATTAAAAATAACTATTTCATCAAGTCGATTTAAAAACTCAGGCTTGAAAAATTTTTTGAGTTCATTATCTACAACTTTTTTAATTTCATTTTCATCTTCTTTTCTAACTGATAAATCATTTATTGATTGACTTCCTAAATTACTTGTGAGAACAATAATTGAATTTTTGAAATTGATTGTTCGACCTTGACCATCAGTAATGATTCCATCATCAAGTACCTGTAAGAGAATATCTACGATATCTTTGTGAGCTTTCTCTATTTCGTCTAAAAGTATCAATGAATAGGGATTTTTTCGTACAGCTTCTGTTAGTTGTCCTCCTGATTCAAAACCTAAATATCCAGGAGGCGCACCTATGATTTTGCTAACGGAATGCTTTTCCATATATTCAGACATATCAAGTCTTGTAATTGAAGAATTTGAATCAAATATAATTTTTGCTGTTACTTTACTTAGCTCTGTTTTCCCAACACCAGTTGGACCTAAAAAAAGGAAACTGGCTAATGGTTTGTTTGGATCATTTAGCCCAGTCCTTGATCTCTTAATGGAATCTGCAACAGCCCTAATTGCGTTATCTTGACCAATAATTTTTTCCTTAAGGATCGACTCGAGGCTTAAAAGCCTATCTTTTTCTGACTGGTTTAAGTTTTGTACAGGAATAGAAGTCCATTTTGATACAACTTCTGCAATATCATCGAAAGTCACCTCTTGCCTTAAAAGACTCGTCTCTCCTTTTTTGTAGGAATTAACGAGGGATTCACTTTTTTCTTTCAATTTTTTTTGTAAAGAATTTAAAGTTCCAAACTCTAATTCTGCTGCTTTGTTGAGGTCAAAACTCCTTTTGGCTTGTTCTATTTGTAGTTGAATCGATTCAATTTCTTCTTTTATGGTGCTAATCTCGTCAATTTCATCTTTTTCTTTTTTCCATTGAGCGCCTAATTCTGCCTGTCTATTTTTGAGTAATATAAGTTCATTATTGATTTTTTTTAATCTTTCTACTGAAAAATCATCTGTTTCTCTTTTTAGAGATAATTTTTCCATCTCAAACTGTAAAACTTTTCGATCAATTTCATCAATTTCTTCAGGCTTGGAAGTTATAACCATATTTAATCTTGAGGCTGCTTCATCTATTAGATCTATTGCTTTGTCAGGAAGAAACCTATCGTTAATGTATCTTTCGCTAAGGGTGGCAGCTGCAACCAAAGCATTATCGGAAATCCTCACACTATGATGAACTTCGTATCTTTCCCTCAGTCCTCTTAATATTGATACAGTATCATCTATTGAAGGAGAATCAATTTTTATTTTCTGAAATCTTCGTTCTAGAGCAGGATCTTTTTCTATATTTTGTTTATGTTCATTAATTGTTGTAGCACCAATACATCTAAGTTCTCCTCTTGCAAGCATTGGTTTTAATAGGTTGCTTGCATCTAAAGAACCTCCACTAGCGCCTGCACCAACTACTGTATGAATTTCATCAATAAAAAGAATGATCTTACCTTCCGATTCCTTTACTTTCTTTAGGACATTTTTTATCCTTTCTTCAAATTCTCCACGATATTTTGCCCCAGCGATAAGTGAACCCATATCTAATGAAATTAGTTTTCTATTTTGTAGTGCAGAAGGTACATCAGCATTAATAATTCTTTGAGCCAAACCTTCAACTATGGCTGTTTTACCAACCCCAGCTTCTCCAATAAGAACGGGATTATTTTTTGTTCTTCTACTTAGTATTTGAATTGTTCTTCTAATTTCTTCATCCCTTCCAATAACAGGATCTAAGATCCCATCTCTTGCTGATTGGGTTAGATCAACACCATATTTATCTAAAGACTCATTAGCAGTATCAAATTTATTTTTTATTGCTGGATCTGACTTCATTTTCTTAATAATTTCAAGAAATTCTGGAATACTTTTTTGATTTAAAATTTTAAATCCATATTTTTTATCATAGGTGAAACCGTAAATTAAGTGTTCTGTTGATATCACTACATCATCTAAAGTATTTTTAATATCATTCGCTTTTAAAAATATTTTGTAAAGAGAATCACCAATATATAAATTATCTTGTTTATTTTTCATTTTTGCCTTCGCATTTAATGAAGAAATTATTTCTCTCTCAAGATCATTGGAATTCACATTATTTTCTTTTAAGATCTTATTTGTAAGGTTATCTTGTTGTAATAAAGCGAATAATAAATTATCTGAGTCTACGTCTTGTTGATGATTTTTATAAGCAATTTCTTTGGCATAAATAAAATAGTTCCAAGCTGAATTTGCAAATTCGCTTGGAACTATTTTCATTAATCAAAACTTGGGTATGGCTGTAATAGATATTAAGTTAAAAAGAATATTTAAATTTTAGAAAATTTATTCAACAATAACTTTACCTACCATTCCAGCACCTCTATGCGGCTCGCAATAGTAATCATAAGTTCCTGCTGTATCGAATGTTTCTTCCCAAGACTCTCCTGGAGCAAAAGCTAGGTCTGCATGACTTAATTCTTCATGTCCATCAAAAACAGCATTGTGAGGGGCAAGTTTGTTATTGACGAATTTAACTGTATCACCAGCACTAATGGTTACTGTACTAGGTTCAAATGCAAGCATTCCAGCATCCGTACCAAGTTTTACTTCAACAGTCTTAGCTGAAACTGATGAAATACCTAAACCTAGAGTTAAAACTATTGCGAATAACCCTGCGAAGATTGAGCGTAACATAATTTAAATTTACATATTTATATATATTACAAGGCTTTGGGAACCTAACCGTGAGAATCTTAATTGTTATTACAGCTTGGTAACTTAGATAATCTTAAAATATCATTCAGTGACTTGGCATAACTTTTAAGTTTGAAAGTCTCAGGATTTGTGATAGAGACATGATTAAAGTCATATTTTTTGATACTGAAGCTATCCCAAGGGGTAGTTTGAATGGGGAGAATTCTTAATAATATTTTTAGAATTTTCTTAGTAACGGGTATCGCAAAATATCGTCTCATATTATTTCTTTCTAAAAGTGTAATGATGGCATCGTCAATTGAAATAAATTTCTGACCTAGCACAAATTTTCTAAAGCCTCTGTATTGATCTTCTTTATGATTTTTAATTAGAAACCCACAAATTTGAGCAATATCATTTGCGTGTATAAAGTGAAATTTAGAATCAAGTTTTAAAAATCTTGCTAACCAAAGCCATTTTTCAATTTCTTTCAATCCACTAGTTAAATAACTCACAGGATATTTACTTTTTTGGCCAAGATTTCCTCCAAAAACCAAGGTAGGGAAAACAGCGAATGTTTTTTCTGCGTATGAGCTTTCTCTCAGTCTTTGGAAACATTCGTATTTTGTTTGTATGTATTCTGTTCCATAAATTAGTGATTCCCTCATTAATTCTGTTTTGGTATCTAAAATGCTGGCTGTTGAAAAATAAATAATCTTTTCTAACTTTTTAATATCAAGCATTTCAAGTAATTCTTCGAAAGCTTTAATATTTACTTCATAGGCTCTTATTGGATCTCCCCAAGCTGTTGCAGTATGTATTAGGTAATTAATTTGACTGATTTCCTTTTTATATTTATTACATTCCCTGATATCGCACACTAATAACTTGACTTTTTTATTTTTTTGAATAGAAATTGGTAACTTACTTTTATCACGCACCATAAGATAAAG
This sequence comes from Prochlorococcus marinus CUG1435, assembly GCA_017644375.1. NCBI lineage: Bacteria > Bacillati > Cyanobacteriota > Cyanophyceae > Synechococcales > Prochlorococcaceae > Prochlorococcus > Prochlorococcus marinus. The sequence goes on from JAEPLP010000001.1 coordinate 1,176,713, forward strand.
CCTGAATTTTGTGTTTTTTAAAAACCAATAAACTAAGTATTGGCCAACACATCCATTTGCTCCAGTTATTAATAATTTTTTATATGCCAAGACTTTGACTAGTAAGTGAGTTTCTTCCCATGTTCAAAAAATGTTTGAGCATTTTCTTCTGGAGTCCCAGGTAAAATACCATGACCAAGATTAAGAATATATTTCCTGTCTTTAATTTTATTGAAAGTATTATCTATCCTTTCTTTTATTGATTCTTTGTTCCCAAATAAAATGCCAGGATCAACATTACCTTGAATTCCTATGCTACTAGGGATTCTTTTACAAGCCTCTTTAATGTCTACTGTCCAGTCTAATGAGATTATATCTACCCCAGTTTTTGCCATTCTCTCTATTACGCCGGCACTTCCTGAAATGTAAAGAATTATTGGTGTTTCAGGGTATGCTGCTTTCACAATATCAACAACTTTTTTTTGATAGGGCCCAGCAAAGATATCGTAATCTTGTGGGCTTAGTTGGCCTGCCCATGAATCAAAAATTTGTACTACTTGCGCTCCAGATTTTATTTGATATTTAAGATATTCACCAATAGACTTTGCAAAATGATCAAGAAGTTTATGAAGTAAATCTGGTTCATTAAAAGCCATCGATTTTATTAAAGAATAATTTTTACTGCTTTTACCTTCTACTACATATGCAGCAAGAGTCCAAGGTGCGCCAACAAAACCTAAAACAGTTGCCTCATTATTCACATCTTTTTTTAGTGAAGAAAGAACTTGCCCCACAAAACTTAAACTCTCACTTGGATTTAATTCTTTTAAATTTTCTATCTGGTTAAGAGTTCTTATTGGGTCCTCAATTATTGGACCTTTACTTTCTATTATCTCAAAATTTATTCCCATCCCAGGAAGAGGTGTAAGAATATCTGAAAAAAGGATTACACCATCCGGTTTGAAAGCATTAAAAGGCTGCATTGAAATCTCATATGAAAGTTCTGGATTTTCAGACCTCTCTCTAAAGCTTGGGTAGCGCTCCCTTAAATCTCTATAGATTTTCATATATCTTCCTGCTTGCCTCATCATCCATACTGGAGGCCTATTTACTTTTTTGCCTAATGCGGCAGAAAGTAGTAGTGGTAAATTTTCACCCATTTTTCAATTAGATATGTTTTAAAAAAATTAAAATTCCAACTTAAAAATCTTACAATGTAAAGCAGAGCAAAATGGTTATATGAACATTTATATGAAGCACTAAGTTAAATGAGCCTTCTTATTTTTTTGATTGATGTTTGAAGATACTCACGCTTAATGGGGGCAAAGAGAGTTCTAGTGCATTTTGATAATCATGAATATTGTAATTTATAGTTTCTTTGCCGCCCATATTCCCCTTGTTACTGCCTCCGTATCTAGAGCCATCTGAATTAAATATTTCTTTATAGAATCCATCTAAAGGAACCCCTACTTTGTATGAGTCATGTGTATTAGGTGTAAAGTTAGCAACAACAACAAGCCACTCATTGGTGTCGTTTTCTCTTCTCATGAAACTTATAACTGAATTAGATTTGTCATTACAATCAATCCACTGGAATCCATAGGGATCAAAGTCATTTTTCCATAACGCAGGTTCTTTTTTATAAAGTGAATTTAAATCATCAACCAAGTTTCTGATTCCTTTATGAGGTTCAAATGCCAGTAGATCCCATTGAAGATCATCCCAAACATTCCATTCTTGTCTTTGTCCAAATTCCATTCCCATGAATATTGTTTTTTTACCAGGATGGGTCCACATATAAGTTAGTAAAGCTCGAGTATTTGCATATTTCTTCCAATCGTCACCAGGCATTTTATGTAAAAGATGACTTTTCCCATGGACAACCTCATCATGACTGAGAGCAAGCATAAAGTTCTCCGTATAGTTATATGTTATTGAGAAAGTCACACTATTTTGATGGAATTGTCTGAACCAAGGATCTATCTCAAAATAATCAAGCATATCGTGCATCCAGCCCATATTCCATTTTAAATTAAACCCTAATCCTCCCATGTCCGTTGGTTTGGTTACCATTGGCCAAGTTGTTGATTCTTCTGCGATAGAAAGTGCACCAGGGAAATGTTGGAAGAGTACATGATTAGCTTGTTGAAGAAATTTAACGGCCTCTATATTTTCATTCCCACCATTCTCATTAGGTATCCATTCTCCATCTGGGCGCAGATAGTCTCTATAAAGCATGGAAGCTACAGCATCTACACGTATGCCATCAATGTGAAATTCTTCAAACCAATATACTAGGTTGGCTACTAGAAAATTTCTTACTTCGTTTCTGCTGTAATTAAAGATTAAAGTTCCCCATTCTTTGTGCTCACCAATGCGTGAATCCCCATGTTCATAAAGATGACAACCATCAAAAAATGCTAAACCATGCTTGTCTTTTGGGAAATGACCAGGTACCCAATCAAGAATTACACCTATGCCCTCTTCATGACATTTATTTACAAATTCTCTAAATTCATTTGGAGTACCAAATCTACTTGTTGGTGCATACCAGCCTGTTACCTGATATCCCCAAGAACCATCGAAAGGATGTTCAGATATTGGCATTAGTTCAATATGAGTGAATCCTCTTTCTTTTACGTAAGGGATGAGTTTTTCGGTTAATTCTGGATAGGTTAATAATCTTGTTCCAGGCTTTAAATCGGCTGCAGGGACTGGGTCTCTTGGTTCACCATTTTCTTCGAGATATTTATTATCTGTTGATTCATGGAGCCAACTTCCTAAATGCATTTCATAAACTGAAATTGGCTTGTTAATTTGACTAGAAGAATCTCTATTTGAAATCCAAGAACTATCACTCCAATCAAAGTTTTTCAATTTTGAAACTATTGAACCATTTTGAGGTCTGATTTCATGAAGGAAACCATATGGATCGGCTTTTTCATAAATATGACCTTGTTGAGTTCTTATTTCATATTTATATGTGTCTCCCTCTTTTATTGTTGGCAAGAATAGTTCCCAAATTCCTCCTAATCTTTTTTGCATTGGATGATGTCTTCCATCCCAAGAATTTATATCTCCAATTATCGAGATTGATTTTGCATTAGGAGCCCAAATGCAGAACATTACACCTTTTTGATTCTTATTTTCAATGAGATGTGCTCCCATTTTTTCCCAAATATGATGATGATTACCTTCTGCAAAGAGATGCCTATCAACTTCTCCCATCCACTCTTCTCTATATGACCAAGGGTCACTTTGTGTATGTGTGATCCCTCCTCTTGAAATATTTATTTCGTAATCAGAATTTGGATTTTCAGGCAGGATTGCTTCAAAAAGCCATTTATGGTTTATGCACTCTGCTTTGTAGATATTATTTTTAAAATTTACTTTAACTTCTTCCGCTTCAGGCATCCATACCCTTATTACCCACTGCTCTTCAAAATAATGAGGACCTAATATTTTTAATGGATTATCATTGCAACAATTTTCTAGGTTGATAGCTTCTGATTTAATCCAGTCTGCTTGAATTGTCTCGATCATGACTGGTGGATGTTAAGGATTTATAATATCAAATGATTAACCAAAAATATAATTATTTATTAAAAAAAAGGGTTCATTTTCATAAATGTTTTATTAAGAAGAAAACTTAGAGTAATAATTCTATGATTTGCTGAAGGTGCCCCAATATTTTCCTCCCCAAATCCAGGATTAACTCCAATAGCGGGGTAAGCTGCTGCAGATATAGATAAGCGAAGCTTGCTACCTTTAATTAAACAAATATTTGTTGGCTGCATTGTTATTTGATAAAGGCATTCTTCATTTATTTTGGAGTTTTTAACCCTTAAAAAGCCAGTTGAAAATTGATTCACCTTCTCATAACCTTTTTCAATTAGAGATAAAGCAAGGCAGATATCGAAATTGGGCTGATCACTTTTTACTTGGATATCTAATGTGGGAACACCTGTTAGATATTGATCTTCTTTAAAAGAATTGGTTTGAAAAACACCTACATCCAAGCGTTTATCAATAATATTTCTATTAAACTTTCCAGGATTTGGACCTAGATGGCCCCCGTCAGATGGAGTGGGTCTCCAGGGGTCATTAACAATTGTGAACCATCCTGAACCTTTTGAATTTATGATAAGACTTCCATCTTCAACCTCTACATTTGCTGCTCCATCGCTTTTAAGGCCAAAAATAAATTCAGGGTGAAATTTATTATCTAATTCTTCCCATTTATTTAATGAAATATTCCATATTTTTTTTTCTATTTTTTGGTCCTTGAAATTAAAATCTTCATCTGATTTTAAATGTTTATCAAAAAATTTTAATAAAGATTCTTGTGATCCCTTCCACCAATTTAGGTGTGTCGCGTTTCCAATAATGATCTCTGGACTACCACCAGCTTCTTTAGATTTTTTATAAAGATCAAAGGCTCCTCTTAAATGTGGATCCCAAATTCCTCCAATAATTAAAATAGGTTGTTTAATCCATGATGAAATTGGTTTAAATTCTTCAAAGGGTCGAACATTATTTAAATTTTTAAGCCATTCCAAAACAAAGCTATTAGGATCATATTTTTTTAAAATATCAACTCCTTCCCTTAAATAACTTTTATTTTCTAAGGCTATTCTTATTTTTTCCCACTCAGACAAATTATTTTCTCTTTTCATTTTTAGTGCTGCAATTTGAAGTCCCCATGCAATATTGTTATGCCACCAATATGCTCCTCCATCTGAGCACCAATGATCTTTAATATTCATCCCAGTCATTGCCGGTGATAAACAATCGGGCGGCTTTGAATTTAATTCACCAGTTAGTTGAGTAAATCCTTGATATGAAAAACCATATAAGCCAAGTTTTCCATTACATTCTTTTAAAGACCTTACCCATTCATGAGTTTCTGAAGTATCACTTGCTTCTTGAGAAAAACCATTAAAAACTCCTTCAGAAGCACCCATTCCTCTAACATCCTGAATTATCACCATATACCCTTTGGAAGCCCACCATTCAGGGTGTGAATAAGTAATTGTTGAAGCTATTTCCCTGCCATAAGGTTGTCTCATTAATAATGCTGGCCATGGCCCATCTCCATTAGGCAACCAAATCCTTGATATGAGCCTGACTCCATCTCTAAGTACTAGAGATTTGTCAAGCCATCTTGAACTATACATTTAAGCTTTATGTGATATCTGGACAGTGCAGTCCTATAACGTAAATAGAAAAGATCTCAGCATTAACGGGAGTTAATTTATTTCTCTCTGAGACATAATTTATAGCTTCTTCATCACTTGCCGATTTGCCTTGTGCATTTAGCTCTCTAAATTTATTGCATATATTCTTTGCTTCGCCTGGATTCTTTTTTACACTTTCTAGTAAGTTTGATTGACTAAAAACAGGGTACAAAGAGTTGGAAAACAAAAATAATAAAAATAAAAAAGATTTCATTACTTACAACTTTTTTTAAATTCTACATTAAAAAATTATTTTTAATCAAGATTTTTAATTAGATCTGTAGAATTCATTGGCTCTATTAATCCATTTTTTTAAGAGAATAAGAGTTATATCTGTCTCAGTTTTCACTCGTAGATTTCTTTCTAGTCGGCCAATTTTGCGTACTAATTCGTAAGGAGTAGATATTGATAATGATTTAGTTGAACTAACACCACAATGTAAAAGTAGATATGCTTGCGGTGGGGAAATTCCAATTTCTTTTTTAAAAAGAGCAATAGCCCTAATTTTCTTTAGATTATTTAAAGAACATATTGGAGATTTTTTTTGAATCTCATTTAAATCTAAGTCTGACATATTACTAAGTCTTTCAAGGTCAGTTAGTTTATTTTGAATAAAAAAAGATTTCTCATGTCTAAAGTTAGATGGCAAAAAATCTAAAAATGGTTTGCTTTCCATTATTTTAAAGATTAATTCATTTTGACATTTTTCTGAATTTCTCCAATTACTACTGGTTTACTTACACCATCTGAAATTTTTTCAAGTTTCCTTATCTTTATTTTTACGTTCGCACCCGACCTGCTACCTTTTCTGAGGTTTTCCGAAAGTTGTTCTAAAGTTGGTTCAATAGAATCTTCTGGGAAGTCATCATCTGCTTTAGCAATAATTAAATCGAACCCATTGTCATAAACGATTGGGAGATATTTTGCATCTTGGATTACAACTTTTTCAGTATAACTTTGTATAAATGCCCAACTGCTTAAAGAAAGTAGAAATGAGAAAATGGTTGCTCCGATTATTCGAAATTTAAAACCAAAATTAAATATAAAAGCTGCTAAAGTGGAAATTAAGAGGATTATTCCAAATAATCCAAAAATTTTGGGGGTGTTCTCTAATAGTTCAAAAAAAGACATTTAGTGGCTTTGACCGGATTAATTTCTTATATTTTGTAAGCCTACTCTATTTTTGGGTTCTAACTTGAAAAAAATTAGATCTCTAAATTTATTTAAAAAAATTCTTTCAATAGGGATACTCTTGCCCTCGGGTTTTTATGGCACCTTTTTATTTAATAACCTTTTAAGAGAAAATTTTGATTCTAGAAAATCGCAAATAGAAAAAAGTATTGAAAACTTATTAGATAAAAATGTTGATTTGGGTGATTATTCTGGAATCAGATTTTTAGGTTTTTCTTTAGGGTATTCTAAAATTATTGATAAAGAAAATATAAATTCTTTAGTCGAAGCAGAGAATTTATATGTAGGTATTATGCCTATACAATCACTTTTAAATCGAAAGTGGGTTATAAAAATAAAGCCTCAGAAAGCTAAAATTAATCTTGAAGAAGATTTTTTTAAAAGTGATAAACTAAATATCAAAAGGCAAGAAACGAACAAACCAAAATTAAATTATGATTTAGTATTCAACTTTAATAAATATGCAAATCTGAGTGTCGATAATTTAGGATTGATAACTAAAGTAAAGGGTAATTTTATTTATAGGTCTATTAATAATGAGATTATAGGGAATATAAAATCAAAATTTGATGAAAAAGGGTTATTAAAATTTAAATTTAATACAAAGCTAAATCAAGATTTTTTAGGGCTTGAAGTCTTTTCAAGTGGATTAAATCTCGAAGGCTCAAAATATATTATTAGGAATAGAAAAATTGAATTTAAAAATGGTAATTTAAAATCTAACTTTAAATTTTATAAGTCATCAAATCAAATATTTTGTAGAGGAAAACTTGCCTTTACAAATTTAGATATAAAACCGGATGGCTTCTCAGAGAACTTAAGTTCAGATTTAATTGGATTCATTTGTAAAGACAAAAATTTAATAGGAAATTCAAAAAATCTTAATTATGGTTCTTTAACATCAAATTTTAATTTAAATGTTCCATTTAATAAAAGTTTTAATAATATTGATTTAGAAGGAAGTGTTGGTTATAAAGAAAGACCAAAACCAGACCTTAATTTAAAGGGAAGTATTACTTATTGGTTAGATAAAAGAGGTATTAATTTTGGAGAAATCGATTCTAGTTTTACTTTAAATAGAACTCAATTAGCAAATTTAAATGTTTTCCAAAAAAATGGGATAGGTGGTTTCATTAAAGCTTCCGGAGAATTAAAAGGAAAAATTAATGATCCTGATATTGCTTTTAAATTCAATATTGCGGATACTCAATATAAAGGGATTCGTATTAGAGAGACATGGGAGGGAGATTTTAAAAATGACAAAAATAAATATTTTTTAAATATAAAAAATAAATATTATTCCACAATTCCTACATTCCTATCGGTTAATTTTGACTCTAGGCTTAAATTAGATAGATTGACTTTTAGTAGAGTTTTTAACTCTGATAAGGGCAGTATAGGGGTAGTTAAAGAGAAGAATAGCTACATTTGGAAAGCTGAAAATTTTCCAATTGATGAGCTTGAATTGTCCTTAAGGAAAAATCAATTCAGTAGAATTTACGGAATTATTAATGGTGCGGGATCAATAGCTTTAGACCAGTCTTATCTTGATGGAAGACTTGCTTTAAGTTTAGGTAAATATAGAAATATAAAGTTAGCGAATTCATTATTTGATTTCAGATTAAAAGATAATTATTTTTATGTAAATTCATCATTGTATCCAATTGATGGTGGAATAATTGAATTCGTGTATGACTCAAAAAATAATAATTTAGTGAATTTAGATTTTAATAATATAAGTACCAGTTGGACAATATTAACAGCAGTTGATATTTTTAATTTTGAAAATAAAAAAGTTTTACCGATAAGTAAATTTAATGTTTTGGATGATTTGGAAATAAATAAAAAAAATAATTCTTTTAAAGATTGGATAGATTTTAAAAATAAGATTAATGCGAATAATATTAAATCTGAGGATAAGTTTAACTTGCAAAAATATTTAAGTAAATTTAAAAGTAGATATAATGGAAGAGTAATTGTTCAGGGAGATAAACCACTCAACTATAATTTAAATGCAAAATTAAATGGATATTTTAATGTTTCTAGAGAAGATTATGAAAGTAATTATGACAAATTTTCTATTGATTTAGAAGGAGGGTTATTAAGAGGTGATGGTTCCTTAAAAATTAAAAAACTTCCCATAAGTGTGGCAAATATCTTTTTAAATCAACCAAGAGATTTTCAAGGTGGGCTGGATATGAATTTATTTTATAATTTGGATAAAAAATCTTTCGAGAGTAAAATTTTATCCAATAATTTATTAATAAAAAATAACAAATTGGTAATTGATAATGGATCAATTAATTTAAATAATTCTATTTTTAAAATTGATTTCCCATTCTTTATCAATGAATCTAAAATTCCAATATCCATTAAAGGTTCAATTCCAATAAAAGATGAAGAAAATTTAGATTTAAGATTGAGTGGAAATGAGAAATTTATTGATTTATTAGATATTTTTGCCGGTGAATACTTTACTTTTAAAAGAGGTGATTTTAATCTTGGAGTAATTATAAAAGGTACTTTAAATAAACCTTTATTGAATGGATTTGTTGTAATTAAAGATTCTGAAATTGAAGTTTATAACAATTTAATCAAAGATATTAACGGCAGGATTATTTTTGATTTTGATTATTTAGAGATTGATGGGAAACTGGAAGCAAAAGGAAAAGATTCTGGAAATATTTTTATAGAGGGGACTTTGCCTTTTTATAATAAGAAAAATACGGGTAAAGAAAATATTAATTTGGAAACAAAAGAATTTTCTTTAAAAACAGATAATTTTAGTTCTAAATTAGATTCAAAATTGGATTTAAGTGGATCATTTGAAAGTCCTGTATTGAGTGGCAAACTTGCACTTAATAATGGATTTATTGACTTTATTCGCACAAATAAAAATAATAAAATAAATAAAAATATTAATCGAAAAGAGGATCAACCCATATGGCCAGAACTATTTTGGGATCGCAAGGGTTTTTTGGCAATAGTTTCAAATGAAACAATCTTGAATTCAGTTCTTTTAGGAGAAACTTTGCCTAATTATTTGGATAATTTGAGTTTTAATAATCTTATATTAAAACTTGGACCAGAATTTAAACTTCAATTTTCAGAAAGTATTCAAGTTTATTTAGACACGCTATTAGATCTTAATATCAATGGTGAGGTAGGAAAAGATTTGAGCGCTAGGGGACTTATTAATCTTGAAAAAGGTAGAGCTAATCTTTATACAACTCCTTTTAAACTTGATAAAAATCAAGATAATTATATTTTATTTGCAGAAAGAAGTGGTGTTGTACCATATATAAAATTCTCTCTAGTAAGTAAAGTTCCAGACTCTATAATTCCTATCAGAGAAAATAATCAGGACCCAAATATTTCAGGAGATCTTGACTCTGATGCAAGCTCCAATGGCATTGGTACTTTTGGAATTGGTAATACTAGGCTTATAAAAATTGAAGCTTCTTATGAAGGTTTTCTAGATCAATTATCTTTTGAAGATGAAAATAAACGAATCCAATTAAGAAGTACTCCAAGTTATAATCGGTCACAAATTATTGGTTTAATTGGAGGTAACGCTGCTAATTTAATAAATAGATCTTTTATTTCTCAAATCAATAATGCGGATGCTTTTAGTGAGAGATTTCAGCTGTCTTTATATCCAGCCTTAATAGAAAATAATGATTCTTTAAATAATATTTTTTCTAATGAAAATTTGGATATAGAAAGTGATGGACAATCATCTTCTAATGAGGAATTTTCTTCTCAAGCTTGGGTTGCTGAACTAGGTCTTGATATTACTGATGCAATAAATTTTTCCTTTCAAACCGTTCCAGGAAGAGATGACATTTCACCTACAGGAATTTTGACTTTTCAGGCTAATCCAAACTTAGAATTATTAGGTTCTTATGATTCTGATGGGGGCTGGAGAAGTCAAGTTCAATTGTTTTTTAGGTATTAAGTTATAAAGAAAGTTTAAAGAATCCTGAATTTGAATTATTATTAAATGAATTTTAAAAAAATGTATGACCAATATCTTTGAAGTTCCTCAACCGAGTAATGATCTTCTAGAAAAAGCTAATCAAGTGCGATTGGCTACAATAAAAATAAGCCAGACTGAGAATCACAAAAGAATTAAAGCTTTAAATTCTATGGCTGATTCTCTTAAAAAAAGTACCAAAGAAATTTTAGAAGCAAATAATGAGGACTATATAAATGCAGAAAAGAAAGGAATTTCAAACGCTTTACTCTCTAGATTAAAGTTATCAAAAGAAAAATTAGATTCAGGGATTGAAGGAGTAAAAAAAGTTGGAGACTTGGCTGATCCTGTAAATCAAGTTCAACTCAAAAGAGAGCTTTCAAAGGGATTGATCTTAGAGAGAAAAACTGTTCCTATAGGGGTAATTGGGGTCATTTTTGAATCAAGGCCAGATGCTGTTATGCAGATTAGTTCTCTAGCAATAAGATCAGGTAATGGAGTAATTCTAAAGGGCGGTAGTGAAGCAAATTTAACAAATAATGCAATAGTTAAAGCATTACAAGAGGGTTTATGTGAATCAGGTCTTGATGAAAATGCAATATGCTTACTTACTAGCAGAAAAGATAGTATGTCCATGTTAAATCTTGAGAAATATATTAATTTAATAATTCCTAGAGGAAGTAATGAATTAGTTAAATTTATTCAGGAGAATACAAGAATTCCTGTATTAGGCCATGCTGATGGAATATGCCATCTGTTTATAGATAATGAGGCAAATCTTGAGATGGCTTTATCAGTAGCTTTGGACAGTAAAATTCAATATCCTGCAGCATGTAATGCTATTGAAACTTTATTAGTTCATAAAGAAATTGCACCAGTTTTTCTAGAAAGGGCAATCCCATTGTTTAATTCTCATGATGTTAAATTAATTGGAGATAAAAGATCAGTTGCCTTAGGGTTAAAATATGAAGCTAGTCTAGAAGACTGGCAAACTGAATATTTAGATTTAATTTTATCGATAAAAATAGTTGATGATCTTGAGGATGCAATTACTCATATCCAAAAATTTAGTTCAAAACATACAGATGGAATAATTACTGAAAACTTAAATACTGCTGATAAATTTATGAATATAGTTGATAGTGCAGGGGTTTTTCACAATTGCTCTACTAGGTTTGCAGATGGATTTAGGTATGGATTCGGAGCGGAAGTTGGAATATCTACTCAAACTTTGCCGCCAAGAGGACCTGTTGGCCTAGAGGGTTTAGTTACATATAAGTATTTCCTAAAAGGAGGTGGGAATATAGTTGATGATTTTTCATCTGGAAAGGCTAACTATACACATAAGGATCTTTAAATTTTCTGAGGATGGAAACTTTTTTAAAAATTGAGAATATTAAACTTTGGGCAAGAGTTGGTGTTCTTGATGAAGAAAGGCAATTAGGACAATTATTTAGTTTGGATTTATTTTTGTGGACTGATTTTGAAATGTGTACTGTAAATGATGATATTAAAAAAACAGTTGATTATTCAAAATTAGTTAAAATTTTGAAAGATCAAGCAAGGAAAATATATTGTTTCACAATTGAAAAATACTCAAATGAAATTTTAGAAATTATTGATGAGGAATTTAAGCTCTCTAAAATTAAAATTGTTTTAACAAAATGCAATCCCCCAATCACTGGTTTTGATGGGAAGGTTTCAATAGTAAGAATTCTTGAAAATAATTAATTGTATTGAAAAAAAGAAATCCCATTATATTGATTCATGGACTTTGGAATAGTTCAAGTATTTTTTCTTTAATCACCTCAAAACTTGATGATATAGGAATTGAATATTTTGCCCCAACTCTAGAACATTCATATGGAATGACTTCAATTATTGATTTGACCAATAAATTAAACGAACTAATTTTAGAGAAATATGGATTAGAAACAGAATTAGATATTTTAGGTTTCTCCATGGGAGGGATAATTGGTAGGTATTGGATTCAAAAATTTTTCGGTTTTAAAAGAACAGGAAGATTTATATCTATAGGTTCCCCTCACAAAGGAACATTAATAGCTCAATTAGTCCCTAAATATCCTTTTAGAGGAATATCAGAAATGAAAATAAATAGTAAGTTGTTAAAAGAACTTGCAAATAATGATTTTTACCTTAACGATATAGAGTGTGTAAATTTCTTTACTTATTGGGATCTAATGGTTTTCCCTGGCTGGTGGACAAATTTAGATTCTGGGAAAAAAATATCAGTAAAAGTATACAAACATAGAAATCTTGTAAGAAATAAATCTGCGGTTGGCAAAATAATTGATGAAATTATCAAGTAGCTCCAGATAGACCCAAGTGTCTTATTAATGGATCTGTTTGTGGCTCCCTGCCTCTGAATAATTTGAATATATCTAATGGAGGCAAGCTTCCACCCAGGCTAAGTATTGTATCTTTGAATTTCTTCCCAATTAACTTTATATCTTCAGGATTTTCTAGACCAGCTTCTTCAAACATAGAAAAAGCATCAGCACTTAGAACCTCAGCCCATTTATAGGAGTAATATCCTGCAGAATATCCGCCTGCAAAGATATGACTAAAACAACAAAGGAATTGATCTTCTTGAATAGGAGCAATTACAGTAGTTTGCGTTGCAATTTCTCTTCTTATTTCATCTGCTGTTTTACTTTCGTTTTTATCGATATTGCTATGCAATCTGAGATCTGTAATTGCAAAATGTAGTTGTCTAAGAGTAGCCATTCCACAATTAAAAGTTCTATTCTTTAGGAGCTTTTCAAAATTATCATCGGATAAGTTTTCTCCTGTTTTATAGTGCTTAGCAATATTCAAAAGTGTATTTTTATGGAAGCACCAGTTTTCCATAAATTGACTTGGAAGTTCGACAGCATCCCATTCGACATTATTGATTCCGGCTGCTTGAGGAAGATTTACAGTAGTAAGCATGTGTTGAAGACCATGACCAAATTCATGGAAAAGTGTCTGAACTTCTTCAAAGCTCATCAAACTAGGTTTATCTTTTGATGGTGGAGTCTGATTACAAACTAGATAAGCTACAGGAAGGGTCTTTTTTCCAACATTATTTTTATTCAAACATTCATCCATCCAAGCCCCTCCTCTCTTTGACTCAGGTCGCGAATATGGATCGAGGTAAAAAGATGCTATTTTCTTATCTTCTTTATTGAGGATATTAAAAAATAAGACGTCATCATTCCATAGAGGAGCCTCATTGGTCGCTTCAACTACTTTAATTTCAAAAAGCTTTTCACTTAACTTAAATAAACCTTTCAAAACATCATTTAGTGGGAACCAAGGTCTCAAAGACTCTTGATCCAAATTGAGCTTTTCCTTTCTAAGAAGTTCAGACCAATAACTAATATCCCATGGCTCAATATTCTGCGATTTTGGAAACCCATTAGCTTTAGAAAACTTATCTAACGTTTCTAATTCAATTTTTGCAGTTTTGAATGCTGGTTCTCTCAATTCTTCTAAAAGGTTTTCAACATTTTTAATTTCTTTCGCCATTTTTGTTGACAAACTTAGTTCTGCCCAACTTTTATAACCGAGAAGATTAGCCTGTTTAGTTCTAAGAGATAATATCTCTTCAATGATTTGAGAGTTATTTTTTTCTCCTTGTGACGCCCTACCAACGAATGCCTTATATAGTTTCTCTCTAAGGTTACGGTCGGTGGCATAAGTCATAAATGAAGTATAAGTTGGTATATCTAGACTTAACTTCCAAGGTCCATTTTTAATATCAACTTTTTCATCTTTATTTAAGTGATTGTGAGCAGAAATTGCCATCAATTCAAGAACTCTTTCAGGAAGACCATTGACTTCAGATTTTTTATTTAATATTAAAAACCATTTATTAGTGGCATCAAGAACATTATTGCTGAAGTCTGTTGATAACTTTCCAAGCTTTTCTGAAATATTGTTGAATTCTTCTTGATCATTTTTTTGTAGTGAAATTCCTCTATGTTGCATCTCAAGAATTTCTTTATCTAAAATTCTGTTTTTGATTTGATCAAAATTATTAGTTTCTTTAAGCTTGACTAAAGTATTGTAAATTATTTTACTTTGTCCGAATTTATTACTAAGGCTAATAATCTTGGGAAGAAATTTTGAATAGATATCTCTAAGCCTTTCAGAATTATTTACAGCATTTAGATGATTAATTACTCCCCAACTCCATCTAAGAATTTCATTTACTTCATTCAAAGGATTAATCACTTTATCCCAATCTAGATCATTTTGAATTAAATAATTAGATAAATTTTTCTCTATGTTTTTAAAGTCTTCAGTTATCTCTTCTAGTACTTCTGGAAATTGCTTATTTATGTTTTCGGGAGTAAATTTTTTAAATTCTGGTAATTCTCCATATTTAAAAATTGAGGTATCCATTTATTAAAATAATTTAATTAACTAAAGTTGGAATTAACCCTACTAATTTAGCTAAAGTAAGTTGATGACTGAGAGCGTTGGTTGAAGATTCGTATAGATTTATGGCTATTTTCGGCCAGAAACCTATCACCAAAGTAGGCAACAATAAACTGAAACCAATCGTCAATTCTCTGCCGTTCATCTCTTTAACTGTAGCTAGTGCAGGAATTCTAGGGCCAAAGAATACTCTTCTACACATTGATAAAAGATATATTGGTGTTAGAACTAAACCTATAGCTGCAATAAGAATCGTTATTGATCTAAAGATAGAACTGAAGCCTTCTTGACTAGTGATTCCTAAAAATACAGTTATTTCACTTATAAAACCGCTCATCCCAGGTAGTGCTAAAGAGGCCAAAGAGCTTGCTAAGAAAAAAGCAAAAGTTATTGGCAATACCTTTGCTAAACCGCCCATATTTGGAATGGAAAGAGTATTTGTTCGTTCATAAAATGAACCCGTAACAAAAAACATTGCTGCAGCAATAAGTCCATGGCTGATCATTTGAAGCATTGCTCCGCTTATTCCTAAAGCGTCCACTGCTCCGATCCCTAAGAGAACGAAGCCCATATGACTTACTGAGCTACATGCAATTCTCCTTTTGACATTATCTTGTGCGAATGCATTTAGCGCTCCGTATATTATATTAATGATTCCAAGGATGATTAATGCAGGTGCAATTTGTAGATGTACTTCAGGTAATATTTGAACATTGAATCTTAATAGAGCGTAGCCTCCCATCTTTAAAAGTATTCCAGCAAGCAGCATTGATACTGGTGCATTTGCTTCTCCATGAGCATCCGGTAACCAGGTATGTAACGGAAAGATCGGAAGTTTTACTCCAAAACCAATTAAAAAACCCAGATAAGATAATAATGCTAAACTGCCCGTTACATGCTTGTTGGTCAAGTCGGTAATATTTAAAGTAAAAGTATCACCACTTAGGGCAAGCGCTAAACCACTTACGAGTATTAATAAAGAAGCTAAGGCAGTGTAAAGAATAAATTTTGTGGCTGCATATAGTTTCTTTTTCCCTCCCCAAATAGCGATAAGGAGATAAACTGGCACTAATTCAAGTTCCCAGGCCAGGAAAAATAATAGGAAATCTTGAGAAAGGAAAACTAATGATTGAGCTGATGCTTGGACTAATAAAAGGGCAAAATATAAATTAGATTTTTTCTTGATTTTCCAGCTTGCTGCGGCAGATAAAAATGTAATTAACCCACTTAAAGCTACTAAAGGAGCAGATAAACCATCTACGCCAAGAGACCACTCTAAGCCTATTGATGGTAACCAAGAAGCTCTTTCTACCAGCTGCAAAGAGCTATCTGTAGTATTAAATTTTTGGAAAAGGACTCCAATTATAAGTAAAAAATCTATAAATAAAAAACTTAATGATATATTTCTAGGAAGTAAGTTATCTTCTCCTTCCTTCGAACTCAAGAAAGGCATTATTAATGCCCCAATTAAAGGCAGTAAAACAATAGATGATAGCCAAGGAAAAGATTCTAAATTCATTTATGGAATGAATAATTTTTTTATTCTAGTTGAAGTTGTACTAGCTTGAGACTATAACATTAAAAATGCCTAAGTAAAACTACTTACCAGAGATAGTGCTAAATTGACTGCCTGTTGTTTGAACGTTTAAGAACGGTGCTCTGCTAGCTACACCTGACTTCTCCCATGCTTTCACCATGGCTTGACTAACGTTTTTACCATTTTCTTTTTTACACAAAGCTAAGATACTTGGCCCGGCCCCACTAATTGCGCATCCTAGAGCGCCTGCATTTAGTGCGGCATCTTTAACTTCTAATCCACCCTTAATAAGTTTCCATCTGTAAGGTTCATGTAACTTATCAAACATTCCCTCTTTTATAAGTTCCGTATTACCTGCTTTTAAGCCGTTTAGTAATAAAGTAAGTGCCCCCATATTTGTAACTGCATCAGATATGGGTACATTCTTGGGCATAACCTTTCTTGCTTCACTTGTGCTTAGACGAATTGCAGGTATTGCTACAACAGCTTTAATTGAATCGTGCCAATCACATCTAATGATTCTCCATCTTTGAGAAGAAGACCTGGCTGTCAAGCAAAGCCCACCCAGAAGAGAGGGAACTACATTATCAGGATGACCTTCTATATCAATGGCAAGTTCAAGGAGTTTTTCTTTGGACAATGGAGAGTTCATTATTGCATTTGCTCCGATTAATCCAGCAACTATTGCTGTAGCACTACTTCCAAGACCGCGTGCAGGTGGCACGGCCAACTTAACTCTTGCTTCAAGTGCAAAAGGATCCTTATTTGCGCTCTCCCATACTTTCTGAGCTGCTCTAAAAACTAAGTTTTCAGGTCCTCCTCTTAAATGATTACCATCTGTACTTTCCATTATTAAATCAAATCTATCTCCACCACCTTCAATTCTTGTAAAAATAAACTCATTATACAAATCTAATGCTGCTCCAAGGCAATCGAATCCAGGCCCTAAATTTGCAGTTGTGGAAGGCACTGTTACCCTTATTTTTTTACCTACTTCAGGAATAGACATTTTTTGTTTTTAAGTTTTTAAAAGCATTTTTGCTCTGCAGGCTGCACTAAAAAGTCCAAACTCTTCATCTAAAATTACTTTTACAGGTATTGTTTTAAGAATATCTTTTAATCTTCCCTTGTCGAAAAATTGTTTTAAAAATAAGTCTGATTTAAAGTTTTTGAAATGTTTTGATGCTGTCCCTCCAGAAATCCATAATCCACCAAAGCACAATTCTTGAAGAGCAACATCTCCCAATAAAGAGGCATAAGCACCTAACCAAATCCTCTCAACTTCAATCATTAGCTGATCACCTTCTTTAGAAAGATTACAAATTTTTTCAGGTAGTTCTTTTCTCGCAGCATCAAAAATTTTATTTTTTTTTAAATATTGTTGTAGAGGATGGTTTTGGGCATCAGGTTTGCTTAGTCTCCATTCGGCAATTCTTGATAAACCAGTACCGCTAATAATTCTTTCACAAGATATCCTGTCAACTTTTAGGTAATTTTTAAGCCAAATTTTTAAATCCCATTCTAATTTTGACTTTGGGGAGTACTCAACATGACCACCTTCACTAGCTAAAACTTTTATCTTTTTCCCTGATATTATTCCTCTTGCAACCCCCAAGCCAGTCCCCGCTCCAACAATGGCATGCAAATCATTATTAGCGCCTTCAGAATTTGATCCATTTTGGATAGTAGAATATTGATTTTTTTTTAAAAAAGGTATTCCATAAATTTGTACAGCGAAATCATTTATTAGCTCGCAGCTTTTAAAATTAAATTTGTTCTGTAAAGCATTTCCAGAAATATTCCATGACAAGTTAATGATTTTTGCGTTGTTTTTAGACAAAGGACCAGCTACGGCAAAACAGGCAGAAGAAGGATGTGTAATATTCTTGCATTCTTTTTTGAGAAAATCTTCTAGGATTTGTTCAAAAGAACCCCAATCAGACGATATATATTTTTTTTTGAATATTAACTTAGGCGAATTATTATTTATTTCTTTTTCGAAAATTCCTAATAGAACTTTTGTACCTCCTAAATCACAAGCGAGAAAATTCATATATTAATAATTATTCTGTTCTCCCTTTTTTTTCAATTAATTCATCCATTAATTTGAAAAGATTTGGTAAATTGAAAATTCCTAAATTTTTTCCATTCAAGGCTCTTAAGGCGACTGAATCAATTTCCTCTTCTTTATCACCAATAACTGCAATTAAAGGAACTCTCCCGAGAGTTGCCTCCCGTATTTTGTATCCTATTTTTTCATTTCTAATATCAACTTTTGATCGGTAACCATTATTATTTATTAATTCATTAAACCTTAAACATTTTTCAATATTTCTATCAGTAATGCTTAATAGAATTATTTGATAAGGCGCAAGCCAAATTGGGAATTTTGCCTCATATTGTTCAATTAAGATTCCTATAAATCTTTCAAAGGAGCCTAAAATCGCTCTATGCAGCATAACTGGATTTCTTTTTTCATTATCAATATCTATATAAGTTGCATCCAATCTAATAGGCATTGAGAAATCAACCTGAATAGTTCCGCATTGCCAAACTCTATTAAGACAATCCTTTAACGAGAATTCTATTTTTGGACCATAAAAAGCACCTTCTCCAGGTTGTAATTCCCATTTTAGATTCTTATTATCGAGAGCTTTGGTAAGAGCCTCTTCTGATTTATCCCAAATATCTTCACTACCTACCCTTTTTTCAGGACGAGTTGATAATTTGATAATGATTTCATCAAAACCAAAAGTTTTATAAACCTCGAAAACAAGATCTATAAAAGTAGATACCTCTTCTTGAATTTGCTTTTCTGTGCAGAATATGTGTGCATCATCTTGGGTAAAGTTTCTTACTCTCATTAAGCCATGTAGTGCACCAGAGGGCTCGTTTCTGTGACAAGAACCAAATTCGGCAAGACGAATAGGTAAATCTTTATAACTTTTTAAACCTTGATTAAATACTTGAATATGGCATGGACAATTCATTGGTTTAATTGCATATGTTCGATTTTCTGATGCAGTAGTGAACATATCGTCTCTAAATTTTTCCCAATGACCGGATTTTTCCCAAAGAGATTTATCAACAGCTTGTGGGGTTTTTATTTCTGAATAATCATTTTTTTCGAGTATTTCTCTTATGTACTTTTCCAGTACTTTGTATATTGTCCATCCATTTGGATGCCAAAAAATCATTCCTGGAGATTCTTCTTGTATATGAAATAGTGAATGTTTTTTACCAAGTTTTCTATGATCTCTTTTTTCCGCTTCTTCAATTCTTGTTAAGTAGTCATTGAGTTCTTTTTCTTTTGCCCATGCAGTTCCATATATTCTCTGTAATGATTCATTCTCGCTATTACCTCTCCAATATGAACCTGATAATTTAAGTAATTTAAAGTGTCTCAAATGTCTTGTGTTAGGAACGTGAGGCCCTCTACACATGTCGATGTATTCTTCGTGCTTGTATAAATTGATGAGACCTTCTTCAGGAATTTCTTCAATTATTCTCAATTTAAAAGTCTCATCTCTTTCTTTAAAAGTTTTAATTGCCTCTTCTTTAGAAACTTGTAAAATTTCAACGTCATAGTTTGTTTTTATTAATTTATTAATTCTATTTTCGATTTTTATTAAATCTTCAGGAGTAAATCTGTATTCAGAGAAAATATCGTAATAAAAACCATCTTCAATTACAGGCCCAATCGCCATTTTAATATCAGAGTAAATTTGTTTAACTGCATGGCCAATCAGGTGAGCGAAGGAATGTCTTATTATTTCAATTCCTTCTTTATCTTTTGATGTGATGATTACAACTTTGGAATCTTTATTTATAGGAATTGTTGCATCAAGAAGAACATCATTTACTTTCCCAGCAATTGTTGCTTTAGCTAATCCGGCGCCTATACTCTGGGCAATTTCTAGAATTGTTACAGATTTTTCGAAAACCTTTTTTGAACCATCAGGCAAGGTAATTATTGGCATAATTTATTTCTCCATTTCAAAGAATCCCAATTTTGATTTAACTCTTTTTAAAGTTTGATTAGCTAAATCCTCAGCTTTTTCCTTCCCTTCATCAAGGATTTTATTTAATTGATAGGGATCATTAATTAATAATTTATATTTTTTTTGAATAGGTTCTAATGATTCAATAAGTTGTTCAGTGATTAATTTTTTAAATGTCCCCCATCCAGTTTCTGAGAATTCCTTCTCACATTGAGAAATTTCTTTGCCAGATAATATTGAATAAATCATCAAAAGATTTTTAGATTCTGGTCTCTCAGGGTTGTTAAATTCTATTCCAATAGAACTGTCACTTTTTGCTCTTTTTATTTTTTTTGTGATTATTTCAGGAGCATCTAATAAGTTAATACGACTGCCCTCATTAGGATCACTTTTGCTCATCTTTTTTGAACCATCAATTAAACTCATTATTTTTGATCCATTCTTCATGATTATTGGTTGAGGGATTTTTAAAATATTTTTATCCTTACTAAATCTGGCATTAATTCTCTGTTGTGCAATATCTCTGGCAAGTTCAAGATGTTGTTTTTGATCCTCACCTACTGGTACAAAGTCAGCGTCATATAGAAGAATATCTGCAGCCATCAGGATCGGATAGTCAAATAACCCAATGGATACATTATTTCCCTGTTGGATGGATTTTTCTTTGAATTGAATCATTCTTTCCATCCAATTTATTGGGGTCATGCAATTTAATATCCAACAAAGTTCTGAATGTGCAGAAATCTGACTTTGGACAAAAATTGAGCATATATTGGGATCTATGCCACAAGCGACGTACAAAGCTGCAGTAGAGATAGTGTTCTGAGATAATTCTTTAGGATTATATGAAGCTGTGATTGCGTGCAAATCAACTACACATAGAAATGTTTCATATTGCTCTTGAAGCGTAACCCAATTATTTATGGCCCCAAGCCAATTCCCAATATGTAAATCACCAGTTGGTTGAACTCCCGAAAGAATTCTTTTTTTATTTGCCATCCTCTTCTACTTCGTTAGATTGGATCTCTTCAGTTGATGTACTTTTTACAGGTCTTGCAAAAGGGTCAGGGACTGTTTTTGCCTTTTCTTCATAAAGGTTTTGTGATTCTCTATTCGGAGAAGAGTTTTTATTATTTTTTGCATATTCTGTGATTGATTTAATCAATTTTTCGTCTTTGATCATTTCGCTAAGTGTTCTGACAGAGAAACCTAGAACTGCAACGGTAGATCTTAATTGAAAGGTCTCTTGTATTGATTTAACAGCTTTCATTTCGTTATCACTTAATCTTATGCGGAATCCTCCTCCATCTCTTCTGCCGCCCGATCTATTTCTGAAATTAGATCTTTCATTGTTAGAACGACCTCTGTAACTTTCTTGTTCAGGATTATTGCTGAAATTTGAATTCGACATCTTAATGTTTCTAGTGTTATTTAAATAGTCTATTAACTTAGCATCTTGTTATGCAACAAGTCTTTTTAAAAGCCTAATTTCTTATCTTTTGATTAAAGACTTATGAAATTTTGCTTTTCTCATTCACAACTTGCATTAAAATAAAAGTAGAAAAAAAAAGTATTGTGTTTGATATCAGTAAAGGCAACCTTTTAAAGGATTTTGTAAGGTTTCCAAAAAAAAATCTTTTTTTTATTTTATTATTATTAGGTTTTGGGGAATGGTTTGTCAGTGACCTAATTCATTTTGCAGGCGGCTCAATAGGATTTTTTGCGTTGTGTTTGGGCGGATATTTTTACTTGAAGAATGATAAGCCTAAATTTAATGAGCCAAATAATTTAGATGGTTGGATAAATCTATGTAATGAAGATTTAAATTTTTTTGAAGAACTTGAAGAAAAAAATGAATTAGAAAAACAGAATTTTAAAAGACAAAAGATACTTGAATCGATTCTTAATAGATGTGAAAAAGAAAAAATAAGTTGTATTGGACAAAAAGATTATCAAAGTTGTCATTCTGTTTTGAAAAGTCATTTTAAAGCAGATAAGTTTGACTTTGATTTATTCGAAAAACTGCCTAAATACAATTCATCTCAAGTTATTCCAGAAGAAGCTTTAAAGAGTGATGCAATTTTGTATTTTATAACCTTGCCTTTGTCGGCAAATGATTTTTTGTGGCTAGAAAAGTTCCCAAAAAATATGCCAATCTGGTTGGTGGCTTTAATTTCAAACGAAATAGAATCCAAAAATCAGATAGAAGACCTAAAGTCCCAAATTTCAATTAATTTTATAAATAAAATCATTACTTTTGATGCGAAAAAGAATGAAATAACAAATATTCCTTTTTCGTTAAGGAAGTTTTTCATAAGTTCATCTAAAAATATTGAAAATACAAAAAAGAGACTCTTGAAAGAACTTCATGTTGCCTGGCAATCTGAAATTGAAGTGATAAGAAGAATGCAGTTAAAAAGTATACAGAGAAAAAATCAAATTCTTGTTGCGACGACTGTTTTCTTATCTCCTATCCCATCGATTGATGTTATGGCAATGACAGTACTAAATTCATTAATGATTAAAGAAATTAAGTCTATATGGGGATGTAATTGGTCTCCTGAAATTTTAGATAAAGTATCTAAAGAGATTTTAAAGACTGCAATTGCTCAGGGAGTTATTGAATGGAGTGGGCAGACTCTAATTGGTATTACAAAATTACATGGACCAAATTGGCTTGTTTCGGGAACATTTCAGGCTGTTAGTGCTGCTTATTTAACAAGAGTAGTATCAAGTTCTTTGGCTGATTTTATGGCAATAACAAAAGGAGTGGAAGAACCTGATTTGGATTTTATAAAGAAAAATTCTGAAATAATTGTTGAAAAAGCTTTTGAAAAAGAAAAAATAAATTGGCAAGGATTTATTTCTGATCTTAGAAAACCACTTATGAAACTATCTTTTAGTTCATAATCTAAAGATGA